>NZ_CP013243.1:1464349-2928698 GCF_001889325.1 Clostridium sporogenes | reverse complement strand
TACTATAATATTATTTTCTTTTATTATTTTATATAATTTATAATTATCTTCTTTAGAAAGTATAGCCCCTGTGGGATTAGATGGATAAGATAACACCATAACTTTAGGTTTTTCCTTTTGTAATATATTTTCTAAATTTGAAAAATCTATAGAAAAATCATTTTTCAATTTATAGCTTAATATTTCTCCTCCTAATAGTTTTACACAGCTCTCATAAGCTGGATATGCAGGTGACGGTATTAAAACTTTGTCTCCTTCATTTAATAGTGTAGAAAACACACACATTAATCCCTCGCTACCACCTACAGTTACACATATTTCTTCTGCATTATAATTAATATCCATAATTTTAAGATATTTTTCTATTTCTAATCTCAAATCTCTTAATCCTGCATTAGATGTATAGGTAGTCTTATCCTCTTCTATGGCATTTACTAATTCCTTTTTTATTCTGCTTGGCACTTTAAAATCTGGTTGACCTAAGGTTAATGAAATAACATCCTTATAATTTGAAACCTTATTAAAAAATCTTCTTATTCCAGAAATCTCAATTCTTTGAACCTTTTTAGAGATAACTTCTTGAGTTTTCATATAATCCATTAAAGTATTACCATGTTACGGAAATTAAACAAACCATAACTTTTCCTCTCTTTTTATATTTTTTACTATTTTAAAACCAATATATTTTATTAAATCTCAATAATAATTTACAAGATTTAATTCCATATATTCTTAATGATTTTTCTTCTAATATTTCTACTTATTATACTATAATTTTACTATTATTTTCATATATATTAAATACCCCCTTTATTTAAACATTAATATTTATTATAATAGTGTTATTATAAAATAAGGAGGAAAGATAATGAGTTACAATTTAACAGATCCATATGAAATAGCTAAATACATAAAAGAAGCTAGAAAATCAACTCCTCTCAAGGCCTACATAGAAGGAGATCTTTCAAACTGTGATTTTACAAACATAGAAAAATTTAATAGTGGTGATTTATATATATTATTTGGTGAATCAGAAGAAATATTAGTTCTTATAGAAAAAAATAAGAATAAAATAAAAAATTGTAGAATAGAACAAGATAGAAGAAAATCTGCAATCCCTTTACTTGATATGCTTAAAGTAAATGCTAGAATAGAGCCTGGTGCCATAATAAGAGATAAAGTTATAATAGGCGAAAACGCTGTTATTATGATGGGTGCCGTTATAAATATAGGTGCTGAAATCGGAGAAGGAACTATGGTAGATATGAACGCTGTAGTTGGTGCTAGAGGAAAGCTTGGTAAAAATGTACATTTAGGTGCTGGTGCTGTAGTTGCTGGTGTTCTAGAACCACCTAGCAGTGACCCTTGCACTATCGAAGATAATGTTCTTATAGGAGCAAATGCTGTTATATTAGAAGGCGTAAAAATTGGTAAAGGTTCTGTAGTAGCTGCAGGTTCTATAGTTACTACTGATGTACCAGAAAATGTAGTAGTTGCTGGTGCTCCAGCTAAAATAATAAAAGAAGTAGATGTAAAGACTAAAGATAAAACTAAACTTTTAGATGATTTAAGAAAATAGATTTATAATATCTAATTTTTAAAACTATCTTTTATATTTAAACCATTCTTCTATTAATTCATTTAAATTTACTTGAAAATAGTATGTACAACTTTAAAAGTTGTACATACTATTTTTTATGCATGCTTTTCTTTTATATTATCCATAAAATTCTTTTCTTCATAATCTTCTTCATAGCTTTCTTCATAACCATTATTATCTGCTTGTTCATCTCCTACTCTCTCCATCTTTGATATAGAAACCTCATAAGCTACTTTAGTAATGGTTTTATCCTCTGAAATTCTCTTTTGGTAATATCTACTTTGTAATCTTCCCCAAACCCTTATATTATCTCCTACTTGTAAAGTTTTACAGAATCTAGCATTTCTTCCCCAAGATATATTAGGGATATAGTCTGACTTGTTATAAGGCCTATTTACTGCTAACAATAAATCAGCAATTTCCCTACCGAAGGGAGTTGTCCTATATACAGGTTCCTTACATATATATCCATCTAAAAATATTTCATTAGGATTCTTACTTCTTTCAATACAATATTCTATGTTTCTAGCAAATACAGTTAATATAAGTCTATTACTGCCATCTACAAATTTATTATAAGATCTTAGCTGGCCTTCTACTATAATGTCCATACCTACTTTTAGTTCCATATCTGCTAACAATCTTTCAGATACAGTTATATTTAATATATCTGATACATCGCTTAATCTTGAAACTTCCATTTTAAAATTATAGAATCCTTCTCCGTACATTTCGTGACTGAATTCTAAGTCCTCAACCACCGTTCCCTCTAAATAAATTTTATTGTTTAACATTAAATTGTCCATCATAACCCCTCTTTCCCTTAGTTTCAATTCATTCATACAACATATATTTATTATTTATATATCTAAAATATGCCATAAAGTTAAAATTTATTTATAGAATTAATTATTTTACTCTTTATATTAGAAATATGTAACCCTTGTATTAAAGCAATGGTTATAATGACCATATAAGCATAAAGATAACTTTCATCTTCATAATAAATGTTTAATGGTATCTCTTGTGGTTCTATTATATTTTCATTATATATGCTTATATATCTTTGAATACAATAAACAATTCCTATATTTTCTTGTTCCAAACTAGATAAAGTAATAGTGTTTTTATTTCCCAATCCATAAGTTATAACAACACCTTTTATATCCACATTTTTATTTTTAAACAAATCCATATTTATAAAACAATATTCACAATCTATTTCATCATATTCAAAACTAATATCTCTATTTATTACTATGTATTCACTATTTGCTAAAGTATTTTCCCTTGAACAATCCAAATCTAAATCTAATATTTTTATCATATTATGAATATGCCCTACAAAATTTTCATCCTCTGAATATATACATATTTTTTTCATTTTACACACTCCTGAAGAAAATAACTATTTTTAGTTATTTTCTTCAGTTCACAATATTTTATTCCCCTGCAATTTTATTATTGATTTATCATAATATTATATCTTTTGTGTGTTAATCACCCTCTTTAGTAAAAATATTACACCTATACTACATTTTCTATATTTTTTTAAATATTCCTTCATTTTATAATCTAAACTTTAATTCTTTTTTTGTACTCCTGCTGAATCTATATAATAATTTTCTTTATATATTAAATCTCCTACCTTTACAAATTCAAATCCATTTTCTTTTAATTCCTTAATTATCCTTGGTAAGTTGTCTGGAGTGTATTTAGCTGTATTATGGAAAAGCAATATAGAACCAGGCTTAGTCTTTTTTATGATTCTTTCATATTCTAAATCTGCACCTTCTTCTTTCCAATCAATACTGTCTACATCCCATTGCACAGAATATAATCCCATTTCATTTACTGTATCTATTGCTTCAGCATTATAATCTCCTGATGGAAATCTGAATAATTTAGTACCTTCTCCAGTTATTTTTCTTATATTAGCATCATTAATATTGATGTCTTTTATTATTTTTTCTTTAGATACTCTGCTCATATTAGGATGACTATGAGAATGATTTCCTATCTCGTGCCCTTTACCATAAATTTCCTTTACTTTCTCCGGATTTTGCTCTATCCAATCTCCTACTAAAAAAAAGGTAGCTTTAACATCATTTTCATCTAAAATATCTAATATTTTTTCTATATATTCGTCTCCTCTACTAACATCAAAAGTTAAAGATATTTTATTTTCTTTTGTATCAACTCTATATATTGGGATTTTTTTCCTAATATTTAATAAAACATTTTGTCCTCTTCCATTAATAAAAAAAGATATACTTATAGCTAAAACTAAGAGTAGTAAAGAAAATACCATCCTCTTTTTAAATTTATCTTTCATTTTATTCCTCCAAACTAAATATTTCTTCATGTTTATTTATATAAAATATATTTTTTTATATGCATTAAATAATTATTTTTTATTCATTAAAGTAATTTACACTTAATTTTTATGATATAATTATATATAAATTATTTTAACTAAACTTTGGGGAGGAAATTTGATGTTTGATGATGCTTTAGAATTAGCTGAAAATAAATTGCTGATTCTTTATGTATTTAATAGATTAGACCTTTCTATCTCTAATAATAAAATAACCGAAATTATATTAGAAAATAATCTAATTAATTATTTTACTTTACAGCAATATCTATCCGAACTTACATCTTCTGGCTTTATTAAGAATACAGATCAACATAAAATAATAATTACAGAAAAAGGTAACCGTGTTCTCTCAATGTTTATAGATAGAATTAGCGAAGATAAAATTGAATCTATAAATAATTATTTAGACTCTAAATTAAATTCGATAAAAAAAGAAGTTAATATCATGGCTGATTATACCTTAGAAAACAAAGATACCTTCTTAGTAAGGTTAAAAGCCACTGAAAATAACTTCTTATTAATGGATATAAAGTTATCTGTAAATTCAAATAAAGAAGCAAAAGAAATCTGTTCTAAGTGGAAAGAAAATTCTAGTGCAATGTATTTACAAATATTGAACATTTTAAAATCAACAAATGACAATTGATATTATAATACTAAAATACCTGTAGGTTCTCCACCTATAGGTATAGATTTTTTATTGTTAGTTCTAAAATTTATCTTTAAAAATAAATTTTTATAATTATCTCCCACATAAATATTATCTTTTATTTTACACACTCCTCGAGGCATACCACCAACAATTATATCTTTTACTTTTTCATAGTAATTTATATCAATCAAACTAATAGTACCATCACCAAAATTAGAAACTATACATAACTTCTCATCAACGCACATATCAACTGGTGAATTTCCTACAGGAATTCTATATAAAAGTTTATAATTTTTTCTAGATATTATACTTATACTTCCTTTATAATCAGAACCTAAATTGCTTTCACATACTAATATATATTTGCCATCCACTGTGAAAACAGCCTTTGTTGGATAAGATCCAACTCTTATATTTTTTACTCTATTTTCTCCTTTACAATCTATTAATGTTATACTATCTGTTCCCATATTTGATATCATTAATATTTCTTTCTGTTTATCAATAACTATGCTATGTGGTAAATCTCCGCAAGGTATTTGTTTTAAAATTTTCTTTTTAACCATATCAAATACAGTTACATTGTTTAGATCACCACAAATAACATAGGCTTTATCTCCATATGCAACCACATCATTACAATGCATTCCTATAAAATAATTTTCGACTTCTCTTCCTAATTTTCCATCTACTACAGAAAGAGAATTACTATAACTATTAGCTACTAGCAATTTATCATTATATACACATATACCATGAGGCCCTATTCTAGTGGATGCTTCATTATTTAGGGTTATTTTGTTTTCTTCTTTAAAATTATCTATAGAAACTTTAGAAATACAATCTGTAGATGTATTGCATACATAAACATACCTCATTTTATCACCCCTCGCTCTATAATATAATATGTGAAAAATAACTAATTTGGTGATAAATCTTTTATGTTGAGCAATAAAGTTTTATATTATATAATAATATTTGTATTATTTAACATTACAATGGAAAGGAGCTATAAATATGCACACTTACTCACCTACTGGAGTCTGTTCAAGAGAAATAACTTTTGATATAATCCAAAATAAAGTTGTAAAGGTTAACTTTCTTGGAGGATGTGATGGTAATCTTAAAGGATTATCTAGTTTAATAGAGGGAATGGATGTTGATGACGCTATAAAAAGATTACAAGGTATAACTTGTGGTTCTAAAAATACTTCCTGTCCAGATCAATTATCCAAAGCACTACAAGAAGCTAAAAAAATAAAATAAGGAAAGTGTATTACACTTTCCTTATTTTATTAATTTTCTCATATCTCCTACCATGTATAGTGACCCACAAATTAAAATCATATCTCCCTCTTCATAATAAGATTTTCCTTTATTATAGCATTCTTTATAGTCCTCTAAATATTCACAATTTTTATTATATTTTAATGCAATGTGCATTAATTCCTTTGAACTTTCCCCTCTATCGTTATGGGGAGTTACTGTTAATACTCTATCTGCTAGTGGTACTAATGTTTTTATCATATCTTCTACTTGTTTATCTTTTAATATGCCTAATATTAAAATAAGCTTATTATATTTAAAATATTTACTCACATTATTTTTTAGACCTTCTATGCCCTCCATATTATGGGCTCCGTCTATTACTGTTAGAGGATTTTTATTTACTATTTCTAGTCTAGCTGGCCATTTCACTTTTTTGAGGGCTGATATTATATATATTTTTTCTATTTTTATCCCTAATTTTATTAACTTTTCTATGGCTAATATAACTACAATACAATTTTTTATTTGATGTTCTCCTAATAAGGATAAACATATATTATAAGTATCTTCTTTAGTTTTTAATTTAAAGCTTTGCTGGCCTATATTTTTTTGTATAATTTCTCTCTTTACATTTATTAAATTATCTTCTACTTTTATAAACTCACATTTTTTTTCTTTACATGCTTTTTCTATAATTTTTTCTGATTCTTTCTTTTGTGGATATATTATAACAGGAGCTTTTTTTATTATTCCTGCTTTTTCATAAGCTATTTTTTCTAAAGTTTCACCTAAAATGTTCATATGATCATAACTTATAGAGGTTATAATACTTAAGATAGGTTCTAACACATTAGTAGAATCTAGTCTTCCTCCTAACCCCACTTCTATCACCGCAAAATCCACTTTTTTTAAACAAAAATAGTAAAACATAGCAACGGTTATAATTTCAAATTCTGTAGGATTTCCATATCCCATATTCTCTACCTTTTCTACCACATTAGCCACCTTAGTTATAATATGGCTGAAATCATCTTTAGGTATATTATAGTTATTTATTTGAATTCTTTCTTCGAATTCCTCTATGTAAGGGGATGTGTACATTCCAACTTTATAACCAGCTTCTTTTAATACTGCAGAAATCATTGCCGTAGTAGATCCTTTTCCATTTGTACCTGCTATATGTATGCATCTTAACCTCTTATGAGGGTTTTCCAATAGTTCTAAGAGCTTTTCTGTTCTTTCTAATCCTAAGTTACTACCAAACTTAGCTTTTGATTGTATATACTCTCTAGCTTCTTTATAATCCATATATAATCACTTCCTACATATATCTTTTACACAAATCATAACTTTTTTGTTACTTTTATATTATTTCTATTTAGCCCTAAAAAATTTAACATATACTTTGTATTTTTATATAATAAATACAGGAAAGCTACAAATTATCTTCCCTGTATTTATGGCATTTCTACTATTTTATATTATATTTATAACTTAATACAAAACTTATTAATAAAGTATAAAAATATTAATATAATTAGTTTAAATTAAATTCTATTTTAATGATTCTAAACTTTCAAGTACGGATTTAAGCATTGCTTTATACTTTTCACCCTTTTCTTTTTCTTCATTAACTACAGCTTCTGGTGCTTTAGATACAAATTTTTCATTAGATAATTTCTTTTCTACTCTATCTATTTCTTTTTCTAGTTTTTCTTTTTCCTTATTTAGTCTTTCTAATTCTTTTTCTATATCTACTAATTCTAATAACGGTATAAATATTTCTGCTCCTCTTGTAACTACAGATACATTTTTATCTGATGTTTCTTTATTTTCTAAGAAGCTAACTTCTGAAGCTGAAGCTAGTTTTTGGAAATAAACTTCTCCTTCTTTAAATGATCTTTCTGCCTCATTTTCTGTTAAATAAATCATTAATTTAGCTTTTCTAGAAGGTGGAACATTCATTTCTGTTCTAACATTTCTTATAGATTTTATAGCTTCTATAATATATTCCATATCCTTTTCTGATTTCTCATCCTTTAGGTTTTCCTTATATTCTGGCCATTTTGATATAACTATTGATTCATATTCTGTATATAAATGAGTGTATATTTCTTCTGTTATAAATGGCATTATAGGATGCAATAATTGTAGTGAAGTTTCTAATACTTTATGAAGTACATTGAAAGCTATTCCCTTTGCTTCTTCATTTTCTCCATATAATACTGGTTTTACAAGTTCTATATACCAATCACAGAATTCCCCCCATATAAAGTCATAAATCTTTTGAGAAGCTATTCCAAGTTCAAATTTTTCTATATTTTCTGTAACCTCTTTAACTACTGTATTTAATCTTGATAATATCCATTTATCAGCTATAGTATGGTTTTTATTATCTTTATATTTATTCATTAAATCCTTATCTAAGTTCATAAGAACAAATCTGGATGCATTCCATATCTTGTTTGCAAAATTTCTAGCCGCTTCTACTCTTTCAGGATAATATCTTATATCATTTCCTGGTGCATTTCCTGTTACTAATGTAAATCTTAATGCATCTGCACCATATTCATCTATTACTTCTATTGGGTCTACACCATTTCCTAAGGACTTAGACATCTTCTTTCCTTCTGAATCTCTAACTATACCATGGATTAATACTGTATCAAATGGAATATCATCCATACAATAAAGTCCTGAGAATACCATTCTAGCTACCCAGAAGAATATAATATCATATCCTGTTACTAATGTATTGTTTGGATAAAAATATTTTAAATCTGGTGTTTTATCTGGCCAACCTAAAGTTGAGAAAGGCCATAGAGCTGAACTAAACCAAGTATCTAAAACATCATTATCTTGTTCTAATTTTTCACTATTACATTTTGGACATTTTGTTGGTTCTTCAGTAACTACTATAACTTCACCACAATCCTTACAATACCAAACAGGAATTCTATGTCCCCACCATAATTGTCTTGATATGCACCAATCCTGAATATTCTCCATCCAGTTGAAATAAGTTTTATCAAATCTTTCTGGTACAAACTTAACCTTTTTGTTTTTTACTACTTCTATAGATGGTTTTGCAAGTTCCTCCATTTTTACAAACCATTGTTTTGAAATTATAGGTTCTATTACTGTATTACATCTATCATGACAGCTTACATTATGATTATGCTCTTTTATTTTTACTAAGAAACCTTCATTTTTTAAGTCTTCTACTATAGCTTTTCTAGCTTCATATCTATCCATTTCATGATATCTAGTTTCTTCATAATTAATTCTTCCATCATCAAACATCACATTGATTTGTGGTAAGTTATGTCTTTTACCTACTTGATAGTCATTAGGATCATGAGCTGGAGTTATTTTAACTGCTCCTGTACCAAATTCCATATCTACATAATCATCAGCAACTATAGGAATTTCTCTATTAACTAATGGTAGCATAAGAGTTTTTCCTACTAAATGAGCATATCTTTCATCCTTCGGATTAACAGCTACTGCTGTATCTCCAAGCATTGTTTCTGGTCTTGTAGTAGCTATCTCTAAATATTCATCACTACCTACTACTGGATATTTTACGTGCCAAAAATGTCCTTCATGTTCACTATATTCTATTTCTGCATCTGATAGAGCTGTTTTACATTTTGGACACCAGTTTGTTATTCTATTTCCCTGATAAATTAAGCCCTCATTGTATAATTTTACAAAGAAATGCTTTACTGCTTTATCTAATTGTTCATCCATAGTAAATCTTTCTCTTGTAAAATCTAAAGAGCAACCTAATTTTTTAATTTGATTTCTTATTTTGCCTCTATATTCATCTGTCCATTCCCATACTTTTTCAAGGAAAGCTTCTCTTCCTATTTCTTTTTTTACTATGCCTTCTTTTAATAATTCATTTTCAACTTTAACTTCTGTGGCAATACTAGCATGATCTTGTCCTGGTAACCATAGAGTACTAAAGCCTTGCATTCTTTTTGTTCTCATTAATATATCTTGAAGCGTATCATCCAAAGCATGACCTAAATGAAGTTTTCCTGTTATATTTGGTGGTGGTAATACTATAGTATATGGTTTTTTATTTTCATCTACCTCTGGTGTAAAATATGATTTTTCTTCCCAATTTTTATAAAGTCTTTCTTCAAACTCTTTAGGATCATAAGTTTTTGCCATTTCTCTTGTTTCTGACATTTAAATTCCTCCTCTTATAGTTATATATTTTTATACCTTGCCATTATATATTCATCAGCATATCTACCATCTTTGATGGCAGCATACTTTTTTGTTCCTTCGATTTTAAATCCAAATTTCTCATATAACTTTATAGCTTTTTCATTATTAGTAAACACTCCTAATTCTATTCTAGCTAACATAAGCCAGTTATCTGCTAAATCAAGAATTTCACTCATAAGCTTTTTTCCTATACCAGTTCCTTGGTAAGCTTTATGAACCATCATTCCTAGTGTTGCTGCATGTTTTGTTCTAGGATTACTATTTATATTTAAACCTATGACTCCAACAACCTTATTTTTATCCTCTTCTTTTATTTCTGCAACAAGTAGATGGTCATTACTTCCTAAACTTTGTATAAAGTCTTTAAATTGTTCAAATCTTTCACTAATTCTGCCTAAAATATTTTCTCGTACTCCAACCATGCATCTTATTTCATTTATCTCTTTATAATCCTCAGGACTTACAGCTCTAATAATCATAGTCATACACTTACCTCCTTTTTATATTTTTATATTCTTATCTTAATCTATATTTTTACAACATTAGCTAAAAAATAAAAAAAGGCCTTTCATCCTTAAAAGGACGAAAAACCTCGCGTTACCACCTTTTTTCCTGCAAAATTACAGGCTCTTGTATATTTAACGAATAAGAAATCCGTCTTTACTTACTAAACTCAGTAAAGAAGCTCCAAAGCTACCTTCAAGATAAATTATATATAGAAAACCTCTCAGCCTTTGAGTTTCCCTCTCTTTATACTTTTTTATCCCTACTCCTCTTTTTCAAAGCTTTATTTTATAATTTAATTTTATTATTAATCATTTTATTCATTATATAACTGTTACCAATATAATGTCAATAACCTAATTTATATTTAACATAAATTAATTATATTACATATTATAAATAGATAAAACATTTAATATACGGTAAATATTCAAAACTAAAATTTTATAATTTTTTTGTCATTCTAATAATATCGTTATAAAACTCTTCCTTTTTATGTTCTTTATTAATATCGCCTATAATATTTCCATCCTTTAAGAATATTACTTTTTTACAATAACTAGCAATCTCAGCATCATGGGTTACAAGTATTATTGTCTTTTTCATATCTTTATTAATATTCATCAGACTATCTATTACAATCTGTGCAGATTTAGAATCTAAATTACCCGTTGGCTCATCTGCCAATATTAGATCTGGTTCATTAATCAACGCTCTACATATGGCTACTCGCTGTTTTTCTCCTCCAGATAATTCGTAAGTATTTTTATTTAACAAATGACTAATTTCAAAATGCTTGGCCAGTCCTTCCGTTGCACTTAATATTTTGTTTGTCTCTTCCCCCTCCAGAATCATTGGAAGCATAATATTTTCTTTCACAGTAAGACTATCCATCAAATAAAAATCCTGAAACACAAAACCAATTTCCTTCCTTCGAATATCTGCAACTTCATCTTTATTAAGCTGCCTTGCACTCCTCCCTTTGAAAATAATCTCACCAGATGTAGGTTTATCAATAAATCCAAGTAGTTTCATTAAAGTTGTCTTTCCACAACCGGACTTCCCCATAATCGCAATAAAATCTCCTTCTTCAACAAGCAAATCTAGTCCTTTTATTACCTTTATCTCGGTTCCCTCATTCAGATTACTTCCATTTAATTTATAATTACGAACCAAATTGTTTGTTTCTATCACTGCCATAATCATTCCTCCCTATTTCCAAGACAAATCATAACTTTACCTATTATAAATGCTACAATTAAATTTATAAGAGTATAAATTCCTATAATCCATATTTCATATTGCCAAAATTCCTGTTGTTCTATCTTTGTGAAATAGCGAACCTTTAAAGTAATAAAAATATATGAAATGCTCGCTACTATTGCCAATACCAATGGCATAATTGTCATAACATTATTTTCAAATGCCAAAATTTTTCTATCTAATCTTTCCCTCATACCTAAATATTTAAACTGCTTCATTCTAGATCGTGTGTCTGGCAACTCTGAAACCATCTTTACAATGAAAACATATAATATGCTGATCAACAGTAATATCATTACGAATAGATATTCCAACAATTTTAACATATGAGCTAGCAAGGTGTCGTTTTGTAAAATTTTTTTCCCATATACAGGCTGAATGAGTGAATCATATTCACTATATTGTATGTGATCTTTTGCGTAATCCGAAAATTTCACAGCTGCTTCTTGCTCTTTGTCTTTGTTTATATTAAACAATGCCAATATACTCGGCCCATCACCAGTAGAATATATTGATTTAAAATATTCATCAGAAAAAACAATAATATTCTCCTGCATTCCTCCTACTAGGTTTCCAACAATAATTCTACGTTCTTGTCCTATAGCCTTATAATCTGAATCAAAAACTTTATCTCTCTCTCCAAAAAAATAAGGTTCTGGCATTCCAAATCTCATTCTCGGACTACCACCTAATACTGAGAAATCTAGCAAATGCGCCTTTTCTGATTTATCCTGTTGAAAGGAAATATAAATTTCTTTATTTTGGAGTCCTAATTTTCTCCCAGTCAATTGATTGTAACTACTCTCTGAAATACCTATATTCTGCCCCTGAAAACCTATATCCATTGTACTTCCACTATTTTTTTCACTTGCACTTGCAATTGTGACTCGTACCATAGGAAGTATTAGGCTCTTTTTAGAAAGTTTTTTCTGGAATTCTTTAAAAGTTTCTTGATCCTCTTTTTCTCCTAAACACACATAATCATAAGGAAACAATGCCTGTACTCTATCAAGAGGAAGCATTCCTGATATCCGCACTGAAAAATATGCTATTAATAAAAAATGAAGAATGTATACCATAAAAAAATTACTTCTATGTGTCTTAAATCTACTATAAAACTGCTGTAAAAATGGAAGTCTTTTATAATATACATTTCCCTTCTTTCTATAACTTTTTAAAATCCATGCTCCTCCTGCACTAATGATTATATAACATCCAACCAAAAACATAATAATAAGATAAATAGACTCTGTCCATACACGCTTAGAAAATTCATAGCTGGAAACCAACATCAATATTGTTCCTACAACACATTTAATTCCTAACCATCTATTTGGCATCTTCTCTTTTGATACAGATATCTGCCGTGAAGATCCCAATTCCATTTCAACATAAATTTCGTGATTTATAATAGTTGAAACTAAAAATAATAAAATAATATAAAAACAGGCTATGAAATAAGTTTTAATACTAGGAAGTCCTATTGAAATAAACGTTGGATATATAGAATGTATAATGCTCTGGAATCCAATTGTCAAAAGACTACCCATAAAAATTCCAATCAATAATCCCACTGCTAAACTTCCTGTATACTCAGTTACAATAAAGAATCGTAAGACCCTATCTCGCATTCCTAAAATAATCATTAAATTATAATCTTCGATTCTACTTTTTACATATATTTTTAAAGAAAGTGCTAATAAGAAAATAGATATAATGCCGATTAAAATAATTGCATCCCATAATAAGACTGATAATTCATCTCCTACTACTGGAACATTCCCTTTTTGTAACTCATAAAACATCTCATAAACTGCAATAGTAGTAAATAAAAATGCACTGGAAATAGTAGCTCCTGTAACTAGCAGTATAGAATTTCTCATGTTACTTTTATAAATTTTCCAAAGAATCTTTTTAAGATATGGATTCTTTTTAACACGTTTCATATACTTAGCATTTTTTCTTTGCTTTTCCTTTTCTGCTACCTTTTCATTTTGCTCTTCTAACTTTTGCAATTTCTCGCTTTGCTTAAAATCCTGAAATGATTCATACACTCTAGGTGACACATATGCAATTATAATAAGAAGCATTCGAAGCCATACCCATATAGTAGATTCACCATTTTTTTCCACCTTACACAATATAATACAAGCCACCCCTATTACTGTAGTTATTAAACTTAAGTATAGAATAGCCACCTCATACCTATCAGTGTTATTTCTTATAAGCAAAATCATATGTATTAAATACTGTATTGGTGTAACAAGCAATAAAACTGCTGGAACTTGAGCTGGTATCACAGGATTCATCATTTTAACATTTCCAACCAATAATTGGAATATAGTATAACTTTGTCCCTCATTTGTGATAACAGGTAAGCAAGAAATTAGTATAATAGAAATGGCAAATAATATTTGCATCTTTGGCTTTTTCATAATATTCATCCCCCAAAACATTATAAAATTCTATTCTCTATTATTTTTTATCTATAAAACTTTTCTAGGCACTCTTTTGCAATATACATATTTATCCTTTAATAATCAAATATTACACATTGTACATTATTTTCAACATACTACTATTTCTATATCTTATCAAGTAATTCCATAAAAATATTCATAAAGTCCTATAAAAGTATTCTCCTTCATCTCTAAATCTCAACGCTAATATGTTTTACATATTTTTCAAATTAAATTTATTATATTTATTAATTTTTATATGAACTTATAATTACTAATTTTTAATAATAAAAAACTCTTGAAAATTGAAATCAGATAAAAGCATTTAACATAATTAATAATAATCTCATATTATAAACTGATATAAAATTTATCTTGGAGGATATTATGAAAAATAAAAAAATTACTATAATCTCTTTACTTACACTTTTAGTATTCTCACTAACTCTATTCGCTGGTTGTAATAACAAAGAGGAAGAGAACAAAAAATTAACAAAAGTAAGACTAAATGAAGTAGTTCGTTCTGTTTTCTATGCTCCTATGTATGTAGCCATAAATGAAGGTATGTTTAAAGAAGAAGATATAGAAATAGATCTTTCCACTGGACAAGGTGCTGATAAAACCATGCAACAAGTTTTAAGTAAAAGTGCAGATATAGGACTTTGTGGTCCAGAACAGATAATTTATATTTATAATCAAAAAAGAGAAGATTACCCTGTATTATTTGCTCAATTAACTCAATCTGATGGTTCTTTTTTAGTAGGAAAAAATAAAGAAGATAACTTTAAGTGGGAATCTTTAAAGGGTAAAAAAATAATAGGTGGAAGACCTGGTGGTATGCCTGAAATGTCTTTAGAATATGTATTAAAAAATCACGGTATAAATCCTAAATCAGATGTAGAACTTATTACAAATATAGCTTTTACAGCCACTGCTGGTGCTTTTAAATCAGGTACTTCCGATTATGTAGCTTTATTTGAACCTACTGCTAGTATGCTTGAAAAAGAAAATGCTGGGCATATAGTGGCATCTATAGGTGAATCTGCTGGAAATATACCTTATACTTGTTATTTCAGTACTAAATCTTATATGGAAAAAAATCCAGAGACAATTCAAAAGTTCACAAATGCTATATACAAAGCACAAAAGTGGATAAATAAACATACTGAAGAAGAAATAGCAAAATCTATAATTTCTTTCTTCCCTGGGGCCAAAGAAGACATACTTGTAAATGTTATAAAAAACTATAAAAAAATAAATTCCTTTGCGAACACTCCTACTTTAAAAGAAGAGAATTTAAATAAATTAATGGACATAATTCAAAGTTATGACAAAGAGCTGATTCCTGAAAGACCTGAATTTAATAAAATAGTAAATACTAAATTTAGTAAAGACGCTGAAAAAAACATTAAATAATAATATAAAGAGTATCTAATAAATATTTTCCTATGATATATTAAAATAATAAATTTATATTTAAAAGAGGGTGTCTCAAAATAAAAATAGCCTTAATTTTAATATAGTAAATATAAATAATACATGTAATAAACATATAAATGAGCTCTAGTAGTTCTTAATTTGACGGAATTGAAAATTTTTGTAATTCCTCACAGGAGGTGAGGAGCCAGTAGTGAAGCCAAGGAAGGCGCCTCTACTGGGTAAAAAATTTTTAATAAAGTCAAATTTAGAGCTACTTAGCAAAATGAATTGATTTATGAATGTATTATTTATATTTACGGTTTTAAAATTAAGGCTATTTTTAGACATCCTTTTTTATATCCTATAAATTTTTAATCTCCTATTATATCATCCTTTTTAGATACAGCTATTTCCTCTTTTGCCTTTTTTACTTCTTCTAATTCTAAATTTTCAAAGGCTACAGACATCATAAGCTTAATCCTATTTAATTGATTAACCTCACTTGCTCCAGGATCATAATCTATAGCTGCTATATTAGTTCCTTTAAAATTTCTTTTTAATTCTTTTATCATACCTTTTCCTGTAACATGATTAGGTAGGCAAGCAAATGGTTGCATACAAATAATATTTTTAGTTCCACTTTCTATTAATTCAATCATTTCTGCTGTTAAAAACCAACCTTCTCCTGTTTGATTTCCTATAGAAACTATCGGCTCCGCTAATTTTGCTAGTTCTTCTATTTCTTTTGGTGGTGAAAATCTTTTACTGTTTCTTAAAACCTCTTTCATTTCTTTTCTATAAAATTCTATAGCTTTTATTCCAATATTATTTAATACTGCTTTTCTTTTTTTACCTGATAAATATCTATATACAAAGTTTTCGCTATAAGCACAGTATAAAAAGAAATCTATTAAATCTGGAACTACAGCTTCTCCACCTTCTTTTTCTATAATATTTACTACATCATTATTAGCTGTAGGATGAAATTTAACTAAAATTTCTCCAACTACTCCAACCTTAGGTTTAATTATTTTTTTAATTTCTAAAGTGTCAAAATCCCTCACAATATCATTTATGTTTTGTTTAAATTCTTTTAAATCACCATTGTAAATACTTTTCTTACACTTTTCTATCCATTTTTTATAAAGTAAGTTTGCTGAACCTGGTATTTTTTCGTAAGGTCTTACTTTATACAAAACTTTCATGAACAAATCACCATAGACTAAAGCCATCATAGACTTATTTCCTAAAGAAGGGGTTATTTTAAATCCTGGATTCTTTTCTAACCCTACTACATTTAAGGATATAACAGGTACATTAGAGTATCCAGCTTCTTTTAATGCCTTTCTTAAAAATCCAATATAATTGGTAGCTCTACAGCCTCCACCAGTTTGAGTTATTATAACAGAAGTATTATTCACATCATATTTACCTGATTTCAACGCCTCAATCATTTGTCCAACTACAATTATACTAGGATAGCACGCATCATTATTTACATATTTTAACCCCTCATCTATAGCCTTCTTATCCACAGATGGAAGAACTTCTAAATTATATCCAGAGGCCTTAAAGGCTGTTTCTATAAATTGAAAATGTATTGGTGCCATTTGTGGGCATAATATTGTATGATTTTTTCTCATTTTTTTAGTAAAAACTGGTCTTTCAGATATATCATAATGTTTAACAGGTTTAAAGTCCTTTTTCTTTCTTTCATATATAGCTGCTTTTAAAGAACGTAGTCTAATTCTTACGGCACCTAAATTACTTCCTTCATCTATTTTTATAAGAGTATATATTTTACCAGTTCTTTTTAAAATTTCTTGAACTTGATCTGTAGTTACCGCATCCAATCCACAACCAAAGGAATTAAGTTGAACTAGTTCTAAATTATTTTCTTTGGCTACAAAACTAGCTGCTGCATATAGCCTTGAATGATAAACCCATTGGTCTACTACTCTTAAAGGTCTTTCAACCATTCCCAAATGAGCTATAGAATCCTCTGTTAAAACTGCCATATCTAAAGATGTAATTATATTAGTTATACCATGATTTATTTCTGGATCTATATGATAAGGTCTACCAGACAATACTATCCCCTTTTTACCCGTTCTTTTTAAGTAGTCTATAACTTCTTCTCCTTTTTTCCTTATATCTAGCTTCACCCTTTGGTCTTCCTCATAAGCAGCCTCTACTGCTCTTTTTATATCATAAAGACTTATATTAAAGATATCTTTAAATTCTTCATAAAGTCTTTTAGCTAACTTCTTTTTATTATCTAAAGATAGGAATGGATTCATATATTTTATACTTTTATCTCTAATTATATCCATATTATTTTTTATAACCTCTGAATAAGAAATTACCATAGGACAATTATAGTGATTATTAGCCTCTTTTTCTTCTTTTTGCTCAAAGGCTATAGCTGGATAAAATATGAAATTTATACCCCTATCTACAAGGCTTCTAATATGTCCATGAACTATTTTAGCTGGGTAACAAGCTGATTCTGAGGGAATGGTATCTATTCCTAAATCATATATTTTTTTAGTAGAACGTGGAGATATTTCCACTCTAAAACCTAACTTTGTAAAGAATGTAAACCAAAACGGATAATTTTCATACATATTTAGAACTCGTGGTATACCTACTGTTCCTCTTTCGGCTTCTTCTTTCTTTAGTGGCATATAATTAAATATTCTTTTATATTTATATTCATATAGATCTGGAATTTTATTTTCTATTTTTTCTTTTCCTTCTCCTCTTTCACATCTATTACCAGATACAAATTGTGTGTCATCATAAAATTTATTAATAGTCAAAAGGCAATTATTTTGACATTTCCCACATCTTTTCATTTCTGTTTCTACAGAAAATTTTTCTAACTGCTCCATTGTAGCCAAGGTAGTTTTATAGCCTTCCTCATATCTTTCTTTAGCTATAAGTGCAGCTCCAAAAGCCCCCATAAGTCCTGCTATATCAGGTCTTATCGCTTCTCTTTGTGATATAAGTTCAAAAGCTCTTAACACTGCTTCATTATAAAAAGTTCCACCCTGAACTATTATTTTCTTTCCCATTTCCTTAGGATCTCTTATTTTTATTACTTTTAAAAGAGCATTCTTTATTACTGAATAGGAAAGACCTGCAGATATATCTCCTATAGTAGCTCCTTCCTTTTGAGCTTGTTTAACTTTAGAATTCATAAAAACAGTACATCTAGATCCTAAATCTACTGGATTTTTAGAGGTTAATGCTTCTTTAGAGAAATCTTGTACACTCATTTTTAGAGAATGTGCAAAGGTTTCTATAAAAGATCCGCACCCTGATGAACAAGCCTCATTAAGCATAATACTTTCTATAACACCGTCTTTTATAATTAAGCATTTCATATCTTGTCCACCAATATCTAAAATAAAGTCTACTCCTGGACTAAAAAATTCTGCTGCTTTATAATGCGATATTGTTTCAACTTCTCCAATATCTATATCTAATGCAGCTTTTATTAATTTTTCTCCATATCCTGTAACTACAGAATTTAAAATCTGAGCTTCTTTAGGTAACTTTGAATATAAATCTTTAAGTATATTTATTACAGATTTTAAAGGGTTACCTTCATTACTTCCATAATTTGAAAATAATAATTGTCCATTCTCATCTATAAGGGTAACCTTAGTAGTAGTAGATCCAGCATCTATTCCTAAATAACAATTTCCTTTAAAATTCTCTAAACTTTTTTCTACTGCTTTATGTTTTTCATGTCTATTTTTAAATTCAATATATTCCTGTTCATTAGCAAATAATGGTCTTAATGTTGCTACAGATTCCAACTTAATGTTCTCTAATTCCTCTAATTTATCTAACAAATATTTTAATGTAACTATTTTGCTATCTTTCACAGTTAATGCAGCTCCCATAGCCACAAACAACTGAGAATTTTCAGGAAAAACAACCTGCTCCTCAGTTAATTTTAACGTTTCTATAAATCTTTTTCTAAGTTCAGATAAAAAATAAAGAGGTCCACCTAAGAAAGCTACATTACCTTTTATAGTTTTCCCGCAGGCAAGCCCTCCTATGGTTTGATTAACTACAGCTTGAAAAATAGAAGCAGCTATATCTTCCCTTGTAGCTCCTTCATTAATCAATGGTTGTACATCTGTTTTAGCAAAAACCCCACATCTTGCTGCTATAGGATGTATAACTTTATAATTTTTTGCAAGCTCATTTAATCCCTTTGCATCTGTTTGTAGAAGAGATGCCATTTGATCTATAAAGGCACCAGTACCTCCAGCACAAGTTCCATTCATTCTTTGATCTATTCCATCATCAAAGAAGGTAATTTTAGCATCTTCTCCCCCTAGCTCTATAGCTACATCAGTATTTGCAGCAAATTTTTTAATAGTATTTGTACAAGCTACTACTTCCTGTATAAAAGGTATATCAAACCATTTTGATACAGAGAGGCCACCAGAACCCGTAACCATAATACTTACATTATGATCCTTAAATTTATTAAAAGTATCTTTTATTAACTTACCTATTGTGTTTTTTATATCAGAAAAGTGTCTTTCATAAACACTGTATAATATGTTGTAATACTTATCTAATATAACTATCTTTACAGTAGTTGAGCCTACATCTAAGCCCATTTTTAATATCTCTTTCATATATAATCACCTTTTTACATTAAATATTAAAACAACGAAAAACGAAATAAATTTATGCATATTTTGACTTAATAAAAAACATATTACTAAATTCATATTAACTATGCATATTATATACTTTTAATAATTATTATTCAACTAAACATTATGTGATAGAATATACCTTTTCCCAATTATTGAAAATCACTTCATCTAACATTATTTTTTCTTTTAAATGCTGACTATTAAGAGTTTATGCTTAATCCTAATTATTAATAACATTTATTACAACTTACTCATATAATAAATCAAGATAAAGCTTATTTTCTAACAATTAGGAGATGATAACATGGATAAAGTAATAGTTGAAAATATTTTTATGAACTATCACTCTTTAAAAGGAAGCACCCCTGCATTAAAAGATATATCTTTCTCCATTGAAGAGGGTGAATTTGTTAGTATAGTTGGTCCTTCTGGTTGTGGGAAATCAACTCTTCTAAATATAATAGCTGGATTAATTCCCCAATCTAGTGGTGACATATATATAGATGGCGAAAAACAAAAATCTATTTCTCCTAAAATAGGTTATATGTTCCAAAAAGATCACTTATTTAATTGGTTAACAGTCTTAGATAACATAACCCTTGGGTTAAAAATACAACATAAATTAAATAGTGAAAGAAAAGAAACTATAGAAAAACTTTTAAAAGATTATGGTTTACTGGATTTCAAAAATCATCATCCAGATGAATTATCTGGCGGCATGAGACAAAAAGTTGCTTTAATTAGAACTTTAGCTCTTAATCCTGAAGTTCTTCTTTTAGATGAGCCCTTTTCAGCTTTAGACTATCAGACCAGATTAAATATTAGCGATGAAATATACAATATAATAAAAAAAGAGGGTAAAACAGCTATAATGGTAACCCATGATATATCTGAAGCTGTAGCTATGTCAGATAGAATACTTGTATTATCTAAAAGACCTGCAAAAATAAAAAAATATGTAGCTATTAAACTTTCAACAAAATGTAATTCCCCTTTAAAATGTAGAGAAGCTCCAGAATTTAGAGTTTATTTTAACGATATATGGAAGGAGCTGAATGACATATGATAGATGAAAAAAGGGAACAGGAACTATATATTAAAAAAGTAAGAAATAGAAAAACTAAGATAATAATAACAAGACTTATAATATTAATAGCTATTTTTGTACTATGGGAAGTAGCCGGAAACTTAGGTTGGATAGATCCTTTTTTAACTAGCACTCCATCTAGAATGTGGAAAAGTTTAGTAAAAATCTATAGTGAAGGTACATTGTTTAATCATATATGGATAACCTGTTACGAAACTATTTTAGGGTTTATTTATGGTACCTTACTAGGAACTTTTATAGCTATACTCCTTTGGTTGTCAGATTTTGCTTGTAAAGTTTTAGATCCTTATATTGTAGTATTAAATGCATTACCTAAAGTAGCACTAGCTCCTATTATAATTTTTTGGGTTGGCAATGGTACCAATGCTATAATAATGATAGCTCTCTTAATTTCCATTGTTGTAACTATAATTTCTGTATTAAATGGATTTAAAGAAGTTGATAATGATAAAATAAGATTAATGAAAACCTTTGGCGCCACTAAATGGCAAATATTAATTCATTTAATAATCCCTGCTACAATCCCAACTTTAATATCTACCTTAAAAATTAATGTGGGTTTATCCTGGGTAGGAGTTATAATGGGAGAATTTTTAGTAGCAAAAGAAGGTTTAGGATTCTTAATTATTTATGGTGGGCAAATTTCTCAATTGGATATAGTAATGTTTAGCATAATAATATTGGCTATTTTAGCTTACTTAATGTATGCAGTAGTAGAGTTTTTAGAAAAAAGAATATCTTTAAAAATTAAGCATTAAAAATAATTTTTTATTTTAATAAGTCTATTTAGAAATTTTTTCTGAATAGATTTATTTATCTTTGCATAAAAATAACATAAATGGATATTATAATAATACAACTAAGCTTCAAGCGCATCTTAGTAAACACAAGGAGAGGATACATATGAGTTACTTTAATAAAGCTAACAGTTATTATAATACTAAAGATTATGAAAAAGCCATAAATCTATATAAAAAAGCGGCAGAAATCAAAGAAAATGAAGCTTCATCTTTATACAACGCTTCTGTTTGCTTTATAAAATTAAAACAATATGAAAAAGCCATTCCTTTATTAAAAAGAGCTCTAATATTAAAAAAAGATAGTAAATATTTTTTTAATTTAGGTTATTGCTATGCTATGTTAAAAAATAATAAGAAAGCTTTAGTTTACTTCAATACCGCTTGGGCTCTAAATCATAAAGATGAAGATTGTGAAAAAGCTATAAATATTATAGTTAAAAATTTAAAATAATATAAATCCCCCTTAAATGTGAATATAAAATTAATTAGTTTAATGATTTTTAACTATGATATAAAAATAAATACTAACCTATATAAAATGCTAGTAACTTTTATAGTTTATATAAAAGTTACTAGCATTTTTACCATTCCCCTGCAATTTGAGATTTTCTATGATCTATATCAAATCTTTTGGTATCAAAATAGTTGCCCCCTTTATAAAAAGTTGCATCTACATTAATCCATCTTCCTTCTTCCGGTATATATACTTGATTCCATGCATGACTTACCCAACTTACTCCATTAAATCCTTCACCTGTAACTAACCTTACCTTTATGTCATTTGCTCTACACATAGCTATAAATAAACATGAATAATCAAAACAAATCCCACTCTTACTATTAAATGTAGGAATAGCTCCAGATTTCACCTGAAAATTATCCTTGAGAACTTTCTCAGCCTTATCATGATCATAGTCTATATTAGTTCCAATCCAATCATATATTATTTTTGCCTTTCCTTTAGATGTAGCATCTTCCGCTGCTAAATGCCTTGCAAAATTATTTATTTGTTTATTAGATTTTATCCCCTCTTCTAAAGTTACTCCATTGTAATAGACAATAGTTCTTTTATCTTTAAAATTATTTTTTTGTGATGAATTTTTACCTGCCTCTTCTTTTACTACGATTTTAAAAGAATTATTTATTATATTAGGTAACTTTTTAGCTATTTTAGAGTTAGTAACTGGTATTATGGCTTGTTTACATATATTATTATAAATTTTAGATGATTGAAGATATTTATTTAAAGTATCATTTTTAATAAACATAGAAAATACATTTAATACAAAAGCTATTAATAATATATAGCATATAGATTTAGGTATATTAAATAATGCTCCGAATATTCTTTTAAATATATTTCCCTTATCTCTTAAAATGTCTTCCAATTTATCTAGTATAGGATATATTGTTATGGAATTTAAAACATCTAGTATTAAAAATATTATTTTATAGATTATAAATATTATTAAAGGTGTTAATACTACGTATACCATAAAAAAATTATTTTCTATATATTTTATTATATTTTTAGGTATTCTTTCATATATATCTTTATATATTCCTACATTATGTTCTATGAATATTTTTTTACTATAATATATGCCTAAAAATAAAGAAAACACAAAAGATATAGTTTTATTTATATCTTCTATATCTAATTTTAAATTTGGAGAAGAAAACTTTGAAAGAAAGCCTTTTAAAATAGGGAAAAAAAACACTACAGCTAATATTAAAGTAACTGGATTTGTTTTCATATCTAACACCAACCTCTTATTTCTTTATTCTATTCCATATAAAATACGATTTGTACTTTTCTTTACTTCTTCAAAGCTAAATCCCCTTCTTAACAAATAATTGCTCAATCTTCTATAAATTTTATTTTTATCATCTTCTGATTTTATTATAATATCATATCTTTTTCTAGCAAGTATATCAATATTCTCTTTATAATTATTATTTTTACTGTTAAAGGATGAATTATTATGAAATTTATCTAAATTTTCATCTTTTATGTTATTTTCTATGTTTTTATTTGATTTTATGTCTTGCTCATCTAGGCATATGTTATTGTCTTTATATAAAGCTTCATTAGATTTAATCTCGTTTATTATCCATTCAGCAATGTTAGAATTATATCCTCTGGATATAATGTATGCCCATATTTTTTTATATATTTTAAATTTATCTTTTTCCCTTAATATCATAATTTTATATTTTTTCTCTGCTAATTTATAGGCTATTTTTTTCTCTTTTTCTTCATCTATATTATTTATCTTTTCAATCACTATGCTTTCCTCTATTCCTTTATTTAAAAGAGCATATTTTATTTTATTTCTTCCATAAATATTTAATTTTTCTCTTATATACATATCACAATATTTATTATCATCTATAAAATCATAATCCTTCAAAAATTTAATAACCCTATCTACAGTATCCTCATTATATTCCTTTGAATATAGTTTTTCTTTAACTTGGGTTTCTGTTTTTAAAGATTTTTCTATATATTTTAAAGCATAACCTTTGGCTTTTATATAGTTATCCTCTCTAATTATATCATTAAGATTATTTTCATCTATAACTTTACCCTTTTTAAGATTATGATAGTATATTAATTCTGAGCTACATGCAAAATTAAATTCTTCATTTATATAAACATTTACCCTATCTTTATTCCTCTTTTGAACTTCTATTTTAGTAATAATATTTGACATATTTTTGCACTCCCAAAAAGGTTATTGATTTAAAAGTATGTGTATAGTAGGTTTATTTAATACTTTGTTAGCTACATTATATATATCCTCTTCTTTTATTCCATCTAAATCTTTCATATCTTCATAGAACTGAAAAATGCTTTCCTCATCTATTATTTGATGAAAAGCATAATTTCCTATATCAGTTACATCCTCTAAAGTAAAGGCAATAGCTGTTTTTAATATCTTTTTCATAAGATTTATAGTATTACTATCAAAACCTATATTACCTTTTTTTATACTTTCTATACAATTATTTATAACATCTAAAGTTTCATCTACATTTTCTCTTCCTACTGAGGTATATATATACAAAGTCTTTACATGAGGTGATAAATCTAAATCTGTATATACATCGTAGGCAAATCCTCTCTTTTCCCTAAGTTCTCTAAACAATACAGAATTTCCACTTTCACCTAATCTGTGACTTAATATTGTAAGTGCTAATTCCTCTTTTTTACTTAAACCATGTAATGTAAATAAATATACTACTGTACTTTGTTCTACATTATTTTTGTAAGAAACTTTTTTTAAAAATCTATTCTTTTCTTCTAAGACTTTTTCTCTTTTGAATTCTTTCCATAACCAATCTTTAAAATACTTTTCTACAATACTTACTACGTAATTATGTGGCAAATCAGAAACTATAGATATAAAACAATTATTAGGTACATAATATCTTTCATAAAATTTTATAAGTTTGTCTCTAGTAAAAGATTTTACTATTTTCTCATTTCCTAAAGTATCATATTTTAATGGACTTTTATCAAAAGCTGTTTCATTTACCTTTTTAAAAGAATAATCCTCTAAGTCGTCCTTACTTCCTCTTATTTCAGATAAAATTACCTCTCTTTCCCTTTCTATCTCTTCCTGAGGGAATAGACAATTTTGAAACATATCCCCTAAAATTTCTATAGATTTTTCCAATTCTTCTTCTAAAACAGTTATACTGCATACTGTAGAATTACTATCTGTATATGCATTGTATTCCCCGCCTAAATTTTCTAATTCTCTATTTAAAGTTTCATTATCTTTGTATTTAGTTCCTTTAAAAAGCATATGTTCTATAAAATGACTTATACCTTTTTCTTTTTCATTTTCATATATAGCTCCTATCTTTATTCCTGCATGAATAGCAGCTATTTGGGTATCCTTCTTTATAGTAACTAAGGTTATTCCATTTTTTAATATAGTCTTTTTCGCATCATACATTTATATCACCTTTTTAAATTACATATTTACACCATTATAGTTTATAAATATATACCTGTACATAGTTTAAGTAAAGTATTTCAATTTAATTGACTATATTAATTAAAAGTATTAAACTATATAGATACTAGATATATAATGAAATTTGAAAATTTATTATATACAATAATAGACAGTTCGTAACCATCCTGTCTTTAATAAAAACTATGGAGGTATTATTATGAATTTACAAAACAAAAAAATTTCTAAACTAGTGTTTTCAGCAGTTATTGCCGCTATTTACACTGTATTAACCTTACTTTTGGCTCCCATAAGTTATGGTCAAATTCAAGTAAGGGTTTCAGAATCCTTAACTTTACTACCTTTTCTCTCTTCCTATTCTATATGGGGAGTTTTTTTGGGTTGCATTATTTCTAATTTAATAGGTGGCAATGGAATTATTGATGTAGTATTTGGTTCACTAGCCACATTAATAGCTGCTATATCAACCTATTACATAGGTAAAAGCAATTTAAAATTCAAGAAATATTTAGCACCTCTACCCCCAATAATTATAAATGCAGTCGTAATTGGTTTTATTTTAAATTATACTTTAAAACTTCCATTACTACTTTCAATAATTTGGGTAGGACTAGGAGAAGCAATATCTTGTTATGTATTAGGATTAATCCTTATATCTATAATAGAAAAGAATAAGAAACTTATGTCTTATTTTAAATATTAATTATTTAAAATATAAATTTTTTAATATAAATTTACCAAGGAGAGAACGTATATGGAAAAAGTAAGATTTAAAGGCAGTGCTATGTTAAATCCTGTCCCAGTAGCACTAATAACTACTAAAAATAATGAAAAAACTAATGTATTCACTGTAGGCTGGATTGGAACAGCATGTACCAAACCTCCTATAATAAGCATAGCTATAAGACCTGAAAGACTTTCTTTTCATTACCTAAAAGATAACCCAGAATTAGTGGTTAACCTTCCCTCTAATAATCTTGTTAAATCAGTAGATTATTGTGGTGTTCGTTCTGGTAAAACTAATGATAAGATAAAAGAATGTGATTTTACACTAAAAAATTCAAATGAAATAAGTGTTCCATATATAGAACAATGTCCTATAAATTTAGAATGTAAAGTTGTAGATATATTGCCTTTAGGAACCCATCATTTATTTTTATGTGAAGTACTTTGTACCAATGTAAATTATGAGCTAATAGACCCAAAAGGGAAAATTCATTTTGAAAAAGCAAACCTAATTTCTTATTCTCATGGAGAATACTATGCTTTGCCACAAAAATCTTTAGGTAAATTTGGATACTCTGTACAAAAAAAGAAGAAAAAAAAAGAAGTTTAATAGATAATTTTTATTATGTTATAAAAAACCTCTGCATATATTAGTATAAAGGGGGTTTTTTTATGTCTAACTTTAAAAAACTGTTTTATACATTAATTTTTATACTCACAATAGAAATTATTTTAATATTTTTATCTTATCATAATCAACAAAAAATGGAAACAAATCCAATAGATGTAAGTAACATATGTATACTAATAGATATTACTGCAAACAACATGGATGTATATAGAAATGGTGAAATAATAAAAAGTTATAGTATAGCTGCTGGAAAACCCTCTACTCCATCTCCGATAGGCACTTGGAAAATAGTAAACAAAGGCACTTGGGGAAGTAGCTTTGGCGGTAGATGGATGGGACTTAATGTTCCTTGGGGCAAATATGGAATACACGGAACTGATGCACCTCATTCCATAGGTTGGAACTCTTCTCATGGATGTATAAGAATGAAAAATAAAAATGTAGCTGAACTATACAAAATTACTCCCTTGGGTACAACTGTAATAATATGGGGAGGGCCATTTAGAAATTTCGGACAAGGTTTAAGATCCATAGAGCCTGGTATGCGAGGTTCTGACGTATATGAAGTTCAAAAACTCTTAAAAGAAAAAAAATATTATAATGGTGAGCCTGATGGAATATATGGTGAAAGTATGAAATCAGTAGTACATAAATTTCAAAAAGATAATAATATTCCACTATCAAACACTATTAACTCTTCTTTTTATAAAAAACTAGGGGTAGAACTTATAGAATAAGCTCCCCCCTTATATAAATATATAAAAATAGTTTTAGGCAATGGCTTGTTTAGATTTGTTTTTAAAGGCTGATTTTAGCATTATTGTTGCAGTATATATTACTACTGCTATAACTAACCAACGTAATATATCCATTGGCAAGGATTTAACTAAAAATGCAGCTATTAAAACTCCAACTGTTCCTGCTAAACACATTGACACACTAGCCTTTCTATTATAAGCACCTTCTTTAACAAATTTAGCTGATGCTGGTGGCATTAAAAATGCACAAGATCCCATCATTATTGGAAAAGCAACCTTTGGTGACATTCCTAACATAAACACTAGAGCCATACATGGTGCATATAAACCTATCCCTGCTGTCATTAAAGCTCCTAATATAAAGTTTATTACTACTGCTATAATTAATTTTGTACCATGTAACCCTATAGCATCTCCACCACCTGGCATCCAATGCATTTGACCTGCAAGCATAAAGTAAGCTGTCACTAATAATGCACATCCCATTGTAAGTTGAATCATTTTTTCTGGGAGCTTTGATACTATACCTGCTCCTATAACGGCTCCTATAGTTGCTGCAACTAGCATAGATATTAAAGTAATAGAATCTACTTCTATAATTTTTATGAATATTATAGCTTCAATTAAAACAGGAATTGTATTAGCAGAATTTAAAGTACCTGGTAATAATCTGTCTTCTGTTTGTTTTGTCAATTTTAGTAAAGCTGTTTGAGGTGCAAATGCACCAATTCCCAAAACATCGAAAAAGTTAACTATAAAACCTATAATTGCTGTCTTCCCCCAAGATACATTTTCTAAATTATTTTTATGTTTAACAAAATCTCTAAATAATACAATTCCAAACCACACTGCTAAGATTATTAATGCAAACCATATAGCTTTTACCATTGCTATCTCCCCTTTTTATTTTTTATTTTTCCTTAGTAAAATTATTTATAAAAACATATATACACCGTTTGTTCTTCAAGTTTTACATTAAATTTTTCATTAGCCTCTACTATAAATGTATGATTTTTCCCAAAATCCTTCCAAATTGTTTCACCTGGCAATTTAACTGTCATTTTCCCACTAACTATTGTCATGAATTCTTTTTTGCATGTAGCAAATTCATATTCGCCTATATCCATTAAGCCTATAGTGGCCTCTCCTTCTGTGTTAGCAAAACTTATAGATTTTACCTTGCCATCAAAATACTCATTTATCTTCACTTTTATCACTCCTTATTTCCATAATATTTCCAATATTCTGATTATTATTTCTACAATTTGGTAACTTATTTTATATTCTTCGTTATTCTACTTTTTAAAATAGAATAACGAAGAAATATTCACTGTATTATTTAGACATTTCTTTAGATTTTATTGCACAATCTCTCATAGATTCTATAATTGCATTTCTAAAACCATGTTTTTCAAGAGTTGCTACTGCTTTAATTGTAGTTCCACCTGGTGAACAAACCATATCTTTTAATGCACCTGGATGCATCCCTGTTTCTAAAACCATTTTTGCTGATCCTAATACAGCTTGTGCTGCAAATTTATAAGCCTTATCTCTTGGCATACCTTCTAGCACAGCTGCATCTGCCATAGCTTCTATAAATATATACACATAAGCTGGAGATGAACCACTTACTGCAGTTACTGCATCCATCAATTTCTCTTCTACTATTTCAGCTTTTCCAAAGCTTTCAAAGATACTTATAACTTCTTTAGTCTCCTCTTTAGAAACCAAATCATTAGGACATATAGCAGCCATTCCTTCTCCAACTAATGCAGGAGTATTTGGCATTACTCTAACTATTTTTATTCTTTTCCCAAACATAGTTTCCGTATCTTCCAATGCTTTACCTGCTGCAATAGTAACTACTATAACATCTTTTTTAACACTATCCTTTATACCTTTTATAATTATTGGATATAAATTTGGTTTTACAGATAAAACTAATATATCTACTTCTTTAGCTAATTCATTACTATTTGTTGTTACTCTAACCCCAAATTTTTCTTTAGCAACTTCTAATGCCTTTTCATTTAAATCTGATAATATAATATTTTCTGGAGCAACTAATTTTGAATTAACTATTCCTCCAACCATTGCTTGTCCCATATTTCCGGCACCAATAAATCCAATTACTTTATTCATGAGCTTTCCTCCTAATAAAAATTTGTTACTAGGAGAAAGACTTAAATTATAAATCTTAGTTCCTTCCCCTAGCTTTTATTTTTCTTTACAATAATATATTAAACTAATTTTTAATTAAACTCTTGTTCTGTTCTTTCTATTATCTCATTTTGTAAAACTTTATCTAAGTTATTAAAATAGTCGCTATATCCAGCAACACGAACTATTAAATCTTTATATTCATCTGGATTTTGTTGAGCTTTTAATAAAGTTTCCTTACTTACAATATTAAATTGAATGTGATGCCCATCCATTGTAAAATAAGCTCTTACTAAATTAGCCATATTATCTATTCCTTCTTCACCTTGAACAACTGAAGGAACAAATTTTTGATTCAATAAAGTACCACCAGTTCTTAAATGATCCATTTTAGCCGCTGACTTTATAACGCCTGTTGGTCCATTTACATCTGCACCCTTTGATGGAGAAATACCTTCTGATACTGGAATATGAGCTTTTCTTCCATCTGGAGTAGCATTTATAACTGATCCAAAGTAAACATGGCATGTTGTTGGTAGCATATCTATTCTATAGCATCCTCCCCTACCATTAGGTCTTCCATTTACTTCATTATAATAAGCATCAAATATTTCTTTCATTATTTCATCTGCGTAATCATCATCATTACCATATTTAGGGGTTTTATTTTTAACTAAGTTATATATATCTTCATGACCTTCAAAATTAGATTTTAATGCATCCATTAATTCTTCCATTGTTATATTCTTTTCATCAAAGACTTGGTATTTAATAGCTGATAAACTATCTGTGATTGTTCCTATACCAACGCCTTGAATATAACTAGTATTATATCTTGCTCCTCCTGCATTATAATCTTTTCCTTTTGCTATACAATCATCTATAACTACTGATAAGAATGGTGCAGGCATCAATGTTGCATACAATCTTTCTATAACTCTGTTACCATTTACTTTTACATCAACAAAATATTTAAGTTGTTTTTTAAATGCATCTAGTAAATCTTCATAAGTTTTTAATGTGCTTATATCTCCTGTCTTTATACCTAATTGTTTACCAGTTTGAGAATCAACACCATTTAATAATGTTATTTCTAATATTTTTGGCAGATTAAAATATCCAGTTAATATATAAGCTTCTTTACCAAAAGCTCCAGCTTCAACACAACCACTAGTTCCCCCGCATCTAGCATCTTCTATAGATTTTCCTGCTCTTACTAGTTCTTGAACTACTGAATCAGCATTAAATATTGATGGTTGACCCCATCCTTTTCTTATAACTTCGCAAGCCTTCTTTAAAAATCTTTGAGGAGTTTTTTTACTTATTTGTACATTAGAACTTGGTTGCAATAACTTCATTTCATCTATTACCTCAAGTACTAAGTAACTTACATCATTAACACCATCTGATCCATCAGCTTTCATACCACCACTATTTATGTTTGCAAAGTCAGTATATGTTCCACTTTCTTTTAAAGTTATACCAACTTTTGGTGGTGCTGGTTGGTTATTAAATTTAGCCCAGAAACATTGCAACAATTCTCTAGCCTGCTCTCTATCTAGTGTTCCTCCTTCTATTTCTTCTTTATAGAATGGATATAAATGTTGATCTAATCTACCAGGATTAAATGCATCCCAAGGATTTAATTCAGAAATTACACATAAATGAACAAACCAGTACATTTGAATTGCTTCTCTAAAGGTTCTTGGAGCATGAGCTGGTACCCAGCTACACACTTCAGATATTTCCATAAGTTCTTTTTTTCTTACTGGATCTGTTTCTTTTTGTGCTAATTTAGCTGCATATTCTGCATAACGTTTTCCATAAATCATTATAGCATCACAAGCTATATCCATAGCATCTAATTGCTCTTTTTTATCTAATGCTTCATCATCATTTAAATAATCTAATTTACTTATAGCTTCTTTTATTTGTTCTTTAATATCTAAGAATCCCATTTTATAATATTTATCTCCACCTGCAGTATGGCCAGGTCCTCTTTGTTCCATAAATTCAGTGAATATACCTGCTTCATAACAAGCTTTCCATTCTGGAGTCATTTTTTCTAATATTTTATGTCTCATAGATCTTTTTTCCCAGAAAGGAATAATTAATTCTTCTTGTATTTTTTTATCTTCATCAGTTGTTTTAAAGGATATTTTTTCACGTTTATCCATTATATCAAAGTCTTCAACTGTATGACAGCATAATTCTGGATAAGTTGGTGTAGCTGCTGCAGCTTCCCCTCTTTCACCTACTATAAGTTCTCCATCATAAATACAAAGCTCTTTTCTTTCCATTAATTCCTTTAAAACTAATGCTCTTAATACTGGGATTGATACTGTTCCTTCATATTTTTTATAAACATCAGTAACTATTTTAGTTCTCTCCATAGAAATACGTGGTACAGCCTTTAAACTTTCTTCTCTTAATTTTTTAACTCTGTCTGTCATCATAATTAATTACCCCCCTATTTTTACTTTAATTCCAGCCTGCTTAAATTTTTCTGCTATCTCATTCATTTTCTCATCTGATGGTTTTTCCTCACCAGTTAATTTGTACTCCATTTTAAGTCTTTTATATTTATCCATACCCATTTTATGATATGGTAATAAATTTACTTGAATTAAATGTAACTTTGATATAAATTTAATTGTTTCATCTATATTTTTATTGTTATCGTTTACATCATTTATAATAGGTATTCTTAAATAGATATTATGACCATATTTAGATAACAGTTCTAAATTTTCAAGTATAATTGTGTTTTCTACTCCTGTATATTTTTTATGGATTTCATTGTTCATTGATTTTAAATCATACAAAAATAAGTCTACTTTGTCTCTTACTTTCTCAAATTTGTCCCAGGATACATATCCACTGGTATCTATAGTAGTATGTATTCCTCTAACCTTACATTCTTCCAATATTCCATTTATAAAATCAGCATGAAGCATTGGTTCTCCACCTGAAAATGTAACTCCACCACCTGATTGTTCGTAAAACACTTCATCTTTTATTATTTCTTTTATTATTTCTTGTGATGTAGCATCTTTCCCTACATATTCTCTTGCATTATTAGGACAGAAGTTTGTACACTTTCCACAAAAATTGCATTTTCCTTCATCTACCACGGGAATATTATTCTTCATTGTTATAACTTTTTGAGGACATCTTTTAACACAAATACCACAAGCTGTACATCTTTCCTCAAAAAACATTATTTCGTGTTCTCTTCTTTGAGTTTCTGGGTTATGACACCACCAGCAATTTAAAGGACATCCTTTAAAAAAGACAGTGGTACGTATTCCTGGTCCATCATGAACTGAAAATTTTTGAATGTTAACAATAGTGCTTTTATTCAAGTAAACCGCCCCCCAAACTATTGCTTTATTAAAGCTACTTTATTAAATTTTAATATTTCTCTTCTTTAAACATATTAGGAGTATGAACCGTTAATAATTTTACAGGTTTACTAGTATAATTTGCCCAATTATGATTTATACTTGAATCATAATGTGCACTATCCCCAGGATATAATTCCTTCTCATCATCGTTAATAAATAATGTAAGTATACCTTCTAATACATACACAAATTCTTCTCCTTTATGTTGATAAGAAATAATATTCTCTTTACTATCTGTAGGAAGTATTTCTATTAATCTTGGTAAAAAGCTTTTATCTTCTAAATCATTACTAAGATTATATTTTATGAATCTATTGTTTTCTACTTGTAATATTTCTTTTTCATAGCTTCTAAGAACTATTTTTTTATTTTTTTTAGGTGCTTGAAAAAAGTATGTCAAACTTACATCCAATTCTTTAGCTATTTTAGTTAGAGAATCTATAGCTACAGTTGTTAGACCTCTTTCTAACTGTGATAAAAAACCTATTGAAAGATTTGTTTTTTCACTTAATTCTTTTAAAGTTAATTTTTTATTAGTCCTTAATTTTTTTATTTTTTTACCTATATCATCTATCATAATTAATCTCCTTAATCACTAATTTTATATAATGTATTATTATATCACAGAAAATTAGTAATACTTAACTTTAAATATATACATATATCTATATTTATTTTAGTATAGGTAAAATATATTATTCCACACAAAATCCAAATTAAAAATTATGTTCTCTTGAAATTTTATTTTGAATTTTCTTAATATTAATTAAATTAATATATAAGTCTTTAATAAGCTTATTTAAATCTTGATTGTTAAAATATTATTAATCTCTACAATTCAAATTATAATATATTAAATATATAAAGTCTAGTATTTTTTTGATAATTATTAAATATTTTTTCATTATCATGAAAACACTATTTATTATATTATAATAATAATTAATTAATAGTTAAATTCTGTATTGTTCTTGATACTGTTATAGTTAATACTTATTTATGAAATAAGTATATTATTATTTAAATATACTTATATTGTTTCATTATATATAGTTTATTTTTTATATAAGTAATCATGTTTTTTTAATATTACTTAAATAATTTTTTATTCTCATTTTAAATTTTTTACTTATAACTAAAATTATTTAGAACAAAAAAACTATTGATAACTTAATATATCAATAGTTTTTGCTATTTATTTGTTTTACTATTTTTAATTTTTCATTTTATTATTCTCTTTAATTTCCTTTAATATATCTACTAATTGACGTTCTGATATTAACCTAGTATTATATTTTTTAGCGTCCATCATTTTAATAGCATTAGCTAAATCACCAAATACCAAATAATCTACGTCCTTTGTTACATTATCTACTACTATACAATTAGCTTCTTTTATCATTTCTTCATAATAATTTGTATCCTTATTTAGTACTCCTGTTATGCAGAATTTATATCTTTTAATATTTGCGTTCTTTTCATCTATAGAAATTGGATTAACATACATAAATAAATTAACTAAAAAAACTCTATTTCTTTTTATACTTTCTACTAATTCTTCACTTATTCCATCTATTCTTCTTAATCTATCACAATCATTATTATTTATATCTATTACTAAATCTGTAAAGTTTAAAAAAGTATGGGCAATAACCATTGCTTCTTTTTCTGTAATTTTAGGTATGGAACATGCATATATAAATTTTTCAAAGCTACAATTTTTAGCTTTATTAATAGATTTTATAAGTTCATCTACATGTTCTTTTGTAAAACCATCTATTTTATATAGTTCTTCTTTTTTTAATAAAAATATATCATAAGCATTATTTAAAAAACCATTTTTAAATAAAATATTTATGGCTTCATCATTTAACTTTTTAATATTTAATCCTTTTTCTCCCACCATGTTTTTAATTCTATTTATGAAGTTTATATTATCCATCTATATCTCCCCGTTTTTGTTATATATATTTACACTTTAAATTTCTTTTTCTAAATTCAAAATTTTTTTTATCAAATCTTCTTTTGGTAAATTACTTAAATCCGGTCTATTTTTTGCTAAGTAACAATCTACACAAACGCCTTCTATTAAACTATCTTCTGGTACCTCTTTTTTGCAATTTTCACAGATTACCGTTCCTACTAAATCATTATTTGTTAAAGTTTCTCCACAATTTAAACATTCTACTACCTCATAGGCAAATTTATTATCTATTTCCTTTAAAATTTTAGGTTCATTCTCTTTTAAATCTATTATACCTGGCCTTTTTATAAAAGCTTTAAATATAGTTTTTTTACAATATTTACAATGTTTACTCATCTACAACACCTCTAAACACTTTTAAATATTTTATGTGCTATAACAGAATTTGCATCTTCAAGTTCTGTAAGTTCTCCTATAGTCATTATATCATCTGAAAAAAGCTGTAAGCTTTCTATGTTTCCAATTTTACCTCCAGCATATATTAATACACTTAAAACTTTAAATTCCTTCTCATCCTTCAATTTATTAAATTTATTTATAAAATCTGGATGAGTATAGCTATGTCCGTCTGTTATAAAAACTATGTCTGCCTTTTTAAATTTAGACTGTTCTATAACTTCTAATGCCTTTTGAAGAGGTGTTTCAAACAAGGTTCCACCTCCATCAAATCTTTCTGCTATATCTAATATTTTTTCTGGTTCTTTTTTGTCTTTTTCTATTATAATAGGTTCTGTGGCATCTTCATTAAACAATATAGCTGCAAAATTTCTCTTCTGCTCCTGGGCTATTTCAAGTAATGCTATCGCTACGGCCTTAGACCATTTTTCCTTTATCCCCTTCATACTACTAGACATATCTATACATATTACCATAGGACCTTTAGCTTTTAATTTATCTGATTCTAACTCATACTGTAATAATTGTTTTTGATTAAATTTTCTGTAAAACTCTTTTTTAGTTGTTTCATTTACTAAAAGCATTTTTTCACTTGGAAGAGTATGTATTATATCATTACCTATCCTAACAGATTTAATAGCTACAGCTCCATCTTTGTGTTTATTTTTTTGATCTTTCAATGCGCTTTCTTTAAATCTACCTATTATATCTGATAACTCTTTTAACTTTTTAGATTTTCTTATTCGCTCTAGAGCTCCTACTTTATCAGAAAAAGAAATTTTTGAAGATTTATTAGGTTTGTCTCCTAATCCCCAATCCTTTACGTAAGATGTGGCCTCTCTAACTTCTTTCTCTGCCTCATTAAAGGCTTCTGCCATTTCTTTTGATAAATTTTCTATATCCTCTTCACTTTTTTCTAATTTATCACTTAATTCTTCTTCTAAATTATCTGCTTGTTTTTGCATATCTTCTAGTTCTTCATCTATTTCTTGTATTTTATTTTTCATATCTTCTTCACTTAAGTCACTGATATTGTTCTTTAAATTTTCTATATTCTCTTCTAATTCTTGCTTTTCCTGTGATAAATCCTTTATCTTATCTTCTGCTTCCTGCATCTCTACTAACAAATCTGATAAAGTTTTTTGATTATTATGATGAGGGTTATTTTCTTTATTTATAGCCTCTGATTGCTCTTTTTCTCTATCTTGATCTTGGTTCCACTTTTTTGCTATTTTAACAGCCTTTTTACCTATAATTTCACACCCTATAGCTGAGTTTAGCTCATCTAAACTACAATTTCTTCTTAAATTTTGTAAGTCTTCTGTTTGAGTTAAGTTTCTAATTATTCTATTATTAATTATAGATGTAGACTTCATTCTCTCTTCCTTATATATAAATGGTTCATATTTATATAGAAGTAAAAATATATCTTTATATAATTTATCAAATATAGGTAAATATCTTTTCCCTTCCTTTACTAAACTTTGCATAGTAGAAGAAACTTCATATATATCTTCATATATATCTAAATCAAACTCATAATGTTTTACCGATTGATCTTTTTTATATTCTCTTTTTTTTATTCCTAATATGGAGTCTATATCTTGAAAATTATCATTTTTTTCTGTAGAAATTTCTTCTTTTTCTCTATCTTCTTCAAAAACCACCTGGTAATAATTCAGTTTCATTTAAAGACTCCTTTCAAAATAATTATATATCACTATCTTCTTCAAAACTTAAATCTATACCTAAAACTTCCTTCATTATGCTTTCATTATAATCTTCTATATATTTTTTCTTTTTAACCATATTTTTTGTATCTTTGCCTTTATTTTTGGCTTCTTCTATTAATAGATTTAATCTTTTAATAATATTCTCTATACTCACTTTGGCTTCAATGGTAGCTCTAATTTTTTCATCCTTATCTTCTATATAATCTATTTCTTCTTTTATTTCATTAAATTTTCTAGCATAATCTCTAACTTTATCATCATAAGGATTTATTATTTTTATAATATTAGTTTCTATAATTACTATATCATCTAAATCATTCCATAAAACATTTTTTAATGCTTCAAAATCTTCTACCACTGCATAATTTCTTCCACATAATAATGCATTACCCTGAATAACTTTTAAACACTCATTTTTTCTTCTGTCTGATATAACTATCCCATTTCTTTCTAAATTGTCCATCAACTTTATAAAATCTAAATATATATCATCCTTAATTTCTATAGTTTCTGTTTTCTTTTGTAGCGCATAAATCTCTTCTAATTTTATTTTTGTATTTACTTTTATTTCATTTTCACTATTTCTCATACTTACATAGTTTTTAAACATCTTTAACTTATTATCCGTATCCTTTACATATCCTAGGTAATCTCTAAATATTATCCTATCATATAAAGCATTTAAACTTTCATCATCTGGTATTTCGTTACTTGCACAAAACATACTTACTAAAGGAACTTTTATAGCTTTCCCATCATTATAAAATATTTTTTCATTAAGAAGTGGTAATAATATATTTAAAGTAGGCTCATTACTTTTCCATATCTCATCTATAAATGCAATATGTGCTTCTGGTAATTTGCCATTAGTTTTTCTTAAAAATTTATCCTGTTCCATGGCCTTAATGCTATATGGTCCTAATATTTCTGCAGGATCTGAAGTTTTGTTTAATAACCATTGAAAATATCTAGATCCATCTATTCTTTTACATATATTGTATACTAATAAACTTTTACCTGTTCCTGGTGGACCATATAAAAACATATGCTGTCCAATTACTAAAGCTCTTAACGCATCCTTTATAATTTCTTCACGTTCTACGAAAAAATCATTAAGTTCTTCTTCTATACGATTTATTTTTTCTAATCCGCTTTCATAAAGCTTATCTACTTCTTTAGAATCCATTTTTATTATAAAGTTGCCCTCATCCTTGGCTTTTTTTTCATTATTAATTCTTGTATATTTAGATTCATATTTTTCTTTTTCTAAACTTAATCCTTTAAAAAAATCATCAAATTCCCGCATTTATTTACCTCCTACTTATAAGTATTGTATATACTATAATTATATCTTTACATTTTATATTAATTATATTATTTTGTTAAATATTTGTTTATATCAAACAAAAAATTTTCATTTTTTATGAACTTTCACTTGTATATTACAATAAAAATCACAGCTATTCAACTCAATTTTAACAAAATTTCATTTTTTCTGACTTTTTTACCTAGATTTTGATATTTAAATTTGCCTAATTACATTAGAAGGAGTTTTACAAAATTTATAGAACAATATATAATATAATAGCAGTAAATATTATATTATATATTTCAATTTCTTAAATAATATCCTTTACATAACATTTCTTATCTATGTAAAGAGATAGTTTTTTAGTGTGTATAAATGTATGTAATAATTTGTAAAAACAAAAAATTAATCTAAATTTAATTTTTTATTGTCATAAAAAATTACCCTTTATTATTATTGTTTTTATTTTTAAAAGTTAAAATTTTAACCTAATAGTAGCAAAATTTAATTTTTAAAAATTATCATAATACAAATTAATAAATTTGATAATATTATATTTATATAATATATATAACCCCAATACAATTTAAAATATATTACGTTAAGGAGGAAATTTAAAATGAGTTTTCAATTACCAAAATTTACACCACCAGATTTTACACAAGATGTTCTTGTTAAGGCACCAGATGTTAAAATAGGTGAAGTTGAAAAAGATGGAGTAGCTCCTCAAGGATTTCATATAACTTCTGTATTACCAGAATATTTTAAGGTTAAAGGTGAATGGGTTTTACCAACTCAAACATCTTTAGATTGTGCTGCAATAGTTAAAGATGACAACACTGTAGAAGTTGTAGAATTCAGAAGCCTTAAAGTTGGAGACAAAGTTATATTAGGAAAATCTGTAGATGGAAGCGAAGGTATCTACAAATATGCTGAAGGTTTTGATAACATACCAAAGGTTGGATTCGGAAGAACTGTTGAATCATCTTTCTCAAAAGACTACAAAGAATTATATGAAATATTAAAACATGAAAAAGAAAACAATGGACATATAGTTTGGGTTTTAGGACCTGCTGTTGTATTTGACTATGATACTAGAGTAGCTTTATCAGAACTTGCTGAAAAAGGATTTGTAAACGCTCTTATGGCTGGTAACGCTATGGCTACTCATGATTTAGAAGGAGGACTTTTAGGTACTGCTTTAGGACAAAACATATACACTCAAGAATCAGTTCCAATGGGTCACTATAATCATTTAGATCTTATAAACGAAGCTAGAAGAGCTGGATCTATAGAAGCTCTACTTTCTGAAGGAAACGTTAAAGATGGATTTATAAAAGCTTGTATAGAACATAATATTCCAATAGTTCTTGCAGGATCAATAAGAGATGATGGTCCACTTCCTCCAGTTTACCACAATGTAACTTGTGGACTTGATGCTATGAAAGAACAAGCTCAAAAGGCAACTGTTATAATTTGTCTTGCTACAGTTCTTCACTCAGTAGCAACTGCAAACTTAGCTTCATCTTATAAAGTTGTAGATGGCAGCGTTAGACCAGTATATGTTTACTCTATAGATATTGCTGAATATGCAGTTAACCAAGTAGCCACAGCTAGAGAACATGTAGGTGTTAAAACAATAGTTACTAACGTTCAGGACTTTGTTGTTAATGTTCAAAAGAACGTTCTTAAATAAGAGATTATAAACACTTAATTTTGAAAATTACTAAGATACATTAATATATTATTAGGAGGAGATTTTAAATGAGTTTCGAATTACCAAAATTTACGCCACCAGATTTTACACAAGATTTTCTTGTTAGTGCACCGGATTGTAAAACTGAAGAAGTAGTTATAGAAGGAGTTGCTCCTAGACACTACCACGCTTTATCAATATATCCTGAATATTTTAAAATTAAAGGGAAATGGGTAATAGCTAACGAAAGCCGTATGGATACTGTTGCAATTGTTACTCCAGAGGATGATATAGAAGTTGTAGAATTTAGAAATCTTAACATTGGAGATAAAGTTGTAGTAGGAAGAACTGAAGATGCTAGCGAAGGTATATACATGTATGCTGGTGGATTCGTATCTAAAGATGGAAATTCAGATACCTTTGCATTTAGAAGTGGTAGATCAAGAGAAACAGCTTTCTCTAAAGACTATGATGATTTATATGAAATAATGAAATATGAAAAAGAACATAACGGAAAAATCACTTGGGTTCTAGGACCATCAATTGCATTAGATGATGAATCAAGAGCAGCTTTTGCTTCACTTGTAGAAAACGGATACGTTAATGCTATTTTATCAGGAAACACTCTTGCAACCTATGACTTAGAAAAAGGAATGTTCGGAACAGTTTTAGGACAAGAAACTTTTGAAGCTGAAAAAAATGCTCATTATAACTATATGGAAGCTATAAACGAAGCTAGAAGAGCTGGTTCTTTAGAAGAACTTATGGCTTCTGGAAAAGTTAAAGATGGTATACTAAAAGCTTGTGTAGAAAAAGATGTTCCTGTAGTACTTGCTGGTACTATAAGAGATAGATTTACTCTACCTAACGTTTATGATAATGTATATGAAGCTCAAGATGCTATGAGAAAACATACAAGAAAATCTACAATGCTTATATGTTTATCTACAGTACTACATACTATAGCTTCAGGAAATATGACTCCATCTTACACAGTAAGAGATGGCGTTGTTAGACCTGTGTACATCTACTCTATAGATATACAAGAATTCTCAGTTAATAAGCTATCAGATAGAGGTACTCTAGAAGTTAAAACTCTAGTTACAAATGCTCAAGACTTTATTACAAATATAGCTAAGGCATTAGTTAAATAATTTTTTTAGATGAACACCTAATTAATAGGTGTTCATTTTTTAATTCTATTTATACACTATATATTAATCTTTCTCATTATTTTATAAAATTCTCATTTTTATTTCTAAATAAATTTTTATAACATCCACTTATAAGTAGTATATGACCAGAGAAGTCTCTTAAAACTAAGCTCGTTTTATTCAACTTCTATAGCTGCTACAGGACAAGAATCTCTAGCCTCTTCAGCTAAATGTGTCAATTCTTCAGGGACATTCTCATTCTCTACTATAACATGAGCTTTTCCATCATCCCGCATTTCAAATACTTCACTGCATATACTAGGACATAACCCACATCCAACACAAGTATCTTTATCTACATAAGCTTTCATAATCATCGTAGCTTAAATAAGAACTACGATTTTTCACCTACCTTTCAAAATTTATAATTAACAATACTAAATAATCACCTTTTATTACTTATATTTTTTAAATACTTCTCATTATTATATTTTTAATAAAGGCTTATATATATTCTCTGCAAATGAAAAAATATTATTACTTTATATATGAATAGTTAATATATATTTGTCAATAATTTAAAAAGAATTATGAATTAAAGGAGTACGATTTATGAAAGTAGGAATACCAAGAGGATTACTTTATTGTAAATACAATATATTTTTTCATAGTTTTTTTGAAGAATTAGGTGCTGAAATTATAACTTCTTCAAAGACTAATAAAAATATATTAAATAGTGGAGTAAAACTTTCTGTGGATGAAGCTTGTCTTCCTATAAAAGTTTTTCATGGACATGTATCCTCCATCAAAGATGAATGCGATATTATACTACTTCCTAGAATAATGCAAATAGAAAAAAATAAATTTATATGTCCCAAGTTTTGTGGTTTACCAGAAATGGTTATAAATAATATACCTAATATGCCTAAAACCATTACTTATCCTATTTATTATCATTCAAAATATAGCCTTAAAAATTGGGCTTTAAAAGCTGGTCTAAATATAACTAAAAATATTCCTAAAATATTTAGAGCTTATAATATAGCTATAAAAAATCAAGAAAACTATGATACAGGTATAAACATAGTATCATCTAATTTAAATATAGCACTATTAGGTCATCCTTATAATGTTTATGATAATTACGTAAATATGAATATAGTAAATATTCTTAAAAATTTAAATATAGGTATAATAACTGAAGAGTTTGTAAGTGAAGATGATAAAAACAAATACGTAAAGGAATTATTTAAAAATCCTTTTTGGAGTTTTGCTAAAAATTCTTATGGGGCTGCAGCTTATCTGGGTAGTGAACATAAGGTAGACGGCATAATATATATATCCTCTTTCGGTTGTGGAATAGATTCTATAATAATAGATCTCATCAAAAATAAATTAAGGGATTTTCCTATATTAATTCTAAAGATAGATGAACAAACAGGCGAAGCAGGATTTCATACTAGAATTGAGGCCTTTACAGATATGTTAGAAAGGAAGTGTATTTAATTTTGAAAGTTACGTTTCCACACCTAGGTAATAGTTGCTATGCAGCTAAAGCAATTTTTGATACTTTAGGAATTGAATATATAATCCCTAAAGCTAGTAATAAAAAAGCATTAGAAATAGGTTCTCTTTATTCTCCAGATGAAATATGTCTTCCCTTTAAAATAATGATTGGAAACTATATCCAAAGTATAGAAGAAGGTGCTGATACTATTGTAATAGCAGGTAGTTGTGGCCCTTGTAGGTTTGGAGAATACTGTGAACTTCAAATGAACACATTAAAAAAATTAGGTTATGATTTGGATTTTATAGTAATAGATTCTCCTAAAGATATAGGTAAAGATGAATTTTTAACAAGAATAAACAAAATAGCAATTCACAGTAACGTAAGTTCTACGAAAAAATTTTCTTCATTAATATATGGTTTAAAAATAATAAACTTAATGGATTCTTTAGATAAAAAGGCAAAAATAAAAGCTGGTTATGAAATAAATAATGGAGACTCAAAAAAAATTCTTTGGGATTGTAAAAATCAGATTTTAAATTGTAAAACTGCCAAAGAAATGATTAACTTAGTAAAACATTATCATAAAAAATTAAAAGAAGTACCCATTGATAAATCAAAAAATCCATTAAAAATAGCTATAATAGGAGAAATTTATACTATAATTGAACCTTTTTCGAATCTTTATATTGAAGATAAATTAATGGATTATGGTATTTGTACTTCTAAAGTTTTATATCCTAGTTGGTGGGTAAAAAATACTGCTCTATCCCCTTTTAATCTTGATTGTCTTTCATTAAAGAAAGCTTCTAAGAAATATTTATCATTAGGTATAGGTGGTTATGGAAGAGAGTGTGTTGGTGAAGCTGTTCTTGCCAAAAAAAATGGATTTCACGGAGCTATTCAAATTTTTCCTTTAGGATGCATGCCGGAGATTGTTTCTAAATCCATACTCCCTACTATATCTAAAAATGAAAATTTCCCTATTATGTCTCTTGTAGTAGATGAGATGACAGGGGAAGCAGGCTATTCAACTCGTATAGAAGCTTTTATAGATTTATTAGAAAGGAGAGAAGAAAATGTACTATATGGGAGTTGATATAGGTTCTGTAAGTACAGATATTGTAATTATTGATGAAAATTCCAATGTTATTGATTCTCTGTATTTAAGAACCAAAGGAAATCCTATAAAAACTATACAAGAAGGATTTAAAATATTAAGTAATAAATATGATAGTAAACAAATAGGTGCTGTAGGTACTACTGGTAGTGGAAGAATTATAGGCTCTTATTTAATAGGTGCTGATGCAGTAAAAAATGAAATAACTGCTCATGCCATAGCTTCCTTAAATTTAGATAAGAATGTTAAAACAATAATAGAAATAGGTGGCCAAGATTCTAAAATAATACTTCTAAGAAATGGGGTAGTTACAGATTTCGCCATGAATACGGTATGTGCCGCTGGAACAGGTTCTTTTTTAGACAGACAAGCAGAAAGATTAGGTATACCTATAGAAAATTTAGGCGATTATTCCTTAAAAACAACTTCTTCTGTAAGAATTGCTGGAAGATGTGCAGTTTTTGCTGAATCAGATATGATACATAAACAGCAGTTAGGTTGTACTCGTGAAAGCATAATAAGAGGCCTTTGTGATGCATTAGTTAGAAATTATTTAAGCAATGTTGGCAAAGGTAAGGAAATTCTACCTAAAATATTTTTTCAAGGCGGTGTAGCTGCTAACAAAGGAATTAAAGATTCCTTTGAAAGAGCTTTAGGTTATGAAATAATTGTACCTAAATATCACAAAATAATGGGATCTATCGGTGTAGCTTTAATAGCGAAAAATAATCTAAAAAAATCAAATTCTATTACAAGTTTTAGAGGATTCGACATATATGATAAAGATTTTATTTCTAAAACTTTTGAATGTAATGGCTGTGCCAATGCGTGTGAAGTAGTAAAAATATTAGATAACAATATTACATTAGGTTCTTTTGGTGATAGGTGTGGTAAATGGAGTAATACCTTAGAATATAGAGAAACATCTTCCTAAAAAATCTAATATAAAACAACAGAGTATTATAAAAATAATAACTCTGTTGTTTTATATTGTATCAGACTATATATTATATTCTGATTATATATTATATTCTGATATTTTTTTATACAAATTTGCTCTACTTATTCCTAATATCTTAGAGGTTTTATTTTTATTTCCATTATTTTTTTCTAAACAGTTACAAATAACTTCTTTTTCTACTTCCGAAATTATATCCTTTAAATATTTATTTTCTTTAGTGGGAGCTTTTACAATATAGCCTTTTAATATTTCTTTTGGTAAATGTTTTGGCTTTATAACAAAATCTGAGTCTAATAAATTTGCAGATCGTTCTATTACATTCTCAAGCTCCCTAATATTTCCTGGCCAATTATAATTACATAAATATTCTTTAGCTTCTTTAGATATTCCTTTTATACATATGCCTAATCTATCAGATACTTTTTTTACTAAAAAATCTGATATTAATAATATATCTTCTTTTCTTTCTCTTAGTGATGGAACATTAATCCTTATAACATTAAGTCTATAATATAAATCCTCTCTAAATTTATTTTTTTCGACTAACTTTTCAAGATTTTTATTTGTAGCTGCAATTATCCTAACATCAATTTTCTTTAGTATATTGCCCCCCACTTTTTCTACTTCTCTTTCTTGAATGACTCTTAGAAGCTTAACTTGCATACACATTGGCATATCACCAATTTCATCTAAAAATATAGTACCTCCGTTTGCCAGCTCAAATTTTCCTTTTTTGCCCCCTTTTTTAGCTCCTGTAAAAGCGCCATCTTCATATCCAAATAATTCAGACTCTAACAATTCAGCCGGTATAGCCCCACAGTTAATTTTTATAAAAGGCCCTAATCTTCTATTACTAGCATTATGAATTGAATGAGCATATAATTCTTTACCTGTTCCACTTTCTCCTACTATTAAAACATTCGAATTTGTATTTGCAGATTTCTTAGCTAAACTTTTAATATTATTACTTTCAGAAGAGTCTCCAACAATATCCTTAAAAAAATATTTAGCTCGTCTATTTTTTTCTGATTTATTATCGTAACATTTATGTGTATTTTTTGACTTATTTAACTTTCCATATAAAAAATAAAAATCATTCACATCTTTAAACATTATTTTGCCTATTGCTCCAATAATTCTACCTTCTTTTTTCAATGGTATCCTCATAGTAATTACTTGTTTGCCATTAATTTTTTGTACTTCTCCACTTTCTATGTTCCCTGTTTTTAAAACTCTATGTAACATGGTATCCTTTATAACATCTCCAACATATTTTCCCTCTGGATCTTTGCAATTAATAAACTTTTTATAGCATTCACTCATCATTATAATTATTCCATTTTGATCCACAACTACTATACATTCGTTTATTGTATATAGTACTTTATTAACAACATCTAAAACTGATTTATAATATTTTATATCTTTTTTCATTTCGCTGTATAGTTTATAATCTATAGTAGTTGCACATTCTGATTCATTTATACTTATTTTACTTTCTACCTTAGAATTTTTATTAATCTTTTTATGGGTTTCTTTATTTTTTAATATATCCACATGCCTATTATTACTTTTATTTTTTAATAAATATTTATCAGATAGTACATTATTTTTATTATTGATATTAATTGTACCCTTGTTAATATTTTCACTTATAATTTTAAAGTCTTCTTCCATAAACATAGAATATACCCCCTAAGTAATTACCTATAACTTCATTATATACCTTGATGCAATATTTGACAAATATTCTTTTATAATACATATCTTTACATTGTTAAAAAAATGTCTTGATCTATATTTAAATTATATAACTTTATAATTAAATAAGTCTAAAAAATTAATTGATTTTCTTAAATACCATATTTACCTTAACACTAATATTTACAAAAACATTCTCTAAAAAAATTATGTATTTATATATAATGCAGCATGGGAATAAAAAAAGAATGTGATATATTATTTATATTTCACATTCTTTTTTTATATGATTACAATATATTTTATAATCAAATTTTAAAGTAACTATTACTATTCTATCTAATTATTAATCTTTTTTATTTCATCTATCATAGAAGGTAATATTTTTTTGTAATCTCCTACTATAGATAAATCTGCTACTTGCATTATTGGTGCTGATTCATCTTTATTTATAGCTATAATATAGTCACTGTCTTGCATTCCTGCTAGATGCTGAATAGCTCCTGATATTCCACAAGCTATATATAAATTAGGTCTAACTGTTTTTCCTGTTTGTCCAACCTGATAAGCTTTATCTATCCATCCACTATCTACAACTGCACGAGAACCTGATATAGCTCCTCCCATTAAATCAGCCAATTCTCTTAATAATTTAAATCCTTCTGGGCTTCCAAGTCCTCTTCCACCTGAAACCAATATTTTTGCTTCACTTATATCTTCTATTTCTTTTGCTAATTTAACAATTTCTTTTATTTTTATTTTTATATCTGATTCTTTTAAATTTACTTTTATATTTTCAATACTTCCATCTCTATTAGCATCTTTTTCTAATTTCCCAAAAACGCCTGGCCTTACTGTAGACATTTGAGGTCTATTGCTGTCACAAATTATTGTAGCCATTAAATTACCACCAAAAGCAGGTCTTGTCATTAAAAGATTCCTTGTATTATTATCTATATCCAATCCTGTACAATCCGCTGTAAGTCCTGTCCCTAATCTTGATGAAATTCTAGGTGCTAAATCTCTTCCTATATAAGTAGCTCCGACTAATAATATTTCAGGCTTTCTTTCTTGTATTAAATCATATATAACTTTTGTGTATCCATCTGTATTATAATTTTTTAATAAAGGATTATTTACATACAATACCTTATCTGCACCATAACTTATTAATTGCCTTGGTATATCATCAATATCATAACCTAATAAAACAGCAGTCAATTCTACTCCTAATTTTTTAGATAACTCTTTACCTTGACCTATTAACTCTAAAGCTACTTTTTGAAGCTTTCCTTCTCTCTGTTCTGCAAAAACCCATATGCCTTTAAAATCTGATAAATTCATCATATCTCCCCCAACCTAAATATAGTGTTTTTCTTTTAATTTTTCTACTGCATATTGTGCTGCTTCTTTAAAAGGCTTATTTATTAAAACACCTTCTCTTTTTGTTTCCTTTGTAACAGATTTTTTAACTTTAGTTGGTGAACCTGAAAGCCCTAATAGTGATTTGTCAGCTTCAATATCCTCTGCACTCCATACTTTTATTTCTTTATTAAAGCATTCGAATATTTTAGCCATATGCATATATCGTGGAGTATTTAAATCTTTTATAGCAGTTAGAAGTACTGGCATTTTTACAGATACTATTTCATATCCATCTTCCAATGATTTTTTAACCTCTAATTCATCATCATGTACTTCTACTTTTTCTACATAAGTAACTTGAGGTATATTTAGATGTTCAGCCATTTCTGGTCCTACTTGCGCTGTATCTCCATCTATAGCTTGTCTTCCTGCAAATATTATATCGTAATCTAATTTTGTTGCAGCAGTTGCTAGCGCATAGGATGTTGCTAATGTATCCGCTCCTGCAAAAGCTCTATCTGATATAAGTATTGCCTCATCAGCTCCCATAGCTAAAGCTTCTCTTAATGCATCTTTAGCTTGTGGTGGTCCCATACTTATTACAGTAACTCTTGCACCATTATTTTCTTTTAATATTAAAGCTTCCTCTAAAGCATTTTTATCATCGGGATTTATAATAGATGGAACTCCTTCTCTTATTAGAGTTCCTTTTATGGGATCTATCTTAACTTCATTTGTATCTGGTACTTGTTTCAAACAAACAACTATATTCATATAAAACTCCTCCTAGTGTAATAAACTACTAGCTATAACCATTTTTTGAACTTCTGAAGTCCCTTCATATATTTCAGTTATTCTAGCATCTCTTAACATTCTTTCTAATGGATAATCTTTAGTATATCCATATCCCCCCAATATTTGAAGAGATTTATTTGTTACATACATAGCTGCTTCAGCTGCATACAGTTTAGCTTCAGCTGCATCCATTGTGTAATTTTCTCCTGCAGATTTTTTCCATGCTGCTTTGTAAACAAGATATTTAGCAGCATCTACTCTCACTTTCATATCTGCTATATACCATTGTAAGCCTTGAAATTTAGTAAGATTTTTACCGAATTGTTTTCTTTCTTTCATATATGCAATAGCGTGATCTAAAGCTCCTTCTGCTATTCCTAATGCTTGAGCTGCTATTCCAATTCTTCCGCCATCTAAAGTTTTCATGGCTATACCAAATCCTTTTCCTTCTTTACCAAGTAAATTTTCTTTCGGAACTTTTACATCTTCAAATATAAGTTCAGTAGTCGATGATGCTCTTATTCCCATTTTATCTTCTGTTTTACCAATGCTAAATCCAGACATTTCTTTTTCTAATATAAATGCAGAAATTCCTTTAACGCCCTTACTTCTATCTGTCATAGCAAATATTACAAATGTATCTGCTGCTCCACCATTAGTTATAAATATTTTTGATCCATTTAATATATAATGATCTCCTTCTAAAACAGCTACACTTTGTTGAGCAGATGCATCTGTACCAGCATTAGGCTCTGTTAAACCAAAAGCACCTATTTTTTTACCGCTTAAAAGATCTGGTAAATATTTTTTCTTTTGTTCTTCTGTCCCAAATTCAAATATTGGAGCGCAACATAAAGATGTATGTGCTGATAAAATAACAGATGTAGTTGCACATTCTTTTGCAAGTTCTTCTACTGCTATAACATAGCTTAAATAATCAGTACCAGCTCCACCGTATTCCTTTGGAAATGGCATTCCCATTATTCCATACTTAGCCATTTTTTCTACTGTTTCAATTGGATATCTCTCTGTTTTATCTATATCAGCAGCTATTGGTTCCACTTCATTTTCTACAAATTCCATTAGCATCTGCTTAACAAGCTTTTGTTCTTGTGATAAACCAAATTCCATATTTAATCCCCCTATTATTTCCGAAACTTTATTTTAGCTATAAAGCTTTAATATTAAAATCATAATAAAAAATTTGTATTATATTTAATTGCATCATTAAAATAAATCTATTTTAATGATGCAATGTTAATGTTATCTTATAAATTGTATTATGTTAGTAAGCTAGTAATTATATATCTTTAATAAAAATATATTAATATCTTTCAACAATAATAGCTGTTCCCATTCCACCGCCTATACATAAGGTAGCTAAGCCATGTTTTGAATTTCTTTTTTCCATTTCATATAATAAAGTAGTTAATATTCTAGCCCCTGAGCATCCAATTGGATGTCCTAAAGCTATAGCTCCACCATTTACATTTACTTTATCCATATCAAAACCTAGATCTTTAGCTACTGCTAAACTTTGAGCCGCAAAAGCTTCATTTGCTTCTATTAAATCTATATCTGCTATTTTTAGGTTGGCTTTTTCTAAAGTTTTTTTAGTTGCATAAAATGGTCCATACCCCATTATCTTTGGATCTACTCCACTTGTACCATAAGCAACTATTTTAGCTAAAGGTTTAATTCCTAATTCATTTGCCTTTTCTTCACTCATGATAACTAAAGCAGCTGCTCCATCATTTATACCTGAAGCATTACCAGCTGTAACTGTTCCATCTTTTTTGAAAGCTGGTTTTAATTTAGAAAGGCTCTCTTTAGTAGCACCAAATCTAGGAAATTCATCAGTATCAAATACTACTTCGCCTTTTCTACTTTTAATAACTACTGATACTATTTCCTCTTTAAATCTTCCTTCTTTTACAGCTTTCTCTGCTTTTTGTTGTGATTTAGCTGAAAATTCGTCTTGCTCTTCTCTTGTTATTCCCCATTGCTCTGCTATATTTTCAGCCGTAATTCCCATATGATAGTCATTAAAAGATTCCCATAGTCCATCTCTTATCATCTCGTCTACAATTTTTCCATCGCCCATTCTCTGTCCCCATCTTGCTTTTTCTAAAAGATATGGAGCTGCAGACATATTTTCTGTACCACCTGCTACTACTATATCGTCATCTCCGAGTTTTATTAATTGAGTTGCTAAACTTACTGCTCTAAGTCCTGAACCACAAACCTTATTTATTGTAAAGCTTGGTACTTCTACTGGTATACCTGCCGCTACTGCAGATTGTCTTGTTGAGTTTTGGCCAAGACCTGCTTGAAGTACATTACCCATTATAACCTCATCAACATCTTCTGGTTTTACATTAGCTCTTTTTAAAGCTTCTTTAATAACAATACTTCCTAATTCTATAGCTGAAACACTTTTTAATGTTCCTCCAAATTTTCCTATAGGTGTTCTTACAGCACTAGCAATAACAACATTTTTCATTTTCCATACCCCCAAATTTAATTATTATTTATATTCATAAAATCCTTTTCCTGTTTTTCTTCCTAATAAATTTCCTCTAACCATTTTTATTAATAATGGATGAGGTCTATATTTTGAATCCCCAAATTCAGAGTGTAATACATCCATTATAGCCAAACATACATCATTACCAATTAAATCTGCTAAAGCTAATGGTCCAATAGGATGATTAGCTCCTAATTTCATAGCTAAATCTATATCTTCAACAGTAGCAATTCCTTCTGCATATATACCAATAGCTTCATTTATCATAGGTATAAGCATTCTATTAACTACAAATCCTGGCGCTTCCTCTACTTCTACTGGTTCTTTTCCTAATTTCTTTGATATTTCAATTACAGTGTTTTTAGTTTCTTCTGAAGTTGCTATACCTTTTATTACTTCTATCAATTTCATTACAGGAGCTGGATTAAAGAAATGCATTCCTATTACTTTATCTGGTCTATTTGTGCTACTAGCAATTGTCGTTATTGATAAAGAAGATGTATTTGTTGCAAATATAGTTTCTGGTTTACAAATCTTATCCAATTGACTAAATATATCCTTCTTCATTTCCATGTCTTCTTTAGATGCTTCAACAACTAGATCAGCATCTTTGGCTAAATCCATATCTGTTGTAACTATTATTCTATTTATGCAATCATTTTTTTCTTCTTCTGTCATTTTTCCTTTTTTAACTTGCTTATCAAAGCTTTTTATTATTTTATCCATTCCCTTACCAACGAATCTTTTTAAAACAACTTCATGGCCAGATTTAGCAAAAACTTCAACGATGCCTGCTCCCATTGTTCCGCCACCTAAAATAAATACTTTCATTTTTATGCCCCCTTAAAATTTAATATTTATTAATAAAATTTGGTTTTCTTTTTTCTAAAAAAGCTTCCATTCCCTCTTTTTGGTCTTCTGTTGCAAAACATAAACCAAATAAGTCCTTTTCAATTATCATTCCTGTTTCAATATCTGTTTCGTAACCCCTATTTATAGCTGATTTAGCATATCTTACAGCAGATTGAGGTTTAGATACTATTTTTTCGGCTAGTGCTATTGCTTCTTCTAATAAACTTTCTGCTGATACTACTTTATTAACAAGCCCTATGTTTAAGGCTTCCTCAGATTTTATAATATCTGTGGTAAGTATCAATTCCTTTGCCTTACTTAACCCTACTAACCGGGAAAGCCTTTGTGTTCCTCCGAATCCTGGAGTTATTCCTAAACCTACTTCTGGTTGACCGAATTTAGCTTTTTCTGAAGCTATTCTTATATCGCAACTCATTGCTAATTCACATCCACCGCCTAAAGCATATCCATTTACAGCTGCTATAGTTGGCTTTTCCATAGTCTCTATTTTTCTACATATGTTTTGTCCTAATTCTCCAAATATTCTTCCTTCCTTAGGAGTTTTATCTTTCATTTCTAAGATATCAGCTCCAGCTATAAAGGCTTTTCCTTTTCCAGTTACTATAACTACATAAATATCTTCATCATTTTGTATATCATCTAAAATTGTATTAATCTCTTTTAATACCTGAGTGTTTAAAGCATTAAGTACAGATTCTCTATTTAAACTTAAAATAGCAATATGATTTTTTTTATCTAATAAGATATTTTTACTTTCCACTTAACCACCCCCTTATTTTTATATGAAGCAACTTTCGTGCCAGCATATGGAATTTATTTTTTATTCAAAATTGATAGCTATTATTTTAACAATGATAGCCTATTTCCCAATATATTTATGATAAAAATTTATCTATAAAATCTTTAGTTTTCATGTTTTAAGTTGTATACAATGTATACACTTCTTTAGTTTTACTAATATAATTATATCTATCTCTTGATATACAGCCATTCAATAAGCCTTTGTATATATTTATTACATGTTTATCTTTTTTACATATACTGTTTTATTGAATAACAAAAAAATAACTAAGTTATTACTATAAAAATCACAATAAATTTATTTATTATACAATTATTTTTCTATAAAAAAATAACTTAGAATAAATATATTATTCTAAGTTATTTTAAGAATTTTTATATTAAAGATGCGTCTAACATCACTTCTTCATCATAAAAAGTTAAAACTATTTTATCAATTGTTTCTCTGTTATTAGGAATACTCCAATGTTTTTTTATAGCATTCCACTTGTGCCCTTCTATTTTCTTTATTCTCTCTACCCTATTATGAGTATAATTAAAAGTTACATAGAGCCTATCGTCGTCATCTTTTTCTTTACTTATAACTATTGGCATTTTCTTCTCCCCTAATCCTATTTTATATTTTATTAATAATATTTTATATAAATTTATTTAATTTATCAATCATATAATTAGACCATTTTAAGGATTTTTCTCCTAAATCACAAACATTATCATCTTGTCCTATATTACTATATACTATATCTTCCTTTTTCATATTTATATATGAAAATATTATGTGCACATAATCTATAAATTCTTTGTTTACAATATTTTTTGATTTATTATTATGATTTATTAAATAAAATCTTAAATATATATTCTTAAAATATTCTTCTAAATTTTCTTTAGATATATTATCTATAGTTATAGTATCAATGTACTCTATATTATGATTATTTATAAAAATCACTTTAAATATATTCTTTCTTGTAGCATCAATTATAATAAATTTATTATAATTATTTAATGGAATGATATGTTTATATTCCTGAAACACACTACTAAATACATCTATATACTCTTTAAATATTTTAGCTTTTTCGAACTCTAGAGTTTGAGAATACTCTATCATAGCTTTTTCTAATGAAATAATTAAATCTTTTTCTCCATGAAAAAAACTTATAACTTTGTCTACGTATTTTTTATATTGTTTAGAACTTATACTTTCAATACAAGGTCCTTCACATTTTCCTATAGCATAGTTTATACAAGTTGATTTATGCTTTAGATAATTATTGCATTTTATTAAAGGTAAAATTTCATTTAAACCCTCTATAAATTTTAAAATTCTATTATAGCTTATAAAAGGTCCATAATATAATGAATAATCATCTATTATTTCTGAAACTACTTTAATTATAGGATATTTATCTTCAATATTTATTTGTATATAAACATATCTTTCATGATTTTTCATCAATCTGTTATATTGAGGTTTTATATGTTTTATAAAATTACATTCTAGTAATAAAGCTTCTAATTCTGTATCAGTACATATATATTGAAAATCTTTAATATTTTTTACTAATTTTTCAACTTTAGAAGTAATATTATTTGATTTTATAAAATAACTGTATACTCTTTTTCTTAAATTTTTAGATTTACCAACATATATTATATTACTTAAAGAATCTCTCATAATATATATTCCCGGTGACTGTGGCAATAATTTAGCTTTATCTTTTAAATTCAATATACCAACTCCATGTATAAATTAATTAATATTATAATATATAACTACATGTAAATACAATTTTTTTAATCTGCAACTATCTAACCAAGATAATATAATCATATATTTATCGTAATTTTTCCAATAATAAAAAGCTATTAATTTAAGTTTAATTTAAAATGTACTCTATGGGGTAGATTTTTTTAATTGTCTACTCTACAAAATACATTTTATAATTTATAAATTAATAGCTCTTTATTAAAATATCAATTACTAATTAATATAAGAATATAAGAATTTATATAAAGAATTTTAGTACAAATAATGCTCCTACTATGAATGTAGTTAAGCTTACATCCTTAACTTTTCCAGTTAATGTTTTTATTACTATATAAGAAACTACACCAAAAACTATACCATCTGATATACTATAAGATAATGGCATCATTATTATAGTTAGAAAGGCTGGAATAGCTTCTGTAAAATCTTCTAACTCTATTTCTTTTATAGGAGACATCATAAATAATCCAACTAATATTAATGATGGAGCTGTAGCTGGTGCTGGTATCATTATAAATAGTGGTGATATAAATAGTGCTATTAAGAACATAGTTGCTGTAGATACTGCTGTTAATCCTGTTCTTCCACCCTCTGCTACCCCAGATGCACTCTCTACAAAAGTACTAACGGTACTTGTGCCTAAACAAGCTCCTAAGGTAGTTCCTATAGCATCACAAAATAGAGCTTCTTTAACTCTTGGCACATTACCATTTTCATCTAACATTTTTGCCTTAGTAGCTACCCCTACTAATGTTCCTACTGTATCAAACATATCCATAAATAATAATGTAAACAACGCAATAAACATATTAGGAGTAAATATATTATGCCATTCAAACTTTAAAAATATTGGACTTAAACTTGGTGGCATACTAAAAAAACTTGTGGGAACTTTAGTTATACCCATAGGTATCCCTATTAATGTAGTAATAACTATACCTATTAAGAGAGCTCCTCTTATATTTTTAGCTAACAAAATCCCAGTTATTAATATACCTATAATAGCTAATAATGCATCTCCATTGGTTATATTCCCCAAAGCTACTATAGTTCCTCCATCTTTAGGATGAATTACTACATGAGCATTATCTAACCCTATAAAAGCTATTAACAATCCTATACCAACAGATATAGATTTCTTTATATTATTTGGTATTGAATTTACTATAGCCTCACGAACATTAAATGCTGTTAATAATATAAATATTATTCCTTCTAAAAACACTGCTGTTAAAGCAAATTCCCATGAATATCCCATTTGTTTAACTATGGTAAAAGCAAAAAATGCATTCAATCCCATTCCAGGGGCTTGAGCAAAAGGTAATTTGGCGTATAAACCTGTTAACATTGTAGCCAAAGCTGCTGATAAAGCAGTAGCTGTAAACACTGCTCCAAAGTCCATACCTGCCTGAGATAAAATCCCTGGATTTACTACTAAAATATAAGCCATAGTCATAAAAGTAGTTATACCTGCCAATATTTCAGTTTTAAAAGTTGTATCATTTTCTTTTAACTTAAAATAGTTTTCCATATAGTTCACCTTCTATTTTTCTTCTTTTTTTGACACTAATAAATAGTATCAAATACTTATTTCAAAGTCAATTAAAAATACGAACATTAGCAGTGTTTTCTTTGTTATTATTTTTACATAAATGAATATTATTTAAATTTGAAAAAATAAAAACTGTTGATAAAACAATCCTATCAACAGCAAAAAAATATGAAATATTAGATATCTTTGTATATTGAATATTACTATATTTTTAATATATTACACATATATCTTTCCTTCAATTCTTCTGTCATATTGACTCCAAGTATTTTCCTCTACATCCTTTTTTACTATAGCAATTTTATTCATATTAGCATCTATATAATCTGCATAATGAACAATATAACTTTCTTCTAATTTGGGTGATCTTGGAGAACCATATTCTACTTTTCCATGATGCTGAATTATACAGGCTTTTACTCTTTGTTTGAAATCTTCACTATATGCTTCTACATTATGATTAAATGCTCTTTCAATCATTTCTACCCCTATAACTATATGTCCTTCCATTTCTCCTTTTAATGTATAAGTAAAAGGACCACTAGTGCTTAGTTCCTCTGTTTTCCCTATATCATGGAGTTTAGCTGCTAATATGGCTAATTCTTTATTCTTAACATTATATCTATAACATAACATTTTAGCTAAATACATTACATTCAATGTATGTTCTGCTAATCCACCTATATAATTATGATGTTGACTTACTCCACCTATTCCTCTTTTAAATTTCTCTAAAAATTCTTGATCTTTAAAAAAATAATTATTTAGTTCTATACACTCCTTGCTCTTAAATTCATCTTTTGATATTTCTTCTATTTCATTCATTATTTCTTCTATAGGTCTATCTACAGTAGGTAAAAAATCTTCTAATAAAAATTCATCTATTTTTTTAAAATTTAATATCTCACTGTTATTAGAAAATATAAAACTACATTCTATAACATCTCCTGCATCTAGAACAGCTTTTTTATCTAAAATTTTAACTTTAATATCTCCAGTTCTATCTCCTATATAAGCTATAATGCTATCTCCATCTTTATATATTTTTTTTAGTATCATAAATTGAGAATTTATTTTTTCACCAGGCTTTGATTCTTTTATGTATATTTTTTTCATTGTTTCAGCTCTCCTTTTATATTTTGTAAAAAAATAAAGGTAATATAAAATCACCTTTATTTTTATCTTATTTACTTTTTTTATTCTTCCCTAATTTTTTAGATTCATTAGAAACTCCCAGCTCATTTGAGGTTTCTATTTTCATTTTAGCTAATTCCTTTTTAGTCTTTTGTCCTACTTTTTTATTATTTTTACTATTTTTATTATTCTTATGTGCCATATTATTATACCTCCCATATAATAATAGTTTTTATATGTTTATTTTAACCACTATTAGTAAATATATTAGAAGTATAACAAAATAAATTTTAAATAAGGTTTATTTTAGGTTATATTATTTTAAACTGCTAATTTATCATTATTTTCCTTCTTTTTTCATAATATTATATATAAAAAATATAGACAAAATCATGCCTGCTATACTCATTAGTTGTGCTACTCTTATAGATCCTAAATATAAACTATCCGTTCTTAAGCCCTCTATAAAAAATCTTCCTAAAGAATATAATCCTATGTAAGACATAAAAACTATACCTTTCTTTTTTGTCTTTTTTAAAAGATAAATAAGAAAAATGCATACTATAAAATTCCAAATTGATTCGTACAAAAATGTTGGATGATAATAAGTCCCTTCTATAAACATTCCTTTTTGTATAAACTCAGGAAATTTACTTATAAATTCTTTTGTAACAGGCCCTCCATGAGCCTCTGAATTAAAAAAATTTCCCCACCTTCCAATGGCTTGACCTAGTATTATAGAAGGGGCAGCCACATCTACATATTGAAAAAAACTTTCTTTTCTGTATTTTAGGTATATATATACTGCCAATACTCCAAAAATTATTCCCCCATGAATTGCTAAACCACCCTGTCTTATGTTAAAGATATTAATTAAGTTATCCCTATAATCCTCAAATTCAAAAATAACATAATATAATCTAGCTCCTATAATAGCTGATGGAAAAGCTATTAAAAACATATTTATGAATTCATCATAACTTGCTTCTCTTATTTTACAACTATACATAGCCAATATTAGACCTAAAGCTGCTCCTATAGATATTACTACACCATACCACCTAATTGCTAAATTTCCTACATGAAATGCTATTGGATTCATTTATATCACCTTTATTCTATATATTTTATATGGTAATTATACTATAAATACCATATGAATAAAAATTTTATAATTAAAATTTAATAAATATTAATTTTAATCATAAAATTAATATTTATTAAACTCTAACCTTATTATCCTTTTTAAAATTTTTATAAAATACTACAAATATTTAATTATTTCCAAGGAAATGTTATAATATTTTACTTACTTATTATAAAAACAAATTTTAGCTTCTATTTTATCTTTTTTTAGACTTAAAACCACATAAGAAAACCATCTTTCTCTTATTTTTTTACTTGGTGATCCTGGATTTATAATAAGAGTTTTATTTTTAGTTTTTATCATAGGTTGATGACTATGTCCAAATAATATAATATCTACATTGTCATCTTTAAAAATATTATAAATTCTATCTAATGTATTTTTTTCTGTTCCATGACCATGAAACAAGCCTACTTTATATCCATCTAAGGTAACTATTTCTTTTTCCTTTAACTCTTGTCTTAATCCACTTCTATCATTGTTTCCCCAAACTCCTATAACTTTTTTCTTTTTCTTTATTTTTTCTAAAACCCTTATTGAAGTAAAATCTCCTAAATGAATTATTAAATCTACATCTTTAAAACATTTATCTATAAGTTTCTCTATTTTATTAGTATGCTTATCCATATGAGTATCTGATACAACACCTATTTTGATAATATCACCTTCCTACTGCTCTTTACCACAATGGTTACAAAAATCAGAATACAAATAAATTTCCTTTCCGCAGTGCTTACATAATTTTTTGTCACTATATTTTAATCTTTTTTCTTCTAATTCTTTTACTTCCTTTTTTATTTTTTCTATTGATTTACAATGTTTATTATAATCTTCCTCTACATTCTTCCCTTTGCTATATTTTTTATATACTCTTTTTCCTATTCTTTTATAATAATAATCTATCTCTTCTTGTAAAGATTTTATTTTAAATGTTATTTTCGAAGCCTCATATACATTCTCTGATTTTTCTTTTAAATTATATCCTTCCTTTTGAATATTATCTTTTATTTTAGAAAATTTATTTTTAAAAGTCATTATATCCCCCCCCTTTGTAATTCTATAATATGAGTTATCAAACTTTAATGTACAAATAATTAATCATAAAAATGATGTTAATCATAAAAATGATGTTAATCATATAATATATTAATAATATTATGAAAAGATAAGAAAGAGAGGTAATAATGAAAACTTTCCCACTTAACATAGCTCATCGAGGTGCTAGTTCTTTAGCTCCAGAAAACACCTTAGAAAGCTTTAAGAAGGCTATAGAGCTTAAATGTGATGGAATAGAACTAGATGTTCATATGACAAGAGATAATCAATTAATAGTTATACATGATGAATTTTTAGATAGGACTACTAATGGTACTGGATCCGTTAGAAATTTAACCCTTAATGAAATAAAGAAATTAGATGCTGGAAGCCATTTTAGTAATAAATTTAAATACTCTAAAATCCCTACTCTTAAAGAAGCATTAGATTTAATAGTTCCTTCTAACATTTTACTTGATGTAGAAATTAAGCAATGGGAGCCTGAAATAGAGAAAAATGTAATAACTATGATACAAAATTATAACTATGAGAAAAAGACCATAATAACATCTTTTAATCCAATGTCTGTTTTAAAATGCAAACAAATTTGCAAGGATATTAAAACCGGTCTTCTAGTTTTCTTCTTACAAACTAACCCTTTAGACATGAAAAAAAAATTAAAAATAGATTATCTATGCATGGATGTGAATTATGTTAAACTATTTTCACAAAATAATATTGATAATTTAAAAAAGAATAATTTAAAAATACTAACCTTCACGGTAGATAGGAAAGAAGATATGGCATACATGATTAAACATAAAGTTGATGGAATTATAACCAATAAACCTCAATTGTTGAATTTATTTAAATATAATCCATTTAACTTTATGAGATTTAAGTAAAAATCAGATAAAAAGGCCTTTCTTAAAAGAATCTAATTTATATAAAATCCTACTAAAGAAAGGCCTTTTTATTAAGATTTGAATTCCTTCTATTTCTAAATTTCGAATTTGTTAACTAATTCATCCAATGTACTTGTTATTTCTTTTAAATCTTTAGCTGTTTGTGAAATACTTTCCATAGACGCTGTTTGTTCTTCAACGGAAGCTGATACTTCTTCTGTAGAAGCTGCTGACTCTTCAGCTATAGCAGATATTCCTTGTATTGAAGTTAATACTTCTTCCTTATCTGAATCTACCTTATTAACATTTTCTACTAAAATCTCTATTTGATTTATTATATCTACTATAGATTTTGTTATAATATCAAAGGATTTCTTTGATATTTTCATAGCATCATTTACTTCTCCCACAACTTTCTCTGATAAATCCATATTATTTTTCGTATTATCTATTTCAAATTGTATTTCCCTTACTATATTTTCTATTTCTTTAGTTGAAATAGATGTTTGCTCTGCTAATTTTCTTATTTCTTCAGCCACAACGGCAAAGCCTTTCCCTGCTTCTCCTGCTCTAGCTGCTTCTATAGCTGCATTTAAAGCTAATAGATTGGTTTGTTCTGCAATAGATTGTATGGAATTTATTATTTCTCCTATAGATCCTGACTTATTAGATAACATCTCTACATTTTTACCTAATTCTTTATTCACCCTATTATTCTCTTTAAATTTATCTATAGTTTCTTCCATAGATAATATGCCTTTTTCACTATTTTCTTTAGTTTCCAAAGAGTATGTTTTGACTAAATTCGTACTATTATGTGTTATTTTAATTTCTTCTGCTAAACTAAACAATTTTTCTGACCCATTTTGTGCATCTTTAGCCTGATCTACAGATCCCTTTGCTAGTTCATCTACTGTTGTTGATATTGCTTCTATGGATTGAACGGTTTCATCCGTAGCTCCATTTACTATTTCTGAATATTTTAATACATCCTTTGATGATTTTTTTAGTTCTTCTACAATATTTTTTAATTCTTCTCTTAAATCTATAACCGCCCTACCTATTATTCCTGTTTCATCTTTATATAAAGCTATAGTTTCATAGTTGTTCCTGCTAGTTAAATCTAGATCTTTTGTTTCATTTACTAACTCTGTTATCTTTAAAATAGGATCAGATATTTTTTTACCTGCATATAGGGCAAAAATTACTGCTGCCACTAAGGATATTGCTATAACTGATAGAAAACCTATAATAATATTATTTAAAGGTTTTTTAAACTCTTCTACAGGTACTGAAAATCCTACTGACCAATTTGATGATGGTATCTTACTTCTTGTAAATATTTTTTCTTTATTATCATAGTCTTTTGACTTTAAAACTTTATTATTGCTAGAATCTAACTGTGCTAAATCTTTTAATTTTCCATCCATAATTTTGCTTACATTAATCACTTTTTCATCTTTAGGTTGAAATTCTTTATTAGGATGAACAATAAAGTCATTATTACTATCTAATAAAAAACCATAACTATTTTTTACTGGTGTTGCTTTTTGTACTAGAGTTTTAAGGTAATCCACAACTACATCCATACCTACAACGCCTATTATTTTTCCATCTTTTCTAATGGGTTTAGCTACAGTTATTACCATACTATTAAATTTCTTATCTATATATGGGGCCGAATATATTATTCCATCTTTTTTAACAGCTTCTTTATACCAATCTCTTTGTCTACAATCATAATCTTTAGTTGGTATCCATCCATTACCGGATATAAATTTTTTATCCTCAAATCCAACATACATGCCTATAACGTCTTTATTATCTTTTAATTGACTTTGAAAATAGCTATATATATTTTTTTGATCATATTTATTATTATATTGAAAATCTACCACCATTGAATCCATTAATTTAGCTTTAGTTAAAAGCCATCCATTTATCATTTCTGAATATTTTTGGGATGCCATACTTACTTTATTTGTAGATTCTGCCATTATAGCTTTATAAGAAAAATAGTAGCTTATAGAAGAACACAAAGCTACACTTACTATACAAACTATAGCTATAATTGTTACTATCTTAGACTTTATACTTTTCATATATATTTCTCCCCCAACTTTGTTAAAATAATAATAATATTTATGTTATCGTTTAAATTCTACAAAAATTAATACATAAATTACATTTTTATCTTTATTTTTTTATATTTACCATTAATTCATCAAAATTCTAAAAGCAAAAAAATAAAAAAGCTACTAAATCAATAGTAACTCTTTTATAATTATATTTAGATTTTATTTAAAATATCTATTTAATAATCCTCTAAATGCTGATCCATGTCTAGCTTCATCTTTACACATTTCATGTACTGTATCATGAATAGCATCATAGTTTAATTTTTTAGCTAATGTTGCTAAATCCTTTTTCCCTTGACAGGCACCATGTTCTGCTTCTACTCTCATTTCTAAGTTTTTCTTTGTACTATCTGTAACAACTTCTCCTAATAATTCAGCAAATTTAGCAGCATGTTCTGCTTCTTCAAAAGCTATTCTTTTATATGCCTCTGCAACTTCTGGAAATCCTTCTCTATCTGCTTGACGACTCATAGCTAAATACATTCCTACTTCTGTACATTCTCCCATAAAGTTAGCTCTTAATCCTTCCATAACTTCTGGATCTACATCCTTTGCTACACCTATTCTGTGTTCATCAGCCCAAGCCATTTCTCCTTCTACCTTTTCTACAAATTTATCCTTTGGCGCATTACATTGAGGGCATTTTTCTGGTGCTTCCTCTCCTTCAAAAACATAACCACATATTGAACATATAAATTTTTTCATATTAACATCCTCCTACTATAATTTATTTAAATTTATTTAATTAATTTTTTCCTTGTTAACAATTATTATTATATAATAGTAATTATAAATAATCAACCCTTTTTCTAAAATTTATTTTAAATATGTAATAAATTCCTGTAATTTTAAAATTACTAAATTTTTAAAACTAATTCTATTATAAGCTTTTAATCTAACTAAGTAAAAAATATTATCATATTAAAATACTTTTTATATTTTGTAACAAATTTTAACTATTCGAATATATTAATGTATTAATACTAGTTAGGGGGAAATATTATGACTAGAGAAGAGGAATTTGAAATTACAGAAGATGTTATTGAGGAATGCCTACAGGAATCTATTGGTTAATATATATTGAATTTAAATCTAGTTATATGAACATTTTGTTGTTATATATAATTTTCAAATTAATAAGAGCTTCTAATTTGTTTTTCATTAAAATATATTATTATAAAATAAAACTAAGTCTGTCTTAATAATAATTTTATATAATATATTAAAAAACAAATAAGAAGCTCTAAATTTTTATAAATTTATAAGCATTTACTATATTTTAATATAATAATTTAAATATGATTTTTATATTGAAATAATTTTCTTTAATTCTTCAAGCTTATCTTTACTCAAAGGACTTACATTTTTAAGTTTATATTCTATTCCCATATTTTCATATTTATTTACACCTAATGTATGATAAGGTAATAGTTCAATCTTTTCTATGTTGTTAAAAGTACTTATATAATCTTTAAATTTATATATATGTTCTACAGTATCATTTATTCCTGGAACAACTACATGTCTTATCCATAATTTTTTATTAAGTTTATTTACAACATGCTTAAATTTATTAAATTCTTCCATTCTTTTCCCACAGATATTAATATATTTTTCTTCTTCTATGTGCTTAATATCTAATATAACTAAATCTACATATTGAAGTATTTCTTCATAATTTCCTTTTCCTACTCCTGATGTATCTAGTGCTGTATGAATACCTTGATTTTTAGATTTTTTTAAAATTTCCAAAAGAAATTCAGGTTGCATTAAAGGTTCTCCCCCTGAACAAGTTATCCCTCCAACTTGCTTAAAATATGGCTTATATCTTAATACTTTTTTTAATATTTCATCACTACTAATCTCTATACCCGCACTTAAGTCCCATGTATCTGGATTATGACAATAAATACATCTTAATTGGCAGCCTTGAAAAAACACTACTACTCTAATTCCTGGTCCATCTAGAAGTCCCATAGTTTCTATTGAATGAATTTTACCCATATTAAATCTCCTTATGAAGTAATTATAATACTCAGATGAAGCACATTGCTCTCCACCTGAGTATTAAAAAACTTATCTAGGGCCATAGTATCCCTTATATACAGTATAACGCCCTATAAATATATATCTCCTAAAAAGACTGGTAATATTAGTCCTAATAACCATAATACAAAAATAATTTACATATCCTTATGAAAAGTTCTGCTTATAACTTCTAATTGTTGTGCTTTAGTCAATCTATTAAAATGAACTGCATAGCCTGATACTCTTATAGTAAGCGATGGATATTTTTCTGGATGTTCCATTGCATCTATCAATAACTCTCTATTTAACACATTAACATTTAAATGATGAGCATTTTGTACAAAATATCCATCTAATATAGATACTAAATTATTTATTCTTTCTTCTTCACTTTTACCCAATGCATCTGGAACTATAGAAAATGTATTCGATACTCCATCTTCACAAATATTTTTGTAAGGTATTTTAGCTACAGAATTTAATGATGCTAAAGCACCATTTTTATCTCTTCCATGCATAGGGTTGGCTCCTGGAGCAAAGGCTTCTCCTGCTTTTCTTCCATCTGGTGTTGAACCTGTTTTCTTGCCATACACCACATTAGAAGTTATTGTTAAAACTGAAAGTGTATGTTTTGCATCTCTATAAGTTTTATTTTTCTTTAATTCATTAATAAATTTATTAACTATCTCCACTGCTATTTCATCAACTCTATCATCATCATTACCGTACTTAGGGAAATCCCCTTCTATTTCAAAATCTACAGCAATACCATTTTCTCTTACTGGTTTCACTTTTGCATATTTTATAGCACTTAGTGAATCCGCTACAACAGACAATCCAGCTACACCAAATGCCATAAGTCTTTCTACTTCTGTATCATGAAGTGCCATAAGTCCAGCTTCATAAGCATATTTATCGTGCATATAATGTATTATATTCATAGTATTTACATACAAATCTGCTATATATTCTAATACTTTGAAATAATTTTCCTTAACTTTTTCATAGTCTAATACGGAATCTTCTATTGCATCTATATTATCTATTACTTTAATATTTTTCTTTTCATCTACTCCACCATTTATAGAATACAATAAAGCTTTAGCCAAGTTGCACCTTGCACCGAAAAATTGCATCTGTTTTCCTAGAGTCATAGCAGATACACAACAAGCTATACCATAATCATCTCCATATATATCTCTCATTAAATCATCATTTTCATATTGAATAGAATCCGTCTTTATAGACATGTCCGCACAAAATTTTTTAAAGTTTTCTGGTAAGTTTTGTGACCATAATACTGTCATATTAGGCTCTGGTGCTGGTCCTAAATTATTTAAAGTATTTAAAAATCTATAGGATGTTTTAGTAACTAAAGTTTCACCATTTAACCCCATTCCTCCTATAGCTTCTGTAATCCAATTAGGGTCTCCCGCAAAAAGATCATTATACTCTGGTGTTCTAAGATGTCTTACTAATCTTAGTTTTATAACAAATTGATCTATAATTTCTTGTGCTTTTTCTTCTGTTAATATTCCCTGTTTTAAATCTCTTTCTATATATATATCTATAAATGAACTTACTCTTCCTAAAGACATAGCAGCCCCATTATTTTCTTTAACTCCTGCTAAATAACCAAAATATAAAAATTGCACTGCTTCTTCTGCATTTTTAGCTGGTTTGCTTATATCTATTTCATATTTTAGTGCCATTTCTTTCATAGCTATTAAAGCTCTTATTTGCTCGCTTATCTCTTCTCTTTTTCTTATAGTAGTTTCATTCATTTCCCCTTTAACAGCTTTTAAATCTTCTTCTTTATTTTTTATTAAATAATCTACTCCATATAATGGTATTCTTCTATAGTCACCTATTATTCTTCCTCTTCCATAGGCATCTGGAAGTCCTGTTAATAATCCTGCACTTCTAGCTTTTCTCATCTCTTCAGTATAAGCATCGAAAACACCATCATTATGAGTTTTTCTATATTTAGTAAATATATCTTTTATTTCTGGTTTTAACTTATAATCATAGGCTTCTAAAGCTTGTTTTACCATTCTTATACCACCAAAAGGATTTATAATTCTTTTTAGTGGTTTATCTGTTTGAAGACCTACTATGGTTTCATTTTCCTTGTCTATATATCCTGCATTAAAAGCATTTATAGCAGAAATATTATCTAAATCTACACCTAATATTCCTTTTTTTATTTCTTCCGCTATTAATGTTTCACATTGTTCCCAAAGATCTTTTGTTTTTTTAGTAGGATCTTTTAAAAAAGTATGATCTCCATAATAAGGAGTATAATTATCTTGTATAAACTCTCTTACATTTATATTATTTTCCCATAAACCTTCATTAAATTTTTCCCATGAATCATAAAACATAGTAAACCTCCTAAAACTTAATATATTTAAAAACCACTTAGAGCTTATATTACCTAAGAGATTCAGGTATTAACTTTAATTTATAAATCACATTCTACATCTATCAGCTCTATGATTTTTTAATTAATTCCATTTTATATCATTTGAAAATTCTTGTCAATTACAAATGTTTCTCTCTCTTTTATACATTTCCTTTCATTATGTCTATATTTTTTTCCATAAACCTTTATTAAAATTTCCCCATGAACTAAAAAACATAATCCCCCTCCTCAATCTTTATATTTATATTTTAAAGATAAAAAAACCCCCTGGACTTTTTGTTGCCCAGGCGGTCGACATTGTAACTTAAATTTCTAAATCATACTCCCTGTGGTTAACTCCACCTCCGCCAGTCATATGATCTATTCTAAAATTTAATTTTATTTTATATCATTACGAACATTCTGTCAATATAAAATATTTTTATTCATACTATCCCTTTTTATGAAATTCATTACACATTATATATTTTATTTATACATTTCTTCTAATATTTTTTTTGCTAACTCTTCCTCATTTAAAGCTTCATCAACTTCTATCTGTATGTTTTGACTTAATCCCTTAGCATTACCTTTAGTGTATACAATCTCTCCTGTATTATCATCTATTTTTCTTACTATCATAGCTTTATCACCTGGAACAACTTTAACTGCCCCACCTTTGCATAGTTCCACAACAAAACTATTTGTAAATTCTATCTCTTGCCCTATTTTATATTTCATAAACTTTCCTTCTTTCTAAATATTTTAAACTTTGTAAAACAAATTTGTACATTTGTGGAAATGTTAACTTATCTAATAAATACTTCTAAACTTATTTTATATATAAACTAAAAAAAATAAAATTAGGTTCTCTAATTTTATTTACGAGAAGTAGAAGCAAATCTATATAAATCTCATAAAATAAATTAGAAAACCTAATCTTTAAAACTTCTTATATTTTAACTTACTGTTTCTTCAGCTGTACCTTTTCCATTATAAGATACTGTAGCTAGTAATTCTTCTGGATCTGTATATAATTTTATATCTTCATCTAATTTTATATCTGATACTTTTATATTATCTCCTGGCTGATTTTCTCCAACATTTACTACTATTATTTCTGGAAGTATCCCTACTTTTCCAGCTACCTCTATATATGGAGTAAATTCCTCTAGTAAAAATCCTTTATGTTCTAATTGTTCTTTTCCTTCAAATTTTACTGGTATACTATTTTTTATAACTTCATCATGTGAAACAGCTTGCATATCTATATTAAGTATTTCACCTGTTGTTGGTTCCTTTTGTATTTCCTTAATTAATACATACTCTTTTTTATCTCCAATATTAAGCCATAATCTTGAATTGATACCAGCTTTATTTAAATATCTTAAAAGGCTAGGAACTTCAAATTTAACCTTTATAGCTTCTTTCATTTCTGCTCCATAAATTATTCCTGGCGCAAATCCTTCTTTTCTACATTTTTTACCACTTTTTTCTCTTATTATAGCAGTCATTGAAGTATTACTCATATAAAATTCCTCCTATCCCATTGCAAAAATCATAGTAATTATATTCTTGTTAGATTATAATCGTTATATATAAGTATAATTTACATTTAAATTACTTCAATATAAATTCCCAAACTTTTACTATTTATTCATATATTAGTAACACTTCGTTTATAATGTGTATAGTTATTCTATAATATCATTCAGTTTTATAAGAACTTCTCTATATCCTTCCTTTATTATATTATTATCTATTAAGTTATCATAATTACATTTTTCTATGTCCATCTCTAATATTTTTTTATAATTATTACCATATACTTTTTTTAATAATATTTCATAATCCATCAATATATTAAGCCAACTATTCTTATTGCTATAATCTATTTTTTTTACATCATAATTTATTTTATCTATTATTCCATATAATTGATTTATATAGCTTATTTCTCTTAAAGTAAATTTTTTAGTTAATACAGCTATATCTTTATAATAGTTTCTATTTATAGAAATGCAAACGGGATAATACTCTTCTTTATTTTGTTTAATCTTTTTTATAGTTCTTATTCCCTCAAAAATTGCTGTGCATATATCTAGCCTTACAGTTCTTCCACTTTCCTTAAATTTATCTTTATAATATATTTTATCTATTTTTTTATGTTCTTCTAATATATGTTTTTGTATTTCTTCATTCTTAGTAATAGTTTTTTTATTAATGCAAGAACTCCATATTCCACCTATTATAGACCCTATTATTATAGCTGTAGCTGAAATAGCGGTTCCTATTAAAGCTTTAGGCATAACAATACATCCTTTCTATTAAATTTCCAATCTAAAAAATATTAATTGAAATAATTATATTTTTATAAAAATGTTAATATTACGTTAATAACTATGATAAACTGTTGTTATGTCATCTTAATGTATAATTTGATTAATTGTAATGTTTATTTGACAATAATCATTTTTGACAAATAATTTTTTTTATTATATAATTAATTATATTTAGAGTAAAGGATGGTGAATATGGATACAATCGCAAGTATTTTCAGAGAAAAAAATCTAAAATTAACACCTCAGCGTATAGCTGTCTACAAGTATCTTAAATCTACTAAAGAACATCCTTCTGCTGAAACTATATATAAAGCTTTACAACCAGATTATCCTACTATGAGTTTAGCTACAGTTTATAAAGCTTTAAAAACCTTAGTAGAAGTAAATTTAGTTAAAGAGTTAAATGTAGGTGAAGGTAATTTTAGATACGATGCCAATACTCATTCACATCCACATATACAATGTGTTAACTGTGGAAGAGTAGATGATATAGAAGAAGTATCTTTTTCAAACTTAAATAATGAAATAAAAAATTTCACAAAATATAACGTTTTATATAATCGTGTTTACTTTTATGGCATATGTGAATGTTGCAGCAATAAATCAGATTCAGAAAATTAGTAATTAATAAGCACTTAAATTTATCTAATTTAAGTGCTTATTATATTGCTACTTTAATTAGTAATATTTTATTTTAAATTATCTTCTACAATTTTATTCCACTCTTTTCCCGTATACTCATTGTTTAGTATCTTATCAATAGAAGCTGAAATGCTAGACTTAAAAGTATTTGGTAAATTATATAATATTAATATACTATTTTCATTTAAATTACTTAATTTTTCTACAGTAGTTTTATTCAGTTTAGTAAGCTCTCCTTCTTTTTCTTTATTAATTTTCTTATTTCCTGTTACAAAACCCTTTTTTAATAAATATTTTTGAGCTTTTTCACTAAAAGTAAAATCTACAAAATTATTTGCTTCCTCTGAATTTTTAGCTTTTAGCGGCAAACACATTATAGAATTTATAATTACAGGTTCTGTATTATTTAATTTATCTACATTATATAATTGTTTAACAGATTTTATATTAGGACTTTTTATTTGATTATTATAATAAGAAGTACTTATTATTATAGGAATATCTCCATTATTAAATTTTTCTAATGTAACTTCCTTTCCTGTCTCAAAAGAATTTTTATCTAATATATTATCTTTAACCATATTATTTATAATATTAAAAGGTTCCTGCATATTTTTTAACGTCTGATATTCTTTCTTTCCTTTATCATAAATATTTTCTAATTCCATAGAATTTGTTATATTATTTGATATTATTGAAAATATAATTGAATTTATATCTAAATCATTTGGTAACATAACAGGTACTTTAGTAGATGAAGTTTTTAATTGCTTCATAACATTTTTTATATCATTTATATTTTTAGGTTCCTCTATATTTAATTTATTTAAAGCATCAGTATTATATAGGACCTCTATAGTATAAGGTATAATAGGTAATCCATAATATTTATCTTTAAATCTACCATAACTATTAAAAACATTATAATAATCTTTAGTAATATTATTTTTTTCATAACTTGTTTCCATATTATCTAAAAGTCCCTTTTGAGATAGCTTTATCATTTCATTTCTTGACACAAATATTAAGTCAGGAGATTTTTCTTTTTTTAATTCTTCTTCCACATTACTACCTAATGCATTATTTATATTTATTTTTACATCTTCATTAGATTTTTTATATTCTTCCATAATAATTTTTAATATATTTAAAGAATTTTCGTCTTTAATATCTATATACATATTTAGCTCTTTACTATTAGTTTTATTTTCTTTTTTACAAGAAACAAAAGTTATCGGCAATATTAATATAAGAATCAAACATATTATTTTTTTAAATTTCAACAACACTTCACCTCCATCGGAAGTATATTCTTCTATTTTTATTTTGTACAAATTAATTAAATATATAATAGCTTCATATAATTAATTAGAGGTGAATTATATGAAAATGAGGGTATTTTTCCTAAAAAGAAAATCTATTTATTATTTCTTGCTTTTAAGCTTAATCTTAATAACTTTATTAACCACTATTAAGTATAAAAATACTTCTGCTTTTAACTTACTAAAATCCAATAAAACTATAAGAAAAGATTTAACTGGTGATGGAAATGAGGATAGTATAAATATTACTAGTAAAGATAACAAATATTCTATAACTATAAAATCTCAAAATAAAAACTACACATTAAAAAACAATGAAAATAAAAAATTTATAGGAGATCATAATAAATTTTGGCCTATTAGCATTAATTTTGAAGATATTTCTAGAGATAAAATTCCTGAAATATTTATACAATGTTCTCAATATAAAATGCCTGTACAGTATATTTTCACATGGCAAAATAATGAATTTAAAAAACTATATTCATCTAATAACAATATTATTGGATTAATGGATTATAATAATAATAAAACTCCCAAAATTATATCTGGCAATCTTAAAAATGGCAAAATAGTTTTTGATTCATTTATGTTTATGGAAGACAATCTTCAAAGATTTGACTATAACTTTAATGAGGATTTTATGGGAAGCAATACTATTATAGAATTTATAAATTATATTCAAAGTCTTCCTATATCTGAAGAAAATAGACCTGAAAATATACTTATAAATAGCATAAGTGGCAGAGATACATCTGTTATAGGCAATCTTGTAAAAGAAAATAACATATACACTTTTCAAGATGCTAATTTTAAGGATATAAAAAATAATAGAGATGGAGAAATTAGTGAAATAAAATGGTCTTTAAATTTTAAAGGCATGTCAAAACAAGACAATAATTTAATAAAAAATTATAACATAGATGTTCTATTAAAGTTAGTGGATAATCCTGATGATAATTATAGATTTAAGATTTATTCCATTATTTTAAATTAAAAACAAAAAGGGACCGTTCTACGGTCCCAAGGGGGATGGGGGGTTGTTGCATCAAATATATAAATTTATATATTTGATGCATTAGGGAGATTATCTCGCCTAACTACATTTATATAATTGCCAATTTAAATAAAATTATTCAAATTTATTAAAACTTTATTAATTATATATTTTATTTAATTCAGATATCTCCTCTATCAGCTGGAACTTTAATTCTTTAGGCTCCAAAACCTGTACATCTTTTCCAAACCCTAAAATCCATCTCTTTATTTCCTGTAAATTTTCTACATATACTTTAAATAAAACTTCACCATTTTCAAGTTCCTCTATTTCTTCATTTACATACCATTTATTCCCTTTTATAAAATCTGCCCTATTTTTATTAAACTTTAATTCAACTTTCACCTTATTGTGTGTAAATATACTTTTATATTTTTCTAAAAAACTATTTATTGAAAAACTTTTAGAAATAACAAAAGTATCCTTTGTATCCTTTATATCTTTAATTCTGTTTATATCAAATATTTCTATGTATTTATTGAAATGACAATATCCTACAATATACCATTTCCCATATTTAAACATAATATCATAGGGATCTATTTTTCTAAAAGTAATTTCGTTCTTATTTATACTAAAATAACTTATATTTATAGATTTATTGTTCATTATGGAACTACATATTTTAAATATTTTATCTTGTGAAATTTTATTATTTCCTATACTATTTATCCTAAAATCATTAAAATTATATATATTATCTAATTCTATATCCTTACTACTTAAATTATTTTTTATCTTTCCTAAAGCTGTTTTATATTCTTTTTCATAAATAAAGCCATTTTCTTCTGTTAAAATTTCTCCTGCCATTAACAATGCTTTTATTTCATTTTCATTTAACTCAGGACTTTTCATATAAAAATTTTTATCTATATAAAAACCTCCATATCTTCCTTTTTTGGCGTATATAGGTATATTAGCCAAATTTAAACTATTTATATATCTATATATTGTTTTTTTATCCACCATTAAAAAATCTGAAAGTTCCCCAGCCGTTACAAACTCTTTATATTGAAGTATAATTAACAATTGTAATATATGAGAAATTTTTGACATATTATCACCTCTTTTCTATTCTTTAGTTATATCGTTATATTTATAATATTTTTTAGTTTTACCAAATAATATCTTTAAATTAATTACATATAATAAACATATTTTATTATAAACATACAATTTATAATGATTAATTTTTTAAATAGTTATATTTCTATAATTATTATGCTAAAAAAATAGAAAGAACTTTAAGTCTTTCTATAAAAAGCACTATTTATTTTTTCATTAATCTACTGACATAATATATCTGTATTAATTTATCTAAAAGGTCTTTCTTATCTGGATTAACCATAGGCCTTAGCATATTTAAAAATTGTAATGTATAATCATTTTGCATTTGATTAGGGTTCATATTATTAAATAAATTTTTATTAATATTATTATTCACATTGTTACTCATATTGTTATTCATATTGTTATTCATATTGTTAAATGAATTATTACTATCATATGTTTCATCATCATAATCATCATCATAATCATCATCATGATTATTATAATTGTGATTTCCTTTATTTAATGATGACATTATATTAGATAATTGATTCATATCTATATTATTTAACATATTTTGTATATTATTCATATCTAAGTTATTTCCATTTCTATTGTCATAGCTATGTTTATGCTTTTTTTTGTGCTTAGACATTGATTACCTCCATTTAAATTAATGGCAAGGAGGGTTAATAAACCCTCCTAAGTTATTAGCAGCATAATGAGAAGTCTCCACAACAACATAAGAAGAATAATACTATTATAAATAGTATACTATTATCTATTTCACAACATCTTCCCCTGCCTATGTGATCTTCATTATGAAATCCTCTTTCTCTGCAGCAGCCAAATTGTAGTAATATTAATATTAATATTATTAGCCCATTACATGAGCCTCTTCCTTCTCTGCATCTGCGTTTGCTTTTGCTTTTGCATTTGCATTTGCATCTTTTTGACATGCTAAACCCCCCTTCCCCGGGCTATGGCTTTTTGTATTTTATTCTTCTTCCTTAGCATTCTTCATCAGCATCTACATTGATTATATTACCAGATGATCTTCTAGGTTCTCTTACTTCTCTTACTGCTACACATCTTGGCTCTCGCTCTCTACAACAACAACATAATATTAAAATTAAGATGATTATAAATGACCAGTCACAACAACAATCATCATCACAGCAACAATCGTGAGAACGTCTTCTTCTACGAGGTCTTCTCTTGCAGCAGCATATTTCATCACAGCAACAGTTACCAAATCCACCAAAGCCACCAAAACCATTTCCATTGCAACAGAACAATAGTATAAATACTATGATCCAAATAAACCAGCCGCCTCCGAAACCAAATCCTGGTCCAAATCCGCAGCCTGATCCAAATCCACAATCTTTATCATTTGTAACCCCATTAACTAAGCCTGCTATGTCATTAAAATCCACTTTACATCCTCCTTTCAAAGGTTAGTTTATTATTTTATAAATCTAGTTTCTTTATTATCTTTTGTTCTTAATATATAGTATTCTAGTAATGTATTTTTGACACAAAACTATAATTAAAAAATTTCAAAAAATAAAAGCAATAAAATATCCATAAAATAGATATTTTATTGCTCTTATCTAATAAATAAACATATTATTAAATTTATAATAAATATATATTATTTTTGATGTTATAACTTAGTTAAAAATATCATGGCTGTATTAACAAGATTAAATACAAAATGATTAAATACAGCATACCAAAACCCTTCTTTATGTATTAAATAGCAATTAAATAAAGCTATAAATACTAAAGCAGGAAATACTTTTATATTAAAATGAACAATCCCAAAAAGTATGCTACTTATAATAGATGCTAATACTATACCTAATCTTTTATTTAATAACTTTTCAAATATATACCATCTAAAAACAAACTCCTCTGCCACTGGAGCAAATATAACAGTTACAGGTATAACTATTAAAAATTTATTTAAAGGCATATTAGAAAGCCAGGTAACCACATCCTGATCTTTTAAATCTAACTTTAATGAATTAAAAATGATATAAAATATAATCATTATTAGAATATATCCTAAATAGGATATTAGGGCATATTGTATACCTTTTATAAATGAAAAACTAGATATATTAAATTTAAACCTATGGTAATCATCATTGTATCTAAACTCATGTAATTCTTCAGACATTTCCTGCCGTTTTCTTAATTGAAATATATCCATCAGCGCTAATACAAATGGAAAAAGATTTTGTGTAAATAAAGATCCTATTATATAAACTATAAAAATAATAACACTTATAAATATATTATTTTTCTTTGGCTTTATTCTAAAAAATAATATTATAGGGGGCATCCATAGTATTATAAATGTAAGTATGCTTTTTATTAATTCCATTATATCTTCCCCCTAAATCTAATCTAGTAAACTAATATTTGTTCTAGAACTTCTTCTTTTCCTTCTTTGTTTAATGAAGATATTAACAAAATCTTATCGTCTTTGTCCATCTTTAACGTATCTCGTATAATTTTTTTGTTTTTATTTATATCATTTCTTTTTAATTTGTCAAGTTTAGTTCCCACTACTAATACTTCATAATTATAATGTTTTATCCAGTTATACATATTTATGTCATCACCGGTTGGTTTATGCCTACTATCAACTAATAAAACTATTTTTTTTAGTTGATCTCTTTCTACAAGATACTGTTCCATTATATATCCCCAGTTTTCTTTTTCTTTTTTTGAAACTTTAGCATAGCCATAGCCAGGTAAATCTACAAAATAAATATTATCATTTATTAAGAAAAAATTTATTAATCTAGTCTTACCCGGAGTAGAACTAACCTTTACTAGCTTTCTTCTATTAGTCAATGTATTTATAAGAGTAGACTTACCTACATTAGATCTTCCTACAAAAGCAATCTCTGGTCTACCATCCTCAGGATATTGCGCTTTTTTCACTGCTGATATTACAAATTCTGCTTTTTTTATTTCCATTTCCATATTCAATCTCTCCATTATTATTCTTTTATTAAAGCATTATCAAGAACCTTTTCTATTTTATCAGCTACAATAAAATCAATTTTACTTTTTACAGTTTTAGGAATATTTCTTAAATCTTTTTCATTAGCTTTAGGAATTATTATTGTATCTATTCCAGCCCTATAGGCCGCTAATGACTTTTCTTTTAATCCACCAATAGGTAGTACTCTTCCTGTCAATGTAATTTCTCCTGTCATAGCTACATTATGTTTAACTTTTTTATCACCTAAAGCAGAAATTAATGCAGTTATCATAGTTACTCCCGCTGAAGGACCATCTTTTGGTACTGCTCCTTCTGGTACATGTATATGGATATCCTTATTTTTATAGAAATTAGTATCTATTCCATATTCACTAGCATTTGATCTTACATAACTATATCCTGCTTTCGCGGACTCTACCATAACTTCTCCTAATTTTCCTGTAAGTTGTAATTTGCCATTACCTTCCATAACGCTAACTTCTATAGGTAGGGTATCTCCACCATAAGCAGTCCAAGCTAATCCTGTTACTACACCGACTTTATCCTCTTTATCTGCTTTTTCATAGGAAAATACCTCTGGTCCTAAATATTTCTTAACATGGTTTACTGTAACGTTAGTTGTATCTTTATTTTTTTCGATCATTTCTGTTATAGACTTTCTTATAATAGATGATATTTTTCTTTCTAACCCTCTAACTCCTGATTCACGAGTATAATTATCTACAATATAATATATAGAGGAGTTAGAAAAAGTAATTTTCCCATCTTCCATATTATGCTCTTTTAATTTTTTAGGAATAAGATGGTTTCTAGCTATATAAAACTTTTCTTCTGAAGTATATCCAGATACTTCTATAATCTCCATTCTGTCTAACAATGGACCGGGTATTGTACTTAAAGTATTTGCAGTAGTTATAAACAACACTTTAGATAAATCAAAATCTAATTCTAAATAGTGATCTCTAAAAGTAGCATTTTGTTCTGCATCTAATACCTCTAATAATGCATCAGCTGGATCCCCTCTAAAATCATTACTCATTTTATCTATTTCATCAAGTAAAAATAATGGATTTCTAGATTTTGCTTGCTTCATACCATAGATTATTCTTCCTGGTATTGCTCCTACATAAGTTTTTCTATGGCCTCTTATTTCTGCTTCATCTCTTACTCCACCTAAAGACATTCTTACAAAATTCCTATTTAAAGAATGTGCTATAGACTTAGCTATAGATGTTTTTCCCACTCCTGGTGGTCCTACTAAACATAATATAGGTCCTTTTAGAGTTTTACTAACTTTTCTTACTGCTAAATATTCTATTATTCTATCTTTTACATCCTTTAATCCATAATGCTCTTTATCCAATATGTCTCTAGCTTTTTTTATATCTAGATTATCTTTAGTATCTTTATTCCATGGTAATGATAATATCCAGTCTAAATAAGTTCTAATAACTCCCCCCTCTGCGGAGAAATTACCAGAATTTTTTAGCCTATCTAATTCATATATAGCTTTTTCTTTTACCTCTTTAGGAAGTTTTGCTTTATTTATTTTCTCTTTATATAAATTTATTTCTTTTTTATCTTCCTCGTCTTCTCCTAATTCTTCTTGTATAGCCTTTAATTGTTCCTTTAGATAATATTCCTTTTGTACTTTGTCTATTTTGTTCTTTACTTTAATTCCTATTTTTCTTTCAATTTTTAGTATTTCTATCTCTTCATTTATAATGATTAATATTTTTTCTAATCTCTCTTTAGAATCAATAATTCCTATGAGATCTTGTTTTTCTTCTTGATTTATATTTATGTATGAACCTATAACATCTGCTATTTTACCTGGTTCTTCTAAATCTTCTACTCCTACAGTTAAATCTGAAGATGAATCACCTGAAAGCTTAATATACTCATCAAAATTAGTTTTTACTAATCGTATAAGAGCATCTACTTCCTTATCATCTTCATATTGATTATCTTCTATCTCTTCTATCTCTACTTTTAAAAATGGTTCTTCTTCTAAATAATTAACTATTCTACCTCTAGTTTTTCCTTCCACTAAAACTCTAACTGTATCTCCTGGTAATTTTAGTATTTGTTTTATTTCACATATAGTTCCTACATCATATATGTCTTCTACAATTGGTTCTTCTGTTTCAGCCTCTTTTTGAGCAGATAAAAATATTTTTTGTTCATTTTCCATAGCTTCTTCTAAAGCTAAAATAGATTTTTCTCTACCTACATCAAAATGTAAAATCATATACGGAAATATAATTATTCCTCTCAATGGAATTAAAGGAAGAACTTCTAAGTTTTCTTTCATATATCTCCCTCGCTTTGATAAATTTAGCTTTATATATAGCTAGACTAATATATTATACCTATAAAAATACTTTTTTTCAAATAGTTATTATAAGGTTATTTATTATTTTTTTAAATTATACTTAACTATATGAATTTTATTTAGTCATAGATTCTGCTGATAGAAATTCTACACTCTTATCTATATTTAAAAATAATTTATCCTCTTCCCCAACACAAACAGCTTCTTTTATTACTGTTTTTATATTTGAAACAGGTATTACTTTTACCTTATCTAATTTTTCAAATTTATCCTGCCAATTTTCCTTAGGTATTATAATTTTTTTGGCTCCAGCTTTAATAGCAGCCTCTACTTTAGAACTTACTCCCCCTACAGGTTTTACTTCTCCATGAATAGATATTTCTCCAGTCATAGCTACAGTGTTATCTACAGGTTTACCTGTAATAGCACTATACACTGCTGTAGCTATACTTATCCCCGCTGATGGACCATCTACAGGTATACCACCTGGGAAATTTATATGTATATCACATTCATCACACTCTAAATCAAATATTTGCTTCATTATAGTGATAACATTTTGAACAGAACACCATGCAGTACTTTTTCTAATTGCTTTTTTATTAGAACTATTAATTTCTTCCTCTTCAACTAACCCAGTTATAGATAAATTTCCTTTTCTAAAATTTATTCTTTTAGCCGTTGCTTCTATCTCCATAACCATGCCCATATTAGCTCCATACACTGCTAATCCATTTACATATCCAACTTTAGGTTCTAATGGTATCTTCTTTTGTATTCTTGGAGAATATTGACCATTTTCTATAACCCATTCTACATCCTGTATTAATATCTTATTTCTATTACTATTTATTGATAAACCTGCAGATAATTGCACTAAATTTATAGTATCTCTACCATTATTACAATATTTAGATATTAATTCACAAGCCTCTTCTTCTATAGTAAAATTTAATTTTTTAATAGCATTCATAGCTATCTTCTTTATTTCTTCTGGTAATAAAGCTCTAAAAAATACTTCTACACATCTAGACCTTAAGGCTGGAGTTATTTCTTCTGGACTTCTTGTGGTAGCCCCTATTAATCTAAAATCCGCTGGCAAACCGTTTTCAAATATATCTTTTATATAACTTGGTATATTATTATCTGAAGAATTATAATAAGCACTATCTAAGAAAACTTTTCTGTCCTCTAAAACTTTTAACAATTTATTCATTTCACTAGGATGAAGCTCTCCTATTTCGTCTATAAATAATATTCCTCCATGAGCCTTAGTTACTGCGCCTGCCTTTGGTTGAGGCACTCCTGCCAGACCTAATGCTCCTGCTCCTTGATAAATAGGATCATGAACTGAACCTATTAAAGGATCTGCTATTCCTCTTTCATCTGATCTCACTGTAGTAGCATCTATCTCCATAAATTTAGATTGTTGATTAAATGGAGAATATTCTTTCTTCTTCGCATCTTCTAAAATTAATCTAGCCGCTGCTGTTTTTCCTGTTCCTGGAGATCCATATATTATTACATGTTGTGGATTAGGACTACATATAGCAGCTTTTAATGCTTTTATTCCATTTTCTTGACCTATTATTTCATCAAAAGATGAAGGCCTACTTTTTTCTGTTAAAGGTTCTGTTAATTTTATGCTTCTCAACTTTTTTAATGTGTCTATTTCCTTTTTATTCTCTTTGTCAATTACTACCTTATTTGATTTTTGGCTTTTTAAAGCATTCATAAAATATAATCCCATAATAACTGTAAAAAATATTTCTATTAATATTAATGTTTGCGTCATATCCAAAACCCCTTTAATACTTTTTTTATTATTATGTTCTTTTTCCACTTTATATATTCAAAAATAGTATCTTATTCGTTTCATGTAACAATAAAAAAATAACACCAAGATAAAATCTTGGTGTTATTTTTATGCTGTTTCAGAATCTTTTCTCTTCTTACCTTTTTTAGGTTTAATAGGTAATCTTTTACCACCCTCAGCCTCTATAAGCTCTGGTTTTCTAGTTTTTATACAATCTTCATTTACTATTACCTTACTTATATTTTCTTGAGATGGTATATCAAACATAATTTCTCTCATCATGTCCTCTATTATAGCTCTAAGGCCTCTAGCTCCAGTATTTCTATTTATTGCTTCATCAGCAATTCCCTTTAATGCCTCTTGGCTAAATTCTAATTCTACATCATCTAGTTCAAACAATTTCTTATATTGTTTTACAAGAGCATTTTTAGGTTCAGTTAATATTTTTATTAGAGCTTCTCTATCTAATTTATCTAAAGTAACCACTATAGGCAATCTTCCAATAAATTCAGGTATTAAACCAAATTTTAATAAATCTCCTGGCATAATATCTTTTAAAAGCTTACCTAAATCTTTTTCTTTCTTAGATTGAATTTCAGCTCCAAATCCTAAAGAACTAGTTCTTGTTCTTCTTTCTATTATCTTATCTACACCATCAAAAGCTCCACCACAAATAAATAATATATTTGTAGTATTTATTTGTATAAACTCTTGATGTGGATGTTTTCTTCCACCCTGTGGTGGAACAGCTGCTACAGTACCCTCAAGAATTTTTAATAATGCTTGTTGTACTCCTTCACCTGATACATCCCTAGTAATAGAAGGGTTTTCTGATTTTCTTGCTATCTTATCTATTTCGTCTATATATACTATTCCTTTTTCTGCTCTTTCTATATCATAATCAGCATTTTGAATAAGCTTTAAAAGAATATTTTCTACATCTTCTCCTACATAACCAGCTTCTGTAAGTGTTGTAGCATCTGCTATAGCAAAAGGTACATTTAAAAACTTAGCTAGTGTTTGTGCTAATAATGTTTTTCCTGAACCTGTAGGTCCTAAAAGAAGAATGTTACTCTTTTGAAGTTCTACATCATCATTATTTGTATTTGAATTTATTCTTTTGTAATGATTATACACAGCCACAGATAATGATTTTTTAGCATCTTCTTGACCTATAACATATTGATCAAGGTAAGTCTTTATCTCTGTAGGTTTTGGTAATGATGTTAAATCCACTTGTATATCATCTTCAAACTCATCACTTATTATTTCAGAACAAAGTTCTATGCATTCATCGCATATATATACTCCTGGGCCTGCTATCAGTCGTCTTACTTGATCCTGTGTTTTGCCACAGAATGAACATTTCAACTGTTTTTTTTCATCTAATTTAGACATTCCTACACCTCACTAAAGGTTATTTCTTTTTATCAATAACTTCATCGATTAAACCATATTCTTTAGCTTCTTCTGCACTTAAGAAATGATCTCTCTCTGTGTCAAGCTCTACTTGTTCTAATGGTTTTCCTGTTCTATCACTTAGTATAGTATTTAATTTTTTCTTCATTTTTAGAATTCTTTCAGCATGTATTCCTATATCTGTTGCTTGACCTTTGAATCCACCTAGTGGCTGATGTATCATAACTTCACTATTAGGTAATGCATATCTTTTTCCCTTTGCACCAGCTGCAAGTAAAAATGCTCCCATAGATGCTGCCATTCCTACACATATAGTAGAAACATCTGGTTTTACATATTGCATTGTATCATATATTGCCATTCCAGAAGTTATAGAACCTCCTGGACTATTAATATATAAGCATATATCTTTATCTGGATCCTCTGCTTCTAAAAATAATAGCTGTGCTACTATTAGACTGGCGGTTGTGTCATTAACCTCTTCACTTAACATTATTATTCTGTCCTTCAATAACCTAGAATAAATATCGTAAGATCTTTCCCCTCTATTAGTTTGTTCTACAACTACAGGTACTAAACTCATATATATCTCCTCCTTTTATAAAAATAAGATACTAATGATACCTATGTGATATTTATAATTATTAAAACTTAGTTGCCAGAAAATATATCCTGGCAACTATATTATTATCTATTATTATAAATGAACTAAGCTATCTCTTTGCTATTTTCTACTAATAAATCTAAAACTTTTCCATTAACTATATCAATTTCTAAGTATGCTTTTTGAGCGTTTACTATTAACTCAGCAGTTTTTTCTACATCCTTTTGACCATATTGTTTAGCTACTTCCATAGCTTTTTCTTTTAATTCTTCTTCTGTAGCTTTTATATCTTCTACTTTAGCAATTTCTTGCATTATTAAATCTGTTTTAACTCTTTTTTCAGCTGTTTCTCTCATATATTCTTTTACTTTTTCTTCTGAGCTATTTGTAAATTCATAATATGATTTAAGGTCTAAACCTTGATATTTTAATCTCATTTCTAAATCTCTTACCATATTATCTATTTCTTTTTCAATCATAACTTTTGGTATTTCTATTTCAGCATTTGCTGCAACTGCTTCAACTACTGCTTCTTCATATTCTGCTTTAGCTTTTTCAGATAGTTCTTTTTTCATTCTATCCTTTATATCTGATTTTAATTCCTCTAATGTATCAAATTCTGAAACTTCTTTTGCAAATTCATCATCTAATGCTGGAAGTTCTTTAACCTTTATATCTTTAATTGTTACTTCAAAAGTAGCTGGTTTCCCGTTTAAATCTTCTCTACCATATTCTTCTGGGAAACTTACATCTACTTTTTTTGATTCATCTTTTTTAAGACCTACTAATTGATCTTCAAAATCTCCTATGAAAGTGCCTGAACCTATTTCTAATTCATAGTCCTTAGCTTCTCCACCTTCAAAAGCTTCTCCATCTACATATCCTTTAAAATCAATTATTGCTATGTTTCCTTTTTCAATTTCTCCTTCTTCTTTTAGGGATACTCTTGCATTTTTTTCTTGCATAGATTTTAATTCATTTTCTACAGCTTCATCTTCTACTTCATATGAAACTTTTTTAACTTCTACACCATTATATTCTCCTAGTTTAACTTCAGGAACAGTTGTAATTTCTGCTGTATATATGAAATCTTTTCCTTCTCCTATTTGAACTACATCTATTTGAGGATAATCTACTGGTTTTATGTTGTTTTCTTCTATAGCTTTAGGATATGTATCTTCACAACAGAAATTTATAGCATCTTCAAATAAAACACCTTCCCCATAGTATTTTTTTATTATATTTAAAGGTGCTTTACCTTTTCTAAATCCTGGCACATTAAATCTTTTAGCATTCTTTTTAAATGATTTTTTAACAGCTTCATTGAATTTTTCACTATCAACTGTTATTTCTAATTTTACAACATTCTTTTCTATATTTTCCACTTTAACGTTCATTATACTTCTTCCTCCCAATTCCTTGTTATATGCTCATTTTAACTATATCATTATATCATATATTTAGAACTATTAACATAGATTACACTAACATAAAATAAAATAGCTTATAGTTACCTAAATTACACTTTATTAACTATTATATATCATATTCCATATTGTTTACAATATTTTTCATCATAATAAAATATTTTGAAGAAAATCTTTTGAATCTATTATTTCTGAATATGAGGAATAATTATCATTATAAACTTCTATAGTATAAACATTATTATACCCCATTCCCTTTAATTTACAACATATTTTTTTTAAATTTATATTCCCTTTTCCAGGTAGAAGACAAATATTATTCTCATCTCTATCATTTATATGAACATTAACTATTTTGTTTCCCATTACATTTATGTATTCCATAGGATCTTTACCTATTTTAAAAGCTTGTTTAATATCCAATGTGTAATGTAACTTGCTACTACACTTTTCATTTAATGTATTTAAAAAATCTATATTTGAAGACATACACCAAGCTACATTTTCTTGAGCTAATTTTATTCCCTCTTCATTAGCAATATAATTTAATTCATTATAAACATCTATAATATGATCCATATTTAAATCTAATAAATTACTTCTTCTCATACCATGAAATGTATAATAATTTGCTTTTAATAAGCTCCCTGCCCTACATACTTTTTTAAATATTTTTAGCATATCTCTTTGCCTTCTTTTATATGTGTCAAATAAATATGGTTCAAAAGCACTTGAAAATGCATGAATTGAATTTATTAAAAAATTATTTTTTTCCTTTTGTTCTTGCAAAATTTTTATAAAATTTTCATCATATTCACTATAAGTATTTAAAAAAATTTCCCCAACGTTAAATCCTAAACTTTTCATAACTGATATGCTTTCTTCTATTGGTACTTTAGGATACAAACAAGCAGAAGACATTCCTATTTCCATATTTACCTCCTTAAATAAAGCAAGAGTGTATATATTTCATACACTCTTAAAAATTTTATATTTTAATTTCTACTTATTAACTTTTAATTATTTAATATTTTTTAATTTACTGAGCTATACTTCCATCTGCTTTTAAAAATAAAGTTTTGCCATCTGCAATTACTGTAAGACCTTTTTCTGTCAATTTATCAAACTTAATATCTTCTCCTGATACATTTTGGTTATATAAATGAGTTTTATTTTTTATACTATACATCCATACATATTTAGTGGTTTTATTAAACCATGGTAGTTGAGAAATATAAGCTATATTATCATTATCTATAAATTTAGGTAAAACCCCCCATAAGTAATCTTGCTTTGATGCTAATATAGCATCCTTTTGAAAAGTAGTTCCAGATGTTGATGTATACTGTTTATTTGTTATATCTTGCTTTTCACCATTTAAATTTAATAAATAAATATTTTGAGTTTTAGGGTTTATTACAACTACTAAACTTTTTGAAGGATTTATATCATATAATAAATTATTTTTATTTAAATCTACAGATTTAATAGTCTTATTTTTATTAGTATCTTCTATATATATCAACTTTATTTTTATATTATCTTCTAATTGTACTTCTAAATTTTTATCCTCAGGAACTTTATTTTCTTTTTTTACTGTGGCTGCATTTTTATTTTTGTTTTCATTTTTATCTTTATTTTCCTTTTGTTCTTGTTGTTTATTTTTTTGTTCTTCTTCAGCCTTAGTTTCCTCTTTTATTTGATTTAAACTATTTTTTATTTTTTTACCAATACCATTATTAGTAAATATTATTCCTAAAAAAATTACTATTATAACTATAACTGAAAAAAATGTCCTTCTTTTTCTCTTTTTCATTCTATTTTCATAATCTTTGCTAAAAATACTTGGTTTTGCCACAATAATTCCTCCTATATATAATACCTATCTATACTAAAATAAATAAAATGTATCAATTATTATAATATATAATTAACACTATTATAACTCAAAACAACAAAAATTAATAACCATTTTCATAATTATTAAAGTAAAATTAAGTTTTTGTTTAATATTTGTTAAAACTAAAAAAATGTCTCAAAATTAAATCTATTTTGAGACACTCCTTATTTTTAAATTTATTTTTGTTCTCTACTACCTGGTTTTACAAAAGGTATATTTTTTTTACATAACTCACAGTTATCTTTTTCATAAGTTTCTATTTCTAATTTACAAGCACTATATATTGGGTAGTTTGTTTTTATACCTTCCGCTCTTCTATCAACTATGCATGCTATACCTACTACTTCTCCACCCATTTCTTCTATAACTTTAGCTACTTCTAAAGAAGATTTTCCTGTAGTTATTACATCCTCTGATATTATAACTTTATCTCCTTTTTTTATTTCAAATCCTCTTCGTATACACATGATTCCATCTTTTCTTTCTGCAAATATGCCTGGTCTATTAGTTTGCCTTGCTAATTCATAAGATACTATTACACCACCCATAGCTGGTCCTACTATTATATTAAAGTCTGCATCTTTAAGCTTTTCTGCTATTACACTAATAACTTTTTCTGCTTTTTGTGGATATTGAAGTAGTCTCGCACATTGACAATATCTATTACTATGTCTTCCAGATGATAGTAAGAAATGCCCTTCTAATAATGCATTTGATTCTTTTAATATATCTATAACATTTATATTACTCATTTATATCTTCTCCTTATACTCACAAAATTTATTTTAAATAATTCCCCTTATTTCTTCTAAAGTTTGAATGCCTTCTTTTTTCATATAATTTTCTAAGTCTTCTATTATATCTAAGGCTGAATATGGATGCATAAAATTAGCTGTTCCTATTTGTACTGCAGTAGCCCCTGCCATAATAAACTCTATTACATCTTTATAATTACATATTCCTCCTATACCTATAACTGGTATTTTTACCTGCTTACATACTTCATATACCATTCTTAATGCTATAGGTTTAATACATGGACCTGATAAACCTGCAGTTACATTTTCAAATACAGGAGTTTTTCTTTTTATATCTATAGCCATAGCTTTAAATGTATTTACCAATGAAATTGCATTTGCTCCTGCCTTCTCACATTTTATAGCCATATCTACTATATCTTCTGCATTAGGAGATAACTTTACTATAAGTGGCTTTTGGCATATTTCTTTAACTTTTTTTACTACTTCATAAGCTATTTCTGACTTTATTCCAAAAGCCATACCTCCATGCTTTACATTTGGACAGGATATATTTAGTTCTATCATATCTACATCTGTTTTATTTAATTTTTCTATGACTTCAATATAATCTTCTATACATCCTCCACCTACATTTGCAATAGTTACTGTGTCTATTTTTTTCATTTTATGTAACTCTTCTTTTATAAATTTATCTACCCCTGGATTTTGAAGCCCTACACTATTCATTATACCGGAACTAGTTTCATAAATTCTTATACCATTATTTCCTTCTTTAGGATTTAAGGTCAATCCTTTACTTGAAATCCCCCCTAACTTAGAAACATCATAGAATTCCCCGTATTCTTCTCCAAATCCAAAAGTTCCTGATGCCGCTATAATAGGATTTTTAAAAGTCTTACCACATAAATTTACTTGAAGCATTATATATCTCCTTTCAAAAGAATGTCCTCTCCTTTAAATACGGGACCATCCTTGCAAGTTCTTTTATTACCAAATCTAGTTTTACAACTACACACAAGGCATGCTCCTATACCACAGGCCATTCTTTTTTCCATAGATACATATAAAGGAATTTTCTTCTCCCTACACATTAATATAACCTTATTCATCATTATTCCTGGTCCACAACATAGAACCAAATCATAATCTTCCGGATGAAAATAATCTGTTACATATCCTTTTTCTCCGGCACTACCATCCTCTGTAACTACAACTACATTATCTACTAAATTATTAAAATTTTCCGTGCAATAAACCTGATCTCTAAACCCTGCATAAATATTTATATTTATATTTTTTATACTTTTTATTAAATAATTCATAGGAGCTATTCCTATACCACCAGTTACTATAGCTATTTTCCCCTTTATGTTCTCTAAATCAAATCCGTTTCCTAAGGGTCCCATTATCTCAACTTCTTCTTCTGACTTTATTTTAGATAAAATTGTAGTTCCCTTTCCTTCTAATTTATATAAAAATTCTATGGAATTATCATTTATATCATGTATGCTTATAGGTCTCCATAAAATAGGTTCATCTTGCCAAGCCCTTATCATATAAAACTGTCCTGGCTTTCCTTTAAAAGTACCATCTAAAGTCATTTTAAATATACCTGTTGATATACTTTTATTTTTTATTACCTTTACTTTAAAAGTTTTAGCCTTTATTTTACACACCACTCTTTCTCGTGATCTAATACTATAAAAATATATTTATGTCATGGCTACAAGCTCTTCCTCTATTTTATTTAAATAGGAATCAACTGCTAATACACTCCTTAATAAGTTCTTCTAATACTTAAAATCACTTAATGTAAATCTATATAATCTATAAAGTTTTTTTCATATTTATAACTTCTGCTCTCGCATATTCTTCAAAGTTTTTTCCTTCTTCATCATATTTTTTATATGCAAGCAATATTCCCCTTGAAGAATTTATAATGCCTCCATTGCCTTCACTTAAATAAGATTTAGCAACTTCAGCTTTTCCTCCCTGAGCTCCATAGCCAGGTATTAAAAAAAATGTATGTTTTAATTCTTTTCTAATATTATTTTCTTCTGCTGTACATCCAACTACTGCTCCTATAGAGCTATATCCACAATTACCTAAAAATTCTTTTCCTATATTCTCTATCTTTTCTCCTACTTTGTTGTATACCTTTTTATTGTCTTTTAAATCTAAATATTGTATATCCTTTGAACCTTCATTAGAAGTTCTTAATAACAAGAAGGCTCCCTTATCCTTATTTTTGAAATAATCTTTATATGGTTCTAAAGTATCCATTCCCATATACGGATTTAATGTTATAAAATCACTTTCAAAATCTCCCTCAAAATGAGCTTTTGCATACATTTTAGCTGTAGCAGATATGTCTCCTCTTTTTATATCTGCTATAACTATACCGCCTTTTTTTCTTATATATTCTAAAGTTTTCTTGTACAAAATCATTCCTTTAATTCCCATAGCTTCATAATAAGCTATCTGAACTTTATAACAAGCTGACACATCAAAAGTTGAATCAACTATCCTTTGATTAAATCCAAATATAGCATCTTCTATATTGGTAAATTTATTTAAAAATCCTTTTGGTATGTAACTTATATCTGTATCAAGACCTACACAAACACATCCCTTTTTTTCTACACTTTCATACAATTTATCTATAATCAATTTATTCATCCTTTCTTTTTCTATTAAAATTCACTATATACTATACATCCTGCTTTAAATGTAACTTTAATTCTTCCTTTAAGGCACATACCATCCATAGGAGTATTTTTCCCTTTTGAATGAAACTCTTCAGATTTTACTTTATATTCTTCTTTTGTATCTACTAAAACTAAATCTGCTTCTCTTCCTATTTTTATTTCTCCCTTATTTACACCTAGAATATCCGCTGGATTCTTAGACATTATTTTTGAAAGTTTGCTTAAACTAATATGATTATTATGAACTAATTTTGTATAACATGTAGAAAAAGAAGTTTCTATTCCTGATATTCCCGGACTACCTTTTAGCTTATCTTCTTTACTATGAGGTGCATGATCCGTTCCTATGCAATCTACTATATCTTCTTTTATTGCCTCTATTAATACTTTTATATCTTCTTCTTCCCTTAAAGGTGGATTTACTCTATAAAAAATTTTATTTGTAAGTGCTATATGATGTGGTGCTACTTCACAAGTTACTTTTAAACCTTTCTTTTTAGCATCACTTATATATTCCATAGATTCTTTAGTGCTTACATGAGCTATATGGACCTTACACCCTGTAAATTCTGAAAGGGTTATGTTTCTCCAAGTCATTAAATTTTCTGAAAGCCTAGTATCTAGATTTGTTACATCATGTTCCTCTGAGTGACACATTACTATAAGATCTTTTTCTTTAGCTTTAAACATAGCATCTATTAATACCCTTGTATTCATTACATCTTTTCCATCTTCTGATATTATTTTTACTTTCTTATCTATAGAATCTATATGACTTATATCATCACCAGAAAAATCTTTTGTAATGGACATACATTGATGGATATCTACTACCCCTATTTCTTTTCCTTTTTCTAAAACATATTCTACTTCTTTATTAGAACTACATATAGGTTTAGTATTAGCCATTAAGTTTACCATAGTATACCCACCTTTTACTGCCGCTCTGCTTCCTGTCAATATATCTTCTTTATATGTAAAACCTGGATCTCTAAAGTGAGCATGCATATCTATGAAAGATGGAAGAAGAGTTAATCCTCTTCCATCAAATATTTCACAATTTTTATTTAAATCTTTTCCTAGTTCCTCTATAATTCCGTTTTTTATATAAATATCTCCATGGAAGTTTTGACACCAATCTATTATATTGACATTTTTAATTAGTAGTTCATTCATTTGTGCACCCCTCCATAAATTTTATAGTTTATTTATATCTCCTCCTGAATATATTTCGTCACAATATTTACATCTATACTCACCATTTTCTTCATCTACTAAGTAAAATTCATTAGGTATATAATTTTCTATAGATGTTATGCAACGTGGATTTTTGCATTTTATAACATTTTCTATTGTTTTAGGTAGTTCTAACTTTATTTTTTCCTTTATTTTTTCATTTTCAATAACATCTATTGTTATTTTAGGATCTATAAATCCTAATACTTTATAATCTATCTCCATAATATTTTCTATTTTTATTATATCCTTTTTCCCAAGTTTTGAACTCTCCGCATTCATTATAAGAGCTACTCTATAGTCTGCCTCTTCTAATCCTAAGTATTTAAATATTTTTATACCATATCCCGCTTGTATATGATCTATTACTATACCATTTTTTATACTATTTATTGTTAACATATTATCTTACCCCCAATAATTTTGCTATTAAAGCCATTCTTACATACATTCCATATTTAGCCTGTTTAAAATAACATCCTCTTGGGTCTTGATCTATTTCATAAGCTATTTCATTAACTCTTGGTAGTGGATGAAGAACCATCATATCTTTTTTGGCATATTTCATCTTTTCACCATCTAATATATAACTATCCTTTAATCTTACATAATCATCTTCATTAAAGAATCTTTCTCTTTGAACTCTTGTCATATAAAGTATATCTAGTTCTGCCATAGCATCTTCCATTTTTGAAACTTCTTTATATTCTATATTATTTTTTTCTAATATTTCTTTTCTTATATAATCAGGAATTTTTAATTCTTCTGGGGACATAAAAATAAATTTGTTGTTTTTATACCTTGATAGGGCCTTTACTAATGAGTGTACTGTTCTTCCAAATTTTAAATCTCCACAGCAACCTATAGTTAAGTTAGATAAATCTCCTTTTAAGGATCTTATTGTTAATAGATCTGTTAATGTTTGAGTTGGATGTTGATGACTACCATCTCCAGCATTTATAACTGGTATTTCTGAATACATTGCAGCTATTGCTGGTGCACCTTCTTTTGGATGTCTCATAGCTACTATATCTGCATAACAACCTACAGTTCTTATAGTATCTGCAACACTTTCTCCTTTTGCTACTGAACTTGAATTAGGCTCTGAAAATCCTATTACCTGTCCACCTAATCTAAGCATAGCAGCTTCAAAACTAAATCTTGTTCTTGTACTTGGCTCATAAAATAATGTAGCTAATATTTTTCCATCACATACATGTAAAAATTTTTCTGGATCCTCAATTATTTCATCTGCTAATTTAAATACCTCTTCTAGTTCCTCTAATGAAAAATCCATTGGGTCTAATAAATTTCTTCCTTTTAACATATACAATTCCTCCTTTTTAATCTCTCTGGATTAAATTTAAAGGTATAAAAAATGCCTTCCTTTTTTAAAGGAAGGCACAATTATACTCTAGTTTAAAATATTATATTTTCATATAATATTTATAATTATACTCTTTTTATAAAATATGCTTTTCTCTTCCTTTTTAGTCTCACAGGACTAATTTTAAAGGTCTTATAAAAATTTTATTAATCTTTATTCGTAATATTAGCACAGAAATTAAACTAAGTCAACTATTATTTTAATCTTTGTGACATTAAAGCTGCTCCTATAGCTCCAGCATATCTTCCAAGTTCATGGGCTTTTACTTCTGAGCCTAATTTTTCTGATAATCTCTCTAATATGTAATTATTTTCGCTTAGTCCTCCAGTTAAAAAATATTGTCCATTATCTGAATGTTTTTGGCATAAAGATTTTACTTTTCCGGTTATAGAATCTAATACTCCATAAGCTATATCTTCTCTTTTCTTGCCACTACCTATTAAACTTATAACTTCTGATTCTGCAAATACTGTACACATAGAGCTTATAGTTACATTTTCTCCATTTTTTGCTCTTTCACACATTTCTTCTATATCAAAACCCAATGTATTTGCCATTAGCTCTAAAAATCTTCCTGTTCCTGCAGCACATTTATCATTCATAGTAAAATTAGTAACATTACCATCTTCCACTGTTATAACTTTTGTATCTTGGCCTCCTATATCTATAACTGTGCAATCCTTCTTAAATAGATAGTAAGCTCCCTTGCCATGACAAGTTATTTCTGTTATAGTTTTATCCGCATAAGGAACAGAAACTCGTCCATAACCTGTAGCAACTATTTTAGAATTTTTTTTATCTGCTCCTATTTCCTTTAATTTATTTTTAATTTCCTCTGCAGTTTCAACACTGCTCCAACCTGTTGGCAATACAAATACATCCTTTATATTATCATTTTCAAATACACAAACCTTAGATGCAGTAGATCCTATGTCTATACCTATATAAAACATTTAACCCCACCTTTTCTATTAATTAAGCATAAAAATTTTTTATAGTTTTAGCTAATGAATGTAATCCCGAAGTCTTCACTCCATTATTTTCTATTAATTTTTTTATAAAATTTTCATCATCTTTATTATACATTATACATATACCACAGGATTTAGATAGTTCTCTTGGTGTAGGAACAATAGTATGTTTTATTTTATTTTTGCTAAGTAAACTATCCATTTTCATACCTTCTGTATGTGAAGGAAAAAGAATATAGTAATTTGTTTGCTCCATTTTATACACTTCCTTTCACAATATTTAATTATATGTATTAAAAAAATAACCTGGTTTTAATATAACCCATATTTAATAAATATGTAACTAAAATTGAATAATTATTAGCTATACATTATATATTTATTATAAAACATGAGAAACCAGGAGAGAACCAAATCGGTGCATCCCCTGGATAAAATTTGTAGATGTAATTTCAAGCTTTTTAAATTAATTATATTTTTAATCCCTTTTTATCTTATATCATTTCAAGGAATGCTTCTACTCTTGTCTTTATCTGTCCTGAATCTTCTGTTGAATAATCTGTTTCTATATGCATTATTGGAATATTCTTCTCCTTTAAATTTGCTTCTACATCCCTATGTTCAACTGCATAAGTATGACAGAAAGATAAATTAGTATCTATAACTCCATCTGCTTCATATTCTTTAGTGTATTTTATTATATCATCTATTCTGCCTGTGTTTGGCGTAAAACAGGCACAATTTATATTTAAATATCTATCTGCCAAATTTTTAATTAATTCTTCTAAAGTTTCGCCCTCTTCTGAAACTTCTCCTTCAAAATATCTAGTTCCTGTACAAGTTTCTTCTACTACAACTTCAGCATCTAAACTTTCTATTATTGAATGAAGCTTCCAGTTTGGTAGTGCCATTGGAGTTCCTGTTATTAATATTCTCTTTTTATTGCTTTCTTGAGAGTTTTTAATTCTTTCTTCTAATTCATCACATAATTCATGAACTTTTTCTGTAAATCTCTTTGGATCATCGTAGAAAGCTATTTGAGTTATTAATAAGCAGTCTAATCCACTTATTGGTGATGGTTTATATTTTCTTAAATCATATAATCTTTTTAAGGCTTTTCTTTTAGCATTAGTTACTCTTATACCTTCTTTTAGTGCTTCTACTGTTATTTTATTGCCTGTAATTTCTTCGACTTTTTTAATAAGGTCATTAATTTCTTCTCCCCATTTTTTGAAGTCTTTATCTCTTTTCATTTGAGGAAGATCCATTACATGTACTGGTACATATTCATCTAATATTTCCCATGCTTTTTTCTTTCCATCACAGGTAGTTTCTCCTATAACCATATCACAGGATTGGAAATAAGGGCATGTACCACCTATTTTAGCACCCATAAAAGCCTTTATAAGAGGACACATATTTCTTGGTAAAACCTTTTCTCCATCTTCAATCCAAAACTGAGAACCTGCACATAAACCAACACTTAATGCTTTTGCTGCTACAATAATTTCTTCAGGAACAAATACACAAAAAGTTCCTACTACTTTTCCACCTTTTTTTCTATGTTCGTCTAATTCTTGAATTCTAAGTCCATGAACTTCTGACACAACAAAATTAAAATAATTCATTCCCTCTGGTCTATTTTCTTGTGTCAAATATGTAGAGCCATATAATTCTGGTAAAACAGCACATAATTGATCATGCTTTTCTAGATCTACCCCTAAATCCGTCCATAGTTTTCTATAATCTCCCATTAATAAAATCCCTCCAAATCAATTACTTCATATCAATTTTACCATAGTTAATATATAGCAAGTTATTTGAATATGTAATGGTTACAGTTATACTTATTATATTTTTTTATACAAATTTAATTTTCATACTATAACATTTCTATAAAAGCCTCTACTCTAGTTTTTAGTTGTCCTAAATCCCTTTTAGAATAATCTGTTTCTATTTTTAAATAAGGTACTTTTTTATTATTTGTAACAAAAGTTTTTATTCTATGAGATTCTACATTATAGGTATGACATGCTTGTAATATAACTTCTACTACCCCTTCCACCCTATATTCATCTATTAAATAATCTAAATATTCTATCCTATTATCATTAGGGCTCATACAAGCACAGGCTGTTCTTAAATATCTTTCTGTTAATGCATCTATAGGATGCTTTTCTTCATCTACTAATAAACTTTCATCTTTTGCACCACTACAATTTTCATAACAAACTACTACTCCCCCATTATCTTCTATAGCCTCAATTACTTTTTCAGTAGAATCTCCTAGAGGACAACCTGTTACAAGTATTCTTTTAGCCTCTTTAGAAACAGGCCTTTCACCTTCATTATATTTTTTCATTGTTTCTCTTATTATATTATTTATATCCTCTATTTCCTTTTCCTTATCCGATAAATATAAAGTTCCCTGTATTACCCTTCTCAAATTATAACCTGTCATAGGTGGTGGACAAAGCTTAGATAAGCTATAATAATCTCTTAAAGCCGTTCTTTCTCTATTTCTTAATTTAATTTTTTCTTTTAACTTTTCTTCCGTAATTTCTACATTTAAATTCTTTTCTAATTCCTCTTTAAGCTTTATAATTGCGTTCTTGTAATAATTATAGGAATTCTTTCCATAAGGGGTTTGGGGTATATTCATAACATGCATAGGTTTCATTTTACTCAATGCTTCATACATTTTCTTTTTTCCATCACAAGTAGTTTCCCCCAAAAGCATATCTGAAAAATAATAAAATGGGCACTTTTCTGTTAATGCAAAACCATAGCTTGATTTTATTAATGGACATAAATTTCGTGGTAAATGTTTTTCTGCATCCTCTATAGGTTCCTCATCCATTCCACAAAGCCAAGCCGCCACTGCCCCTGATGCAGCTATTACTTCCCATGGAGCAAATCCACAATAAACCCCCACTATTTTTCCACCTTCATCTTTAATTTCCTTCATTTTTACAAATGCATTTCTTCTAGCTTCACTAAAATCCTTAATAAAATCCGGTAATTCATTCATATAATATCCCCCTCTAGATAAAAAATAGGATGTCTCAAAATAGATTTAGTCTTATATTTGCGATTTTAAAATTAAATTTATTTCATTTTGAGACACCTTTTCTTTTATTATATTGTTATTATATGGTCTACTCCTGCAGAATCTAATGCTGCATAACATACTGGGAAACAACCTATTGCCGCTTCCTTAATTAACTTGTCCTCAATTTTTCTTTCTTTAGCACATTTATCACAAGCTAATAAAACAAGCCCAGTTTTTTCACTTAATTTTTTTAATCTTTCTGCTGTTTCTGTACCCTCTATTAAAAAATATGTATTATCCATTATAAAAAACATTCCAACTACATCTGCACCATGCATTTCCTTTTCCATTTGTGGAATAATCATATTAGTTAAAATATTTTGAGCATGTGGTGACTCTAATACATAAGCTACTTTCATCTTAAAATCCTCCTAATTATTTTTAATTTAATATATTTATAAATTTTGGCTTAATGAATTCTTTAATATGTTAGTTAATTCCTTTTTTAATTCTAGATATTTATGGTTATCCCTATTTCTTGGCCTTGGCAAACTAAATTTCATATCTTTTATAATTTTTCCTCCCTTAGCTGCAAAAACAATTACCCTATCACTTAGGTATACTGCTTCGTCAACATCATGGGTTACCATTATAACTGTAGTTTTATCCTTTAACCATAAACTTTCTAACTCTTCTTGCATCATTTGCCTCATTTGAAAATCTATAGCACCCAAAGGCTCATCCATAAGTAATACCTCTGGTTTACTAGCTAGTGCTCTTACTACTGCAGTTCTTTGTTTCATACCACCTGATAATTGATTAGGGTATAAATTTTCTTTTCCCTTTAGCTTAGACATCTCTAATAAATAATTTAACCTATCTATAGATTCCTTTTTAGGAGTTTTTTGTTGTTGCATAGGGTACATTATATTATCTTTTACAGTCATCCATGGGAATAATGCATAATTTTGAAAAACAAAACCTCTGTCTGGACCAGGCTTCATTACCCTATTATTATTTAAAATTATTTCACCAGAATCTGAATTATGAAAACCTGCAATCATTGTTAAAAGTGTTGTTTTTCCACAACCGGATGGACCTAGTAATGTTACAAATTCTCCTTCTTCTATATTAAAACTTACATTATCTAAAACTTTATTTTTTTTCTTATTATTTATGTAAGATTTACTAACATCCTTTATTTCTAACCTCATTATTAAACATACCTCCACTTAGTAAGTAACTTATTTAATTGAAGTAGTCCCCTATCTATAAAGAATCCAATTAAAGCTGCTAATATCATTAATGCAACTAACATATCTGTCTGCATTTTTGTTTGAGCTTCTACCATAGAGAAACCGAGACCGGCACTCGTTGCTATAAACTCCGCTCAGATTACAGACATCCATCCTCCACTTATAGCTATTCTAGCTCCTGTTAATATATCAGGTATAGAAGCTGGTAATATTATATTACTAAATATGCTCCAAGGGCCTGCTCCCATGCTTCTAGCTGCATTATAATAATCTTTAGAAATATTTTTTACTCCAGCTATAGTATTTAATATTACTGGGAATATTCCTGAAAACGTAATTAAAAATATGGTAGGTCCATCCCCTATTCCGAACCATACAATTGTAAGAGGAACCCATGCCATTATAGGAACTTGCCTTATGGAATCTATAAATCCTCCTATAAGATTATTAGCCATTTTAAAAGCTCCCATAAAAAGCCCTAAGGGAACGCCTATTATCATAGCATACATAAAACCTTTTAAAACCCTATTTAATGTAATAAGTAGATTGGTCATAATTTCGATACTAGTCAAACACTTTATAAAAGCTTTTCCTGTTCTTTTAGGTGTTGGTAATATTAGTTCATTACCATAATGTTCTGCTAACAAATACCAAACTATTATTAAAATAACCACCATAATTAATTTGTACATTAATTCTTTAATCTTATTTTTACTGGTTTCTTTTAATATTCCTGTTGAGGTATTAGAAAGAACTTTACTTTCAATTTCAGCCATTGTTCCACCTCCTCATTAGATAAGTTAATTTTTTTATAATCTTCTATAGAGCTTTTAATTCTATCTTTTATTTTTAATTCCATAACAGACTTATTATAATTATTTATAAACTCTTTAAATTTTTTATCCTTTTTAAATTTTTTCTTAATAACTAATACATAGCTTGTATAATTTTTATTTATACTTAAAGCTTTTTTTTGTCCATTTAACTTTAATGCTTTTATTGAATCTATTATAATCCCATCAACCCTACCTTTTTCCAATGCATAAGGCAAAGATGAATATATCATCGGATATATTTGTACTTTTTCTCCATATTCATCTTTAATAATTTTTTCTTGATAAAATCTATTTTGTGTCATGGCTATTTTTTTAATTTTATTTTCATCCTTTAAAACAAATATGTCTGAATTACTAACTAAAGGACATATTATTTCAAATCTATCATCATTTTCAATTAAATTTTTAGCTGCTTCTGGACACATTATTGCTATATCTAAAACATCTGAGCTTAAAGCCCATTGAGAAGTATTACCTCAGCAGTCCTTTATAAAATATGGTTGGAAATTTTCATCTAAATCTGCATTCTTTAATCTATTATTATTAATCATATAATTTATAACAAGTCCAGATGAATCATCTGAAACTCCAATTTTTATTTTGGAATTCAAAGATTCATCTGGTAATTTATTTAGTACTAAAATAAATATTATTAATATAGTTAAAGTTATAATAATTTTTTTTAAATCTTTCATATACATCCCTATTTTAAATCAGTAACACTAAATAACATTTTCGCTACACATACAGCTTCTTGGATATCTAAACAAAATATATTGTCTTCATCAATATTTGATTCTTTAACCCAGTTTCTATAATGTTCTTCACTACAGAAGAAGTACATTATATTTCAACAACTAGAGGCCCAGCTATCATTTTTGTTTAAATCTACATGTAGTACTCTTAAATTTTCAGGTATACATTTTTTAATTTCACCATTTTCAATAATAACTTCTATAGAATCATTGCACATAATACAACTAGATTCTATTTTTATATTCTGTTTAAATGTAAAAGTTGTTCCTATAGAATCAACTGCACACATAGCATTTATTTCTCTACCATCTTCTAATTTAACTTTATAATTAGTATCAAAGGCACTAACTGGATAAATAAAATTTATATTTTCTTTTTCATCCATAACTAACACTTTTTTATTTTTTAACGATAATACTATATTTATAAATTCATCCTTTGTTACTCCAATATTACAAATAAAGTTATAATCTAGATTTTTTAAATTATAAGGTTTTTTTTCTTCTATAATATAGTCCATTATATATCTTCTTACTTTTTTTTCTAAATAAGATAATTTTGAATCTATACTGCTTATAATCAATCTTTCCTTTTCATAATGCTTGATAAGATTTAAATCTATTTCTTTATCCAATAAATTATTTTTCTCTAAGGTTAACATATATTACTCCCTTTTCTACCTGAACTACTATTTATCTATTTCCATAGCTTTAACTTTCCACTCTTCATATTTCATTCTTACTGGGAAAACTGAATCTACATTTTCTTTTATAAATTTATCAAAATCATCTACTTTAGCTTCTTCATATATTTTTTTAGATATTAATTTATCATAATCAGGTTCTTCTTCTATTAATTTATATTTCATTAAAGTATCTATTTCTGTTTTAAAATAATCATCATTCATTTTCCAAGTTATAGTTCTTCCCTCACCTACAGTTTTTTTGTAAATTGTCATAATAGCTACTTCTTCTGGGACTTGATAATTTTTAGCAAATATTTTTGCTGCTTTTATTGGATGTTCATAACAATATTTCATAGCTTCTACATGAGCTTGTATCATTTTTTTAGCTAGCTCTGGATGTTCTTTTTCAAATTTTGTATTCATAGAGTAAACACAACATTCACCCCATTTATCTTCTCCAACAATTTTATCTGCTGTTGCAATAATATGACCTGTCTTTTCATATTCCGCCATTGATCCCCATGGATCGCAACAAGTAAATCCATCTATTTTACCTGCTTTCAATGCTAAATATGCATCTTTGTCTGATCCAAATTCAACACAATCATAATTTTTGCCTTCCGTAGGAATTCCTAACTTCTTAGCACACATTAACCAGGTTTCACTTTCTTCAGGCTTTGTTCCTATTCCTAATTTTTTACCTTTTAAATCTTTAGGATCTTTTATTTTATTAGAAACAACTAAATACATTGATCCACCTAAATGATTATTAGCTGCAACAGTTATAGGTGATCCCTTTGCTAATCCTCTTATTAATCCTGCATATCCTATATATCCTACATCCATTTTTCCTGCTGCCATGGCCTGAGGGACTTTTCCATTTCCTGATACATTAACTTTTAATCCCATTTTATCAAATATACCCGCATCTTTAGCAACACAAGCAGAGGTCATATGATCACAATTATAATAGCCTAGGTTTACTGTATAATCCTTATCCTTTTCAGCTGAAGTTTCTTTACTTCCTTTAGAACAGCCTGTAGCAATTAATGTTGTTCCTAAAACTAATGTACATAATAAACTGATTATTTTTCTCTTTTTCATTTTTAGTCCTCCTTAAATTAGCAACAATCTTTCATGTCTTCTCCAAATAAATTTATTATTTTACTTTTTTCTATTCTATAAATTGCATATCCAAAACTTCCATTTTTAGATCCTGATACTACAAACTCTATTGGTGGTTTTTTATCTATATCCTTAAACTCTATTTTTTGATTTTCTATAGGTGCTGAAACTTCATTTGTAATCTTATATTTTTCTTTATCACTTAATACAACTACCATAGAATTTTTATCATTATCTTCTTTATAAATAACAATTAAATCTAATTTATTATCATTATTTAAATCTTTCTCTGCACATTTTAAAACTTCTTTATCTTTGTATTTGTGTTGAAAATAAAGTAATCTTTCATTATCACTTTTCACTCCTATATTTTTGCTTTGTTTAGGTTCATTAACATTTCTAGAACAACCAAATAACAAAAATACTATTGCAAACACAAAAAATATTTTAATATTTCTCATTTATCTTCACCTTTATTAAGCTGATATTGCTTTACTTATCTTTTTTACTTTAGGAAGCATAGCTTTTAAAAATAATACAAACATAATTAATGAACAAACATACTTCATAGGTTCTGGTGCTTCGAATATAAATTTATTAGCAGCCTTTATAGTATTTTGAGTTCTATCAAAACTAATAACAGGTTCAAAGTTAGGTAATATAATATTTGTAAAATATCCTACAATAAAAGATAAAGCTATTAATGTAGTAGTATATATAGCTACTGTCCTCTTACCTATTAACTTTCCAATACTTATAAGTTCCGGTAAATTTGATGCAGTTCCTGCCATCAAAAAAGTTATGGCTACACCAGGGGCTGCTCCACTAGCTACTAATGCAGCAATAAAAGGTATATGTCCTACCGCACACACATACATAATGGAACCGATTACTGCTATTCCCAAAATAGATACTGCATTTGGTGATCCTAAGTATTGTTGTATGAATTCTTGTGGTACGAGAACTAAAAGTATTCCAGCCAATAGCATACCTGGAATTACATATTTTGATACAGCTACAGCCACATCACTAAAAGACCACAGAATCCCCATTTTTATTTTTTCAAATATTGATGTTTGGTCTTCTTCTAATTCTATTTCTTCCATTCTTTTTTGAATTTGTTCTTCTACTCCAGGGGCTTTAAGTTCAGGTCCCCCTAATTTATTCCCTATTACTCCAATTATTAATGGTACTGTAAAACCTACTACTAAGTATATAGTAGCTATTTTAGGTCCTAAAAGACCATATGATAAAAAAACAGCAATAGGATTTATTATAGGTGTAGATGCTATAAATGCTAATGTAGGCCCTAAATAGGCACCAGAATAATAAAGACTTAATCCTAAAGGTATAACACCACAACTACATATAGGAAGCAACATTCCGGATAAAGTTGCTTTAATCAGAGATGAAATTTTTTTATTACCTAACATTTTTTGAAACTTATCTGGTGCTAAAATATTATGTAATAATCCAGCTAATATAAAACTAAATATAAGCCACGTAGATGCACCATTTAATAAATTTATTGAGGTTAACAATATTTTTTTTATGTAATAGATAATCATTACTTATTATAACCAATAGCCTTTTCTATTTCACTCTCTATTATTTCTTTAGATAGCTTGTCTATTTTTTTCTTTTCATTAACTATTAAGGTTCCTTTTAATATCATCCCATACTTTTTAATATAATCTATATCCTTTCCTGCATAATAAATTTTGCACTCTACTTCATCAGAGTATTCTGAGCACACTTCCTTTACAAATTCTGAATACTCATCACAACATGGACAAGTGTTTACGAATTCTACTAAAATTTTCTTCATAAAAATTCCTCCTAAAATTTAATTCATTTTTATGATAACATATTTCCACTTATGTAGTTATTTGTAATAAAGATACGAATCATGTAATCTATAAATAAAACTTATAGATTACTTTTTTATTTACAAATAAGAAAAAAGAGATGATCTAACATCACCTCTTTAAGCTGCAATACCTTCATATATTTCTTTTTCTAATTCTTTTTCTGAGTTAGCTACAATAAGGGTTCCTACTGCATCCCCTGTTATATTAACTGTAGTTCTAACCATATCTACTATTCTATCTACGCTTAAGACTAAACCAATTCCTTCTAATGGTAATCCTATTTGTTGTAATACCATAGATAACATAACTACTCCCGCACTTGGTACTCCAGATGTTCCTATTGAAGCTAATGTGGCTATAAGTATTATAGTTATTTGTTGATTAAAAGTTACATTAATCCCATACATCTGTGCTATAAATAGAGCTGCAACTCCTTGCATTATAGCTGTACCATCCATATTAATTGTTGCATCTAAGGGTATAGTAAAACTAGCTACAGATTTATCTACTCCAAATTTTCTCTCACAAGTTTCTAGGTTCATAGGTATAGTAGCATTACTACTTGATGTACTAAGAGCAAATATCATAACAGGCCAAAACTTTTTAAAGAAATTTACAGGATTTAACTTCCCTATAAACTTAAGCATACCGCCATAAATAAAGAATATCTGAATTATCATAACTAGTACTGCAACTAATACATATTTCATAAGTGGTATTAAAACCTTTAGTCCTTGAGTCATTATAACATTACTTATAAGTGCGAAAACTCCTAATGGAGCTACTATCATTATTACATTTATCATCTTTAATAAAACATTATTAATTTCTTCAAATATATTTAATAAATTTTGGGCCTTATCTCCAGCTAAGGTTATTGAAATACCAAATATCAAAGCGAAAACTATTATTTGTAACATATCTCCCTTTACCATAGCTTCTACTGGATTAGAAGGTATCATGTTAATAAGCATGTCCATGATAAATGGAGGGGATGCTGTCTTTACAATTTCTTTGCTTGCTTTTAATTTTACACCTACCCCTGGTTTTAATATATTAGCCATAAAAAGAGCTATAGTTGTAGCAAAGGCTGTTGTAATAATATAATATATAAATATTTTACCACCAACTCTTCCTAATTTTTTAACATCACCTACACTAGCTGCTCCGCATATTATTGAAAACAGTACTAAAGGTACTACTAACATTTTTATTCCCCGTAAAAAAACATTTCCCATAGGAACTAAAAACCATTTGCTTAAACTATTATTTATATGTTGGGGTAAAAATAAATTAGATATTAGTCCAAAGGATATACCTAAAAATAATGCAAATAATATTTTAAAAGTTAATGACTTTTTTTTCTTGATTTTTCCCAATATTAACTCCTCCATAATGAATTATATTTTTACGATAAGTTTCATAAACAATGATTATATTAACAAAATTCATGATTAAATGCAATAATTAATTTAATTTTTGATTGAAAGTTGCAATATTCATAATATTTTCATTATATTCTTGCAAATATTATGACTATTTTAATAATAAAAATTAATTCTTATTATTAATTTTGTTTACTTTACAAACTAATTGTACTGTTTATTTAGTTTATATTACTCTCACAATATTTAGCAGTGGATTTTGAATAAAAATAAAAAAACCAAGAACTTAATATTTTAAGTCTTGATTTTAAATATTTATATTATCTATTTAATTATCCTATGGTGCGCCCAGCAGGAGTCGAACCTGCGACCTCCGGATTCGAAGTCCGTCACTCTATCCAGCTGAGCTATGGGCGCCCTAAATAAAAAAGAACAAAAAAATGGAGCGGGTGAAGGGAATCGAACCCTCGTAACTAGCTTGGAAGGCTAGCACTCTACCATTGAGTTACACCCGCATATTGCATATTTCTTGTCAGTTTAATAATGGTCGGGGTGACAGGGCTCGAACCTGCGACCTCATGGTCCCAAACCACGCGCGCTCCCATCTGCGCCACACCCCGATATATAGTCTTAAAATCGCCATCAAGCTGGTGCGCCATCGGGGGTTCGAACCCCGGGCACCCTGATTAAGAGTCAGGTGCTCTACCAGCTGAGCTAATGGCACTTATTTGGTGCGTCTTAAGGGATTCGAACCCCTGGCCCACGCCTTAGAAGGGCGTTGCTCTATCCATCTGAGCTAAAGACGCATATTATGGAGCGGGTGAAGGGAATCGAACCCTCGTAACTAGCTTGGAAGGCTAGCACTCTACCATTGAGTTACACCCGCATATTTATTGGAGCGGAAGACGAGATTCGAACTCGCGACGTTCACCTTGGCAAGGTGACGCTCTACCACTGAGCCACTCCCGCAAATATCAAAACATTTAGTTTCGTTATATTTTAATCCTTCTGAATTCTGTTTAAAAATTCATTTAATGGTGCAGATGAAGGGAGTCGAACCCCCACGCCATAGGCGCTAGATCCTAAGTCTAGTGCGTCTGCCAATTCCGCCACACCTGCACGTTATATAATTTTTGGTGATCCACCGGGGAATCGAACCCCGGACAACATGATTAAAAGTCATGTGCTCTACCAACTGAGCTAGTGAATCAAATGGCTGGGATGGCAGGATTCGAACCTACGCATGTAGCAGTCAAAGTGCTATGCCTTACCGCTTGGCGACATCCCAAAAATGGGGTGAACAAAGGGACTCGAACCCTTGACAACCAGAACCACAATCTGGCGCTCTACCAACTGAACTATGCCCACCATATTAGGTTTAAATGGTGCGCCATCAGGGATTCGAACCCTGGGCACCCTGATTAAGAGTCAGGTGCTCTACCAACTGAGCTAATGGCACTTATTTGGTGCGTCTTAAGGGATTCGAACCCCTGGCCCACGCCTTAGAAGGGCGTTGCTCTATCCATCTGAGCTAAAGACGCATATTATGGAGCGGGTGAAGGGAATCGAACCCTCGTAACTAGCTTGGAAGGCTAGCACTCTACCATTGAGTTACACCCGCATATTTATTGGAGCGGAAGACGAGATTCGAACTCGCGACGTTCACCTTGGCAAGGTGACGCTCTACCACTGAGCCACTCCCGCAAATATCAAAACATTTAGTTTCGTTATATTTTAATCCTTCTGAATTCTGTTTAAAAATTCATTTAATGGTGCAGATGAAGGGAGTCGAACCCCCACGCCATAGGCGCTAGATCCTAAGTCTAGTGCGTCTGCCAATTCCGCCACACCTGCACGTTATATAATTTTTGGTGATCCACCGGGGAATCGAACCCCGGACAACATGATTAAAAGTCATGTGCTCTACCAACTGAGCTAGTGAATCAAATGGCTGGGATGGCAGGATTCGAACCTACGCATGTAGCAGTCAAAGTGCTATGCCTTACCGCTTGGCGACATCCCAAAAGTGGGGTGAACAAAGGGACTCGAACCCTTGACAACCAGAACCACAATCTGGCGCTCTACCAACTGAACTATGCCCACCGTATTATGGTGCGTCTTAAGGGATTCGAACCCCTGGCCCACGCCTTAGAAGGGCGTTGCTCTATCCATCTGAGCTAAAGACGCATATTTTGGAGCGGGTGAAGGGAATCGAACCCTCGTAACTAGCTTGGAAGGCTAGCACTCTACCATTGAGTTACACCCGCACTCTTTTGGTCGGGGTGACAGGGCTCGAACCTGCGACCTCATGGTCCCAAACCACGCGCGCTCCCATCTGCGCCACACCCCGATATTAAAGAGTTTCTCGAGTTATTATCTTGTTTTGCCATCTTTTTCGTTTGTTCTCACAACTCTCAACGACATAAACTATTCTACATCATATAATTATATTCGTCAATACATTTTTTTATTTTTTTTTATATTTTTCAAAATTTCATTATATTTTCTTTATAACAGGCACTACTTTATCCCCATCAATACCTATAACAGCAATGCTTCTAACCCCATTTCTTGGAAGTGTCGGACTACCAGGATTAATAAACCATATTCCATCTATATACTCTATTTGAGATATATGGGTATGTCCAAATAGGACTATATCAGCTTCTAATTCTAGGGCTCTATATCTTAATTTAGCTAAGTCATACTTCACATCATATCTATTTCCATGAGTTATAAAAAATTTTTTTCCTCCTATATTTTCTATTAATTCAGATGGAGTTTGTTTTGAAAAATCACAGTTTCCTCTTACATTTATAATTTTTCCTTTATAAACAGAAGACAATATTTTTACATCCTCTACATTATCTCCTAAATGAATTATTAAATTTACATTACCTAAACTATTTACAAGAGAAGTTGCATCTCCTATATATCTATGGGTATCGCTAATAACACCTATTTTCAAAATTGCCCCCCCTTATCTATATATATTTTTCTAATTCGCATTTTAAAATTTTTAAAGCCTTTCCCCTATGACTTATAGAATTTTTAGTTTGGGAATCCATTTGCGCAAAGGTTTTTTTATACTCTGGTATATAGAATAAAGGATCATATCCAAATCCATCTTCCCCTATTTCTTTTTCTCCTATAATCCCATTAATTTCACCTTGGACTTTTATTACATTATCTTTATCTATTATAAATACTATAGAACAAACAAATTTAGCTTTTCTTTCTTCTACTTTTTTACCATCTAATTCTCTTAATAATTTTTGATTATTTTTTTTATAGTTTCCATGCTCCCCTGCAAATCTAGCAGAATAAATTCCTGGAGCTCCATTTAAAGCATCTACCATAAGTCCTGAATCATCTGCTATTACCATATACTTAGGCAAAATCTCATATATAGTAGCTGCTTTTTTATAAGCATTTTGCATGAACGTATTTCCATCTTCTTCTATATCTATATCAATACCTGCTTCTTTCATTGATAAAGCATCAATATTAAATTTTTTTAATATTTCTTTTATTTCTCTTATTTTATCCTTGTTATTACTTGCAACAATAACTTCTTTTTTCATATGTTAATCCTCCAAACAAATTAAATATTTTATTTATGTATCACTAAATTACCCTTGTATAACATATTATAGTATAACAATTAATTTATGGTAGGTGTGTTTTTTGAAATATATAGGTCCTTTTTTAAGAATGAATACATTAGATCCAAGTAATATTTACTCTCAAATGAACTTTTTAGCTAAAGAATCTTTACAAAACATAATACTTCATTCCAATTGTGGTATTTGTATACCCTTTAGTGAACTAAAACTAAAAAATGATTTTGCTAATTCTAAGAATTTTAGCTCTTGCACACCTTTATTGTGTGTCTATAGAAAAGCTAACCCTAAACTTATAAATTCAAATAAAAAACTAACATGGAATGATAGTAAATTTAAAAAAGAAGTAAACATATTAGGTAATAGCTTTATGGTTCTATCCCTTCTCCAATTAATAGAATATTATGAACAATTTAAAGATAAGGATAAAAATTTATACTCTTACACTAAATTATACAATAAATTGTGTAAAAAACAATTAGAATTCTTTGCAACTTATTTTAGAAATGAAGAAGGAGTTTTTGTCGATAAACTAGATGTATCAGATAGTATATTATCTAAAATAGATTTTAAAGAAAAAAATAAAAAATTTAATTTTTCAAATCAATGCTTTTTAATGTGTGCTTACTATGGTACATCTTTATTAGATAAAGATGATTATTCTTCCAACTATAATGACTTTTCTTTAGATATACTTAATATGTTTTTAGACTATAAAGATGAACTTTACACTCTTTCTACAGATGAAATATCCAAATTGTGTTTAGGAATGAATATATTTTATAAATATTCTAAAAATGATGATAGCAAAGTGTTATTACTAGATCTATCAGAACTTTTACAAGAAAAATTAAATGAAAAAGATTTAAATACTGAAAAAAAAGTTGATACTTATTGTTTAGCTTATATAGACTTTATGCTTACCTTTAATAATTTAGGAATATTAAAATTTAAAAACCTAAGTAAGGAAATATATAAATCATTGATAAAGTTATATAATGATAATTTGAGTATGTTTATTAAAAATACAGATAAAAAAGAAATAAAATATTCCTGTGATGAGTTAGTATTATATCTTTTAGTATTACTTAATGAGTATAAAAATGATAAAGAAAATTCAGATAAGAACCTATTGCTTAATTTTTATAGAAATCAAATAATAAATTCTGGAATAATACTAAGTTGGCCTGAAGAACCTGCATTAAATAGTATTGAAAGATATAAAAACTTTTCTTTAAAATCAGAAGATTTATTAGACGAACAATGTTTTAGAATGGGATCTATACCATCTCCTGAAGCCATCGAAATAGCACCAGTGCTAGCTAAATATATAGAATATAATACAAAGAAACAAGAGTTTGCTAATTGCAGAAATTCTTTTGATAGTAATAAAAATTTCTTTCTATGGTTTTTAATTTTATATACACTTAAAAATTAATATGAGGATATTGCAGTGCAATATCCTCATATTAATTTATTTTTTGGATATAATAAACGTACATCAATAAGTACAAGCATTGGTAATAAAATACTTTATAGGAGGGCTTTGTATGAATATAACTTGTTCTGAAAAATGTAAAAATAATAAAAATGGAAGATGCATATTAAATTACATCAGTCCCTTTTTAAGTATTCATGAAGAAAATGATAATTGTGCTTATTTTCTTCCTATTAAATCATCTAAAAATACAACTACTATAAAATAATATTAACTATAGGGTGCTAAGGTTATTTTCTTTATAACAACATTACCATGTATAGTAATATATTGTCCTTGTACCCTACTTCTTTTACATAATATATCATAAAAAAAACAAACAGGCATTTTATACAAATCCTTAACCAGAACATCTTGTGCTTTATTTATATATTCTTTTTTTTCCCACATATTATTTTCTGATTTAATTTTATTTAAAAACTCTTTATATTGCAAAGAATCACTAGTAAAGTTTAAAAGGAAAAATAGAGGATCATTATTTTTAGCTTTATTCCTAACAAAAGCTAAATCATAATCTCCATTTTTTATTTTTTTCTTTAATTCACTTTCATCTTTGCAATTAACTAAAGTAATATTTATATCTAAATTTTCTTTTAATTCCTCTATTAAACTGTTAGTTATTTTATTAGAAATAGGATCCTCTATTGATATAATTTTTAAATCCTTTCTTTCTTTTTTATATTCACTTTTATCTAAAAATTCTTTTGCTCTTTGTAAATTTCTATTTAAATTAAAATAATTTTTTCCATAACTTATATCATCGTTTTGTGCTATATTATTTGGCACATAGGCAACCGCTGGCACTGCTTTCCCATATAATATCTTTGAACACATCTCTTCTCTACTAATACAGCTATCTATGGCCCTTCTTAAGTTTAGGTCTATATAATCTTTTTTATTAAATATTATATTCCCTGTTTCTAAAGATAGCTTTTTAGATATTAATCCTTCTTTATTTAAATTATTAATTTCAGCTATAGGAGGATCAATAAACAAATCTAATTTGGAAGTTTTTAAATAGGCTAATGCTTCTTCACTATTTTGTATAGATTTAAGTACTATTCTATTAATTTTTATATTTTCTTTATCCCAATATTTATTGTTTTTATTGATTGTTATTTGATCCTTTTCTATTTTACTTATATAAAATGCACCTGTACATGATATTTCATTGAAATTTTCTTTATAGTTTTTAGTTTTCTCATCTATTTTTCTTAATTTATATCTAGGCTTAGAAAGAGTACTTAAAAAATTTGTATCTTTATTATTTAGCCTTATTTCTAATATATTATTTTCTTTAGCTTTTATAGCTATATTATCTAAATTTCCATTAGTTAAATAATCCTTAACTCCATATACTGAATTTAATTCATTAAATTTTATATCATTTTCCTTACAATATATAAGCATATCTTTAAAAAATTTTTCAAAATCTCCGGCTACTATTTTTTTACCATTACTCCAAAATAAATTATCCTTAATATAAAATTTATACTCTATACCATCTTTGCTTATTTCCCATTTTTCTGACAATTCTGGAACAATATTGTTATTTTTATCTAATCCTACTAGCCCATCAAATAAACTTAATAATAAATCCCCCTCTCTTTGTGAATCTTCTTCTAGCATAATTAAATCCTTAGGCATAGCTTCTATGTTATATATTAAGTAATCTCTTACCCCTTCACCTGAGGTAACTTCTTTATTTTTTTCCACACAACCACTTAAAAAAATTAATGTAAAACTTAATAAAAAACATATAATCTTTTTCATTTTATCCCCCCTGTTTTGAAGAATCATATACTATATTTAATTATTTACACTTATAGGTTAAAATAAACAATATTTTAAAACTTTACATATATTTAAATTATTTTCCACATAAAAAATCCCCACATTTTTCTGTGAGGATTTTTTGTTTTAATATTTACATTTTATTTGCTTCTTCACTTACGAGTTTATTTACTATTTGAGGATTAGCTTTTCCCTTTGTTTCTTTCATTACAAGACCTACAAGGAACCCTAAGGCTCTTTTCTTTCCATTTTTGAAATCTTCTATAGATTGTGGATTATTCTCTATAATCTTTTTAACTACTTCTAATATAGCACCTTCATCATTATTTTGAACTAATCCTTTTTCTTCAACTATATCTTTAGGGTTTTTACCTGACTTAAACATATCATCCAATATTTTTTTACCTATATTATTAGATATAGTTCCAGCATTTATTAATTTAATTAATTCAGATAATTGTTCTGGATTAAATTTCAAATCTTTAACTTCCATAGCTTTTTCGTTCATAAGTCTTGAAATATCACCCATTAACCAGTTGGAAGCAGCTTTTGCATCTTCACTCTTTAGGGCAGTTTCTTCGAAAAATTTAGCCATATCCATTGTTAAAGTTAATACCATAGCATCGTATTTAGGTATTCCAAATTGATTTACAAACCTTTCAGCCTTTTCATATGGCAACTCTGGTATAGTTTTTCTTACTTCTTCTATCCATTCATCTGAAATATTTAATGTAACTAGATCTCCTTCTGGAAAGTATCTATAATCATTAGCTTTTTCTTTACTTCGCATAAGCACTGTAACAGAATTAGCTTCGTCCCATCTTCTTGTTTCTTGCTCCAAAATTTCTCCCTTTGTTACAGCTTCTACATGTCTATCATATTCATATGATAAAGCTTTTTCCAAAGCTTTAAAAGAATTCATATTTTTTATTTCTGATCTCACTCCAAATTTTTCGCTACCTTTAGGCATTACAGATATATTACCATCGCATCTTAAGGAACCTTGCTCCATTTTACAATCTGATACTTCTATTGAAGATATTATACTCTTTAATTTCTCTAAGTATTTTGTAGCTTCTTCTGGAGTTCTTATATCTGGCCTTGATACTATCTCTATTAATGGTACTCCTGCTCTATTGTAATCTACCAATGTTCCCGCATTAGTATGAAGTAATTTTCCAGCATCTTCTTCCATATGTATTCTTTCTATGCCTATTTTTTTCTTTTCACCGTTTTCTAACTCTATTTCAATATATCCATCTCTACATATTGGAACTTCATCTTGAGTTATTTGATAATTTTTAGGGCAATCTGGATAAAAATAATTTTTTCTATCCATTCTACAAACTTTGTTTATAGAACAATTTAAAGCTAATCCTGCCTTAATTCCATACTCTACTACCCTTTTATTTAATTGAGGTAGAGAACCTGGTAATCCTAAACATATTGGACAAACATGAGTATTAGGTTGACCACCAAATTCTGTAGTGCATCCACAATATATTTTAGTATTTGTTGAAAGCTCAGCATGAACTTCTAATCCTATAACTGCTTCAAAATCCATCTATGTTTTTCACTCCTTTGTTTTTAACTATATACTTAAAAATCCGCTCTCATTTTATGAAAATCTACTGATTGTTCATAACTATATGCTAAATTAAATAATACATCCTCTTTAAAATAATCTGATATGATTTGAAGTCCCACTGGTAATCCATCTACCATACCACATGGCAATGATATAGCTGGTACTCCTGCTACACTGATTGGAACAGTATATATATCTGAAAGATACATTGCCATTACATCATCTTTCTTTTCTCCTACTTTAAATGCTGTAGTTGGAGATGTTGGTGATACTATAGCATCAAATTCTTTAAATATTCTTTGAAAATCATCTTTTATAAGCTTTCTTGCCTTTAATGCTTTTTTGTAATAAGCATCATAGTATCCTGCTGATAATACATAAGTTCCAAGCATTATTCTTCTCTTAACTTCATCACCAAATCCTTCACTTCTAGATTTTAAATATATATCCTGAGCATCTTTAAAGTTTTTTGATCTGTATCCATATCTTATACCATCAAATCTAGCTAAATTTGATGAAGCTTCTGCACTAGATATTATGTAATAAGCTGATAGAGCATAATCCATTAGTGGTAGAGAACATGGTTTAACCTCTGCTCCATTTTCCTCTAATACCTTTATGGATTCTTCTACAGATTTTCTTACCTTTTCATCTAAGCCTTCTCCAAAAAACTCCTTTGGAATACCAATCTTTTTACCTTTTATATCTTTAGTTAAGCTTTTTTTATAATCTGGTACTTCCTTATCTACTGTTGTAAAATCCTTTTTATCTAATCCTGCTATAGTTGATGTAAGTAATGCACAATCTTCTACATCTTTTCCCATTGGACCTACTTGATCTAATGTAGAACCAAAAGCTACAACCCCTGATCTTGATATTCTTCCATATGTAGGTTTTAAACCAACTATCCCACAAAAGGATGCAGGTTGTCTTACAGAGCCACCTGTATCTGTTCCTAATGATAAAGTAGCTTCACATCCTGCTACCGCCACTGCAGATCCACCTGAAGATCCACCTGGTACTCTTTCTAAATCCCATGGATTTTTCGCTAATTTAAATGCACTATTTTCTGTAGATGATCCCATAGCAAACTCATCCATGTTTAATTTACCAAGGATTATTCCATCTTCTTTTTTTATTTTTTCTGTTACGTGAGCATCATAAGGTGAAGTATATCCTTGTAATATTTTAGATGCACAAGTATTTTGCATTCCTTTTACGTTTATGTTATCTTTTATACCTACTGGTATACCTGATAAAGCCTTTAACTCTTCATTTTTTTCTATTTTCCCATCAATTTCTTTAGCTTTTTTTATAGCTTCTTCTTCTGATACATATAAGTATGCTCCTAGATTGTTATCCACTAAATTTATTCTATCTAAAAAAGCTTTTGTAATCTCTTCTGCTTTAACTTCTTTATTGGTAAGCATCCCCTTTAATTGATGTGCTGTTAATTTAGTTAAATCCATTTTCTTTCCTCCTTTTTCCATAAAACAAAAGAAATATTAATCTATAACTTTAGGAACAATTACATATTCCTCTAAGCTTTCTGGTGCATTATCTATAACTTCTTTTAATTCCATAGACTTTTCTATATTATCTTCTCTATATTTGTTTTCAATATAATATGGATTTACTACTATATCCACATCATCAGTATTTAATTCATCTAATTTTTCCATATAGTTTAATATTTTGTTTAAGTCATTTATAAAATTGTCCTTTTCTTCCTCTTTAAACTCTAACCTTGCAAGCTCTGCTACATATTCTACATCCTTTTTTGAAACTGACATTTTATCCCTCACTTCCTTATATAAACATTATTTTTTACCTTATGAAGGCTAATATTTTTATTTTACCACAAATATATATTTTTTACATAGAAATAAAAAAAACTACCTGTAAAAATTAGGTAGTTTCTTTGTTATATTATATAGCCTCCCCAAATGCTTCTTCTTTAATCACTTTTTCTTCAGAAATACTTTCTTTTCTAAATAACTTATCTATAACTATAGCTATAGCTCCATCTCCACATACATTTGTAGCTGTTCCAAAGCTATCTTGTGCAAAATGTATAGCTATCATTAATCCTTGTTGTACCGGATTAAACATAAGCATATCCTTTAATAATCCTAAAGTGGCATATACCCCACCACCAGGTATACCTGGTGCTGCTACCATAGTAACCCCTAACATAAATATATATGGTATCATCATAGCTGCTGTCGGCGCTTGCCCTGACATAAGCATTATCCCCATAGCTCCTAATACTAAAGTTATAGTATCTCCTGCTAAATGTATTGTTGCACATAAAGGTATTACAAAATCAACTACATCATCTGATAAACCATTTTTCTTAGCACATTGCAAATTTACAGGTATAGATGCTGCTGAAGATTGAGTTCCTAAAGCCATCATATATCCTGGTATCATATTTCTTATGGCCTTAACTGGATTTTTTCTTGAAACAGCATATGCTATAGAATATTGTAATACTATGTAAGCTATTTGAAGTGGTATTATTATCAAATATACTGATGAAAATGTCTTTAATGTTTGGATTATTTCTCCAGAAGCTGTTAGTTTTGAAAATATACCTGCTATATGAATAGGAACTAATGGTATTATTACATTTTTAACTATTATTTCAACTATTCCTTTAAAATCTTTTGTAACTTCTAAAAGATTTTTTCCTTTTATATAAGGAATACAAATTCCTAAAACAAAGGCAAGTACTAAAGCTGACATTACCCCCATAATAGGTGGTATATCTACTTTAAAAAACGGTTCTAAATATACATTTGATTTGAATACATTACCACTATTTTTAATTAGTTTTGGCAGTATAGATTGCCCTAATAAAAATGCAGCCATTCCTGCTATTATAGTAGATACATAAGAAAACAATACAGTGATTCCTAATAATTTTCCTGATCCTTTTCCTAAATCTGCAATCCCTGGCGCTACAAAGCCTATTATAATTAATGGTATAGAGAAATTAAGAAATCCTCCAAATAGACCTGAAAATGTATTTAAAGCCCTAACAACATGATACATGCCTAAGGTCTTAGATATCACCCCTATTAAAATACCAAATATAATTCCTAAAACTAATTTAGTTAAAAGACCTAATTTTTTCATTTTACTCCCCCCTTAACTTTGATGTATCTGTGTTGTATACACATGTTTTTTATTTGAATACAAATTTATGATAACATCTGCTTTTATGTTTGTCAATAATTTTTGTATTTAAATTTTATACAAATGTGTTTATTTTAAATACATAAATATTTTATCTTTTTATTTAAAGCAGATTAATCTATAAAATTTAAAAATATACAAGTTATTTAATTTAAAATAAAATTACCAACAACACTTTTATATTAGTATTTACAAATAAAAATCCTATCCAGTTAAATTGCTATTATAACTAAATAGGATTATTAATTATTTTTAATAATAAAATTTAAAATATCGAATATTTTCATTTACTATAATAATCTATTAATGTCAATATGGAAATCACTATTAATATACCTTCATGTATATAAAAAATATATTAGCTACAGCAAGAAAAATACAAACTAAAGAATAAAATTTATCTCTTATTCCTTTTGAAAAATCTAACATCTTTACAGCCCAAACAATCATAGTAAAAAACATACACCATTGAAGTGTATAATAGCTATCAAAATATTTTATATATGTAAATTGATATATAGTAAGTAAGGTTGCTAGTAATGCTATAGTTGTTATTATAACCATTATCCAGCCTAATATATTTATATACTTTCTCATTTTTATCCTCTCCACATTCTTTGAGCTATTATTATAAATTAAGCCAATTAAATAATATACCTTTTTTCATTCATTGTAAATATATGTTTCTACAATGCTATTATTTAATTTTATTGGAAAATTCTTCTTCATTAATTACTTTTACTCCTAATTCAACTGCTTTTTCATATTTAGATCCTGGTTTTTCCCCTACTAATACATAGTCTGTATTTTTACTTACACTGCTAGAAACTTTAGCTCCTAAAGACTGTAATTTATCTTTTATTTCTCCTCTGCTATAATTATTTAAACTTCCTGTTACAACTATAATTTTACCCATAAAAGGATTCTCATCAATTATTTCTTCTTCATAATAAGGTTTTACACCCAAATTTAATAATTCTTCTATATTATTTATAATCTTTTCATCTTTAAAAAAATCATATACACTCTTAGCTACTATTTCCCCCACATCTGGAACTTCTACTAATTGTTCTATCGTTGCACTTTCTATATTTTCTAAAGTTTTAAATTTCATCACTAAATCATTAGCAGTTTTTTTACCTACATTAGGTATTCCTAGTGCATATATAAAGGATGGCAAATCACAATTTTTGCTATTTTCTATAGCATCTATAAGATTTTTAGACTTTTTATCTCCAAATTTATCTAAAGTTAATAATTCTTCTTTTTTTATTTTATACAAATCTGCTATAGATTTTATATCTAATTTTTCAAAAAGTTGTTCTGCAGTCTTTTCACTAAATCCTGCTATATTCATAGCCTCTCTACTAGCAAAATGAACTATACTTTTTACCATTTGTGGTTTACAAGATAATGTATTCTCACAATAATAATGTACTCCATTTTGTACTAGATGGCTATTACAATAAGGGCATTTATCTGGTGCCTCTATTTCTTTACTTTCCTCTAAGGATTCTTCCACTACTCCCATTATCTCCGGTATAACATCATTAGATCTTCTAACTAAAACCTTAGCACCCAATTTTACATTTTTTCTTTGAATATCGTCCATGTTATTTAGTGTAGCTCTTTTTACCGTAACTCCTCCTAGTTCTACAGGCTCTAATAAGGCTGTTGGAGTAACTCTTCCGCTTCTTCCCACATTCCATTCTACACCTAGAAGTTTCGTGGTAATTTCCTTAGCTTCAAATTTATAAGCTATAGCCCATTTGGGGAATTTTATAGTATATCCTAATACTTTTCTTGTTTTAATATCATCTACAACAATTACTGCCCCATCTATATCATAATCTAGCTCTTCCCTTATAGATTCTATATATTGAATTTCTTTTTCCACTTCCTCCATGTTAGTACATTCTTTAATATACTTATCCTGAGGCAATCCCATATTTTTTATAAATTTCATCATTTCCGTATAATTCTCAAATTCTGGGCCTTCATTATAACCTACATCATAAAAAAATGCTGATAAATTTCTTTTAGAAGTTTCTTTAATGTCTAAATTTCTAAGTGCTCCCGCAGCCCCATTTCTTAAGTTTTTTAGAGGTACTTGAGCAGTTTTATTATATTCTTCGAAAGCTGTTTTAGTCAGTATAGCTTCCCCATGTACTTCTATAATATGGTTGTTCTTTATTTTTAATGGCACTGTTTTTATAGTTTTTATTTGTGCTGTTATATCCTCTCCTATAATACCAGTGCCTCTTGAAGCACCCTTTATTAAAATACCATTCTCATCATAGGTACAATTTACTGTTAGTCCATCAAATTTTTTAGTAACTATATATCTTAGCTCTGGCAATTTATTTTCATTTATAGAATTATATTGCTCTACAGCTTTTAAATTTCTATTATGCCACTCTGTTAATTGACTCATATTTTGTGCTTTATCCAAGCTCCAAAGTCTTCCTTTATGAGTATATTTACCAAATTCGCCCAATATGTTATCTCCTACCCTTTGGGTTGGTGAATAAGGCAATGTAACTTTAGTTTCCTTCTCCAAAACTACCAATTCATCATATTTTAAATCATATTCTTTATCAGATATTCTAGAATTATCTAATACATAATACTCATAAGCATACTGATTTAATTCCTCTACAAGTTCTTTCATTTTTTCTAACTTGTTATCCATATATAAACCTCCTAAACCGCTTCAATTGGCGCCATACTAAGCATTAATATTTTAACACCTCTACGGTCAAAAGCAATAGTTAACTTTATGTCATCAGAAACCTTACTCATACTAACTATAGTCCCTACTCCAAAATCTTTATGTTTAACCTTTGAACCTACATTAAGCTTATTAGAATCTACACTATTTTTAGGTCCATTATTTAAATTAGGTGATTTATAGGAATTAATACTATTTGTTTTTTGTGACCTTATTCCAAAATTTTTAGGCAATACTTTATCTGTTGCTACTTCTCCAGTAATATTTACGTTGTCTTTTAAGTCTTTTGATATCTCACTTACAAAATCTGATAAAGCATAAGCTACAGTTCTTCCAAATACTTTTCTAATTTCTGCTGAAGTTATATATAACTGCTCTTTTGCCCTTGTTATAGCAACATAACATAACCTTCTAGACTCTTCCATTTCCTTTGGGTCTGATAATGATTGCGTTCCTGGAAATATTCCATTTTCCATACCTACCATAAATACTACAGGAAATTCTAATCCTTTAGCACTATGTACCGTCATCATAGCCACACTATCTGAATTTTCATCATAATTATCTATATCTGTAACCAATGCTACTTTTTCCAAAAACATTCCTAAAGATTTATCTTCTGATTCTTTTTCAAAATCAGCTGCTGCAGAAACTAGTTCTTTTAAATTTTCTACCCTACTTACATCATCTGGATTCTTAGAACTTTTTAATTCTTTTAAGTATCCTGTCTCTTCTAATATTTCTTTTATAAGAGCAGATACACTTATCTCATCTTTTTTTCTTATAAAACTATTCATTATACTTACAAACTTTTTAATAGATGTTATACTTCTTTGAGACAATGTTAATATTTGATCCGCGTCTAAAAGTACGCTATACATACATTCATCCATTTCATTTGCAAATTCTTGAACTTTTTTTACTGTAGCATCCCCTATACTTCTTTTAGGGACATTTATTATTCTCCTTAAGCTTATATCATCTAATGGATTGTTTATAAGCTTTAAATAAGCCATTAAATCTTTTATTTCTTTTCTATCATAGAACTTTAATCCACCTATTAATCTATAAGGTATATCTCTTTTCATAAATACATCTTCAAAAATACGGGATTGAGCATTAGTTCTATATAAAACTGCAAAATCATTAAAGGATTTGTCACTATCTTTTATTATTTTTTTCATTTCAGATGCTACAAATTTTGCCTCATCTATATCAGAATATGCTCTAAATACTTTTATCTTGTTTCCATTTTCATTTTCAGTTCTTAAAACTTTATTTTTTCTTTGAGAATTATTTTTTATAACCTCATTAGCAGCATTTAATATATTGCCCTTTGATCTATAATTTTGCTCTAATTTTATAACCTTAGTTTCTTTATAATCCTTCTCAAAATTTAATATATTACTTATATCTGCCCCTCTCCATTCATATATGCATTGATCATCGTCACCAACTACACATATATTTCTATGAACTGAAGCTAATAATTTAACTAATTCGTATTGAGATTTGTTAGTATCTTGATATTCATCCACCATTATATATTTAAACTTTCTTTGGTAAAATTCTAATGCCTCTTTATTTGTTTTAAATAACTCCACAGTTTTATATATCAAGTCATCAAAATCTAATGCATTATTAGACTTTAATTTTTTCTGATATAAAATATATGCATCTGCAATTTTATCTTTTCTATAATTTCCATTAGAAAATTTTTTAAATTCCTTAGGTGATATTAAATTATCCTTTTGATTGCTTATAGTATTTATTATTTCTCTGTCTGTAATTTCTTTATCATTTATATTTAATTCTTCCATACATTGCTTAACTAAAGTTTTTTGGTCATAGGTATCATATATAGTAAAGTTTTTATCATAACCTAACTTATCTATTTCTCTTCTTAAAATCCTTACACAGCTAGAGTGAAATGTAGAAACCCACATTCCTTCTACCACATCTCCTACTAGAGCCTTTATTCTTTCCTTCATTTCTCCTGCAGCCTTATTTGTAAAAGTTATAGCCAAAATTTTAGAAGGATATATATTTAAATTTTCTATCATGTGAGCTATTCTATGAGTCAAAACCCTTGTTTTACCTGAACCTGCTCCGGCTAGTATTAGTAAAGGTCCATCTATAGTAGTAGCAGCTTCATATTGTTCTTTATTTAATTTATTTTTTAAATCCATTCCATCAGCTCCCTAAGTTTATCTGTTTTACATCTTCTTAATATTATATCATTTTAAATATTAGTTAAACATTCTTATAAATTTAAAATGTGCTAGTAAAAACTAGCACACAATAATTAATCCTATTTATTTGTTCTCTATTCTATTTAATACTATTTTATAGCCTTCACTTCCATAGTTAAGGCATCTATTTACTCTGCTTATAGTAGCAGTACTAGCCCCTGTAGCTGCTGCTATTTCCAAATATGTAATTTTCTTTCTAAGCATTCTAGCTACTTGGATCCTTTGTTCTAAAGCTTTTATCTCGTTAATAGTACATATATCGTCAAAAAACCTATAACATTCTTCTTTAGTTTTTAAACTTAAAAAAGCCTCACATAGAAAGTCCATTTCTTCGCTTTCTAATTTAGATTTATATTGCTCCATATGTTTCAGCTCCTTATCCAAACTCCAATTTATTATTATACTTTAATTTTATCATGTATTAACATATTAATCTACAAAATCAAATAAATATATAATAATAAAAAAATAAAACAGCCTATTGGGGTTATAGGCTGTTTACAATAAATAAAAAGGGGGCTATTTATTCTTTTTACTTATCCTTGCATAACCTATTATAATGAATGAAAATAATAAATGCAAGATTTTTTTGCAAATTTTATTGTAAACTTTTTTTAAAATGATGTTTTTATATTCATAATATTTTAATATATTTTACATTTATATATTTTTTAATATAGATATCTCTTCATCTGTTAATTCCCTATATTGACCTTCTTCTAAGCTTTCATCCAATTTTAGTGGTCCAAATTCTTCTCTTTTTAAGTAAATAACCTTTTTATCAACACTTTCAAACATTCTTTTAACTTGATGAAATTTACCTTCATGTATAGTAACTCTTACTTCTGATTCTTCATTAAATGATTTTATTATTTCAAGCTTTGCAGGAAAACATTCATATCCATCATCTAATACTATGCCTTTTTTAAATTTCTCTATGTCTTCATCAGTAACTTTTTTATTAATTTTGGCATAATATATTTTATCCACATGCGATTTAGGAGATATAAGTCTGTGATTTAATTCACCATCATTAGTAAGTAAAAGTAATCCTACTGTATTTTTATCTAACCTTCCTACAGGAAAAGGTTCAAAAATTCTATCTTCATCTTCTAACAAATCTACAACAGTTTCATCATAGTTGTCAAAAGTTGCAGAAACTACCCCTTGGGGTTTATTCATCATTAAATAAATATATTTTTTATAAACCAATCCTTTTCCAAATACAAATATTTTATTTTTTTCTGGATCTATTTGCATGCCATTATCCTTAACAACTTCACCATCAACATCAACTTGACCCTTTTTAATCAAGGCCTTAACTTCTTTTCTTGTACCATATCCTAAATTAGCTAATATTTTATCTAAACGTTCCATGAAATTCCTCCTAGTTTTGCTTATTCTATTATTAGTATTACCATTATAACAAATTTAAAGGAAAGTGCATGGCACTTTCCTTTTTTATACTCCATAATTTTTCATTATATTTTTTACATAATTTCTTGTTTCACTTGGCAATCTGTTTATATCAGAAACATTCTTTACCCCTCTCCACTGAAGGGTTCCAGGACCTGCATTGTATGCTGCCAAAGCTAACTCTTTTACGTTTCCATGCATATCTAGCATTTTCTTTAAATATTTTGTTCCCCCATCTATATTTTGTTCTATATCGAAGGGATTTGTAACTCCTACTTCTCTAGCAGTACCTGGCATAAGCTGCATTAGCCCCTTGGCCCCTGCATTTGATACACAATTAGGATTGAAATCCGATTCCTGCTTTATAACTGCCATTAAAAGTTCTTTGTCTATACCATATTTTCTTGAAGCTTTTTCTACAGCGCTATCTATAGTTATATTACCGGTTCTAACTTCTGATTTTATATTATTTATTTCTCTTTTCGCATCTTCTAATCTTTGTCCTGCTCCATAATATTTGTTTCCACTACTTGCTATACTGTCTAATGATAACATATTATTTGAAGTACTAATATCCTCATTTTCCATGGCCTTTAATAAACTATCTAAAACTATTTGAAAACTTGATGAATCTCCAAAGGATGATTTCATTATCTGTCCCATCAATTGCATTTGTAGCATTCGTTGTAATACCATTTCACTACTGTTTACTTTCATAAGTTCACCACCAATTTTAAACATATACTTAATACTATCGTTTATCTTTCTACTTTATTTACACTTTAAATTTAAATATATCATAATCTTCATAAGCACACTTTAAAAAGCTACTTTTTGATAAAACTAATACTTCATATTCCCCTTCATTAAAAGGCATAAAGGTATAATATTTCTTTCTGCTATAATCTTGAACTAACTTCCATTCCCCTTTATTCATAATATAAAATTGATAAAGAACTGCATTTCCTCCCTCACTATCTACGCTGAAAGTTACAGTTTCATTACATTTTATATCTGTCCTGCTAGTTTTTATCTTTGTATTTGTTATAGGCAATGCTTCCCTTACATAAAATTTAACTTCTTTTTTAGAATCATAAATTTCTTCACTTTCTTTATTTTTAGCTAATACTTCTATAGTATAAGCTCCACTACATTTAGGTATATATTTAAAATCTTTATTTTCAATATAATCTGTTTCTTCTACTTTTTCATTATTTATTTTTAAAATATATTTTATTAAATTATCCTTTGTATTTTGAATAATAACTTTTAATAATATCTCATCTCCTACTATATAACTAGTCTTCACTGGACATATAACATAATCAATTATAGCTGGTATATAATTATGACTGTTTATATAAGCTATATAATGAGAATCATATTCTCTAGATGAATATTTATGTTTTGCTAAAACTTCTAGTTCATATGTACCTGTTTCTTTTGGTATAAACTTAGCCCAATTACAAGTACCAAAATCTATTTTTTCTTCTTCTTTTCCATCTTTTTTTATATAAAATGCATATCTTACATTATTTCCTCCATTACTTATGGCTCTTATTTCTACTTCTTCTCCTTTTAAAACATGTTTCCCTTTGTCTAATATTACTTTTTCAATTTTTATAGGTTCCTTAATATATTCTAAGTTTATCGTATATTCTATAGAAGACTTATCATCAAATTCATTTTCACTAGAAGCATCTTTTACCCAGGCTTCTATAGAATATTTACCTGGAATAGAAGGTGTCCATGTATATGCATTGTTTCTTATATATCCAGAATCTTCTATATGCTTACCTTCTATTATAAACTTATATAAAAGTTCCTTACCACCTTCTGCATTTATTTTCAGCTCTATAGCAGTATCTGTCATTTGAGGTGAGTTTAAATTAGTTGTAAATTTTCTTATAACGATGTCTCTATAGGCTTTAACTGTAAATTTTAACATAGCTCTATCATCAAATTCATTTTGAGAATACATATCCTTTACTAAACATAACAATTTATAATCTCCACTATCTTTTTCTGTATAAGATACTACATTATTACTAGAATAATCTTGTATACATTCCTGTGTGCCATTACTATCTATTTTTATAAATTTATATAATATATCTCTACCTTCCTCATAAACTGATTCCACTTTAAAAACCAAGTCTTCATCACATATTAATTCTTTAGTTAAGCAATTAAAATCAACTATTTCTACATTATCTATAGAATTAACTTTAAAAACTACTTTAAAAGAATCATCATAGTCCTTAACAGATTTTAAATCCTTACATTCAACCATAAGTTCTTGTATACCTGGTTTTTTTACTACAAAGGATATGCTATTTTCTGTAGAATAATCCTTTATAAGCTTCCAATTATCATCTTCTTTTAACCAATATTTAAACATTAATGGGAATTTGTTGCTTTCCACTACCGCTTCTATTCTTTCTCCCATATTGAGAGTATCTTTATTCAAATATACATTTCTTATAAACTTTTCCTCTGCCTCTCCTATTACATAATCAAATTTGCTAATAAAATCAAAGGGTTTGGTACTATCTTCCTTCTTAGCTTGTACCATTATTATATAATTGCCCTCTTCTTCAGGTACCCAACTTATAGTGTCATTAAAATTAAAATCACTAACTGTATTCCACATACCTTCTTTTCCTATTATGAATTTATATAAAATTTTTTTATTGTTTTCTATAAAAGCTTTAATTTTTATGCTAGAATTTTTCTCCTGAGGACTTTCCTTATCAAAAATAATATTTAACTCTTCCATTATTACACCATCCTCTCTTAAAAACAGTAACAAATACATTATACTATAATACCAAATTTTGTAATAGCATTTTATTCTATTTATATTATTATATCACCTTGGGAACACTTATTATAAGGAGGTTGATGATTTTATGAAAGAAATAGATAAATATGATGGAGACTATCCATATAAAAAATCCTCTGTTTTTACTGGTAAATCAGAAAAAGGATATCCTATAATAGAAAGATTAAATAATGGATTAGTTTTTCCTGAGGGACCTCAGGAAAGATTAGAATTTAAAGATATGAGAATGGATTAATATTCTATAGAAATCAGAAAATATTAAAATTTAAAGATGTAAAATAAGAAATATAACTATAGAATTAAAATAGGGTGTCTCAAAATTAAGGCCATTTTGAGACATCCTCTTCTTTAATTAAAATCTTATATAAATAATTTATAATGATATATTTATATATTTTTTATTGAATTATTAGTTTTATAAGATTTTTCTCTAATCTAGCATTATCCTCTAAATTTCTTTTTTTATGAGTGGAAGTATTTTTTATACCTGCTCTTCTCATTTTTGCGCTTACATGTCTTTCAAATAACATTCTATCTATATTGTCATTACTAAATATATACCCTTTAGGATTTATAGCTTTAGCTTTTTTTCCAAGAGCCATAGCAGCTACCCCAAAATCTTGAGTTATTATTATATCATCTTCTTTAGTTTCGTTTATTAAAGCCATATCTACACTTTGAAATCCATGATCTACATATTTAATAACACTATAATTACTATTTATAACATGATTTATATCACAAAACATCATAACATCTATTTTATATTTTTTAGCTACTTGTTCTATTATATTTCTTCCAGGGCAAGCATCTGCATCTACTAATATTCTCATAAAAATTCTATTACTTCAATCTTTCTTCTAATGTAGCTTTCATATCTTCATAGCCTGGTTTTCCTAAAAGAGCAAACATATTCTTTTTATATGCTTCTACTCCTGGTTGATCAAAAGGATTAACTCCTTGTAAATATCCACTTATTCCACAAGCTTTTTCAAAGAAATACACTAATTGTCCAAAATAATAAGCTGAAAGCTCTGGAACATTTAACACTATAGCTGGAACACCACCATCATTGTGAGCTAAAACAGTACCTCTTAATGCTTGATGATTTACATAATCCATGTCTTTCTCTGCTAAAAAGTTAAGCCCATCTAAATTCTCTTTATCTTCTTTTATTATAATTGACTTTCTAGGATTTTCTACATTTATAAATGTTTCAAATATATTTCTTAAACCTTCTTGTATATATTGTCCCATAGAATGTAAATCTGTTGAAAAATCTGCTGCTGCTGGGAATATTCCCTTTCCATCTTTACCTTCACTTTCTCCATATAGTTGTTTCCACCATTCTCCGAAATAATGTAGACATGGCTCAAAATTAACTAACATTTCTGTAGTCTTTCCTTTTCTATATAGAGCATTTCTTACTGCTACATATCTATACACATGATTTTTTTCTATATTATCTGAAGAATATTCCTCTCTAGCATCCGCTGCACCTTTCATCGTTTCATCTATATCTATTCCAGACACAGCTATAGGTAATAATCCTACTGGAGTTAAAACTGAAAATCTTCCACCTACATCATCTGGTATTACAAAGGTTTCATAGCCTTCTAAATCAGCTAAAGTTCTTAAAGCACCTTTAGATGCATCTGTAGTAGCAAATATTCTTTCTTTTGCTCCTTCTTTTCCATACTTCTTTTCTAATAATTCTTTAAATATTCTAAAAGCTATAGCTGGCTCTGTAGTTGTACCTGATTTAGATATTACATTTACACATATATCTTTATCTTTAACTAATTCTAATAAATCAGCCATATAAGTAGAACTTATATTGTTACCTGCAAAATATATTTGTGGCACTGTTCTTTGGTTTTTATCTAGATTATTATAAAATGTATGTGATATCATTTCTATAGCAGCCCTTGATCCTAAATAAGATCCTCCTATGCCTATAACAATAAACACATCACAAGTATCTTTTATTTTTTCTGCTGCTTTTTTTATTCTTGCAAACTCTTCCTTATTATAATTTATAGGTAAATCCATCCAACCCAGAAATTTATTTCCTGGACCTGTTTTTTTACCAAGAGTATTATCCATTTCTCTTATTATTGATTCTAAATATTGTATTTCATGCTCCTCCACATAAGGTTTAGTTTTTGTCAAATCGAGACTTAAAGAATTTCTCATGTTTAATACCTCCAATGTAATTATTTACATTTTAATATAAAAGGCTGTTGAAGTAACTCAACAGCCATTTTTTCATTATTCTATTATCTTCTGAATCCTCTATTGTTGTTTCTTTCTTGTTTTCTTGCTCTTCTGCATTCTGGGCATCTTTGTGGTTCGTTTTCGAATCCCTTTTCTTTATAGAATTCTTGTTCTCCTTCAGTGAAAACGAATTCCTTTCCACAATCTTTACATGTTAGCGTCTTATCTGCCATTATATGATATCCTCCTTTATTTGGGATTTACAACCAGTGAAAAAGAACATACTTCCCAAATTCAAGGGGATATACTTCTTTATATTACCAGTTTAAATCTCACATGATTTTATTATTTTAATATATTATAACAAAATATTAATGCCTAATCAATAGAAAGCATCTCTATTTTGTTACATTTTATTCCATAGTTTCAATGATTAATAATATTATATTATCAAACAATATATAACCATTATTAAACCTCTAGAAAAATTATTTTTTATTTAATTATTAATTTAGTTTACCCTATATACATTGTATAATCCCTAATCTCAAAATTATTTTATCTTATAAATTTTTTTCACATAAAGGTTCTAGTATTTTGCTTATAACATCAAATAAGGATACTTTCATTTCTTCTATAGGATAGGGTTCATCCAATATTATAGAACTATAACAGACTGTCCCTGTTAGTTCTATAATCATAAATAACCTTTTCTCAAATTCCTTCTCATCTATTTGTTGTTTAATTATTATATTCTTAAATATATTTCTTATATCAGTAATTTCCTTTGTTTGACTAGAATTTAATAAAGCCTTTCTAAATATACCCCAGGATAAATTCTTATGTATAAGCTTTAATAATCTTTTATTATTTTTAAGATATTCTATTATATAATCTGTAAAACAAAGCACTGATTCTATAAATTCTCCCTTACTCTCATTCATAGTATACTTCAGAGCTTCCTTAATTATACTTAAACTTTTCTTTATTATTATTCTATCAATAATATCATATTTGTTTTTAAAATATAAATAGAAGGTTCCCTTAGCTACCCCTGCTCTTTTTACTATATCGTCTATAGAAGTATCATTTATACCCTTTGTTATAAAAAGTTCATAAGCAGATTCATATAATTTTTTTTCTTTTAATAATTTTTTTTCTAGGAACTTTCCACTAGAAGTAGATTTCACCTTAGATTTTAGAACCATTCCAAGTCCTCCCAACTCATTATTGACTTGAAGTCATTTTTTCTCCTAATTTAATTATATAACTTTTTCTAATAGTATCAATAGATATTTGCATTTTTATTATGAAAGAAATTCAAAAAATTTAATTTTATTCTATAATAAATTATTCCACAAAAACAATTATATATTAATAAGTTTAAATAAATCAATGTGCATACAATTAAAATTAAATATGTTTTATTTAAAAAATAATATATTTATTTGTTTTATATAGATACATTTTTAACAAAAATAATATATTTTTTATAATTAATCAAGGTAATATTATTTAATTTATATTCATATGTATAAGTACTATAATGCTAAACTTCGAAAACTAAAGCAACCATTATTAAAATTTTTCCTAAAATTATGGGTATAAAATATTGGTCCATAAGCATTAGGGCATATTTAAAGTTTTATAATTTAACATATACGCTTTATATCTTTCAATATAATTTTTTTTAAACTAGTATGTTAAAAATATATCTAAATATAAAGGGGGAAATTTATTATGAAAATACTAATGTATAGTGTACGCGAACATGAAAAACCAGCTATAAAAAAGTGGTTAGAAGCAAATCCTGAAGTTCAAATTGATCTATCTAATGAGGCTCTTTCTGAAGATACTGTCTGTAAGGTAAAGGGCTATGATGGAATTGCAATTCAACAAACAAATAGTATAGGTGGAGAAACTGTTTATTCTACTCTTAAAGAATATGGAATTAAACAAATAGCTTCAAGAACTGCTGGGGTAGATATGATTGATTTAAAAATGGCTTCAGAGAATAATATTCTTGTAACTAATGTTCCTGCTTATTCTCCAAATGCTATTGCAGAACTTGCTGTAACTCATACAATGAACTTGCTGAGAAACATTAAAACTGTAAATAAAAGAATAGCTTTTGGTGATTATCGTTGGTCAGCTGATCTTATAGCTAGAGAAGTAAGATCTATAACAGTTGGTGTAGTAGGTACAGGTAAAATAGGTAGAACTTCTGCCAAGCTTTTTAAAGGACTAGGGGCAAATGTTATAGGTTATGATGCTTATCCAGACAAAAAATTAGAAGAAAATAATCTCCTTACTTACAAAGAATCATTAGAAGATCTTTTAAAAGAAGCTGATGTTGTAACTCTACACACTCCTCTTATAGAAAGTACTAAACATATGATAAATAAGAATAACTTAAAATATATGAAACCAGATGCTTTTATAGTAAATACTGGTCGTGGTGGAATTATCAACACTGAAGATCTTATTGAAGCCTTGGAAGAAAATAAAATAGCTGGTGCTGCACTTGATACATTTGAAAATGAAGGATTATTCTTAAATAAAGTAGTTGATCCAACTAAAATTCCTGATCCTCAACTTGATAAATTACTAAAAATGGATCAAGTCTTAATCACTCATCATGTTGGATTCTTTACTACTACTGCAGTTCAAAATATGGTCGATACCAGCTTAGATAGTGTTGTAGAAGTTTTAAAAACTAGTGATAGTGTAAATAAAGTAAACTAGAAATTATCTTTTTTTAAAAAATGAAAGCGTTTTCAGTATTTACTAGTTTTATAGTAAACAGAAAACGCTTTTTATTACCATTTTTGATTTTATGAATTTCTAAAATTAGAAAATGGAATTCAAATATATTTAATATACAGTATTTTTACGAATTCATTTTTAACAATTCTTTTTTATACTAAAAACATTTAAAATTACTTACATACTCTTTGGTTTTTACAAGTTCCTTTTAATTCAAATTCTTGTAAATTCATAAGAGTAATTTCTACCATATTAGATACAGCTTCATCTGTATAGAATCCTAAATGAGGTGTAATAACTACATTTGGGAAACTCTTAAGTCTTGCTAATGTATCATCTTTCATGATTTCATTCATTTTATTGTTATGGAAAACCCCTTGTTCATATTCATAGGAATCTAAGGCTGCTCCAGCTATTTTACCAGATTTCAGTCCTTCTATTAAAGCTTCACTATCAATTAATGCTCCACGTGCTGCATTTATTATAAATACACCGTCTTTCATTTTGGCAATGCTCTCTTTTCCTATCATATGGTAATTATCATCTGTTAGAGGTGCATGCAATGTTATTATATCTGCTTCTTTATATACTTCATCTAAAGATTTATATTCAATATATTCTTTAGCCTTTTCATTTTCAAAAATATCGTAACCTATCATCTTTTTCATACCAAAGCCTGAAAAACCTTCAATTACTTTTAAACCTATTCTTCCAGTTCCTATAACTCCTAAAGTTAAGTTTCTTAATTCTACTCCTATTAATCCACCTAGTGCAAAATTATTGAGTTCTACTCTTTTTAATGCAAAAGGAATTTTTCTTGTTAGGGATAATGCAAGTCCTACAGTAAACTCTGAAACTGAATTAGGAGAATAAGCTGGAACATTAGCTACATTTATACCAAATTCTTTTGCAGCATCAAAATCTATATTATTTACTCCAGCAGTTCTGGTTGCTAAATATTTTATACCACAATCTTTAATTTTCTCTAATGCTTCTCTGTTACAAGTATCATTTCCTAAAATTGAAATACCATCATATCCTTTAGCTAAATGAGCCACATTTGGACCAAAAGAATCTGGTATTAAATCAACAGTATGTCCATATTTTTCAGAAAAATTTTTAAATGAATCAATTTCATCAGGTCTTACACAATAAGCTAAAATTTTCATAATTTATACCCCCCATTTGTAAGTTTTCTTTTTCATAATTTTCTATCAAATTCAGCCTATCATATTGTTTAATATTTGTCAATAAAAATGGTATATTACATTATTTTGGTATAAATTTAAAATTTTAAAATTATTTTGTCTTAAATCTCTATTATTAGAATAACAGTAATTAATATTATGTATTCTCAATAGCGTTTGCTAGTTTAAGCATAAACTCAAGCAATACTAATGATTTTTTTATTTAATATAATTTTTAGACATTTCAAGATATTGCAAGATATTTCAAGCTTTGACCATTTTTATTGCTATATTTCTACTTTTCTAATGATTTAAAGAGTTTGTGCATAATTTATAATATTGTTAAACTATTATTAAAGTAATATATAGATATTACTTTAATAATTGATTTGTTTTTTTAGTAAAAGTTTAATTTTCCCTACATGTCTTAAACATAGTGATTTTCTTAAAGAAATCTATTATTTAAATCTTAAAGTTAAAAACTACTTATAGGATGAACCTAAAAAAGGAATTTTTTCTTCCCACCTTCAGAAACTAATCATATTTTTATAGATATAAAAAAGATGCTCAGCAAGTATTTATATAAAAAGCAGACTTTTTAAAGTCTGTTTCTTATATTTTATGTTCACTCTTACATTCACTTTTATATTCAGTTTTATATAAACCCCTTGTTTTCTTAAATCCAACTAATATTATTGGTATAACTACTATAAATATACAAGCATATCCTAGATATTTATAGCCTTTACTTACAATAGCATCTAATCCTAAGGCAGACACTACTACACACAATATCATTAAAATTAATGTTACAACAAAATCTCTTTTTACTCCTGGCTTCATAGGAAGTTTTTCTCCATATCTTGCAACTACAGAAAATGAAAAAGAAACGTTAGTACTCATAACTGCAAGCAATACCATTACTACATATGAAAATAATAATACAGATGATCCAACCTTATCTGCTACAAAATAATTTGGTAAAATTTTCTTTATTGAATCTGGATATGCGAATAATAAAAATACTATTCCCAAAATAAGCAATGTATTTAATATAGTACCTAAAATTGCTGCTTTTTTAGACTCTTTTCTACCTTCTATACCTTGACAAACAGATACCGCATTTGCAATATTTCCAGCTGATTGAAAGCCAGTATATACAATAGCCATAATTATAGCCTTCATCGGTGAAACCTCACTAAAGGATTTAGCTCCCCAGTTACCTGCAAAATCTCCCTGTGGAGAAAGTAATCCAAGCACTACCATAGCTATTAAACAAGCTATAATAAATATTGTCATAATAGTTGATGCAGAACGAACTAAGTTAGCCCCATACATTGATAGAAGTATTGTAACCACTACTAGTATTATACTTCCTACAATTACGGGAAGACCTGTATACTCATTTAAAACTGCTGCTCCTGTGGCTATACATCCTCCTACAACCATAAGAACAGTTGCCAAAAATGTAATTTCAAAAAATGCAGAAAAAACTTTTTCATATGGATGAAATAAGTTATCAGTTAATTCCCTAAAATTTTTTGCCTTTGTGAGGCGAGCATATTCTACGGAGTAATAAATACAAAGGCCCATTAACACCATTGCAATCATTGGAGTTATAAAGGCCCATTTTCCAAATTCACTGTAAAAAACAGCTGTCTGTTTACCTGAAGCTACTCCTGGCCCACAATGAGCTCCAAACCATACACTGGCAATTCCCAAATATATAGGAATACCTGATTTTTTCTGTTTTACTTCATCTGTCATATTTTTTTTACTTGTTGCCATCCTATCTTCTCCTTTCAAATTAATTTTTTATTATCTTATAATAAAACACTTTTGCTTATATTTTATTACCTTTATATACTAAAACTAATAAATATTTTAATTATTGTATAAATGAACCTCATTGTTATTTTTTTAACTTTTATAAAAAATATATAAGAAACAAAAGGAGGAAACCCTCCTTTTTGTTTCTCAAAATTAAATTAATTAATCTTCTTGTTTAATTTTCTTCACTTCTTCTATTAGTATTGGAACTATTTCATATAAGTCTCCAACGATTCCGTAATCAGCTATTTCAAATATAGGTGCATTTTCATCTTTATTTATAGCAATTATTATATCAGAATTTGACATACCAGCAACGTGTTGGATAGCTCCTGATATACCACATGCAATATAAATAACAGGCTTTACAGTAGTTCCAGTTTGTCCTACTTGATGTGAGTGTTCTATCCATCCTATATCAACTGCAGCACGGCTACTACCAACTACTCCACCTAATAAATCAGCTAGCTCTTTTAATAACTTAAATCCATCTGGATTTCCAAGTCCTTTACCACCAGATACAATAAAGTCTGCATCAACTAAAGAAACTTGTTTTTTAGAAGATTTAATTATTTCTAAAACTTTAGTTCTAATTTCATCTTCACTTAATGTTACTTTTATATCTATTATTTCACCTTTATTGTCTTCATTATGTTTTGCTTTCTCCATAACACCTGGTCTTACTGTAGACATTTGTGGTCTATGGTTTTTACATACTATAGTTGCCATTAAATTTCCGCCAAAGGCAGGTCTAGTTTGTTTTACGTTTTTAGCTTCAGGATCTATTTCTAATTTTGTACAATCAGCTGTAAGTCCAGTATCAACTCTTGCTGCAATTCTAGGAGCTAAATCTCTTCCAATATGAGTTGCACCAAATAAAACTGATTCTGGTTTATATTGATCTATAGCATTTGAAATTACTGTAGTATAAGCATCTGTTGTATAATTTTCTAATTTTTTATCATCAGCTACATATACTTTATCTGCTCCATACTTTACTAATTCCTCTGCTAATGCGCCTACATTATCTCCTAATAAAATTGCAGATAAATCTGTGCCTATTTCATTAGCTAATTTTTTACCTTCTCCTAATAATTCTATTACTACAGGAGTAAGTTCTCCTTGTCTTTGTTCAGCGTATACCCATACACCTTTATATTGACTAATATCCTTTTTTACAACTTTCTTCTCTTCTTTTTCTATTGCATCAAATGGGCAAGCTTCTACGCAGGCTCCACATATTGTACATTTTTCATTTACTTCTGCTAATCCGTTAACTACATGAATAGCATCAAATGGGCATTGCTTTTCACATATACCACATGCTTTACATTTTTCTTTAATAATTTTGATAGCCATAATAAACCTCCCAAAACTTAAATATAGTGTTTAGATTGAAGTGCTGATACTAATTTTTCTACCTTTTCTTTAGCTGTTCCTTCTAATATAACACCTTGTGATTTTTTATCTGGCGCGAAGGATCTAAATACTGAAGTTGGAGAAGCATTTAAACCTACTTCATCTGGAGTAACATCTAAATCTTTAATTGTAAATATCTTAATATCTTTTTTATATGCATCTACTATACCTCCAACTGTCATGTAGCGAGGTTTGTTTAATTCACTAATAGCAGTAATTAATGCTGGCATAGATTTAACTTGTAATCTCTCGTAACCATCTTCTAATTGTCTATCTACAATAATTGTTTTATCTTCCTTATTGTACTCAAAACCCATAGCATAAGTTACTTGTGGTATATCAAGTCTCTCTGCTATTTGTGGTCCAACTTGAGCTGTATCTCCATCTATAGCTTGTCTACCAGCAAATATTAAATCATAATCACCAACTTTTCTTAAAGCTGAAGCTAAAGCATTAGATGTTGCCCAAGTATCTGCTCCAGCAAAAGCTCTATCTGTTACCAATATAGCTTCATCAGCTCCCATTGCTAAACATTCTCTTAACATATATGAAGAGGATGGTATACCCATAGTAATCACAGTAACCTTTACATCTTCGTATTTATCTTTTAATTTTAAAGCTTCTTCTAGTGCATTAGCATCATCCGGATTTAATATAGCAGGTACACCTTCACGAATAAGAGTTCCTTTTACAGGATCGATCTTTACTTCATTAGTATCTGGTACTTGTTTTACACATACAACTATCTTCAATTTCTCCACTCCTTACTTTAAAAGATTTGATGCGATTACCATTTGTTGAACTTCAGAAGTTCCTTCATATATAGCAATTACTCTAACATCTCTATATAATCTTTCTATTTTATAATCTTTTATGTATCCATAACCACCATGGATTTGTAGTGCGTCATTTACAATCTGAATAGCAGATTCAGCAGCAAAATATTTTGCCATAGAAGCTTCTTTATCTGCCTTTTCACCACAATCCATTTTATAAGCAGCATTGTACACTAATAATTTTGCTGCATTTAATTTTGTTTCCATATTAGCCAATTTAAATTGAATAGCTTGGAATTTTGCTATAGGTCTATTAAATTGCTTTCTTTGTTTTGCATATTTAACAGCTTCATCTACAGCAGCTTGTGCTATTCCTAAAGCTTGTGCAGCAACTCCTATACGACCAACACTTAAAGTCTTCATTGCTGTTATAAAGCCTTTATTTACTTCTCCAAGTATATCAGATTTATGAACCTTTACATTCTCTAAAATAATATCACTAGTAGGGCAACCAATCATACCCATCTTGTCTTCAGGCTTACCAAAAGATACACCTTCTTGTTTACTATCTACTATAAATGTAGTAATTCCCTTTGTTCCTTTGCTCATATCTGTTTTTGCGAACACTATGATATTATCAGATATTGGAGCTCCTGTAATAAAAGTTTTTCTTCCATTTAATATATAATAGTCTCCTTCTTCTCTAGCAGTTGTTGCAACTGCTCCTGCATCTGAACCTGCACCTGGTTCTGTTAAAGCAAAAGCTAATGTCTTTTCTCCTCTAATCATTGGTTTTAAATATTTTTCCTTTTGCTCATCTGTACCAACTAGTAAAAATGGTGTTCCAAGCAATGAATTAGGTGATGATAAATATATACCAGCTACACCAGATGCTCTTGATATTTCCTCCATTATAGTTACATATGCTCTATTATCTGCTCCAGCTCCACCATATTCTTTAGGCATTTTTATTCCAAAGAAACCATTTTGGGCCATTTTTTTCACAATTTCTTTAGGGAACTCGGCAGTTTTATCTACTTCATCTGCAATAGGCTCTATTTCCTGCTCTGCAAAATCTCTTGCTAATTTTCTAATAAGTTCATGTTGTTCTGTGAAAAACATTATATCCCTCCTAATATATTAATGAATTTGTTAATTTATATGAACATTGATTTCCTTTCGCCCATCTAAACATAACTTTTTTAAAGATAAATATTATTTTATAGAAAGAGAAAAGAAATCAATGTTTCAATTAATAAAGTTTACAGTAAATATTGAAAACTTTTATTAAAGTGTTTCTGAAAAAGCCTGAATTGCAGTTCTAGCTTGTTCATAATTTTTCATTTGCATATCAGTTTCTATTAGTACATGTGGAATACCTGCTTCTTCAAAATCCTTTTTCATTTGTGGATAATCATATTCCTCTGGATCACAGAATTTTGTCATGAAAAATATAATCCCATCTGCTTTTCTCTCTTTAGCCATTTCTACTATATATTTACCCCTTTTCTTTTCAGGGTCATATAAAGTACTACATTCTCTATTAGCAAATTGCTCAGCTAATCTATCCATTGGTGTATTCGCATCTGGAGTCAATGTTCTATATTGTCTAGATTCATGTGCTATATCATCACCAACTATAGCTATATTATTTTCTTCTAATATTTTAAGTAAATCTTCTGAATCTGCAATTATACCTGTAGTTATAACTCTCTTTCCTTCAAATGGTTTTGGATCTATAGTTTTAATTTCATCCATCAATTGTTTAACTCTTTCAGTATGTTCTTTTTTATCCATATAATAAGCAGACTTCATAACATAATTACGTTTAGTTGGTGTTATTATACTTGGATATTTTGATGCTAACATTGAAAAATCATTCATTACTTTTCTGTGTTCATCATATATTTCTATAGCTTTTTCTAAAGATTCATCTGTTATTTTATTACCAGAAATCTTTTCTAGCTGTTCAATATTCATCTTGTATTGACTTTTTAAAAATTCTTTTCCAGCTTCCATTTTTCTGTTTTGTGGAACTGTTACTGGTATAAAGTCAATATTTTCAACGGTTAGTTTAAAATTTTGTCCCATACATTTTAATGAATCACAATAATTTGGAATCATCATACCAGACAACATATCATATTCCCCATTTAATGCATTTTCCAATGTTGTTTGTAATATTGAACAAATAAATGCTGGGAAATATGTTTTAGCTTTTGAAAGTTCTGTATTGCTTCCCCATACACCTACTGGAAACATTCCAGCAGCTAATACAAGTTCTTCAGGAGTATATAATGGCATACATCCTATAGCTTTTTGTCCAGTTTCTTCCATATGCTTCATTATATATTTTTTAGGATGATCTATAACATCCTTAAAGTCATTAAAGAATTTATCTGAATTTGACATCTTATTCAGCCTCCTTTTTAGCAACCATTACTTCATTAAGTCCTTGAATTCTAGTATCATATTGTGCTTCTGAGAAATTTCTTGGGTCTGCTTGATCCCCATCAAATGATACTACAGGAATTCCGGTCTCCTTTTCTAATCTTCTTCCTAGCTCATATAAAAATCCACTCCACAATTTACAGCTTCTATTTATATGAATAACAGCACCTTCTGTATTAGTGCTTGTAACGGCATTTAATCTCATCTTTAATGCATTTTCAAAACTAATTGAATTAGGAACTTTATTATAAGCAGCCATTAATTCATCTGTATTTTCATATATAACACCAAAAGCTTCGGCATACACAGTTGCTGTTACATTCATTCCATATTCACTAAGTTTAGTTAATTTATGTCTTAAATATGGCCAACAGGCAATTCCTTCAAATAATATACGTTGTTTTTCTTCTCCTCTATAAGTGGATTTTCCAGTCTTTACATTTTCCTCATATTCATCTGCTAACATTTTAAATGCATCCGCAGCTTCTTGAGTACCTCTAGCACAAACTGCTACTGCCATATGATTAAATAAATCAAATCCACTAAATGGTGAAGGTTTATATTTTGCATAAGATGCAGCTCTTAACCATTGTTTTGCACTTTCTTGGGATATCTTCATAACTTCTTCAAACTTATTTTCATCCCATTTTTTGCCTGTTATTTCTTCCAATTGTTTTATTGCATTATCAAACTGAGCTCTAATATATTTAACCCTATCCTGTGAAATAGTATCTTCTGTATTGTATGGTATATCTATAAGAATCATTGGTATATCTAAAGTTTTTGCTATATGTTCATACCATTTAATCATTTGATTACAAATGTTATTACAGCAAAGTACAAAGTCTGGCATAGGTATTGGCTGATCTTCACTATGACCTATGTCCATAACAGCTAAATTTACTCTTGCATAACCACATACATCATTAGAAAATCCCATGGCCTCAGCATGTTCACACATGTTTTGTCCATTTCCTCTAGCTGCTACAGCTGCTGCATGATTTTCTGGATAAACAACTTTTACCCCCAATGTTGTAGCTATTTCTTGTGGGAAGTTGGATGCACACCAACCAACTTTTTCTCCCCTTTCTTTTGCTTCGAGAGCCTCTTTATAATGCTTTGCAGTAATCTCTCTAAGATAATGCTTTGCTTTTTTTTCTTTTACTTCCTTATTTCTATCACTCATGTTTTTAGCTCCTTTCTTTTTGAAAACTTTCATAAGCGTATAGACTTGCTCCCAATGCTCCATTCAATTGGGAATTTTCAGATATATAAATGTCTTTTCCCAATTCTGCTTCCATTGCCTTTACTACACCTATATTTTTAGCTACTCCTCCACTCATAACTACTAATTCTTCTATACCATTTCTCTTTGCAAGGCTAGCTACTCTTGATGCTACAGACTTACAAATTCCTGCTATCAAATCTTCAGTTTTAACTCCTCTTGCAAGTTGAGAAATTACTTCTGACTCTGCAAATACTGTACAGGTAGAACTAATAGTACAAGGATTTTTGCTTTCTAATGCTTTTTTCCCTAGCTCATCAACTGGAATTTCTATTACTCTAGACATTACATCTAAAAATCGTCCCGTTCCTGCAGCACATTTATCATTCATTATGAAATTTAAAAGTCTTCCACTATCCGCTAATTTTAATACTTTAATATCTTGGCCGCCTATATCAATAACTGTTCTAGCTTTATTGTTATTAAAATAGACTCCCTTTGCATGACAACTTAATTCAGAAATTTGTTTGTTGGCAAACTCAAAACTATTTCTTCCATACCCAGTAGATACAATATAATCTAAATCTTCAATAGATAATTTTGCTTCTCTTAATACAGAATCTATAGCTCTTTTAGGGCCGCTTGTTCCGGCCCCTACATTTATTACTGCCTGACTTACAATTTCTTTTCCATTTTTTAATACTACTGTTTTTGATGCAGTTGAACCTATATCTACACCCATAGTATAAATATCTGCCATTATTTTTCCTTCCTTACCATAATATCTTTATTTTTTTCTAATTCCTGAATATCTTCTTCTGTGTATCCCATTTCTTTTAAAACTTCTGCAGTATTTTCTGCTATCTGTGGTGATTGCTTATACTCCGGTAATCCAGCTTCTTTAAAGAATACTGGAAGTCTTACTAATGCTCTTTCATTTCCTGTTGGATATTTCATCTTGTATAAATAATCATTTGCCCAAGCTTGTTCATCTTGTAGTAAATCCTCCCAAGTTTGTGCAATAGCAAATGGAATATCCGCTTCTCTAAATATTTTATCCCATTCATCCTTTGTCTTTGTAACCATTTGTTCTTCAATTATCTTATATACTTCCTTCGCACGTCCATCTTTTAAATTTTCTATCTTGTTGTATCTTTCATCTCCAACTAAATCTTCTCTACCTAAAGCAGTCATAAATCTATCATAGAAAACATCATATGGTGGCATACATACTTGAACAAAATAATCATCCTTAGATTTATATGAAACTATAAATGGGTTTGGAGTTTCATTACGATTTATTGGATATACTAAACCATGACCTGTATATTGAGCAGCCTGTATCATAATACCTAATCCATACATAGCGCTATGCATTAAACTTACTGTTACCTTATCTCCTTTTCCTGTTGTTTTTGCTTTATATAAAGCTCCTGCCATACCTGCTGCTAAAAACATACCAGCTTGATGGTCTCCAAGTCCTGGAACAACATTTGGAGGCACAGTTCCTTTTTCATAAAGAGTCCCTGAAACACCACCTCTAGCGAAAAATGCAGTATAATCAAAGCCTGGAAGATCCTTATCTGGACCCTTTTCACCATAGCCAGTTATTTGTGCAAAAACTAGCTTAGGATATTTTTCTTTTAGTGTTTCATAGTCTAATCCTTGTTTAACTAAAGCCTTTGTTCTCCAGTTAGTTAATAATATATCTGCTTCTTTCAACATTTCATGTAATATTTTTTTACCTTTTTCACTTTTGAGGTTTAAAACTATTGCCTTTTTATTTGCATTTTCCAAATCATAAGTGGTATTTTCTTCTTGGCTTAATGGTCTTCCTTCTGATGGAGCAGTATATCTTAAAGGATCTCCAGCAGGTGATTCAATTTTTATTACCTCTGCACCGCCATCAGCAAAAAATCTACCTGCTGCTGGAGCAGCTATAAAATTTGCTAATTCAATAACCTTTACTCCACTAAACATATTTGTATTGTTTTCCATAAAAAAAGCCTCCTTAAATAGATTTATTGTTAATTTAATATATTTATTATTAATTTAAATAGATTGTCTTAATTCAAACTTCTTTTCAAAGCATTCTTTTAGTTCATGTCTCTTAATCTTACCTGTGTCTGTTAAAGGAAATTCATCATAGAACTCTATGTATTTTGGAACTTTATAATGAGCTAAGTTTTGAGAAATATATTTTTTTATATCCCCTTTGGTTAAGCAACTTTCTGGCTTAAGAATAATACAGGCTACAATTTCTTCTCCATATCTTTTATCTGGAACACCTATAACTTCTACTTCAGAAATTTCAGGATGGGATAATAACTTTTCCTCAATCTCATGTGGATTTATATTTTCTCCACCCCTTATAATTATATCTTGTATTCTGCCAGTTATATGATAATATCCCTCTTTATCTACAAATCCTAAATCACCAGTATGAAGCCACCCTTCTTTATCAATAGTTTTCCTAGTTAATAAATCATTTTTATAATACCCCTTCATCACATTAAATCCACGGACACAAATTTCTCCAACATTATTTACTGGTAACTGTTTTTTCGTATCCATGTCAATAACCTTCATTTCCACAAAAGGTAAGGGCCTACCTGCACTGTTATATTTCTTATCAATAGAATCTGTCTTTAAAGTTTGAGTACATCCAGGCGAAGCCTCTGTTTGTCCATATGCAATCTGAATATCCCTTATATTCATTTTTTCTATAATACCATCTAACAGTTCATCTGTAGCATTTGCTCCAGCTAATATTCCTGTTCTTATAGTTTTGAAATCGTTTATATCTATGCTATCATCCTCTAATACTCTACAAAACATTGTAGGAACTCCGTGTAGAACAGTGCACTTAAATGTTTTTATTGTATTTATTAATGGAGCTATTTTATAAGATTCTACTAATACCATAGAACATCCTCTACCAACAGATAGAAGTATTCCTACCGACAAGCCAAAGCAATGAAAAAATGGAACAACTAAACATAGCTTGTCTTTATCTGTAATACCTAAAGCCTCGCCAGTTATAAATGAATTGTTTATAAGAGAATAATGTGTCAGCATAACGCCTTTTGGAGAACTGGTAGTTCCAGAAGTAAATTGAATATTAACAACTTCATCTGGTTCTATATCATTGCAAATCAAATTAAATGTTTCTTCCTTTAAACTTTTTCCTAAAGAAATTAAATTATCTATTCCTGTATATTCTGGACGATTTTTCTCTCCAAAATAAATGAAATATTCCATTATTTGTGGTATTTTACATATTCCTTTATTATATCTTTCTTTAACTTTTTCAATAATATCTACATAATTTGTATCGTAAAATGATTCCATAAATGCTATAGCCTTTGCATCAGCTACCTCTAAAATTTTTTCTACTTCTTCTAATAAATAGTTAGTATTTAAAGTAACTGTACATACCCCTATTTTACTTGCTGCTAAAAAGATATAGATCCATTCTTTTTTATTGGAACCCCAAAGTACCAAGTTATCTCCTTTTTTCAGTCCTAATATAACCATACCTTTAGCTATATCATCTGTAATTTTATCAAGTTCACTCCATGAAATACCCTCTGGCATTTCTAAAGACTGAATAGCAACATCATTCGGGAATTTTTTACAAGTTCTTTTAAGATACTCTCCTATAGTAATATTATAAAGTCTCATAACTACACCTCAGATTCCTTAAATTTATTAGTAGAATATTATAAAAAAAATATTTAAATATAGCATGATGGAATATAATATCGTATCATAAGTTTTTCTGTCAAAAACAGATTATCATATCGTTTTATTTTTGTCAATTTAATTTGTAATTTAATAGAACCAATGAATTAAAATTCCAGTAAAAAATTCATTTTTACTGGAATTTCTATTTTTTACTCTTTTTTCACATTACCCTTCAGCCCCTTATTTTATAGTCTAAAGGAACTTTTAACACTCATTCACTTAAATTCCATCTTATGTTCAACATGAATTTTTTTGTATAAATTTTATCAATATTGCTTTTAATTTAAATCACATATTTCAAAATTATCTGACTATAATCCCTATAAAATTTTAATATTTCTATAATTGCTTTTTTATTACCAATATATTACTTCTACAGTTTAGCAGGTTAACGTAGGCTAATTTTCAAAAGAGTTTTCATGTTCTAAGCTTTGGGATTTATTTTTTTTCCCAAATATAGTGAATAAAATAGCTAATACTATAGCTGGTACAATCCATGGAAATCCCGCTTCAAAAAGAGGTAATTTTTTTACAAGCGCCATTGGACCATTCAAAATTCCAAATGCACTATTTATATTTATAATTAAACTAACTAAAAATGCTCCTATTACAGCACCGGTATAAGTTAAATTATTAGGAATGTGTCTATCAAATAATGTCATTAATATTAAAACAATCATAACTGGGTATACAGTGGATAAAATTGGTACAGCTATATTGATTAATCCTTCTACTCCTATTACAGATAAAAATAAACTACATAATACTACAGCAATACTAACAGCTTTGTAAGAGAGCTTCCCATTACTTACACTATTAAAAAAATTAGCTGCTGTAGAAGTAAGTCCTACCGCTGTAGTTAAACAGGCTAAAGCTACTGCTATGGATATAGCTACAGCACCAGCATTTCCAAAAAGTCCATATACTAATTTTAATAATAAGTCAACTCTACTAATATCACCCTTAAAAATTCCACTTCCAGTAGCTCCTACAAATGTAAGACCTCCATATACCAATAATAATAAAACTCCCGAAACTAAACCTACTCTAATAGTCATATATTCTTGTTCTTTTCTATCTTTATATCCCTTTAAAATTAAATCTGTTAATACTATTCCAGCCATTAATGATGCTCCCAACGCATCCATTGTTTGATATCCTTCCTGAAAACCTATTAAAAAGTATCTATTAGGTTTTGTTGCTACTATTGGCCCTACAGGTGTTACTATACTTGCAATTACTATAGCAGCTAGTATAATTAATAACAATGGTGTTAAAATTTTACCGATATTATCTATTACATGCCCCTGATTACTTACAAATATATAAGTTAATATAAAAAATATTAGTGATATAACTATAATCGGTACACCAGGTGCTATTGGTTTTACTGCTATTTCATATACAGTAGCGGCCGTTCTAGGAATGGCAAATAAAGGACCAATAACCAAAATACAGACAGCTCCTAAAACCTTTGCAAAACCTGGACTAACTCTCTTACCTAAGTCCTCGGCTCTGCCCCCTACTTTAGCTGTTGCAATTACACCTAGAATCGGAAGTACTGGATCTGTAAGCAAGAAACCAAAAGCAGCTAAAGCCCACTTGTCTCCTGCAGCCATTCCTAAACTAGGTGGAAAAATTAAATTTCCTGCTCCAAAAAAAATTGCGAATAGTGCGAATCCTTGTACAAAAATATCCTTTCGTCTTTTTTGTTCTGACATTTTTCACACTCCTTTTTTTAAATTGTTTATTCTTTATCAATGTACCACAGAAATAAATTGTAGTCAATATAGCAATTATTCAGAATTTGTTTAAAATTTAAAATTTTATAAACCATTATTTTTCAGTTTTTTCAAATTCATCATATGAAATCGTTTTACAAGCCACAATGATTATGTTTTTAAATCCTGTATTATCAAGGGTTAAAGATAAAATACAATTTAAATGTAAATAAGGTAAATTTCAATCATAAAATTATATTTTACAAATACAAAAATAAGTTTTAAATTTATCAATTTTATTTATAATATTTTCTTATTTGTTAAAATTTTAATCTAAATTATTACAAAAAAATATAAAAAGTGCTCTCAATATACTTTAATATAGTAATGAAAACACTTTTTATATATAATTTTATATCTTTAAAATATTATTTTATTCCCATTCAATAAAATTCTTTTCATTGTATACCGCATATAAACAAGTATTACAACTTTTTTTATTCATTTGGTGGGCTTTATGGTGGTAAACCTTATTTATTATTATGATATTAACATGTATCTACTTATCTAACAACATAAGTAATTCTACTAAATTAATAATAGCTTCCTTAACTTTTAATGGATTTCCATCTTCTTGATTTTTTTCACTTATTAACTCCCCATCAAAAATCAAATGAGTATTTTTTCTATCAAATTTTTTTATATATTTAAATTCTTGAAATTCCGTGTAATTAGATGAAACTTTTATAAGTATTAAATGTTTATCCAAAATAACACACTCCTAGCCTAATATTTAATCTCCTAGAACTCTAACCTTACTTATTTCTATTACCTTAGTAGTAATTCGTAATGTACAATTCCCCTTTCCTAAAGGTTTAAGTTTCAAAATTGCCACTTTCCCTAATTCAATAGGCATAAACTTAAACACTTCAATTTCTTCATTATCCTTTCTCAATGAAAGTTCTTTATTTTGGGGACTTCTTTTTATAAATATTTTTTCATCACCTATTTTTAATATATATTTGCTTCCTGATACAGTTTGAAACGTATATATTCCATTTCCAGTTTTGAAATCTATTCTATCCATTCTGTTATCTCCTCACTATAAATATTTATATAGAGTCCATTCCAAATGCCATTGACAGTGAGCCTCTGGGGACATGATTCTTACGAGCCTACCGAGCCCCTCATTTTAAATAACAGGCTCATACCGAAAAGGCTATCATGTCCCCCTCTCACTGTAAATGGTTCGCTACGCCATTCTCCATTCAAGATATAAACCTTACATTACCCTATACTTCCATCTGAATAAAAATAACTAAACATGCCATCACTAAAACATATCTTAAACTTATCCTTGCTTAACTTTTCTACACTTACTGGAATATCTTGTCTATTACCACATCCACATCCGTTTAAATATCCTATAAACAACATTATAACCAACTTTCTCTCTTCTTTTGATAACTCATTAAAACCTTTCATTGCTAATATATCTGTGCCATGCAATTCTTTTACATCATCAATTGTTCTTAATTTATAATCTGTTAATCCCATTTTTTCATATTTTTCATATATACTCATTATTCTACCTCATAAATTTTTTCAATGATTGATTCCCGTTAAATTTAATTTTTGTTGAATCAGCAGTTCTAATATTTATATTTCCAGTTATTTTCGCAACTATTTCAGTATCTGCACCACTCCACATATGAGCATAATGTTTCAATGTTATCTCTGGACTAGAATGCCCCATACGTTGAGATAAAACAAGTACCGATACATTAAATTCATTAATAAGATATGAAGCATGAGAGTGTCGTAATCCTTTTGCTTGTATCTTCTTAACTTCTGCAAGTTTAGAGTAACGATTAATTATTCTAGCTATCGTTGACTTAATCATTGGTAACCCATCATAACTAAAAACAAAATCCTCTTCCCCACCTAATCCAATTTCTTTTTGCCTGTTTCTCCAAACTTTTAAAATTTTTACTGTATCATCATCTAGAGCAATTATTCTTTTCCCATCTTCTGTCTTTGTATAAGAATTTTTTCTCCACTCTTTTCTATTTTTAACTATAAGCATATGATGAACCTTTAAACGTTTCTTTTCTAAATCTACATCATTCCAATACAAAGCAGTTCCTTCATTAACTCTAATTCCAGTCATATAATAAACCCATAGCATTACAAAATTTAAATGCTCATAAAAATCTTTTATGTAAATCTGATTAATGACTTTTTCAAATTCTTTTTTAGTCCAATATGGAACTATCGCTTTTCCTTTTGATATTGCTTTAATTTTCTTCGATACATTCTTTTCTAAATACTGCATTTCAACTGCTTTATCTAAACTTTTACGTAAAGTTCCAAAAATAATACTAGCATATGATTGAGCAAATCCTTCCCCGCCACTTTCTTTATCCGTTAATATAAATGTACGATAATTTAAAATATCTTCTATTGTAATACAACGTAGTTGAATATCTCCAAATCGTTTAATCAATTTTTCAAAAATTGCTTCTCTAGTACTAAAAGTACTTTCTTCAACATCAGTTTTATAATATGGAATATATACTTCTTTCATAAATTGCTCATAAGTCATTTTATAATTAGAATAAGAAGAAACTTTATGATATTCTCTTTTTAATCTTGTTAATTCTTTATTTGCTTCGGAAGCTGATAAGAACGGTTTCCCATTCTTATCTTTTCTTCCTTTTTTTCTAATTCTTTTACCTGTAATTTTATCAATACCAAATTCTGATTGAAAAAAATATCTGCCTTTATCATCCATATAAACACCTGGATACTTTGTTGTATGTTGTGTTTTTTTATTCATTAATACCACTTATCTCTAATTCAAAAGAAACTCCTAAAATTTCTTCAACAACCTCTCGTGGAACTCTTCCCAATCTTTTATTATTATAATAAGGACAACCCTTTTGATGAACCATAATAGCTTTAGCTTGTCTAATTAAAGAAATTGCTTGATACTTTTTATATCCCATCTCTATTAAATCATCTTTGCATATTGTAACACTCACTTTTTTCTTCTCCCTTCTATTATTAATATTCTTCTTCATTCATTAATTCTAAAATACGTTGATCTATTAATGTTTTGTCCCCTACATTTATTTTTTGTTTACCATTTTCAATTAATTCTTTTAAATAGAGTTCTGCATATTCTTTTCCGTACATACTTTCCAAAGTTTCAATCACCATACTAATTGACTTGGCAGCCTGTTCCTCTACCCACTTTTTTTTCTTTTGTAGCGTCATTTTTTCACGTTTAACGTTTAAAGGTATTGCTTCAATCCCACCAATAAATTTATCCCACCACCTCATATTAGATAATCTATTTTTATTTTGTAAATCACTAGGATTTTTAGGCTTTGTTTTAAAACAATAGTGTGCAGATAGAATACCTTTTATTATTGTATTAAGTGGTTTGCCATTAGATATATTAAAAGCAACTAACATTGCTTTCTTATCTGTTAATTCTAACTCCCATCTAATCCACTTTTCTACATTAACAATTTCACCTAAATTGTCTCTTCTTTCTTGCTTCTTATCATATATTCTCAACGTTTGGGGGAACGCTCCTATATAAAGAGTAAATCCTAATAATTTTCCGTCAGCTATCCTTCCGCTATTTATTTCAACAAATTTATGACTTTTTGTACTTAACTGACCTCTCTTAATATAATCTTGTAATGCTCTAACAGATGGACTTGAATCATCAAATACATCTAAAGCTAAATCAATACGGGATATTTTGCCTTCAATTTCCAATATATAAGAAATTAATCTATACCAATGCCAACCTTCGACTCTGTCCATATACTCTTCATACTGCCGACAACCCTGTCCTGATAAGTCGATAATAATATTGCTATGTGTATCACTTGAATGTAAATTAATATTTGCAAAACTAACCATTGTATTGTATGAAGGATAAGGAGAACCTTTTACAGTTCCCCCCACAAAATTTGAAAAATCAATCCCCAAAATATCATTAGCCACATCTTTTAAATTAGTATTCGGAATTGAACATCTAAACCAATCAATCAAACATCTATTTTGCTTTTGCTCCATTTTCTTCACCTATAATATAACTTTCTGCCACAATTTTAATGTCTGCATATTGCCAAGTATCTGCACTTCCTTTCCCTGCTCCTAGAAATGTTTTCTTTAAAACTTTTTTAGGTTTAATTTCAAGTTTATTAAATGATATTGGAATAAACTCATCTTCTTCAAATCTATCCAAATTTGGAATATTCTCTTGACCTTCAATAACTATAGTTATTGGATTTCCAATTTCTGTTGAACCATTTTGAATTACCAGTTCAATAAAGCTCCTATCGTAGACCTTAAAATTCAATGTATATTTCCCAGTTTCTACAAATTCTCCATTTAAGTTTTTCTCTTTCTCAATTTTAATATTTACCCCTTGTTTTGATACCACCATTTCTTGTGGGATTTTAAATTGAGCTATGTTAAATTTTAACTTTCCTAAGTCTAAATTTTCTCCATCATTTAAGTTATATAAAGTTGATGTTTTTAATATTAATTTCGCCATTTTTATTACCTTCCTTTTTTCTAAATTTTCATCTTTTAAAGTTCCGAACTCTCGGAATTTCAAACACCCCTCTACTCCTTACATTTCAACGCTTTCAAGAATTTTGTTTGAGCTAGGTTACCCTGTGTTACTCACAGGGTGAATTTCTTTTTTTAGTTCTTTTTAATAATATGAGCTAACGCTCAATTGTCATTTTTGAATAATATTTCCGACCATTCCATTCGAAAAACTCCGTTTTCGTCTACAATATTATCCAAAATAACAATTATTGTTTCTTTTTATTTTTAAGTAACTTTGTTATTTCTTGTATAAAATCAAAATCTTTATCTATATATGGAGTTTCAAAGTAAACTGGAGCAGTATGTACTCCATCTATGTGAATATATCCTCCACCTTTTTCAGTAACTGTCTTAAAATCTACATCATTAGTATCAAATATCATATTGTATCCTATCTTATCCATAGCACCTAATCCAGCTTTAAATCCCATTTGTGCTCTTATATTTGTTGGTAAATCATCAGCACTCGGTCTTTGCATTAATATCTCAACTTGAACCCCTGCTTGTCTACCTTTCATAACTATTGTAAATATATAATCTAATACTTCTTTGCTTAACTTCTTATCCACTGAATGAATAAATGCACTAAATTCATCGAATATTAGAATTATAGGTGGTAATCCAAAATCAGTATAATCTTTACCAAATGCAGAAATATCATTAAAATAGGTCTTATATCTATCTTCCATTATTTCTACTACTTCTCTTAACATCTTTGCTATTTGATTTGGTTCTGTTGCTACTCTTTCTTTCATACCTTCTATAAATCTCAAAAGACTTAAATCTGCCTTCTTAGGGTCAAGTATATACAATTCTGCTTGTGGAGTTAAATTTAAATAACTTACAATTTTACCGAGTATAAAAAATGATTTTCCACTACCTGTTCCTCCAACTATCAAACTATGTGGAGTCTTACTTAATCTATAAGATATATTTCCACTAATGTTAATAACATCTGAATTATTATGTTGATTCTTAATGCTCTCTGATAAATCTATTCTTTTATCTTTTTCTTTAAGTAGTATATACTCAAAATAATCAACTGTTGAACTAGTACTATCTAATTCTAATCCAAGAGTACTTTCTATATTTTCTCCTAATGTTGGAGCAATCTTATTAAAACGATTACCCAATTTTAAAATTCTTACATAAACTCTTTTATCATCTTCTCTATACATAATTTGAATAGTTCTTACAATTCTTTTTTCCTTATCTGAACCTATTCCAAATGTTTCTTCATCATATAACTTCAAAGAATAAATTAAATATTGCAAGTACTTTTCAATATTGTTATTTTTCCCTTCTTGTTTCACTCTTTGAAATCTTCTATAATATATTATGGTTTTATATATCACATAAAAGAAAATTATTGTTAATAAGATTTGTCCAATATTACTGTGAATTTTATCCGAAATATTCACAATAATAATAACTTCTAATAATATTAAAGTAATTATCAATAATGTTCTTATTGGTATAAATCCAAATAATTTAATTGATAAAGGAGGAGGATATTTAACTTTCTGCCAATCGTTTTTATCTTTCCTCTTTATCATTTTTAAAGCTCTTTCCATAATTTTTTCTATCATAAGCTTTACCTACACATACCAAGCATTATTTAATGTCTTTATAATTATTGGTTTGTTGACTCTGCTTTCTGTATAAACCGAAGTTCTTAAATAATTTGCAAAAGTGTTAAAATCAGCTTCAGTCTCATCAAAATCTATATGCTTAGTTACTTTTTTAGAATCTTTAATTTCTATCCATCTATATGGAGGTATCTGCCTATAGTCAAAAACCCCCTCTATTTTACTTATTTTTTCTAATATCTCTTTAACTCTCATATACATTTATCCCTTCATTTAATATTTTTCCCCTTCAACTATAACTCATTATTATCAATCATCTTCTGTACTGCTTCTACTCGAACTGCAAGTCCATGTCTCCTTAATTTCTTCATCTCATTATTTGTAAATACATTTAAAATAATATTTCCAATTAGAAGACTTAGAATAATAGCTTTAAATATTCTTTCTTTATTGAGGTTTTTTAATTTCATTTATTCACCTCCTTTCCCTCATTAATCACTTCTAAAAATTACAGGCATTTACACTATTCATAATTTATTTATTTAAAATCTCTAAGATTTTATCTATCTTCTCCCTATCATCCTCAGTAGGGGTTGTATTTAAGAATAATGCTATAATACTTTGTAAGGACTCACTTATCTTATTTAAACTAAAATTAGTTGCTTGAATTTCTTCAACTTCTTCTATTTCTTCTGATTTTTCTAATTTTAAATTAGTAACTTCTTTTACATCTACTACTCTAAAAAATGATTTCTTTCTAACTATTTCATTACATAATTCCTCACCAACATCATTCATTATTACTTGAGTGAAATACCTTAATCCACGTACTGGTATAGGCAGAGATTTTTCACTCTCCAATATCAACGAAAATAAATCGGTGTTATCATCTATCTCAGGATGAGAGATTTTTTTCTTATTGACACTTTTTAATGAATAACTATTATACTTTTCAATAGCATCCAAAATATTTTCCTTTATTTTTGACATCTTTATTTCTTTATTAGCAAGTGATAAGATAATATGGTATTTATAATTTAATTCCAACTTTAGTTTCATTTACAAAACTCCTCTCTTTTATTAATATTTTTTATTTAAATAACTTAGATTTAGAGTTATTACTTAATTCCACCACCTGTCTAACTCTCTTCATCACCTTGTCATGAACTCATTATAATCCTCTTATATCCATTTTGCAACTACTTTTTCTTTTTTAATAAATATAAAAAGAAGCCCTTAAACAAATAAAGACTTCTTAAAAACATATTTAATTCAAACACTTAATCTTTATAGTATTAATGAACATAAATAAATTAAAGGAGATTATATCTATGATTATATTTGTAATGAGTGATATACATGGAGCAATAAAAATTTTTAAAGAAACTTTTGATACTTTGATTAAAGATAACTTAAAAAATAATAGAGAAAATAAACTTATACTTTTAGGTGATTATTTAGATAGAAAAAATAGAGATACAAAAATCTTATATTATCTAAAAGACTTACAAGAACAATTTAAAAATCAAATTATAATGTTAATGGGTAATCATGAATTTATGTTTTTAGAAGATATACAAACAGGACCTATTTGTTTTGATGATAATGACATTATAGATTGGCTTAAATCATTACCATTTTATTATGAAACAGATACACAAATATTTGTGCATGCTGGAATAGATGAGGAAGCAGGTGAGTATTGGAAATGGGGTACAGAAGATTATTTTTACTGTTCTAAATACCCTTATACCCTTGGAAAATTTCAGAAAGATATAATTGCAGGACACATCTTTACATCTGAAATAATGAGAGATGAAAGTTATCATAAAGTATATTGGGATAGAAAAAGTCATTTTTATATTGATGGACAATCTGAAAAGAGTAAGTTTATTCCAGTATTAAAATATAATACTATTACAAAAAGATATTCAAGCTTTGAAAAAATTTCAAAAGAAGATAACACTTTTTTATGGTCTGAATATACTATAAAATAATTCAATAAAGATCAACATAATAATAAAGCACATTTTATAGGTTTTTAATAAAAAGGCTCTGTTAAAGCCACGTGTTTATTTTATATGTTTTTGGATAAAGTAAAAGACCCTCCATTTTTCGGGAAGGTCTTTATAATTACTTTTTTGTTAGGACTTCACGTCCAATTCACTTTTTCGTAAGAGTCATCACAACTCATTCATTTTTTTGTTAGAGCATCACACTCAATTCTTATATATATAATAACTAATTTTCTTAATTTTGTCAATGCTTTTTTTAAAATGATGCTACAACTTTTTCAGGTTCTATACTATCTTTTAATGAATTATCCATACATTTTTCAATTATATTCACAATACCATTCTCTCTATCTACTTCTTTAATATAACTTTTATAATCTAAATTTAAATTCAATAAATTCACAATGGTTAATTGCAGTTCTTTTATTTTAGCGTCTCTTTCTATAAAATTAGTTTTTAATATTCTTTTTATCTCATACGCAGTATTAATCACATTATCCATAATTACACTTATGTATTTTTGTGTATAATATTCAATTTTGCCATTATTACTTAATTTTATACTTACTTCATCTAAACATAAAGTAAGAACAGCATCAAATAATTCTTCATTCACGTTCACATCAATACGATTTCCCAAATCATTCTTTAACGCCAAAAATCTTCCAGAATTTACGGTTCTCACTTGGTTATAAACTGCATAAGAGTCATCTTGTTTTAAATTATCTGGTAAAGTTGTTATTTTTCCAATATTAATCTTATTTACACCTTCACCATTTTGTTTTGATGTCAAAGGAACTACTATGATTGTTTTCTTGTCTATGTTCTTTTTTAAAACAATAGCTAAGTGTATACCATTAAATTCACAAGACTTCACTGGGTCAAAATCAACATTGTATACATGTCTTTCTTTTATATCTGAATATTTCATATTTACCCTCCACAAAATTTTACTTGTTCCATATTATAATCTTACATCTTCTAGGACAAGTAGTAAATATTTTGAAGAAGATTTATATAATTATTTATGTTTTTGTTTATGTTGTCTTAATTTATTATACTCTAAATATCATCATTTGATACTATTACTATATATTAAGCATTGATAGTATTACATTTATATAATACTATTCAAAATCATTTTTATCCCTACACTTAAACACTTTTGGTACTATTATATACTAAATTTAGCCAATCTCAGACTATTAAATGTTTCATCAACCTTATATAAACATGAAGTAATAAACATATCTTTAATATTCTTATCAGTATTATCAAATCCGTTACTATCTAGGAATCTAAACCATGTTAAATAATTATCCATATATTTACTTGCAACACCATTAAATCTATCTAACCATTTTTTAAGTCTTTGGTGATAGTTATTAACATTTTGTATATGATATATCCCTTTAATTACATGAACTTTACCATCAGATTTAATTCTATAATGTTGAATATTATTTAATGATGGTATTATTTTTAATAGTTCTTCAACTGTAATTGATTGCATATAAATCATCCCTTAATTATTGATTGTATTACAATTATAACCATTATTAAGGGGTTTATTCAAATTTATATAAGTATCAACATATTACTTTAACATAGCCAATAAAAAAGAAGTCTTTAACAAATAAAAACCTCTCGAATCTTAATTATTATTTTTTAATAGTTATAATAATCTCTTTATATGGCTTTCTATTATTCTGATTCTTAACAATAATGAAATTATCCATATCTCCTAAAATTTCATTATCTTTATCTCTAAATCTTCAATCACTTTGAAATTTTTAGTTTCCAATTCGTGCACTAAACTAACCAACTCTTTTAACAACATTTCTACTACTGCTTTTGGTGGGATATTTAGGGGGGAACTACTTTAAAACAAGCCTATTTTACAGATTATTAATCATAATAAACACTGTAAAATAGGCTTTCTTATTTCAAATTATATTTGATTATTATTCCCATTCAATAGTTGCTGGTGGTTTTGAAGTTACATCATATACAATTCTGTTAACTTCTTTAACCTCATTTACTATTCTTCTTGATACCTTATCTAATACTTCATAAGGTATTCTTGCCCAATCTGAAGTCATTGCATCTGAAGATGTAACAGCCCTTAATGCTATTGTATGGCAGTATGTTCTTTCGTCTCCCATTACTCCTACTGACTGTATATTTGGAAGGCAAGCAAAATATTGCCATATCTTTTCTTCTAAGCCTGCTTTAGCTATCTCTTCTCTAAATATAGCATCTGCTTCTCTTGTAATAGCTAATTTTTCCTCTGTAACCTCTCCTAATACTCTTATGGCTAAACCTGGTCCTGGGAAAGGCTGTCTCCATACTAATTTATGTGGTATACCTAATTCTTCTCCCACAGCTCTTACTTCATCTTTAAATAATTCCCTTAAAGGTTCTATTAATTTAAATTCCATATCTTCTGGCAGCCCACCTACATTATGATGACTTTTTATAGTAGCTGATGTGTTTGTTCCACTTTCTACTATATCTGGATATATAGTACCTTGAACTAAGAAACCTATGTCACCTAATTTTTTAGCTTCTTCTTCAAACACTCTTATAAATTCTTCTCCAATTATCTTTCTCTTTCTTTCCGGGTCTGAAACTCCCTTTAATTTTCCTAAAAATCTATCTTGTGCATTAACCCTTATCAAATTCATATCAAATTGATTTTTAAATATTTTTTCTACTTGATCACCTTCATCTTTTCTAAGTAAACCGTGATCAACAAATATACAAGTTAATTGCTTTCCTATAGCTTTATGAACAATTACCGCTGCTACTGATGAATCTACACCACCAGATAAAGCACATATTACTTTTTTGTCTCCTACTTTTTCCTTTATAGCTTTTATTTGCTGCTCTGCAAAAGAACTCATAGTCCAATCACCTTTTAAATCACATATGTTAAATAAAAAATTCTTAAGCATTTGTTTTCCAAATAAAGTATGCTCTACCTCTGGATGAAATTGAACTCCATATAATTTTTTTTCTCCATTTTCCATAGCTGCACAAGGACATTCATCTGTTGTTGCTATAGTTTTAAAACCCTTGGGAACCTTTGAAATATAATCTGTATGACTCATCCAACATTGATCTTTTTCTTTTATATTCTTAAACAATAAACTGCTATTATCTAAATTTACTTCTGTCTTACCATATTCTCTTTTTTCAGGACTTGTTACTTCTCCATCTAAACTATGAGCCATAAGCTGGTCTCCATAGCATATACCTAAAACTGGAATATCTAAATCGAATAGTTCTTTTTCAACTCTTGGTGCATTTTCTCCATATACACTATTAGGGCCACCTGTAAATATTATTCCTTTTGGTGCTTTTTCCTTTATTTTTTCTATAGATGTAGTATAAGGTATTATCTCACAATATACCCTATTTTCTCTTACACGTCTTGCTATTAATTGATTATATTGACCTCCAAAGTCAACTACTAATACTAATTCTTTATTCATATGTGCCTCCTTTTATTGATTAACACTATAATTTGGTGCTTCTTTTGTTATTGAAATATCATGTGGATGACTTTCTCTTATCCCTGAAGATGTTTGAATTACAAATGTAGCTTTTTCATATAAATCATTCAATGTAGCGGATCCTAAATATCCCATCCCAGAACGAATACCACCTAGCATTTGATATATAGTTTCCATTACTGGTCCTTTAAATGGTACTCTTCCTTCTACTCCTTCAGGTACTAATTTTTTGTTATCTTCTTGGAAATATCTATCTTTACTACCACAGGCCATAGCAGCTAATGACCCCATTCCTCTATATACTTTATAACTTCTTCCTTGATATATTTCTGTTTCTCCTGGTGCTTCTGCACATCCTGCAAACATTGACCCCATCATAACAGCTTTGGCTCCAGCAGCTAATGATTTAACTATATCTCCTGAATATTTAATTCCACCATCAGCTACTACTGATATTCCATATTTATTTGCTTCTTCAACGCAGTCCATAACTGCTGTAAGTTGAGGAACTCCAACACCTGCAACTACTCTAGTTGTACATATAGAACCTGGGCCTATTCCGATCTTTATACAATCCGCTCCTGCATTTATTAAGTCTCTAGTCGCTTCAGCTGTTGCAACATTACCTGCAATAATTTGAATATCTGGATACTTTTCTTTTATTTTTTTTACGCCTTCTATAACTCCTTTAGAGTGTCCATGGGCAGTATCTACTGTAATTATATCTACTTGTGCTTTTACTAAGGCGTCTACTCTTTCCATCATATCCTTTGTAACTCCAACTGCTGCACCACATAAAAGTCTTCCTCTAGAATCTTTAGCACTATTAGGAAATTTTTTAACTTTTTCTATATCCTTTATGGTAATAAGTCCACGTAAATTATTGTCTTTATCTACTAAAGGTAATTTCTCTATTTTATGTGACTTTAATATATCTTTTGCTTCTTCTATAGTGGTATCTTCTGGCGCTGTTATAAGATTTTCTTTAGTCATAACTTCTTCTATTTTTTTTTCATAATTATTTTCAAATAATATATCTCTATTAGTTATTATTCCAACTAATTTTTCTCCTTTAGTTATAGGCACTCCAGAAATTCTATATCTACTCATAAGATTTAGCGCATCCTGTATAGTATTATCTGGTGCAAGATAAAAAGGATCTGTTATTACTCCATTTTCTTGTCTTTTTACCTTATCAACTTCACCAGCTTGCTCAGCTATACTCATATTTTTATGTATTATTCCCATACCGCCTTCTCTAGCCATAGCAATAGCCATTTTGGATTCCGTAACTGTATCCATACCTGCACTCATAAGAGGTATATTTAATTTAATTTTTTTAGTTAAATTTGTGCTCAAATTAACTTCCTTTGGTAAAACTTCTGATTTATTTGGAACTAAAAGAACATCATCAAAAGTGTACGCTTGTTTTATTATTTTTGCCATTTAAATCATCCTTCCTATAAAATTATAAAAAAAAACACATTAATTACCACCGAAACTATAAGTGAAAATTAATAGGCCTTTATTGTAGCATTATTAATAATCACTCATAGTCGAAAATTTATGGTTTTCGGTAGATACTCCCACCCTTATTATGGGGATATATGAGTTAATTTTGAAAATATTGATTTTTTTATTGCATTTTAAATCAGCAACGAATTTTTTCATGCTTTTTATTAAAAATATTTGTTAGTATTATACTTCATAAAAAAGATAAATTCAATAGTAATTTCGTTTTTAATTTGCAAATTTTATCTTTCACACTAAATATTTATTCTTATTATTGAAAACCTATTTAATATTATTATAGAATCTATTTATATCTACTATTTAGTATTGTAAATTATATATGTTTTTATGTAAACCGAGAAAGGAGTTATTTTATTGATTATATTTGAAAAAAACTATAATAAAAAATTTTTAAAGTATGTAAGAAGAGCTATAGATGACTATAATATGATATCTCCAAGAGATAAAATTGCTGTAGCTGTTTCTGGTGGTAAAGATAGTATATTCTTGTTGTTTTGTTTAAAGCTAATACAATTAACAGCTATAAAAGATATTGAAATAGTAGCTATTCATGTGGATCTAGGTCTAGATATGAATTTAGAACCATTAAAAAATTTTTGCAAGAAAAATAAAATAGACTTAATAATAGAAAAAACTAATATTGCAAATGTAGTATTCAATGAAAGGATTGAAAAAAACCCTTGTTCCCTTTGTTCTAAACTAAGAAAAGGTTGCCTTGTAAGAGTTGCTAAATCCATAGGTGCCACAAAAATAGCCCTTGGTCATAATTGTGATGATGTAATAGAAACTTTACTTATGAATATTTTAAAAATTGGTAAGTTTGGATCTTTCAGTCCACATATAGATTATAAGGATAAATATGTTCATATAATCAGACCTTTAATATATTTAAGAGAAGATTTGATTAAAGATTTGGTAGAAAAATATAATTTACCTGTAATTAAAAGTACTTGTCCTGAAGATAAAAAAACTACTAGAGAAGAAATGAAAAATTTAATGTTTAAACTAGAAGAAGCTTATCCTGAAGCTATAGATAGACTTATAACTTCCTTATGTAATATAGACATGAAAAATATTTGGAAACAAAGAGACAATCATTTTTAATAATAAAAATGATATTAAATATAAAAAAATAAGAAACTCTATACAAAGAGTCTCTCATTTTTATTTTTATTAATACATTCCATCCATTCCCATTCCTGGTGCCATTGGTGGTGTATTTTCTTTTTCTGGGATATCTGCTACTGCAGCTTCTGTTGTTAAGAAAGTAGACGCAATTGAAGCTGCATTTTGTAATGCTGATCTTGTAACCTTAGTTGGATCAACTATACCAGTCTTTAACATATCTACATATTTATCATTTAAAGCATCATATCCAACGCCTGCTTCACTAGCTTTAACTTTTTCAATTATTACTGATCCTTCAGCACCTGCATTATTAGCTATTTGTCTTACTGGTTCTTCTAGAGCTTTTCTTATTATGCCTATTCCTAATTTAACATCTATAATATCAGAAGTTAAATCAGCAATTTTAGGTATAATATCTATATATGCTGTTCCACCACCTGGAACTATTCCTTCTTCTACTGCCGCTTTTGTAGCTGCAAGAGCATCTTCTATTCTTAATTTTTCTTCTTTTAATTCAGTTTCTGTAGCTGCCCCAACTCTTATAACAGCAACTCCACCTGCTAATTTAGCAAGTCTTTCTTGAAGTTTTTCCTTATCAAATTCTGAAGTTGTATCTTCAATTTGCACTCTTATTTGAGATACTCTTTCTTTTATAGCTACTTTATCACCTTTGCCATTAACTATTGTAGTATTTTCTTTAGTAACTTTTACACTGTCTGCTGTTCCTAACATATCTATAGTAACATCTTTTAAATCTCTTCCTAATTCTTCAGAAATAACTTCACCACCTGTTAAAATAGCTATATCTTGAAGCATCTCTTTTCTTCTATCTCCAAAACCTGGCGCTTTTACACCTACACAAGTAAATGTTCCTCTTAACTTGTTAAGTACTAATGTGCTTAAGGCTTCTCCTTCTATGTCTTCACTTATTATTAATAATTTTTTACCTTGTTGAACTATTTGTTCTAAGATAGGTAATATTTCTTGTATGTTGGATATTTTCTTATCAGTTATTAAAATATACACGTCATCTAATACTGCTTCCATTTTTTCAGTATCAGTTACCATATATGCACTCACATATCCTCTATCGAATTGCATACCTTCAACTACTTCTAAGTCAGTTCCCATAGATTTTGATTCTTCTACAGTTATAACTCCGTCATTTCCCACTCTTTCCATAGCATCTGCAATAAGTTTTCCTACTTCTTCACTTGCAGCTGATATAGCAGCAACTCTAGCAATATCTTCTTTTCCATTTACAGGTTTAGAAATAACTTTTATTTCTTCTACAGCCTTTTCTACAGCTTTTCTTATTCCTGTTCTTATTTGGATTGGGTTAGCCCCTGCTGTAACATTTTTTAAGCCTTCTCTTATTATGGCTTGAGCTAATAATGTAGCTGTAGTAGTACCATCTCCTGCTACATCATTTGTTTTAGTTGCAACTTCTTTTACAAGTTGTGCCCCCATATTTTCATATGCATCTTCTAATTCTATTTCTCTTGCTATTGTAACACCATCATTTGTTATTAATGGTGATCCAAACTTTTTATCTAAAACAACATTTCTTCCTTTTGGTCCAAGTGTTACTTTTACTGTATCAGCTAATTTATCAACACCAGCTTGCATTGATCTTCTAGCTTCTTCTCCAAACAATAAACTTTTTGCCATTTCTCATACCTCCTAATTAAATATATAATTAACCTTCAACTACTGCTAATATGTCATCTTGCTTTAATATAGTTACTTCTTCACCTTCAATTTTTACTTCATTGCCAGCGTATTTTGAGAATAATACCTTATCCCCTACTTTTAATTCCATCTTAACTTCTTTTCCATCAACTAATCCACCAGGTCCTACAGCTATTACTTCTGCAACCTGTGGTTTTTCTTTTGCAGCTCCTGGTAATACTATTCCGCTTTTTGTAGTCTCCTCTGCTTCTACTCTTTTAATTACTACTCTATCTCCAAGTGGTCTAATCTTCATATAAACCCCTCCTTAAAATATTTTTTATATTTTAAATAATTGCTATCTTTTATTTGTTAGCACTCATTAATCTTGAGTGCTAATACAATTATTATAATAGGCAATAGTGTTTATAATATCAAATTTGAAATAAGAATTTAATAGCTTAATTATAGCCATATTTTTAATTTATAATGCTATATATCGATATTTTGTTATTTTAGTATTATTTTCTATGTTTTTTATACATTTGTATTATTATCATAAAAATATGTTTTTTATACTCCTTTTGGTATAAAATATACATATATACTTTATAATTAGGAGATTCTATTATGATATTAAAAAACAAAGGATTTTTTATAGATATACTATTATCAATTATTTTAACTATTATTTTTATAATTGTTTCCGTAAAATTAACACTTAATTTTAAAATTTTATATTATTGGGATATTACAAATTTATCTATAATAAAAAATACAGATTTGAACATGAAAGAAATAAAAGAAAATTTTAACTACTTGATTTATTATTTAAATTCTCATAAAAATATTGTGTTCTGTCTTCCTAGCTTACCTTCATCAAAAGAAGGGATACTCCATTTTAAAGATGTTAAAAATATATTCAATTTTTTAGATAAGTTTTTATTTATAAATACTTTTATTTCTATACCTGTTATATATTATAAATTAAAAACAACTAAAAATGTTAGGTTTTTAAAATATTCCTCCATTTTAACTATTATTATGCCTCTATCACTAATAATTCCATTAACTTTAAACTTTGACAAGGGATTTACCCTTTTTCATAGGATTTTTTTCTCTAATGACTATTGGATATTTGACCCTAACAAAGATCCTATTATAAACCTATTACCTGAAGCTTTCTTTTTCCATTCTGTTTTACTTATACTATTTTTTATAATACTTTTTTCTTTAATTTCTTACATACTGTATAAAAATATGAGGAAATTATAATTTCCTCACATTCTTCCCTATTTTTTTTATTATTTTTTCCCCTTTTAATACTCCTATTATAAAAAGTAAAGATGATATAACTCCTACCGTTATCAAAATAGCCCTATTTCCAGCATGAATATTTGCTCCAAAATATGCAGATGCTAAAATCCCTGGTATTCTACCTAATGTGGATAAAATAAAAAAATCCTTAAATTTAATATCTGATATACCACATATATAACCTAATGCATCTTTAGGTATTCCTGGTATTAAATATAATAAGAATACTATTAATTTTACACTTCCTATATTTAATAATCTATCAAAAAACTTTAAATCTTTTTTAGAAATTATTTTATGAACTAAAGGTCTACCATACATTTGAGCTAATAAAAATACAAAAACACTTCCTAACGTAATCCCTATAAGAGAATATACACTTCCCAATAAAGTTCCGTATATATATCCTCCAGTTATTTGTATTACTTCTCCTGGTATAAAAAAAGCTACAACTTGAATTATTTGAAATAACAAAAATACAATAATACCATAACTACCATAGGACAGTATAATATTTTTAATATTTCTAGGATCTTTTAATACTGCAAAATTTTTATAATATATATAACCTATAAAAATTATAAATAAAAAGAATGAAGATAATATTATACTCCCTTTATTATCACTTAATATTTCTTTAATGATATTTAAATTCTTTTTTATATATTTTCTTATACTTTCCAGCATAATTCTTCCCCTTTATTTATAAAATATTATTTTTTTATTTATATAAATAATATCATATTTTTTTATTTACAAATTACTACTTCATAAATTTTATTAATTCTTTAAAAATCTAAAAATTATATTAAATAGTTTTTGTTAAACTGCAATAAATTATAAAAATAAATATAGCTATAAAAATAAATATAATAATTTATTTTTATAGCTATTTATTGAATAAAAACACTTTTTATGTTAATTCTATACTTTCTGCTATTTATGCTTATGCATACTTACTTTTTCAAAATTTTCTACTTTTTTATTTTCTATAACATCTTTACTTTCAGATTCCTTACTAAATTTAATTAATTGACCTTTAGCTTTCATAAGAGAAGTCATAGTTGCTGGACCTCCAATACATCCTCCTTCACACATCATTCCTTCTACAAAGTTAAATGGGATTCTTCCTGCCTTAGCTAGCATAAGAGTTTTCTTTATTTCATCTTTACCACTAACTTTAGTTGGATTGAATTTTATATCTATTTCTTTAGAATCAATAAAGTTTTGTATTGCAGCTGTAACACCACCGCTTTGAGCAAATCCTCTTGCAAAAGTTGAAGCATCCTGAACTTCATCTTCTTCACAATCAGAAGGCTCTATTTGTAGAGCACCTAAAAGAGCCGCTATTTCTTCAAAGGTCATAACATAGTCTACTGCATCTTTTAATTCCTCTCTTAAAACTTCACTCTTTTTAGCAGTGCACGGTCCTATAAATACTACATATGAATCTTTATCCATCTCTTTTATCATTCTTCCAGTAGCTACCATAGGGGATACCGTAGTAGATATATTTTCTGCTAAATCTTTAAATTGATTTTCTATATAATTCACAAAGCCTGGACAGCAAGATGTAGTCATACATTTTTGTCCCTCTTTCATCCTTTCTACAAATTCTTCAGATTCACTAAATACTACTGCATCTGCTCCGCAAGCAGCTTCTACCATATCTTTAAACCCTGCCTTTGTTAATGCATTCTTTACTTGTCCAACTTTTACTTGTGGACCAAATTGCCCTGTAATAGCTGGTGCTATTACCGCATATACTTTTTTCTTTTCTTTTAATAATCTAGTTATATTGACTATATAACTCTTATCTGAAATAGCCCCAAATGGACAAGCTGCCATACAAGCTCCACAATTAATACAATTTTCTTTTTCTATCATAGCTCTTTTATCATCTGGATTTATTTCTAAAGCTCCTGTAGGACATACTCTTTTACATGGTCTCATAACCTCTACTATAGCATTATAAGGGCACACTTTTTTACACAATCCACATTCCCTACACTTATTTTGATCTATATAGGATTTACCATTTATTCTGGCTAGTGCCTTAGCTGAACAAACTTCCATACATTTATGTTGTATACATCCTCTGCAGGCTTCCGTTACTGTAAATCTATTTATAGGACATTGATCACAGGCAGAAGCTATTACATATATTATTTGGTCATTATCACTTATACTTTCTAATTCATTTGTTAAATTATCATCTGGCTTAAATCCCGCTGCTAACTGAGCTCTTTCATATACTACTGTTCTTTCCCTATAAACACAGCATCTGTATTCTGCTTGTTTTTCATTTAATATTTTATATGGTATTTTGAGCATGTCTAGCTTATCCATATTACCTTTAATGGCTAACTGGGCAACTTCTTTTAGAACTAAATATTTTATTCTCTTTAGTTCAGTTTCAAACTTTATCATCAAACATCCTCCATATTCTTAAATTTCATATTAAACATTATTTTGTAATTTGCACACATATTTTACATAAGTAAAACAAACAAAAAAATTTTAAAATACAAACATATAAATTATATCAAAAATTTGAACTTATTTTAATATAATATTACTTCCTGTACTTCATTTTATTAATATTATTCCTCACTAACATCAATTTTGTTTTCTCTTGCATAATAAAACAAATATTGTTGGGCAAATCCTGATAATGTTCCAAATTTTTCCCTTCCAAAATCTCGTATTTTTTTTAGTGATACATCAGGAGCTAGATAAAAATATTGCATAGCTCTTTTTACCCAAACGTCTACTGGAAATGCAGAGTACTTTTCCATAGAAAACAACATAACACAATCTGCAACTTTAGCACCTATGCCACTATAATTTTGTAACATTTTATGACATATATCATCTTGTTGATTTTTTATCCATAACATATCATACTCTTTTTTATATTGCTCACTTTGTTCTACAGAATTTTCATAAATTTTATTTACAGTATCTTTTATGTATTTAGCTCTAAAACCAACACCACATGCTTTTAGTTCCTCTTCTGTTGCATCTTTAAGTTGTTCTACTGTAGGGAAGCTATAATATATACTTCCTTTATACTCTATAGGATACCCCCATTTTTCACTTATGTTTTTTATAGCCCTTTTAATCATTGGTATTCTATTATTCGCAGAAATTATAAAAGATACTATCATTTCAAATGGATCTTGTTTTAAAAGTCTTATTCCATGTCCAAATTCAACAGATTTAGATAATATTTCATCCTTACTCAGCATATGCTTTATTTCACTATAATCTCTATATAAATCAAAATATTCTGCCCAAATATTTTTAAAATCCTCTTCTGTAGCATTATGTAATATTACATCATTATTTGCTTTTTCTACTTCTATAACCTTTCCGTAGGCTACTCCTATATAAGAACCCTTTTCTTCCCTGTACCATCTAAAGCATTGACCACATTCAAAAATATGTGCTAATTCAAAGTTTCTTACATCTTTAATAACTATAGCATTTGTACAATTTTCTATATAATTAAAATCCATATAAATCATTCCTTATAAATAAATTTTTATACTCCTTAAATAGTATATACTAAAACTTAAAAATAAATAAGCCGTACTCTAAATATAAAGTACAGCTTATAGATTATAACTAATTATATATCTTTGTCAATATTTATTATAAGATAATATTATTTATCACTTAAATATTCATCTATAGCTTTAGCAGCTTTTTTACCTGCTCCCATAGCCAATATAACCGTAGCAGCACCTGTTACTGCATCTCCACCTGCAAATACTCCTACCCTTGTAGTAACTCCAGTTTCTTCCTCAGCTACTATACATCCTCGTTTTGTACTTTCTAAGCCTTCTGTTGTAGATGCTATAAGTGGATTTGGAGATGTACCTAACGACATAATAACGCTATCTAACTCTATAGTAAATTCTGAACCTGGTATTTCAATAGGTCTTCTTCTTCCTGATTGATCCGGCTCTCCTAATTCCATTCTAATACATTTCATCCCTTTTACCCAACCATTTTCATCTTCTAAAATCTCTACAGGATTAGTTAGCAAATTAAACTTTATTCCTTCTTCCTTGGCATGATGTACTTCTTCTACTCTAGCTGGTAATTCTGATTCTGATCTTCTATAAACTATATATACTTCAGCTCCAAGTCTTTTTGCAGTTCTTGCAGCATCCATAGCAACGTTTCCACCACCAACTACAGCAACTTTTTTCCCTACTTTAATAGGTGTATCATATTCCTTTTTAAACGCTTTCATAAGATTAGTTCTTGTTAAAAATTCATTAGCAGAAAATACTCCATTTAGATTTTCTCCTGGTATCCCCATGAATTTTGGAAGTCCTGCTCCAGAACCTATAAATATAGCTTGAAAATCTTCTTCTTCTACTAATTCATCAATAGTCACAGTCTTTCCAACTATTACATTAGTTTCTATTTTAACGCCCAATTTTTTAACATTATCTATTTCATGCTTTACTACTGTATCTTTTGGTAATCTAAATTCTGGTATACCATAAACTAACACTCCACCTGGTTCATGTAAAGCTTCAAATATAGTAACATCATACCCTTTTTTAGCCAAATCACCTGCACAGGTAAGCCCTGCAGGACCACTTCCTATTACCGCTACCTTTTTATTTTTCTTCTCCTCTGTTTTACTTAAATCCACATTATTTTTTCTTGACCAATCCGCTACAAACCTTTCCAATTTGCCTATAGCTACTGGTTCTCCCTTTATTCCAAGAACACATTTACCTTCACATTGAGTTTCTTGAGGACATACTCTTCCGCAAACTGCTGGTAATGCACTATCTTTTGCAATTGCTTTAGCTGCCTTTTCAAACTCACCTTTTTTTATATGTTCTATAAATTCTGGTATATTAACGCTTACAGGACACTTTCCAACACACATAGGCTTTTTACAATGAAGACATCTTTTGGCTTCTTCTATAGCTTCTTCTTCCGTATATCCTAAACAAACTTCATCAAAGTTTGTAATTCTCTTATTAGAATCTTGTTCTTTCACTGACACCCTTTTCATTCTATCCATTATTTATCACCATCCAATCCTACATGGCATACATGTCCTTCTGCTTTTTCTTGATCTTCTAATAATTTCTTTCCTTCTTCAGTTTTATACATTTGTTGTCTTCTAAGAGCCTCTTTGAAATCTACTAAATGTCCATCAAATTCCGGACCATCTACACAAGCAAACTTAGTTTGTCCTCCAACAGTTACCCTACAAGCTCCACACATACCTGTCCCATCTACCATTAAAGTGTTTAAGCTTACTATAGTCTTTATGTTGTATTCCTTTGTAAGTAAAGTTACAAATTTCATCATAATCATAGGGCCTATTGCTACTACATGATTATAGGCTTTTCCTTCTTTATCAATTAAATCTTTTAATAAATTAGTTACAAGTCCTTTATATCCATAAGAACCATCATCTGTAGCTACATAAACATTACCTGCTACCTTCTTCATTTCTTCCTCTAATATTAAATGTTCTTTTGATTTACATCCAATAATAACATCTGCGTTTATTCCATGATCACTAAGCCATTTTACTTGTGGATATACCGGTGCTGCACCAAGTCCCCCTGCTATAAATACCATTTTCTTTTTCTTTATATCATCCAAATTTTCATTTACAAAATCTGAAGGTTGTCCCAATGGTCCTACAAAATCTTTAAAGCTATCCCCTTCTTTAAAAGAATCCATTTTTTTTGTTGAAGAACCTATAGCTTGAATAACAATAGTTACACTACCCTCTTCTTTGTCGTAATCACATATAGTAAGAGGTATTCTTTCTCCTTTTTCGTCCATCTTAACTATAACAAATTGTCCTGGTTTTGCTGACTTTGCTACCCTTGGTGCTTTAATCTTCATGAGAAATATACTAGGTGCTATGTTTTTCTTTTCTAATATTTTGTACATAATAATTATTCCCCCGTATTTATATTCTTTATTTACAATATAATTATAACATAATTATTATATTTTTTTATCCTACTTAATAATTTCAACATACTTTTACATATATTAATCAACATAAATAAGACCCTCTTTAACAGGATTGAAGAGAGCCCTTAAAAGTTTTCAATTTTTTATTTGGTTTGTTAATACAATAACAAACCAAATCTAAAAATAAATAAAGTTTAATGTTTTACTCAGTCTTGTTTATTAAGCAAGTCAAAGTTAAAAGACTATCACTTAAATGTACATTTTCTACTACTACATCTTCTGGAACTGACAAATCTATAGGTGCAAAATTCCATATGCCTTTTATGTCATTTTTAACAAGAATATTGGCTACCTTTTGAGCGTTATCATGGGGTACACATATTATACCTATATCTATATTGTTTTTTTCTAGATAACTAGACAAATAATCAATATCTAATATTTCTATTTCTCTTATCTTTAATCCTATTAATTTAGGATTTGTATCAAACATAGCTTTTACATTAAATCCTAATTTTGAAAATCTAGTGTAATTTGCTAACGCTTGCCCTATGTTACCTGCTCCAATAATTATAATATTGTAAGGATTGTTTAGCCCTAATATATTGCTTATTTGATGATGTAATTCGCTAACATTATACCCATATCCTTGTTGTCCAAAATCCCCAAAACAGTTTAAATCTTGGCGTATTTGAGATGCAGTAAATCCTATTTTTTCACTTAATTCTTTTGAAGATATTCTGTCTACATCATTTTTTAATAATTCATACAAATATCTATGATATTTAGGTAATCTTCTTATAACTGCCATTGAAATATTTTTTTTCTTATCCATATTACACCTCTTAATATCATATTTTTACTATTATTATTACCTATATTGTATCATACAATTAAATATTATACACTAAAATTGCTGAATACTATAGTAATATATTATATTACTGAAGTAAAAAAATCAAATCCTCCTATATAATACTACAAAAAAAATGCAATACATAGTAAAATAGTACTTGTTAAGGATGGTGAAATTAATGGTTGTATTAAGTTGTAAAAATATTTCAAAAGCTTATGGTGTTGATTTGATTTTAGATAATTTAACATTTAACATAAATGAGAATGATAAAGTTGGTTTAATAGGTGCTAATGGTGCTGGTAAATCCACTCTATTTAAAATTCTTACTTCTTCTTTAGAGCAGGATAGTGGAGATATATTTATAGATAAATCTAAATCTTTAGGATATCTTGCTCAACATCTTTCCTTAGATTCTAACAATACTATTTATGAGGAAGTATTAGATGTTTTTCATGATCTTATAAAAATGGAAGAAAAGCTAAATAAATTAGAAAAATTAATGAATGAACCCTATGATAAAAACAATAAAGAATATCATGATAAAATTATAAAAGATTATACTACCTATACAGATTTGTATATAAATAGAGGTGGCTATACTTATAAAGGTGAAATTCATAGAGTATTAAGAGGTTTAAGTTTTGAGGAAGAAGATTTTAATAAACAAATAAATATATTAAGTGGTGGTCAAAAAACTAGAGTAGCCCTTTGTAAGCTTTTACTTCAAAGTCCAGATATATTGCTTCTAGATGAACCTACAAATCATTTAGACTTAACAGCTATAAATTGGTTAGAAGAATATTTAAAAGCCTATAAAGGTACTGTATTAATTATATCCCATGATAGATATTTTTTAGATGAAATCACAAACCAAACCTTTGAACTTATAAGTGGTCATATAAATTGTTATAATGGCAATTACTCTAAATTTATGGACCTTAGAAAAAAAGAATATGAAGTAAAGTTAAAAGCCTATAATCTTCAACAATCTGAAATTAAGAGACAGGAAAAAATAATAGAAAAATATAGATCTTTTAATAGAGAAAAAAGTATAAAGGCAGCTGAAAGTAGGCAAAAATCTTTAGATAAAATTGAGAAGATAGATGCTCCAGATAAATTACCTAAACCTGTAAAAATAAATTTTGAAACTCAAATAAAAAGTGGAAATGATATACTCCATTTAGAAAATCTAAGCAAAAGTTATGGAGATATAACCTTGTTTACCAATGTTGAAATGGATATAAAAAGAGGAGAAAAAATCGCTTTAATTGGGGATAATGGTAGAGGTAAAACCACATTACTTAAAATAATAATGGATAAAATCCAAAGCAACTCTGGAACAAAATATATAGGTAAGAATGTATTCATTGGTTATTATGATCAAGAGCAATCTGACTTAAATGAGTGTAATACTGTATTAGATGAGGTTTGGGACGAGTTTCCTGAAATGACTACTACGGAAGTTAGAAATGCTTTAGCCGCATTTTTATTTACTGGGGATGATGTATTTAAAGAAATATCAAAGCTTAGTGGCGGAGAGAAATGTAAGGTTAATTTATTAAAATTAATGCTTTCTAAATCTAATTTTCTTCTTTTAGATGAACCTACTAACCATTTAGATATAATGTCTCGTGAGGCCTTAGAAGATGCCTTATTAAATTACGATGGTACAGTTTTAGTTATATCTCATGATAGATATTTTCTAAATAAGGTTATCGGAAAAATTTATGAACTAAATATAGATGGTATAAAAGAATATTTAGGTAATTATGATTATTATATTCACAAAAAAATTAATCCTAATAGATTTGACTATGAAGCTATAACTTCTGAAAATTCAAAAACTAAAACTCAAATACACCAAGAAAGAAAAAAGAAAAAAGAAGAAGAAAAAAAATTAAAGCAAGAAAAACTTAAGATAAAAAATTTAGAAAAGGAAATAACAGACCTAGAAGAAGAAGTAAATTCCCTTCAAGAGCAACTTTGTCTTGAAGAAGTATATTCGGATTCTGCTAAAAGTGAAAAAATAAATAAAGATATAATAAATAAACAAAAACTAATAGAAAATCTTTATTCAGAATGGGAAAACTTTATGGAATAGTATCTTAAAATAAATTTAATTTTAACACCGCAAATATAAAAAAATACACGTAATGAAATAATTCACATGTTTATTACGTGTATTTTTTATATTTGCTATATTAAAATTAAATCTATTTTAAAACAACCTATTATATCTTTATTTACTTGTAATTATAAATTAACCTTGCCATTTTCTTACTATATTAAGTTTATATTCCTAATATTTGTTTTACTTTTTTAACATTATTTCTACTAACAGGAATTTCTGATTGTTCTTTGTCATTCATAACTAATTTATATGTACCATTAAACCAAGAGTACAATTCCTTTATATTGTCCATATTTACTATATAGCTTCTATGAACCCTAAATAAATCTGTCTTTTTTTCTATTTCTTTTAATGTATTGTGGGTTATATATTCTTCTGAGTCTATTTTTACATAAGTTTTATCCTCCATTGTATAACAATAATGGATATTTTTTGTGTCTATTAATATTATTTTACCTCTATATTCACATGGGATCTTTTTAAGTGTTTTTTCTTCTTTTTCTAATTTATTTAATATATCGCTTATCATAACTGGAATTTCTTCCTTATATTTTTCCTCTATTTTTTCCTGCAATCTTTTTATAGTTACGCTTATTCTTTTATCATCAAAGGGTTTTAGTATATAATCTAAAGCGTCTATTTCAAATGCTTCTAGAGCGTATTGTTCATATGCTGTTATAAATATTATATTTATATCTTTGTTAAATTCTTTTATTTTTTTAGATACAATTATACCACTTTCTATAGGTATATTTATATCCATAAAAACTACTTCTGGTTGTAGTTTTTTAACTAATTCATATCCAGCATTTCCAGTCATAGCTACATCCACTATATTTAAAAAATTATATTTAGATAAAACATACTTAAGTTCTTCTATAGCTGGCTTTTCATCCTCTATTATAATAGCTCTAATTTCTTTCATCTAAAATACCTCCTTAGGTATATAAAACATAACTTTTGTTCCTTCATTTAATTTGCTTTTTATGTGTATGAAATTTTTTTCCCCATATAGTAATTTTAATCTTTTATTAACATTTGAAAGTCCTATCCCTGGCCAATCTTTTACTACATAATTAAGTGTATTTTCATCCATACCTACTCCTGTATCTTTTATTACAAATTTAATTTTATCTTTTTCATCTATTGCAGTAATTGTTACTTCTCCTCCCTGTGGCTTTATTAATATACCATGTTTCATAGAATTTTCTATTATAGGTTGAAGTACAAATACTGGAACTTTAACATCTAAAAGTTCTTCTGGTATATTAATATCTACATTTAGCCTTTCTCCAAATCTTGCCTTTTCTATAGCTAAATAGGATTCTAAAAACTCTATTTCCTCTTTCAATATAATTTTTTCATCTTGTCTTTTTAGAGTTTGTCTAAAATAATTTGAAAGATTCAATATAAGCTCCCTGGCTTTTATAGGATCAGTTCTACAAAAGGATGCTATGGTATTTAGTGTATTAAATAAAAAATGTGGATGTATTTGATTTCTTAACATTTTTAATTCTGCCTTTGAAACTTCTTGAGCCAATTGGTCTAATTCATATAGTTCTATTTGGGTAGCCAAAAGGGCACTTAACTCCTTAGCAAAATCACTAAAATATTTATCTACACTTTTATAGGACTTAATTTGTATTCCTATGACAAACTTAAACTTATCCTTATCTGTGTATATAGGTATACAATAGAATAATTTTTCTTTATTATTATCTTCAAATTTTATTAACTTATAATCTTTAAAATTAAAATATTCCTTTATTTTACACTTTAATTTTTCCTTGTTCAATTCTTCTCCATTATAAGAAAATATACCATCATTTTCAGCAATAAATATGCTTTCTAAATTTATTGCTTCATATATTATTGAACATACTTTATCTGAAATTTCTTGATTAAATCCACTTCTTAAGTAAATAGAAGTTTTTTTAGCTATATTAAGCGCCTTTTGAGATTGTATGGCACCAATTTTCTTATAATGTTCTTGAGTATTATTTATAATATTTATAAATATACCTACTCCAATAGAATTTGTTATTATCATCGGTAATGCTATAACCCTTTCTAATTGCAGAGCATTTTCATAGGGTTTTGCTATTAATAAAATTATTATCATCTGCAATACTTCTGCTATTATTGCTGCTGTAATACCCGTTGAAACATCTAAACTTTTATCCTTTGTAATTACATTAGCTATTCCTCCTACTATACCTTCTATTATAGTAGATATGGCACAGGAAAGGGCTGTGAAGCCACCTAAAAAATACCTATGAGTCCCTGCTATAATGCCAACCATAATGCCTACTAATGGTCCACCTATATATCCAGCTACTATAGCCCCTATAGGTCTTGCATTAGCTAATGCATAAGGCTCTATATTAACTCCAGTATAAGTTCCTAACATAGATAGCACACTAAAAAAAGTTATAATTATTAACTTATATTTATAATCAGATTTATTTTTAAGAAATTTATTAAAAGTTTTAGTTTGACTATATAAATAGGCTGCTATACCAATAAGGGACATACTTTCCAATAATTGTATATATATCATAAATTTCTCCCCTTAAATTACATTATTATAAATAATTTATTAAATATTCTTTAATAAATTATACAATAAATAAATATTTTTTCTATTGTAATTTGCTAAACAGGGAATTTTTTTTACAATTCAATGTGTTTTTATGGCCTTTTATAAAAATATTATTAATAAAAATTTAATAATATATTATGATTTAAATGTAATTTATAGTTCAATATTGTAATCGATTAAATTTAGTAGGAGGTAATTTTATGATATCATTTTTTCTTTCATTAATAGCACTTATTGTTGGTTATTTAATTTATGGTAAAATAGTAGAAAAAATGTTTGGGGCAGACGAAACAAAAGAAACTCCAGCCATTAGATTAGAAGACGGAGTTGACTTTGTTCCAATGCCAGCTTGGAAAATTTTTATGATTCAATTTTTAAATATTGCAGGTTTAGGTCCAATATTTGGAGCTATAGCTGGTGCACTTTGGGGACCCGCCGCATTTTTATGGATTGTTTTTGGTTCTATTTTTGCAGGTGGAGTACATGATTATTTTTCAGGTATGTTATCTGTAAGACATGATGGTGCAAGTATACCGGAGGTAGTTGGTAAATATCTTGGACCTGGTTTCAAACAATTTATGAGAGGTTTTTCAGTAATACTTTTAATTCTTACTGGCGTTGTATTTATAATAGGACCTGCTGGTCTTTTAAATACCTTAACTGGTTATAATAAAGTTATATGGATATATGTAATATTTATTTACTATATTCTTGCAACTATGCTTCCTGTAGATAAAATTATAGGAAAAATATACCCTATATTTGGTTTATGTTTACTTATAATGGCCATAGGCGTTGCTACTGGTTTAATAGTTCAAGGATATCACATACCAGAAGTAACTTTAGCAAACCTACACCCTAACAAACTTCCAATGTGGCCTTTAATGTTTGTAACAATTGCCTGTGGAGCTATATCTGGTTTCCACTCAACGCAATCTCCATTAATGGCTAGATGTATAACAAATGAAAAGCAAGGAAGACAAATATTTTATGGAGCAATGATAGCCGAAGGAATACTCGCTTTAATCTGGGCTGCTGCTGCAATGACTTTCTTTGGAAGCACTGGAGAACTTGGCAAACAAATGGTTGCTCACGGAGGACAAGCTTGGGTAGTAAATACTATTTCCAATTCATTACTTGGGAAAATAGGTGGTGCTTTAGCTATACTTGGGGTTGTTGCCTGTCCAATAACTTCTGGTGATACAGCTTTTAGAAGCTCAAGGCTTATAGTAGCTGACTTCTTAAACTATGAACAAGGACCTATAAAAAATAGATTAGCAATAAGTATACCTCTATTCGTTATAGGTTTTGTATTAACAAAAATAAATTTTGATATTGTTTGGAGATATTTTGCTTGGTCAAACCAAACCTTGGCTATGATAGTTTTATGGACTGCAGCTGCTTATTTACACAAAGTAAATAAATCTCATTGGATGGCGACCATACCAGCTGTATTCATGACTGCAGTTTCTATAACTTATATACTTGTAGCTCCAGAAGGATTTAAACTTAACCCTTCAATTGGATATCCTATAGGTATTGTAGTAGCTTTAGCTACTCTTGCATTGCTCTTGAAAAAAACTACTTCAAAAAAAGGTAATCTAAGTATGTCAGAATAATATAATATAAAATAGTATGTTGTAGTAAATTTACAACATACTATTTTTATTATTCAAATAAATTTATTATATTATTGAATCTATCCTTATTTTCTTTTATCTTATCTTCATTTCCAATAACACATATATAATTTTCTTTCATTAAATCTTTAATAACATCACTAAAAGCTTTTATAGCTTCTTTATTAGTAGCTAATATCTCTTCTCTTTCCCTTTGCCTATCTTCATAAGATATTCTTCTTAAATAATTTTCAGTAGCTCTTTCCCCCTTCGCAGCAGGTGTTAAAGGAGTATCTAAATCAGAAATAGTTCCTATAATGTACTTTGTCATTTCTCTATCCTCTGGATTAAATTCAGAAACATATTTAAATGCTTCATTATAAGCTTCTATAGTTTTTATTAAATTAGGATCTCTATAAGAGACAAAGAACATATTACCATTCTTTATAAAGGATGAAAAAGCACCATAAGCTCCTCCTTGAACTCTAATTCTATTCCACAAATAATCATAATTTACTATAGTTCTTAAAACTTGCATGCTTCCACTATATTCATATCCCAATTTAAAGTAATTATATCCCTTAGCCACATACTGAACTTTAGAGGAGGTTGAAAAAGCTTCATTTTTATTATCAAAATTAAATTCATAATTATTATATTGTAATTTCTCTTCACTTAAACTATCATATAATATTTTAAATTCTTTATTTACTTCACTAAATTCTTCCTCTTCTCCAGTAACACTTACCAATAAGTTTGTGGAATTAAATATTTTATTAAATACACTTTGTAAATTTTTACTTATATCTTCAAATCTATCTTCAAAATTTTTCTCTATATCTACAATAAATTTATAGAATTCTACTCCTGATAAAAGTTCATCATATTTACCATAGGATGAAAAATATGAAAACAACCTTTTAACAGCTACACTATGGCCTCTATCAAACATTATCATCTCTAATCTTGATTTTAATTCTTGTATTATTTCTCTTAGTCTATTCTTTTCATCAAATTTAGAATTAGTTAATATTTCTGATAATAATTTTATAAGTTCTTTAACATTGCTAGTTAAACACTTAGATTTTATAGTAAACATAGACGTATAATCTTCATAGCTTTCTTTTTGACTAAAGATTTCTGCATTATATCTAATCCCGCCTGTATTTATATTAACTTCATTAGATAAATCTTGATAATTATAATTTTCTGTACTCACTTTACCAAGAACAGCTGATAATAATCCTATATAAGGTATGTTTTCTTTTTCTACTGCCCTTGTATTAAAATATAAATTTAAATATGAAATTTTATTAGTAAATACATTATGGTATAAAGTTTTAATACCTAAAATATTTTTTTCTTCTAAAGGAAGTCTTTCTGCTTCTTTATTTATATCTTCTATGGAAAGTAATGGTATTTTACTCAAATTTTCCATAGAATCCTTTTTATTTTGTCTTTCTTTTAGCTTCTTAGTTTGTTGTATTAATAATTCTAGCTCTTTTTCTGTTAAACTGTCTTTGTATTCTTTTAATTTTTTTCTTATGTTTTCTATTCTATTTTCTTCAAGTCCTTTTTCTGGTTTTACTATAAGTACTGAATAATGATTGTTGTCTAAAATATATCTTTGAATTAAGTCCTCAAAATAATTAGAGTTTAATGCAGATTTTATTTTTGGTAGTACATCTTCATATTTTAAATGCATTGTAGGCTCTTCATTATAAAGCCAACTTTCCATAGATTTCATGTTATATATTAAACCTTTTGGATACCCTTGATAATCTGCTTCTCTTAAACTAAATTCCTTTATATTTATTGATGATTCTATTAATTTTTTATCTATACCTTCTTTTACTAAGTTTTCAAGTGTATTAAATACTACAGATTTAAATTTTTCTACCTTATCAGTATTAGAATTCTTAACTATTATACTAATTGTAGATTGAAGTATGCTATTATCATAAACCCCAAATACATCTTTACCTAATCCTGCCTCTAATAAAGCTTTCTTTAATGGTGAAGATGGTGTTTCAAGAAGTATATGCTCTAAAATCTCAAATGCCAAATATAATTCTTTATCTGTAGAATTCCCTACTGAAAAATTTAGACTTAAATAAGTTTTATCTTCAATTTTTTCTTCCTTAGATATAGGATATTTAACCTCTACATATTTAGGATCTTTAAAAGCTTCTTGAGATTTTATTTTTGAATCTACTTCTTGTTTATCAAAATCTTTTAAATAATTTTCGTCTATAAATTTTAATTTTTCTAATATATCTAAATCTCCATATAAGTATATATAGCTGTTAGATGGATGATAATATTTTTTATGAAATTCTTTAAAATTATCCTGTGTAAGATCTGGTATATAATCAGGATCTCCACCTGATTCTACCCCATATACAGTATCTGGTAATAAAGATTCTTGTATTTTTCTAAATAGTATAGATTCTGGTGAAGAGAAAGCTCCCTTCATTTCATTATATACAACACCCTTATAAGTTATATCATCTTCCTTATTTTCTATCTCATAATGCCAACCTTCTTGCATCATTATTTCTGGATATTTATATATATTAGGATATAATACTGCATCTAAGTATACATCCATCAAATTTGTAAAGTCTTTATCATTTGTACTTCCTACAGGATACATAGTTTTATCTGGAAAAGTCATAGCATTTAGGAATGTGTTTAGAGAACCTTTTATTAATTCCACAAAGGGTTCTTTAACTGGGAACTTCCTTGATCCACACAAAACAGAATGTTCTAATATATGAGCTACCCCTGTACTATCCTTTGGAGGAGTTCTAAAGCTTATAGAAAAGATTTTGTTGTCATCATCATTTTTTATAAAAAGTAATTTAGCTCCACTTTTTTCATGTAAAAATACTTGGGCTAAAGAATTAATCTCTTTTATTTCTTCTTCATTTATTAATTTAAACCCATTATAGACTTCTTCTAATTTTAAATTCATAGCATTTTTCTCCTTTCTAAATTTACTATCTATGCCTATTATTTTATATAGTGATATTAATTATACCATATATTTCTTATGGTATATATTTCATTAAAATTCTCCTAGGATAATTATATGTTTAACAAATATATTCAAATCATTTACATTTTTAAATTATAATTTAATAATTTAATTTAATAATTATCATAATATACCTATTTTAAAATCTTCTATTTAAATTTTTTTAAATTTTTATTGTTAATGTTTTGACATAGTGTATTTTTTATTGTATAATAAGTTTATAAGATAGATGAATAAAACTAGTAAAACCCATTATAAACTTCCCATAGTAAAAAGCACCGCTTCCCCAAGCAGTGCTTTTTTTTTATTTATCTAATTATTCTAATTCTAAAAGTAATTGTCCTGACTTAACTTGATCCTCTTCTTTTACTAGCAAGTTTTCTACTATTCCTCCAAAACTAGCTACTATATTAGTTTCCATTTTCATGGCTTCTATTACAATCAAGCTATCTCCTTCTTTTATTTTATCTCCTTTATTTACTAAAACTTTTATTACTGTACCGGGTATACTAGATCCTATATGTTTTTTATTTGCAGGATCTGCCATCTTTGTACTATTAGAAGTTATATTCTGTGCCATTAAACTAGATTTATCTTTTATTTTTATTTCTCTTCTATTTCCATTTATTTCGAAAACCACTACTCTATTTCCCTCTGAATCTACTTTTCCTATTTCAGATAATTGAACTATAAATGTTTTTCCTTCTTGCAGTTCTATTTCAGCTGTTTCTCCTTCATATAACCCATGAAAGAATACATCACTGCCCATTTGGCTTAAATCTCCATATTCCTTTAAGAAATCTAAATACTTATCAAAAACCTCTGGATACAATGCGTAACTTATAATATCCTTTTCTGCTGCATCTAAATCATGTTTATCTTTTAAATGTTTTCTTATTTTTTCAAAATCTTCTGGAGGTAACATTTCTCCCGGTCTACAAGTTATAGGTTCTTCCCCTTTTAAAACTAGCTTTTGTAGTTTTTCTGGGAAGCCCCCCATTGGCTGACCCATCATTCCTTTAAAATATGATACAGCTGAATCTGGGAAAGCCATTTTTTCAGCTTTTTCATATATATTTTCAGGCGTTAAATCATTTTTCACCATAAATATAGCTAAATCCCCAACCACCTTTGAAGATGGGGTAACCTTTATAATATCACCAAGCATTTCGTTAACTTTTTTGTACATTTCTTTTACTTCTTCAAATTTATGACCTAATCCAAAGCTTTCTACCTGTGGCTTTAAATTAGAATATTGTCCTCCAGGTATTTCGTATTTATATATTTCTGCAGAACCTGATTTTAAGCCTGACTCAAATTGACTATATACTGGTCTTACAGCACTCCAATAGTCTGATAATTTCTGCATATCTGTTAAATCTAGACCTGTCTCTCTATCCGTATTTTCTAATGCTGCTACTATAGAATTTAAGGCTGGTTGACTTGTAAGACCTGACATACTATTAAAGGCAGTATCTACAATATCAACTCCTGCATGGGCCGCCATAAGTACTGTGGCCACACCATTACCTGTAGTATCATGAGTATGAAGATGTATTGGGATAGATATTTCATTTTTTAATGCCTTTATAAGCTTAACTGCAGCATATGGTTTTAATAAAGCTGACATATCCTTTATTCCAAGTATATGTGCCCCTGTTTTTTCTATATCTTTTGCTAAATCCACATAATATTGTAGGCTATACTTATCTCTATATCCCTCTAGTATATCTCCTGTATAACACATACAAGTTTCTGCTACTTTATTTTGTTTTAAAACTTCATCTGTAGCTACTTCCATTCCTTTTAACCAGTTTAAGGAATCAAATATTCTAAATACATCTATACCTGAATCTGCAGACTGTTTTATAAATTTTCTTATAACATTGTCTGGATAATTCTTGTACCCAACAGCATTAGCCCCTCTTATTAACATTTGGAACAATACATTTGGTATAGATTTTCTTAACTCTTCTAATCTAGTCCAAGGAGATTCTTTTAAAAATCTATAGGCCACATCAAAGGTTGCTCCTCCCCACATTTCTATGGAGAATAAATCTTTTCCAAGCTCTGATTGAGCTTTGGCTATTTTAAACATATCTATACTTCTCATTCTTGTAGCCATAAGAGATTGATGAGCATCTCTCATAGTTGTATCTGTCAAAAGAAGCTTATTTTGATTTTTTATCCACTGAACTAACCCATCTGGACCTTTTTCATCTAATATTTGTTTAGTTCCTTTTAAGCTTAATCCTTCATCTACAATTGGTATTGTAGGAACATCAAAATCTTTCTTTATTCCATGAGTTTCATTTACTACCTTTTCGCCTATGAATTTTAATATTCTAACTTCATCATCAGTCTTTGATGTTATTTCAAATAATTCTGGATTTTTTTCTATAAAGTTAGTATCACATTGTCCTTTTCTAAATTGTTCATGATTTAAAACATTTATTAAAAATCCTATATTAGTTTTAACACCATCTATTTTAAATTCCTTTATAGCTCTTATAGATTTTCTTATAGCATCATTAAATGTTCTAGACCAAGATGTAGTTTTAACTAATAAGCTATCATAATATGGACTTATTACAGAACCTGTAAAACCATTTCCACCGTCTAATCTAATACCAAATCCTGAACCTGTTCTATAATCTTCTATTTTTCCTGTATCTGGTGCAAAATTATTAGATGGATCTTCTGTAGTTACTCTACACTGAATAGCATATCCTCTTGTTTGTATAGATTCTTGAGATTTTATACCTACTTCTTCTGAATCTAATTTGTATCCCTCTGCTATTAAAATTTGGCTTTGAACAATATCAATTCCTGTAACCATTTCTGTAACAGTATGCTCTACCTGTATTCTTGGATTCATTTCTATAAAATAATGATGTCCACTAGTATCTACTAAAAATTCTAATGTACCTGCACTTCTATAGCCTACAGTTTTAGCTATTTTTAAAGCATCACTACATATTTCTTCTCTCTTTTCCTTTGGTAGAGCAAAAGCTGGTGTAAATTCTATAACCTTTTGATGCCTTCTTTGTATAGAACAGTCCCTTTCATGTAGATGTACTATATTTCCATGCTTATCTCCTAATATTTGAACTTCTATATGCTTAGGATTTTCTAAATATTTTTCTATAAATATATCATCTATACCAAAAGCTTTTTTAGCTTCATTTTTTGCACTTTTAAAAGAAGATATTAATTCTTCTTCTGTTCTAACTATTCTCATACCTCTACCACCGCCACCGGCGGCTGCTTTGAGCATTATTGGATATCCACAGTATCTTGCAAATTCTAAAGCTTCTTTCTCTGATTTAATTGGTTTTTGAACTCCAGGTATAGTAGGTACACCTGCTTTTTCTGCAACTATTTTAGATTTTATCTTATCTCCTAATTTTTCCATCATATCCGCAGTAGGTCCTATGAACTCTATTCCTGCTTCTCTACATTTTCGTGCGAATTCAGAGTTCTCTGATAAAAACCCATAACCTGGATGTATTGCATCTACCCCTTTTTTTAAAGCCAATTGTATTATTTCTTCGATATTTAAATAAGCATCTATAGGACCTTTATTTTTTCCTATAAGATATGCTTCATCTGCCTTTGTTCTAAATAATGAAAATTTGTCTTCTTCAGAATATATTGCAACAGTTCTAATGCCTAATTCGTGACAGGCTCTAAATACTCTTATTGCAATTTCTCCTCTATTTGCCACTAATACTCTTTTAAACTTGTTCATTGTTATCCCCCTTTTTGTAAATATTGTGCCCTATTCTTAACTACATTACTTTCTAAATTATAGATATACCTTTACATTATATATAATTTATAAAATTTTTTCAATTGAATATTTTTTTTATTTTTCTTTCATTTAACATTTTAGGTTATTACACTTTATAAAAATGCTAAAATATTTGAAAATTTACTATCATATTAATATAAACCTAATATAATAATATAATAATTTATCATATTATTCAATGATATAGTAGTATTTTTTCAATATTTTTAACTTATTATTAATTGTTTTTTAATATAATTACTACTATAGTATTAATATTTCAAATTGAATACATCTAAAAAAAGACTTCCTTATAAATAAATAACAGTAGATTTTTATTTTAACCTATCATTTATTTGTAAAAGAAAGTCTTTATTATTATATAAAATCTTACTTATATTGAAAGTTTAATAGTTTCTATCTTTCTCCAAGTTTTAAATTTGGTACAGCATTTATATCTAAAGAAGTCCTTCTCCCTTTAATATATTCAAAATAAGCTGCACTTCCTATCATAGCTGCATTATCTGTACACAATATAAAAGGTGGTATTAGTACTTCTATTCCTTTTTTCTTACACTCTTTTACCAAAGTCTCTCTTAAGCAGGAATTAGATGCCACCCCTCCTGCTACTGCTACCTTATCTACTTTTTTATTCCTACAAGCCTTTATAGTATTATCTACAAGAACATCCACCACAGACTTTTGAAAGGATGCTGCCACATCTGCTCTATTTATTTCTTCTCCTTTCATTTCTTTCTTATTTAAATAGTTTAATACAGCTGATTTTATTCCACTAAAAGAAAAATCTAAAGTATCATTATGAAAATTTGCTCTTGGAAATTTTATAGACTCTTCATTTCCTTCTTTTGATATTTTATCTATTTTAGGTCCTCCAGGATAACCTAATCCTATAGCTCTGGCTACTTTATCAAAGGCTTCACCCGCTGCATCATCTCTAGTTTCACCTAACACTTCAAATTCACCATAATCTTTCATATAAACTATAAATGTATGTCCTCCTGATACTACTAAACACATAAAAGGTGGTTTTAAATCTTTATATTCTATAAAATTTGCACTTATATGGCCTTCTATATGGTTTACTCCTATAAGAGGCTTTCCTGTTGCAAAAGCTAACCCCTTTGCATATTGTAGTCCTACAAGTAAAGCTCCTACTAATCCTGGTCCATAGGTTACACCTATAGCATCTATATCCTCTAAAGTAAAATTAGCTTCATCTAAAGCTTCTTGTACTACTGTACTTATAACCTCTATATGCTTTCTTGAAGCAACTTCCGGCACTACACCTCCAAACTTCTCATGAGTACTTATTTGTGACGCTATTATATTAGATAAAACTTCTCTGCCATTAACAACCACTGCCGCTGAAGTTTCATCGCAACTACTTTCTATAGCTAAAATATTTATGTTTTCTTTCATATTTCTTACTCCTTTTTATGTAATTAAATATATATTAACTATGTAATTTATTATTCTTTTATAAATCTAAATTACATTATACTTTATTGAATTTATATATTCAAATATAGTTTTGACATAAAAAATTAATAAGTCACAGTTGAAACAAACTCCAATCTATTAAATCTAAATTTTTAATCAAATATGCTATAATAAAATACAGAATAGTAAAAGGAGCTTAAATATGAAAAATTACGCTAAAGTAATAGTTGAAGGGTCACCTATATCTAAATCTAATTTTAAATTATTCAATTTGCAAGGACGAGCTATAATGCCCTTAAATTCTGGTAAATATCATGATAGATATGCAGTATATGAAGAAAGAATAGCTTATGAGACAAGACTTCAAAATCCTAATACAGTATTGGAAGAATCATTAATTGCAGTATTAAAAGTATATTATAAAAGTGAAAAAAGACATCCTGATACAAACAATATAACTAAAAGTATATTTGATGGAATAGAAAAAAGTGGTCTTATAGTAAATGATGCTCAGATAAGAAGACTAATAATAGAGGAATTTTACGATAAAGAATTCCCACGATTTGAATTAGAGTTATTTGCAGAAAGTATTTTTAAAATGGAATATAATATTATAAAAAAAGAAAATACAGATAAACCAATAAATTATTCTCCTCCTCCAAATAAAAAAGTTAAATTTAATAATAAGAAAGATAAGTCTGTGTTGGTAACAAAAGATAAAATAGTATGTGAAATATGTGGTAAATCTATAAATAAAAATGATATTGTAACAGCAAATAAACAAACAATAATAATCTGTAAAAAATGTCTAACAAAATTATTTTAACAGGATATGTAGTCAGATTTGTCTAAAAACAAATTCCTCTATATAATTCTATTAAGAAAATATAAATTTTAATACACTACATAGAAAGGGGCTATCTCAAAATAAAAATAGCCTTAATTTTAATATAGTAAATATAAATAATACATGTAATAAACATATAAATGAGCTTTAGTAGTTCTTAATTTGACTGAATTAAAAATTTTTGTGATTCCTCACAGGACGTGAGGAGCCAGTAGTGAAGCCAAGGAAGGCGCCTCTACTGGGTAAAAAATTTTTAATGGAGTCAAATTTAGAACTACTTAGCAAAATGAATTGCTTTATGAATGTATTATTTATATTTACGGTTTTAAAATTAAGGCTATTTTAGTTCATCTTTTTATTTTATCCCTATAGTTATCTTTTTTAAATCTTCATAGCTTAACAATTTATTTTTAGATATTTTTATATTAATAATATCTCCAGGTTTTATGTTTTCATTTGAGCTTAATTTTTCTTTAACCTGATCAAAATAAATATAAATATTCTGATTTTCATATAGTTTATCAAATTTTAACTTTAACTGTACATCTTCTTTTAAATTGTGTAAATTTATAAAATTAGGCAACAAATATTTTATACCTTTATCTGCCCATAATCCTATTCTTTCACCTTCTAAAAAACTTTTCCCTTTAATATATTGAGAAGCGCTTTCCCCTACGCTATACCCCTCTTTTGTTACATTATCCGCAGTATCATATACATGTAGAACATTGCCACAAGCAAATATGCCTTCTACCATGGTTTGAAAATTTTCTCCAACCTTAGGTCCCCAGGTAGATTTGTTTAATTCTATATCTGTTTTTCTTATAATTTCACTATCTCCTCTTAGTTCTACAGATAACATTAAAGTATCACAAGGTATATACATCTCTGTACCTTGTATTGGAATTCTATCTTCATCTACTCTTGCTATAGTAACTCCCTCAACTCTATCTTTTCCTTTTATATTTACAACAGTATGACCTAACTTAAGTGGTATATCAAATTCATCTAAACAGTTCACCACATTATTTTCTGTTCCATAGCAATAAGGCATAATTTCAACTACAGCTTTTATATTTGCTCCCTCTAAAGCCATTCTTCTAGCCATTACTAATGCTACATCCCCAGAACCTAATATAACCACCTCTTTACCAGGCATATATCCTTCTATATTTATAAACTTCTGTATGGAACCTGCTGTATATATACCTGCGCACTTACTTCCTGGTATATTTATTGCTCCTTTAGGTCTTTCTCTACATCCTGAAGCTAGTATAATAGCTTTAGCTTTTATACTAAACATTCCATCTTCAGGATTAACTGCTTTAATACTTTTATCTTTATCTATAGATAAAACCATTGTATCTATTTTATATTCTATATCCAATCTACTTATTTCATTTATTAATTTTTGAGCATATTCTGGACCAGATAAATTTTCTTTAAATACATGCAATCCAAAGCCTGTATGGATACACTGGTTAAGTATGCCGCCTAAAGAATCTTCTCTTTCTAATATCAAAATATCATCAATACCTTTATTTTTAGCCGAAATTGCAGCAGCCATTCCTGCCGGTCCTCCGCCTATAATTACTAAATCTATTTCCTTCATTATTAGACCCTCCAGCGCAATGCTATTAATATGAATTTAGATTTAATTCCTATATAATTTTATCATATATATGAAAGAAAATAAAATTACTAATTTTTATGTCATATGAAACAATATTAATTATATTATGCTACACTGCACAAATAAATTTATATAAATAATATATAAAAAGTAACGCACAACAAAAAAATAAACTGCCTCCATTAAGTAGACAGATAAACATTTAAATTTAAACATATTGAGCTGGCTTACATGCTTGATAATAGCCATAATTTTCCAACTTCAATTTTAAAATATCTATTTTTTTGCAAATTAGAATATTTACTGCAAATTAGAAATATATTTTTTCATTTGTGACATAAATTCTTTAGAAGAAATTTTTTTACCAGCTTCCATATCCAATACTTTAGAAGCACCTACACTTAAGTATATCTCATCTATATTATTATGAGAAATAACAAATATACCCTGTCCTTCAAATTCAAAATATTTTATATCTTCTTCTGACTTCACATTATTTTTTATATCTTTATATATTTTCATTAAATCTTTACTTCTGTTTTTTCCACCCATTTTTATTGGATTAACATTGTTTACCACTACAATTCCTTCTGGTTCATTTTCATTCATCATGAACCAAAGTTTTTTATCTGTACTTTTTAAAAGCTTAGATATATTCTTTCCGTCGCTAGATAAAATATCTTTTGTTTCAGTCATATCGTAGATTGGAAGTGAAAAATCTGAAAGTTTAAGTCCATCCTTATTTTTCTCTAAAGATGAAAGATTAGAAGATTTAAGTCCATGTTGATCTTTTTTAAGTATCATGTTTTTTGAACTTTGGCTTTGTCCTGCTTTATAGTCCTCTAATGCTAAATTTTCTATTCTATCAGAAGCCATAATTTTGTAAGAAGCAATTCCAATAGAACCTATTATTACTCCAGCTAAAACTAAAATTTTAAATATTTTTATCATAAAAAAACCTCCCCCAAAAATTAATTTCTTCTAAAACCACCTATATAAGCTCCCCATGAAAATTGGGAATTTGATTTATACTCCTCAAAAGTATAATCAAAATGATCTCCATACCAAGGGTCCATAACTTGTACATAGTTTCTTCCGCCATTACTATAGCATCCATCTAATACTTCAGCATGTCCACCTCCTTGAGTCCAACTAATCAAACTTAGTAACGGATTTCCATTTCCAATTTCAGATTGAACAGATGAATAGGAAGGTATAGTATAATATGCATTAGCATATAATCCAAAATGTTTAGCTGCATTTACCATCTCACTCTCTGTTCCAGTTTGGTTTACTAAACCTCCTTTAATATAAGAAACTACTTGTTGTTGAGTCACATTGAAACCATAATGTTGTAGAACTGCACTGGTTGTAGCTGCCCAACACCAGTTGCTCATTTGTTGTTTAACTTCTGGAACTGTAGCACTTCCAGTAGGATCAGTAGGATCAGTAGGATCAGTAGGAGGGTTACCATCTATTCCTCCTGAAGCAATATAAACTTTTCCATAATTTCTATCTGTGTAAAAGAACCATTTGTTATCTGGTTCACCTGTCCAATAATCATATATGGAATCACCAGTTACCCACCCTTCAAAATTTACAGTTGTGTTACCTGGTATAGTGTAAACTGTTTGGCTATTAATACTTGGCTGTAAACGAACATTGCATCCTATGGGGGCTGTAACGCCTGAAAAATTCACATTTTCAGCACAAACTTTTCCCATACTTGTTTCTTGAAAACCAATTAACAAAAAAGTTAAAGTCATCAAAAATACAGTAACTAACTTTTTCATACATTATACACCCTTTCTTATATTATTTTATTGATAATAATATAACAATAAATATAGGAAGTCAATGCCTTTTTGTGAATTTTTTATATAAATTATAATTAATTTTACAACAATCGAACAAATATACTGTGCAGTTTGTTAATTTTATAATAACTTAAACTATTGACATATAATTTAAATTTCACAAAATTTTTTAGCATATTTTAGTGTATAATCATATATACAGTTAAATATTTATAACACTTCTTAATTTCTATTTATATAAAATTTTATTAACGCTATCGTACTTTATTTAGACACATTGATCATAATTATCCCGCAAATTATGTACAAACTCCTTTTATAATATACATTCAACCATTCCTGTTTAGCTAATGCTTTGATAACAAAGAATATTTCTTTTTAAATTCAATTCATAGAAAATATAGAACAGTTAAAATTAGATAAACATTAAATTTTTAAAAAGATATCATTAATATTAGTACTTTCATATTCAAGATTTATAGTTTATATTTTTTCTAATAATAAAATATAAGAAATGTTATTTTTATTTTTCGTAAATCTTTTGATGAGTTTAAAAAGAACCACTGACATACAATATGAAAGATTAATTATCATGTTAAAATAAGTGTTTTAAGACTTGAAAAAATTTATATAAGCTAATAGAAAAGCCTAAAGAAATTTTATAGCATGTTTAAGAGTATTATAAAACTACCTATATATCAATTAGTTTTATAACAAGTAAAAATCCAGCAATCTCGACGCTTGCTGGATTTTCATAATGGCAGGGGCACGAGGACTTGAACCCGGAACCAACGGTTTTGGAGACCGCTACTCTACCAATTGAGCTATACCCCTATATTAATGTGCTAAGTTTTAATAAATATTTACTCTAAACCTAGTCACCAGTCTAATGACAAGTATTATAATACATTATATTTGCAATTATGTCAATATAAAATTTTATTTTTTAACTAAAAATACCCTTTTACATATTCACCTAATCATGATATAAAAATAAATTAAAATAGAGGTACTGTAACCTCTACTTTTTTAAAAATATATTTTTTCCCCGCAATGTGGACAATATTTAAAAGAACTATCTATTTCTTTTCCACAACCATTACAAATTATTATACTATTATTAGCATTTGAATTTTCACTATATATTTCCTCTAAGTCAATGTTATTAAGGATTCTATCCTCTCTAACCTTATCTAAACTTTCCTTTGATATGGCGTATATAGCATTACAACATCTAGATTTTAAATAATACTTTTCTCCCCACCTAATAAGTGGTATAAAGAAAAAATGAAAAACATTATAGGTTTTTATCACAGTGTACCTACTTAAAATACCACACTTTTTACAAACCAAATTTTCAAATTCCTCTACTTCTTCTTGTTTTGTATTTATACCAAATATACCAAAGAAGAACATAACTCTTCTCCTTTCATATTAGCTATTATAATTTACCAGTAAATTATATATATTAATTTTACTAACTTTTAAATAATGTAATTTCAATTCAACTTTAATGTTTCCAAAAATCATTCCAATCATCATTGGTATTTAGCCTTCTCCAAGGTCTAAAACTGCCAAACTTACTTCTTATAGGTATACCAATGCTTAGTGGAAATATAAATAATATAATAACAGCATGACCTAGCCCTAAAAAGACCACACTCCTTATTACTTCATAAAAGGCTACACCAACTAATATAGAAGTCATAGGAGATACCTTTGATTTTAAAAATCTTTTTCCTACATATAAACACATAGATGTAAATCCCACAAGAAAAGTTATTAAGAACACTATTGCTACTATTGGAATCAATATAATGCCTACTATACTAAATAATAAAGTAATCAACAGCATAGCAATCAATATTATAGTGCCATATCCATAGATTAAACTTTTCCCCAATTCCTTATCTATAGCAGATGCCATTCTCATTTCATTATAGGGCATTAAGTTATATGCTATAATGCACAATATAAATAATAATATAGCTGATGCTACTCTACTATGATCAAATTTAGTGCTTTCTATATTTTTATTACTATTTATAAAAGGAATCTTGCTTTTTTTAAATCTTTCTTTTATAGTTCCTTTTATGATTCCTTTTTGACCTTTTGTAACTCTTCCACCTATAGCTGTTGCATCTCCTGTAACTTTGCCATTTATATATACATTTCCACCTATAGAAGTTACATCTCCATTTACAGTTCCATTTACATATATATCTGATCCTATACTTATAACATCAGCATTTTCCACTTTATCTGGCTGAATATATATATTTTTATTTAACTTAACTACCCCTTCTGTAATCATATATGTACTATTTGCTTTAACATTTCCCATAGGAATAAGCAATACAACTAACAGTACACCAACTATGTAGGAGTATATTTTTTTCAATACAAACACCGCCTTTTATTTAAAAGTACTTTTTAGTAGTGATATATTATACTGTATCATATCCTCATATAAAATATCATTATCATAAATTTTCAGTAGTAGAGGTTTTATTTTATATTTATCTAATAAATTTTTATTATTTTTTAATATATCATTACTGCTAGATAAAAGTACGCATTTTCCTTTATACTTTTTGCATATATTTTCTATTTCTTTTTCATTAGTTATATTATCTTTTTCATCTCTCTTGATTTTTAGTGTGTTTACATTTAAATATTTTATAAAATAATCTAATTTATCTTCATCAACTATAAATACAAATTCACCAGTTTTATCGGATATTTTACTGAACTCCTCTTCATAACCTTCTATTCTTTTTAATATATTCGAAAAATTTTTTTCATAAAAATCTCTATTGCTAGGATCTTTATCCTGTATAGCATTTTTTGTATTAGATAAAACTATTTTGTAATTATTCAAATTCAAAAAATAATAGGGATTATCTTTTAATACTTTATTTTCAAACTTTACTTCTTTATCATAGGGCATTAGCTTAGATCCTCTAGATACATTAACAACTCCCACTTTGCTTTTATCCAATTTTGATAAGAATTCATCAATCCAAGGTTCAAAACTAGCTCCTACATAAAAAAACAAATCCTTGCTACCTATATTCTCTAATGTATCTTCTTTTATTTTATAATTTATTAATTCCTCTCTATTTTTAAATATATATTCTACATAATGCTTATCTTTTACTATTTCTTTTACTATGTTATATATGTTTTTATCTGTAGTAGCTATATCTAAATAAACTTCTTTTTTTATATTCTCTTCTTCATTATCACTAATATTTGGTTTTGAACATCCAAACAAATTTATACATATCATAAATCCAATTATAAAAATTATAGTTTTTTTCATAAATACACCTCTGTAACATATACATTGAAATATATGTATTATCTAATAACATTATATTATATTTTACATAATAGATTTTTTTATTGCAAATTTTATATATTACTTTATTCATTTTAGCTCATTAATGGAATTATATTTATTATTTAATGTAGCTATGTTAAAATAATAAGGAAAATTTAGTATTGAGAGGTTTTATTATGTATATAAGCATGGATAAAGTTTTAAGATCTATCTCCATAGCCTTAGACTTAGCTGAAATGAGTTCTATAGGAACTAATAGTATAATAGAAGATGTTACTAACATCGATTATTCAAAACACCTATTTCTTAATCACTCTCAAAGGACATGCTATATATCTTTATGTCTAGCTAAAGCTTTGAATATAAGTGGTACCCATTTAGAAGAATTATATGTTTCTTCCCTACTCCATGATATAGGTGCTACAAATTTTCTTTCCAAGAGTCACTCTAGTAATGAATTTATTTTAGGACATTGTCTTACTGGTTCTGAAATAACTAAATCTTTCCCTATTTTTAATAATATATCTAACTTTATACTATATCATCATGAAAATTGGGATGGAAGTGGAGCTTTAAAAATAAAAAAAGATAATATTCCTGTTCAAAGTCAAATAATAAGATTAGCAGATTTAACAGACCTTTTATATAATGATGATATACCCTCTTATGCACAAAAAACACATATAGTGAATTGGATTAAAGGGAATAAAAATAAAATCTTTTGTCCTAAAGTTGTAGAAGCCTTTTTAGAAATATCTTCTACAGACATGTTTTGGCTAGATTTAGAAAATACTAGCTATTTAAAATATATTTTAGATAAGGTTAGTCCTATATACAATTATGAATTAGATTTATATAAATTTATGGATATGGCTTATATATTTTCAGAAATAATAGATAATAAGAGTGCTTTTACCGCTGAACATTCCAGAGGAATTGCAGAACTCTGTTACAAAGTAGGTAAAACTATAGGATATGATGAAACAAAATGTATAAAGCTTAAAATAGCTGGTCTTCTTCATGATATAGGAAAATTAGCTATACCAAAAGAAATTCTAGATAAAAATGGACCTTTAAATAAAGATGAATTTTCAATTATAAAATCTCATCCTTACTATACTAACATAATATTAAACAGATTCGGTGAAATTGGTGATATTGGATTTTGGGCATGCAATCATCATGAAAAATTAAATGGTAAGGGCTATCCTAGAGGATTAAAAGCAAAAGACTTGTGTGAAGAAGATAGAATTATAGCAGTTTGTGACATATATCAAGCTCTAATAGAAGATAGACCTTATAGAGAAGGAATGGACTTTAAAAGAGCTTTTTCTATATTAGATAAAATGGTATCAGAGGGCTTACTATGTGATAAAGCCGTGTACCACTTAAAAAAAGCTATAACACAAAGTAACTAAAGTTGTTTTTCATCTATCTTTGTGCTATAAATATTTTGAGGTAGGATAAATTAAGATATGAACTATATAAAAATTTAATTGTTATAATATTTTACTTTTCTATGAAATATTATAACTACATTATTCGAGGTGATTATATGGAATTTATAGTTGACTCTATAAATAAAACTATTGATATAGGGAATTTTATAGGGAGCCATTGTAATTCAGGAGATATTCTATGTCTAAATGGAGACTTAGGTGCAGGTAAAACTCACTTATCTAAAGGAATAGCTAAAGGATTAAATATTAAAGATAATATAACTAGTCCAACTTTCAATATAGTAAATGAATATGACGGAAGATTAAAATTATATCATTTTGATGTTTATAGAGTAAATGATCCAGATGAAATAGAAGCTATTGGATTTGATGAGTACATATTCGGAGAAGGTATAAGTATCATTGAATGGTCTGATTATATAGAAGATCTTATTCCAAATGAACACATGGATATAAGAATAAATAAAATACCTGAAAAAGGAGAAAACTATAGAAAAATAACAATAAATTACTATGGCAATAGATATGATTATATAAAGGAGCTAAAAATATGAAAATACTAAGTATAGATTCTGCTACAGAATGTGCTAGTTGTTCTGTATTAGATGAATATAAATTATATGGTGAAATAAATTTTAACTATAAAAAACAGCACTCTACCATATTAATAAGTATGATAGATACTTTACTTAAAAATATAAATTGTGACATCTCCTCTATAGATGCATTTGTTATATCTAAAGGACCTGGTTCCTTTACTGGATTAAGAATAGGAGCTGCTACTGTAAAAGGATTAAGCCAAGGTACAAAAAAACCTTTTATTTCTGTATCTTCCTTAGATAGTCTAGCTTTTAATTTAGCTTTTACAGAGGGGATTATTTGTCCTATATTAGACGCTTTAAGAGGAAACGTTTATACATCCTTATACAAATTTGAAAACCATAAGTTGAAAAGATTAACGGACTATAATGTAATATCTATAGAAAACTTAATAGATATACTAAAATCTAAAAATGAACATATAACCTTCATTGGCGATGGAATTTTTAAATTTAAAGATACCATTTTGTCTAATATGGGTAATGTAAAATTTGCTCCTACCCATTTAAATTTAGCTCGTTCTTCATCTTTAGGTGAACTTGGATTACATTTATTAAAACAAGGACATAAAGATGATATATATACTTTTTCTCCTTTGTATATAAGAAAATCCCAAGCTGAAAGGGAATATGAGAAAAAAATAGGGATGAAAAATCATGAGTAAAGAAGATATAATTGTATTACCCTTTTCTCTAGAACATATAGATGGAGTAATGGAAATAGATAATTTAAGCTTTTCTGTGCCTTGGAGTAGGAATTCTTATGAAACAGAACTGAAAAATAAATTTGCAAGATATATAATTGTTGTAGATAAAAAAACTGATAAAGTCTTAGGATTTGCAGGAATGTGGCTTATAATAGATGAATGCCATATAACAAATATAGCAGTTCATCCCTATTATAGAAGATTAGGTATAGGAAATATTTTAATGAATGAAATAATAGAGATTTGTAAAAAACACAATATAACTGGTATAACATTAGAAGTTAGAGAATCTAATACAGCTGCTAAAAATCTTTATTACAAATATGGATTTAAAGATAGCGGTATACGAAAAGGTTATTATGCAGATAATAATGAAAACGCCTTATTAATGTGGAAAACAGATTTATAACCATGATTAAGAAATACTATTTTAATATACATGCCAACTTTACATATATATTAAAATAGTAAGGTGTCTCAAAATAGATTTATTTTTGAGACACCTTTTTATGCATTACTCTACAACTATTCTGTTAAAGTTCTTTTTACCTCTTCTAATCATTATTCCATCTTCTGTCACATGTTCTTCTGTTACTACTAAATTTATATCTGTAACTTTCTCATCATTTACATAAAGACCACCCTGCTTTATTAGTCTTCTAGCTTCACTCTTAGATGGGAATATTTCACACTTAACTAATAGATCTACTAATGGATTATTTAAATCATCTTTACCTATATAAGCTGTAGGCATATTCCCTAAATCTTTAGCATTTCCCCCAAATAAAGCTTCTGCGGCAACTTTAGCTTTTTCAGCTTCTTCTTCTCCATGTATAAGCTTAGTAACTTCAAAAGCTAAAATCTTTTTAGCTTCATTTATTTCTGCTCCTTCTAATGATGAAAGTCTTCTAACTTCATCCATTGGTAAGAAAGTTATTAGACGTAAACATTTTTCTACATCTGCATCTGCCACATTTCTCCAATATTGATAAAATTCATATGGTGATGTTTTTTCTGGATCTAACCATAGGGCACCACTTTCTGTTTTACCCATTTTCTTTCCTTCACTATTAGTTAAAAGGGTAAATGTCATACCATAAGCTGATTTGCTTTCTTTTCTTCTTATTAAATCTACACCGGCTAATATATTAGACCATTGATCATCTCCACCTAATTCCATAACACAATTATATTTTCTATTTAATTCTAAGAAATCATAACCTTGCATTAACATATAATTAAATTCTAAAAAAGATAATCCTTTTTCTAATCTACTTTTAAAACATTCTGCTGTTAACATTTTATTTACTGAAAAATGAACGCCTATTTCTCTTAAGAATTCTATGTAATTTAAATTTAAAAGCCAATCTGCATTATTAACCATAATAGCTTTATCCTCTGAAAAATCTATTATTTTTGCTAATTGCTTTTTAAAACAGTTACAGTTATGTTCTATTTGATCTTTTGTCATCATCTTTCTCATATCAGTTTTCCCAGTAGGATCCCCTATCATTCCTGTTCCTCCACCTACTAGAGCTATAGGCCTATGCCCAGCCTTTTGCATATGAGCCATAACCATCATTTGAAGAAAGTGACCTACATGTAGACTATCTGCTGTAGGATCAAAACCTATATAAAAAGAAATTTTTTCTTTGCCTAGAAGTTCTCTTATTTCTTCTTCATGTGTTAATTGTTTTATGTAACCACGTTCTTTTAATATATCATATACATTACTCAATATTCATTCCTCCTAATATTAGTTCCTTTTTTTAGTATATATTGAAAGCTATATTTTATCAATATTCATATAAGCGATTAAGCAATGTTTCATACAATTTAAATCTTAACATAAAAATTATTGTTTGTTTTTCCAAGATTAAAGCTATTGAAAGTTCTCTTATCAATAGCTTTAATACTTACTATATAAAATTATTCTTTATCTATATAAACTAAAAATTGTTTTCAACTTTAATAATCTTTATGCTACATACTTTTTTATAATCTCAGGTATATCCGTCTCTTCATTTATACTTATATAAAAATTCACATTATATTGTTCTCCAATATCCTCCAAGGAATAAAATAATTGTGCGGCATTACATACACTCTTAGTTACAATATCAAACAGCCCATCAATATATACGCTTTCAATATCATAATCTTTTGATAAAATGCCGCACAAAAATCCATAAAAGCTCTCGCAACTATTAATTTTAAACTCTGAACTATCAATCAACCTTATTTCACTATTAAGCTGAAACATAGCACTATTATCCTCATCGATGTAAACAATATTACCCTCTCTAAACTTAACCTCCTCATTAGCCATATTAATCATAGCCTTTGTTTTTCCTGATCCTCTTTGATCACAAAAAACTTGAATCATCTTTACCACCCCTTTTATAATATTTAGGTGAACTCCTCAATTTAAATTATATAGTAATTAAAAATGTTTTTCAATAATAATGGGAATATTTTAAAAATAAAAAATAATCTAAAATATTACATTTTACAATATTTTTTTATCTATTTTTCTTATAGAATTTATTTATTCCAGGAAACATAACTTTAAAACAGTTTTCTTTAAAGGAATTTATAAAAATAACCTTACCTTTTCCCCTAAAGGCTTTTTTCATTCTTCTAAACCCATTACCGGATTTAATGAATCTATTTTTATCATCTAATGATATTAACTTTTCATATATCCACATATTTCTTTTTAGTGTATTAAAAGAACTCATATTATTATCTCTTAAAAGACAGCCAGGACTTATTATACTAACAGTTTTATAATCTATTAAAACCTCTATTTCTTCATAAAATATAGAATAATCCCTATATAACACCGCATTATTTATAGCCTCACATACAGCATCTATAGGATATGATTTGGGTAAAATATTTACCAATATATCTCTAGACTTATCTATAATATATAGTAAATCTCCTTGAATTATATTAACTTTATTAACTTTTTTATTTATATTATTAATTATTTTTATTCTATTATGAGGTAAAAACATATTATTTTTTTTACAAAATATGAGTAATCCCCCTAAAGAACCTATAAATTCACCTTTTTCTTTATCATAATTTATTATAGATGCCTTTTCCATCATGCTTACCCTATTGTCTTCATTAACCAACACACCTATAGCATTAAAATATTTATCTACTAAAGATATATCCATATCCTTTTCATCACTTTTGACTATAGAACATAATTCAATATTTAAACTTAAATTATCCTGAAGAGATGATATAATCTCCTCTTTTCTCATAGTATCTGTAGTTGATCCTCTTCTTATATAAAAAACTCCATTTTCTCTTGTCTGATAAGGTTTTTGATCACTATCATATATATTAATAATAGCTAACTTTTTCCCATAGTATTGCAGTGTTTCTAAAGATACTGGCACAGGTGGATCTATTCTTGAACTTATAATCTGTTGAATCTGTTCCTCTTTAAAATCCATATTATCTATACCAACTATATTTTTAGTTTTATCCTCTACCCCTATAATAATATATCCTCTACCACCCTTAGAATTAGCAATAGCAGAAACATCCTTTGCTAATTCTTTTTTCCCACTTTCTGTATTGATATCTATCATCTGTTTAAAATCTAATTTTAATCCTTCATTTTTTCTAATTAAACTAGCTAATTTTTTTTCATCCATAACATTACTCCTAAAATACTTATAGCTGATAATATATTATATACATTAAAACCTGTTTATATATTATATTTTAATGTATTTAATTTAATATTTAAAGAGTACAATGAACAAAATAAGGAAAGTGCGTCGCACTTTCCTTATTTTATACTTTTCATTAAATTTGATTTTTTTAATGCTTTTCCTAGTGGTAATGCTATTACAATTCCAACTACAGCTTGTGCTATATTTGATGGTATATCTTTTAAAGCTATTAATAAGGCTTGATTTAAAGTTGCACTTTCAAACATTATAAATCTGGCTATTATAGCTCCTGCTAAATAGTAAGCAACTATCATCCACATCCCTGCTAATATAAATCCTAATAACTTTATAGATAAATTTTCTTGTTTTTCTTTATTTTTGTATATTATTGTTCCTGCTATAAATGCCATTAAACCCTTTATTACTATTGTGAAAGGTGCCCAAATTAAGTATCCACTTATTATATCTGCCATTCCCATTCCTATAGCTGATGATAGAACTCCCTTTTTTTTTCCCAAAAGTACTACTGATAAAAGTACCATACTATCGCCTAGGTGAGTGTATCCAGCATAGGTTGGAACTTTTATAGTAAAAGTAACAACACATATTATTGCTGCCATAATAGCTACTTGTACTATATCTAATATATTAGTATTATACATAATTTTTTTGTGCTCCATTATAATCCCTCTCTTTAAAATATACTTTATATACAGTATATAAAGTATTTATATTTTTTTAAAATGTATGGACACACTATTTAAATAAATTTTATTATTATAGGAAAAGCTATATTTATAAATAAATTAAGACATATTACAAGTATAATTGCTAAAGGAGATGACTTCATGAATTTCTTAAGATGGGTAGCATCTATTATTCTTATGTTTTCTCTAATATCCTTTTTATTTAAACTAGGGAGTATTTTCATAAATTCTCTTCTATTGCTTGCGACAACAATTTTTATAATTGATATCTTTACGGAAAGGGAAAAAATAAAATAATTATATATATTGCAGTTGTTACTAATCAACTGCAATTTTTAATATGGATATATACAGTATTTATTAATTTAAACTTAAATAAATATTTTTGTATATACATTTTTTTGTACATATTATATAATTTATTAATGAAAGATTAATTTTTTTAATTTTTTTTAAATTTTATTAATAATGAAAGGAGAATATCATTGGCTAATAATAAAAAAATATCTTTCTTTATGAATAAATGTAAATTAAATTCTGTTTTATATTTTTTGGACAAGTATTATTCAATAATTATAGGTATTATAGTTTTATTTTTCTTTATAAAATCTATAAATATACCTAATTTATCTCAAGATTATAAGTTTTATTTACTTTTACTAGCCATTGCTACTCTTACAGCATATAAGGAAATTAGAAGAGATGTAAAAATATTACCTTTTTTAATACTGGCAGTCCCTTTTTTACTCTTTATAATGTATATAAATAAACACGGGTATGCATTTTGGGGAAAAATGTTAAGTTGGCAAATAAGTAGAGATATCGTGGTGGATCTTAATCCATCCTTTAAAAATATACCTTTTAACGATGCTGGTTTTGCACGAATTTTCCAAACGGAAACTCTTACTTGGTTTTTCAGATTAGTTTACAATAATGGTTTTGTTGTACCTGCTTTAATTCCTATGTATAGAGCAGCTTTGTCTAAAGATTTCAGAAAAATGATGCGATATGCTTTATCTGCCCATGTACTTCAAGTTTTCTTAATAACCCCATTTTATCTAATGTTCCATCTACAAGAAGTTTGGTATGTAAATGGACATCCTGATGGTTTAGCTAGAAACTTAAGTCCTGAAGCTGCTGCTGGAGTTACTTTGAATTGTTTTCCATCCATGCATACATCTATAGCTTTTGCTATGTTTTTAGTTGTATTACATGAAAAAGACAAAATATTTAAATATATATGGTCATTTTTCTGTTTATCTGTAGTGTACTCCACAATGTATCTAGAAATACATTGGATTATAGATGTATTTGGAGGAATGATATTAGCTTTTGTAACTGTAAAACTAGTAGACTTTATATTGGCTAAGGGAAAGATTTTATTAAAAGATAAACTAAATAGATTTTATTATAAGAAACCTAAGGAAACTGTATGCTTAGATAATGTATTAGTAGGAAACTCTACGTCACTATATTAATATAAAATAAAAAAGAAATGATACTTAAATTATATTTTTAAGTATCATTTCTCTTTTATTATTTTAAAAATATTAACTTCAATATTTAACTATTTAAATTTAATTTTTGCCTATATCTGAAAGCACTAGTCCCTCATTATGCTCCAAAGCCCAACTTATAGCCCAATCACTTTGGAATAATAATAAATCTCTATCTTTTAAATCTTTTACTATCTTTGTATCACTAGTTATACTTAATTTTTCTGCTTCTTTTTCTGTTTCCTCAATCCATCTTACATATTTATAAGGTACTCTTTCTAATTTTATATCTACATTATATTCATTTTTCATTCTATATTCTAAAACTTCAAACTGAAGAACTCCTACTACTCCAACTACTATTTCTTCTATTCCTATATGAAGTTCTTTAAATACTTGTATTGCTCCCTCTTGAGATATTTGAGTTATCCCTTTTATAAATTGTTTTCTTTTCATAGTATCTATAGTTCTAACTCTAGCAAAATACTCTGGAGCAAAAGTAGGTATACCTTCAAATCTAAATTTATCTTGAGCAGAACACAATGTATCTCCTATTCTAAATATGCCTGGATCAAACACGCCAATTATATCTCCTGCATAAGCTTCATCAACTATTTCCCTATCTTGAGCTAAGAACTGTTGTGGTTGAGCAAGCTTAACCTTGTTTTCGCCTTGATAATGGTAAACTTCCATGCCCTTCTTAAACTTACCAGAACATATTCTCATAAAAGCTATTCTATCCCTATGAGCTGGATTCATATTAGCCTGAATTTTAAATACAAAGGCAGAAAATTTATCACTAAATACATCTATTTCTCCAATATCTGATTCTCTTGATAATGGTGGTGGTGTCAAATTTAAAAACTCTTCTAAAAATGGTTCTACCCCAAAGTTAGTTAAAGCACTCCCAAAAAATACTGGTGTAAGTTCACCAACTCTGACCTTTTCTAAGTCAAAATCATCTCCTGCAATATCTAAAAGCTCTATATCTTCTTTTAATTTTTCATGTAAATCTTCACCTATTAAATCTTTAAATACATCATCATCTATGTCCCCGGATAAAGATTCTACTGCTGTTTGACCATGGTTTCCGCCATTAAAGGCTTGAATTATCTTTTTGTTCCTGTCATAAACTCCTTTAAACCCTTTACCTGATCCTATAGGCCAGTTTATTGGATAAGATTTTATACCTAATACATTTTCTATATCTTCCATAAGCTCAAAGGGATCTTTACTTTCTCTATCCATTTTATTTACAAAGGTAAATATAGGGATTCCTCTTAAACTGCATACATGGAATAATTTTTTTGTTTGCTCCTCTACACCTTTGGCAGCATCTATAACCATTACCGCACTATCCGCCGCCATTAAAGTCCTATATGTATCTTCACTAAAATCTTGATGTCCTGGGGTATCTAATATGTTTATACAATATCCCTCATAATTAAATTGCATTACAGATGAAGTTACTGATATTCCTCTTTGTTTTTCTATTTCCATCCAGTCTGAAGTGGCATGTCTTGATGCCTTTCTAGCTTTTACAGAACCTGCTAATCTTATAGCTCCTCCGTATAATAATAGCTTTTCTGTTAAAGTAGTTTTACCAGCATCTGGATGTGATATTATAGCAAAAGTTCTTCTTGTTTCTATTTTTTCTCTTAAATCAGCCATTAAATCACTCTCCCTTTTTGCAATAAATATTTATTCTCTAGCTAATTAACATTAAAACTCCATCTACAAAATAATATAGGAATAATTTTTGTAAAGATTGATTAAAATACTTTTTACATGGAGCCTAATATAAATCAACTTTGAGTTTAGTATTATAAAAAATCCTATAAGCATTATGAAATAAAATAGAGGATGTCTAATGAGCTACATCCTCTCTTATTAGATCAAAATTATATATGTATAGTATTTGTATAAATTATGTACATAATACTCCAATAAAACAAGTTAAATTATATCATTTACACAATTTATTTTCAATAAAAATACATTGACATAATCTCTTAACCCATTAAAATCAACTATTAATTGAAATATAAACACAAATAAAATTTCTAAAAAATTTGTAAATATTAAAATGTAAACAATATCACTATTGCCTATAAAGTTGATTTTAATTACAAAATGATATAATATTTTTATATTATAACTAATATGGAGGTCATAATATGTATAAATTAATAGCATTAGACATGGATGGAACTCTTCTTAATAATAAAAAAACTATCTCTAGAGAAAATAAAGAAGCTATAGAAGCTGCTATATCAAAAGGATCTAAAGTAGTTTTAGCTACAGGAAGGCCTCTTAAAGGGATTGAAAAGTATTTAAAAGAATTAGATTTAATTAACACTGGTGATTATGCTATTGCTTTTAACGGTGCTTTAGTTCAGGAAACAAAAACAGGTAAAGTTTTATATGAAAATAATATGACTAAAGAGGATTTAAAAATATTATATAGATTAAGCAAAGAATTAGATGTAGATATTCATTTCTTAACTATTGGTGAATGCTATACACCTAAATTTAATGTATATAGCCAAATAGAAACTACTCTTAATAATATACCCTTAAATATAATAGATTTTGATAATATACCTGAGGATTTAAAAATAATAAAAATAATGTTTGTGGGTAGCGAAGAAAAAATAACTGAAATAATTAAACTAGTACCAAAGAAACTTCAAGAAAAGTATAATGTGGTAAGAACTGCATCTATTTATCTAGAATTTTTAAATAAAGATACAAGTAAAGGCTACGGTGTAGAAAAATTATGTAATATTTTAAACATAGATAAAAAAGAAGTAATATGTGCTGGGGATGCAGAAAATGACATACATATGATAGAATATGCTGGTCTAGGAGTAGCTATGGAAAACGCTTATCCGCAAGTAAAAAAAGTAGCTAACTATATTACTAAAAATAATGAAGATCATGGCGTTGCGCAAGTAATAAATAAATTTGTATTAAATAAATAATTAATAAAATTACAGATTATAATAAATAAAAAGTTTTCATTACACTTATGAAAACTTTTTATCTTTACAAAAATTTATCCGATGACTATCCCTTCTTCTTCAAAGTGGGAGCAAAGAGCGGCTACGTCTCTGGATAACGATTTCTCCTAAAGGATAACGACTTCTAAGGAGTAAAACTCCTAAGAATTCTGTTAATAAGCTTTAGTGGGAGTAAAAACTCCCTCTAAAGCCAAGAACTCTGTTTATCCTATCTTGGTATAAATCCTATCTTCTTTTGCATTTTTCTTAGCATTTTATAAGATACTTTATAAGCTTTTTCTGCTCCTTTTTTATATATAGATTCTAAGTATTCTTTATTAGTTAATAATTCATTTACTTTGTTTTGAATTGGTTCTAGTTCTGAAATTATAGCTTCTGCCACATCATTTTTAAATTGAGCATATCCTTTTCCTTCATATTTCTTTTCTATCTCTTCCATATTCATGCTAGTTATTGTACTTAGTATTGTCATTAAATTTTTAATTCCTGGCTGATCATCTGCATATTTAACTATTCCTAGACTATCTGTTACACACCTATTAATTTTTCTTCTTATAGCATCTGGTGGATCCATAATTAATATATATGAATTTTCATTATCTGATGACTTAGACATCTTTTTAGTTGGATCTTGAAGATCCATTATTTTAGCTCCAGCTTCTGGTATATATGGATCTGGGATTTTAAAAGTTGGACTATATAAGTTATTAAATCTTTGAGCTAAGTCTCTTGTTATTTCTAAATGTTGTTTTTGGTCTTTACCTACTGGTACCAAATCTGTATTATATAATAATATATCCGCAGCCATTAGAACTGGATAAGTTAATAACCCTGCACTTACAGATTCCCCATAGCGTTGAGATTTATCTTTATACTGAGTCATTCTAAACAATTCTCCTATATATGTGTTACAGTTTAAAAGCCACCCTGCTTCACAATGAGTAGGTACATGTGATTGTATAAATATAGTATTTTTATCAGGATCTATACCTGAAGCTATATATATTGCTAATACCTCTAAAGTTCTTCTTCTTAAATCTTTAGGTTCTTGTTTTACTGTTATAGCATGTAGATCAACTACACAATAATAACAATCATATTCATCTTGTAATTTAACCCAATTTTTCAATGCACCTAAATAATTACCTAAAGTTAAATTTCCGGAAGGCTGAATTCCACTAAATATAACCTTTTTATTATCTTCCATACTTCTACCTCCATTTATTTCATTTAAAAAAATATATAAAAAAACCCTACAACAAAAGTTATAGGGCGAATTATCGCGGTACCACCTATATTCAAGAAATTTTAAATTTCTCCTCTACGAATATAAAATTCTGTCTTTATAACGTAAGACCTACGCCTAGAGCTACTCTTATTTCACTTAGGTTTTCCGGGGCCCATTCAGCTCAATCATAACTACTGTAATTCCACCCTATACAGCTCTCTTTAAGTTTGTTTTTAAACTTACTTTTTCCCTTCTTAAAATATTAATATGTAAATTTTTTATATTATTGCTCATTAATATTTAAAGTACTAATTTGAAGCTATTCTACAATTATATTATACATTATTTAAGTACACTGTTGTCAACAATTGAATTAAAAACTATTTTTTATTATTCTAACCAAATATACTAAAGTTATTATTAAAATTATAAATAAAAATTTATTATTAATTTACAAAATATGCAAAACCCTATTTATCTATATTTAAATAGGGTTCTGTTTAATTATTAATAAAGAATATTTTTTAAATTAGAAAACTACATTTAAAATTTTTAATAAATTTCATATTTTATTTTTTCCATAGTCCATGTATATTACAATATTCTCTAACCTTTACTACTTCTTCATCTAATTTAAATTCTGCTTCTGGTTTTTCTCCTGGTTTTAAATATTTTTTATAAACTTTATCTTCTGTAATAACTTCTATCCATTCTATATAGTGTTTTTCCTCCATTGGATGTTCTTTTTCTCCAACTTTTACTTTAACCCCATTATCTGTCTTTTCAACTACTGGAACATGCTTCTCTAAAGCTGCATCTGTTGTATTTTCTTCTAATAATCTCATTGGCTTACCACAGCATACTAATTGTCCACCTGAAGCATGAACAACCTGTACTATATTACCACATACTTCACATTTGTATACTTCGTTTAATTTTACCATAAAAATTCCCCCTATTATTTAAGTTTTTATATATTATATGATTTCTCTATTTATTATATTTTTCCTTTTAAAAAGAAAATATTTCATAAACATTTAATATCAGTTAATAATCCATTTACATAATTATTTTTATTATTAGTGGAATAATAAATTATATAATCATTTTAAAAGGAGTGATTTAAATGGATAAAAAACCTTATATTCCTAAAGAAAGAGACTATTTAGAACAAAACCCTAAAATAATAAAAACTATGTCTCTTACTGGAAAAACTTATTCTAAATTACCTGATAACGTAAGAGACCCTGTAGTATCTAACAATATAGCTTGTCCAGAATTTAATTATACTTCAAATGAATTAGGAGAAGATGACATATAAATATTCAAATTAATCTTTAATATAAAAAATCAAATTTTATATTAAAAATTACAAATAAAATCTTATTAATAGAAACCCTATTTAGTTAAATAAGAATTATAACTAAATAGGGTTTTCTTGTTAGTTAATATATTTGATTTAAAAATCATTAAACTTTCCATAACTATTAAAATTTAAATAAATATATTTTTATATTATGACCTTTATTTCATGAGTACCCTCTTCAAATATTGGTATAATATTTTCCTCTTTTAGTTTACCATCTACCCAAAGTTCTTTTTTATTTTCTCTAACAACTTTTATATTATATTTACAGTTTCCTCTATTGTAGAGTATTTCATATTCACTCCAATCTTTAGGAATGCATGGATCTACATAAAAACCATCTTTCCCCTTTAATTTTAATCCCAATATTCCCTCTATGCCTGTTCTATACATCCATGAAGCAGCTCCTGTATACCAGCTCCAACCACCTCTACCTATATGAGGTTCTACATCATATATATCTGCAGTCATAACATAAGGTTCAACTTTATAATTTTGACAATTAAAATAAGATTTTGTATGATTTATAGGGTTTATCATATTAAATAAACTCCATGCCTTATCTTCCATTTTTAATTCAGAAAAAGCTAATACTACCCATATTGCTGCATGAGTATATTGTCCTCCATTTTCTCTAACACCTGGTAAATATCCCTTAATATATCCTGGATGTAAAGTAGATTTGTCAAATGCTGGAGTTAAGAGAGCAATTATTCCTTTATCCTTTTTAATAAGATTTCTTTCAACAGCTGCCATTGCCTCTTTAACTCTATCTTCTTTACCTGCTCCTGATAGCACTGACCAAGATTGTGATAAGGAATCTATGGTACATTCTTCATTTTCTATAGAACCTAAAGGAGTACCATTATCAAAGTAAGCTCTCCTGTACCAACTCCCATCCCAAGCATTTTTTTCTATATTTTCTTTTATAAATTGTAAATATTCTTTATATCGTTCCATATTTACAACATCTTTTTTATAATCACATATATTTATGAATGACTCTAATATAGTATATAAAAACCATCCAAGCCACACACTTTCTCCTTTTCCTTGGTTCCCTACGGTACTCATTCCATCATTCCAGTCACCGGAACCCATTAAAGGTATATTATGTTCTCCAAATTTTAAAGCTCTATTAATAGCTCTTATGCAATGCTCATATATTGTTCCTTTTTCACTAGATACATAAGCTACATTGTATCTTTCATCTTCTCCTTCTTTTAATGGTGGTTCTTCCAAATAATTTGTACTTTCATCTAGAATGCTATAATCTCCTGTGTTCTTTATATAATCTATAGTTACATAAGGAAGCCATAATAAATCATCTGAAAATCTAGTTCTTATACCACTTTCTACTACTGGATGCCACCAATGCTGAACATCTCCCTCTTTAAACTGTCTTGAAGAACTATATATTATTTGTTTTTTTGTTATCTCTGGATCTATATAGCATACTGACATTACATCCTGAAGCTGATCTCTAAATCCATATGCACCTCCTGATTGATAAAAAGCTGTTCTGGCCCATAACCTACACACTATTACCTGATATAAAAGCCATCCATTTAACATTAAGTCCATACTTTTATCTGGAGTTTTTACTTTTATAGTTTCAGTAAGACTTTTCCAGTATTCCTTAGTATTATCTAACTCTTTAAAGGCTATTATTTCATTATCATACTTATTAATATTTTCTTTTACATCTTCTATGCTATCTTCCGCTCCTAATATAGCTATCAATACTTTTTCTTCATTAGGTTCTAAGGTTATTTTTGAATTTTCAGCCATACAAGGATCTATACCTGCACCTACTTCATTGCTTAATTTTTCATAGTTTAATGCTTTAGGTTTTTCTATAGTACCATCGATACCCAAAAATTCCTTTCTATTCCCTGTAAAGGATTCTTCTTCTCCTCCTACTATTTTTAAATAAGCGGTAGTTTCTTTAAAATTACTATTATAAGGATTTCTAGAATATATAAAATTTTCTTTATCTAAATAGGTACTTATATATGGTGAACTTAACTGTTTAGATACCCCTAAAACTGTTGAAGCATAATAGGTAACAGATATTTCTCTTTTTATATTAGTGTTGTTTTTAAGTTTTATTAGAGATATTTTACAGCTATCCTCTATAGGACAATAACTTGTAGTTTCCCCAATTATACCCTTTGTATAATGCTTAAAATTAGAATATCCAAATCCATGATTTATTATATACTGCCCTTCATCTCTTATAGGTTTAGGTGTAATACTCCATATTTCTCCTGTTTCTTCATCTCTTATATAAATGTGCTCACTTTCTCCATCTATTACTGGATCATTGCACCAATTAGTTAGCTTATTTTCTCGACTATTTTTATACCAACTATAGGATGATCCACTCTCTGATACATGAAATCCAAAGTTACCATTAGACATTACATTTATCCATGGTAATGGAGTATTATTATAATCCTTTAACACTATGGTATATTCATTATTTCCCATATCAAATCCACCTATATCATTAAAGTACTCTAATTTAGGTACTTTAAATTTATATGATTTAGCAGTATACTGAATTTCTTTTTTTTGTAATAGATCTAATTCCTTAGTTTTATTATTACCTGTATCTATTTGTTCTGCTAAAGAACCTTTATTAGTGTCTATATATAACCTACACATAGCCTTCAATAAACTTAAAGCTTCTTCCTTCATAGTAGATTTATTAAATAGAAATATCCCTGCTGATTTATTTATATTATTCATTAATCCTAGAGTATTTATTAAATTTAATATAGAATCTTCTATTGGTTGTATATAAGAACTTTCTTTAGTATTAACTATTATTAAGTCTACATTTATATTTTTCATTTTCCAATATCTATAAGCAATTAATAATTGTCTTACTATATCTATTCCACTTTCTTTATCTAAAGTAGCTAAAACTATAGGATAATCTCCTGATATTCCATAGGCCCAAAGGTCTGATTGACCTGATTTTATATATTTTATATAATTCTCTCTTTCCTTCATATTTCTATTTATAAATAATATATTAGATACAATATACTGATACATATTAGCTGCGGTGGATCTTATACCTAAATGTTTCATTTCTAAATTACTGTGACTCCAAGATAAGTTAAAGGCATTTTTTACATTATCTATATTTCTATATTTCTCTGCTATTTTTATTCCTTCTTCCTTAGAATTACAAAAAGCAGTTGTATAAGCTACTATGCAGTTTTCTTTAGCCTTTAATCTTACTCTAATTCTTATGCTTATAATAGGATCTAGAACCGGTCCTATAGAGCTTTTAAGGTTAGCTTCATTATCCATAGCCCGCGGATTAGATAAGTTTCTTCCTCTTCCTATAAAATCTATTCTACTTGTTTCATATTGAAATCCACCAATTTGTTCTCCTTCCACAGCTACAGTTTGAATTAACCAAGGAGATATATCCTTTTCACTTCTTTTTCTTCTATTGGCTAAAACACAAAAAGGTTCTTCCTTCAATTCTGTTTTTACAAATAAATTGCTAAAGCTAGGATGAACTAAATCTGCATTATAATTTGCTAATGTAGCCTCACAATAACTAGTTACTTCTATCACTCTGTCATTGTTACTATTATTTTTTAAATTTATGCTTCTTATTTCTGCATCATCTTCTTGAGAAACCGTAACATGAGTTTCAGTTATTATGTTGCCATCCACTCTTGAAAAAATAATTTTATCACTAGAAAACTGAGCTTTATAATACTCACCTTCAAATTTACAAGGTTCATAAGTAGCACTCCAATAATTATTAGCATTTATGTTTTTTATATAAAAAAACAATCCTTTAGAGTCAGAAGTTAAATCCTCTCTCCATCTATAAATAGTAGTATCATCTTTTTTACTATATCCTCCACCTCTATTAGAAATCATTAAGGAATAACTTCCATTAGATAATAACCCTACTCTAGGTATATCAGTTTTAGCTGTGTTATAGATTCTACTATATTGATTGATATTATTAAGCTTCAATTCTGTGTTATATTTTTTTATATTTCTATTGTATATAATTCTATTACTTTTTCTTTCTTGTAATAATAGTTCTGTAGCTTTAACTTCTGGTTTATTATGAAATCTATTTTGGAGTATATTATTATTAAGAATATTATTTAAAGCCATGAGGCTCATTCCCTGATGATGTACCATAAAAGATTTAATTATAGCCTTACTCTTTCCTTTCGGTATTCTACTTTTAGTGTAATCTACAGCCTCATAAAATCCGTATCTATCTAATAATTTAGAATCTATTAGTGTATTTATATTCTCAATACCACTACTTATATCTTTTTGCAAAGCTAATATAGTTGAGTAAGGTGATATAACTAAATCCTTAGACAATCCTCTTTTTATTCCTATACCAGGCACTCCAAAAGCCATATATTGATAGTTTTTATCTCCATCAAAATGATAAAATGCAGATTCTGATATTCCCCAAGGTATCCTTTTATTTTTAGCATACAATTGCTGTCCTTTTATTACTGATTTATAGGTTTGATCTAATAAAGTATCTTCATAATTCTTCATTATCAATAAAGGCATAAAATACTCAAACATAGTTCCACTCCACGAAGCTAACCCTTTTAATTTTTTTCCCATATAAGTTATACCTCTACCTAATGTTATCCAGTTATCTTGTGGGATGTCACCCTTTGCTATAGCAACAAAACTTGCTTGCCTAGCTTCTGAAGCTAATAAATCATAATAAGAATTTGCCATCTCTCCTGAATCTACATTGTATCCTATAGTAAATAAATTTCTATCCTTATTGTATAAAACTTTAAAGTCTGTATTTTTAGCTAATTCATCTAATTTTAAATTTAATCCATATATACCCTGTATTAAATTTTTAATATTATCACTACTAGTATTTAAATTATTTATAAAATTTAAAATCCATTCTCTTTCATAATTGTCCTTTGTTTTTATTTGTTCTAAGTTTTTAGTAATATAATTTATTTTATCTGGCATTTTTTTTATAGGTATCTTTGTAGCAAAGTCTCTAATCTCTTCTATTACATCTTTACATATTCCTATATTTTCTATTATTTGATCCTTCCAAGGAATTAATTTTTTAAATTCCTGAAGAGATTCATTTAAAAAATCGTATAACTTTTTATTCCAATAGAAATTATTTATATCTATATTAAAATTATCTAGTTCCTTTTGCTTGTTCAATATTTTTATAAATATGTTGTTTATAAAAACAATATCCGGTTCCATTCCTTTTAAAATAAATATTATATTAAAATAAAAATTATCTATATCCTCTTCTTTTTTTAATTCTTCATTAGCTAATTCTAGTATACTTAATAACCCATCAATATTTTTTTTGCTTAATAAAGGTTTATTTATAATATCCTTTAAAGATTCTTCTGTAAGCCATAAATATCCTACTAAATTTCCACTATCTACTGCAGATATATATCTAGGATTTAGTGGTTTACCATTTTTTATATCATACCAATTATAAAAATGTCCCTCATATTTATCTAAATTATTCATACTAGATACTATATTTTCTAATCTATTTATAAGATTTTCTAATGTTATAAATCCTAAATCATAGGCTACAATATTTGAAGTTATTCCCATTCCCATATTGGTAGGGGATGTTCTATAAGCTATTCCTTTATAAGGCTGCTCCTGATAATTATCCGGTGCTAACCATTTGGTATCTTCACAAACAAAATCTTCAAAATAAGCCCACGTTCTTCTAGCTATATTAAGTAATAGCTTTCTATCATCTTTATTTATATATAATCTATTTTTCTTATCCTGACTTACATAGAAAGCTATATAAGGACTAATAGACCAAATTATACAAGCAGGCACAAGCAATATAGCTAATTCATTAGATCTTATTATAGATAAGTAAAGTATAATAAGAGCTATTAAGCTCCCCACCCACATATTTTTTATATATCCCCTAAAATCCTTTCGAGACATTTTCTCTGCCTCTTCTGCAGTTTGCCATTCTAATAAATTTTTTTTACTTATAAGAAGTCTATATAAAGTTCTTGCTATAGCATCTAACATTAAATATGCTTTGTGAGGTATAAAAGTAAATATTAAGAAGAATTGTTTTAGTACGTTTTTCACACTATATATCCTACCAGATAAGCCTATCCCTTTACTTGGGAAAATAATAACCTCTGAAACATTAAACAATATAGGTGCAATAATAGAAAGAAAAGCTACTGTGATCATTTCATTAGTTCCATAATAGCTAAGTAATGAAAATAATATAAGTCTAATTATAGTTGGTTCTAAAAGACTTCTCCTTAAGTTATCTATTATTTTCCATTTTGACAATCTATTTATTGCTGTTCTTTTAAATATCCAAGGTATAAGCTGCCAGTCACCTCTAACCCATCTATGTAGTCTTTTACAACTTGAATTGTAATAGGCTGGATATCCATCTACTAATTCTATATCTGTAACTAAAGCTGTTCTAACATAAGATCCCTCTAATAAATCGTGGCTTAAAACAGAATTTTCTTTTATTTCTCCATTAAGCATAGTATTAAAAGTGTCCACATGATATATCCCTTTTCCTGTAAATATACCTTCTTTAAATACATCTTGATAAATATCAGATACAGCCGTAGTATAAGTATCTAATCCTACCTGTCCGGAAAAAATTTTTGAAAATAAAGTTTTATTAGCATCTTCTACACCTATACTAATTCTAGGCTGCATAAGCCCGTATCCATGAATTACTGATTTTTTTATATTATTCATTATAGGTTTATTAAGTGGATGCTCCATAGCGCCTATTAGCCTTTTAGCCACATCTCTTGGAAGTTTTGTATCTGCATCTAGTGTTATTACATATTTAACTTTTTTTAAAATATTTATATCTCCACTTATAGTATTGTAGCTAGTATTCTTTTCTCCACGTATAAGCTTATTAAATTCTTCTAACTTTCCTCTCTTTCTTTCCCATCCCATCCATATTTTTTCTTTTTTATTATATTGTCTATATCTATTTAAAAAGAAAAATATTTCTTCTCCTGCTTTGGAATGCTTATTGTTTAACTCTTTTACTCTCTTTAACATTTCTTTTATTATTTCTTCATCATTTTCTTCTTTTTCACTTTTGCTATCTTTAAAATCTCCTAAAATAGCAAAATAAAGATTCTTTTCTTTATTAGCTAAATAATATACTTCCATATCCTTTACTAATTCTTGAGCTCTTTTTTTACTTCCTATTAATGTAGGTATTACAACAACTGTTGAATTTTCCTTAGTTATACCATTTGTAAATTGTAATTTAGGTATAAAATCTGGCTTAGTCAAATTGTTTAAACTCCAATTTAATATTGATACTACAATTTCACTACTAGGTATTAAAAGTATTATAAATTGTAGCAGTATTGCATATATGTTGTTGTATCCTATGGATTTAATAATAAAAAATTCGAATATAAATGTAAAAACTATTATGCTAGTTATATAAGATCTAACTTTATTTCTAATTAAAAAATCTTTTATTTTATCCTTTCCTTCATTTTTTACACCTAATACTTTTTTGAGTAATCTAACCCCTTTTTCTTCAACTATATAATATCCTACATGTTTTTTATAATTATCTTCCTCAGTTTTAACTTCAAATTGCTGTGCACATTCTATACTTTTTTTTGCTATATAACTTTCTGGAAGTTTTAATTTTCTTGAAAGTCTCTCTATTTTATTTCTATAAAAGTCTTTGGATGGAAAATCCATATCATTATAAACTTTTAAAGGGTCTTCTTTTAATATTTCTTCGATAACACTAACATTTTGAAATATATTTTTCCAATTAATAGCTTCTATATCTCTTAATCCATTTATACAATTACCCATAATTATTTGTTGTTTAGATTGTTTTCTATATCCTAAATTTATTATGTTATCTATGTTTTTTTCTTTTATCTCTAATTGTTCTTGTATAAATAGATTTAATTTTTCTTCTTTTATTCCATTATCATTTATTATATTTATAAATGTTTCCATAAAATAAGGGCTAATATTTATCCCATTATCCTTTAATTCATCAATAGCTTTTTCTAAATCTCCATCATTATAATTTTTAATTATTTTATCTGCTAATTCTTCCCCCCTTTTTCTTTCTCTTTGTATATATGTTATTTCTTCTGTTATTATAGATATCTTTTGTATTAAAGCTATTCTCAACATTATAGGTAAAGCCCATACTTCTGAACTAGTCAATATATTATTTTTCTGATATTCATTCATAAATTTTATTATAAAATCTTTATCCATATTTCCATGAAAATTGTGTATTATAGCTAAAGCTAAATGATATACTCTAGGGTAACATTTCATTATGCCTTTATTTATAACAGGTAATTTTACATAATGAGAAGATGGCATATTTTTTTTTATATCTTTATATTCTTTTTCTATAAGATATATATTGTCTAATAACCACTCTCCAGCAGGTACAGTCATATTTATATCTTCATCTAAAGATACTATGTATTTGTAATTATTCATTATTCTCTCATAACTTTTATCTAAACTTTCCAAAACTAATTTTCTACATTTTCTATTAGATACTATACTATGAAATTCTGAAATATCTTCTGCAAATTGTTCTAAATCCTGTTTATCTTCACTAAAAAATATATTATTTATATCATCTATTAAACTTTCTTTACTATCACTATTCTTATATATTAAATATGTTAAAATAATTAAACTCACACAAATTGGTATAAACACTGTCATAAGAATTCATCCTTTCCTTATCAAGAGTATGCCTAATTTAGTATTTCCAATTAATATAAAAATATTACAATTAAAAACTAACCTATAAACAGACATTAATTACATTTCATTCAGTTACCAATACTTTAAATTAATATAAAATTAATTAAATAAAAAAAATCTTATTAAGTTAATCCAGATTTAACTCAATAAGATTTTTTATTTATCATTACTAAAAAACATTTATTTTAATAACTATATTATTTTTGATAAATATTTTACACTTCATTTTGTATTAAATTTTCATAGCTTTGTCTTCTACATACTAATTTTACTTTATCATTGTTAACAAAAACCACAGATGGTAATAAAGCTTTATTATAATTACTTGCCATAGAATATCCATAAGCTCCTGTATTTAATATTGCAAACAAATCATTAGTTTCTACTATTGGTAATTTTACATTATTTATAAGGACATCTCCTGATTCACAACATTTCCCTACTATTTTTACTTCTTCTAATAAATTATCTAAGGCTTTGTTGCATACTACACATTCATATTCTGATTTATATAATGCAGGCCTTATATTATCTGTCATCCCTCCATTTACAGCTACATACTTAGCTACATTAGGAATTTCTTTAATAGAACCTACAGAATATAGTGTAACTCCTGAATTGCCTACTATAGACCTACCTGGCTCTATTATTAAAACAGGTTCTCTAACCCCTATCTCTTTTGAATAATTTTTAACTTTATCTAATATAATTTTACAAAACTCTTCTATTTCTTTAGGCTCATCTCCATCCCTATAATATATTCCAAAACCCCCGCCTAAATCCAGCTCCTCTATATCTATATTTAGTTCTTCATTAGTTCTTTTTATTAACTTAAGCATTATTTCTATTTCTTCTTCATAAGGTTTTGTTTCAAATATTTGAGAACCTATATGACAATGGAACCCAACAAATTGTATATTTTCTAGTTCATATGCTTTTTTTACTGCTTTGATAGCACCATTATCTATTAATGTAAATCCAAATTTAGAATCTATTTGTCCAGTTTTAATATATTCATGGGTATGTGCTTCAATACCTGGAATTATTCTTAAAATTACTCTTTGCTTTATATTTTTATTTTTACAGGCATTATCTATTATATCTAATTCCTGAAAATTATCTGCTACAAAGGTTCCAACACCTAAATTTATGGCCATCTCTATTTCTTCTATAGTTTTATTGTTGCCATGAAAATACACCTTTTCCATAGGGAATCCACTTTTATAAGCAGTAAATATTTCTCCTCCTGATACTACATCTAAATAAAGCCCTTCTTCTTTTATTAGATTACACATAGCCTTAGTAAGAAAGGCTTTTCCCGCATAAGCTACTTTGTTTTTTTCTTTATTAAAGGAAGTTACATATCTTCTACAATTATCTCTTATAAGAGTTTCATCCATTACATATAAAGGTGTTCCAAATTCCGTAGCTAATCCTAAAGTGTTTATTTCACCTATATATAAATTATTGTTCTTTATATTCATACTTCCAAAAAGTTTCATACTCCCACATCCTATTTATAAATTAAATTCTTTTGCTACTAAATTTATAGCATTTATTTTATCTTCTACATTTATTGCGCAAGTAATCCTTATTTCTGAGGTTGTTATCATTTTTATTTTTATATTATTATCACTAAAAATTTTTAACATTTTAGCTGCAACACCGGATGTATTTTTCATTCCTATTCCTACTATGGAAAATTTAGTTAAATTTTCGTCAATTTTTATTTTATCCTTTGGTGCATACCCCTTTATTATTTTCATTCCATCCTGTAAATCCTCTTTTGGTATAGTAAAAGATAAACTTATTCTACTATTTATAGGTGCTGTTTGACTTATCATATCTACATTTATTTGCTTTTCTGCCAATTTCGTAAATATATCTGCTACTATGTTTATGTTCTCATTTATATCTTCCATTGTTATTGCAACATCATCATCACTAGTTGCTAATCCTGTTACTGATTTTATTTCCATATTCATATTATTCATCCCCCTAATAACTGTTCCCTTGATATTGCCATTACTTAATCCTACATAAATAGGTATATTATATTTTTCAGCTAATTCTATAGATCTTGAATGCATAACCTGTGCACCTAGGCTAGATAATTCTAACATTTCTTCATAGTCTATATAATCTAATTTTTTAGCTTTATTATATACTCGTGGATCTACGCTATATATTCCATCCACATCTGTGTATATTTCACATATGGCATTATTTAGCTTTGCTGCTATTGCTACTGCTGAAGTATCAGACCCCCCTCTACCTAAAGTTGTTATACTACCATCACAATTTATTCCTTGAAATCCTGCGACAACAACAACCTTTCCTTCCTTTAAGCTTTTATCTATCTTTTTTTCATCTATATCATTTATTAAAGATTTTCCATGCTGTCCATTGGTGCTTATATTTATTTGATAAGCAGTATAACTTATAGCATCTTCCCCTAGTTCCTTAATTGCCATAGATAAAAGTGATGATGACACCATTTCCCCTGTAGAAATTAATGCATCTAATTCTCTTTTATCTGGTACATTGCTTATATCCTTAGCTAAACTTATAAGATTATCTGTAGTGTGTCCCATAGCAGAAACAACAACTACTATATCATTTCCTTCTTTTTTTCTTTTTACGATGGATCTGGCTACGTTTTTTATCTTTTCTACCGTTGCTACAGATGTACCTCCATATTTTTGAACGATTGTTGCCATATAAATACCCCCCTATTTATAAATAAAATATTTTAAATATTTCTCTAAAATTTAATAAATACTCTAACTTATGTATTTCACAAAAATAAAAAATAATGCAACAAAGGAACACCTTTGCTGCATTATTTCAATAATACAAATAAATAATATGCAACTTCCGTGTACCTATGCAGCTCTCCACTTTTTCAAGTGACAGCCTTTCACATATTATGTGCAAAGCCAGGAAAAACTTTTGCCAAACCTTTTCCTTCGGCCATAATTCCTTTTTTTATTCCTCAAAGTCTGCCGACTAAGAATAAATACTATTAATTACAGCACCTCTCCATAAGTAGCTTTCATTTAATTAAATTTTCATTAGTTTAACATGAATTATGAAATAAATCAATACTTTTTATTTAAATATTAAAAAATTCTAGAAAAGACCTTATAGCATAAACTTGATCCTCTACTCCTCCTAACTCTCTAATAGAATGCATAGCAAGTAATGCTGTTCCTATATCTACTGATTGTATATTTATATGAGTTCCAGATATGGGGCCTATAGTAGATCCCCCTCTTTCATCAGATCTATTTACAAATTTCTGTACTGGTACTTTAGCCCTATGGCATATTTCTTCATATACAGAAGAAGAATAGGCATCTGAAGTATAACTCTGACTAGCGCTAACTTTTATAACGGGACCATTATTCATAATAACTTTATTAGTAGGATCTGATTTTTCACCTACATTAGGATGTATAGCATGGGCTGAATCACAGGATATCATAAATGATTTTGAAAGGGTTCTAAAGTACTCTTCTCTATTTTTGTTTAAACATAAAGTTATCCTTTCTAATATTTGAGATAAGAATGGTGAATCCGCCCCTTGTTTTGTTGCACTTCCTACCTCTTCATTATCAAAACATACCATAATTTTTGTAGATTTATTATTAGTGGAAGAAAGTAAGGCCTTAAGAGAAGCATGAACCATGGATAAATCATCTAATTTACCTGTAGATATAAATTCACTCTTATCTCCAATTAAACATCCCTTCTCAAATTCATATAAGAATAATTCAAAATCTAATATCTCATCTATATTAGCATCTAATTCTCTGCATATTATATTAACCAAGTAATTTTCTTTTTCTAATTTATCCTGAACCATTGAGATTATAGGCAGCATATCCTTCTGTTTATTGAGTTCTATACCTTTGTTTACATTTCTATTCATATGAATAGCTAAATTAGGAATTATAAGTATAGGTCTTTTTATATTTATAAGTTCCACTTTAGGTTTTAATGGATTTTCCCCTTTTAAAACTACTCTTCCTGCCAAGGATAAAGGTCTATCCATCCAAGTATTTAGTATAGGGCCTCCATATACTTCCGTATTAAGTTTAATATAATTACCCTCGGCAAAAATTTCTGGAACAGGCTTTACTTTAAAAGTTGGAGAATCTGTATGGGAAGCCACTATTCTAAAACCTGAATTCTCTATTTCATCCTCTCCAATAAAAAATGCTACTATTGCAGAATCATTCTTAGTGGTAAAATATTTACCACCTTTTTTCAATTTCCAAGCTTCACTTTCTTTAATCTCTGTAAAGCCTTCCTTTGTTAATACATTTTTTAAATTATGTACCACATGATATGGCGATGGACTATCATATATAAAATCTATTAGTTCATTAGATATCTTTATTTTATCCATATAAAACACCTACTTTTCATAATATTTTATAAATTTATTATATCAGAGTATATTAATATATTATATGCTATAAAATATTTTAATATAGAAAATTTTACTAAAAAAATATGTTATAATACATTTTATACTGAATTGGAAGTAGGTGCTATTATGTTATCTAAACTTTTAGTGATTAAATTTGTAAAAGACTATAAAAATACTAATCATAAAGAAGTTAGAGATTCTTATGGATATTTAGCTAGTATAGTTGGTATTCTAACAAATATATTTTTATTTATAATTAAAATTTCTGTGGGATTAATATCTCATAGTATTGCAGTTACAGCAGACGCTTTTAACAATTTATCTGATGCTGCATCATCTATAATAACATTCTTGGGCTTTAAATTAGCCTCTAAACCTGCAGATAAAGAACATCCCTTTGGCCATGGTAGAATTGAATACATATCTGGTTTAATTGTGTCTTTTATGGTACTTTTAGTTGGATTTGAATTTATAAAATCTTCTTTTGATAGAATAAAAAATCCTTCTATAGTAAAGTTTCAATGGATACCATTTTTATTAATATTATTTTCTATCATTGTAAAGTTATGGTTGAGCCGCTTCAATAAATATATAGGCAATACTATTAACTCTGGTGCACTTAAAGCCTCTTCTTTAGATGCATTAAGTGATGTTATAACCTCTTCCTCTGTTGCCTTATCTTTATTGTTAGCTAAGTGGATTTCCTTTCCTATGGATGGATACTTCGGAATATTGGTTTCTTTATTTATAATATATTCTGGTATTTCACTTATAAAAGAAACTTTAGATCCATTATTAGGTGAAGCTCCAGATAAAGAACTAGTATCTGAAATAATAGAAAGAGTTATGAGTTATGAGTTAATAATGGGCGTACATGATTTGATAGTACACAATTACGGTCCTGGGAGATGTATGGCATCTATCCATGCAGAAGTTCCTTCAAATGAATCTATTGTTAAAATTCATGAAGTTATAGATAAAGCTGAAAATGAAATATCTAAAAAATTAGATCTTCTTCTCGTTATTCATATGGACCCTATTAATGTAGATAATAAAGAAGTAGATTATACTCGTAAAGAGGTAGTTAAAATTTTAGAAGAATTTCCTATAATAAAATCTATGCATGATTTTAGAATGGTTGGCGAAGATGAATATAAAAATCTAATATTTGATATAGTAATAGATCATTCTTTTAAGCTTACTTCTGAATTAGAAAATCAGCTTGAAAAAGATATAGATAACTGTATAAAAAGGTTACATCCTAAATATAATACAGTTATAACCATAGATAGAGATTTTTATTAACTTAATTTTTTTATTTCATATATAAATACTCTAAAATCTATATATGGGAACTTTCATTAGTATACAAAATTATGTTTTGTGCATATTATATATAGTGATTTTAATTAAGGAGTTGATTTTTTTGATAAACCCATCAAAACACTTCTTTGCTGGTGGTAATACCGCTGAAGGCTTCTACTCTCTCTTTAATAATATAATAGATATTAATGATGCTAATAGAATTATATATTTAAAAGGTGGTCCTGGTACTGGGAAATCTTCTCTAATGAAAAGCATTGCTGATTTTTTTATAAAAAGTAATTATACTGTAGAGTTTTTTCACTGTTCTTCAGATAGTAATTCTTTAGATTCTATAAGAATTAAAGAATTAAAGGTAGCTATGGTAGATGGAACAGCTCCCCATATGCTTGACCCTAAGGTGCCTGGGGCCATAGACAAAATAATAAATTTAGGTGATTTATTAGATGAAAATAAATTAAAGAAACATAAAAATGAAATAATAAAGATAAGTAATGAAATAAGCGAAACCTTCAAAAGAACCTATAGGTACTTAAATGCAGCCAAAACCATCCATGAAGACTGGAGTGTTTTAAACTGTAGAGCTAAAAACTATGATAATCTATATAAATTAGAAAAAGAATTAAAAAATAACTTATTTAAAGAAAATATATCTAATAATTCTAAAGGAAAGAAAAGACATCTATTCATCAGCGCTATTAGTCCTGAAGGAATAGTAAGCCACACAAATAGTGTATATATTGGTATAAAAGATATATATGCTTTAAATGGAGCTCCTGGAACTGGCAAAACAGAAATATTAAATAGCATAAGCAATGAAGCTATAAATAGAGGTTTCCTTGTTGAATATTATCATAATCCTTTAATTCCAAATATGCTAGAACATATTGTAATCCCAGATCTTAATTCTGCAATTGTAACCTCTAATGAAATTAACAAACAATTTTTAGATGGTGAACAAATATATATGGACAATTTATTAGACTTATCTATTTTAAATAGTAATAGGACAAAAATAAATGAAGATAAAGAATTATTTTATACACTTATAAATAAAGCTACAGATATACTTCATTCTGAAAAAAGTCTTCATGACGATCTAGAAAAATATTATGTAAATAATATTGATTTTTCTAAAATTCCACAAATTAGGGAATCCATAATTGAAGATTTTTTAAGTTTTAAAACAAATTAATTTAATTATAGCTTTTATTAGTATCATTCATTAATAACTAATTAAAATTATGTGTAAAATTTTAAAAAGATCTTATAAATTTAAATATAATTCGGAAAATTCCACAAAAATAAAGAACTCCTAATTCTTAAGAGTTTACAGACTCTTCGGAATTAGGAGTTCTTTTTATTAATCTTATTTAAACTATTATTAATTACAACTTATAGTGTAAAATTTATCTGTTAGTATTTTTGTATAAATAGTCCCCATTATTAGTGAAAAGTTATCCACACTGTTTATAACTTTTCATCTTTTTTGTGTACAACTATCATTTCATGTAAAGCTCTTGTAGCCATTATATATTTTAAGTTTTCTCCTACATTATTATCATCTAATATTAAAATAGTAGCATCAAATTCTAAACCTTTTGATAAATAAGAAGGAATTATTATCTTACCTCCAGAATAAATTATATCTTCTCTTTCTATTAAATTAATATACATTTGCTTTTTTAATTCTGCTCCTATAACTTTCCCCTGTTCTAGTGTAGTTGTTATGATTGCAATACTTTCATAACCTTTATTCTCTAAGTAACTCAAATAATAATTAACTTTATCTATTACTTCCTCTGTATTCTTTACTATTACTTCTTTTACAGGTTCTCCTTCTCTTACTAAAGGAACAATTTTATTTGTTTTTAAGTATTTATTAGCATACTCCATAATCTCTTTTGTTGACCTATAACTTTTGTCTAAATCAAAATACTCCACATCAACTCTATCAAAGACAGAATCTAAGCATAACATAGGGACTTCATCCTTGCAAGGTAATGTTCTTTGATTAACGTCTCCTACTATAGTTATAGATTGACAATCTGTAAGTTTTTTTAATACTACAAATTGTAAAAATGAATAATCTTGTGCTTCGTCTATTACTATATGTTTTATTTCAGTTTTATATCTTAAACCCTCTAATTTTATTTTTAAATATAATATAGCTATAATATCATCTACAGTAAGTTTTTTGTTATTATTAAACTCATTGTATATATCAAAAACCTGTGGATTATCTAACCATACTAATGATTTTTTTACCTCCATAGATTTTTTCACTATGTTTCTTATATTATTCTTTCTTTCAAACTCTAAATTATTTTTATTGAGTTGTAGTTCTTCTTCTGATAGCTTTTTTATCTCTTCTTCATATTGTCTTTGGATTTCATAGACTTTTTTGTTTCTCACATCTCTTATTTTAGAAAATACTATTCTTTTTACCTTTTTGCTTCTTTTAAACAAAGGCATATATTTATAATAAGAATAAAGCATTTCATCTATTTCTTTTTTATCTATAGCAACTTCGTCCATTAATACTACGTCTTCTGTAATAAATATGTTTTGTTCTAACTCTTCCATAAAACTATCTAAATCTTCCATATATGCTTTGGATTGTTTATATGTTATATCTTCTATAAACTTATTATCTTTTTGTATAAATCTTTTTATATAATTATCATATTCTAGAAAATTATTTACAGGTAGCAAGTCTTCTATAAAATCCTTAAAGGTAGTTTGTTTAACTCCATTTTCACCTAAACTTGGTAATACTTCTGATATATAATCCACAAAAATATTATTAGGTCCTAGTATTAATACTTTATCTTGTATTTGGTTCCTATAATTATATAATAAGTATGCAACTCTATGAAGAGCAATAGTAGTCTTGCCACTACCTGCAACTCCATTAACAATCATAGATTTATTTTTAGGTTGTCTAATTAAGTTATCTTGCTCTTCTTGTATAGTCATAACTATATCCTTCAATTTTTCCTTGGTGTTTTCACTTAAAATCATTTGAAGAACTTCATCTTTTACATCTAAAACAGAATCAAACATACCTTTTAATATACCCTTACGGATAACATATTGTCTTTTAGATTTTACATCTAACTCTATTTTACCTTCTGGTGATTCATAGGCTATATTTCCTAATTTACCCTGATAAAATATTTGGCATATAGGAGCCCTCCAGTCTACAATAAAAGGTTTATAATTACCTGTTTCTAAAAATCCGTATCTACCTATATAGATAGAATCTTCATCCCCTTCATCTACAAAATTAACTTTTCCAAAGTAAGGATTCTGTTCTAGAACTGTAAGCTCTTTTAGTTTTTTATCTATAAAACCATAAAGCTTTTCTTTTAAGTATCTTTCATGATCAAAGTATTCTGCTACTTTATCTTCATCATTTTTATCTTCTTCTAAAAATTCTTTTCTATATTCTACTATATCCTTTACTATATCTTTTCTTTTATCTAAATATATTCCTGTTTCTTTTCTTACTTTATCTATTATAAAATCTAAATATTCTCTTTCCATACTTAATTCTATATATTTATCTATGGAATTATTTATCTGATTATTATCCATAAACCTCTCTCCATTCCGGTTTATTCTTCTATAGGTGATTTATCACTTACTCCTTTTGTCTCCATTACAGATTCATCTATGACCTTTTCATCTAATATTCTATCCTCTTTTTCCTTTTTCTCTACCTCTGTTCCCTTTGATGTAGACTCATCTTCTCCTTTAACCATTGCCATAAATTCATCTCCCATAAGAGTTTCTTTTTCTAATAATTTTTCTGTTATCTTATTTAATAATTCTTCATTTTCTTTTAGCATTCTTTTTGCTTTTTCATGACATTTTTTTATTATATTTAAAGCCTCATCATCTATTATAGCAGCTGTTTCTGCACTACAATTTTGAACTGGTCTTCCATCTAAATATCTATTTTGAACAGATTCTAAAGCCATCATATCAAATCTATCAGTCATACCATATACAGTAACCATACTTCTAGCAGTTTGAGTAGCTCTTTCTATATCGTTAGCAGCTCCTGTAGATATAGAATCAAATTTAACTTCCTCTGCAGAACGACCGCCTAACATAACTGTTATTTTGTCTAACATTTCCTCTTTATTTATTAAATATTTATCTTCTGTTGGAAGTTGCATAGTATAACCTAATGCTCCCATAGTTCTTGGAACAATAGTTATTTTGTGCACTGGATCTGTATTAGGAAGCAATGCTGCTACAAGAGCATGCCCAACTTCATGGAAAGCAACCTGCCTTTTTTCTTGCGGAGATAGTATTCTGTCTTTTTTCTCCTTACCTGCAATAATAACTTCCACTGCTTCTTCTAAATCCTCTTGTATTACTTCCTGCCTACCATTTTTAACAGCTCTTAAGGCTGCCTCATTTATTATATTGGCTAAATCAGAACCTACTGCTCCTGGAGTGCTTTTTGCAATAGATGACATATCTACTTCTTTTGATATTTTTACTCCCTTTGAATGAACTTTTAATATATCTTCTCTTCCCTTTAAATCTGGTCTATCTACTATTACTCTTCTATCAAATCTACCTGGTCTTAAAAGGGCTTTATCTAATATTTCTGGTCTATTAGTAGCCGCTAATATAACAACACCTTTAGATGAATCAAATCCATCCATCTCTGCTAATAATTGATTTAAAGTTTGTTCTCTTTCATCATTGCTACTCATAGCATTATCTCTACTCTTACCTATAGCATCTATCTCATCTATAAATATTATACAAGGAGCCTTTTCTTGTGCTTGTTCAAATAAGTCTCTTACCCTAGCAGCTCCCATACCTACAAACATTTCCACAAAACTTGAACCAGATAATGAAAAGAAAGGAACCTTAGCTTCCCCAGCAACTGCCTTAGCTAATAGAGTTTTACCTGTCCCTGGAGGTCCTACAAGTAATGCGCCTTTAGGCAGCTTAGCTCCTATTTCTGTATATCTTTCTGGCTTATGTAGGAAATCTACAATCTCTACTAAAGATTCCTTAGCCTCATCCTGACCTGCTACATCTTCAAAAGTAATTCCTGTTTCATTTTCCGCATATATTTTAGCTGTGTTTTTCCCAAAGGACATAACACCGCTACCCATTTTTTTATCTAATTTACCAAACAACATTCTTCCTAAAAACATAAATATTATTATAGGTATAACCCAGTTTACAATAAAACTCTTTATGGCTGAATTTTCCTGAGGAACACCACCATATTTCACCTTAGAATCATCTAATTTTTTTACTAAATTAGGGTCATATATTGACTCTGTATACATTACTTTCTTTTTTTCGCCTTTATTAATCTTAGGATGAATTATTATTTTATCCCTTGTTAATTGAACTTCTTCTATTCTATTTTCATTTAAATATTTTACAAATTCACTGTATTTTATATGATCTGACTTTATGTTTGTAACATAATCATTAAGCATATATACTATTAGTGCTACTGCTATAGCATAATAAGCAAAATACTTTATTTTGTTCTTGTCAAATTTATTATTTTTAGACATAATTTTTCCTCCATTTTATATTAAATAAATTTACGCCTTAAACACATAGTATATTCTATCATAATTATAAAAAAATAAATATAATTTTTCTCCCCTATAAATACTATTACATTTCTATTATTATTGCCATATTCTTATTTAGAATAATCTTAAACTTATTATTAAATATTTGTTACAAAAAATATTTAATAATAAATTTAAGAAAAAATTATGAATATTATAACTGTATATACTTTTAATACCATTTAATTCAGCATAATATATATGTATGTTTGTTTATATTAGGTATATGATTTGTACCATAAACAAAATCATTTACTATTATAATTTTTTATAAATTAATATAGACAAATAAAAGATATGAGCAAATATTATATATTTATCTCACATCTTTTTATAAATAACTATAAAACTTATAAATATACTATTTGGCTAATTCATATATAGCATGTCCGTATATCTTAGCATTTAACACCAAATTTTCTAGTTCTATATATTCATCTTTTTTGTGAATTACATCTGGTTCTCCTGGGAAAAGTGGTCCAAAAGCAACTATATTAGGCATTTCCTTTGCATAAGTTCCTCCACCTATAGCTAATAATTCTGGTTCTTTTCCTGTTTGTTCTTTATATACCTTTTGTAATGATTTTATCAATGGATGTTTATCATCAAAATATAAAGGTTTTTGATCTTGAAAATTTTCTATTTTTATTCCTGTTCCCTCTATTTTTTTATTAAACTTTTCCATAAGATCCTCTGCTTTGTATGTAACAGGATATCTTAAATTTAATGACATTTTTATTTCATTATTTTCCATAGAAATAGTTCCTACATTAAAGCTTAGCTTACCTGAAGGTTCATCCTCTAAATCTACACCAAAAGATTTGCCATCAGTTTCATTTCCTACATTATTATTAAAAAATCTTATAAATTGTAATTCATCACAATTGCCTAATGGAAGTTCTGCTAAAAATTTAAATATTTGCATGATAGCATTTTTTCCAATTTCTGGTGTGCTCCCATGAGCAGATAGACCAAAAGATTTGACTACTACTAAGCCACCTTTTTCTTCTGCTGTTAATTCTATTCCATTTCTATTAGCACAATACTCTACAGACCTTATTATCATATCTGTATCTGGACATTCTATACCAGCTTCACAATAGTCAGGTACCATATTAGAAGCTTGCCCACCCTTAATGTATTTTAATTTAATTGCTTTATCACTTTTTATTTCTAATTTTTTTACTACATCAAATATTGTAATTCCTTTTTCAGCATAGATTATTGGATACTCAGCATCTGGAGTGAACCCAAGTACTGGTGGTTTTTCCTTTGCTAAATAATGTTCTATTTCATTAGATCCTGTTTCCTCATTTGTCCCAAACAAAATTCTAACTCTTTTAGATAAAGGAAGTTTCGCTTCTTTTATAGCTTTTAAACCATAAAGTGCTGCCATTATAGGTCCTTTGTCATCTGTAGTTCCTCTACCATACATTTTTCCATCGTGTATTTCTGCTGCATAAGGTGGATACTTCCATCCATCTCCTTCTGGTACTAAATCCAAATGACCCAAAACACCTACATATTCATCTCCTTCACCATATTCAGCATATCCAACATATCCATCTACATTTACAGTTTTAAATCCTAACTTTTCACTTATTTCTAAAGCTTTTTCTAAAGCATTGGCTACGCCTTCCCCATAAGGTTTACCTTCCTTTGCTTCGCCTTCTATACTTTTAATTTTAATCAATTCTGCAGTAGAGTCTATAAGATCATCTTTTAGCTCTTCTATTATTTTATTTATCTCCAAAAAAATACCCCCTCAATATATAATGTATTTTCATATTACAAATACATTATACCTCTTTACTTCCAAAATTTACACCATAATTTACAAATATAAAAGTTAAAGCTTACCACATAAAAGGTATAGGAAAATCATTGATTCCCCTATACCTTTTAATTTTCCCATATATTACTTTATAAAATCTATTAATTAAATAACTTTTTAATTAATATGCTCTTCCCCAGTAAACTAACTTTTTAGCTTTTTTGCCACAACATACACAAGTGTCTGAAACAACCTCTTGTTCAAATGGCATACAACGAGATGTAGCACCAGTTACCTCTCTTATCTTATCTTCACAAGCTCTATCTCCACACCACATTGCTTTAATAAAACCTGGTTTATTTTCAATAGTATCTTCAAATTCTTCCATAGTTGTTGCTACATAAGTTTTTTCATCTCTAGATTTTCTAGCTTCTTCTAGCATTGAATTATGGATAATATCTAGCATCTCTTGAACCTTTATTTCAATTTCATCCAATGAAACTATTGTTTTTTCTCTATTATCTCTTCTTACTAACACAGCTTGATTTTTTTCTATATCCTTTGGTCCAATTTCTATTCTTAGTGGAATACCCTTCATTTCATATTCACTATACTTCCAACCTGGCATCTTATCACTATCATCAAGCTTAACTCTTACAACTTTATCCAATTTTTCCTTTAATTCTTTCGCCTTTTCCAATACTCCTTCTTTATGTTGAGCAACAGGAATAATCACCACTTGAGTTGATGCAATTCTTGGTGGTAATTTTAAACCACTATCATCACCATGAACCATTATTATTGCTCCAATTAATCTTGTAGTCACTGCCCAAGTAGTATAGTGTGGATACTCTAACTTTCCATTTCTATCTGAGAACTGAATTGCAAATGCCTTTGAGAAATTTTGTCCAAGATAGTGTGAAGTACCTGCTTGCAGTGCCTTTCCATCATGCATTAAACTCTCAATTGTGTACGTATCATCTGCACCAGCAAATTTTTCCTTTTCTGTCTTTTTGCCCATAACTACTGGCATTGCTAACATATCCTCACATAATCTAGAATACATGTTTAGTATCTTAAGTGAATGAGACTCTGCTTCTTCCTTTGTTTCATGGATTGTATGACCTTCTTGCCATAAAAATTCAGTTGTTCTTAAAAAAGGTCTAGTTGTCTTTTCCCATCTTACAACTGAACACCATTGGTTATAAAGCTTTGGTAAATCTTTATAAGATTGAACAATCTTAGCATAGTGTTCACAGAATAGTGTTTCTGATGTTGGACGAACACATAATCTTTCAGCTAGCTCATCATCTCCACCATGAGTTACCCATGCAACTTCAGGTGCAAATCCCTCAACGTGATCTTTTTCTTTTTGTAATAAGTTTTCAGGTATAAATATTGGCATAGATACATTTTCATGTCCATACTCTTTAAGTTTTGTATCTACATATTTCTGTATATTCTCCCAAATTGCATAACCATTAGGACGAATAATCATGCATCCTTTAATACTTGAGTAGTCAGCAAGCTCTGCCTTTTTAACAATGTCTGTATACCATTGTGCAAAATCTTCATCCATTGGTGTAATATCTTCAACAAATTTTTTATCTCTTGCCATATTAAATTCCTCCCTAAAATTTATTTTTTTGTAAATAAAAAAACTTCTAATCCCTATACAGGGACCGAAGTTTTGTCGGCGGTACCACCCTTGTTAACATATATAAAATATGCTCACTTTTATTGATAACGGAATTTTTCCGCTGTATCCTACTTAAATTCAGTACAGAACTCGGAGGCTGGTTCAAAACTTAGCTTTCAGGAATTCTCATCTTACATCCCTCTCTGTAAAAAGCCTAGGAGTCTACTATTCCTCTTCTTTGCTATAAAATTATTTAATTTTCTAAGATTTAATTATTATAATAAGTTATATTACAAACATTGTCAATACCTTAACTAAGTTTAATTTTTTTAACTTTATATTGATACTTAACTATGTGTTTTTTCATTATTTTAATGAATAATAATATTATTTGCCAATTAAACTAATTATAATTAAATAATTTTATTTTATCCTTTCTGGATAGTTTTTTTATTTCACATTCTCTTTTCATAGCTTCTCTATTTGTATCAAATTTCTCAGAATGTTTTAAAACTACTGGTCTTCTGACTCTTGTATATTTTGCACCCTTTCCTTTATTGTGCTCACTTATTCTTCTTTCAATATCTGTTGTCCATCCTGTATATAAGGTTCCATCTCTACATTCTACTATATAAACATATGCCATATAAAACAATCCTTTTCTCAATATATTCTACACCTTATATATTCTACATTTATAACAAAATTACTGCTTAATGCATTGTTTTTTATATAACTATTATTTAATTTTATTGAATTATTCTTAATGGAATAAAAATTATTCTTTATTTTATCTCTTCATATTTTAATTTCCTATGTAAAATATAAGTTAATAATGTTCCTAATACAATAGAATAAATTAAAATAAAATAAGGATAAATTAAAGGATGTCCAAATATATTAATTGTACTAAATACATCATATATTTTTGTAGCATTAAAAATTTGTGTAATACTTAAACTTATCAATGGCTTTTTCCACCAAACATTATCCACACCAATGAACTTTTCTAATAACATTGGAAATACAAATATAAAACCAGAAATAAAAAAAGTCATCATAGAGGATTTGGTAATGTTAGATATCAATAATATCAATAATACAAATAAAATAGCTCCTATTATACTTGTAAAAAATAATGTAAGGTAAAACTGTGATATAGTAAAATTGTACGGAGAGCAGCTAAACTCAAATAAAGATTGCATAGGTGCATTAAATCCTTCTATACCATACATTTTAGTTATTACAATAGTACCTATAAGATTACATATAAAAGCTATAAGTATAGCATATATAATCGCCGCTAATATTTTTGCTCTAACACACTCACTTCTACCTTTTTTGCTAGATAAAATTATAGTAGATACTTTAGTTTTATATTCCTCTGAAAAAATAGGTGAAATCCCTAACAAAAGCATTATAAATATAATGGTAAAATTTGTATCACTTACAAAAGAAGATATATATTGCCAACCTTCTATATAAAAAAATTTAGGTTCTAAAAGTTTTTTATACATATTATTAGCTGCATTCTTATTTTTATATTCATAGGTATTTTCTCTTCCTGCTTTTTTAAGTTCTTTTAAATCTTTATTTAATTCATCTAATTTATACCCTTTAAAATCATGTGGTCTATTATCTAACTTTTCATTATAAAAAGGAAGATCTGCGTGTCTTAAAATATCAGCTATAGCTACAAATCTTGGTCGTTTCTGTTCTGAATAATTACACCATATTCTCTCATATATTCCTGTAACTTTAGAATTTCTATCCTTATCTTTATTACTTTTAAAAATACTAAATATCTTATCTTCTTTTTCTTTAGTTATTTTTCCTTCAAAAGGCTTTGTATAATTATATAATGTATTTGTTGATCCATATTCATCTTTAATATCCGTAATTGACATAAAAAAATTAGGTCCATAGACAAACAAAAGCATCAAAGCCAGTATCAAAAACAAATGCTTCTTGGAAAATATCTTGTATAACTCTTGTTTTAATAACTCCATATTTCGCCCTCCTGTTATGTTCTCTCTATATAATTTACTTTTAAGTAAATTTGAAAAACAATTTATAATTTACTTTTTAAATTTTTAAGTTGTTTATTCTATCTTTTCATTAAAATAGTGCATATACATGTCTTCAAAATTAGGTTCAATATCTATAGCACTTTCTACTGGCTTATGGGGACTTAATATTCTAAGCTGAACTTTATCTCCCTTTTCTCATAATATTTACTACTTGATATATATCCTCATATTTAGTTATGTCTTTTTCATCTACTTCTACCTTCCAGACCTTACCCTCCATCTCTTTTAAAAGTCTCTCTCCTGTTGAAGATTTAATAAGTTGTCCCTCTTTTATTAAAATAACCTGTTTAGCAATATATTCTATATCCCCAACAATATGAGTAGACAAAATAATAATTCTATCTTTGGATATATCTGAAATTAAATTTCTAAAACGTATTCTCTCTTTAGGATCTAACCCTGCTGTAGGCTCATCTAATACTAAAATCTTAGGATTATTTAAAAGTGCTTGAGCTATGCCAACTCTTTGCCTCATCCCACCAGAAAATTTACCTACTTTTTTATTTTTATACTCACTAAGTCCTACAACCTCTAAAAGTTCTTCTATTCTCTCCTTTGCTATTTTTTTATTCAGATCTTTTAACGCTGCCACATACTTTAAAAATCTTTCTGCTGTAAAATTTTTATAGTATCCCATATCTTGTGGCAAATATCCTAATAAGTCTCTATACTCTTCTCCTAAATCATCTTTATCCACATTATTTACTAAAATCTGTCCACAGGTGGGATTAAGTACATCAGAAATCATCCTCATTAAGGTGGTTTTTCCTGCTCCATTGGGCCCTAATAACCCATAAACCCCTTCAGTCATCTCTATAGAAAAATCTTTTACAGCTCCCTTATCTGAATATTTTTTAGTTAAATTATTTATTTTAAGTTTCATACAACTCTCCCCTATTATTTTATTAGCTATATTTAATACCTAAACATTATCTATTCTTTATTAAAAATCCAAATTTTAAAGTAATTTTTATACTCAGTTAGAATGTACTTATAAAAATACCATTTCAATATCATAAAATGATTTATCGAATATTTATCTTATTCTTCATACTGAAAGTCTTTAACTTCTGTTTTCATATATTTTTTAAGAATTCTATAGTATAAATATATACCAGCTATAGCCATAGCAATATAGATTCCTGTATCTATATACATAATTCTTTCTATAAAATATTTACTTTTAAATAAAATAGACACTAATAAAATCCAAAAACTTATAACACCTAATGAAACATAACCTCCTCTAAAATTTTTTGCTATAGTAAACGCTATAAGATTTACCCAAACAAAAGGAACCATCCAAAAAATATTAATTTTTAACAATTGAATGTCTAAGCCAGTTTTAAAAAACAATACACTCATAGCAGTATTTAAGATAATATTAAAAATTCCTATTATTATAATCCTACTAATTATTATTTCTTTACCTGAAATTTTAAAACTTAGCTCTAGTTCTAGCATATTATTTTCTTTTCCCTTAAAAATTTCTATAAAACCTAATAATAAAGGAATGGGACTTATTAACGTAATGACTTTATAAGGATTAATACTCATATCTGTCGCTAATTTAAAAGTTATTAAAAATACTAAGATGCTTATAATCCAATATAATTTATTTATATAACTTATTTCTATTTGCCCTCTACTTAACAATTTCTCAAATACCTGTAATAAACTTTTCTTTTTAGGAACATAAACTCTTAAATTTTCTATGCACTGATCTATTTCGTTTTGGGTGGGATACTCAACACTATAGTCATTAAAAACATCTATAAATTGTTCCATTTCTTTCTGTGAAATATCTAAAAACTCTTTATCCTTAAATACTTCTTTTGTTTCTTTCATTACTATCCCCCCTTTGTAATAATGTTTTAAGCTTTCCTATAGCAAGCCTTAATCTTGATTTTACAGTGGACTCCTTTATTTCTGTTATATTAGCTATATCCCTTATTTTCAAATCATTATAGTATCTTAATATAATTACTTCTCTTTGTTCTTCTGGCAATAACATCATGGCTTTTTTAATTTCCTGTCTTTCTTCAATCTTTTCTAAATAATTTATAATATTTTCCTCTTCATAAACCTGCTCTAAAGAGCTGTCATTAACAGTGTTATGTTTAACATAAGCGCTTTTCCAATAATCTTTACAAACATTTAAAGCTATCTTCAAAATCCAACATTGAAAATTACCTTTATGACTTTTAAAGATTTTTAAGTTTTTCATAATTTTTATAAAGCTCTCCTGGGTCAAATCCAGTGTAGTATTATACTCTCCTACATTTCTATATATAAAAGCATATACCAATTTATAATTTCTACTTACAAGTACTTCCATAGCAGATTGGTTTCCACTAATAATTTCATTAACCAATTCTTCATCACTCAGTCCCAAAATTATCCCCCCTCCATAAGTAATACGATATAGCTCTATAAAAAGTTTAAATTTAATTATATTATTCCTTAATTATATAATCCCACCCATTTTTTCTAAAGTTTAGACGATATCAGTGCTTATATACGACATAAGACTTTTAAATAACTGAAGCTCAAAATTTTAAAATACCATATTTTTATATAATCTAGGAAGGATAATAATAAAATAAAATTTTGCTTTATTATAAACAAAAAAGAATCTATAACATAGACCTTTTATAAATGTCTACCTTATAGATTCCATTTCAACTTTACTTAATTTTATTATTTATGTTTTCATATAAAAATTAACTAATACAACAATTATTAGCTGCTTTTATAGCTTCCTCTAAAGTTCTTATAAATCTATTTTTCCCTAATCTTGAAACCATGCCCATATTTTCCATAACCCCCATAGGTTGAGCTTGTACTTCGGACATAATTAATTTTATTTCCTCTTCTATACATAGTTTTTCTATTTTCTTTAACTCACTATAAGCTGTAACATCTAGTACAGGCATATTTTTCATTCTTAATATAACCACTTTTGACTCTGTATCTAGGCTTTCTATTGAAGATATAAAATTATCTATACCTGCAAAAAATAGTGGGCCATTTATGTCATATATTAATATTTCATTACCTATTTTATTTGTATGTATACTTTCTAGACTTAATTTTTTAGAACAATAATTTTCATCCAATTCATTAACTTCTATAGCCAAAGCCATTTTTCTCATAAATAAGCACATGGATATGAATATCCCTACTTCTATAGCTATTACTAAATCAAATATAACTGTTAGAAAAAATGTAGCTAATAATATTATTACATCACTTTTTGGTGCTTTTAGCATAGCTTTAAAAATTCTCCATCCACTCATATTATAAGATACAACTATTAATATAGCTGCTAAAGTAGTCAACGGAATGTACTTTGCTAAGGGCATAAAAATCTTCATTATTAATAATAATGTTATAGCATGTACCATTCCCGCTATAGGAGTTCTTCCTCCATTCTTAACATTAGCTGCTGTTCTTGCAATAGCTCCTGTAGCTGGTATTCCTCCAAACAAAGCTGACGCAATATTTCCAACCCCTTGTGCTATTAACTCCATATTTGAATTATGTTTTTCACCTATCATACCATCTGCTACAACTGCAGATAATAAAGATTCTATAGCTGCTAAAGTGGCTATAGTAAAAGCTGGCTTAATTAACTTTTGTAACGTGATAATATCTATTCCTGGTAATTTAGGTAGTGCTACTTTTGATGATATTTCTCCAAATTGAGTTCCTATAGTTGCCACATCTAGCTTTAAAAAATAAGCTAGAAGAGTAGATAATATTAGTGCGACTAACGCTCCCGGTACTTTTTTACTAAATTTAGGCCATATTATTAAAACTAATAAAGAAAAAATGCCTAGACTTAAAGTTTGCCAACTTAATGTTCCCATGTTAGATATGTACATTGACCATTTTGGTAAAAATTCTGATGGTATTTTATTTATTGCTAACCCTAAGAAATCCTTAACTTGAGTAGAGAATAATGTAACAGCTATTCCTGCTGTAAATCCAACTGTTATTGGATAAGATATGTATTTAATTAAAGAGCCGAATCTTAACAACCCAAAGATGATAAGTATTATTCCCGCCATCAATGTGGCTATTACAAGTCCATCTATACCATATTTCTCTATGATACCATATATAATAACAACAAAGGCTCCTGTAGGTCCTCCTATTTGAACTCTACTTCCACCTAAAAATGAAATTAAAAATCCTGCTATTATGGCTGTAATAAGTCCCTTTTCTGGGGATACTCCCGAGGCTATACCCAAAGCCACAGATAATGGTAAAGCTATTATAGCTACTATAATACCAGCTATAAAATCTTTTATTAATCCTTCTTTGGTTAATCCTCCCTCTTTGCATTTTAATATGTCTAAAATTTCTGGTTTTAACATTTATTTACCTCCTTGTACTCAACTATTATTATACCGCTTTATCAGTGTGAATTCTTTTTTATAATAGGTTGCATTTGTACAAGAATTTAAGTATATAAGAGGTTTTTAATACTATTTAGCATTGTTAACAATTTATTAATTTTTTTATTATGATTTTTAAATAAAAAAGAAAAGTCCCCTTTTCCTGAGAACCCTTCTATCCGATGACTACCCGCTCTAATACTCCCATCTTTTTCAAAGTGGGAGTAAAGAGCGGGTACGTCCCTGGATAACGATTTCTAAGCTTCAGAGAGAGTAAAAACTCCCTCTGAAGCCAAGAGCTCTGTTTATACTATATATGCTATTATAATTTTATTATAATTCCCAATTTCTTATTTTTCATTACTGCATATAACTCTCCTTCATGAAGTTTTATTACCTCTAGAGCTATAGCAAGTCCCAATCCTGCTCCTTTATTACTTCTTGATAAATCTTTTTTATAAAATCTTTTAAATAAAAAATCTAATTCATCTTCCTTTAGAGCTTCTATAGGAGTATTCCAAAATTCCATTACTATTCTATCTTTATTTTCATATAAATTTAAACTAATTTCTGTTCCTTTATAGCTATATTTTATAGCATTAGATATTACATTTTCTAATACTCTCATAAATTTTTCAACATCAACCTCTTTATATAAAGGTTTTTCAGGAAAATTCATAGATATAGTGATACTATTTTCTTTTAGTTGTGGATAAAATCCATCACTTATTTGACGTAGAATCTCTTGGAGATTTATATTTTCTTTATCTAGTTTAACATTTTTCCATTTTAACTTTGAAAATTGAAAAAATTCGTCTATAAGAATTTTTAAGTATACGCTTTGCTCTTCAATAGTATTTATATACCCTTCTCTTTCTTCATCTGTATCATACTTTTTCTGTTTTAAAAGATTTAGGAACCCTAATATAGATGTTAACGGAGTCCTTAAGTCATGAGATATATTTAATAAAAATTCTTCCTCATTCTTTTTATTTTCTTTTATTGTATCTCCCATATCATTTAATGCCATAGCCAAAGATGTAAGTTCATTATTATATTTCAATGGTATTTTCTCTTCAAAATTTGATGAATAAAGTTTCTTTACTCCTTTTTCAATAAATATAATATACCTCAATCTTCCTTTTGCAAGTATTGCAAAAATAATCATAAATACAAATAATTCCGTATACATTATAATAAAATCCCCATCTATTACAGAATCATGATTTATTAATATATATAAATTATCATTTACTTTCTTTATTTCTCTAATATTTATAGTAATATCATTTTCATATTTTTTTATTTGCAATCCCTCTTTTATCATGGATTTACGTACATTATAAAAATTTTCTTCATTATTAGAGCTTAGTATTTCTCCATTTGAATTAATAATATAAACTAAAGTTTTCCCCCTAAAATCATAGGGAAATTCCTTTTTAAGTTTTTCATCCATTTTATGTGATTTTTTTAATTGATTTATATTTTCCTTTACAAACTTATCTACCCGTTCTCCAACAGTTTTTTTATATTCTCTTATTATAAATTCATTTTTAAAATCATCTGGGAATAAAAACTTATTGATATTGTATGATGAAATATCTAAACGTCCTAAAGCTATACCAACTCCAAAAACTGTGATTATTAAAGCTATAATAAAAAGTAGCATAAGTTCTGTTGTTAATCCAATTCTAAGCTTCCTTTTCAATCTTATAACCCACTCCCCAAACAGTTTTGATATATTTTGAATTCTTCACTGTATCATTTAACTTTTCTCTTAAATTTCTAATGTGTGTTAACAAACTATTATCATTTTCTAAAAATTCTTGTCCCCATACTCTTTCATATAACTCACTTGAAGGAAAGACTCTCCCTTTATTTCTAGCAAGTAAACATAAAATATCAAATTCTTTTGGAGTAAGTGTTATTTCACCTTCTCCTTTATATAAAGTGTGCTCTTTTAAATTTAATTCTAAATCCTTAATTTTTATAATATCTTTGTCATCTTCAAGTTCCCTTACATTACTCCTTCTTAAAATAGCAGACATTCTTAGAGAAAGTTCTACTAAATCAAAAGGTTTTGTTATGTAATCATCACATCCAGAAATGAATCCTTTAATTTTATCTTGCTGATTATCTTTTGCTGTTAAAAATATAATCGGCGTATTGATAAGTTTTCTTATTATTTTAATAGCTTCAAATCCATCTATTTTAGGCATCATTATATCCATTAAAATCAAATCAAACTTCTCATTTTCTATTTTATTTAAAGCTTCTTCTCCATTATAAGAAAACTTTACCTCATACCCTTCCTTAATTAAAAATATTTGTAAAAATTCCACTATAGTTTTATCATCATCTACTATTAATATTTTATAATTCACTTAGCATTCCCCCCTACCTGTCCGATACAATTATACCAAATAATTCCCCACATCAGAAAGGTAAAGTTAATTATATACACTGAATGAATTATTTAAGCTTGATTACGTTTTTAAGTCTTTTAAAATTGCACAAATGTATACCAATGAAGAAAAAGAATTTGATGATATTCTTATAGTATATCTCTTTTTACAAAAACAAAATTAGATATTAAATAACATCCTATAGTCCAGGCTAAAAGAATAAATATGATAAAAGGTATATTTACAAATGGTAACCCAATTTTAGGAATTATCTCTCTACTTATTACAAGTTCTCCAGTACTATAAGTGGAAAACAAGTAAGGCATAACTTTATGAATTACTAAGTTTCCTCCAGTAGCGTTATCTAATTGTTTAGTATTTATAATAGATATTACAGCAAACAATACGCCACTAATACTAATAGAAGTTGAACTTTTTTTAGTTAGTGTAGAAATCAATAAACATACTGATACAGTAGCCATTATAAATAGCATATTTATGCCTTCGCTCAATACTACAAATTTAAAAATAGAAGACATTTTCAAACTACTTAAATCCGGTTTTACTCCCAAACCTATATTTGCAATTAAATCTTTATTCGCAATATATCTACTATAATAAGCCATTGGCTCTTTAAAAGATCCAAAACTAAACACTGTACCTAAAACTAAAAATGCTAATATTTTTATAATTAAAAATGATAAAATACAAACTAGAACTGAAGCCATAAACTTTGAAAATAAAACTCTTTCCCTAGAAACTGGTTTGGTTAAAAGAAGTTTTATGGTAGCTGGGTTAAATTCTCCTGACACAGAATCAGAAGTCATTATTGCTATAATTACTGATATAATTAAGAATCCCACGAAGATGTTCATTTTAGGCATAACGTTAAATGCAGTTATTTCATAATTTGGTGTAGGCTTAATATTATTGTTTAGATAATACTCATTTTCTGCTATTCGCTGATTATATTCACTTATTTCTATATTCTCTCCCTTTTTTTCTGCCTCTTTTATCTGCTTTTTTAAATTATTATTATCTTTCTTAAGCCTCTTTTTCCAATCTAAATTTTTATTTGCAATTTCAAATTTTAAATCTTTATTTCTTCTTTCCATATATTTTATATTTTGATCTATTTCACTCTTTCTTTTTTTAGATATATTCTTATCCTCTTTTTCTTTTTGCCAATACCCTAAATTTTTTTCATTATTACTTAATAAAATTTCAGGTTTAGAATTTAATGTATCTTTACACATTAAAACGCTCATACATGCATATAAAACAAGAAATATGCTCATAGCAACTATATATTTTCTTGATAGTATAATTTTTTTTATTTCATTTCTTATTAGCCTCATATCTTTAAGCACCTTCCTCAAGTATTTTCATAAATTTATTCTCAAGATTGCTTTCAACCTTACATATATCATCAATGTTTACATCATTTTTACCTATCTCTTTTATTATCTCGGAAAAGTTTTTTGGACTTATTTCAACAACAATAGAATTTTGCTCTACATTAATATTCCTTACAAAATTTAATTTTGAAAATACATCTTGTATCCTTTTTATTTCATTAGTAGATATTTTTAATCTTTCAATATTAGAAGATTCTTCTGACACTGCTTGTATTGTTTTTATACTGCCTTTATTTATAATTGCAAAGTGATCACACATTTGCTCAATTTCAGATAAAATATGTGATGATATAAAAACTGCACTATTATTTTTTTTTGCTATATCTTTTACTATCTCTCTAAACTCATGCATTCCTATAGGGTCTAATCCATTTGTTGGCTCATCTAATATTAATAACTTTGGATTTGACAATATAGCTTGACCTAGTCCTAATCTTTGTTTCATTCCCAAAGAATACTTTTTAACCTTATCATTGATTCTATCTTTTAATCCCACAAGTTCTGCAACTTCATTTATTCTTTCTTTAGTAATATCACCATATAAGTCTGCATAGTATTTTAAATTTTGCATTCCTGTTAAATCATTATACATATCTGGATTTTCAACTATACAGCCTACATTTTTCAAAGCCTTTATTCTTTCTTTTTGTATATCATGACCCATAATTTTAATACGCCCTTTTGTTGGAGCTATAAGGCCTACCATCATTCTTATAGTAGTTGTTTTTCCTGCTCCATTAGGCCCTAAAAATCCAAATATCTCTCCCTCTTTCACTGAAAAACTAACATCCTTAATTATTTTTCTTTTCCCAATTTTTTTATGAATATTTTCTACCTGAAGAACTTCCATTTTTTCTCCTCCATTTTAAATTAATATAAATTTAGAAATTATTACTATATATTTAATATACATAACAAAACTAAAGGAAAAAGAAATATAAACTAAAGAAAATATAAAGATTATAAAATAGTATTTTATATTTAACTCTATATAAAATTTAAGGTAGTGTTAAGGTAGAATACACCTTTATGTAATATTCAGATGATAACCTAAAAGTCAATAGATAACTTAGCATGTAATGAATTTTTAACTATTTAAGATAAAAAACAAATGAAATTAAAATAGGAAAGGAAGGTGAAATCCCTTATAAGTTTACTAAACTGATAATGCAGTTAATTTTTGTAACTTTTATATAAGGATTCTTTATGGCAAATAATTTATTTTTATTTAGTATAATAATTTTATTTATTGGATTTTTTTTCATGGGAATGAGTAAATTATCCTTTAAATGGAGAGCTTTTGCAAATAAGCCAGCTTGGAATGGAGCAACTATACCATTTTTAATGATAGGACTTGTATTTTTTATAATTGGATTAATATTAGTATATAGTTTTTATCCATTCAAATAACAAGAGCTCCCTAAGGAGCTCCTAATAGCTTTTCTATTTCTCTATAAGCTATAAAAATAGCATAAAATCATAAATATAATTTTTCACCAGATAAAAATATTATAGTTAATAATACTCTGATATTTTGTAGCTAATTTCTAAAAATATGCCACATTGCATTATTTCTTCCCCTAGCAAATACATCAGTTCTGTTTGGTCCCCAGGATACCGCAGCTGGATCAGAGGTTATAATATTTCCTCCAATCGTTGACCAATTACTCCAACGAGATCCGTTCCAAGACCTGGTCATCAATTGATTGTTTGCGCCCCTAGCAAATACCTCTAATCTATTAGATCTTCTAGAAGAAACAGCGGGACCAGAAGTTAATCTTCCTCCAAGGTCTTCCCATCTACTCCAGCGAGATCCATTCCACCATAAATGAAACAGACGGTTACCTTGGCCGCGTGCAAATACATCAATTCTATTGTTTCCCCAAGACACAGCTGCTGGTGAAGAGGTTAGTCTTCCACCAAGACTTTCCCATTCACTCCAACGAGAACCATTCCACCATTTATGCCAAAGGGCATTATCCGTTCCCCGTACAAAAGTATCTAGTCTGTTAGGAGCCCATGAAGATACTGCTGGTGAAGAGGTCAAAACACCTCCAAGACTTTCCCAGCTGCTCCATCGAGAACCGTTCCAAAATATATGCCACATAGCATTATCTGTACCTCTAGCAAATACATCAATTCTATTATTTCCCCAAGATACAGCTCCAGGAGCAGAAGTTAATCTTCCACCAAGGCTTTCCCATTCACTCCAACGAGAACCATTCCACCATTTATGCCAAAGAGCATCATCTGTTCCCCTTGCAAAAGTATCTAATCTGTTAGGGGCCCATGAAGATACTGCTGGTGCAGAAGTTAAAATTCCTCCAAGATTTTCCCAGCGACTCCATCTACCACTAGAAGATGGTATGTTCACCTGCCTATCTAAAGATCTAGTATCATTAGAATCTTCCTCATCATAAAAAAGATCATCCTCTTCCATGTCACTGTAATTCTCAGTCTCATCATTATAATCTTCAGCGTCATTATAATCTTCAAAATCTTCAATAGATCTCATTTGTTCATTTGGAAATGGACAAGGAAATTGCTGCATGTAACAAGGAAAACAAAAAAATAGATTATTATACATTAGGAACCTCCTTATATTATTGTTCCTGCCTAAACAGTCATCAATTATATTTTATGACTAAAAATAAAACCTGTTACACTTTAATTAGTTAGCAATTTTAAAATATTAATATTATAATTTTCAATATGTTAAAAGAGCTTCCTAAGAAGCTCTTAATTTAACTAATATTTTCAAATTAAGCGATAATTATAAATATAATATTAATCATTAATATAAATAAGTTTCAGATGGATAAAATAATATTTTTTATACTATTATACCTTATAGAGTAAATCCAAACTTTTCCCAAGGTTCCAAATAGTCAATAAGAAATATTTCTTCATCTGTTATTCTTCCTACAACATTAGTTTTACCTGAATTTTTCATATCTTTAAGGGCAATTTGTAATTCCCCTGCATATCTTTTATACAATGAAGATTCTATTAACAAATCTCCTCTTTTAATGTCTACAGTATTAAAAGCTTCAAAATTATGATCTTTATATTTAACTCTACTTTGAGTTGATCTTACTAAATAATCAGATACATCTCCTCTATTGAAATGAAATTCATCAAGAATTATTCTTTTTTCAACTTCAGGAATTTTATCTACAAGATTAACTTTAAACTCTAACATATCTTTATTAATTTTACTTAACGCTTTAAGTTCTTCCGCTGAAGCAAATGCATTAGCAATAATAACATCATCTATAAATCCTGTAGCAAATAAATGTTTAGCTTGAACTTCTATAGGCAATTCTCTATGCATTTCTAATGTACTTAATCCTTCTGATACAGGCCATGGTCCATATTTTGCTTCTTTTGAACTTACAAATGCCGCCGTTCTTATGCCTAAATCCTTAAATTGTTTACTACACTTTAGAAAATGTTTATAACTTAATCCAGTATATCTATGTGGATAAAAATTATGGCAGCCTAATATATTTTCTAAGTTAGGCTTATATGTTAAAATATTGTCTATATATTTTGTACCATTACTCATATTCAGTTCTACTTTTATTCCGTATTTGTTAAAGGACATTATAGATTCTTCAACTCCACTAAATCCTAAATCTAACCTTATTCCATAAAACCCCATTTCCTTGAAAATGGATAAATCTGAATAAGAAATTTTAAGTCTTTTAAATACTTCTGGTTCAACATCTCCTACAACTTCCATTCCTTTTGTATTTGCAAATTGAATTATATCTTTAAACCTACTAATCAATTGATCTATTTCCATTTCTTCTGAAGATATTAAACATGTAAAAATTCTTTTAAACCCATACTTTGCTGCAAGTTCTATATACTCTTTTATTTTTTCACTATTTGTGTTTGATGGATATACAGATATCCCTAATTTTCTCATATAATTCACTCCAAACTTTATTATAAGTTATATACTCTTTTATTTTTAAAGCATTAGTAATAAATACTATTTATAATTTTTCATCTTTATTATAAAACTCATCTCTATATATTGAGATGAGTTTCAAATTTATATAAATACAATTCTTAGCATAAACTGGAGTCCTTGAAGCCCTATCTCCTGATTAGAACATATTATCTACGGTCATATTGAACCCATTGAGGATTATAGTATTAATGGTATTAAATATAGGATAAAATTTGATTTTTTATTCATTATTTAAAGCCTGATCTAAAAATAAAACTTCTGTTTATATTTCCTTTAAATACATATAGTAGGCTCCTTTACTAGATGATACATCTTCTTGTACTATTTCTACTTCTCCTAAATTAGCTAATAAATATTCCTTAAAAGCTTGTCTTAAAACTTTAGCTTTTTCTATAACACTTCCCTTTACTCCTATTAAACATTTATTTTCAAAATTTAATCTTTTATATACTCTTTCTGTTATTACTCCAAGAGCTTTTCCTTCTTTTTTTAATATATCTATTGCATTTTCCTCTCCTTCTTCTCCTAACTTGGATATTAATGTAGTTAGGGAAGCTATTTTATCTTTTGTAGAAGAGTATACAAATGCGCAAATTTCATCTGTACTTCTTATATTTAGTTCTTTTAAAATCTCTTTATGCAATTTGCTTTTTTCTAAGTTTAATTCTTCTTCATAAATCATTCTTTTTAATGCATTAATAGCAATAGAATATCCACTGCCTTCATCACCTAATAAATGTCCCCATCCCCCGCATTTATCTTTAATATTATTTCTAATCCCTATACATATAGATCCAGTCCCAGCTATAGTTAATATACCATCTTGCCCTTTTAATACTGCTTTTAATGCTAATTCTCCATCATTTATCACTAATACATCCGCATGAAAGTTTTCTTTTATATTTTCTTCTATTACATATGCATTGTTAGCTACTTCCATTCCGGCAGCTCCAATATATATTTTTTTTAATCCTTCTTTACTTAATTCATCTATACAAGTTTTTATTGAATTAAGTATATTATTTATAGCTTCTTTTTTATTCAATACTAAGTTACCAAATCCAGTAACTTTTTTTATTAATTCATGTCCCTTTAAATCATAAGCTATTGCTTCAGTTTTTGTTCCTCCTGCATCTACTCCTATTACATAGTCCATATCATAGCCTCCTATAATTAATTATAAGAATTTAATAAATATATTTTATTCTTATCAGCTTATAATCTCATATAAACTTCAACTAATTCAATAGCAAGATCTTTTAATGTCATGGTAGTCATTAAGTGATCCTGGGCATGGATTAACAATAGCGATATTTCAGCCTTATTTCCAGCAGCCTCTTCCTGAATTAAATTAGTTTGGTAACTGTGGGCAAAACCTAGTTCCTCGTTAGACTTTTCTATAGATTTTTTAGCTTTATCAAAATCACCTTTTTTGGCGTATTGTATTGCTTCCATTGCATAAGTTCTAGCTTCTCCACTATGTGTTATAATATTGAGTATCATCTCTTCCATACTGAACTCTCACCCCTGTTCTTGTTTTTTTAAATATCTCCTTATTTTTACTATTTGTTAATTAAATCTAAGGCAAAATTTAAAACTTTTTCACCATTCATAGTTCCATAGTCTATGCTATTTATAACATCTACATTTATTCCCTTTGTCTTTACTTGATCCCTTACTTGATTCAACAAATATCTTACTTGAGGTCCAAGTAAAATTACATCTACATCATCAATATACTTTTTTAATTCTGCTTCTGGAACAGCATTTATTTTAACATCTATCCCATTTTTTATAGCTACTGCATTCATTTTTGTTACCAGTAAGCTAGTAGACATTCCTGCGCAACATACTAATAAAATATTTTTCATTTAAAGTCCCCCTTTAAACATTCTCATAATTATTACTATATTATATTTACAGCAAATTGCATGCCAACTATATATCCAATGTAATTAAGTGTTTGCAACAAAAAAGTGTGTATATTTAATTACACACTTACACTATTATTAATAAACATCTTTAATATATAGGCTCTTTCGCTATCTCCTATAGATATATTATAAGCTTTTTCTATGTTTATAAAATTTTTATCTACCACTTTAAATTCTTTTTCATATTTAGCTATATACTCTCTTAAATTTTCAAAATTATTTTCTAATCCCCCATTTTTTATCTTATCTATCATAAAACTAATATGAAGTATCATTCCTATCTTCACATCATTAGGAATGTTTACATTTAAATCTTTCTCTATTCTTTCAATGCTTTCTGTTACAAGCTCAACTAAACTATCTGAATCCTTTAAATTTATATGATCTTGTATGGAGTTCTTTATTTTGGAAAAATATCTTTCTTTATCAATTAATTTTTTTAATACATTTATTCCATCTCCACTTAAAATTTCTGCTGCTGATATAAAAGGTATATCTTTTATAAAAATATTTATTGTTCCAACTATTGAAATAATTTTATAGTCCCGACTAAGACTTTCTACATTAGTTAGAAACTTGCTTTTATCTAATATATTAAGAGGTATTACTTTTAATATTGAATTTTCTTTTATTGAACTTAATATTATATCCTTTATCCTTTCTGCCCCACCATGACCAGTAAAGCATACTGTTATTATTAAAAATTTTTTTAAACCTTTATGTTTATGTTTTTCTTCTACTATATCTTTAGATTTTACTTGAATTCCAAATTCACTTAGTTCTTTACAAGAATTATATATATAATCTAAACCTCTTCCTAACAAAGATTTTCTACAAGCCTCTATTACTATTGGAGTACTTACCATATCTATAGTTTTTATTTTTACTCTTGTTTCTTCTGAAATCATAGAGCCAAAATTATTGAGTGAACCCATATCTACTAATAAAAGGACACCTTTGCCAGCATCTAGTTCTTTAGTCTTAAGCTTTGCAATTTCGTACATGTCTTCTGCTTTCATACTTAAAGGCATATCTAAAGCCTTTGCACAATCTTCTCCTAATAACTCATTTGATACTTGAACCATACTACTAGCCGTAGCCTTTCCATGCATTATTACAAGTATCCCTACTTTTTTGGGATTATTTACAGTATTCTCATATTGATTTGTAGCTAAAAACATAGTCAAATATCCTATTTCGTCTAAGGGAGTCTCTATATTAAATCTATTATCTATTATTTTGGCTATCTCTATTGAAACCATAAATTCATTTGCATATTGTGATCTTATAAAATTTAGTTTAGGATGATATATACTACGCCCTTGTCTAATTCTTTCAATACTTTGTTGTAGATGTAATGCTAAACCAAAATAAACTTTTTCATCAAATTCCCTATCTAATTTTTTTTGCGCTATATTTAAAATTTTATCCACAACAATTACTATATCATTACCTACTACCTTTGTTATTTCTTCCTTTCTAAAATTTTCTGGTAAATCACTTATATATTTTTTAAAATGAGATTCTATATCTATGTTCAATATATCATTTATATCTTTTTCATTTATACCTTGATTTTTTAGTGTGGTAAACTTTTTTTCAATTAAATCATAAAAATAACTGCTATTATTGCATTCTTCTGATTGGTTTAAAAAATTATCTTCGACATTATTATCATAATAAAATACCAATATATCCCTTTTCTCATTTAGTAGACTATTTACCTTTTCTCTATATTGCTTAATTTTCATAAATCCTCTTTTTACATTTTTGGGCAAATCACTTTGTTTAATCAATATATACTTTAAATTTTTAGTCTTGTAATCTAAAAATGCCTTTGCACAAGATAACTGTATGTCACTTTTTAACTGTCCTATATTATTTGGACAATCGTATAGCAAAAATGATATTAAGGCATTTTTATCTATATAAATATTTTTTTCTAACCTTTTAGATTCCATAGTTATAAACTTTTGAATTAAATAATAGCGTTCATTTATAGTACGATCTTTTAAAACTGGAATATTTATTATCATAGGCACTCTTCTTGCAAATGTTTTCAAAAGATAGGATTGTGGATCCTCTGTAGTTGCAGCAATAATCTGTGCTTTAACTTTTATTAAATTTTCTGTATCCCCTAATTTTCTAAAATATCCCTTATCTATGTAAGTAAACAGTATTTCTTGACCTTGAGGAGATAACCTATGGATTTCATCTAAAAACAAAATTCCTCCATCAGCTTTCTTCAATAATCCCTCTTTTTCATTTTCTGCTCCTGTATAAGCTCCTTTTTTAACTCCAAATATTTGTCCTACTACTAATTGAGGATTATCCGCATAATCTGCACAATTAAACCTTATAAATGGAGCTTCTTTTTTAATCACTCCAGACTCTTTAGCAAAATGATACATAAGCTCTGCAAACATAGATTTACCTACTCCAGTTTCTCCTAATATAAGAGTATGGAGCCCATTAGGAGGATAAAGTATTGCAGCTTTTGCTTGCTGTATTGGTACATTAAGACTCAAGTCTGATCCTATCATTCTATCTAAACTATTACTTTTATTAAATTTATTTTCATTACTTTTAGGTTTTAAGGAACGATATAACACAGGTCTCCCCTGCATTTTTTCTATTTTTTCATCTTTAACTAACTGATTAAGATATCTACTTACATTAGCTCTATTCAAATGCATATGTTCACTTAAACAAGCGGCGGAAATACCTTCTCCCTTTTGGGACTCCATTTCAATTAAAGCCTGGTAAATTTCATTAATTTTACTCATTAGCTCCCCCCTAAGTTACCACTTTTATCTAATTATATTGTAACATATTAATTTTATGCAAAAATGGTAACTAATTAAAACCGTATGCATTGCTGCATACGGCCTTTACTTTGAACAATTTTTTAAATTGAATGTGTCTCTTCTATTTCTACCATATTTTTTTGTTCTTTCTTTGTTGCCATTCCAACAAAAGGCATATATATTATTATACTGACTGCCATACAAATAAGAGCTGTAATTCCACCCCTTATTGAATTTGTTGATATAATAGCTCCTAATATTGGTGGTGTTGTCCAGTGAGCCATTACTACGACTTTAGGTGCAAACCCTATAACAGTCAATACATATGCGATTATCCCAGAAGCTAATGGTGCTAATATAAATGGTATAAAATATATTGGGTTTAAAATTATTGGTAACCCAAATATAACGGGTTCATTTATATTAAACATTCCCGGTCCTATACTTAAATTTGCAATAGTCTTTTGTGATTTGCTCTTTCTTCCAATAATGAATATTGCAATTAACAAAGCTATAGTTGTACCTGATCCTCCCATATTTATATAAGAATCTAAAAACTGACTATTTATTATATGCTCAGGATTAATTCCATTTTTAAATGCTTTTACATTAGCCTCTGTTAATGGTAGTAATACCGCATTTATAATTGGTGCAAGTATATTTGAGCCATGTAAACCAAAGAACCATAAAAATTGCTGTACTAGTACTAAAACTAATAAACCACCCAAACTTCCCATTACCCCTTGCAATGGTGCCTGCAATGCTACAAATAATGCCTGGTGTATATCTGGTATTCCTATTGCTGCAAAAATTTGTTTTACTCCTGCTGTAATAGCCAAAACTATAATTGATGGTAATAACGCTGCAAAGGATTTTGCTACTGCTGGTGGAACTCCCTCTGGCATTTTAATAATTAATTTTGGATTCCCTGCTAATTTAACAAAAATTTCTGTAGCTACTAATGCAACTATTAATGCAACAAATAATCCTTGGCCACCTAAAAAATCAAGTGGTAGTGCTCCTCCATCCTTTGTTGGCTTATATAAAATCAATAATGCGGCTAAAGATACAATTCCCGCTGATAATCCATCCTTTTCATAGGATTTGGCTAAATGATAGGATATGGTAAATACTACTAATAATGACATTACAGCGAAAGTACCTCTCCACACTCCATCACCAAAATTTTTCCAATTAGCAGGTAATAACCAATTCATAAAATTTTGATATGGTTTCCATCCTAAATTATTAAATAATACTGCAAAAGCTCCTGCCATAATAATTGGAGTAATTGAAGCAAAACCATCACGAATAGCAACTAAATGCCTTTGAGAACCTATTTTAGCTGCTATTGGAACAAAATGCTCTTCCATCCAGTCAAAGAACTTTTTCATCTTTTAACCCTCCCCTTATTGTATATATATTTTTTATATATTTATAAGCAATTAATAATAATTATTTTAAATTTTCTTCTATAAATTCTTTAAACTGTGGTAAATAATCCTTATGTGCTATCATAAGTTCATCTACCAATGTCTTAGCAAGTTTATCTGATTGAACTAAAGGATTTACGGTTAATGCTAATATTGCTTTATAATAATCGCCAAAAACTGCTGCATCTACTACTAATCTCTCAAAGGTTTTTATCTGTTGTGTTAGTCCATTTATGGCTACCGGCAATTCCCCTACTGCTATTGGCCTAGGGCCATCTCTTGTTATCATACATGAGACTTCTACAGCAGATTCATTTGAAATGCCTATTATAGCTCCATTATTTTTTATATTTACTGGTTGAATATCTTTTTTATCATTATATATTGAACATATAAGCCTACAAGCGGCATCACTATAATAAGCTCCTCCCCTTTTTTCTAATTCAGAAGGTTTAATATCTAAATTTTCATTCTTATAAAGTTCAAATAATTCTTCTTCTACTTTTTTAACAACTTCTGCTCTGGTTTCACCCTTAGAAAATTGTTCTAGTTCTTCTTTTAGCATATCTTTTGTTTGAAAATAATATTTGTGATATGGACATGGCATCATTCCTAAAGCCTTTATAAAATCTTTATCCCATGTAAAATCCGATATGTTTTTAACTATCTGATCTATATTTCCATCAGCTAATAAATTAATTAATTTATCTGTAACCCTTACTCCATCTACGTACACTTCTTTTCCGAATACCATATGATTCAATCCTACAAAATCCATTCTTAGTCTTTTATGTTCAATCTCTAAAACCTTTGCAACTGCTTTTTCCATACCTATTGGTACATTACATAATCCTATAACCTTTTTATTTTTTCCGTATCTTAGCAGTGCTTCTGTAATCATACCTGTTGGATTAGTAAAATTTATCATCCAAGCATTAGGACACAATTTACTCATATCCTCATCTATATCCAAAATTACAGGAATTGTCCTTAATGCTTTAAACATTCCTCCTGCTCCATTAGTTTCTTGCCCTATAATGCCATGACTTAAAGGAATTTTTTCATCTTTTATTCTTGCATCTAAAAGTCCTACTCTTATTTGAGTTGTTACAAAGTCAGCATCTTTCAATGCTTCTTTTCTATCTAATGTTAAATGTATTTCTATTGGTACTCCTGCTTTTTTTATCATCCTTTTAGCCAAGTTTCCTACAATACGTAATTTTTCTTTTCCTTCCTCTATATCTACTAACCATAATTCTCTAACTGGTAACTCATTATACCTTTTTATTAATCCTTCAACTAATTCGGGAGTATAACTTGATCCTCCACCTATAGTTACTATTTTTATTCCTTTCTCCATAGAACACACCCCCTTAATTTTTTATTTGTATGTACACTATTATATATAGCAAACATCATGCCAATATCTTTTTATTACCAAATCCACTTATTCATATGTCGTATAGGGTTACACACTCTAGTTATATACTGTGTAAATCAATTACACTCTTTTAATTTTTTAACTTATCTTATATTTATTTACTTTTTTATATATAATTCCATCATTTAACCGATGATACTTCTTCATAAATGATAATCTTTTTTAAAACTCTCACTTTAAAATATAATTTTCTATATCTATTAACTAATTATTGTGCTTTGTAATTGCACAAATTCTAGTAAGATTTTACCTAACAAATTAAAAAGGACTAAGAGATCTCTCTCTTAATCCTTTCAGTTATTATTTTAAAATACCACCATCTTTAAACAAACTTTTTTGTATATTATTAGAGTTTTCTGCTATTAAATTAAGTTTTATGTAAAATCATAATTTCATTCATAATTATTGTTATGTGTTAAATATTATTTAATCTTTTTTACTATATAATAACCTATGATATAATTCCCTCAGCCTATAAGTATGAGAGAATTGTCACACATTTTAATTTTTCATATTTATCCTTAATAAACTATTACTATTTATTTTAAATCTTCTCCCCATACACATATGCAATTTCCCCCATTTTCTTTGGATTTGTACAAGGCCTTATCTGCATAATTTATTAAATCTTCTATTTTCTCTTCTTCCTTTGGAATGATGCTAGCAACACCAATACTAACAGTTTGATATTCGCTAATATGTGAATACTCTCTTTTTATTTTTAATTTATTTATTTCTTTTGAAATTTCCATTGCTATAGCTTTTAATTCTGAAGTCTCCACTTCATTTAAAAGTACAATGAATTCATCTCCTCCATATCTTCCCACAACTCCTGAATATTTCTTTGCTACATTAATAATACTTTTGCCTATTTTCATTAGAACTTTATCTCCTTCAATATGTCCATAATTATCATTGTATTCTTTAAAATAATCCACATCTATGAATATTATAGATATGTGCCCTTTATTTTTCTTACTATTATCAAATTCATCTTTGAGTTTTTCCATGAAACTTCCTCTATTTAATGCATAAGTTAAGGAACATACTGATAGTTTTTTTATTTTATTATTAGCAAAGTAATTTTCCTTGCTTAACTTAATTATTTTTATTATCGCAATTATACTAATGATTATACTAATTCCAACTATGCTATATATATTATTATTCGCAAGTCTTAGATAGTGCTTAAGGCAGATATCAACTCCTATAATTCCCATAAATCCGCCACTATTATCATAAATCGGAGCATATGCTGTCAAATAATTGCCCCATTTATCTTTATTTAAAAAATATATAGCTTTTTTATTTTCACTAACCTTAATATATTCATCATTAATGATAGTATACCTATCTTTATTTAAATATTTTCCATAAGTCATATCCTTATTTCTTTCAATATCATTTATTACAGCATCTAATAAGTAAATATCTTTAAGTGGGGTTCCTTCTGATTTATTATATAAACTTTCTTCATCTTTCTCTACTTTATATTTTACTTGAGAGTCTGGTATAACAGACATAATATAAATATATTTTATGTCCAAATATTTCATTAAATATCTTGCTTTATATTCAAATTTTATATTTGTGTCATCTTTTATAAGTTGGTTCAAATCTAAAGAAATTAGTCGATTAAATTCATTTTTGTCTATATTAATATCCTTAGCAAAATCTGTTGCAATAAGTATAGCTTTTTCACCTATATCTTTTTGAATATCTGAAGAAATTCTTAAATAAAAAGCTTCTATTAATATAACTACTAAAACTACATAAGTAATCACCCTAATTTTAGTATTCTTTTTGCAGAATAAATATTCATGGAAGCAATTTCTTAGTTTAGTATAAATCATTCTATCGCCTTCTACCTATTTTCATTATATTAAACTCCTGTCTTTTGCTAATAAATATATTGTCTAATTAATTTTATTTTTAAACCTTTTTACCCTTGTTTTATTAACAATTTTCTAGAACCTATAAATAGCTACTAAAAATAAAATTTATTTATATATATTTACATTTGAACTAATAACCTGTATTATTAATTAGGCAAAATAAATATTTTGTATAGATTTTTCTCAATTCAGTATTATTTATATCCAATATTATTACATTTAGCTTCATTTTCCCTAATGTGTCATTAAATTTCAGCCAAATATTGCATTATACACCATTAAATCGAAATATTTTTATAAAAAGTTTGATTATCTTCTAAGTTTTGGTATAATTATGTGGAGGAAATTAACTATGCCAGAAAATTCTAGCAATAAGATGAAGTATTTAACACAACAAGAAGCAATTAGACTTTTTAATGCAATTACATTTTCAGATAATTCTCATGCCGTTAGAGATTTAGCATTGTTTAGAGTAGCTTATAGATGTGGCTTAAGAGCCTCAGAAATTTCTCTTATAAAGTTAGATGATTACAACTCAGATAAGGGAGATATTTACTGTAAAAGATTAAAAGGTAGTAACAACAATACAATAAGGCTTGATGTTACAACTAAAAAAGCTCTTGATACATACATAAGGGATTATAAAATATCCTGTAATTCTGAAACATTGTTTAAGAGCCAAAAAAACAATCCTATTTCTCGTCAAACCCTAGATTATTTGATGAAAAAATATTGTAAAATTGCTAATATTAGTGATAAAAGTAAACATCATTTTCATACTCTTAAACACACAACTGCTGTTCATTTAGCAGAGTCAGAAATGGATATTAAAGAACTTCAATGGTGGCTTGGACATAAGTCTGTTTCTAATACTGAAATTTATTTTCAATTTACTACAAAACAACAAGAAAAAATGTATATGAAACTTGAAGAAACAAGTGAAATGGTATAGGCGTTGTTATATTTCATATATTTACAATACAAAAAGTCATCCATTTTTTTAATATATTTGTACTAACACCAAGCTATTCCCTTAAAAATATAAAAAGCGTTGACATTTTGTTTTCAAAATTTCAACGCTTTTCTTTAATTATTTAATACTTGATAGTTTTCCTTGTGGTAATATTAATCAATTTGGCCTCTCAGTATTTCCTTGATTTCCATCTTTTCAAATATTAAGTTTTCTTTTAAATAAGCTACTACTTTTCCAGAATCAAAACATTTGGAGCATGTAAATATATCAATTCCTGTATAAGCATTTTCCGGCCATGTATGTATTGTTATATGTGATTCTGAAATGATTAATGCACCGCTAAATCCTTGGGGATGGAACTTGTGAAATGCTTTTGTAATGATTGTGGTATCCAGTATCTCTGCTAATTTTTTAAGCATTTCTATAATATATTCTGTATTTTCTAACTGGTCGAAATTACAACCAAATAAATCGATTACTAAATGATACCCTGAGTATTTCAAAATTGAACCTCCTTCCAAACTTAATTGCATTGTTAATTATGTTGGTTTAAAGTTGTGCCTTAAATTTTGTAAAAATTGATATCAAGTGTTACATCGTCTTGAAAAGAGAGGATTAAAATTTCTTTTTCAAATGCTTCAATTTATATATAAAGCATTATTTGTAGCTTTCCTTATCGCCATTTAATATTTTCTTTTTGCTAACCATATTGAAAAAATGGTGTCCGCAAATTGTACAACCGGCAGTTTTTAATTCTTCTATTGTACTGTAGGTATCTTCTAAGCTAACATAATGTATAGTGTTACAGTTCTTGCAACTGTATTTCCGACGTGTTTTTTTTATTTCTCCTGTGTATATTGGAATATTAAATTTTTCTCCGATAATTGGCGATCTTGCGGCTGAGGTTGTCTTCAATAAAAACATTTGACTGCTATTTCCTAAAATACCTGCGCCTTCATAACGATTAAACTGGGGCATAATTCTTAACGCAGATAGACCTAATCCGATAAACATCTTGTGAATTTTCAGCATTTCTTCTTGTGATTTATGAGCGTAGGATAAGAACACATTCAAAGAAACAGAATTTTTTAGGCACTCCAATCCTCTTGATAAGAATAACTTCATTCCTGATAATGTATACGGAGGATCTGTGTAAAGGCAGTCCATTTTACTAATATACTCGTTTGGGATTGAGTCACGGAAATCAATATTGTAGCAATTAATAGGTAAGTCATATAGTTTTCCAATTTCACAAATATAATCTAATATTCTTTGATCACTGTCTAAAACATAGATTTTGGTTTTACATAGATTCATGTTGCCGCTATATAAAGTATGCAGCAGCATTCCTATGGAAACGCTGATCAAATCATCATCCCCGACACAGAGAATATTTTTCCCAATCAAGCAATTATTTTCAAGGCATAATAAAGCTCTTTTTATAGCAGTTTCCAGAGTACATTTAGATTGATCAACAGATACATCTGCCTCTGGCCTGTTCTCAAAGATATTATTAATATTTAATGATAAGCGCTCCATTACCTTGTCAACATGATTAATATTCAATGTTTTATATAACTTTATATTAATTCCTTTATACCCCAATTCATTTTCAACAAATTGTTTTCCTTTAAGGTTCAAGTGAATACCTGTTGATTTTTCTAAAAGCTTAAGTTTCAACGCTTCATTTTTTATTGCTGTTACCAAAGGTACAGGAATATTGTTCAGTACGGCATAGTCTTTGCTGGAATATCCACGGGCAAAATAGAAGTCAATCAATAATTTCTCTATGGCCTGCCGTCCTTCTTGAATTTTTACATTTTGATAAATTATATCTACATAGTTATTTCTCATTATTACACCTACCACTTTTTATAATTCTTTTTTAACCGTACATATTGCCAAAAGTTAATATTGTTGTTTCATAATCATACTGTATTGCAACACTAGCTTTTAATAATACATCTATCCTATCTATCATTTCCTTATCAATTTAATAGGTACTACCATGTTTTATTACTTGTAACTGTTTATATAAGGAGCTTTGCTCATTTTTTATTATAACAGATAACCTGCATATCACTTCTCTACTCTTTGCTTGACAATCGAATAGGAGTCTTCCCACTAATTGAGTAACCGACTTTCCACAGCATCGCGCATACCGTTTTCCAATGCTTTCGGCAGTTGAAATACTATTCTGCTCTCTAGCTTCTTGCACCAAATTAGCAAACACTTTGGGGTTCACTTATAGTTTGCTTTACTGTATGTATTTGCCACTACAAACAGTACTCAGGACTTTTACCCTTTAGATTTCACCATGTTGAACGCACGCAAAAAAGCGACATAAGGAAGTTTCCCATGTCGCTTTTCTTAAAATTACAAACTAAATTTTATTTTGTTAATAATTTTGTATATGGTTTTTGGAGATAAATAATACATTGATGCAAGTTCTTTTACAGAAATCCCATTGTCATATTTTTTAAAAATCTCAATGTTTCTTTTACTGATTATTTCCTTGCTTCTATTAACTTCCCCCCACATTCTTTGATTACCGTCTTTGCGGGGAATATAAACATATTGTCCATCAACATAGTTTTGTATCTCGTTTAGCAAATCAGCTGGAAATATTTTATTAGCTTGTTTGTAGCCCATTATGCTGCCTCCTAAAGTTTCTTAGGTTCGAGCAAAGGCTATTTCATTCATTCAGTTGTATGCAATAGCCTTTGCTATGCATAACACACCGGGGAAAATGTACTTAGCATGCTAATAGTGCACTCCTTTCGTTACTTATTCCATTGATTATAATAGTGTTTTATTACAATGTCAACCTGAGTTGCTACGTTCAATGTAAACGTAACATTCAAGCTACTTAACGGCGATTTCTACATCCTTAGAAACATCTTTGCCAAGTAAATACAGCTTTCAAAGCTGATATTGAGCGAACGAAATGTTCTGTAATGCTGATTTTATAAACAGTTCTAAGGCGTTTTGTGGTTTTAGCGGAATATTCTGTTGGCTCTGCTAATATACCCAATTACGCTCGGTAATTTATAAATAATCCTCAATAAAAGTTTTTATATAACATTTCTCAAATACTTCTTGAAATCTGTAGAAAAACGAATCGGATTAGTCGTATCATATTTAGTTTTTCCATCAATAACTGCTTTATTTAATTAAAAATCTTCAAAATCTTTAGAATGAGACTATTTCTCTACTTAAATGGATATTTTTGAGCTAACATCATAATTCATTTTCATAACACAACTGTCCGCAAGCAGCACTAATTTCAGAACCAAATTGTGTTCTAACAGTTGCACTAATACCAGCTTTCTTTAGTGTACTGCAAAATTGCTTGATAGCACTTGAAGATTGAAATTTAAAAGTTGTTTTGTCCGTAGAATTATAAGGTATCAAATCAATGTGATATAAATGCTCCCATGAACCACGATTTTTCAATAAACCTACAACTGCCTCTGCATGTTCTTTCGAATCATTAATTCCTTCAAGCATAATATAAGCAATAAACACTCGTCGTCCCGTATGAATAATATGCTCATCTAATGTCTTCATTACCTCATTCAATGGAAATCTTTTATTTATAGGCATTAAATCACTTCGTTGACTTTCAAATGGTGAATGAAGTGAAAAAGCCAGATTCACTTGTGGAAATTCTTTGGTCAATCTTTGAATTCCTGGTATAATGCCAATTGTTGAAATAGTAATTCTTCGTTGACTTAGCCCAAATAAATTTTGATTAGTTAAAATTTTTACTGCATCAAATAACTCCGGATTTGCAAAAGCTTCACCCATTCCCATAAATGAAATACTATTCAATCTATGGTCATTAAAATAGAAATAAAGTAATTGGTCAGTTATCTCATCAGCAGTAAGATTGCGTTTAAATCCAGCACTTCCCGTTGCACAAAAACGACAGCCAAAACCACAACCACATTGGGAAGAAATACAAAACGATTCCCACCCCTGTTTATACTTTAGTCCAACAGCTTCTATTCTTTCTCCATCAGTCAATTCGAATAACAATTTTTGAGCTTGTTTAGAATCTTGTGAAAAAACAGGTATTACACTAGATACATCATTTCCAAACTCATTTACTAAAGCCATCCTTAACGCTTTTGGTAGTATATGCATATCATCAAAATTATCTATTCTTTGATGAAAAATAGCTTTTGTAAGCTGTTCGTATCTATAATCAGGTAATTTTAAATTCGATACTATTTGTTTTATTTTTCTATATTTCGTTTTTGTCTGTTTCATGTAGGCTTCCTCCTCACTATTAATAGTTAAGAAGCAAAGCCAGTATAATTAGCGACTTATACTACTCCATGCAAGCGTCGCCCAAAACATCTGGCTTTGCATGGAGCCTATTGTGTGTTACTTTTATATTCTCATTAAACATATTAATTGCCATTTCTACCTTTACAGTTTTATTATTTTTGTTGCAACATTTTCACAAAATGCACTATCATGCTCAACAAACAAAATTGTAGGTTCGTGTTCAATTAACAATTTCTCAATCTGCATACGAGAAATGACATCAATAAAATTCAATGGTTCATCCCAAATATACAAATGTGCCCGCTCACATAAACTTTTAGCAAGCAATATCTTTTTCTTCTGTCCTCCACTAAAATCCTCGATATTCTTTTCAAACTGTTCTCTTGAAAAATCAAGTTTTCTAAGAATCGATTTAAATAAACTCTCGTCAATACAGTGTTTATCTGCATACTCAGATAAGTTACCATATAAATCTGAAGTATCTTGTGAAACATACGAAATGATTAACTTATTATTCTTTCTTACAATTCCACTATGGGGGATGTCTTCTCCATAAATTAATTTCAATATACTTGATTTTCCGCTGCCATTCTTTCCTTGAATAGCAATTCTTTCACCTTGCTCTATAGTGAAGCTTACTGCTTCACAGACAATTCTATCATCATATTCAATTGCAACATCTGTAAGTTCTACAAGCTTTTTATCATGGAAAGTAAGTGGTACTATTTTTAAACTTTCATTAGATTCAATATTTTTAAGAAGCTTTGATTTTTCCTCAATCATATTTTGTTGTCTAGCTTCTATATTTTTAGCACGCTTCATCATTTTTGCAGCTTTATGTCCAACATATCCTTTATCTAATTTGCTCCCAGAATTGGTAGTTCCATGCTTGCTGCCTTCAACACTATCTGACCACGTAGATGTACGTTTTGCAGAGCTTGAAAGTCTGTTAATATCCTTTTTCAATTTTTCGTTTTCTGCTAGCTCAAAACCATCTTGTAATTCTTTGTTTCTCCACCATGAAGAAAAATTTCCTTTTTGTATTTCAATATTAGTTTTATTAATAGACAAGATATGGTCAACACAATTATCCAAAAAATACCTATCATGTGAAATCAGAATAAATCCTTTCTTTTTTTTCAAGTAATTACTTAGTTTTTGCCTAGCTTCAGCATCCAAATGATTGGTAGGCTCATCAATAAGCAGGAAGGAGCTCTCCTTCAAAAACATAGCAGCCAACAGTGCTTTGGTCTGCTCTCCTTTAGATAGTGTATAAAACTGTCTATATAAAGCATCGTAGTCCATATCTAACAAAGATAATTCTTTTACTATTTCCCAATCCATTGAATTTGGACTAATCTCCCTTATGATATCTATGGTGAAATTGCTCTGCTCCTGCACCTCATAAGGAAAATATTCAAAAGTCACATCAGCTGAAATGTTTCCATTATATTCGTATTTTCCAAGCAAAAGATTTAGAAAAGTAGTCTTCCCTCTCCCATTTCTTCCGGTAAAACCCAATTTCCAATCGGTATCAATTTGAAAACTTATATTTTCAAAAATATTATCATAGCTACCTTCATAAGCAAAGGTTAGGTTTGTAACATTTATTAAAGACATATTTTTGTCCTCCTCTGTATTTAATAGTATGAATAACAAAGTCGGAACAATAGGCGACCTTGTTATTACTCCATATAAGTGTCGCCTGCAGTATCCGACTCTATATGGAGATTATCATGTGTTAGCAAAGTATCTTTATTTATCATAATATTATTTATCCTCCTTATTCGAATTATTTATAAAAAATAAGAGCTGCAAGAATTAATTATTCTTACAGCTCATAGATATACGTAGTTAAGCTAATCATTATAGCATAATACAAGTGTATATATTAAGAGAAAAAAGAATAACTTTCTTGCATAAGTACAACAAAATAAACAGAACACACCTATTTATCTTTGTATTAAATGTACTTTAAAAATTAGCAAGAAAAATTAATCATTTTTTCACCTCAAATTTCATTTTTTTATCATTATACTGTTATACGTGGAAAAAGTCAATAAAGAGTGAATCAAGAAAATTTATTTCTTCTCTATCTTCACAACACACTCTACATGTGTAGGAACTACTATAGGAATGCAAAGATTGAACCTCATTCTTATCATTGGAACACAATTCAGCAGTTCTATGTTTACCCCTTGCATTTTTCCTTTGCGGCTTAAATCGGCTGCCATCTACATTGTTTTTTAATCCTGTTTTATATACAAAGATAAGCTGGGCCGGGTCTTTATTTCCATCTTCATCATAACCGCCTACGATAACTTTTTAAACAATACTTTCAAAAACATAGCGGTCAAATTCGGATAAGACTTCGTTCTGCTCCAAAGTCTTCTTAAAATCACGTAAACGGCGTTTTATATCCTTTTCGTTCGCAGCCGTTTCCTGTAATTTCTCTCGTTCTTTTAATAATTGTTCCTGCTTCTCTGTAAAAGAAGAATATTTCACTTCATAGGAAGCCTTATCAATGGTATCTTCAAGCCGCATATCAACCAGTTTGCTTTTCTTTCCTTCGATTGATTCAATCTCTTTATCCAGTTTGGAAATCGGGTCAACTGTAAAGGTCTTACCCAGCAATAAATCACCTTTATATTTCTCGTTTTTTATAATACCAAGAATAGTAGAAGATGCCCAAGTAGAACTGCCGTATTTTGTTACGTATCCAAGATTCATCTTCATTTTCAATCCCTTTTTCACATTGGCAGAAATATTTTCTACTTCCTGCTGTGCGGCAGAGCTAAGTACCATTTACAAATTTTAATACCGCACAAAAATTAGCTTTTGCCTTAATAGACTTATACTAACTTTTTAAGGTTTTCCAGAAAGCTTCTTAAATGAAGCCACATATAAAACCATTCCTACTAGAGCAAATAGCAGCCTACTCATTATAAAATTTAAAGACAAACTAAAAACAGGTTCACTGAGACTATCAACGGGTAGAACTGTAGGCATATAAGTCACATACCCTTTGGCGAAAATATCAATAAAAGGTATGCTATTAAAACTTATCAATGACAAAATCAAAACAATTGGAATCCAAGCATAAAGCAAAGTTTGGCTTTTGCTGCCTAAAAACATACTCGTTCCAAAAACAAACACAAAAGTTGGAAGTAGTATTATTAAGATCGGTAATAAAAAGTTTCGAAAATTTGTAAAATTAAAAGTTGTTTTGTAAAACACCAAACTTATCAAAATGCAACATATCGCAATAATTAAGTAAGAAATAAACAGAGCTAAACTTTTTGTAGCCAAATACTTTTTCTGTGGTAAAGACGTACACGAAGTAATTTCTCTTACTCTTTGTTCGTTTCTAGAAAAAAGTCCTGTGCAAGAAAGCATTAGAATTAATAACATAATCGTATTTATGTCACACAAGAACTTGCAATAACTCCACTTGGAAAAAGGTGCCGTACCAGAAACACCTTGTATTATTCCTGTATAGAGGCTAATCACTGAAAAGAAAAGTGCAATTATGAAAGTTATCACAAACATTTTTGAAAAAATTATTCTTTTTAGTTCATATTTAAGAATTTTTATATCCATTGACGACTACCTCCTTTTAGCACCAGTAATATTTAAAAATTCAGAAAAAGATAGTTTTTTATCTTTTTTGTCATAATATTCTTTGTAAATAACTTTCATGGAATTAAAATAATTGTCTTCACCAATGTGCTTATAAACATTGTAAACTGTGAGTGGTCCCAAAGCATAAATTTTACTACCTCTTAAAAATAATGAGACGCTGTACTTTGGAATCATTGGTAATTTGTTCATGTATTCAGGATTTCTTTGATAAAAGTTTCGATTTAATTCATTTGCTCCTTCTTTCCATTTTTTCAGCAATAAATTTTCTGCATAATCTTTTCCAAATTTGTTTTTCAAGAATAAATAAGTGCTAAATTCCGCAAAAGCTTCATTTGACCATTCATCGTGATTTTTATCTATTTGATTATGGCTGCTTTCATTAGATGCATCTATTCCACCGCCCCACCATTGATGAGCAATTTCATGGGTCATCAATGCAAAAGTGTCAGAAGAAGAGGCTTGCGATGAATCCACATTGAATTTTTTCGTTAAACAATCTTCGGAAATACAAGAAATATTTCCTGCTTGAATTCCAGTTCCGCCATGTACTCCTGATGTTACAACTACTTTAAGACTATCTCTGCCTAGGGGCCCAAATTTTTCCGAAAAGAACGAGAATATATCCAGCGTGTCACTTCCCCTAGATTCAAATTCTTTGCTCGCAGCTAATGGATAGAAAAACTCCACATTTGTACCCCTTACATTTCTTTCAAATATTCCATATCGTCCAGCTGTCAAAGATAAATCACTTAGTTTATCACAAGAAAAACTCCAAGCAGTAAGACCATCCTGCTCAGAAATTTTGCGATTTTTATCTCCTTGAGTTATGACTGTAAACTCTGAGTCTATTTTTATTTTTCCTTCAATAATCCTATCATTTTGTTCAACACAAACAACTGGTACAATGTCCATAGCTTTCCCTAGACTTACATAATTTTTGTTAATTCCTTGGGAAAAATCTTTATTTAAACTTATGGCTTTCGGTGTACCTGAATACCTTATACTTAGTTTAGCTTTAGTGTTTTTTGGAATGCTTGTTTCAAAAACATTTCCACGTTTTGCGCTATTCAAAATCTTGGACGAAACCTGTGTGTAGTTTATATCTACATTGTCTAACTTGATTTCATTAATGTGGTAACCGTCTGCTAATTCAAAATATATGTTTTGAGGCTTATCAGTGCCGTTTTGCAGTTCTTGAAAATAAGCTCCGGTAGCATAATTTTTGTCTTTTTCTATCTTAAGATCTACAAATATATTCGAAGTTCCTATGATATTGGTGTTTATAGGTGTGTCTTTTTTACCACTAATCAACGTTGACGCGACATCCGTAAGCGAAAGTGATTTGAAAATTGGTTCATTTTGAAAAACAATAAATACTCCAAAAAGAGAAACCAAAAAGCAAATCGGTAACAACTTATATTTTTTACAGTTTTTAAAGAGAGATTTAAATAATCCTTTTTCATAACATCTATGGCACAACATTCCGAATAAAAATATGGACATAGCTACCGATAATCCAAACAACCTATTCCAGAGCATTCCCAAAAGGATATTCCCGCTTCCGAAATTTTCAGAAAGTCCACTAGAACCTGTCTGAATCCACATATATTGATAATTGATACTTCCTGCTAAAAAACTAAAAAGCACCGCTAAAAGCATAATAATGCAGGTTATATTAACGTTCCTAAATATAAGATAAAATCCTGCGGTCATAAGAATTGTTAGCACAATGGAACCCAAAATTATTATGGAATAACTGAGCAGGAAATAACTAAAATTGGTTAAACTACCCATGTTAAATATATAGTGAGGGATCATAATTATCATTGAACCGACTGTTGAAATAAGACCAGCACACATTAAGCCTGTAATTTTGGTTAAATTTATCTTTATAGAACTTGATATTGGTTCAATTATATAATTGACTCTAAACCTAAGTATTTTATCAAACTCAAAAACTGTTAGTGCAGTAAACGCAAGAGTTGAAAGTACTGCCCCTGCCTTTGCCGGAAAAAGTATGGTTTGGGATAAAAGAGTAGAGCTATTTATTCCAAATATCAACTTGCTAATATCTTCGTTAATGTACGGCGAGAGTAGTGCACCAATCAAAGGAAAAACTGACGCCAACAAGATTATTATTTGAGTAAATCTGGACTTCAGAATCCGCTTTGTTTCATAGGCAAAAAATGTATCCCTCATTTAATGGACACCCCCATTGTGTATAACGTATGTGTACGCATCTTCCAGGGTAGGCTCTATCAGTGGAATAGAGCTTTCTATTTCTTTGCCAATAACACGACAAGAGATGCCATTACCGGTAAACAATTTGGATGTGATTTTGTATTTATCTCCAATTCTTTTTTCTAAAGCCTCGTTATCCTTTTCCTCAATAAAACCAACATGTCCGTGTACAGCTTTTATTAAATCCGGCGAAGTTCCGTCAAATAAAATCGTACCGTTATTAATGATTATAATTCTATTGCAAATGGCTTGTATATCATCGATGATGTGAGTGGAAAGTAACACTATTTTGTCATTTGCAGTCTGTGAAAATATATTTCTGAATTTAATTCTTTCTTCTGGGTCAAGTCCAACTGTAGGTTCATCTAAAATAATAAGCTCAGGATTTCCAAGTAATACTTGTGCTATACCAACACGCTGCCTCTGACCGCCTGAAAGAGTTTTAATTTTGAAATTTCTTTTTTCTTGCAAATTAGTCTGTTTAATAGCTTGTCTGATAATATCTTTCACGTTGTTTTTAATTTCTTTTAATGCACACATGTAATCCAAAAACTCATAAACTGTTAATTCGTCATATAAACCAAAGCTTTGCGGCAAATAACCTAACTGCTTTCTGAGTTCTTTTTCGTGTTTTTGGATTGATTTACCATCAACAATTATTTCGCCGGCTGTTGGTATTATCTTCGATACCAATAGTTTCATAAAGGTACTTTTTCCAGCACCGTTGGGACCCAAAAGTCCTATAAAATTCGGGCTGTTAACTTCTAAGTTTATGTTACTTAGTGCCTTTTTTCCTGTTTTGTATGTCATACTCACGTTTTTAATAATGATTTTCATAAATGCTGTTACACTCCTTTTCAGTATGTTTTTATCCGATCGCTACCACTGCTAACACCCCCATCGCGCACAGTGAAGGCTACTATCACCAAATCGAAGATTTGGGATATCTGCTTTTCTATCAAAGTGAGGGATAGCTACTTTACGGGCCTGGATAAGTTCTTCTAAGGTTCAGCTGGGTAAAATGCCTAAATGGCATTTTACGAGCTTTGCTCCAGAGAAAGTCATCCTTATAAGCAAACTCCATCTGAACCTAAGAATCACTTGATTAACTGTAAAATTTGCCGGATCCGAAGGAACCGATGATTGCGGTAAACTCCCCATTTTCGATTATAAGCGAAACATGGTCAAAGGCGGTAACTTGGTTTTCGCCCTTGCCGTAGACCTTACACAGATTTTGAATTTTTAAAAATTCCATTATGTGAGTCTCCTTTCTCATGGTTTACCTATATAATAGAACCTTCAACTTACATCTCTGTGACTTTCAGGTGAGAGATTCGTCACTTTGGGAAACTCAAGATATTAGGCAAAGAAAATCTAGGAAATAATGAAAATGCAAAAATCTTAGACGTTGGTGCAGTAACAGGGAGATACTCTATACAATTATCCAATAAAGGATATGATGTTACTGCAATTGAATTTGTGAGGCATAATCTAGATATTTTAGAATCAAAAGAAAGTAAAAAATTTTTAATGGGTATAAATAAGGAATGTCTGTTAAAAAACTTGATTTGGAAGGTGAAAATTTAAAAAATATAATATTTATAAACATATACTTTTGATATATAATAAACAGAATAAAAACGATAGCACTATTTTTTGATAGTTTAAATGAAAAAGAACTTCAAGTATTAAAACATTGGATAGAAAATTCAGTAGAAGATAGACTTGCAAAAGAAGCAGTAAAGGTATTAAGTTCCAGTAAAGAGGAGGTAGAGAGTATGGTAGCAAGCAATGCCTTTATAATTACGGAGATGGAAAAACATGCACAGGAAAATGGAATAAAAGAAGGAGAAAAGAAAAAAGCTATTGAAATGGCAAGAGCAATGCTAAAAGATAATGCATCAATAGAAAAAATCAAAAAATATACAAAACTTTCAGATGAAGAAATAGAAAAAATCAAGTGATTCTTAGGTTTTGAAAAAGGAAAACGGCGGTTTTGATTGTTATTTCAAAACTGCCCCATGGCCACATTTTGGCCGCAAAACATCATCTGCCACAACTGCGTTTTTTTATTACCGCAGTTGTGGCAGCACTCCTTTGTAATTTACATTACTTGCGTAGGATGGATTCTGTATTTTCAAGGTCTAAATCGCCTTTTGGGGCGATTGCGAATCACTTGAACCCAATCACGCAGATATTTTTTCATTTTATATCAAGTTAATATCGGTTTTGAATCAAGTCATGTCATCCCGAAGCGCGTCAATAATATTTTCTTTTTTTATCTTGCGAGTAGCATACAGCATTGTAATGAACACGATAAAGAGCACGCTGAACACGCTGATTGCCATACTGCCCCACGGAAATACAAAATCGAAGTTGTCCATCCTTTCTTGGGCCGCCAACCCTTTGTAAATCAACCACGAGATGATTCCCGCTATTGGAAGTCCAAATAGCAGCGTCCTCATGCCATAAAAGATACACTCGAAATTCATCATCTTTTGGAAATCGCGTTCAGACATCCCCACCGAGCGGAGCATGGCAAGCTCCCGCCTGCGCAACCTGATATTCGTGGAAATGGTGTTGAACACATTGGCAACCGCAATCAGCGAAATCATGATGACAAAAACATAGGTGAAAACATCAATAACAAATGTTAGACTGCGGTATTGTTCAACCATCGTGTACACATTTTGCAGGGTATACGCAGACGTAATTCCTACGTTCTGAATCATCGTTTCCATTTTAGACACCGATTGCGAAGGCTTCTTTGACAGAAAGCTCAGGCCTATATCCGCATGGGTATCTGGTGTTTCAAACTTCTCTTTGAGCGAATAGGGGGCCACCACCATAAAAACGTATTGATTCTTCTCGGAAGATTGCTTTAGGGCCTTAAGAGGATCCACCGGGTACGTATCCACAAACGTAATGTTTATGCTTTGCCCCTGTTCCATCTTCGGCTTGTCATTTGTTTCGGGAGCCACACTGAAAGTCATGGAAGGACTAGCAAACATATCAAACATTTCGCTGGGTCCGTCTTTCTTGGCAACTGGCTTTTTGGCAACGGCAATCATTTTCCCGTCCTTGCTGGTATATTCTTCTGCGGACAAGCCCAATTTTTTGATAAAACGCAGATATTCGCTGTCCTCAATAAACTGGATGTCCATTGGCACATGAACCCTTTGGTCCGGCGCAGCATAACCCGCGTATTTCCGGTAGCGGTCTGAAAAATCGCTTGCCTTAACCTCGCAGGAATACGCCAAAATTGCTTGGTACGAGCTTTTGTAAACCCCCTCTGCAGTTTTTAGTTTGTTGTAAAGCGGGAACATTTTGCTGTCGTCCATGTCCTGAGTGGTAAAAACGATGTCATAGTCGAAGTCCATTATGGATCGTTCTGCAAGACGTTTCAGAGTTGTTCCAAAAGCATTTCCCGATACAAACAGTACGACACTTAAAACAAGGGATAGCACAATGCTGCGATAGCGTTTTTTGTTTCTCTTAAAATTCTTTAGCGCAAGAGTTCCTTCCAAACCGTAAATACGCTGTACCAGTTTTGACATTTTCACGGCTTTCGATTCGGTTTTGACCTCGCCCGTTTGGCGAATACTCTCCATTACGGGAGTATTTGCGGCTTTCCTAGCCGGGATATAGGCTGAAATCAAAATGGTAACCAAACTGACCGCCGCCGCCGCAACAATGGCGGGGACAGACACCGACAAGGTTAAAGGCACGTTGCTTGGGATAATGTTCCTGAAATTCCCGGCAACAATAGGAATTACAAGCCCGATACTGCCTATGCCGACTATAATGCCAATGGGTATGCCGACTGCACCAATGCAAAGTCCCTCAAACAGCACCGAATTTCGCAATTGCCTTGCGGTGGCGCCCACCGACGAGAGAATCCCAAACTGGCGTGTGCGTTCGTTCAGCGAGATGTTGAAGGAGTTATAAATCAAAAAAATCGATCCTACCATTATTATAGAAACCAAAATGCCGCCAACCGTGTACAGAAGCGCGTTGAACAGTTTATTGTCGGAAAGGCCCATGAATTGCAGCACACTATCGTTAAAGACGTAAGCTTGGCTGACCGCTGTGCTGCTTGCGTAAGCCTTAACTTTGCGCGGGTTTTTAAGTGTGACAAATATGCTGAAGCTGTCCGCTTTGTTTTGAATATCTGCTTTCGTTATCAGGGTGTATCCTGGTGCGGAATGTTCCTCAAAACCGGGTCTTTCACAGATACCCACAACCTTGTAGTTTCTCTCTGCTTTTGGCACAAGAGTTTCTTTCCCGGAAATGTAAGGGGCGTGTTGACCAAGATTTTTGTTGCCATTCATGCGGCTTCCAACAGCAAGTGAAAGCGTGTCGCCCACTGCGAATTTAACGCCGCCCTTTATCGCCACGTGCGCTGGGATAAGAACCTCCCCACTGTTTTTCGGCAATCTGCCTGAAACCAGGGTTAAGGGTAAGGTATCAAAGGCTTCCTTGCTAAATCCGGCTATAAAAAGATAGGGTTTTTCGGAACTTTTTCCACCCTTAAGCGTTGCGTATCCGATATTTTCAAATGTTGCGGTGCTTGCAACTCCCTTGTCGTGGGTTCGCTCCTGCACGAAAGAGGAATTAACATCCAAAAACTCGACGTGCCAACCGCCGTGTTTCACAATAGAACCCTTTACCAGAAAATTTAACAGGGAAGTACCAAAGGTAGCCACTGCTGTAATCATAGCGGCAGACAGGATAACTCCGATAACCGTTACAATTGTTCGTGTGCGGCTTTTTTTCATGCCTTGCAGTGTAACTTTGTTGAAAATGTTCATGGTCTCACCCTTTCGTCTCGCACTACTTTGCCGTCTGATATACCGATAATGCGGTCTGCTTGCAGGGCGATATTTTCGTCATGTGTGACGACGATAAGGGTCTGCCTATATTTTTGATTGCTTAATTTCAGCAGATTGATAATTTCATGTCCATTTCGGCTGTCCAAACTGCCCGTTGGTTCATCGGCAAGCATCACCGCTGGGGCATTCATCATAGCACGTCCTATGGAAACACGCTGTTGCTGACCGCCCGAAAGCTGATTGGGTAAATGCGTTTTTCGGTCTTTTAACCCAAGCAGTTCTAACAAGTCATTCAGCCTCTCCTTGTTGACCTTACGCTTGTCCATCAGTATAGGCAAGGTGATGTTTTCCACCACATTCAGCGTGGGAATGAGGTTGTGAAACTGGTAAATCAACCCAACCTGCCGCCTGCGGAAGATGGCGAGTTTTTCATTGCTTTGGGCATATACATCCTGCCCGTCCAAATACACCTTTCCGCTTGTGGGCACGTCCACGCCGCCGATGCTATGAAGCAATGTGGATTTACCGGAGCCGGAGGAGCCGATAATTGCGGTAAATTCCCCCTTTTCGATTGTAAGCGAAACATGGTCAAGGGCGGTAACTTGGGTTTCGCCCTTGCCATAGACCTTACATAAATTTTCAACCTTTAAAAATTCCATTATGTGAGCCTCCCTTCTCATGGTTTACCTATATAATAGAACCTTCAACTTACATCTGTGTGACTTTTAGGTGAGAGATTCGTCACTTTGGGAAACGAATGGTAAATATCGCGCCACCCTGCGGGTGATTTTTTGCGGTAATCGTCCCTCCCTGCCGTGTTATAATCATCTTGCAAAGAGCCAATCCAATCCCGTATCCTGTAGCGTTTGGGTTTTTCCCACGATAAAACCTGTCAAACAGGCAGGGTAAATCTTCTTTTTCAAATCCCGTGCCGCTGTCGTGGATGGCAATCTCGGTAAACAGTGGGTTGTCCGTGCAGACAATCTCAATCTTCCCGTTCTCGCCTGCGCTCTCCATGCAATTTTTCAGGATGTTTTGAATTGCTTCCGAAAGCCAACCTGAATCGCCCTGAATAATCATGCCTTTTGGCACGTCTGTTTGCAAAGTAATATCGTGCAGCTCCATTGGGATTTGGAACGGACGAAGGGCAGCGCATATCAAGCTGGTTACATCTATCTGCTCGCCTTGGAAAACCACAATGCCCGCGTCTAGGCGGGACAATTTCAACAGGGAAGTAAGCAGCCAATCCATCTGTACAAACAATTCCTCTGTTTCCCGCATCAATGCTTTCCGCTCGTTTTCGTCAGGGTTATTCTCTAACAATGACAGAATGAGGTTCGCGGATGTGAGAGGGGTGCGGAGTTGGTGGGCTATGTCAGCCAGCGAATGGGCAAGATGTTTTTTTTCTTTTTTCAGTGCGTCGTTTTGCTCCCGAATACGCAGCGTCATTTTTGTTATCTCGCTTTGCAGAATGGAAAGTTCGCCCTCGTCTGATTCACCAATATACAGATGATCAGCGTTATGAAGCACAAGATCGATTTGATCTGAAATCTGCGCAATGCTTTTATATCGGGCTTTGGTAAACGCAAAAAACGCTGTTCCAAAGGCGGAGGCAGAAGCAATGGCAAGGATTCCAGCCGCTGTATTGATTGCAAATCCCAGTATTATAGCGACGGTAGCTATTAAGGAGAACAAAATGGCAAACTTACGAAACTCTCTATTTCGAAGCATATCCGTCCCCCAATCTATAGCCTGTCCCACGAACGGTCAGAATGATTTGCGGTCTTGCGGGGTTGTTCTCTATCTTCTCCCGTAGGCGTTTGATGTACACGGTCAATGTATTGTCATTGACAAACTCGCCCGCAGCGTCCCACAATTCGTCAAGCAGCCTGCTCCTTGTGATAATACTTTTTGGGTTGTTAATAAACACCAACAACAAGCGGTATTCTAAGGCTGAAAGAAAAACCTCGCTACCGTCCTTTTTCACGACGCCGCTTGCCATATCCACATGAAGCCCGCAGATTTCAAAAACCGATGGAGAATGTCCGCTTTTTCGCAGGGCGCTTCTGATTCGTGCGATGAGTTCACGGGGACGAAAAGGCTTGGTGATATAGTCGTCCGCGCCTATGTTCAGCCCGGTAACAACACTTGCTTCATCGCCGAAAGCTGTCAAAAAGATGACGGGAATATCTTGCGTTTCTTTGATTTCTGTGCAAACCGTAAAGCCATTTCCGTCAGGCAAAGAAATATCAATCAACGCCAAGTCAAATTTATTCCCGGCAAGCGCGGCAAGGGCTTCACTCCGCGTAGGGGCGTGAGTGACTGTAACTCCCTCCGAGCGAAGCAAAAGTATAAGGTTTTTAGCGATTGCCTTATCGTCTTCAACCAAAAATATCCGTTTCATTTATTTTCACCAGCCTTTACTTTACTGCTCCTATATCGTCCGTCAGCCGGTTTTTCAGCATCAACCGGAACAAGCCATGTATTTCCCATTTTTTTAGCTTCCTTAATCCGTCCAGCAGAGCAATAGTACACTACCATTCTGTCTGTGATTCCCCAATTTTTCGCTGCTTCTTTTGTCGTTATATAATCCATGCATAACACCTCCATAATTTTATTATATTTCTTTTGACGGAAATATACAAGCTGAGGTATAAAACAACGTCAGAGTGCATTTTTGAGAAATTCTCTGCAAGGGGGAAGGTGTATTTTTTCCCATGCCCTGTCAAATAGTTAAGGAATCCACCGCCATAGTTATAGGACTGAATAACAGAATTTAAGTCACAACCCTTTGCATTTGCAGATTCCAGCAAGGAAGCAAAATATTTACACCCTTGTTTGATGGAATCCTCTGTACGCAACGTGTTTGGCGGAATCCCCATAGATTCGGAAGACTGCATAACGTCTTCCAACGTACCTCCGGATTCTACTTGTATAATTGCAAGCAACACATTAAGGAATATTTTTGCCAGCTTTTATTTGGCTAGTTCTCAAAATGACAATTTGGGCGGTGGTCATTCCTGTTCTTTTAGTTGCGGCATGACTATCACTTCCTTTCCGATTTTAGGGCAAGAAAAAAGACGCTCATTTCTGAACGTCTAAATTAAGAGAAAAGGAGTACCATTTTCACAGTACCCCTTTGATTCTCAATCTTTACTTTCTTGTATCCCCACACTCTATATCAACCACCACAGAAACATTGATATAGTTTTTAATGACCTTATTTCTGATTTTATCACTCTCACCTGTAAAGATGATATGCTTGAAAAAGTGCCTAAAACAAAGGATTTCTACGTATCGGCTCGTTGTATCAACACAACAGTCTCCACATGACTAGTTTGGGGAAACATATCTACTGGTTGTACTTCCTTAGTTTCATAACCTAATCCATTTAATATACCTAAATCTCTAGCTAAGGTTCCTGGATCACAGGATACATATACTATTCTTTTAGGTTTTGTAGCTGCTATAGCTTCCAATAAGCTTTTTTCACAACCTTTTCTTGGTGGATCTACTACTACCACATCTGCTTTTATACCTTTATCTATTAGATCTGGTATAATTTCTTCTGATTTTCCTACAAAAAATTCTGCATTATCTATCTTATTTTCTTTTGTATTATCCTTTGCGTTGTCTATAGCTTCCTTTATTATTTCTACTCCGTATACTTTTTTAGCTTTTTGTGATAAAAATAAGGATATAGTTCCTGTGCCACAATAAGCATCAAATACTATTTCTTCTCCTTTTAAATCTGCAAATTCCAAGGCCTTTTTATACAATACTTCTGTTTGTATAGGGTTTACCTGAAAAAATGATAATGGAGATATATTAAATTTAAATTTATCTATATAGTCAGTTATAGTATCTTTTCCCCATAATGTAATACACTTTTCTCCTAAAATTACATTGGTTTTTTTAGTATTTACATTTTGTATTATACTTTTCATATTAGGTAGTTTCTTTATTACTTCATCTATTAATTCTTCTTTATAAGGTATTTCATTTTCTTTATTAGTTACAATAACTAACATAAGCTCTTTATTTTTAAAAGCTTTTCTTACCATTATGTGCCTTATAAACCCTTTTCCTGTTTCTTCATTGTAGGCAGATATATTATGGTTTGCCATCCAATTTCTTATTATCTGTATAATTTCATCTGCTTGTTCATCTTGTATAAAACATTCTTTTACATCCGCTACTTCATGAGTTCTTGGTTTATAAAATCCTATTTTTATTTCACCTTTTTCCAGTCTCACAGGCATTTGAATTTTATTTCTATATCTATATGGATTTTCCATACCAATAGTATCTTTTATTTCTATTTTATCTATATCTAGTTTACCTATTCTTTCTAGTGAATCTATAACCCTCTGCTTTTTAAAATCTAATTGAGCCTTATAACTATAGTGTTGAACTTGACATCCTCCACACTGTTTATATATAGGACATACAGATTCCACCCTATTTTCTGATGCTTTATTTAATTTTATAATCTTTCCAAAGGCAAAGTTTTTATTTACTTTAACTATTCTTGTTAATGCACTTTCTCCTTCCATGGCTCCTGGAATAAATACTGTAAAATCATCAATTTTACTTACTCCTTCTCCTTCAAATCCAGTGCCTATTATGTCTAAATTGTATTCTTTATTTTTTTCTACAGGTATATTTCTTTTCATAATATCTCTCCATTTATGTAATTTTATATCATAACAAAAACACAGGATAAATAGTAACAATTAAACTATCTATCCCTAGGTTCTTTCCAATATATAAATTATAACAATATTTCAAAGAAATTTATAATTATTTTATAAATTTATTTTTATATTTTTTATATACTATTTGTATTTACACTATTTAAAATAAAATTTTATAATTATAATCTATTTTTCTCTCTTATAAGTTGAGCAAATAGTTTCACTACTATTTCTTGTTCTTACCTCATCTCCATTTATCTCTATGGCATCTGCATTACATCTTCTATCATTATTATGAACACAACTATAAACTTCACAATTAACTTCTGGAACCATATTGCTTTCCTCTGTAAACATGTCTTTAAAACCTTCTGTTAAATTTGTATTATGAAATCTACTCATAGTTTCGATAGCTCCCTTTGCTGCAAAAGTTTTGCATTGACTATGAGAATCATTATTCTCTACCTCTATAGCATGTGCTGTACAGCGCCCTTGTAAATTATTTATACAATTTTCAGCACTACATATTAATTTATCCATCCTAATTACCTCCTAACAAAAATATATCCTTAGTTTTTGTTAATAGGATTTTTGTATTCATAATATATAGAATATTTTTATTGTATATATGTCTATGTTAAGAGAATTTTGCAACATAATATATAAAACAATTTATAAAAAAGAATTTTATTATAAAAACAAAAAGAGCACCATAAAGGTGCTAAAGAAGATCAGTTGCCTATTATTCCCTATTATTTTATTTTTGACACATATCATATTATTATACAATATATTATATAAAACTTTCAATAAAAATAGTACACTTTTTAAAAATTTTATAAAAATGTTATTTTTATTTTACAATAAACCTTATTCTTCAAATTCTAATCTTACTTTCTTTAGCATTTCTATTATAGGTAAATCATAAGGGCATCTCTTTTCACAGGCTCCACATTCTATACAATCCTTTGCCCTAGCTTCTAAATTGAAATATCTTCCATCTGCCCAATCTGGTAATCCATATCTAACCTTATAAGCTTCTAATACAAATATTCCTGGAATATCTATATTTTTTGTACAAGGAGCACAATATCCACATCTTCTACAAAATTTTGTTCCTAACTCATTAAATATTTTATCACATTCTATTTTCTCTTCCTCTGTTAAAGCTATATCTTCATTACCACATACTGAATTTTCCTCTACTTCTTCTAAATTTGCCATACCTGGTATGGCTGTAGTTATATTTTTATTGCTTAGTACATATCTTAAAGCTAAAGTTCCATTATTAAGAGCTCCACCTGCCATAGGTTTCATATCTATTACTCCTATGTTTAACTCCTGTGCTCTTTTAAACAATTCTTTCCCTTGTCTTTCTACTATATTATAAGGATACATAATAGTTTCAAATTTTCCACTTTCTATAGCTACTTTGAGTACATCTCCACTATGTGATGTAATTCCTATATGACCTATCTTTCCTTCTTCTTTAAGTTCTTCTAATACTTTATATGCTCCATCTTCACTTAATATTTTGTTGTAATCTTCTAAGGTTTTTACATTGTGAAATTGATATAAATCTATGCAATCTGTTCTTAAATTTTTAAAACTTGTATTTGTTTCTTTTATCATAGAATTTCTATCTCTAGCCATAGATTTTGTAGCTATGATCCATTTATCTCTTCTTCCATCTAATGCATAACCTATATACTCTTCTGAAACTGTATAAAGTCTTGCAGTATCTATAAAATTCATGCCCAGCTCTTCTGCTTTGTGTATAACCTTAGCTGCTTCTTCACAGGTTATTTTCTGAATAGCTATACCTCCAAAAGCTACTACGGAAACCTGTAACCCAGTATTACCTAACCCCTTATACTTCATTTTTATTCCTCCTTAATACCTAGTAAAGAAAATTATAGGTTACCTAATACTTTAATGTCAAGAAAATAAAATTAAAGAGTCTAAATGGAAAGTTTAATTTTCCCAAATGGACTCTTTATTTTAGTATATAAAATTTTCATTATATTTAAACTATATTAGCTCTTCCGTTGTACACTATTCCTCTTACTGTATCAAGTGTTACATATGTTCCTGTTTTTAAAACATCCATAGCTCCACCTGCATTACATATAAATGGAATATCTCTTGCTATACATTCTATAGCTAAGTGTGATGTTATTCCACCTTCTTCAGCCACTATGCCTGATACTCTATCTAAAATAGTCATATATCTTCTATCTAAATTTTTTACTACTAATATATCATCTCTTTCAACTATATCTTCTGCTTCTGAAGGATTTTTTACTATCTTTACATTCCCATAAGTTGGTCTAGTTCCTGAACCTCTTCCTTGTGCTAGTATATCTCCCACTATGTGAACTTTTAACATATTAGTTGTTCCTGAATAAGATACTGGTATTCCACCTGCTATAACAACTAAGTCACCATTTTTAACATATCCTTCTTCTAAAGATTTATTAACAGATTTATCTATAAGTTCATCTGTAGAATTAAATGTTTCTGTTAATAATGGTACTACTCCCCAATTTAATGCTAATTTTCTAGCAACTACTTCATTTGGTGTTACTGCTATAATAGGGCATTGTGGTCTATATTTTGATACCATTTTTGCAGTATGTCCGCTTTGAGTTGCTGTAATTATAGCTGTAGCATTTAATTCTGATGCTGTAGTACATGCTGATAAGCTTATAGCATTAGGAACATTTAATATATGACTTTCTCTCATCTTACTTAATATAGCATCATAATTTAATTTTGCTTCTGCAGTTTTAGCTATTCTAGACATAGTTGTTGCAGCCTCTACTGGATATTTCCCATTTGCTGATTCTCCACTTAACATTATGGCATCCGTTCCATCAAATATTGCATTGGCTATGTCTGAGGCTTCAGCTCTTGTTGGTCTAGGGTTTCTTATCATAGAATCTAACATTTGAGTTGCTGTAATTACAGGCTTGCCTGCTTTATTACATTTTTCTATTATTCTTTTTTGAACTATTGGAACCTCTTCTATAGGAATTTCAACTCCCATATCTCCTCTAGCTACCATTATTCCATCAGAGAATTTTATTATCTCATCTATATTGTCAACGCCCTCTTGATTTTCTATCTTAGAGATTATCTGTATTTCATTTCCACCATTTTCTTCTAATATTTTTCTTATAGTTAACACATCAGAGGCTTTTCTTATAAAAGATGCACTTATTAAATCTACTCCTACTTCGCATCCAAATTTTAAATCTTCTATATCTTTTTCAGTAACTGCTGGAAGTGATACTGAGACTCCTGGAACATTTACTCCCTTATGATTTGAAACAGTTCCTGAGTTTTTAACTATTGTATGAATTTTATTATCTTCTACTGATTGAACTTCTAACTCTACTAGTCCGTCATCTATTAATATTTTATTTCCTTTAACTACATCTTTATGTAGTTCATCATAAGTAATAGAACATTTTGTTTCATCACCTATTATGTCTTCTCCACAATATATTATAAATTCTGCTCCTTCTTTTAACTCCACTTTATCCACTGAGAAATTGCCTGTTCTTATTTCTGGTCCTTTAGTATCTAACATAATAGCTATGTGTCTGTTATGTTTTTCTCTTAATTTCTTAATCATCATCATTCTTTCTTTGTGTTCAGGATGTGATCCATGAGAAAAATTGTGTCTTGAAACGCTCATGCCCGCTTCTATTAATTTTGATACCACTTCTTCTGTTGAACTTGCAGGACCTATTGTAAATATCATTTTAGTTTTTTGCATATAAAACGCCTCCTCAAAATCTAAACTTTTACATTATTTGGATAAAGTAGTTGCTATGTCATATAGTTCTTGGTCAAAACTTCTCTCTACTGCTAAAGCTTCATCTATATCCATATCAATTATTTTTCCATTTTTTATACCAACTACTCTTGAAGATTTACCACTAATCAATAATTCCACTGCTTTATAAGCCATTCTTGAAGCCAATATTCTATCCATACAAGTTGGACTTCCACCCCTTTGTATATGTCCTAATATTGTAGATCTTGTTTCTATTCCTGTAACTTCTTCTATATATTTTGCTAATTCATTAGCTCCTCCAACACCTTCTGCTAATAAAACTAAATTGTGCATTTTGCCTTTTAATTTTCCTTGTAATATTTGTTTGCATAGTTTATCTGCATTATACTCTTTTTCTGGTATTATAATACTTTCTGCTCCACCAGCTACTCCTGTATATAATGCTATATCTCCGCAATTTCTACCCATAACTTCTACTACACTTACTCTTTCATGAGAAGTAGATGTATCTCTAAGCTTATTTATGGCATCTAAAACTGTATTTATAGATGTATCAAAACCTATTGTATAATCTGTATATGCTAAGTCATTATCTATAGTACCTGGTAGTCCAACAGTATTTATTCCCAGCTTAGATAATAATTGGGCTCCATGAAAAGAACCGTCTCCACCAATTACAACTAATCCGTCAATACCAAAAGCTCTTAATATTTTAGCAGCCTTTTCTCTCCCCTGCTCTGTTCTAAATTCTTCACAACGAGCAGTTCTTAATATAGTACCGCCCCTTTGTATTATATCAGATACGCTATGAGTATCCATTTCAAATATTTCTCCATTTATAAGCCCATTATATCCTCTTTGAATTCCCATTACTTTTAAACCTTTTTCTAAACCTGTTCTAACTACTGCTCTGATAGCAGCATTCATTCCTGGTGCATCTCCACCACTTGTTAATACAGCTATAGTTTTCATATGCTAAATACCTCCTACGACCGCTGGGACATTTGTAGTCCCACTTATATTATAAACCTAATGATATTCTGTTTTGTATATTTTTAATTATAACATAACTTATGTTTTTTTAATATATGTTTTTATTTAACTTTAATATATCTCAAAATAATTCCCTATTAAAAATTCATAAAAAAATATTAGAAGAAGCACTTCTTCTAATATTTTTCATTTTATTTAAAAAATTATACACAATACTCAATTAAAGTATTTTTACATTATTTTCTCCAAACATATTTCTTAAATCATCCATCAATTCTATGCTTCCATTTACCCAAAATTCTCTATCAATTCTAAACTTTTTTCTTTCTTTATTTGTACAAAAATATACAGGAATATTACCTTTATGTTGCAAAAATACACCTTTTGTTTCCTGTAGCTTTAATTTTATGTCCTTTTTTTCTTCTACTAATATATATAGTTTCTCAGAATTAATTTTTATAAGAGGTTCCATAACTTCACAAATTAGCTTTGGCTGTTCATCCTCCCTTAAACTTACTCTTCCTTTTAATAAAACTACTTCATCTTCATTTATTATACTTCTAGTCATATTAAAAATTTTAGGGAATACTATAACTTCTATACTGGAATATAAATCTTCTAATACTATAAATGCCATCATATCATTATTCCTAGTTAATTTTTTACTTACATGCGTAATCATACCACCTACTATTACTTTATCTCCATCTTTTATACTGTTTATAGCATCTACCATGTTTCCTTCTAAAGATTCCTTAGAAATAATATCTGATATATGATGACTTATTTGAATTTTTAATGTTTCTTCATATTCTTCCAATGGATGACCAGAAAAATATAATCCTGTCATTTCTTTTTCCATTTGAAGTATGTATTTTTTGTCAAATTCCTTTATATTAGGATATTTTATATCCATACTGCTTTTTTTATTATCCATAATATCCATAAATAAATTAACCTGGCCTTCTATATTGTTTCTTTTTTGCTTTTGTATACCATCCATTATTTTTTCAAAAACAGCTAGCATTTTAGAGCGATATACATTTAAACAATCAAAGGCTCCTGCTTTTATTAAACTTTCTACTAACCTTTTATTTATAATTGAAGTATCTACTTTATTAAAAAAATCACTTAAATCTGTAAATTTTTCCTTTTGTTCTCTAGATAAAACTATATTATCTATACCCTTTTCTCCTACATTTTTTACTGCAGTTAATCCAAATATTATTCTATTATCTCTTACTGTAAAATTACTATAACTTTCATTTATATTAGGGGCTACTATTTCTATTCCTAAAGTTTCTGCAAAATTAACATAAAAAGATACCTTATCACTATCACCCTTTACACTATTTAACATAGCTGCAATAAACTCTGTAGGGTAATACCTAATTAAGTAGGCTGTCTGAAAGCCTACTACAGCATAGGCTGCTGCGTGAGATTTGTTAAATGCATAGGAAGCAAAGTCCATCATAGAATCAAATAAATTATTAGCTACTTTTTCATCTATACCATTATTTATGCATCCTTTTACCCCTTCTTCTTCATTACCATATATGAAATTTTTTCTTTCCAGTTCCATTACATCATGTTTTTTCTTAGACATGGCACGTCTTACCAAATCACTACGTCCCATGGAGTATCCTGCCAAATCCCTAACTATCTGCATAACCTGTTCTTGATAAACTATACAATTGTATGTAACAGACAATATAGGTTCTAGTTTCTCTGTTGCATATTCTATATTTAAAGGATTATTTTTATTAGCTATATATCTTGGTATTTCAGCCATAGGACCTGGTCTATATAAACTTATTCCTGCTATTATATCCTCTAGTGAATCTGGTTTTAGCTCTTTCATAAAGGATGTCATTCCAGCGGACTCTAATTGGAATACCCCTACAGTCTTACCCTGTCCTATCATTTTGTAAACTTTTTTATCTTCAAAATCAATAGTATCTAAATCAATATCTATTCCTTTATTTTCTTTTATAATTCTTACCGCATCTCTCATAACAGTAAGAGTTCTAAGTCCAAGAAAATCCATCTTTAAAAGTCCTAGTTCTTCCAAAGTACCCATTGTAAATTGTGTTACTATACTTTCTTCATTTTTTTGAAGGGGTACATAATTTACTAAGGGTTGTGATGCTATAACTACCCCTGCAGCATGAGTAGATGTATGTCTTGGAAGTCCTTCTAAAGCCCTTGCCACATCTATTAGCTCTTTAACTCTTTCTTCGTCATCATAGGCCTCTTTTAATTCTGGATTTAACTCTAAAGCTTTATTTATAGTTATATTTAAAACAGTAGGTATCATTTTAGCTATTCTGTCTACTTCTGCATAAGGATAATTCATAGCTCTTCCTACATCTCTTATACAAGCTCTTGCAGCCATAGTTCCAAAAGTTATTATTTGTGATACATTGGCTTTCCCATATTTCTCTACCACATAATCTATAACTTCTCCTCTTCTTTCATAACAAAAATCACTGTCTATATCAGGCATAGAGATACGATCTGGATTTAGAAATCTTTCAAATATTAGATTATATTTAATAGGATCAATTTTAGTTATCCCTAAGGTATAAGCTACTAAAGATCCTGCGGCAGACCCTCTTCCTGGCCCTGTCATTATACTTTTTTCATTGGCAAATCTTATAAAATCCCATACTATTAAAAAATAATCTACATATCCCATTTGTTTTATTATAGATAACTCATAATTTAATCTTTCTATTAAATCAAAAGCTTCTTTATTTTCAGCCCCATAGGCTAAAACTTCATCCATATTAAAAGGTTTATTCATAAAATCCTTTAGTATCTCATATCTTGAAAATAGCCCTTTAAAGCATATTTCTCTTAAGTACTCATAGGGGTCTATCCCTTCTTCTAATGGAAACTTAGGCAATTTTGATTCATGAAAATTATAATCAAAATTGCATTCTTCTGATATCTTAACTGTATTTTCTAAAGCCTCTGGTGCATAAGAAAAGGTTTCATACATTTCCTCTGGTGACTTTAAATAAAACTGATCAGATGGATACCTCATTCTATTTTCTTCTTCTACAGTTTTACCTGTTTGTATACATAACAATATATCATGGGATTTATAATCTTCTTTTCTTATATAATGGACATCATTTGTAGCTACTAAAGGTATATCTAACTCCTTAGACATTTGTACTAATGTTTCATTAACCTTTAATTGTTCTTCCATACCATGATATTGAAGTTCTAAATAAAAGCCTTCTTTAAAAATATCTTTATAGATTAATGCTACTTTTTTAGATTTCTCTAGATTTCCCTTTAATATATTAGATTGAACTTCTCCACCTAAACATGCACTTAAGGCTATTAACCCTTCACTATGTTCTTTTAAAAATTCATGATCTACTCTAGGTTTATAATAGAAACCCTCTACAGATGCTTTCGATACTATTTCCATTAAGTTTTTATATCCTATTTCATTTTTTACAAGTAACACTAAATGATGTGTTTCATTTTCTTTATCTTGTTGTTTTATATACATAGATTCTGCAGCTACATATATTTCACAACCTATTATAGGCTTTATTCCTTGTTTTATTGCTTCTTTATAAAAATCTACACATCCATACATAACGCCATGATCTGTAATAGCAATACTTTTCATCCCAAACTCTTTTGCTCTCTTTATAAGATCTGATATTTTTGCTGAAGAATCCAACAATGAATATTCTGTATGTTGATGTAAACTTACCCACTCCGGCTTCTTTTCATCCAAGCGATTTTCTTCCATAGTACCCCTCCTTCCTAAGGAAATACAAAACCAAGAACGAATTTTGCTCTTTGTTATTTTATTATAATCTTAAATTTTATATAACTCAAACAAAGAGGGTATCTTAAAATTAAATCTATTTGGAGACACCCTCTTTTATAAAAAATACTATATTATTTTTTTATTTTAAATTCCTTGTTTTAATTCATCTGCGATCTTTTCTATTCTTCTTAACCTATGATTAACTCCTGATTTCCCTACTGGTGGATTTAGCATCTTTCCTAATTCCCTTAAGGACTCGTCAGGATATTTAATTCTTAGCTCTGCTACGTCTCTTAAATTTTTAGGTAATCTTCCTAATCCTATTTCTCTTTCTATAAACTTTATACTTTCTACTTGTCTTACAGCAGCATTAACCGTCTTACTTAAATTAGCAGTCTCACAGTTTACTAGTCTATTAACATTATTTCTCATTTCTTTCATTATTCTAACATTTTCTAGTTCTAGTAATGAAGCATGAGCTCCTATTATATTTAATAAATCTACTATCTGTTCTCCTTCTTTTAAGTAAATTATATAACTATTTTTTCTTTTTATTACTTTAGAATTTAAATTATAGGAATTTATTAAATTACTTAAGTCTTTGGCATAATCTTCATTATGAGTAACAAATTCTAAGTGATATGTTTTTTCCGGATTACTTATACTTCCTCCACCTAAAAAAGCACCTCTTATATAAGCTCTTTTACACTCATCACATTCTATAATATTCTTAGGTATGTTGTAATCTAAACTAAATACATTTATGGTTTCTTTTATTATGCCAACTTCTTTTAATAAGGATTTTACTCCTTCTTCTTCAGATATCAATATAATATATATATTATTCTTTTTTAAAGAATTGTTTTTCTTTATCATTATTTCTGTATGGATGCCGAAATGTTCTTTTAAAATTTTAAAAACTAATCTTGCTATAGCTGCATTTTCTGTAGTTATTTTAAAATTAAATTGTTTATTAGTAAATAATAATGTACCACTTACCTTCATTATTGCTGATAATTCTGCTATGGCTTCTTGTTTATTTATTTCTATATGTTTACATACTTCATTTTTTACTTTCAATGAAAAAGACATAGTTCTCTACCTCTGCTTATTTTTATTTTCCTTTAATCTTTCTGACAAATAGAAGTATTCTATTATTTTCTTCTTATCATATAACAATTTCTTTTCCATTATAGTTTCTATCAATATGGAAGCAAGTTTTTCAGAATTGTGTCTTATCAATTCATCTTTAACTTTCAAGAAATTGCCTCCTATTACATCTACATTTAATTCTCTTATCTTTTCTTCATCAATTTTTACTAACTTAGATTTTTTCTTCTTATATTTTTCTTCTAACTCTTTATCTATTTGACCTACATTAACTATTACATAGTCCACCATTTTTCCATGACAATGTTTATTTATGGTTTTTATATGATCCGAAACAGTAAAATTATCTGTTTCTCCTGGTTGAGTCATTATATTTGATATATATATTTTAGGAGCTTTGGTCTTCTTTAAAGCCTCTTTTATATCCTTTATTAATAAATTAGGAATAACACTAGTATACAGACTACCAGGGCCTAATATAATAGCATCTGCTTCTTTTATAGCTGTAACAGCCTCAGATAAAGCCTTAGCGTTTTCTGGTTCTATAAATACATTTTGTATTTTACTATTATGCTGTAGACTTTTCTCTGGTATATTAGATTCTCCCTCTACTATCATATTGTTTTCTAGCTTAGCTTTTAACACTATATTTTCTAAAGTTACTGGTACAACTTTTCCTGTAACAGCCAAAACAGAACTAACCTTTTGAACTGCTTCTTCAAAATTATTAGATATTCCATCCATAGCAGCTAAAAATAAATTACCAAAGCTTTGGTTTTTAAGTCTTCCGTCTGTAAACCTATATTGTAAAAGTTCCTCCATTAAAGGTTCTGTATCTGATAGAGATAATATACAATTTCTTATATCTCCTGGTGGTAACATACCTAAATCTTCTCTTAATTCACCAGAACCCCCACCATCATCTGCAACTGTAACAATAGCTGTTATATTGGAGGTATAATATTTAAGCCCTCTTAACATGGTAGATAAACCGGTTCCTCCACCTATAGCAACTATTTTAGGACCTTTAACTAATAGTCTCTTCTCATATATTAAATTTTCTAGTTTTTTAGAGTCTAAGGATATATTTAAATATCCTTTATTCACTAAGGCTATTATTGATTTCATTCCTTGAGTTACAGATATATATAGTACAAATACTCCAGAACCTATTAGAAATACATAAAAAGCTATATAATAATTGCTATAAAATCTGTTTCTAACAAATTCTAACATACCAAACACTATTAAAAGGATACCCATAATAGCTAACAATACCCATCGTTTAACTTTTATACCAGGCCTTAACCAGTCTATAAGCTTCATAGCTTTTTACCGCCTTTATGAATATCTTCATTTATGTCTCTATGATCTATATTTACTTTATGTCCCTTTAATTTTAATCCTTCATATATAGCGTTAGCAATAGCTACTGAACGATGTCTACCTCCAGTACAACCTATAGAAATTATTAATTGTCTTTTACCCTCTTTAAAATAATTTGGTATCAAAAAGTCTAACATATCCTCTAATCTATTTACAAACTTATTTGTTACATCAAAGCTCATTACATAATCACTTACTTTTTTATCTTTACCTGAATATTCTTTAAGTTCTTTTATATAGTAAGGATTAGGTAAAAATCTTACATCAAATACTAAATCAGAATCTAAAGGAATTCCATACTTAAATCCAAAAGATAATACAGTTATAATAAGTTGGTTTTCTATTTGATCCTGTTCTCCATATATTTCATTTATGGCTTCTCTAAGCTCTCTAGTTGCAAGTTCTGAAGTGTTTATTATATTATCTGCCCTATCTTTTACTTCACGCAATCTATTTCTTTCCATAGATATACCATTTAAAATTCTTCCATCCGGTGATAAGGGATGCTTTCTTCTAGATTCTTTAAATCTTTTTATAAGAACTTCATCGGAAGCATCTAAGAATAAAATCTCGTATTTATATCCCTCTTCTTTTAAATATTTTAAACTTTCAAATAGGTCATCGAAAAATTTCCCACCTCTTATATCTATAACTAAAGCTATTTTTTTAATCTTACCCTCTGTTTGATAACAAGCTTCTGCAAACTTAGGTATTAATGTCGGTGGTAAATTGTCCACACAGAAAAATCCTAAATCTTCTAAACTTCTTATAGCCTGAGTTTTTCCTGCTCCTGATAGTCCTGTAACTATAACAAACCTCATCTTTTACCTCCCTTTAAAATTAAGGAATATTATTTTATGTTTTATTTAATTATATCATATACCTATTTAACAATAAACTAGGGAAGCCATTTGTTAAGACTTCCCTTATTGCTCATATTTTAATTGTTTTCCTCTCCAATTATTCTAACTTCTGTATGAAGATCTACTTCAAACTTTTCTTTAACCTTATTTTGTACAAATTCTATAAGATTTAATATGTCCCCTGCAGTAGCGCCTCCCTTATTTATTATAAAACCAGAATGTTTTTCTGAAACCTGAGCTCCCCCTATAGATTTACCTTTTAAACCTGTATCTTCTATAAGTTTTGCTGCAAAATGTCCTTCCGGTCTTTTAAAAGTACTACCTGCTGATGGATATTCTAAAGGTTGTTTTTCTGTTCTTCTTCTATTTAAATCCATTATTCTATTTTTTATAGTATCATATTCACTATTATGTAATCTGAAAGTTACTTCTAAAACAATATAGTGATACTTTTGAATAGCACTCATTCTATATCCTAAATCTAACTGTTCTTTGTTTAGTAAAAATACATTTCCATCTTTATCTATAACCTTAGCACTTTCTATAACTTGAGATATTTCTCCATTATAAGCACCAGCATTCATTGTAACTGCTCCGCCTACGCTACCTGGTATACCACAAGCAAACTCCAGTCCACCTAAATTACTTTTTAAGGATTCATTACAAATATTAGTTAAAGGAGCTCCACTTTGGGCCATTACTCTATCTCCTTCTACTTTTATATCGCCTAATTTTGAAAACTTAATAACTGCACCTCTTAATCCACCATCTCTTACCAATAAATTTGAACCATTCCCTATTATATAATAAGGGATACTACTATTTTTACATAAGACAATACTATCCTTTACTTGTTCTAAAGTTGTAGGTGTAATTAATAAATCTGCTGGTCCCCCAACTTTAAATGAAGTATGATTTTTCATGGGTTCATCTATTAAAACATTATTATTTCCAACTATATCCTGAAATTGCATGATAAAATTTTTATATTGGTTCATAACACATTCTCCTTGATTTTTTTATTACTAAATTAAATACCCTTATTAGTATAATGTATGCTTAGCCCTTAATCAAGATTTAAATCCTTTAACTTTCCTTTATTCTTTAAATATTTTAATATTTTATTCTCTTCATTATTTATAATAAGATTCTCTGGCATACCTACCTCTTTAAGCATATTATCAGCTTTAGGGAATCTCCCTATTTGAAAAGAAACATGAGAATCACTACCTACTATAATATTTACTTTATGCTTTTTACATAAATTTGCCACCTTTTTGCATGTTTCTTCACTGCCCTTTCTGGAACCAAAAGAGCCGTTATTTATTTCTATTAATACATTTTTTTCCTTAGCCTTCTTTACTACTACTTCTTCATTTATTGGAAAGGAAGGGTTTCCAATATGCCCTAATATATCCACATAAGGATTTTCCATAACATTAATTAATGCCTCTGTATTTTCTTCCCTGCTGCCAGGTCTTACACATACATCATGTAAACTAGCTATGATTACATCTAATTTTTTTTGAGTAAAATCAGGAATATCTAGCATCCCTTTAAAATCTATAATATTAGCTTCGCAACCATGTAATAAAGTTACTCCTTTTAGTTTTCTAGGCATAACCCTAAAATTATTAAAATAAAATAAATTAGGTCCCCCTGGCATACTTGGGCCGTGATCCGTAGTTCCTAAAACTTTTAAACCTATATTAGAAGCCTCTTGTACATTTTCTAAAAATGTAGTGTATGCATGACCACTTACTATTGTATGTGTATGTGTATCTACTAAATATTTCATTTTAACCCTTCTCTCAATAATTTTATACTTTTTGCTTAAGCACCATTTCTTATAAATTTCTATTCAAAAAATTTAAGTACACTTTCAACTGACTTTTTATCCATAGATGGTATACTCAAAAGTTCTTCATAGGTTGCTTTTTTTATGTTATCTATGCTTTTAAAATTAAAAAGTAAATCTTTTTTTCTTTTTTCCCCTATATTAGGGATATCATCTAACAAAGAATGAAAACTATTTTTCCCTCTTAAACTCCTATGATAACTTATGGCAAATCTATGAACTTCATCTTGCACTCTAGTGATAAACTTCATAACACTCCCATATTTATTTATAATTATTTCCTCTCCATTATAAATTAAACCTCTAGTTCTATGTTTATTATCCTTAACCATACCACAAACAGGTATATTTATATTAAAGCTATTTAAAACCTCCAGTGCAATATTTACTTGTCCCTTACCACCATCCATTAATATTAAATCTGGGAAAACAGAAAACTTTCCTGAACTAAAATTTAACTTTCTATCCTGTATAGCCTTTATCTCACTTAATCCATGCTGAAATCTTCTAGCCAATATTTCTTTCATACTTTTGTAATCATCAGCACCCTTTACTGTATTTATCTTAAATCTTCTATAATCACTAGGTTTTGCTCTGCCTTTTTCAAAAACTACCATGCTTCCCACGGAATCAAATCCTTGTATATTAGATATATCAAAGGCTTCTATTCTTATAGGTTCTTCTTTTAGGGTTAATATATTTTTTAAATCCCTTAAAACATTATCATATAAGGCTTTCTCTTGTAAATATTTTAATTTAAAGTTTTCCAATGTGGTTTTGGCATTTTTTTGTACTAAATCTAATATATTTTTCTTTTCCCCTTTTATAGGGATTTTAATTATAGTTTTACTTTCTTTTTTTAGTATAAGCCATTGCTCTAGTAATGCTTCATCTTCTATGATAGGCACATATATAGTTCTAGGAATATAAGCAGTACCACCATAAAATTCTTTTAAAAAATTAGAAATCAAAGTAGAAGAATTAGTATCAAAGGTATCTTCTATTATGAAATGTTCTCTTCCTATTATTTTACCGTTTCTTAAAAAGAATACTTGAAAACATGTATCCTTTTCATCACTATATAATGATATGTAATCTTCATTATCAAAATTATTCAAAATTATTTTTTGTTTTTCCCCTATTTTTTCTATGATATTTATTTTATCTCTTAACGTTGCTGCTTTTTCAAATTCTAAATTTTCCGCTGCTTTTTCCATGTTTATTTTAAAATTTTCTACTATATCTAGCTGTTTTCCTGATAATAATTTTGTAACATCATCTATAATTTCTCTATAGTCACTTTTATTTATGTACTCAGCACATGGAGCTTTGCATAGCCCTATTTGATAATTTAAGCAGGGCCTTGTAGGTTTAGCACCCTCTACTATATTCTTTTTGCAAGTTCTTATTGGGAAAGTCTTTTTTATTAATTCTATAATATCCTTAACAGAATTCCCATCTACATAAGGACCAAAATACTTACTTCCATCCTTTGTAACCTTTCTTGTAGAAATTACTCTAGGAAAGTCCTCGGATAATGTAACCTTTATAAAAGGATAATGTTTATCATCCTTTAAAAGTATATTATATTTTGGTCTATATTTTTTTATTAAATTACATTCTAATATTAAAGCTTCCATTTCTGAGTCTGTAATTATATACTCAAATTCTTCTATATTTTTCACCATAGCCTTAACTTTTTCAGAATGTTTTTGTGACTTTTGAAAATATTGCCTTACTCTATTTTTTAATACTTTTGCTTTTCCTACATAAATAATTTCCCCTAAATTATTTTTCATTAGATATACTCCAGGTTTATCTGGCAGATTTTTTAATTGATATTCTAAATCAAACACTTAATCACTCCTATTATTTGGGAAAAATTATTGGTAACTTATATATTGTTAATATTAAAACTGAAGTAGTTAATATAGTCTCTATTAATGTTGCTATTTTAGAATTACTTTTATAAGTTAAAGGAAATTTAAATTTTTTTTTGCTAAAGGGATATAAAAGTGGGACCCCTCTATTAGTGGCCATATCACATAAAATATGGCTACCATAACCAATGAAAAGATAATATACCATATAATGTATATTATACATATTTCCTAAATAGCCTGCTATAAATGCAAATATAATCATACCAAATAGACTGTGGGTAAGACCATTCCTATGAGAAGATATAGCTATTACTATTAGCATTATAGCTAAAGCCTTTAGGGCTGGTTCTCTAGTATAAAGATAGTCATACCAAAATACCAAAACACCACTACAACTATAGAAAGCTATTTTTGAAGCTTTATTTTTAAAAAGTAGTATATATTTATTGAATATACTCTTTGGGTGATCTATATCTGGAAGTAAAGAGGATATAAAAACTACAAGCAAACCTAAATAACTAAAGTTCCCTGGCAATCTACTATATATAGATAAAAACACCGCTATCCCTACTCCCGCATGTGTTTTACCTTTCATAAAATTCTCCTCTATTTAAATATTTTTAATTTTTTTATTTAATTCTTTTCTTTATTTCTTATATTATATCATTAAATTGCACTTTTTTGCCCTTTATTTGCAATTTTCGAGTAAATTTAATGATTTTAAGAAAAAATTTAAAAATTAAATAAACCTTGTGAATTACACAAGATTTATTTAATAAAATTATATTTTGTTTTCTATGGCATTAACTATTTGACTATCAATTATATCTGCGGCATTTAACAATACATCCTCTATGGTTTTAGGCTGAAAGTTACCAAACTCTCCATGATGAGATAATATAGAATAACAAATGTCATCTAATTCCTCCTCATCTAAAACTTTTCCAACTTCACTGTTTATTTCACTTATATAGGAAGCTCCCATAACTAAATGGTCCATTTTTATGGATTTTCTTCTTATTATACCTTCATAATCATATTCTTTAATTTTCATTATGTCATGAACAATGGCTTTAAGCATTAATCTATCTTTATTTATGGAATCCTTTGCGCTCATATAGAATGGATTTGTTATATAGTCAGATATTATATTTTCTATGGTTTTCATAACTCCTACTGTATGAAGAAACAATCCACCTCTTTTGTTACCATGAAATTTTTCTGCGGCCACACAGGTTATAAATTCATTCCATCTTTTCTCATCATATCCCATAGTTCCAGTAGCTGCTATAGCTATTTTTTTATATTTATCTTCTAAACTATTTATAGTTTCATTAAAATAATTTATTAAATTTTCAGGTATATTATATTCTGGTACAAAATCAGAATAATTTATATTTGCCTTAAATCCATTTATAACTGGGTTTCTTATCTGCATGTTACCATTAAATGTGGCAGCTACTCCCTTTACGGATACAATAGAATTTATCTCTAATAAATTATTCAGATGTTCATATTTATCCCATACTGGAAAAGCTATTGTTCCTGTATTATCTTGTAATATAAGCAGTAGATAGGGACTGCCATCTTTTTTATAATTTGTCCTTTTATCATTAACTAAGGCATTAAATTCTACTACTTGACCACTGTTTTCACTAATTATATCTGCAATTTTCATACGACTTTATCCTTCACCCCTATTTTATTATTTACTCAAGGCTGCACTCATTACTTGTGAAGCTATACTAGCTGCAGCTATACCACCTTGGCCTCCATTTTCTACAATTACTGCTATAGCTACTTCAGGATTATCATAAGGTGCAAAACCTACAAACCAGGAATGGGCTGCCTTGCCTTTACTGGATTCATTATGATCCGCTGTTCCAGTCTTTCCAGCAACTTGAATGCCTTCTATACTAGCATTTCTACCACTGCCCTCATTTACAACGCCTCTCATAAAGTCTTTAACTATTCTAGCGTTGTTTTTACTTACTATTTCTCCATTAGATTCTGGTGGAATTGTTCTTATTAACTCTCCTTTACTATTTAAAACTTCTTTTACTAAATAAGGCTTCATCATAACTCCATCATTAGCAACTGTAGCTCCAATTAAAGCCATCTCCATAGGAGTTACTAATACAGAACTTTGACCTATTCCACTTTGAGCTATACTTCCCTTTTCATAGCTCTTTAAAGATGGGAACTTACTACTTTCTATGGCTATACCATCTGTAGGAACTTCTTTATTAAAATAAAATTTTTCTGAAGTCCCCTTTAGTCTTGAATTACCTAGCTCTAGCGCCAAACTACCAAACACTACATTACTTGAATGAACAAATGCACCTTTTAAATCAAGGCCTCCATAGGCTGCCCCACCATAATTACCTAGGGTATATCCTCCACCTAAATCCAAACTACCATTGTCTTGAAATGTTCTATTCATTACACCAGACATATTCTCTAAGGCACTTAAAGCAGTTACTATTTTAAAAGTAGATCCTGGCGGGTACAATCCTGCTGTAGCCCTATTTATTAGAGGAATATTCTTATCCTTATTTATACTTCCCCATATTTCATCTAATTTATTAGGATCATAGGATGGCTTAGATACCATTCCTAATACTTCTCCTGTTTTTGGATTTAATACAACTACTGATCCTTTATTGTCCCCTAAAGCATCATAAGCTGCCTTTTGAACTTTATAGTCTAATGTTGTTTTTAAATTATGTCCTACCTTTTGTTCCAACTTACCTTTATTTTTAAAGAATGTTGTTAAATCATCCTTTATATCTGTTGACATTAGTTCCTTATCATACTTTTTTTCTAGTCCTGTTAGTCCATATTTTACATTAACATATCCTAACACATGGGCAAACATAGAATTACCAGTATATTCTCTGTTTTGCAATTCACTGTTCACTCTTTCACTCTTAGTTAGTGCTTTCATATTTCTATCATATATAGTTCCTCTTAATACTTCATTTCTTTTTACCCACAGTCTCCTATTATAAGTACTATCTACTATTTTAGGGCCAACTACTATCTCAAAATAGGTTATATAGGTTATAAGTCCCATAAAGCATATTAAAAAAACTAATAAAACTTTTTTTATATTATTTGAAATATCCTTCATAATTTTATCTACCCTCTTCTGATATCTTTTGCAATATACCTAAACAAATATAAATACTCATCATGGAACTTCCTCCACGACTTACTAGAGGCAATGTTATACCAGTAAGAGGAATCATGTTTATAACTCCACCTACTATTACTAATACTTGAGAAGCTATCATAGCACTATATCCTACTGCTAAAAGTCTTGAAAAATTATTTTCTGCATGTACTGCTGCTCTCATACCTCTATAAAATAAAAGAAAATAAAATATTATTATGGCAAACCCCATTAATATTCCTAATTCTTCACATATAACTGCATATATAAAATCCGTAGTATTTACTGGCACATATTCTGGATGTCCAAGTCCTAATCCAGTTCCACTTAATCCTCCAGATGCTATAGAAAGCATAGATTGAACTATCTGATAACTTTTCCCACTAGCATAAGGCCATGGATTTTTCCATATAAGCACCCTTGTCTGAACATGATCAAACAATTTATAAGATATAACTGATCCTGCACCAAACAATCCTAAACAAGTTAATACATATTTTAATTTAGAAGTAGCTATGTATAACATAGTTATAGATATACCAAAAAATATTAAAGCGGAACCTAAGTCTCTTTGCAATACCATAAATCCTAAACACATCATAACTACTACAGCTGGTTCTATTAACTTTATAAATTTACCATCATAATTTTTTAATGAAGCAGCTAAATAAGCTACTAGAAATATTTTTCCAAACTCTGATGGCTGAAAAGCAATACCACCTATATTTACCCAGTTCTTTGCTCCATATATTTCTTTCCCAAGTAAAGTTCCAAGACCCATAAATAAAATAGTAATTATTAAAAATAAATACTTGTATTTAGCAAACCTCTTTAAATCTGGCAGTAAAACTACCATTAATATAAAAACTGTAACCCCAATAGCAAACCATATTATCTGCTTTATGGAAGTACTTACATCTATTCTGTAAAGCATAACTATACCTATAACTGATAGTATACTAGAAAAAATAAACATATATTTATCTCCATCGGAGAAAAATTTTCTTATTATAAAATAAGAATATCCTATTAATAAACAAGTAACTGCAGCTATTATCATAGCTCCTTTATCAAAAGGTTGCTTTAATATAGCTAAGTTCAAAAAGCATACTATACATAAAAAATAAGTATATCTTAAAAGTCTTTTTTCACCCTTTATAGAATCCATCCTTCTCACCATCCCACATTTCATGGATTTTATCTTATCCTATTACTTTAAAAACTGTACCACCTATTTTTATTAGATCTCCTGGTGATAAATGATTTTTCCCTGTAATGTTTTTATCATTTAATAAAGTTCCATTTGTACTATTTAAATCTTCTATTATATGTTGAGTATTCTTACTATAAATTTTTGCATGATGCCCTGAAACGTAAGGGTCATCTAATATTAATACATTATCTGGTTTTCTTCCTATGGTTATATCTCCTCTAATAGGTATGACGGCACCTTTTCTTAATTCAGATTTATTTATAGCATGTATTATTTCTAAACCAAAGGTTTTTCTACTAGTAGGTCTTCTTTTTTTATTTCCGCCCTTCATATCTTTATACATTATTTTTAAAGCCCAAAATATTATAATATATACTACACCTATTATAACTATTTTGAAAATTAGACTTAATTTACTTAAATCCATACTATCACCTTCTTTACCTTCCCTGTTGGTATATTATGCTAAAATATTTGTATTTAAAGGACTAGCACCTATATGTTTATATGCTAGTCCCAAATAAATTATAACATCTTTTTTAAATATTGTCCTGTATATGAGTTACTAGCTCTTGAAATTTTTTCTGGAGTTCCCTCTGCTATTATAGTTCCTCCCTTTTCTCCACCTTCTGGACCTAAATCTATTAAATAATCCGCATTTTTTATAACATCTAAATTATGCTCTATAACCACTACAGTATTACCTGAACTTGTTAATCTTTGCAATATGCTTATTAACTTATTTACATCTTCCATATGAAGTCCAGTAGTAGGCTCATCTAGTATATATAGTGTTTTTCCTGTACTTCTTTTAGACAACTCATAAGCTAATTTTATTCTTTGAGCTTCGCCTCCTGAAAGTTGTGTAGAGGATTGGCCTAGTCTTATATAACTTAAGCCTACATCCATAAGAGTTTGAAGCTTATTTTTTATACGTGGAATATTTTCAAAAAAGTTTAAAGCCTCTTCTACAGTCATATTTAATACATCTGATATATTTTTACCCTTATATTTTACTTCTAAAGTTTCTCTATTATATCTTTTACCCTTACAAATTTCACAGGGAACATATACATCAGATAAAAATTGCATTTCAATTTTTATAATTCCATCTCCGCTACAAGCCTCACATCTTCCACCTTTAACATTAAAACTAAACCTTCCTGGTTTATATCCTCGCATTTTAGCTTCCTTAGTATTTGAAAAAACTTCTCTTATAATATCAAATACTCCTGTATAGGTGGCAGGATTAGATCTTGGAGTTCTACCTATAGGGCTCTGATCTATATTTATAACCTTATCTACATTTTCTATACCAGTAATTTCCTTATGTTTCCCTGGATTATCCTTTGAATTATTTAACTTTTTATGAATACCTTTATATAATATTCCATTAACTAGAGTACTCTTACCTGAACCTGAAACTCCTGTTACACAAGTAAATAATCCTATAGGGAATTTAGCACTTACGTTTTTCAAATTATTTTCTTTAGCTCCCTTTATGGATATATATTTACCTTCACCCTTTCGTCTTTCTTTAGGTACTGATATTGTTCTAACTCCCTTTATATATTGTCCTGTTATAGACTTTTCAGTATTCATTATATCCTCTAAAGTTCCCGCTGCCACTACTTCTCCGCCATGTTCACCAGCACCTGGGCCTATATCAACAATATAGTCTGCTTCTCTTATTGTATCTTCGTCATGTTCTACAACTACTAAAGTATTCCCTAAATCCCTTAAATTTTTTAATGTTTTTATAAGTCTATCATTATCTCTTTGGTGAAGTCCTATACTAGGTTCATCTAATATATATAAAACTCCCACTAAACTAGAGCCTATTTGTGTAGCCAATCTTATTCTTTGAGATTCTCCTCCTGATAAAGTTGATGCATTTCTAGATAATGTAAGATAATCTAAACCTACATCTATTAAAAATTTTAATCTACTACGAATCTCTTTTAGTATTTGATTACTTATTATTTCATCTTTTTTAGATAGCTCTAAAGATTCTATAAAATCCAGTTCCTTTTTTATAGACATACTGCAAAACTGAAATATATTTTTATGTGCTACTGTAACGGATAGTGCTTCATCATGAAGTCTTGCCCCCTTGCATTTTGGACAAGGATTGTCACTCATATATCTTTCAATATCTCTTTTTATATAATCAGAATTAGTTTCTATGTATCTTCTTCTAAGATTATTTATAACACCTTCATAGGCATGGTTTAATTCCATAGTTCTATTTTCTTTTTTATAATTTACCTTTATTCTTTCTCCATCTAGTCCATATAAAATAATCTTTACTATTTTAGGATCCAATTTTTCTATAGGAGTATTTAAATCAAATTTATACTCCTTTGACAAAGCTTTTAGTATACTAAAAGTCCATGAATCTTCTTTTAAACTACCACTGCCTAAGGGAACCATTGCTCCTTCTACTATACTCTTACTTTTATTTGGTATAACTAAGTCCTCATCTATTTCCATTAAAGTACCTAATCCATCACATTTATCACATTTTCCATAAGGAGAATTAAAAGAAAACATTCTAGGAGCTATTTCTCCTATACTTATATTGCAATCCACACAAGCAAATTTTTCACTAAAAAGTATATCTTCTTCTCCCACAACATTTATTATTACTATTCCTTCTGATAACTTTAATGCAGTTTCCATAGAATCTGCAAGTCTACTTTCTATGCCTTCTTTAACTACTAATCTATCTACTACAGCCTCTATTGTATGTTTTTTATTTTTTTCTAGCTTTATTTCTTCCTCTTCTAGATCTACTATATTTCCATCTATTCTAGCTCTTACGTATCCTGATTTTATTATATTTTCTATGGTCTTAATGTGCTCACCTTTTCTTCCACTTATAATAGGAGATAACACTTGTATTTTAGTTCTTTCCGCCATAGTCATTATTTTATCTACCATTTGATCTACTGTTTGTTGAGTTATTTCTTTTCCACATTTAGGGCAATGAGGTTTGCCGATTTTTGCGTATAATAATCTTAGATAATCATATATTTCTGTCACGGTTCCAACGGTTGAGCGTGGATTTCTATTAGTGGTTTTTTGATCAATAGATATAGCCGGTGATAGCCCTTCTATATAATCTACTTCTGGTTTATCCATTTGTCCTAAAAACTGTCTGGCATAGGCAGATAAAGATTCTACGTATCTTCTCTGTCCCTCTGCATATAAAGTGTCAAAAGCTAATGAGGATTTACCAGAACCAGATAGGCCTGTAAACACTATATATTTATCTCTTGGCAACTGAAGATTTATATTTTTTAAATTATTAACCTTAGCACCTTTAATAATAATTTTATCCTTCATTATTTGTTATTACACTCCTTAAAATTCTGTTTCTTTATCTTTTTTTAATTTGTATATTACATCTCTCAAATGAGCTGCTTTTTCAAACTGTAAATTTTGTGCTGTCTCTCTCATTTCTTTTTCGTATTGTTCTATTAATTTATCTATATCATTATTATAAGATTTTAATGCTTCATTTAAATTGTCATATTCTTCTCTTTCCTCTGCTATATCGCTTATTTGAATTACTTCTCTTATATCTTTTATTATAGTTTTAGGAACAATCCCATGTTTTTCATTATATTGCATTTGTATTTTTCTTCTTCTATTAGTTTCTTTTATAGTCTTTTCCATGGATTTAGTTATAACATCTCCATACATAATTACCTTACTTTCAGAGTTTCTTGCTGCCCTTCCAACTGTCTGTATAAGAGATGTTTCTGATCTTAAAAATCCCTCTTTATCCGCATCTAATATTGTAACTAAAGCTACTTCTGGTATATCCAATCCTTCTCTTAGCAAGTTTATTCCTACTAAAACATGAAATTCTCCTTTTCTAAGATCATGTATTATCTTCATTCTTTCTATAGTATCTATATCTGAATGTAAATATCTAGTTTTTATTCCCATCTCTTTTAAATAATCTGTCAAGTCTTCTGCCATTTTTTTTGTTAATGTAGTTACTAAAATTCTAAATCCTCTTTTAATTGTTTCTTGTATGTTAGCATATAAATCATCTATCTGGCCCTTCACTGGTTTAACAATTATTTCAGGATCTAAAAGTCCTGTAGGTCTTATTACTTGCTCCGCTATATTAGTTGAATATTCTAATTCGTACTTCGCTGGTGTGGCACTTACAAAAACTACTTGATTTAATTTATTTTCAAATTCATTAAAAGTAAGAGGCCTATTATCATAAGCACAAGGCAGCCTAAATCCGTATTCCACCAAAGAATCCTTTCTAGATTTATCTCCTGCCTGCATAGCTTTTACCTGTGGCAAAGTTACATGGCTTTCATCTATAAAAAGAAGAAAATCCTGTGGAAAATAATCTAAAAGTGTCTGAGGTGGTGTTCCTTTTGCTCTTCCATCTAATACTCTTGAATAATTTTCAATGCCTGTACAGTATCCAACTTCCCTCATCATCTCTATATCAAAATTAGTTCTTTGTTTTAATCTTTGAGCCTCTAATATTTTATCCTGAGATACTAATTCTTTTACTCTTTCTTCTAGCTCTTCTTCTATATTTTTTATAGCAATTTCTAATCTATCCTTTGAAGTTGCAAAGTGGGATGCTGGGAATATAGATATATGTTTTAGTTTAGTTATAGTTTCTCCTGTTAAAACGTCAAATTCCCTTATTTTATCTATTTCGTCTCCAAAAAATTCCACTCTTATTCCTTTATTACTAGACGCCGCAGGAAAAATATCTAAAACATCCCCCTTTACTCTAAATGTACCTCTAGAAAAATCTATGTCATTTCTTTCATACTGTATTTCTACTAATTTTTTAATTATTTCATCTCTATCCTTTTCCATACCTTCTCTTAAAGATATAGTTAGCTTTTTATACTCTTCCGGATTACCAAGTCCATATATGCAGGATACAGAAGCAACAATTATTACATCTTTTCTTTCAAATAAAGCCGCTGTAGCTGAATGTCTTAATTTATCTATTTCATCATTTATAGATGCATCCTTTTCTATATATGTATCACTTTGAGCTACATATGCTTCTGGTTGATAATAATCATAATAAGATACGAAATATTCTACTGCACTATTAGGGAAAAAATCTCTAAACTCTGAGCATAATTGTGCTGCTAGTGTTTTATTATGAGCTAGAACTAAAGTAGGTTTTTGAACTTTTTCTATAATATTTGCCATAGTAAAAGTTTTACCTGATCCTGTTACACCTATTAACGTTTGAAATTTTTCCCCATTTTCTATACCTTTAGCAATAGCTTTTATAGCTTTAGGCTGATCTCCTGTAGGATTAAATTTTGAAATTACCTTAAACTGGCTCATCTTATTCATCCTTATCTTTGTTTTTAATTTTTTCTAATATATCTTGAAATTTTTCACTCTTAACCTTTATTACAGATGTATTTTTAGGTACATTTTTAGGTACAAATACAATACCTAGTTTTTCGTAAGAAGTTAACATACGATAATTTACAGTCTTTAATCTTCCTACATCATTTTTTATCTTAAATGATATATGTCCATACATTTGTCCTATAGATTTAACTATGTCTTCCTCACTATCTATCTCTTTATCATTTACCTGTAATAATAAATCTCCACTTTTTATACCCATTTTATTTGCTACAGAATCTTTTGCTACATCTAATACCATAATGCCTTCTTCTGTGCTTATATATCTAGGCTCTCCTTTTAATTCAAAATATTTTTGTATATATAGCATAGCCTCATGACCTACTGGAGCAAAAATTAATACAACTACTTTAAGTAATGTATTCATAATTGCTAATCTTGAAAGCACAAAAAGTATTAAACTATATATTACTATATATAATCCTGATATAAATTTTTTTCTTTTCTAGTTTTAGTAAAAGTAACAGCATTATATCCAATTATTCCATAAAAAGATGTTAGTGCTATAACTGCTGCATTAAGTACACTTAATGGTAAGCCTGTTTTTAGTAAAGGCCACCAATTAGGCATAGGTGCTCCACCTTGACTAATATTTGAAAGAGCTTGATTGTTAATCATAAGCATAAAAGCTATTGGCAATATCCAATATCTTTGAAGTACAAATCCTCCTATTATCTTATCATCTCTATTTGTGAAAACAGGAACATAGCCCCTATCTCCATCTATCATAACTAATATACCCTCAACTAAGTGTAATATAGCAACCATTGACATTAAGGCTGGTATATCTATATTAACAAAATTTAATTGTGGCATATTTAATAATTTAGCCATATTTAAAAGTATTAAGCTAACCATGCCCAATGCAGCTCCAGAGTATGAAAAGCATATAAATCTAGGATTAAAGATCATAAAAAACATAGATATTAAAAATATTAAATAAATAGCTGAATCTTCTCTAAAAAATATTCCTAAATAGGACATAATTAAACTAGCCGCAGTTCCTGCAAATATTCCTAATACTACTTCAGATATTGTTAATTCAAAGGCTGTAGTTACCTTCTGGCCTATTATCATTTTTTGCATTATGATAGTTTTTCTATTTTTTCTATATAAAATTAATGATAATAATAACAAAACTATTACTGAATAGGGCTCTATCAAAAGATATGCTACTGCCTTTAATGTAATTAATAATATGTCCATTAAAAATAATTCCCCTCTCCATAACTATGGTTTAGTTAGAAAATCTAACTAAACCATATATTAAAAATATAAAGATTAAATACAATATTATTTTATCTTTGATTTTGCAATATTTAAAGCTTTATTAAATTGAGGATCTATTTTTCTATCATATTCTTTCTTTCTTAACTCCTCTGGATAATCGATTTCCATATCTGGAGTTATTCCTTTATGGTTTATGTTTATACCTTTAGGTGAATAATATTTTGAAATTGTAACTTTAAGGGCTGTATTATCACCAGTCTCTATTATAGTTTGAACTACACCCTTTCCAAAAGTTTTCTTTCCTATGGATGTAGCTGCATTATAGTCTTTCATAGCTCCTAAGAATACCTCTGAAGCACTTGCAGAGCCTTCATCTACTAATATAGTTACTGGAAATCCTATAAAATCTCCACCTTTAGATTTATATTCTTTCTTGTTTTCATATTTATCTATAGTTGATACTACAACTTTTCCCTTTTCTATAAAATTAGAAGCCATATTAATGCATTCATCTAATAATCCTCCTGGATTTCCTCTTAAGTCTAATAATAAAGATTTCATACCCTTATCTTTTAAATTATCTAAAGCATTTTTAAAGTTTTTTGAAGTGTGTTCATCAAACATACTTACTTGTATATATCCTATATTATTATCAATCATTTCTGATTTTATAGTAGGTATATCTATTTTTTTTCTTTTTAATGTTACTTCAAAACTACCTTTTTCTTTTCTATACAATTGTAATTTAACATCTGTACCTTCTTTTCCTTTCATTATGGAAACAGCTTTTTCTAATTCCTTTCCTGTTACTGTTGTGTTATTAACCTTTTGAATTTCATCCTTTGGTAGTATTCCCGCCTCTTTAGCTGGAGATCCTTCAAAAGTAGAAGCTACAATTATTTTATCATCTTTAGCTTGTATTTGTATTCCTACGCCACTATAATTACCTTCTGTTTGAGCATTAAACTCTTTGTACTCTTTAGCATTCATAAATACAGTATAAGGATCATTTAAAGATTCTGTCATTCCTTTTACTGCACCTTCTGCCATCTTACTTTCATCTATTTTACCATCGTAATACTTATATATTTGATTTCTTATTAAAAACATCTTTTGATATTTTAATATATCTTTATATTGATCTGCTCCAATTATAACCTTGCCATTAGGCAAATATAAAGAAACCAAATTTGTACCTAAAAACGTAAAAATATTTGTTACTAATACTATAACTACTGTCCATATAATCCATTTTTTATTTTTTTTCAAATTACCCACCTCTTTGTTTAGCCTTAATATATATTAGTAATATATAAGTATTATATATTAAATAATACATTATTACAGAAAATAAAAAATTAATTTTAAATTAATTTTTTTATTTATAAAACTAGCATGCACCATTTATAAGAAAATATTTAACATATTTCTTATATTGTGCATGCTCTCTTATTTTAATGTTTACTAATATATAATAATTATACTGATAAAAATTTTCTTATAGATAGTATACTTCCTACAGCTCCTATTACTATTCCAACTAGAACAAATATCCATAGTATACTTGATAAAACGTAACTTGGATTTAATAAATTTACAAATATTAATCCAGCTGATGCCTTAGTGTATACTCCTCTATATCCATAATATAATAGTAAAATGGCAATGATAGCTCCTAATATACCTATGATAATTCCTTCAAATACAAAGGGCCATCTAATAAACCAATCGGTAGCTCCTATATATTTCATTATTCCTATTTCTCTTTTTCTTGAATATACTGTGATCTTTATAGTATTTCCTATTAAGAATAAAGATACTCCTATTAGTATTAAAAACAATACTAATCCCATCCATTTTAGTGTATTTGTTATTTTAGTTATTTTATCAACTATTTCTTTACCATCTTTTATTTGGTCTATTCCCTCCATATTTTTTATAGACCCTACTACTTTTGAAACCAATTCTGGTTTTTCTACCCTTACTATAATTGAATTCGGTAATGGATTTTCTTTTTCCAAACCTTCTGCTAAAGACTTATTATCTTCTCCTAATTGCTTCTTAAATTTATTTAATGCATCTTTTTTACTTTCATAAGTTACCTTTTCTACCCCTGTTATAGAATTTATTTTATCTTTTATAGCTTTTTCTTGTTCTGTCTTTATATTGTCTTTTAATACTATTGTTGCTTCTACTTTTGATTCAACTTCTGTAACAGCTTGTTTTACATTCATTATGGAAAGAAGAAATACTCCTAATATAAATAAGGTAGCTGCTACAGTAGCTATAGAAGCTGTACTTAAGGTTTTATGCCTTCTTAATCCCTTTATAGAATCTACAACAAAATATTTTAATGTACTAATCTTCATATCCGTATACACCTCTTTCTGTATCTCTAACTACTGTTCCTTTTTCTATAGCTATAACTCTTTTTCTCATTTTATCAACTATATCCTTTGCATGAGTTGCCATAACTATAGTTGTCCCAGCATGGTTTATATCATTTAATATATCCATTATGCCAAGAGATGTTTCTGGGTCTAAATTTCCTGTAGGCTCATCAGCTATTAATATTGATGGATTATTTACTATAGCTCTAGCTAAGGATATTCTTTGCTGCTCTCCACCTGAAAGTTCATGTGGAAAAGCTTTATATTTATTTGAAAGACCTACTAATGATAAAACCATAGGAACTTTTTTTCTAATTTCTCTATGATTAGATTCAATTGCTCTCATAGCAAAAGCTACATTTTCATATACATTTAATGATGGTATTAATCTAAAGTCTTGAAAAACTACTCCAATTTTTCTTCTGTAATGTGGTATTTGTTTTCTAGAAAGTGCTGTTACATCTGTACCATCTACAAGTAGTTTACCTGAAGTAGGTTCTATTTCTCTTAGTAAAAGTTTTATAAAAGTTGATTTACCAGCACCACTAGGTCCAACTAAGAACACAAATTCTCCTTTTTCAATATCTAAGTTTATATCTGATAGTGCATACTTATTTCCGTTATATATCTTGCTTATATTTCTAAATTCAATCATGAATACCTCTCCTTATTCTGAGTTTTTGCTTCATTTTACTTTAAACAATTCTAACTATCAACATTATATCACAATAAAAGTAAAAATTAAAAACTAAATTATTGTAAAATATAAAAAGATGTTTGTAAATAATACAAACATCTTCCTATAATTTACTAAGCTTCTTCAATTATATCTTTAAATCCTTCTCCTAAAACCTCATGGGCATCACTTACAGTTATAAAAGCTTTACTGTCCACTTCTTTTATATGTTGTTTTAATTTTATAAATTCTTTTCTGCTTAACACCGTATAAAGAATATAAGTAGACTCATCGCTATATACACCTTTACCATGAAATATTGTACAGCCCCTCTCAAGTTTTTGTATTATAAACTCACTTATTTCTTTATTTTTTTTACTTATTATCATTATTTGTTTTGACATATTAAGGCCTTCTATTACTGCATCTATAGTAAATCCATTTATAACCACACACAAAAGAGCATACATACCTTTTTCTACCCCAAAGGATGCTGCTGCAAAAAGAGTTACTAAAAAATCTACTATCAACAAAGCTTTTCCTATTTCTATATGAAAAAATTTATTTATAATCTTCGCTAGTATATCTGTACCACCAGTAGAAGCATTTTGATTAAATACTATGCCCATTCCAATAGCTGATATAAAAACTCCAAATAATGAAGCCAAAAGCAAGTCATTTGTAACAGCTTTTCCACCCATAAGATCTAATTTTTCTAATATCCATATAATAGCTGCTAAGGTACATCCAGAATAAATTGTTTTTGCACCGAACTTATTTCCTATAAATATAAATGCTATTGTATACAAAAAAACTTCCATTATTAGCATAAGAAGTCCTACTGATAATGAAGGGAAAAAACTATTTATAATTATAGCAATTCCTGTAGTTCCCCCTGCTGCTATATTATTAGGTTGAAAAAAGAAAACTACCGATGTAGCTACTAAGAAAACTCCAATAGTTATAAATAAGTACTCTTTAAATCTATTATTTTTCATAAAAACCCCCCTATTTTATTTTCATATATAATTTTCACATGAAATTACACCTTCTGTAAAAAGGTGTAATAAATCAAATATATGCATAAATAATTATTATTCCAATTTAAAATATTAATCTAATAATCATTTAATTATAATTCTTAAAAATAAGCGCTGAACTGTATACGATATTATCAATGAGAATATGCTCATTAATAATATTACCAAGGATAAATTTAATTTTTTAAAATAGCTTTTCCATTGTTTTTCATGATGCAGCGGTCTTAAAAGTTCCTCTTTAGTAAAGGATATACCTGCTATAGCCATACCAAAAATAGCTACATATTGAGACATTCTACATCCCCATAAAAATATAGGATAAAAGGATCTATTAGGAAATATAATACCTATGAAGCAACCTATCGCAAAGCTTACAAAAAATAGATAAAAGGATAATTTAAAACTATATAATATATCCTTTAAATAATATTTCATATCATATCCTTCCTTTAATTTTAGCAATACAAAAGGGAAGGTAAGGTACCAACCCTTTTTAATAAAAAATTACTATTTTAATTTTAATCCCTTTTTTACAGCCTTTACTATATCTTCTGATGTTAATTTATATTTTTTTAATAGCTCTGCAGGTTTACCACTTTCACCAAAGGTATCCTTTATTCCTACTCTTAAAACTGGTGCTGGATGATTTTCACTCAAAACTTCACATACAGCTGATCCTAATCCACCTATTATGCTATGTTCTTCTGCTGTAATTATTACTCCAGTCTTCCTTGCAGCATCTACAATAATATCTTTATCTATAGGTTTTATGGTATGTAGATTTATAACATTTACCTTTATACCCTCTTCAGCTAATATATTATAAGCTTGTAGAGCTGCATCTACCATTATTCCTGTAGCTATTATAGTAGCTTCTTTTCCTTCTCTTAACTTTATTCCTTTTCCTATTTCAAATTTATACTCTTTGTTATCATTTATAACTGGAACTCCTGATCTTCCTAATCTTACATAACATGGTCCATTATATTCTGCTACAGCTCTTATAGCCGCTTCTGTTTCTACTGCATCACTTGGGCAAATAACAGTCATATTTGGTATACTTCTCATTAATGATATATCTTCAACAGATTGATGAGAAGCTCCATCTTCTCCTACTGTAACTCCTGCATGTGTTGCGCATACTTTAACATTTAAGTTTGGATAACATATTGAATTTCTTATTTGTTCAAAAGCTCTTCCTGTAGCAAACATTGCAAATGTACTAGCAAAAGGAATTTTACCACAAGTTGATAGTCCTGCAGCTATTCCCATCATATTACCTTCTGCTATACCTACGTTTATAAATCTTTCTGGACAAACTTTTTTAAAGTCAGCAGTTTTAGTAGATTTTGAAAGGTCTGCATCCAAAACCACTACCTTTGAATTTTCTTCTGCTAATTTAGCTAATGTTTTTCCGTATGCTTCTCTTGTAGCTATTTTAACTCCCATTATTTGTCACCTCCGATTTCACATATAGCTTTTTCACATTCTTCTACACTTGGTGCTTTACCATGCCATCCAGCTTCATTTTCCATAAAAGAAACACCTTTACCTTTTATAGTTTTACACACTATCATAGTTGGTTTTTCTTTAGTATTTTTTGCGCTTTCTATAGCATTTAATATAGCATTAAAATCATGACCATCTATTTCTATAACATTCCAATTAAAAGCTTTAAATTTATCTGCTATAGGTTCTGCTGACATAACTTCACTACAAGGGCCATCTATTTGTAATCCATTATAGTCTACAAAAGCAGTCAAATTATCTAATTTGTAATGAGCTGCTGCCATAGTTGCTTCCCAAACTTGTCCTTCCTCTAATTCTCCGTCCCCAAGTAGGGCATATACCCTGTAATCTCTTTCATCAAGTTTTCCCGCTAAAGCCATCCCTACTGCTGTTGATATTCCTTGACCTAAAGAGCCTGTTGACATATCTACACCTGGAACATCATTCATATTTGGATGACCTTGTAATATTGATCCGATTTTTCTTAAAGTTTTTAGCTCTTCAGGATTAAAAAATCCTCTTCTTGCTAAAGTACTATATAATACTGGAGCAGCATGCCCTTTAGAAAGAACAAATCTGTCCCTATTTAAATCCCTAGGATTAGTAGGGTCTATATTCATATCATTAAAATATAAAGCAGTCAATATCTCTACTGCTGATAAAGAACCTCCTGGATGTCCAGAAGCAGATTCAGTTAACATTGAAACTATGTCTTTTCTAATAACTCTAGCTATATCTTGTAGCTCTTCTATGTTCTTCTTCATATTTTTACCTCCAAGTATTTTTTAATTACCCTTATTTACTATATTATTGTAACATAAAAATTAATTTTAATATATAGGTGCAAAAGCTATATATTAAACCAGTATTTTGGGCTATATATAAATATATTAACAAACTATCACTTTCTTATGTATATATTCTTAATTAATCAAAAATATTTTTTTATAATTATCCTCTTTATTCTATTAAAATATAGCATAAAATCAAAAAAAGATAAGGGTAAAAAACCCTTATCCTATTTAATTCAAAGCCATACTAACTAAAATAGCAGTATCAACTTTTTTCATATCTTCATCTGTCATATGACCTATTTTTTCTTTTAATCTTCTCTTATCTAAAGTCCTTATTTGTTCTAGCAATACTACCGAATCTTTATTTAATCCATAATCCTCTGAGGATATTTCTACATGGGTTGGTAGTTTAGCCTTATTTATTTGTGAAGTTATTGCTGCAATTATTACTGTGGGACTATATTTATTCCCTACATTATTTTGTATAACTATAACCGGCCTTATTCCGCCTTGCTCTGAACCTACTACAGGACTTAGATCAGCATAAAATATATCTCCTCTTTTTACTATCTGTTGTGTCATTTGGAAAATCACTCTCCGAAAGCATAGCTTCATAGTTTTTTAAATCTTTTGCATCTTGTTCAAATCCCTGTTCTGCATAGTCTCTATTTATATTTGCCATTTCTATATAACCCTTTTTCATTTCATCCAATTTTATTTGCTTTTTTCTCTCCTCAATATATAGTATTATAGCTTCCCTAAAAAATTCACTTCTTTTTTGGGAATCTTTTTTTATTATTTCATTTATTTCATTATAAAGTGTATTGGGAAGATTTATAACTATCTTCTTTTTATCCGCCATAAAATAATACCTCCTAATAAGGCTATGTAATACCTATAACTTAATTATAAAGTTTTAGGAATTTCAATGTCAAAGTTTATTTTAATACAATTATGTATTATTATGTAAATTGCATATAAATATGCTTTTATATAAATTTTATATATAATTTACTACATTTATAATTTTACCATCTTTCTTATATACCCTAGGCACTCTCTTATTTACATTACATATAACTTCGTAACTTATAGTGCCTATTTCTGATGCTATATCCTCTGCAGTATAACTTACTCCATTTTCTTCTCCCATAATTGTAACCACATCTCCAACTTTTAAATCTTCTATAGAGGTTACATCTATCATACATTGATCCATACAGACTCTTCCTATCACTGGAGCAAGTTTACCATTAACTATGACTTTTCCTTTATTGCTTAATAATCTATTATATCCATCTGCATAGCCTATAGGTAAAGTAGCTATTATGCTTTCTTTCTCTGTTTTGAAAGTTCTGCCATAGCTTATATATTCTCCTGAAGATACTTTTTTTATGTGTACTATACTAGTTTTTAAAGACATTACTGGTTTTAACTTTATATTATTTCTTAATACATAATTAGATGGATAATATCCATACATTATAATACCTGCTCTTACTGCATCTAAATGAGTAGTTTCTAAATCTATTATAGCTGCGCTATTAGCGATATGCTTTATAGGTACCTGAATATTTTTCTCTTCTAATTTATTTATAAATTGATTATACTTATTCATTTGATACAGTGTATAATCTTTGTCTAACTCGTCTGCAGAAGAAAAATGAGAAAACACTCCTTCTATTTTAATATTAGGCAACTTACTTATTTTATATACATTTTCCACACTTTCTTTTGTAGGTAAAAAACCAATTCTCCCCATACCAGTATCCACCACTATATGTATTTTTAATATTTTTCTTTTTAACACCGCTATTTTAGATAGTTCCAAAGCATCGTTATAAGAATATACAGATTGTTCTATATCATTATCTAAAAGCATATCCCCTAAAGCCCATGGTGTATAACCTAGTATCATAATGGGATCCTTTACTCCACTCATTCTAAGCTCCATAGCCTCACTTAGAACTGCTACTGCTAACCTACTTACTCCATTTTTTAAAAGAGTAGGGGCTATCTCCATGGCTCCATGCCCATATGCATTAGCCTTTATAACCCCTATTATTTCTTTATCTCCACATATTTTTTTTACTTCTTTTAAGTTATGCTGTAAATTATCTAGATCAATTTCTGCCCATACTGCTCTTAAATTTCTAAACAAAATCTTCCCTGCTTTCTAAAATAAATTTTATAAGCTATCTGGATTAAATAATTTTTTATCCAAATTACTATTTGGTATAAAATTTGTATAATTTATAACTGCACTTTCATTATTTTTACTATCATATATTATTAACTTTTTAGGAATATTTTTTTCATCTTCTACAAATAATTCCGCTTTTACTGCATTCCTGTTATTTCCTGGTATAGTTAATGTTATAACCTCATATTTAGAATTTCCTTCATCTCTTAAATCAACTTTTATCTCCTCATTAGTATATAAAAGACAAATATACTCCCCTATAAATGTTAATCTATAAAATTTATCAAATTCTTTATCTTTATTATACTTTACTCCATTAGCCAAATCCTTAACAAATATTTTATTATTTGTGTATAATAATATTCTATCTTTATTTAATTCAAATCTATAGCCTAATTCTTTATTATAAAATTGCTTTCCTTTATACTGAATTGTTTGTTTTTTATTTTTTATATTTATATCTACATCACAACTGTAACTTTCTAAATTTTTCAAATAATCTATACTATCTCCATACTCACTATTTTTATTGAAATGTATAAATAAAAATGTAGCTAAAATTATTGCGATAGCTGAACATAATACAAATAATTTTTTCATGTAAGGCCTCCTAAATATTCGCTTCTTATTTCATTAATAATATTATTCTTATTTTCATTTATATATTACTATCTCCTTACAAAATACTTTTATATTGCTTAAAATAAGCCTTATTAAATTAGTTGTATTCTTTAATCTAATTATACATTTCACCTACACTATTAGAAAATTTTTAAACTGAATAACATATTAATTTGATTGTATATTCTGTAATTCCTTTATAGCAAAAGGTATATAGTCTAATATATGAGTGGCATTTACACAAAACATTTTTAAAGATAATTTTTCACCACAGTACCCATGCAAATATGCTGCAAGGCAAGTAGCTTCTACGGGATTATATCCCTGAGCTATAAAAGATACTATTATCCCTGTTAAGCAGTCTCCCATACCTCCGGATGCCATAGCACTATTACCTGTAGAATTTACAAATACTTCTTTACCATTTGTAATTATGGTATTGTATCCTTTTAAGAGTAATACAATTTTATTTTCTTTAGCAAATTCTTTAGCTAATTTCAATCTATTTTTTTTAATATAATCTATGTCATAACCTGTTATTCTTGAAAATTCGCCCAAATGTGGAGTTAAAACTATTTTGCATTTTGCATTTTTTATTATGTCTAAATTGCTTTCTAAAACATTTATACCATCAGCATCTATAACCATGGTTCCATTATAATCCCTTATTATTTTTCTTAACAGTTCCTCCGTGTTATTATTTTTACCCATGCCTGGACCTATTGCTATACAATTGCTTTTTTCCATAATATTTTTAACGTCTTCATAACTCTCATAAATTAGAGTCATAGCTTCCTCTAATTTAGAGCTTAATATATTTTGAATATCATTAGATGTAGCCAAAGTTACAAGTCCTGTTCCACTTTTAACTGCTGCTTCTGTGCATAGGTAAGCTGCTCCTGAAAATCCTTTACTTCCAGCTATAACTAATACCTTACCAAAATCACCCTTATGTGAATATTTATTCCTTTCTTTAAAATTATTTTTAAACATATACTTATCAATAATATAAGAATCATTAGAAAATAAATCTAGAGCTTCCCTAGGAATTCCTATGCTTTCAATAATAATATTTCCTAAATATTTATCCCTATCATAAGTTAAAAATCCTTCTTTGTACATTTCAAAAGAAACTGTTATATTGGCCTCTATACAAACTCCTTCTACTTCACCTGTATTAGCATTTAATCCAGAAGGTATATCTATAGCCAGTGTATTTTTACTATTTTCATTTATTACAGATATAGTATCCTTATATATTCCCTCTATGTTTCTACTAAGTCCTATACCAAAAATAGCATCCACAGTCATATGACTTTTGATTATACTCTCTCTTAAATAATCTAAATCTTCATAATCCCTTATAGTTTTAATATTTAAATTCATATTTTTTAATATATTATAATTTATTTCAAAATCCTTAGTACTACTTTTACTCTTCTCAATTATAAATACTTCTACTTCTTTATTTGAACAATGTAAATGTCTTGCTACAGCTAATCCATCTCCCCCATTGTTACCTTTTCCACAGACTATAACAAATCTATTATTTAATTGCAAGTCTATATTAGATACAACCTTTAATGCTGCATTTTCCATTAGCACAATACTTGGTATACCTATATTCTCTATGGAATAATTGTCCATCTTCCTAAAATTTTCTGAAGAAGTTATTCTCATATAAATACCTCCAATAAAGCATAAGCTATAGCATATTCTTTTTCATGAGATATGCTCAAATGAAATTTATAGGATTTTGATATTTTTCTTATTATATCTTCAGCTTTTGGTTTTAAAATAACCTGTGGTTTCCCTAGTTCATTATTTATTATTTCTATATCTTTAAAATTAAAATCTCTAATCCCAGTGCCTAAAGCCTTAGATACAGCCTCTTTTGCTGCAAATCTCCCTGCTATAAACTCTAGCTTAAAATTTTTCTTTTCCCAAAGGTCCATCTCATCTTTGGTAAATAATTTATTTGTAAAGTTTTTATTTCTAGTTATGGCTTTTTCTATTCTTCTAATTTCAATAATATCTGTTCCAATACCGTAGATCAAATTATCATCACTTCCTTAAGTTATATTATATAACAAACTATTTATAAGTAAAAAAAGGCAAATTTAATAATTGCTTTGTTTCATAATAAAAATAAAGGATAAATAGTTAAAATCTATTACTATTTATCCTTATAAATTATATATAATTATTTCATTTACACATAGAAGATGCATTTTTTAATACATTTTCATAATCAACTACATATTCATCTGCATACTCTCCAATTATGTCTATAAGATGAATAGGTGAAACTGTTTGTTCATAAAGCATTTTTAATAAATTATGTACTTTATATCTATGAGGACTTATATGTCTTATGTTATTACTTTCCGAATTTGTAAGTTGTTCTTTTTGAAAATCCTTTCTTATTATTTCTATCCCATAGGATTGAACTTTTATGTCTTCCTCTTGCCAAGAAATATACAAATCACTTTTTATAAGTTTGTAATAATATATATACTCCTTGTCTTCTAAGTTTTGACCTTTAATAAGATTTTCCAATACCACTTCCATAATACTATCCCCCTGCCAACAAAATAACTTTATTAATATGCTAACATAGGTTGCACACAAAAATATGTCATTTAATGAAATGTATTTAGTATTTTCTTATTATTTAAATTGACAATTTAGTATTTTAATTTTCATTTATGATATATTTTTTTCTTATTCGCAATATGAATAACCAATTATAGGAATTTTCAGACTTTTTAATGATATTTATTGTCGAAGTTTAAACTAAAAATATATTTTAAATTTATCCTATTGAACTTAAAACCTAATATTGGTACTATTTTAATTGTTTAAATTAATTATTATTACTTCCAACAAAAAATAATAACACAATTTTACTTTATTTCTATAAAAGATATGTTGTGTTATTATTTACCGGTAATATATTTAATTATTATCCTATATTTTCCTCAGCTACTTTTGTAACACTTTTAAATTTAGGCAACCCTACAATTATAGCTATTAATGCACATATACCCATTAAATATGGATAATAAAGATATTGCATTATAGCAAAAGGTGATATCTTAGCAATTCCTGCTGCTGCTAACAATTGAGCACCATAAGGAATTATTCCTTGACAAAAGCATGAAAATGTATCTAGTAAACTGGCGCTTTTTCTTGGATCTACATCATATTTATCTGCTATATCTTTAGCTATTGGTCCAGCCATTACTATAGCTATTGTATTGTTAGCTGTACATATATCAACAACACTAACTAACAAAGCGATACCTAATTCTGCTCCCTTTTTGCTCTTTACTTTACTTTTTATTAAATTTAATAGGAAGTCTATTCCACCATTATATTTTATTACCTCTACCATTCCACCTATTATCAAAGATATTATAACTAACTCTGTCATTCCACCAATCCCTTTGCCTATGGACTGAAATAAACCTACTATATTAAATGTTCCAAAATATAAACCTATAACCGCTGAAAAAACAATTCCACCGCATAGTATAATTATTACGTTGCCACCAAGCAATGCTGCTACTAAAACAGATAGGTAAGGTAAAACTTTTACCAATGAATAAGAATAATTTCCATCTAGTACAGTACCTTTATTAGCTGTTATTATACTAAATATTATTGCTGTTATTATAGCTGCTGGTAATACAATAAAGAAATTTGTCTTAAATTTATCTTTTAAATTGCAACCTTGAGTTCTAGATGCTGCTATAGTAGTATCAGATATCATAGATAAATTATCTCCAAACATAGCTCCACTTATAACGGCCCCCAATGTTAATCCTAAAATTATTCCTGTCTTCTGTGATATTCCCACGGCCATAGGTGCTAGGGCTACTATAGTTCCCATAGAGCTTCCTATGGATAATGATATAAAGCAAGCTATAACAAAAACTCCTGTTATTAATATATTACTTGGAAGTATGCTAAGCCCTAAATTAACTGTTGAATCTACCGCGCCTATATCTTTGGCAACCTGTGCAAAAGCACCTGCTAATATAAATATTAAACACATCAAAATTATATTTGAATCACCTGATCCCTCACAAAATACATCTATTTTTTTTGATAAAGTTTCTTTTCTGTTCATTAATAATGAACTCATAGCTGCTATTAAAAACGGTACACTCATAGGTACAGCATAAAAATCCCTTGATATAACTCCAATGAAAACATAAACTACTAAAAATATTAATAATGGTAACAGTGCTATTGGATTTCCTTTACTAATTTCTCTTCTTTCCAATATTATCCCTCCTATTTTTATATAATAAATATGTCATTTTCCATATATTCTATTTTGTTCTTATCCTCTAAAGTTTTTTATTACATAGAAATAAAAAAACTTCTTGCAGATAACACAAGAAGTTGATTTCCTCTATATCTTATCTACCAGGTTTAACCTGCTGGAATTAGCACCGTTTAAGGTAATAAGATACCTTAGTGGTTGCCGGGCTTCATAGGGCCAGTCCCTCCACCTCTCTGGATAAGAATCCGTATTTAATTTAATAATAATTATATATTAAAAAATTTATTTAATCAATACATTTTTATAAATAATTTTTGTTTTTTAAATTTTTTTCTCTATCTGACACTAATAATGCATTTATTTCCCCACCTGTAATAACTATTATAGATGTTAAATATAACCACACTAAAAAAACAATAACCGCTCCTATACTGCCATACAATCTAGAGTAATTATTAAAATTGTCTACATAAAAAGAAAAACCCATAGAAGCAATTATCCAAGCTATTGTAGCAAATATAGATCCAGGCAATACATCCCTCCATCTTAATCTTTTACTAGGAGTATAGTAATATAATGCAGCTAATATAAATATAGTTACTCCTATCATTATTGTATATCTTATTAAATTCCATATCCTATTAAACTCCCATGAAAAGCCTAGCTTATAAACTAAAGTCCTGCCTATAGTCCTTCCAAATACTAACAGAAAAATGCTCATAACAAGTACAAATGCCATACCTAATGTACAAAAAATAGTCATGATTTGCACCTTTACAAAGGATCTTCTTTCTTTTACATCATAAGCCTTATTTAATCCTCTTACTACAGCTCTAAAGCCAGCTGAAGCAGTCCAAATAGTAAATATTATACTGAAAGAAAGTAAATTTCCATTTTGAGTATAAATAATTTCTTCTATAGTATTTTTTAATAATAAATAAGCATTGCTTGGTATTATCTCTTTTAATCCTAATAATAAGTCTTCACTATGTATAGGCAAGTATCCTATTAATGTTATTACAAACATTAAAAAAGGAAATACTGATATAATCAAAGCATAGGCCAACTGTGAGGATAATGCTAATACTTCATCCTCTAAAAATCTGTTTGCTAATTCTTTTATACCCTTAGGTATAATTTTAAAAAGATTTTTATCCAAAGCACTAACTCCTTTTAGTATTTTTAATACAATTATATACTATATAAAGTAATATTAGTTAATATATTTAAAAATTAAAAATTTATTTCAAAAATATACAATAAAAATGATCCTTTAAATATAACTTTAATTATAAAATATTATAAAATTGAAAAGCTACGAATTGCTAATATGATATTTACCAATTCATAGCTCTTTGTTATTTCATAGTTAATTGTTTTACAAGTGCGTAAATTTATTCTATTTAAAATTTATTTTTATATAACGCCTTGAAATTCTATCAACTATTCAGCACAATATATACACTCATATTGTCCATTTTTTACAGAAAATAATTTTTCTATATCCTCTGCCAATATATTATTTAAATTATCCTCATAATTAAATTTAACCCCTATGCCACAATTAGAGCTTAACTTCCTAGGCACTGGTATAGTTTGATTATTTATATTTAATTTATTCAAAAATCTACTATATTTTATAGCTCCAGAATGAGTAAAAAAACTCGCTATATATTCCATAATCATTACTTCCTTGCAGATAAAATAAAGTCATCTTCTTTTTCTTCTATAATAACTTTATAACCAGAATTTTTCATAAATCTTTCTACATTCCCTCTAGCAGTCATATTATCTACAATTACATCAATACCTTCTTTATTGTTTGCCAAAGCTTTTTTAGTCATAAGAACTGGTTGTGGACAAGATATTCCTCTAGCATCAATTTGAACCAACACTAACATCTCCCTTCACTTTTACTTCTGCATTTTTCTCTATATTTATATATGAAATAGCACAAACTAATATAAAGCCTATTATTACAGCTATTTTACCATTTGCTGCAGCCCCCTTTGGACTAGCTGCTAAACTAAAGTTATGACAAAATGCAGCTCCCACTAACATGCCTAAAACTGTTATAACTGAATCTATATTTCCTTCTGCTGAAAGTATAAGTTGTCTCATAGGACATCCTCCTAAAAGTACAGATCCCCAACCAGCAAGAACCATACCCAGAAAATTCCATAAGGCATTTGTATGAGCAACAGGCTGTCCTACAAATCCTAGTTTAAACTTTCCTATAATTAAATTTCCTATAAGGGCAAATACAAATATGGATACAAATCCTGAAATTAAATAATTGTCTTTAAACATTATTAAATCTCTAATTCCGCCTACCATACATAATCTTGTTCTTTGAGCTAAAACCCCTACAATTAATCCTGCTATCAATGCAATTGCTATAGGAGCGTGTGCTGCACCAGGCCCTTTTTTACTAAAGAATATAAAAGCTGGTGATGCAACTAATAATATAAATAAACCTACATTTACTATTGGAAATAAATACCCTTCTGATTTATTTAATTTATAATTTCTTTTTAAACTAAATCCTTTGTTTAAGAATGCAATACCAATAATTATACCCACAGCAAAACCTATAAGTCCCATTATTGCATTTAAGTCTCCTCCTGCAAGTCTTAAAACCATTCTTAAAGGACATCCTAAAAACATTAAAGCTCCTACCATAACTATAAAGCCTAAACTAAATCTAATAAAGGGTGATGATCCGCCTCTAGCATCAAATTCATTTTTAGAAAGAGCCATTATAAAAGCCCCTATAACCATTCCTATAATTTCTGGTCTTATATATTGAACTATAGGTGCTCTATGTAGTCCTACAGCTCCTGCTATATCTCTTACAAAACATGCAATACAAAACCCCATATTTGCAGGATTACCAAAATAAACTAAAAGTACTGCTATAATTCCTACCACAGCACCTGTAAATATAATGCCTTTTTTACTGTCCATTATTTACAGCCTCCTTTTTATTTGTTAATATTAAAATTAAATTAATGTTATATGCCAATTTCATTTTAACAAATATTCCACATTTAGTTAAATAAGTCTTTTTTATAGAAAAGAAAATAACTATAGTAAAATTTTATAATTATGATTTTATATAATTTTTTTTAATATAGGGGTGAAAATAATTATGAATGGTATTTATTTAGACAATAGTGCAACTTCTTTCCCTAAAGCACCCAATGTAGGGGAAAGCATGCTAAATTATATAAAAAATATAGGATGTAATGTGAATAGAGGGGTTTATACTTCTTCTTTAGCTGCTGAAAATATATTATTTGAAACAAGAGAATTGATATGTTCTTTATTTAATTTTAATAAACCAGAAAACGTTGTATTTGCTAAAAATATAACTGAAAGTTTAAACTTATTAATTAAAGGTTTATTACAAAACGGAGACCATGTTATTGTTTCTTCTATGGAGCATAATGCAGTTATGCGACCCTTAAATTCTTTAATCAAAAATGATATAGAAATTTCTAAAGTTTCCTGTGATATACTTGGACAACTTAATATTAATCATATAACAAAAAAAATAAAATCTAATACTAAAGCTGTTATTATGACTAATTCTTCTAATGTATGTGGAACTATATTGCCTTTAGAAGAAATAGGTAAGTTGTGTAAAAAAAATAATCTAATTTTTATAATAGACTCTGCTCAAACCGCTGGATTTTTAGATATTGATTTTGAAAAAACAAGAGCAGATGCAATAGCATTTACTGGACATAAAGGTCTTTTAGGTCCACAGGGTATTGGAGGGTTTGTAATAAAAGACTCTTTAATTCCTAAAGTTCACCCTTTTATTGAAGGTGGTACAGGAAGCCTTTCAGAATATGAGACTCAACCAAACTATATGCCAGACAAGTATGAAAGCGGTACTATAAATATACCTGGAATTTATGGACTAAATGCAGCCTTAAAATATATAAAACAAAAGTCCTTAAGTTATATTAGAGAAAAAGAATTATTTTTAACAAAACTTTTTATAGAAGATATTCTAAATTTAGATGATGTAAGATTAGTTGGATTAAATAATATAAATAACAGAACCGCTGTAGTTTCTTTAGATTTTACTAAAATAGATAATGCTGAAGTTTCTTTAGATTTATCTAATAGATACAATATAATGACCAGATGCGGATTGCACTGTGCTCCTTCTGCTCATAAAACATTGAATACATTTCCACAGGGCACTGTTCGATTTAGCTTTGGACATTTTAATACAAAGGAAGAAATCACCTATACTATAGACTCCTTAAATAAAATTATAAAAAAATATAAATAGTTAATTCTATAGAAAATAAAGGACTAGAATAAACTAATCCTTTATTTTTATACTTTTATTATGAGATTATTAAATTATACAACCTATTTGGTTGTTCAAAATTTTTATAAAGTTACTTTTCATAAATAAGTTATACTGTAAATCTTTTGTGATTTCTTTCAAGGTGTTTATAGACATACCTATATCTTCCTCTATAACTTCTAAGAAATTTTCTTCTTTTGAAATTTTTTCTATTATTTCTTTGCCACTAGAATATATACTAATATGAAATATTTTAGTCTTTTCTTCCCATTTCCTATTAAATTCTAAGCAATACTTTTTCAATTCATCTATAAGCTGGTATTCACTTAATTCGGATAAATTATATGCTTTATTGATAAAATATTCTATTTCAATTATAGAACCTTCATTTTTACATAATGTTTTTATTTCTTCTAGCAATTCTTCTTTAGAAGCTATAGGAGTAACTATCTCGTCACTTGTATTATTTACATAACAAAAGAAAACTGTAGGTATAAATATATATTGTATGAACCCCAAAAGGGATTTTACATCTGGATATACAGCCCAATTATTATCAAAAATATTTTTTTCATAATCTATTATGGTAGTGTTAATAAAAAGAGATTTTTGACTTATAGGTATATCTTTAAAGTTTCCACTCCAGATGTTCTCTCTTTTTACCAGTAAATTTTCCCAATAGAAAAGATTATTATATTTGTTGCCCATATGACATACCTCTTATATAAAGTTTGTGTAAAAAAATTTTTGTGTTACATATAAATTTTATATGGTTTTTAAATTGATGTATAAAGTTATTTTTTAAGTTGTGTATTGTTTTTAATTGTGTATAAAGTTGTTTTTAAGTTGTATGTTATCTTTAATTGTGTATAAAGTTATTTTTGAGTTGTGTATCATTCTTAATTGTGTATAAAGTCGCTTTTGAGTTATGTGTTATTCTTAATTGCGTATAAAGTTGTTTTTAAGTTGTGTGTTATTTCTAATATTAATTTGTTCTTTTCTATTTAGAATATAATTCTACTACTAGAGTTTCATTTGCATCTATTGGTATTTCATCTCTTTCAGGTTCTTTAATTAATACACCTGAAAATTTATCATAATCCTTTTCTATATATGGTAGAATAAATTTTTTTAAAGCTAAGAAATTATCAGCAAACTCATCATTTTTTCTATACTTCTCCCTTAGAGTTATTACATCTCCTGTTTTTACTCCATAGGATGGTATGTTGACTTTGCTATCATTAACTAATATATGTCCATGATTCACCATTTGTCTAGCTTGTCTTATAGAATTAGCAAATCCTATTCTATATACTATATTGTCTAATCTACATTCTAAGCTTCTTAGCAAAACGTCTCCAGTTCTTTCTTTACTTTTCATAGCTTTTTTAACATATCTTAAAAATTGCTTTTCTAAAACTCCATAGTAGGATCTTATCTTTTGTTTCTCTAAAAGTTGTTTACCATAATTTGATAATTTTTTACCTTCCCTACTGTTTTCTCTTGTGGCTCTTTTCATAGCCTTAGGATGTCCATAAATATTTACTCCTAATCTTCTAGATAACTTAAATCTTGGATCTCTTATCTTAGCCATTTCTTCCTCCTAATACTATATTCTTAGCCGCGATAATAGTTTTTGTAAAAACTACTTATATTATATCACATACTGAAAATGATTTTCAATATCTCCTTTGTATTTTTTGAATATAAATTTAGTTTTAAGTACCCTTATTCATTTTATTACATATCTAACTTTCAGCTTTCTTTAATACACATAAACTAATAAAAATCTTCAAATTATTTCCTTTAGTATAATTGCAATGGATCTATACATATGGTATACTTTTCCTAATATTCAAACAATAATAACATTGCTTGAAATCTATATCCATATCTTTTTAAAGCACTATCCTTATTTCAAAATGCAATTTTAATATTTACTAATATCATATATATTTTAGGAATTAATTACATATTATTATATAATAATTAATAATTGTATTAATTTAATATTAATCACTTAAATATATAAAAAGGAGGAGAATATCAATGAAAAAATTAGGATTAATACCCAAAATTATCATAGCCATTATTTTAGGTATTCTAATAGGTAGCTTTACACCAATTCCTGTAATACGCATATTTAGAACTTTTAGCTCCATATTTGGAGAATTTCTAGGATTCCTTATACCTTTAATAATTCTAGGCTTCATTGTTGCTGGTATCGCTGAATTGGGACAAGGCGCTGGAAAGCTATTAGGAATAACTGTTGGTTTAGCTTATTTATTCACATTAATATCTGGTTTTTCTGCTTTATTAGTTGGCCGAACATTATTACCATCAATTATTACTAGTGCCACTCATGTAGAAAAGGCAAAAAAAGCTCTGGATCCTTTTTTTGAAGTTAAAATTCCACCAATGATGGACGTTATGACTGCACTTATATTTGCTTTTATATTGGGATTAGGTATTGCAAAGATACAAAATAAAACTCTAAAGGATGTAGCTATAGGATTCCAAGAAATAATAACAAAAGTCATCGAAAACGTTGTTATACCACTACTTCCACTTCACATATTAGGCATATTCGCTAACTTAGCTTATACTGGTGAAGTATCAACTGTTTTAAAAGTATTCTGGAAAGTATTTATAATTATACTTATTTTACATTGGATTATACTAATTTTCCAATTCTCAGTAGGTGGATCTATTGCTGGGAAAAATCCTTTTAAATCATTAAAAATCCAACTTAAAGGTTATCTTACTGCTTTAGGAACTCAATCTTCTGCTGCAACTATTCCTATTAACGTTCAATGTTCAGAACAAATAGGAATTAGCAAAGGTATAAGAGACTTCGTTATTCCTTTATGTGCAACTGTCCATTTATCAGGAAGTACTATTACTTTAACTATATGTGCACTATCTGTTATGATGTTAAACGGTATGCCTATAAGTATGTCTCAGATGGCTGGATTTATAGCTATGCTAGGTGTAACTATGGTAGCAGCTCCCGGTGTTCCTGGAGGTGCAGTAATGGCAGCTCTTGGCATACTTCAATCAATATTAGGCTTTAATGAAGCTTTACTTGGTTTAATGATTGCTCTATACATTGCTCAAGATAGCTTTGGTACTGCCTGTAATGTATCTGGGGATCAGGCTGTAGCAATGATTGTGGATGCTATACAAAAAAAATCGGATAAAAATCATAATAAAAATATTTAACTAAACAATTTATATAAAATGGGTGTATAAAAATTTTTACTTCTATACACCCATTTTGTTAGAATAAGAGTAATTCTATCCCTAAAAAATACCTTTTATAAAATTAAAATAATCATGAAAAATTATGTATAACAATATTTAGATAACACAAGCTATGGATTTTATGCTTATGTTATTTAATATAATATTAAATTTTATTGTATATTTTTTCAAAACCAAATTTTGATACTAATTTCCTCTCAACTGCTTCATATAAATTTTCTACTTTATTTCTTAATTTCAAGTTATAAATATAACTTGTCGCAAAAACAATTATGTATGCGACAATAACATCTGCTGGATAATGATGTCCAACATATACTCTTGAAAATCCTATAATGACAGAAAATGCAGTTAATATTAAACTAAGTAATTTATTGTACTTTCCAAGCCCTAATGCTATACTCATTGTCCCTGTTGCATGATCACTTGGAAGGGATGAATTTTTTGCATGAGTATATAGTAAATTTACCTTATTATGAACAAATGGCCTGTCCACATAACATACACCTCCAATAATAAAACTTAGAGTTAGATTAATTACTGTAATAATAAAAGTATTAAAAGCAACTTTTCTATAATCACAATTCTTTTTTATAATTCCTAAAATAAATACTATTGCAACTACCGCCACAAATATATAGAGTATATCCTTTGAAAAGAAAATCATTATCTTATCTAAAACACTACTTTTATTTGCTAAATTATTTATTAATCGAAAAAATTCCATATTCATATTCAACTATCCTTCCTATAATATATTTTGATAAAAAACAGTAATTTTTCCCATGTATCCTTCTTGTAAAATTATAAAAATTAATTTTGAGCATAATATACCAAATATAATTCCTGCTATAACATCCGTTGGATAATGAACATATAAATATATTCTGGATAAAGCTATTAAAAATGCTATTGTCATAAATATCAACTTATATTGAGCAAAATACACAGATAGAACCTCTGCAACAGCAAAGGAGGATAAAGTATGTCCTGAAGGAAAAGAGTAAGACATTGGTTTTGAAATCAGCATATTGAAACTATTCTGCTGATTACATGGTCTAATTCGTCTTACAATATGTTTTACTATTCCTTCTCCAATAATTGTACTTATAATTAATGTTAGTATTACTACCATCCCGATCATTCTATATGGTGTGTTTAATATTAAAACAAGAGCTATTGCAATCCAAATGATTCCTAGTTCACCCATTTTTGTTATTCTAGGCATCAATATATCTAAATATTTATTTTGTACATATTTCTTAATAACATATAGAATACAATTATCAATATTCTGTATTAATGACATCTTATTCTTTCTTACCTCCATTTTTCTTTTCCCTAATGAACACAATCACTCCCGGAATAATGGATATTATTATAATAGCAACCAATATATATGAAAAATGCTGTTTTATAAAAGGTAAATCTCCAAATAAATACCCTCCACCTAAAAACAATGCAACCCACAATAATCCACCTAACAAATTGTAAATAATAAACTTTGAGTAACTCATCTCCCCTATTCCAGCTACAAAAGGTACAAAAGTTCTTATTATAGGTATAAATCTTCCTACTACTATAGCCATAGAACCATGCTTTTTATAAAAAGTATGTGCTTTTTTAAGATATTCCTTATTTATATATTTTACATCTTCTTTTTCTAAACTTTTAGTTCCAACTTTCTGTCCTATATGATAATTAACTGTATCACCAATTACAGCTGCTAGATAAAATACAACAAATAACATTAACATTTTAAGAGATCCTGCTGCTGCAAATGCTCCTGTTGCAAATAAAATAGAATCTCCGGGCAGGAATGGAGTAATAACTAATCCTGTCTCACAAAATATAATTAGAAATATAAGGGCATATGTCCACACTCCATAATTTTGTATTATTACATTTAAATATTTATCCAAATGCATTAATGCATTAATAAAATTTTCTATAATACTCATATTTTTTCTCCCTTCATGGTTGAGTTTTTCTATAAACCCTCATAATAATTTTAAATGTAGTTTATCTTTATCCTGTTATATAATTATTACCTTAGTAGATTAAAATTAGATTAAAACCCTCTTAGATTTCCCTTAAAAATAATTTATATTTTATAAATAAAAATTATAAATAAAAAGAGAATATCTTAAAATAAAAAATACACTTCTTAAGCCAATTCATTTCACTAAGAAGTTTTAAATCTATTTTGAGACACCCTCTTATATTAATATCAGTTCTGAGTATTCTATTTTCATTAAGTATCTAAATTTAATGTAACAGTTACTTTTGAGCCTTTATATTCTTCACTTTTTACATCTATAGTTCCCTGATGCATATCAATAATCCATTTAGCAATAGATAGTCCAAGTCCTGTTCCCCCTTTTTCCTTAGACCTGGATTTATCTACAATATAAAATCTATTAAATATATTTTCTATTTCGTCTTTAGGTATTCCAATACCTGTATCGCTAACAGTTATTTTCACGATTTTATCCTGAATTTCTGAACTTATATCTATCTTTCCATTCTCTGGAGTAAACTTTATGCTATTATCAATAAAAATCCTTAGCATTTGCTTTATCATCTTATAGTCTGCAAAAATTTTTACAGTATCATTTTTATTACTTGATATTATATGATTCTGTTCTATTATCCTACTTTCTTTGACCACTTCATCAATTAATTCATTAAGCCAAAATTCTTTTTTTTCTATTACTACAGTACCACTATCTCCTTTTGCAAGTAGCAATAACTTTTCAATTAGATTAGCCATATCAGTAGCTTCTAATTTAATTCCATAAATAGATTTTTCCAAAGCATTTCTATCGTTTTTACCCCATCTATCCAATAGATTAGCATATCCTTGAATAACAGCAATGGGAGTTCTAAGCTCATGGGAAGCATCGGATACAAATTGTGCCTGTCTATTAAAAGCACCTTGAAGTCTATCTATCATCTTGTTAAATGTATTTGCAAGTCTCTTAAGTTCATCCTCTGGACCTTTTACCTCTATCCTTTCCTTTAAATTGTTAATGCTTATATTTTCAGCAGTTTTAGTTATATAATCAATAGGCTTCAACATTCTCTTACTTACCATATACCCTATTATAATAGAGGCAATAATGCCTATAAAGTCAGCTACAGCCATAGTGCCAAATAATATTTTCATAAAATCATATTCGTTGCGCATATCCTTTACTATTTGAATATATACAGTACTATATTTTTCACCTTCAAACTTAACATTTCTATAAACCAAATGTCCTTGTTTATCTTCCAAGCGTTTTTCTTTATCTTCTGATTTTTTTACATCATCCTGAGGCTCTTTAAGCTTATAATAAAATTTTTCTGATGAATTTATTATTTTGCCGTCTTTTTGTATTATTCTTATGGATATATTTTCTTTAGAGGGAACATCAGTAAAAATTTCTTTATTAGATAAGTCCAATTTCTGACTTTGAGATGTAATCTTATTTAATATTATACTTTCTATATCTTCTATCTGTTTATTTGCCTGATTATACAGGTAATACTTTACACCATATAAAATTGAAGCATTTAACAAAAGTAATACTAATGAGAACATAAAAGCATATACTATTGTAAGCTTTATGGAAATTTTTGCTCTTTTAATTACCTTTAAAACATAATTATTTATCTTTAATAACATAGCCTACACCTCTTATTGTAGTTATAAGCTTATCTTTGGAACCATTATCAATTTTACTTCGTAAATATCTTATAAATACATCTACTACATTAGTATCTCCTACATAATCATAGCCCCATACCTCTTCAATTAATCGTTCTCTTGTAAGTACAATGTTTTTATTAATTAACAGCTTTTCAAAAAGATCATATTCTTTTTTTGTAAGTTCAATTTCTCTGCCAGCCCTCCAAACTTGATGTGTTTTATTATCCATCACAATATCTTTTACTTTAATTTCATCAAATTTACTTTTTACTAACTTTTCTCGTTCATATACTCGTATTCTTGCCAATAATTCCTCTATTGCAAAGGGTTTAGTTAAATAATCATTAGCCCCAACGTCAAGTCCTAAAACTTTGTCTGATACATCACTTTTTGCAGTTAACATTATTATAGGTACACAAGAAAATTGCCTAATCCTTCTGCAAACTTCAATCCCATTTAAACCTGGTATCATAATATCAAGGAGTATTAACTGATATTATGTATTTTCCACTTTCTCTAAAGCTTCTCTTCCGTCATAAGCTATATCAACTTTATACCCTTCATGAGTAAGCTCCATTTCAATAAACATTGACATTTGCTCTTCATCTTCCACTAAAAGGATCTTAAAATTCTTCAAGTTACCACCTCTTTTTCATATCTCGTGTGTATCTCACACAAAATAGTGAGCCATTAACCCACTATATAATATACTAGCTTATACTATTATATAATTTCCATTGTTTATTCCTAATATTACTCCCTTATAATCCCTGGGCTCCTTTATATTTGTATGTTATATATACTAATTTAAAAAACATTAAAAATTAGATTAAAATTAGGTTAAAATTATGAATAAAGAATTATTAATAATTCATTACTTTTTATATTTCTCCTAAAAATTATTATATCTCTTATTTATAATTTTCTTAATAACTTAAACTATTTTGGTAAAATAGGAATAATTTTTACCTTAAAAATAAATGATATATATAGGAGGTGTTCATATGGCAAATTTAACTCAAAAAGAACAATTACTTTTACAAGATCAAAAAAGTCATGAAGAATTGTGCATTAAAAAATATACAAATTATGCAAATCAATCAAAGGATCCACAACTAAAACAAATATTTTTAAACAATGCACAGGAGGAGCAAGAGCATTTAAACAGCATAAATCAACTTTTAAGTGGTCAAATTCCAAATGTTAATTCACAGCAAAACAACCAACAACAACAAAACTCTCAAATGCAACCTGGTACAGGAGCTGGATTAACAACTACAAATGATGCTGATTTATGTACTGACCTTTTAGCTACAGAAAAATATGTTTCTTCAACTTATGATACAGCTATATTTGAATTCAGAGATCCTAATATTAGAAATGTTTTAAACCATATTCAAAAAGAAGAACAACAACATGGAGAAACTATTTATAAATATATGGAAAGCAAAGGCATGTACAATCCTCAATAATCAAATTTATATACTTATATGAACGAAATCAAGCAAATAAAATTCTGTTAAAAATAACCACATTTTTAACAGAATTTTATTTTAAACTCTATATTTAGTTTTTTATTGTTCTTTTAAATATAATTCTATTTCATCCTTATTTAATTTTCTTATATTTCTACTATCTACAGGTATATACTTTTTAGATATATATACCGATTTCATACTGTAGCAAATTTTATTTGAGTTTTTCTTTAAATATCTAATTAATTCATTTTTATTTTAAAAAATTTTTCTTCTATAAATTTTTCGATTCTATCATTCTTTTTTATTTACTGATACCTGCTTTTCTTAATAGTCCTCAATAGGGTAGTATATATTTATATTAAATACTCCAGTTTCATAATTAACAGTATATTCTTCAAAGGGATTTCCATTAATTTCATAATTATTAGATTGAATCCAATTTATTATGCTTTCATAAGCATTTCCCTTTTCACTTATGGAATTAGCCGTTGAAGTTACATATCTTCCCTTTGGTATAGCATGAATTTTCAGTTTTGCTTCTTTTCTACTTTCTACTGGAATACATATCTCAACCTCTGCATTTTCAGGATCATATTCCTTTTCAAAATATTTTACTATATGTGGTCCTTTTATTCTTAATCCATTCTTATTTATTAATTCATAGAGAGAACCTACAACTTTCCCTATATCTTTAATATCAATTGTACATTTTTTACTTATCACATTTATATTATCTAATTGAACAACTTCAACTTCATGTATTTTATAATTAAATTCTTCTCTTTTAATTACTTTATTTTCTTTTAACATCTTATATAAATTATCCCTCATTGCTGTTAATCTACCTATTTCATTTTCTATAATATTTAATCTCTTTTTTATAATTCCATAACTATTTATATTACTATTAGCTATTATTTCTTTTATTTCTTCAAGAGTTAATCCATATTCTTTAAGTTTTATTATATTTCTAGCTAATCCAAGTTGCTCCTGTTCATAATATCTATAACCATTTTCTTCATTAATACAATAAGGCTTCAATAAATCAATATCGTCATAATGTCTAAGGGTTCTTGTTGATACTTTCAATATTAATGCTAACTGTCCAATTGTATACATATATTTATTCACCTCAAAATCATATAATTCATAGCAATCTTTATTTCCTTCGAAAGTTCTGGCATATATCCATATCGAATAAATTTAAATATCAATTCAACTGTATTTTTTATCATACCCTCGAATTGTATTTTACCTTTTTCTTTACTTCCTTTTGCAGGAGAACCTATATATCCTTCTTTTATTCCATATTCTTTCCAACAGCTTCCACCACTTTTTATAAATTCTTTCATATCTAGGTAGATAGGATATAAAGTACTATAACAATCTTTCACTAATTCTGGATGCTTAAATAACATAAACGAAGTTTCTCTTACATCCGCATGTATTTCTCTTTTCATGTCTAAATCATTCTTTACAATTTTAGCATTTTCTTTTTCACTTCGTGAATATATTATACTACTTGCTACCTCTAAAACCTTGAGGGAACACTCTTTATTGAGTATATCCTTTGCATTTTCAATAGCCTTTATATGTCCTAAATCTAAATGATGATTTACTATTACCATCTTTTTAAATCCTGCTCTACTAATTGACTCACCCAAATCCACAATTATATTTTCTATGGTTTTTGATTTAAATGAGATAGTCCCTGGATAATTCATTACACATTCATTATAGCCTATAGGGAAAGATGGATGAATAATATAATTATAAGCATTATTTTGTTTTTCAAGATTATCTATTACAGCTTTTAATAAATCCTTTGCTGAAATATAATCAGTTCCCAATGGTAAATGCGGTCCATGTTCTTCAATTGGACTTAATGCAACAAAGATAACTGATTTATCGTTATCAAGATTATCAATCTCTTTCCAAGTTATTTTCTCCATATTAACTATTGACATTTAATCATCTCCTATTCAAATATAATTCTATTGTTTTACGCTACGTGAAGGTCAATAATATATGTAAAACTTATTTCATAAAAAAAGAAAACCAGGAATAATCCTGATTTTCTTTTTATTTTTAAAATGTTTTCTTATATTTAAACGAGTTTTTATATAGTTAACAGTAATCGAGGGACAAGCCATACTCTATTCAACTGTAACGGATTTAGCTAAGTTTCTTGGCTTATCTACATCACGATCTTTTAGTATTGCTACATAGTATGCTAATAATTGATGAGGCACTACTGCAATAATACTTTGTAATATATCATTTGTTCTTGGTATATAAATTACTTTATCCGCTACTTGCTCTGCTTCTTTATTTCCTTCCTGAGTTATAGCAATAACATGTGCTCCTCTTGATTTAACTTCTTTTATATTAGAAATACTCTTTTCAAATAAATCTGTTTGAGTCATTGTAGCTACTACTGGTGTATCTTCTTCAATAAGAGCTATAGTTCCATGCTTTAATTCACCAGCAGCAAAAGCTTCTGCATGCATATAAGATATTTCTTTTATCTTTAATGAACCTTCTAATGAAAGATTATAATCTAATCCTCTTCCTATATAAAATGCATGTTCATTGTCTTTTATTTCTTTTGCTATTTCTTTTATATCATCATGTTGATCAAGTATTTTTTGTACTTTTTCAGGTATAAGTTTTAATTCATTTATTATATCATTATAAAATTCTTCAGTTATTGTTCCTCTTTTTATACCCATATCTAATGCGATCATATACAATGCTACAAGTTGAGTTGTATATGCTTTAGTTGATGCAACTGCTACTTCAGGCCCTGCCCAAGTATAAAATACATCATCTACTTCTCTAGCTATAGAAGATCCTACAACATTAGTAATAGCTAGAACTTTCGCTCCTTTTTCTTTTCCTTCTCTTACAACTGCTAAAGTATCTGCTGTTTCTCCAGATTGACTTACAACAATAATTAATGTTTTGTCGTCTATAAATGGATTTCTATATCTAAACTCTGAAGCTACATCTGTTTCTACAGCTATTTTTGCAAATCTTTCAATAGCATATCTTCCTGTTATTCCTGCATTGTATGCAGTTCCACAAGCAACTATATAAATTTTATTTATTTCATCTAAGTCTTCTTTTGTTAGTTTTATATCATCTAATTTTATTTTACCATTTTCATCCAATCTTCTAACTAAAGTTTCTTTTATACCATTTGGTTGTTCATTTATTTCTTTTATCATGAAGTGATCATATCCACCCTTAGATGCCGCTTCCACATCCCACATTACATGGAAAGGTTCTTTTGTGATTTCTTCTTCCTTTTCGTTGTAAATTTTTATTTTGTCTTTTTCTAAAGTAACTATTTCTCCATTATCTAAGAAATATACATCTCTAGTATATTTTAAAATAGCTGGTACATCAGAAGCAATGAAGTTTTCGTTTTCTCCAATTCCTACTATTAATGGACTATCTTTTCTTACAGCTACTAATTGTTCTGGGTTATCTTTACAAACTACTCCTAGAGCATAAGCTCCTCTTAATTTTTTTATAGCCTTAAATACTGCTTGTAATAAATCACCTTCATAATAATGATCAACTAAATGCGCTATTACTTCAGTATCTGTTTCTGATTTAAATTTTACGCCTTCAGAAACCAACCATTCTTTTATTTCCATATAATTTTCAATTATACCATTGTGAACTACTGCAATTGTTTCATCCATATTTAAATGTGGATGTGAATTCACATCAGATGGCACTCCGTGAGTAGCCCATCTTGTATGACCTATTCCTATAGTTCCCTCCATAGGTTTATTTTCTAAATTTTCACTTAAAACATTTAGTCTACCTTTGTACTTTTGAAACTCTATTTCCTCTCCATCATTAACAGCGATTCCTGCAGAGTCATATCCTCTATACTCTAGTTTTGATAATCCATCCACGATTACATCGCTTGCCTTCCTAAATCCTACATATCCTACTATTCCGCACATAAAAAAATCCTCCTTAGATTATATTAATAATTTAAGAAGAAAGTCCTCACTAAAGCTTTTTTGTAATCAGAATCACTTCTAACTTTTATTATAGCTTTTAGGGCTGTGAGATCCCATAGGATATCCGCCGAAATTTCGATACTCCTATATCCTCGTCAACTTAAGTGACACTCCAAATTTTTAATTTGGTTAGTGGAACTTACTCAGATACTAATCTGAGTTTCCTCTATATACTCCAAATTCTCAATTTGATTAGTGGAACTTACTCAGATACTAATCTGCTATAAGCACTTAAGTTCTGGCGCTTTCATAACTTTTTAACTTTCTTCCTAATACATTATAGCATGTTCATTTTTATTTGTTAACTTAATTTTTTATGAATATTATATTATATTTCTATTCAATTTTTAGTTATATTTAATTTTTTAGTGAAAATGCTCCTCTAAATTTGCTAGTATTTTTTCATAATATTATAATATGATGAAAACACTTAATATTGTACCTATAAATTATACTTTACTATTAAAATGCTATTTTGGGTTATACCTCATTAGTTTTTGTATTCTTCCCATATTGATTTTCCCAATCCTTCACAAAATTATCTACACTTAAATCTGTTAAAGGATGATATATTAATTGCTTTATTAAATCTTCATTTACAGTTACACTATGAGCTCCCTTTAAACAAGCATTATGGATTTGTTCTGTATTTTTAAAACTAGCGGCTAAAACTTTAGAATTAATATTATAAGTTTCAAATATATTTACTATATCAGAAACAACTTTAATACCATCTCCCATTAGATTATCTATTCTGTTTACATAAGGAGCTACGAATTCTGCTCCTGCTTTTGCTGCCATTAAAGCTTGTTGAGCTGTAAAAATTGCTGTAGCTGTGATTTTATATCCTTCTTTACTAAGTTTTTTCATAGCTTTTATGCCTTGCTCAGTTACTGGTATTTTTATATATAAATTACCACCAATTTTTTCATTTAAATATACAGCTTCTTCTATCATATCTTCTGCTTTAGACCCTATTACTTGAACATGAAGCATTTTTTCTTCACCTATAACATTTCTTATTTTCCTTAATATACTTATAAAATCCTTTTTTTCTTTAGATATTATTGTAGGGTTAGTTGTAACCCCATCTAATGGATAAATATCATTTATATTCTTTATAGACTCTATATTAGCTGTATCTAAAAGTATTAACATATAAATCTTCCCCCTTTGTTATTTTATTAAAGTGCTTATTATATTTTTGGCTCCTTTTAAATCCTTTTCAAAGGATATTATTTCTTTCGTGCTTTTATCTTCCCATATACTGTTTATTGCAATAACTTTGCATCCTGCAGCTATAGCTGACTTTATTCCATTTATAGAATCTTCCATAATGATTGTTTCTTCACTATAGGAACCTAACCTTTTCATAGCTTCTAAATAAGGCCAAGGATCTGGTTTTGATTTTTCCATTTCATCTCCTGGTAAAATAAACTGAAAATAATCTATTATACCCAATTTTTTTAACAATATCTCCGCTATTTCTCTATTACTACCTGTTGCTACTGCACATTTTATATTTAATTCTTTTATATAATCTAATAATTCAAATAAACCATTTATAGGTTCTGATTTTTCTAAGGCAATCTTTATATATATTTCATTTCTCCTTTTTAATAACTCATCTTCATCTTCTTCTAGATCATACTTGCTTATTGTCCTTCTTATAACCTCAATCATACTAAGCCCCATGCAAGCGTTATGGAAATCTTCAGTGTAATCTTTATCATACATTTTTAATAAAATTTTACTAGTTTCAAAGGATAAAGGTTCTGTGTCTATTATTACCCCATCCATATCAAAAATTATTGTATCTAACATAATTTATCTCCTAAAAATATATTTTATCTCATTTCTTGCCCACCCGTAACGTTTACAGCCTGTCCAGTCATATATGAGGCTTCTTTTGAGCTTAAAAATAATACTAAATTACTTACATCCTCATAAGTACAGCCTCTTTTTAAAGGTACCTTATCTATATAGGCTTGTCTAACCTTTTCTTTAGGTATATTTAATTTTTTAGCATACTGTTCATATAAACCATTTTTCCACATGGGCGAGTCTAATAAATTACCTGGACAAACTGCATTAACTCTTATTCCATCTTCTGCTAAATCTAATGCTAAACTTTGAGTTAAACCTATAGCTCCAAATTTTGATGCGGAATAAACGCAATTATGCAAACTTCCTTTTTTACCTGATTTAGAGTTTATCTCAATAATAACTCCTTGTTTTCTTTTTATCATCTCCTTTGCAGCCTCTTTTGCACATAAAAAATATCCTGTTAAATTTACATTTAATATATTATTCCATTTTTCTTTAGGCAGCTCAGTAATCTTTGTACTATAAACTACTCCAGCATTACAAATTAAAATATCTATTTTGCTAAAATTATCTACTGTATTTTTTATAAGATTTTTAACTTCCTCTTCTTTACACACATCAACTTTAACTGCTATAGATCTTACTTTATATTTGTCTATTATATTTTGAGATACTTTGTTAGCCTGTTCATAATTTATATCTGCAATTACTATATTAGCACCTTTTTCAGCAAAGCTATGAGCAATATATTCTCCTAAACTTTGAGCTCCTCCTGTTATTATAACAGTTTTTTCTTTAAAATTCACAGTATCCCTCCTTTTCTAACTAAGGTCTTTCAACTTCTAGTACAGTTCCTTCTTTTATTTCTTTTATTTCTTTATCTTCTAAATATAAACTTCCTGGTAATTCTGCATTTGTACTTCCATCAAATCTTACACAAATATGTCCTAAATCACGTAAATTCTTATGAACCTCATCTCCTACAGCAGTTACTTTGTATTCTTCTCCATCAATCTTAAAAATATCTCCTGCTTGTATTTCATCATTTAATTCATTTTTACCATGAAGCACACAATAATCTGCTAATTCTTCTGGAGCATTATCTTTAAATAAGATTATCATTTTTTCTCCATAAAATTCTTCTACCATAATTCCTAATTTATTTACCTCTGTATTATATATTGTTTTCATAATATTTCCTCCTATTTTAAAACTACTTTTATTAATTTAACCTTTTATATTATTTTAATTACATATAAAACAAATAATATAGATTCAATTGTATATTTAAATAACTTAAATATACAAAATTATTATTATACAAAGTAAAAATTAATTTAAATTATTTAAATATAAGAATAAAAGAATGTAATCCTTTTATTCTTATATTTTATTTTTAATCAAATCTATTTAGCATATAATCCAAAGCTAGCAAGCCATGCAATAAATACTGATGTTGGGCCTGTTAAAAATCTTGAATATAAAACAGATGGTACCCCAACTTCTACTGTTTCCGGCTCAGCTTCTGCAAGTCCAAGACCTACTGGTATAAAGTCACATGCTGCTTGAGAGTTTATTGCAAATAATGCTGGTAATGCTAAATGTGGTGGTATATTACCTTTACCAATTTCAACACCAATTAATACACCTATAACTTGAGCTATAACTGCACCAGGTCCTAAGAATGGTGACAATAATGGGAATGAGCATATAGCTGATAGTAATACTAATCCTGGTAAGCTACCTGCCAATGGAGATAATACTGATGCAAATGCATCTCCTATACCAGATTTTAATATTATACCTATTAGCATACATACAAATGCCATAAATGGTAATATAGTTTTTATAACAGTATCTATAGTATCACGACCAGCTTGATATAGCATTCCTACGAAATTACCAAGAGCCATACCTATCTTAGTCATTATACCTCTATCAGATTGTTGAGTTATCTTTTTAGTTGTATCATATTTAGGTTTCTTAACTTCTTCCTTTTGTTGATTTTTTCCATAAACGTTTTCATTATCTTTAGAAGAATTCGCTAATTCAATATTTTTAACCTTTACAGAAGATACATATATATCTGCTTTTATATATTCAGCTAATGGGCCACTTGGTCCTGCTGGCATTAAGTTTATAGTTGGTATACCTTTTTTAGGATATAATCCACATCTTAATGTACCACCGCAATCTATTATTACACAAGCTATTTCATCATCTGGTACCTTTGTTTTAAATCCGTCTACCAATTCACAGCCTGTAAGTTCTTCTAATTTTTTTGCTACGTCTGAAATAACTCCTCCAGTTATATTAACTATTTTATTTCTTTGTTCTGTCGGAACTATTGTAAGAGGGCCTCCAAAACCGCCATTTCCTGCACTAACTTTTATTGCGTTATATTTTGCCATCAATTACACCTCCTAAAGTGAAATTTTTGTAGATAATTTTACATTTTGTTGCTTTTCTACATAAGAAGTTGTGAAATCTGTTATCCAACCTCTAAGGAAATTTGTAACTATACCAACTAAGAAATATCTAACTGCTAAATCCGTTGTTGATAATCCTAATTGTGTTATACCATTTGCTATACCTAAGAATACAAATAGTTCTGCTGGATTTATGTGTGGGAATAAACCATTCATTGTATGACAAGAATATGATGCCGCTGCATAATAACTTGGTTTATATTTTTCTGGTAAAAATTTACCTAAAGATAATGTCATTGGGTTGCAGAAAAAGAATGTTCCTATTACTGGTAATATTAAATATCTAGTTATTGGATTAGCTGCACTTTTTTTAGCTAACTTTTCTATTCTTTCTTCTCCAACTATTCTTATTAAAGCATTCATAGCAACTAGAAGCATAATCAATGTAGGTATTATTCCTTTTGCCATGCCTACAAAAGTATTTCCACCTTCTTGAAATAAACCTATAAAACCTTTTGCTAAATTAGTTAAAAAATCCATAAACTCATCTCCTTTTTAAATAAAGTGTTTTTTTATTGACTCAATTATAAATTAGAATCAATCTCCTCCTTTGTTTTATAATATTCATTATAATTTTTGATCCCATCTTGTATTACCAAAGCTGTCTGTTTGTCTAAACTTTCCAATATATTGGGATTTATGCTATGGAGATTTTGATTATTCAAAATCTCCATAGGCTTAAATCTAGCTAAAATAGTAATTCCTTTCATGATTCTGCTCTCAAGTATAGAGCAATTATCATCAATAGCAATTAGTATTACTGAACCCCTCTTTACACGTCCCCTATTTTTCCCTATTACTACTCTTCCTTTTTGTCTAAGTTCTTTAAAATTTTTATTAAAATTTTTAAATTGTAAAAAACCTAATGCAGTTTGTAGAAGCCATGCAAGTCCAATAACAATTACTATTCTTATAAACATAAATTCACCTCTACTAAATTTCAACTAATACCTTATTATAATTAATTTCTTTGTTAAACATTTTGTGGAAATATCCTGGTAATTCTTCAAGCTTGATTTTATGAGATATCATTGGCTTAAATACTATTTGTCCTTTTTCCATGAAATCTAATGTAGCTCTCCAAGCTATTCCTGGGAATGGAGCTGCATATGAATTCCATGAACCTTGTAATGTGATTTCTCCACGCATTATTCTATCAAAAGTTTTTTCGCTAAATCTTAATTCATCATGTGATATCCCTAGGAAAACAACCTTTCCAAGTTTTCTACACATAAGAACAGATTGTTCTTCTGTAATTTTCATTCCTGCAGTTTCTACAACAGCCTCTACTCCACCATTGGTAATTTCTAATACTTTTTCAACTGCATTGCATTCTTTACTATTTACTATAATATCTGCACCTAATTCTTTAGCTAAGTTAAGTTTATCCTCTAAAACATCCACAGCTATTACCTTTGATGCACCAAATATCTTTGCCCATTGAATGGCAAATTGTCCTATAGGACCACAACCAACAACTGCTACAGTATCACCAACTTTTATTCCTGTTTTGCTCATTGCTTGGTATGATATTGATGCTGGTTCTATTCCTGCTGCTGTTTCATAATCTAAATCTTCTGGAAGTATTAATACGTTTTCTTTTGGAACTCTAACATATTCTGCAAAACCACCATCATTTCTAGAACCTAAAAATTCATAAGTTTCACATAAAGCAAAATTGCCTTTTTTGCAGAATTCACATTCTCCACATGGTATTAATGGTGCTACTGCTACTCTCTCTCCTATTTTTATATCACCTACATTGCTTCCTATTTCAACTACTTCTCCTGAAAATTCATGTCCTGTTATTGTTGGGTAATGATATGCACCACTTACCATAGCTCTCGGCATATCTGAACCACATATACCAACATATTTAACTTTTACTAATACGTCATCTTCGCCTATAGCAGGTATATCTACTTCCTCATATCTTAAATCCTTAATTGCATGTAAAGCTACTGCTTTCATTTTTCCTTCCATTTTATAAGACTCCCTTCAAAGTTCTAAATTATATTTATTTTTTATTTTTAGTAAATTGCTCATGTAAGTTTAGTACCGTTTCTGCTGTTTCATTATTAGTTATTAAAACATTTACAAAGCCTCCATTTAAAGCCCCTAAAATAGACCAAGCTTTTTCTGAGGATTCTGCTACAGCTATAGAATATTCCATTTTTTTTAATTTTTCTAATTCCACACTTATTATTCTATCTTTTACCTTTTCATCAACTATGTTTCCATTTATATCGAAAAATCTTGAACATATATCTCCGACTGCATCAACATCTTTTAACAACTGTATGTCTTCGTCTCCAAAGTATCCACTCCAAATTAGGTTATTACCTTTAAGTGGTGCTCCAATTCCTACAACAGCCTTATTAACTTTATCCCATAACTCCAGTATTCCTTTAAAATTACTATCACTCATAATAGCTTCCTTTGTGGACTTCTCTGCTGTTATTGCTGGTGCATAAAAATAATGCCCTTTTGCTTTAAATTCATCACTAACTCTAGAAACTATTGTATTAACATGATATTTATTATCCATATCACTAGGTGGGCCTCCTACTAAAGGTACTATGTTAGCTGATACATTTTTGCAATCTTTCAATGTATTTGCTACTTCTCCAACGGATTTTCCCCAAGCAAAGCCTAATATATCACCATCTTTTAATATTCTTTTTAAAAATTCACTTCCTGCTTGACCTAATTTTTTAAGTCTAATGCTCTCAACTTCATCTTCATCTGTTGGTATAACTATGGCTTCTTTTAAATTAAAGTTTTTTTCTAGGGCATCCTCTAATTGGAAACAACTATCGAAGTTATTTTTTATATTTATAGTAACGATGCCTTCCTCTCTAGCTTTTTTCAACATTCTACTTATAGTTGTTCTATATTGACCTAATCGTTTTGCGATTTCAGATTGTGTCATATTATCAATATAGTACATTTGTGCAACCTTATATAAAATTCTATCATCATACTTCATAAGGCATTTTCAACCTTTCCCAATTTTATTTGAAGATTATTAATCAAATCCCCTTTGTTATTTTATCTACAAATTTTGCACATTTGTGCATCTAATGAAATTTTGTTTTATTGTTGTATTTATAATATAACATTTTTATTGTTTTTTCAACAATATATAATCTTTATTTTTTTTGAATTATACTCCATTTATTCTATTTTTCTTTTATTTTTTAAATAATTTGTATTATTTCATTATTTTTTGAATATTTTATTATTTTAACTTTATTTATTATAATAAAAAACATAAGGGTAATTTATAATTAACCTAATAATTATAAATTACCCTTATGTTTTAAAAATATAAATTAATCCTATTATTTTACTTTTTTCTCTATTAATTTAGCTAAGCCATGTGCTAATTTATCAATTTCCTCTTGGTTTTCTCCTTCAAGCATTACTCTTACCAAAGGCTCTGTACCAGAAGGTCTTATAAGCACTCTTCCTGAGCCATCTAAATTTTTTGTAATCATATCTATTTCAGATTTTATTTCCTCGTCCTTCAAATAAATATCTTTTTGATTATTAGGAACTTTAGCATTAACTAAAACTTGTGGTAACTCTTTCATTATAGAACATAGTTCTGAGAAAGTCTTACCACTTTCTTTTACAATATGAGCTAATTGTAGGGCAGTTACAAGTCCATCCCCTGTAGTATTATAATCTGAGAATATAATATGTCCTGATTGTTCTCCACCTATTGCATAGTCATTTTTAAGCATTTCCTCTAGGACATATCTATCTCCAACTTTCGTTTTTATAGTATTTATTTCTTCTTTTCTCATAGCTATATCTAATCCAAGATTACTCATTACAGTAACTACTATTGTATTTTTCTTTAATTTACCTTGTTTTTTTAATTCCTTACCACAAATGGCTAATATAAAATCTCCATTTATCAAGTTACCTTTTTCATCTATGGCTAGACATCTATCCGCATCTCCATCAAAGGCTAGTCCCATTTGGCAACTATTTTTAACTACATACTCCATAAGATCTTCTGGGTGTGTTGAGCCAGAGTTTCTATTTATATTTATACCATCAGGTTTATTGTTTATAACATGAACTTCTGCTCCTAATTCCTTAAAAGCTTCTACAGATGTTATATATGATGCACCATTAGCACAATCTAAAGCTACTTTTAATCCTTTTAAATCACCTTTTATAGTTGATTTAGCAAAATCTATGTAATCTCTTATAGCCTCTCCATCTTCTTCAATTTTTCTTCCTATATTCTCTCCAGTTAAAACTGGAACATCCTTAAAATTATTTTCTATTAATGCTTCTATATTATCTTCTAATTTATCTGATAATTTGTACCCATTTTTATTAAAAAACTTTATTCCATTATATTCTACTGGATTATGTGATGCTGAAATAACAACTCCTGCATCTGCATTATATTTTCTTGTTAAATAAGCTATTGCTGGTGTTGGTATTACACCTACACAAATGGCTTCTGCTCCTACAGATAATATACCTGCTACTAAAGCACTCTCTAGCATGTCCCCTGATATTCTTGTATCCATACCTACAAGTATCTTAGGTCTATGTGTTCCTTCTGTTAATATGAAAGCTCCTGCTTTACCTAATTTATATGCTAAGTCTGCTGTTAATTCCTTATTAGCTATTCCTCTAACTCCATCTGTTCCGAACATTCTACCCATGTAATTCATCACTCCTATTTTTTAAATACACATAGATATTATATTATAGTTTACTAATTCTAACAATAGGAAACATCATTCAAAAATATAAAAAGCCAGTGAAGATATTTTCTCCACTGGCAATATTTAATTTATTATTTTACGTATTCCTCTCCAGCTTTAAGGGCTTCTTTGTTTAATTCAAAGAATTTTTCCTTACCATGGTCTTTTAATGATGCTGTTATCTCATCCATAGTAACTATTCCTGTTTGTTTTACAAGAGCTCCTAAAAGAATCATATTAGCTATTTTTTTACTACTTATTTTATCCGCTTCAGATTGAGCTGGTATAGCTATAACTTTTATGTCATCTCTTTTTGGCATTCTATCAACTAAGTCAGAATCCAATATTATTAATCCACCTGGTGCTACCATATCTTCAAATTTATCTAAAGAAGGTCTATTCATTACTACTACTGTATCTGGTTTAGTTACTATTGGTGATCCAACTGGCGTATCAGATAAAACTACAGAACAGTTAGCTGTACCACCTCTCATTTCTGGTCCGTAAGATGGTAACCATGAAACTTCCATATTTGAGTCCATTCCTGCATAAGCTAAAAATTTACCCATTGATAATATACCTTGGCCTCCAAAACCTGCAAATATAATTTGTTGTGATGCCATATTATTTCACCTCCTCAGTTGTATCCTTCTTAACGCCAAGAGGATAGTATGGGATCATGTTTTCTCTTAACCAGTCCATTGATTCTTGAGGAGTTAATCCCCAGTTAGTTGGGCATATTGACAATACTTCAACTAAAGAAAATCCTTTTTTATCTATTTGATTTTGGAAAGCTTTCTTTATTGCCTTTTTAGCTTTTAATATATTTGGAACTGTATTTACAGCTACTCTTTCTACATAGCAAGCTCCAGTTAGAGTAGATATCATTTCTGATACTCTTATTGGGAATCCTGCATAACTTGTATCTCTTCCATAAGGTGTTGTTTCTGTTACTTGGCCTGGTAATGTAGTAGGTGCCATCTGTCCACCTGTCATTCCATATATACAGTTATTTACAAATATTGTTGTAATATTTTCTCCTCTAGTTGCAATGTGAACTATTTCAGCTGTACCTATTGCAGCTAAGTCCCCATCTCCTTGATAAGTAAATACTACTGAATCTGGATTAGCTCTCTTTATACCTGTTGCAACTGCTGGTGCTCTACCATGAGCAGCCTCAAACATATCACAGGCAAAATAGTTATATGCTAAAACTGAACATCCAACTGGAGCAACACCTATTGTTTTATCTAATACTCCAAGTTCATCAATTACTTCTCCAACTAATTTATGAATTACACCATGAGTACATCCTGGACAATAATGTGTAGGAACGTCCATTAATGCTTTAGGTGGTTGATATACTATAGCCATTATCTAGCACCTCCTACTATAGATTTAACTTTCTCTAGGATATCTGATGGATCTGGAACCATTCCACCTGTTCTTCCATAAAAATCTACTGGCTTTCTTCCATTAGATGCTAATTTAACATCATAAACCATTTGTCCGCAGCTCATTTCTACAGATAGATATCCATGTTTAGTAAGGTCTACAGTTTTTTCAAATGCTTCAAATGGGAAAGGCCATATTGTTATAGGTCTTATTAGTCCTAATGTCATACCTTCTTCTTTAGCCATTTTTACAACATTTTTGCATATTCTTGAAGTTGTTCCATATGCAACTAATATTAAATCGCATTCTTTATCACAGTTATATAACTCATATCTAACTTCATCTTCTTTTATCTTAGCATATTTATTTTGTAAATGAATGTTATGTTGTTCTAATATTTCTGGTTGTAAATATAAGGAGTTTATTATATTATGCTCTTTTCTTCCATGTAACCCATTAGCTGCCCAATCTTTTGCTGGAAGTTCTTTAGATGATCTTTCTTTAAATTCAACAGGTTCCATCATTTGTCCAAGCATACCATCTCCCATAACCATACAAGGTGTCCTGTATGTATCAGCTACATCGAAGGCATTTTGTATTAAGTCAACCATTTCTTGTATAGAAGCAGGTGCAAATACCGGCATATTAAAATCACCGTGTCCACTTGCTTTTGTTGCTTGGAAATAATCTGATTGTGCTGGCTGAATACTTCCTAATCCTGGACCTCCTCTAACGATGTTTATTATAACACATGGTAGTTCTGCTGCTGCTATATATGAAAGTCCTTCTGATTTTAAACTTATTCCTGGTGAACTTGAAGAAGTCATACATCTAATTCCTGTTCCTGCTGCACCATACACCATATTTACAGCTGATATTTCACTTTCTGCTTGAACAAATGTCTTTCCTATTTTAGGCATTTTCTTTGACATATAAGCTGCTACTTCTGTTTGTGGAGTAATTGGATACCCAAAGAAACATTCACATCCTGCTTGGATTGCAGCTTCGCCTATAGCTTCATTACCCTTCATTAAAACTTTTTCACCCATTATAACCCCTCCTTCTTACTTTTCTACTGTTATTACACAATCTGGGCATATTCTTGCACATGATGCACAAGCTATACAATCATCTTTCTTTTCATCAACTATTGTGGCTGCATTATAACCTTTTACATTTAGTTTTTCTGAAAAGCTAATTATTTTTTTAGGACACACTTGGATGCAGTGGCCACAGCCCTTACATCTTTCTTCCCTAAATATTACTTTTGGCATTATAACCCCTCCTTAAGTTTTTAATAAGAATGCCTTACAAGTCTTTATTCAGTTTTTATTTATTGATAAATTTTAAGATTTTGACAATTTTGAATAAAAATTACCTCCAAGGTGGTTTCATGTATATATCTATTGGAAATATTTCTCCATGAACCTTACCTTTTATATCATCTACAAAATCTTTTCTACACACAATATATTTATAGGGAAGACCAGTCTTTTTAGAAAGTTCTAAGACTATCTCATCACCCTTTAATATGTGATCTACTGTGGTTTCATATGAAAGATTTGTATTTGATATAAGATATTTAACTTTTAATCTAGATGAAATTTCTATAGATTTTATATAATCTTCTGTTTCTTTTTCATTAGATGTAAGTGGTCTATTATTATTAACTACAAAATACATATCATAATCTTCTTCATTAAAATATTTGTTATATTGACCAAGCACTGTTGCTCCTTGATCATCACCACCTATATCCATAACAACCTCATAACTTTTATCATTGAATACTGCCATAACTTCACCAGGTACAACCATTAATTCTGCATTCATAAGTTTAGAGTCAGAAGCTATTACTCTTATTCCTAATTTATCAAACTCTTCCTTTAGACTTCTTGAGCAGAAATATGGATTTACAATATCTATGTCTACTAAAGCTACCTTTTTGCCTTCCTCAGCTAACTTCATAGCATAATTTATGGCAATTTCTGTTTTTCCACTACCAAAATGTCCTGTGAAAATATTTATTCTACTCATTTTAATCACTCCAAAACAGAGCATTTTCATAGAATGAAACCCTTTTCACATATAGTAAAAATTTTTTTCACACTACATGAAATAGCTCTTTCATTTTTCATCTTTAAGTAAATTTATAGATGAATTTGTAACTTCATTATATCACAAAAATCCTTATAGTTGTAAAGTAATTTTCTCTTTTTTTTAATTGTTATAATTTTATCATAAAAAAATTTCTTTATTTTACTAATTATTCTATTTATATCATATATTAAAGTTCTACATTATTTATATTCTTTAGCCTCTTCTTCTCCTTTTAATACTCTTAATCCACCTTGAGTTAATGCTAATAACTCATCTTCTCCTGGGAATCTAACTACTGGCGCTATAAAAGATACCATTTCTTTTATACCTTCACATATAACTTTACTATATGCTATTCCTCCTGTTAATAATATTGCGTCTACTTTTCCACATAAAACAGCGGCATTTTTTCCTATCTCTTTTGCTATTTGAAATACAAATGCATCAACAATTAATTTTGCATCTTTATCTCCTTTTTCAGCTCTTTCTTCAACTTCTCTAAAATCATTTGTATTTAAATATGCTACTACTCCGCCTTTGCCGCTTATCTTCTTTTTCATTTCTTCATAAGTGTACTTACCACTGTAGCATAATTTCACTAAATCTCCTACTGGAAGACCGCCTGTTCTTTCTGGTGAAAATGGTCCTTCTCCATCTAAAGCATTATTTACATCTACTACCTTTCCTTTTTCGTGAGTTCCTACGGAAGCTCCTCCACCCATATGTGTGACTATTAAATTAAGCTCCTCATATTTTTTATTGTTTTCTTTTGCGTATCTTTTAGCAACTGCCTTTTGATTTAATGCATGAAATATACTTTTTCTTTTTATTTCAGGCATACCTGATATTCTTGCTATATCCTTCATTTCATCAACAACTACAGGATCTACTATAAATGCAGGTATGTTAAGATTTTTTCCTATTTCATTAGCTATTATTCCTCCAAGATTAGATGCATGTTGTCCTTGAACTCCCATTTTTAAATCTTCAATCATGGCGTCATTTACTCTGTATGTTCCACCCTCAATAGGTTTTAAAAGTCCACCTCTACCTACAATAGCATCTAATTCATTTACATCAAAATTTTTCTCTTTCAAAACATTTAATATAACTTCTTTTCTAAATTCAAATTGATCAAATATAGTTTTATAGCTTTCAATTTCTTGTGAAGAATGTCTTAATGTTTCTTCTAGTATTTGATTTTCATCTTCATATACTCCTATTTTAGTTGATGTTGATCCGGGATTAATTATTAGCAATTTGTAACCCATTTTGAATTCCTCCCTAAATTTAAGATATTTATTTTTTTAGTTGGCTAGCAACTAATGCTGCTAAAGCTATTGCATTTAGTTTTGATTCATGACTATCACTTCTTGAAGTTAATACAACTGGTGCGGATGTTCCTACTAATAATCCACCATTCTTGCAATCTGCTGCATAAGTTAATGTCTTATACATCACATTTCCTGCTTCTATATTTGGCATTAAAAATATGTTAGCATTACCTGCTACTGGGCTATCTATTCCTTTATGAGCTGCAGCTTCTTCTGATATAGCATTATCTAAGGCTAATGGTCCATCAATTATGCATCCCTTTATTTGTCCTCTATCATTCATTTTAGAAAGTGTAGCTGCATCTAGTGTAGCTGGCATTTTAGGATTAACCACCTCTACTGCACAAATAGGAGCAACTTTTGGATTTTCAATACCAATTGCATGTGCTACCGTAACTGCATTTTTAACTATATCAATTTTTTCTTCCAATCCTGGATACATATTAAAAGCTGAATCTGTAATCATTACTAATTTTTCTAATTTTTTTACCTCAAATACTGCAATATGAGACATTATTTTTCCTGTTCTTAATCCTATCTCTTTGTTTAAAACAGCTCTTAAAAAATTTGCTGTATCTATTAAACCTTTCATAACCATATCTGCTTTTCCTGATGAAACTATTTCAACAGCTTTTAAAGCAGCTTTCCTGTCATCGTTTTCATTTACTATCTCATAATCTGCTAGATCCATTCCTATTTCTTTTGCTATTTCTTTGATTTTTTCTAAATTTCCTACAAGTATTGCATTAACAAGACCTTGTTCTTTAGCATCTTTTATAGCTTCTAATACATGCTTATCTTGAGCCACCGCTACAGATACGGTTCCTTTTTCTTGGATCTTAGCCTTTTGTAGTATTTCATCAAAACTTTTAATCATTAAAACACACCTCTTCTTCGTAAATTTTAGCACTTTCTTCTTTATTTAAAATTCTTATTGCCCCTTCAACTAAAGCTAACATCTCCTCTTCTCCAGGTACCAATTCAATTGGAGATATAAATTCAACTCTTTCTTTTATCCAAGTAGTTAATCTTTTATTATAAGCTAATCCCCCTGTAAGAATTATGGCGTCTACATTGCCTTTTAATACTGTAGCCATAGAACCTATTTCTTTGGCAATTTGATAAGCCATAGCTTCTAAAATAAGTTCAGCTTTTTTATTACCTTCCTCGATTATTCTATCTACAACTCTTCCATCATTTGTATCTAGATATGCTATTAGTCCACCTTTACCCATAATTTTTTTCTTTAACTCTTTGTAAGTATACTTACTGCTATAAGCCATTTTTATTAAGTCTCTTACAGGTAAACTCCCTGTCCTTTCTGGAGAAAATGGCCCTTCTTCATTAGCATTATTTACATCTAATATTTTCCCATTTTTAATTGGGCATACTGATATACCTCCACCCAAGTGTGCTGCTACAAAGGAACTATTGAGAAAATCCTTATCAATCTTGTTACAAACTTTTCTTGTTACAGCCTTTATATTCAAAGCATGAACTAAAGATCTCCTTTTTATTTCAGGCATGCCAGATATCCTAGCCTCCTCTAATATTTCATCTACTGCCACCGGATCCACTATAAATGAAGGTATATTTAATTTTTGAGAAATATCATAGGCTATAATCCCTCCAAGATTAGAAGCATGTTGTCCTTGATAACCTATCCTTAAATCTTCCATCATTTTTTTTGTTACCTTATAAGTACCACCTGGCATAGGGCGTAGGAGTCCGCCTCTTCCTACTATAGCAACAAGTCTATTTAAATCTACACCCTTTTCTTCCAGCCATTCCATTATTATTTTTTCTCTCATACCTTTTTGTTCATATATTGAATCATACTTATTTATTTCCTCTAGTGAATGAAATAAATTATCTGTAATTATAGGATTTTCTTTATTAAATAAAGCAATTTTAGTAGATGTAGATCCTGGATTAATTACTAATATAAGATCATTATCACTCATTTTAAATCTCCCATATTTATATTATTCTTTAGCTTATACTATTCTTTAACTTATATTTTATCAAAATTTATGAACAACGCAATATTTTTTTAAAAGTTTTTATTTTAACGAACTATATGTCTTTATTATATTTTCAGCAACCTTCACTCCATCTACCGCTGCAGAGATTATGCCTCCCGCATATCCAGCACCTTCTCCCGCTGGATATAACCCTTTCAAAGATATGCTTTCTAAATTTTCATTTCTAGTAATTCTCACTGGAGCTGATGTTCTAGTTTCTATTCCTGTTAAAATAGCATCATTGCTAGCAAATCCTTTTATTTTATTATCAAAGCTAGAAAAACCTTCTTTTAATGAATCTACTACATAATTTGGTAAACATTCTGATATATTCTTAAATTCATATCCTGGTTTGTAGGATGGTTTTACTGCTCCTAATTTAGATGAATTTTTATCCTTTAAAAAATCTTCTATCAACTGTACTGGAGCATTATAATTTTCTCCACCTAATTTATAAGCTAGTCTTTCATAGTGTCTTTGGAACTCCATTCCCTTTAAAGGTGTGTTCCCTTCAAAGTCTTCAGGTGTTACAGATACAACTATAGCTGAATTTGAGTTATCTTTGTCTCTTGAATAATAGCTCATACCATTGGTAACTAACAGACCCTCTTCAGAAGCTGCCGCAACTACCTCACCGCCAGGACACATACAAAAACTATACACTGATCTATTACTATTTTTAGTTGTATAAGTTAATCTATAATCTGCCGCTTTAAGTCTAGGATGACCTGCATATTTTCCATATTGATTTTTATCTATCATTTCCCTTAGATGCTCTACTCTAACTCCTATGGCAAAAGCCTTACTTTCCATAAAAATATTGTTTTTATAAAGCATTTCATAAGTATCTCTAGAACTATGACCTATAGCTAATATTAAATTTTCACAAGGAATCCCTTCTTTATTTACTATAATAGCATTTACCTTTCCATCTTCAATTATTACATTTTCTAATTTACTATTAAATCTTATTTCTCCTCCTAGAGAATTTATAGTGTTCCTTATATTTTTAACTACATTTTTTAATATATCTGTTCCAATATGAGGTTTACCAGAATATATTATTTCCTTGGGAGCTCCTGCTTTAACCATTTCTTCTAATATAAAAGAGCATCTTTTATCCTTTATTCTAGTAGTTAACTTTCCATCAGAAAAAGTACCTGCCCCCCCTTCTCCAAATTGTACATTAGATTCTATATTTAAAGCTCCTGTGTTCCAAAATCTCTCTACGGTTTTACTTCTTTCTTCTATAGCTTCTCCTCTTTCTATAACTATAGGCCTGTATCCATTTTTAGCTAGCATAAGACCGGCAAACATGCCTGTTGGTCCCATACCTACTATAACTGGTCTTTCCTTCATCTTTTTAGTTCCAAATACTATTTTTTCTTCATATTCAGCATCTTGAAAAGTTATACTTTTATCTTTTATATTTTTCATTATTCTTTTCTCATCTTCACAGAACACTTCAACCGAATAATTAAACTTTATAGAATTTCTCCTAGCATCTATTGATTCTCTTAATATTTTAAAGTCTTTTATATACTTTGAAGATATATTTAATTTTTCACAAACTTTATTTCTTAATAAACTTAAATCCTCATCTATTTCTAAAGTCACATTATTAATTCTTAATGGCATACTATTCCTCCTGCTTTTCCTTTACTGTTACTTTTATACTGTCTAAATTAACACTATAATCTATTTTATTATCCCCCATATCTACAATAACTTTTACTATGTTTTCTCCTAAATTAACATTTTTTAAATCTACATAGCACTTTATATTATCTACATTTATCTTATCTATAACATCTTTATTGCCTTTCATGTTTATAGTTACATTAGATTGGCTCAATAAAACTTCTTTATCCTTAGGCTCATTTATAATATTAATATCTTTTGTAGCTTTCTTCTCAATTATTTTATCTTCTTTATTTTCTTCTTTATCTTTATTCTTTTCATCTTCCTTTTTGTCTTCTATAACTTTAAATTTAACTTTAAGTTTTATAGTATTATTACCGCTTACTAATATAACTCCTTTTGGTACTACCAAATTACTTTCTATATTTTCCTGTCCTATTTTTATAGAATTAATATTTATCATCTCTGTATCTATATATTTTATATTTTGTATAACTTCTTCTTCTCCAGAAATTTCAACTTCACTTTGTAATGGCGTTATAGATTCTATATTTTTATTATTTGATATATCTTCACTAAGTCTCCTATTTACTGGTACTCTTTTAATTCTTGTTAAAGGTATCTTCACATACACTTTAGATGGTTCTACTGAAACCTCATTTATTATATCTCCGTCATATGTTTTTGCTTGAAGAGATATATTCGTTTTTATTTCTGAAGATTTTCCCTCTATGTTACACTTTCCTACTACCTCTTTTACTTTGTTAATATAAGTCTCTGTCCCATAGATAGTAGCTGCTTCTTCCTTTATGATTGGATTTAAAGCTGCATATCCATCTTTAGGAGTACCTGTTACTTTTATTTTAATTGGTACTGTCTTAGATTTTAACTTATCTAAAGTAATTTTAGTCCATAAATTTTCCTCATTTACTATCTTAATGCTACCAGGACTTTTCTTTACCTTAACAGGTATTTTATTTTCACCTTTCTTTAAACCAAAAGAATTTAAGTCTGCTTCTACTTTAAAGTCTTCTGCTTTTACGGAATAAATGTCTTTTACATTTCCTTTTATTATCAATGTAACTGTATTAACCTCTTTTGGCATCAAAGCTAATTCAAGTTCATTCATACTTTCCTTATTTACTATATTAACGGGAACTGTTATTTTTTGTTCTTTTATTGGATTTTCTATATTAAATATATATAACCACAAAGCAAAAGAAGCTATTATACAACAAATTCTCACTATTATATTTTCTGTTTTACTTTTTTTGCCCATTCTACCACCTGCCCCCTAAAAGTACTGTCTTCATCAAATCCTTTTTTTATGATTTTTATCATAATATCCTTTAATTTTTCTTTATCATATCCTCTTGTTAATTGCCCATTAACAGCTAAAGAAATCATTCCTGTTTCTTCAGACACTACTATAGTTATAGAATCTGAATTCTCTGATATACCTATAGCAGCTCTATGTCTCGTGCCTAATTTTTTATTTATATCTGTATTTTGGGTTAAGGGTAGAAAACATCCTGCAGATATTATTCTATCATTTCTTATAATTGTAGCTCCATCATGTAATGGAGTATTTACAACGAATATATTTTCTAATAGTGCTGATGATACCATAGCATCTAATTTAGTTCCTGTATTTATTATTTCTCCTAATCCAGTAAATTGTTCAATAACTATTAACGCTCCTGTCCTACTTTTTGAAAGATTATCTACTGCTACTATAATACTATCTATGACTTTACCCATTATTTCTTCATCCTGTAGCAAATGTTTGTCCGTAAATGCGCTTCTTCCTATATGTTCAAGAGCTCTTCGTATTTCTGGCTGAAAAATTATAACAAAAGATAATACCCCTATAGTTAGTGTTTTTGTTAATATCCAACTTAACATAGTTAGATGTAACAAACTACTTATGGGTATTAATATTATTATAAGTATTATACCTTTTAATAATTGTTCTGCTCTAGTTTCTTTTATTAACACATAACTTTTATAAAAAATATAGGATACTACTAATATATCTAATATAGAATATATACTAATATTTTTTATAGAATTAACTATCATATCCAAAAATTCCAATTACAAGTCACCCCTTAAAATAACTATATATCTCAATTATACACTATTAAATTATTTTTATATCATAGTTAAAATAATTTTATTATTTTTTTTATATTTTTTTAAGTATTAAAAAATAATTTGGAGTTATACTACTATTAGCCTAAGTTTATTAAAACACGGGGAAACCAAATTTTGGGGTGAATCGTAAAATTACGTAGGTTATACCTTTTCCGAACCCGTCAGCTAACCTCGTAGGCAAAAGGAGTGAGAAAATGAAAAAATATTTTTTATTGAATGTAATTATAGTTTTAACTATAATTACTTTTAGTTCATCTTGGAATAAATCCATAGCTGCTTTTTCTTATACGCATAATTCCAATATTGATAACTCTGAAGATGTTCAGGTTATAAACTATACAAATAAAAAAATATATCTTACAAAAGATGATATATACTTAATGGCTCAAGTAGTTCAAGCTGAAAGTGAATCTGAACCTTTTGAAGGTAAAATAGCAGTAGCTTCTGTGATTTTAAACAGAACTGTAACACCTGGTTTTCCTAAAACTGTAGATAGTGTTATAAAACAAAAAAATGCCTTTTCTTGTTTAAATAAAAATGGATCAATATCCAAAATACCAGACAAAACAAGTTTTAAAGCAGTAGAACAGGCTTTAAAAGGAAAAGATCCTACAAATAACGCTCTTTATTTTTATAACCCTAAAATATCGACCTGTAATTGGATGAACAATGTGTCTAAAAATAATAAAAAAATAATAGGTAATCATGTATTTTTTAAAACTAATTAAAAATTAAATACTTTATATTTTATAAAAAAATTAAAAGGATTTAGTACATAAACAAAATTTAAATTATGTGCTAAATCCTATTTTATTGATTTGTAAAATATATTTATACTTAGCTAGGTGCAACTTTTATTTGAATATAATAAAAAGCTCCCTATTATTTTTGTCTATGAATTAATTTTATCTAAATAAGAAACCGCACTTAATGCTGCAATTTGGCCTTCTCCTGCAGACTTTATATATTGATATGGTTTTCCAGTGCAATCCCCCGCAGCAAAGCATCCTGATATATTAGTTTGCATTTTTCTATCAACCTTTATATGTTCATCTTCCATTTCTAAACCTGGTACTAATTGTGAAGGAGATACACTATCTTTTAAAACAAAAATACCATCTGCTTTTATTTGCGAATCTTTAAGAAGTAATTTTTCTACATGTTGTTCTCCTAATATTTCTATAGGTTTATCATTAATAATTTCTACTTTTTCACTTAATTCATAATCTGATTTATACATAGGAATATAATAAAGTTTTGAGGCTAATTCACTTACAAAATTAGCTTCTTCCTCAGCTTCTTTATTATATCCTATTATAGCAACTGTTTTATTTTTATAAAGTGGTGCATCACAAGTAGCACAATATCCTACACCTTTGCCTAACAATTCCTCTTCACCCTTTAATGCTTTGCCATACTCTACTCCAGTAGATAATATAACTGTTTTAGCTTCATACATTTTTTCATTGACCATTAGAGCAAAATATTCTCCCATAGCATAAACATTATTTATTCTCTCAAAAGTTATTTCTATTCCCATTTTACCTATATGATCTATAAACTTATCTTTTAATTCATTACCTGAAACATTATAAAAACCAAGATAATTATTTATTTTAGGAGCTTTTACAAGTTTTGAACTTAACTCCTTATTACCAAATATTATTATATCCTTATTTCTTATTTTAGCATTTATGGCTGCTTCCAACCCTGCGGGCCCACTACCTATTATAGCTATATCATATCTTTTCCCCATAATATCTCCTCCTAAAAAATGTAAAATTGAGAATAACATTAATGTTATTCTCAATTTATTTTATATTAAATATGCTTTTCTACTGCTGATTTTATAGCTTCTTTTGGTCTAAATCCAACTAATGTTTCCACTGCTTTACCTGCTTTAAATGTCATAAGTGTTGGTATACTAGCTATTTTATATTGTGTTGATATAACTGGATTTTCATCTACATTAACTTTAACAAATTTTACTTTTTGTCCTAATTCTTGAGATATTTCTTCCACTACAGGGGCAAGCATTTTACAAGGTCCGCACCATGTTGCCCAAAAATCTACTACTACAGGAACCTCTGAATTTAATACTTCTTCACCAAATACGTTTTCATTTATTTCTTTAACCATAATTAATCACCCTCCGATATACCCTAATAGGGTATGTGTTTATTTATATTTTAATATATAGCCCTATATTAGTCAATAGTTTTAAAATGTATTATAAAAATTTATTATTTATCCTTCAAATGTACCTTTCTTTAACACTTTACCATCTTTAACTAAGTGTTTACCTTTGCAAATAACATGTAATATCTCTAAATTCTCCTTATCTAATATTACTATATCTGCATCCTTTTCTTTTTCTATATGTCCTTTATTATTTAGCTTCAAATAATCTGCTACATTTGATGTAACTACTTTCAAAGCATCTTCTATTTTTATTTTTTCTTTTACAACACAATCTTTAAATTCCCTATATAATGAGTGTACTGAACCTATACCTAAACCTGCATATTCTCTTTTTTCGTTAAATATAGGTAAGCTTCCCTGTCCATCCGAAGAAAAATGAACTCTTTCTATATCTAAACCACTATCTAATATTCTTTTAAGTCCTGAACTAGCCTTTATTTCTCCTTCTTCTAAAAAATTAGGATCAGAGCTTGTTGTTAAATCTATAATTCCACCTTTTTTCATATATTCTATTCCTTGATTAAATAAATCTTCACTTCTTCCCATATGAGTAGGTATAATTTGAGAGGCGGGTATCTCTGTATCTTTTATTACTTTAAACAAATAATCTATTCCTCTTTTACCGCTACCAATGTGAACATGAATAATTCCAGCCTTATTAGCTAATAATCCGCCTACTCTTCCCTCTGCGCAAATTTTTACAAAATCCTCATAACTAGGTTGGGAAGATCTATGATCTGACAAAGCTATTTCTCCTACACCTATAACCTTATCTATTAGCATAATATCAGACTTTGAGCAGCCTGTGATATTATTAACTGGTATGCTGTATGATCCAGTGTATATGTATGTGGTTATGCCCTCTTCTTCTAATCCTTTGGCTTTAGCTAACAAAGCTTCCATACTTCTACATATACCATCTGTTCCTAAACAACCTACTACAGTAGTTATACCAGAACTTATTATATGTGATAATTGTATTTCAGGTGTTCTAGTGCTAAATCCACCCTCACCACCACCACCTATTAAATGAACATGAGAATCTATAAATCCTGGTATAACCATATTTCCCTTAGCATCTATAACCTTTACTTCACCAAATTCCTTTGGTATATCTAAACTATCATATACCCCTTCTATATTACTAGAAGCTATTAAAATGTCTTTTTTCCCTAAAAATTTAGGGGAATATACATATCCATTTTTTATAATTGTTATCATCTTTATTCTCTCCTGTAAAACAAAATTAGAACTAATATTATTGTTTTACATTATAAATAAAATATTCTAAAATATTAATTGTTATTTATAATTCTCTTTATATTAGAATTATTGTACATGGACTGAGGATATATTTGTGATAACTTTTTAGCATAGTTCTTAGATTTAACATCATCTATTTTTTCATTTAATGTTGCAAGTTTGTACAATACCAAGTCTCCATAATCACTTTTCACAAAACTATTAACATATATTTCATAATATCTTATAGCTTCACTTATATTATTTAATGTCTCATAATTTGTAGCTAATAAATATATTATATGTGGGTATAAATAATTCACATTACCCAAACTATATGCTTTTAAGAGAAAATCATTACTCTCTTTATACTTTTTATTATTAGCATTTACCATAGCAGTATTATAAAAATATTCTATACCTTCTTCTTTTAACAGTTTTTCTGCTTTTACTAATGCACTTTTGCTATTAACATCCAAATTTTTATTTTTATAATTTGAATATATATTATATAATTGAATGTAATTTTTCTTTTCTATATAATTATTTAAATTTTGTATATCTATTTTTTCTTCCTTTTTTATTTCTTGTTTTTTTGTCTCTGTTTTTTTTACTTCTTCTTTTTTAGGTATGTTGGAATTATTTTTATTTTCTTTTGATGTTATTTTATTGTTTTTTATTTCACCAATATTTTTTGGTTTATTAAATTTATTAAATAAATATATAGAAGCCGAAGATAAAATGCTAATAACTAATATCGATATTAATATTTTTTTACCTTTGTGCTTTTTTATTAGACCCTTTTTATATAATTCCTTTTTTATATTTATAGACATGTCATTATTCTTATCTATAGATAAAGCCTTTTGATAATATTCTAAAGCATTATTATATTTACCTAATTTAATATAACACATAGCTAAATTATTACATACATTTATGCGATTAAAATCCGTTTTTTCACATTGCTTTAATAAATCTTTAGCTCCTTCTATATCATTATTTTTAATTAATGTAATAGCACTTGCATATTTTTTTAAAAATTGTTCATCTAATTTGGCATCTTGTAAATATTTATAAGATACCGCATCTTTATTTGTATGATAATTCATTTTCCATAAATTTTTACAACTTATTAAATCACCTTTTAAATAATACAATAACCCCTTCAAATTTATGGCAGAATTATTTTTTAAATCCACTGATATACTTTTTTCACACAAATCTAGAGCCTTATCTATATTTCCATTATTAAAATTGTCTAATGCCTTAGCGTATATTTTTCTAGATTTAGCTTCATTATTCATTTTAATTTCCTCTCTTAGCTATAGTTCTTATTTAATAAATTCTTTTACTTTATCATTAGAAATAGTAATTTCTTCTTTATGTGATTTAACAAAATTATCATCTTCATATACATTTAATGTTAATATTAAGCTTGTTTCTCCTGAATTATCCTTTACCTTTTCTACAGATATTACTTCATGTTTATCATCTTTTGCTTCATATACTGGAGTAATAGTATCATTCTTTACATTTATACAATATAAATTTCCACCTTTAGAAACTGTTCCATAGCCATGACCAATAATAACTAATAAATTTTCATTATCTATCCAATATAAAAATTTAGGGCTCTTTTGATCTTTTATTTCATTGATTTTTAACAACCATAATTTATTAGTATTGTTTTCTTTTAAATAAACTTTACCTATTCCTTCTTCTTCCCCATTATTCCCTTTACCTTCTACAATAGCTGAGTATTTTTTTTGCTCACTCTCTTTCCATTCAGTATTATTTTCCCCTTGAAATTTTTTATCTACTATCTCTTCTTTTTCTATTTTAGAAAACTTTGTTTTTTCTGAAACCTCTTTTTCATCTTTTTTTTCTTCATTTTTAGTTTCAGTATTATCCTTATTATCTTTCTCTTTATCATTATTATTATTAGATTCTACCTTCTGTTCTTCTTGTTTAGTATTTTCAACTGAGGATTTATTCTCCTTAGTACATCCTACTGAAAAACTAAATATTATTAGGGTAATTAGTATTAGTCCTATCTTCTTATTTTTTAACATATTATCCCCTCCATAAAAAAATATAGATATATATCTAATTATATCTAAAAATATCAATTGTGTAAAAAAAACTCCATGAAAACATAAAGTTAACATGAAGTTTTTTTATTAAGAATTCATAATTATTTTTTTGGCTGTTAAGATAGAAGATGCACTCATAGAATACTCATCTAATCCATATTCCACAAGAGTTGCTATAGCATTTTCATCTCCAGCCATTTCTCCGCACATTCCACACCATTTTCCTTCTTTGTGTGCTGCATCTATAGTCATCTTTATTAATCTTAATACTGCTGGATGCATTGGATCATAAAGATATGATATTTTTTCATTCATTCTATCTGCAGCTAATGTATATTGTATTAAATCATTAGTACCTATACTAAAGAAATCTACATGTTTAGCAAGTTCATCTGCACATATAGCAGCTGCTGGTATTTCTACCATTATACCGGTTTCTAGATTTTCATTAAATTCTTTTCCCTCTGCTTTTAACTCATTCATACATTCTTTTAACAATTCTTTAGCAGCCTTAAATTCAGATAAAGATGATATCATTGGAAACATTATTTTTAAATTTCCAAAAGCTGATGCTCTAATTAATGCTCTTAATTGAACTTTAAATAGCTCTTTTCTGTCAAGGCATAACCTTATAGCTCTATATCCTAGGAAAGGATTCATCTCTTCTGGCATTTCTAAATATGGAAGTTTTTTATCTCCACCTATATCTAAAGTTCTTATAACTACAGGCTTTCCTTCCATTTTTTCTACTGCATATTTATAAGATTCAAATTGTTCATCTTCTGATGGCATATTATCTCTATCCATATATAAAAATTCTGTTCTAAAAAGGCCTACACCTTCTCCGCCATTTTCTAATACTTGATGAACATCTTGAGGTTTTCCTATATTTCCACATACTTCTACTCTTTTTCCTGCTTTAGTAACAGTTTCAACATTTATAAGTTTCTTTAATTCTTCTTTTTCTTTTAAAAAAACTTTTTTACTTCCTTCATACTTTTCTATAGTTTTTTTATCCGGATTTATTATTACTACACCTTCAGTTCCATCAACTATTACTACGTCACCATTTTTAACAGATTCAGTTATATCTTTCATACCAACTATAGCTGGTATTTCTAATGTTCTAGCCATTATAGCACTATGAGAAGTCCTTCCACCTATATTAGTTAAAAAAGCTATTACTTTATCTTTATCTAATTGAGCAGTATCAGATGGAGTCAAATCTTGAGCTACTATTATGGTATCTTTATCTAAATCGTCCATACTATTTACTGATTTACCCATAAGATTTAGCATTATTCTCTTACCTACGTCCTTTATATCCGCTCCTCTTTCTCTCATGTATTCGTCTTCCATAGAAGCAAATATAGAACTATACATATCAATTACTTCTTGAAGTACTTTTTCTGAATTAACTTTATTAGATTCTATATTCATTTCTACAGCTCCAGCAAATTCTGGATCATCTAATAACATAATATGACTATCAAAAACTGCTGCTTTTTCCGCTCCTACTTCCTTTTGCGCCTTATCCTTTATTCTTTCAAGTTGATCTCTGGTATTGCTTAATGCACTTTTAAATCTTTCCTTTTCTTTCTCTATGTCATCTATACTCTTTTCTACAACTTCTATATTTATGTCTTCCTTAATAAAAATCTTTCCTATAGCATATCCCTTTGAAGCAGCTATACCTTTTTTCATCATTTTTCCTCCTTATTAATAACCAATACATATAATTTTTTTATTTAAAATATAACCATATAATAATTTAATTAGCAAAAACCATGCCATAAAAATATAAATTTTTTGTGTATTCTTCATAATTATTTCTAATATACTATCAATTATAGTATGCTCTTTTTTATATTTTTTAGATATTCATAAAACCATTGATATTTTTTATCAACTTAAACAGCTGTATATTTATTATATTTTATAGTATATAATTATAGTGTTAATAAGTTGATATTTTTTAGCATATTATAATATTTTTTGATATTTTTTATCAAGGAGATGTTTTCATGTATAAAAACAATATAGTAGTTCCTATTAATAATGGCATACATACAAGAATAGCTGCTATGATAGTTCATAAAGCCACAGAAATAAAAAACAAATATGGCCTAGACCTCTATATAAAAAGAATGGATTCCAGAGAACCTTTAGCTATTAGTATGTTAGCTTTGATTTCTTTAAAAATAAAGAAACATGAAATAATAGAAATATCCTGTAATAGTACTTCTTCTAAAGCTGAAAGTGCAGTTTTAGAATTATGTGATTTTATTAATTATGATATATCAAAGGAGAATCCTACATCAAAACTAGATGATATTATAGAAGAAAACACTATAGCCTATGATCAAATATTTACTAATATTCCTATAGGCATATTAGTAATAGATAAAAATAGTAAAATTACTATGGCTAATGACTATTCTTTAAAAATTATAGGTTATTCTTTAAAAGATATATTAGGTAAAAATATCAAGGATATAATACCAAGTTCTGAGTTACCTGATATAATTAAAAATAAATGCTATCATAAAGGTAAAACCCAATACATGGACAATAGAATATTGATAACTAATAGATCTCCTATATATTTTAACGATAAAATTTTAGGTGCTATAAGTGTATTTCAGGATATTTCTGAACTTATAGGCATAAAAGAGCTAAACGAGAAATTCAAAAAAATATTAGAAGCTTCCCACGACTTAATTTGTTTTGTAGATGAGAACGGTAAAATAATATATGTTAATCCCTCTTACAAAAAACATTTTTCTATAAATTCTAAAGACATTATTGGTAAAGATATAAAAGAGTCTTCACCAAACAGTCTTATAATGGAAGTATTTAATACTAAAAAACCAAAGGAAAATGTAATCTATAATAAAGATAATATAAATATTATATCTACTATAGAACCTATTTTTATTGATAATGAATTTAAAGGTGTAATCTCTATATCAAAAACTGTAGATGAGTTAAGAGATCTAACATTAAAACTAACAGAATCTGAAGAAAAACTTATGTACTATAAAAATGAATTAACCAGACATTTACCCTTAAGTTCTTCCTTTAAGTCTATAATAGGCTGGAATAGCTCTCTAAAAGATTGTTTATCTATAGCAGAAAAAGCCTCTAAATCAACTTCTACTGTCCTTGTTAGAGGGGAAAGTGGTACCGGCAAAGAAATCATAGCTAATGCTATACATGATAATAGTTCTAGAAAAAATAGACCTTTTGTTAGAGTAAACTGCGCAGCCATACCAGAAAATCTTTTAGAAAGTGAGCTTTTTGGTTTTGAAAAAGGAGCCTTTACAGGGGCTATAAAAAAGAAACCTGGTAAATTTAATATTGCAGATGGAGGTACAATTTTTTTAGATGAAATAGGTGATCTACCTATTTCTATGCAAGTAAAACTACTAAGAGTTCTTCAAGAAAAAGAGTTTGAAAGTGTGGGAGGAATTAAAACTCAAAAGGTAGATGTTAGAATAATTGCTGCTACTAATAGAAATTTAGAAGATATGATTAAAGATAATACCTTCAGAGAAGATCTTTATTACAGACTAAATGTTTTAAATATATCCTTGCCACCTCTTCGTCATAGAAAGCAAGATATAAATCTTTTGGTAGAACACTTCATAAATAAAATTAATCCTAAACTTAATAAAAACATAGCAGGTATAAATAAAGGAGCTCTTTTAAAACTACAACAATACGATTGGCCTGGAAATATCCGTGAATTAGAAAACATTGTCGAAAGGGCTATGAATATGTGTGATAAATCCATAATAACTGTTAAAGATTTACCCTTTTATATATCTAATAACTCTTTTGATGATAGTTATAACTTTACTATAAATGAAGACAACTTAAAAACACTAGAAGAATATGAAAAAGAAATAATTACTTTAGCTATGAAAAAATATAAAAGTTTTAATAAGGCAGGTAAAGCCTTAGGTATAACTCACAGAACAGTATCTCTAAAATGTAAAAAGTATAATATAAACCCGGAAATTTATAAATAACATTCTTATTATAAAAATGAGCTTTCTCAAAATAGATTTAATCTTAATATAGTAAAGATAAAAAATTCCTGTAATAAGCTTTAATAGTTCTAAATCTAGCGAAATGAATTAATTTATGAAATTTATTTTTTATCTTTGCGGTGTTAAAATTAAATCTATTTTATTTTGAGATATACTACATTATAGTCTATTAAATAATAAGTTTTTTATAAAAACACTTAAAATGAATTCTTAAATAGATTTATTAGTTTTTGAATCCAACTATATTTTTATACTAATAAAATTTAAAATAATATTTGCTTTAACTATTAAAAATTTAGACTATTTTATTAAAGCTTTAAATTCCTGGGAATTTTTTACCGGTTCAAAATCTTCTTCATGTTTAGCTTCTTCTTTTACTCCTGGAGAAATCTCTATAGCTTTTTTTAAGCATTGAACTGTATTCTTTACGTCCCCTCTTCTTCCATAAATACTTGCTTTGCCATAATAACTCCATTCATATTTTTCTATGTCTAAAGCTTTATCATACCATTTTAAAGCTTCGTCAAACCTTTCATATAATTCATAAGCTAAAGCTTTATTAAACCTAGCATATCCATAATCAGGATTTATATCTAATGATTTATCTATATTCTTCATACCTTCTTGAAAATTTCCACTATAACATAATGCTATCCCTTTTATGTTATATGCCTTATAAAAATTACTGTCTTCTTTTATAACTTCATCTTGAACTTTTATGGCTTCATCATATTTTTTATCAAAAAATAGTTTCTTACCTTTTTCACATTTTTCCTCTAATTCTTTATTAATTTTACTTTTACTATCTTTATTCTTTTTTTTATCTTTACTTTCTAATTTTATAGAAGTGTTATTCTCTGTGTTTTTATTAATATTATTATTTTGAGATTGCTTTAAATTATTGTAATAAATACTAAATATAGCTACTATAGATAATACTATAAATATACTTAATTTAGCCTTTGCTGAGAATTTACTCCAAAAACCCTTTCCAAATTTATTGTCTTTTCTCATTGCATTCCCCTCTATCCTATATTTGAAAAGTAAATATTTAATATTATTAATCTTTAAATTTCTATACTATTATAAACTTTTCAAATAATTTTCTACCCCGGCTTCATACAAATTATTTCCTTTAGAATCTATTATAACAGTAACGGGTAAATTTTCTACTTCTAACTTTCTAATAGCTTCTGAATCTAAGTCTTCATAAGCTATAACTTCTGATTTTTTTATACTTTTAGATATTAAAGCTGCTGCTCCACCTATTGCTCCAAAATATACTGCTTTATTTTTTACTATAGATTCTATAACCTCTTTAGACCTTTTACCTTTACCTATCATACCCTTTAATCCTAAATTCAATAGTTTGGGCGTGTATGTATCCATCCTATAACTTGTAGTTGGTCCTGCTGCTCCTATTTCCATACCAGGCTTAGCTGGAGTAGGCCCAACATAATATATTATTGAATTTTTCACTTCAAAGGGTAGATTCTTTCCTTCTTCTAAAGCACTAATTAATCTTTTATGTGCTGCATCTCTAGCTGTATATATTGTACCTGTAATTAAGACCATATCTCCTGCTTTTAAGCCCTTGATTTTATCCTCAGTTAATGGAGTATTTATTTTTATTTTCATTAAAATCACCTGCTCTTTATATGTCCCTTAAAATATACTAAAGGGAGTTATATTTACTTATTTTATACATAGAATATATAAACAATATAATATAAACTATAATTTTTATATTATTTCCTCTTTGTGTCTAGTAACATGGCAGCTTACATTTACTGCTATTGGTAAACCTGCTATATGAGTTGGGAAAGTTTCTATATTAACTGCCAATGCTGTGGTTTTTCCACCAAACCCTTGAGGCCCTATACCTAAACTATTAATTTTTTCTAACAATTCTTCCTCTAAATCCTTATAAAATTTATTTTTATTTCTTGCATCTATAGGTCTTAAAAGTGCCTTTTTAGACAAATAAGCACATTTATCAAAAGTTCCTCCTATGCCAACTCCTACAACTATAGGTGGACATGGATTAGGCCCTGCTTCTTTAACCACATCTAAAATAAAATTTTTTATACCTTCTAATCCATCTGCTGGTTTTAACATAGCTATCTTACTCATATTTTCTGATCCAAATCCCTTTGGAGCTACAGTTATCTTAATTCTATCCCCTTGAACTATATTATAATATATTACTGCTGGAGTATTATCTCCTGTATTTATTCTTTCTATAGGGTCACTAACTACAGATTTTCTTAAATATCCTTCCTTGTACCCTTCTGCTATACCTTCATTAATAGAATCTTGTAGAGGCCCTCCAATTATATGAACATCTTGCCCTATTTCAATAAATATACATGCCATACCCGTATCCTGGCATAAAGGTATATTTTCTTCTTTAGCTATATGTATATTTTCTTCTATAGTTTGTAAAACTTCTCTAGATATATTCCAAGTTTCTTCTTCTCTACATTGTACTATTTTGTCATTTACATCTTTAGGCAAATAATAATTAGCTTCTATACATAATTTTTTCACTACTTTTTTTATAGTATTTACTGATATTTCCCTCATTTTATCCTCCAAAATACAATATTTTAAAACACATACTTATGAATATTATAGTTTAATTATATGTTTTTTTCTACATCAATCTACAACAGTATTTATAAAAATAGGCTCATATATTTCCAAGGAAGTATATGAGCCCATTTTTACTCTTTATCATTGAAATAATCATCTACTGATTTAACTATAGCTTTTGATATCTTCTTTTGATAATCGGTACTTTTCAATTTATCTAATTCCATAGAATTAGATAAAAAACCACATTCTACAATAACTGAAGGCATTTCATCATTATTCCTTAATATTTTATAACTATTTTTTGCTGCTTTTTCTTTTCTTTTATTATTTTCGTCTAATTCTTCCCTTAAATTATTTTGTAATATATGTGCAAATCTTTTACTATCTTCATTATTTGAATACCATACTTGAGCTCCATAATATTTACTTTGATCAAACATATTTAAATGTATACTTATAAACATGTCACACTTGCTAGTTTTTTTAATTTCACATCTCTTGTTCAAGTCCTCTATTTTTTTTTGTCTAACTCTTGTTCCTTTATCTTCTGAATATAGACCACTATCATCTTCTCTTGTCATTACAACCTTATAGCCTTCTTTTTTGAGGCTTTTCTTTAATATTTTACTTATATCTAAATTTAGATCCTTCTCTAAAGTACCATCTTTGGCTACTGCTCCTCCATCCATTCCACCATGACCTGGATCTATAAGAATAATCTTTTTTTCTTTAATACTATTTAAGCTACTAAAAACATTAATCCTTATTATAAAACCAAGACTTATAAATATTATAAGGGTTGCTAATACTAATTTCTTATTATGAATCTTCAAAGTTTCCTCCTTATATATTAGTACTTCATTTAATATTATGCTATATGATTGAAATTTATAATAGGATTAATATAGTTTTATATTAAGCTTATTATAAATTATTTCAATACCTCTAAATAGAACTGTAAAAATTTTATTTTAAATTATTAATTATTATAATAAAAAAACTCTACCTAATTAGGCAGAGTTTTTTACAATCTAATGTCAACCTTAAACTAATATTTTTAATGTAACTTTTTAATTGAATTATTATATATTATCTGTTTATAACAGTCTGTGCTATATTTGTACAATGATCTCCAACTCTTTCAAAATTATTTATAATATCTAAAAATATAGCACTGGCATTGGCATTACAAGTTCCCTTATTTAATCTTTTTATATTAGTTTCCCTTAGCTGTTCTTCTAAACTATCTATTTTTTCTTCAACATACATAACACTTTGAGATCTCTCCACATCATTACTTTCAAAGCCTTCAATAGTTCTTGTTAAGGAATCTAATGTATAATTAAATAAATGTTTTATATCATATGTAGCATCATCTGAAAATTGAATCCTTTTTTCTATTTTTTCACTAGTTAAATCTATTATGTTTTCCGCATGGTCTCCTATTCTTTCTATATCATTTACCACATGAAACATAGAACCTACTAAATTTAACTGTTTATCAGATAATTTTAAGTTATTTAATTTAACCAAATATGTAGTTATACTCTTGTTCAGTATATTTATAAGCTTTTCATTTTCATATACTTTACTCACTAATTCTAAATCATTCTTTTCAAATGCATCTATGGATAATTGCAAATTTTCTTTGGCTTTATTGGCCATTCTCACTACTTCTTTTATGGTTTGATTAATAGCTATTGTAGGATTTTCTAATAATCTTTCGTCTATGTACTTAGGAGCCATCTTCTCATATGGATCACTGCCTGGTATCATCTTATTAACAAATGCAACAATATATTTTATAAACCATATTTGTATAAATGTGTTAACTAAATTAAATATGGTATGTGCATTAGCAATTTGTCTTCCTACATCTCCTGGAGTTAGGTTAGTAACTACTCTAACAAAAGGAGTTAATGGAACTAAAATAAATGCAAATATTACTGTTCCTATAACATTAAAAGTTAAATGAAATAAAGCTGCTTTTCTTGCATTTTTAGATGCACCAATACTAGCTAATAGTGCTGTTACGCAAGTACCAATATTATCTCCAAACAGTATTGGTAATGCTGCTGATAATGGAAGTACCCCATTACTTGATAAAGCTATTAATATACCTATCGTAGCAGAGGAACTTTGAACTATAGCTGTCATTCCCATACCTACAACTATTCCTAAAAATACATTATGTGATAATGATAAAGCTAAACTTTTAAATGCTTCACTTTGCCCTAATGGAGCCATAGCTTCCTTCATTATTTCCATTCCCATAAATAATATACCAAAACCTAGTATTATATTACCTATTTCTTTAGTCTTTTTCTTTTTAGCAAATAAAACTATTGCAGTTCCTACACCTACAAATAATGGAGCTCCAGCAGTAACATTAAAAGCAACTAGTTGTCCTGTAACTGTAGTCCCTATATTAGCTCCCATAATAACCCCTGCTGCCTGTGTTAAAGTCATTAAACCTGCATTTACAAATCCAACAACCATAACTGTAGTAGCACTACTACTTTGAATTACGCCTGTTACTACTACGCCTGTTAATACACCTTTTACAGGGTTAGAAGTTACTTTTTCAAAAAAAACCTTTACTTTTTCTCCTGCTACATTTTGCAATCCATCTCCCATTAAGTTCATGCCATAGATGAATAAACCTAACCCACCAATAAGACCTGTTAACATAGCAAATACATTCATATTTGTCCTCCTAATTTAAATATTGTCATCCCATACCTTATTATTATAGTAGATATTAAGATAATTTAAAATAGTTTTAACATAGAATTAACATAGAAAACTTTTCTATATTAAAAATTATATTTGTTTTTTATCTTTATTTTCAATTTTAATATTTATATTAATAATGGAATTAAATATTAAATGAGTTTAAATCGCTCTTATTGTTATAAAAATCCTGTGGATAATAAAATCTTATTTTAATGTAATTTTATGTAATAAAAAAGGAAAGACAAAATATAGTCTTTCCTCTTGATTCCATATTATCTCTTTGAGAATTGTGGAGATCTTCTTGCTTTCTTTAATCCATATTTCTTTCTTTCTTTCATTCTTGGATCTCTTGTTAAGAAACCTGCTTTCTTTAATGATGGTTTCATATTTTCATCAGCTTTTACAAGAGCTCTAGATATACCATGTCTTACTGCTCCTGCTTGACCTGTAAATCCACCGCCGTGAACATTTACTAATACATCATATTTATCCTTTGTTTCTGTTAACACTAATGGTTGGTTAACTATTACTCTTAATGTTTCTATTGGGAAATAGTTTTCTATATCTCTGTTATTTATTATTACTTTTCCATCTCCAGCTACAAGTCTTACTCTTGCTACTGATTTTTTTCTTCTTCCAGTTCCAAAATACTGTACTTTAGCCATTTTTTATCCTCCCTTCAGTCTGCAATTAGTATCTTAATTCTAATACTTCTGGTTTTTGAGCTTCTTGATTGTGTTCTGCTCCTTTATAAGCCTTTAATTTCTTTAACATTTTTCTTCCTAAAACTCCGCTTGGAAGCATTCTTCTAACTGCTTCTTCAAATACGAACTCAGGTTTTTTAGCTATTGCTTCTCTGTATGGTATTTCCTTTAATCCACCTGGATATAATGAATGATGTCTTAATAATTTTTGATCTAATTTTTTACCTGTTAATACCACTTTTTCAACATTTATAACTATTACATTATCACCTGTATCAACATGTGGTGTATATGTAGGTTTATGTTTACCTCTTAATATTGATGCAACTTGGCTAGCTACTCTTCCTAATGGCTTACCAGCAGCGTCAACTATATACCATTTTCTTTCAACTTCATGTGGTTTAGCTATATATGATTTCATCATTTTCCCTCCCTAACTATTTTACATAAAACGTTCTTCTATATAAAGATCCGGGGCTAGTGAATCTATTATACTATACAAACAAAGTTATTATAATACAATCTGCCCGGTGTGTCAATAGTATTAATAAAATACTTCCTTTAAACACAGCCCAGATGAAGGCACACATTTACCTGCTTTCCTTCTGTCCTTTGATTTTATAACATACTCTACATATTCTGGTTCTCTCTTATTTAATCCAATTTCTATCAATGTACCTACTATTATTCTTACCATGTTATAAAGAAAACCATCCCCTGTAATTATAAACTTTATAAAATCACCGCTTTTATTTATTTCAAATTTACTTATGGTTCTTACTGAAGTTTTCACACTACTTCCTTTTGTTTGAAATGCAGAAAAATTATGTGTTCCTATAAAATATTTTGATGCTATTCTCATTTTATCTATATCAAGTTTATCTTTAAAATGGAAAACATAATTTCTTCCTATAGCTATAGGTTCAGATTTATTTAAAATTGTATATTCATAAGTTTTGCCCTTACTACAAAATCTAGAATGAAATTCACTGCTAACTTCTTCTGAACTTAAAACTACTATATCTGGTGGTAAATTATTATTAATTACTTTTTGTAAATTTTCAGGTGGTATTCTAGAATTGGTAAAAAAATTACACATATATCCTTTAGCGTGAACTCCTGAATCTGTTCTACTTGCTCCTGTAATTTCTACTTTTTCTTTAGTTATATTACTTATAACTTTCTCTAACGTACCTTGTAGTGTAATAAATTTTTCATTTTTTTGTCTTTGCCACCCACAATAATTTGTTCCATCATATTCAAGTTTTAACTTTATATTTTTCACTAAGTCCACATCCTGCTCCAAATAGATAGTATAACTAAAATCGAAGTAAATACTATTGCTACATAATCTCTTGAAGAAAAAGAAAGTTCTTTCATCCTAGTTCTTCCCTCTCCTCCCCTATAGCATCTTGCTTCCATAGCCATAGCTAATTCATCTGCTCGTCTAAATGAACTAATAAAAAGTGGGACTAGTAATGGTATTAAATTTTTAGCCCTTTGTATTAAATTACCTGACTCAAAATCTGCACCTCTAGCCATTTGTGCTTTCATAATTTTATCAGTTTCATCCATAAGTGTTGGTATAAATCTTAAAGCTATAGTCATCATCATAGCAAGCTCATGAGCTGGAACTCCTATTTTTCTTAATGGATTTAACAATTTTTCTATTCCATCTGTAAGTTCTATAGGCGATGTTGTTAGCGTTAATAATGATGTTCCTATTATTAAAAATACTAATCTTAGGACCATAAATATAGCTAATCTTACCCCCTCCTTATATATAGTAATAAACTTCCACTTAAACAATAATGTATCTCCTGGTGTTAAAAATAGGTTTAAAATAGCTGTTATTATCACTAATATAAGTATAGGTTTCAGTCCCTTATATATATATTTAAATTTTATTTGAGAAATTAATATAGCTACTAAAGTAAATAGCACTATAAATATATACCCTTTAAAATTATTAACTATAAAAAGGTCAATTATATATATAAGGGATATAATTATCTTAACTCTTGGATCTAACTTATGCACAAAAGAATCTCCTGGTATATATTGTCCTATTGTTATATCCTTTATCATTTAATAATTCCCTCACTTTTAAGTGATTTTAATAATTCTTTTTTAGCTTTTTCTATAGTATAAATATTATCTGGCAAATTAAAACCTTTTTTTCTTAATTTTTGTACTAAATAGGTAACTTCTGGTGCTGCTAATCCTATACTTTCAAGAGCATCGATCTCTTTAAATACTTCACAAGGCTTTCCTTGTAATACACATTTTCCCTTATGCATAACTAATATTTTATCCGCAAACTTAGCAACATCTTCCATGCTATGTGAAACAAGAATTATAGTCATATTATATTCTTTTCTTAATGCTTGAATTTTACTATATATATCATCTCTAGCTTTAGGGTCCAAACCCGCTGTAGGTTCATCTAATATTAATATTTTAGGTTCCATAGCTACTACTCCTGCTATAGCTACTCTTCTCTTTTGACCTCCACTTAATTCAAATGGAGATTTATCCTTATAGACTTCATAATCTAATCCTACTATATTCATTGCTCTTTTTACTCTATTTAAAATTTCTTCTTGATTTAAACCTAAATTAATAGGTCCAAAAGCAATATCTTTCTCTATGGTTTCTTCAAATAGTTGATACTCAGGGTATTGAAATACAAGTCCAACTTTTTTTCTTATAGAACTTAATTTTACCCCTCTATCTGCTATATTTACATTATCTATTATAATATTTCCTGATTTGGGTTTTAGCAACCCATTTATATGCTGAATTAATGTAGACTTACCTGAACCGGTATGCCCAATTAAAGCAACAAATTCTCCATCTTCTATGGTTATATTTATATTATCTATTGCCTTTTTCTCGAAAGGTGTTCCTTCCATATATACATGTGTTAAATTTTCTATTTTAATTGACATAATTCATCCACCATTTCATCTATAGTTAATATATCTGATGGTATTTCCACATTGTGTTGTCTCAAATAATAGGCTATTTCTGTCATTTGAGGTACATCTAACCCTATTTCTTTCATCATTTCTACTTCTTTAAATATTTCCTTAGGAGTTCCTTCTTTTACTACTTTAGCAGAATCCATTACTATAACTTTATCTGCTTCTACTGCTTCCTCCATAAAATGAGTTATAAGAACTATTGTTATACCATATTTTTTATTTACTTCCTTAATGGTATTAACTACTTCTAATCTTCCTGAAGGATCTAACATAGCTGTAGGTTCATCAAATATAATACATTCTGGTCTCATAGCTAATACACCAGCAATGGCTACTCTTTGCTTTTGTCCTCCAGATAGTAAATGTGGTGCATGTCTTCTATAGTCATACATATTTACCTTCTTAAGTGACTCATCTACCCTAGATCTTATTTCCTGTTGAGGAATTCCTAAATTTTCTGGTCCAAAGGCTACATCCTCTTCTACTATAGTAGCTACAATTTGATTATCTGGATTTTGAAAAACCATTCCAGCTTTATTTCTTATATTCCATGTATTTTCTAAATTTCCAGTATCCAAATTGTCCACATACACTTTACCTTCTGAAGGTATTAAAAGAGAATTCATATGCTTAGCTATAGTTGACTTACCTGATCCATTTCTACCTAAAATAACTACAAAATCACCTTTTTTTATAGTTAAATTAACATTATCTAATGCAATCTTTTGAGTATTTTCATCCTCTTTATTAGATTCATACTTATATGTAACATTATTACATTTAATCATCTCATTCATACCAAACACCTCAAATATGAAGCTATAAATTAAAGTTTATATTATAGCAAAATGGGGACTAAGTTAACTTTATACTTAATCCCCAAACAATTATACTAATTCTAGTATAACTACTTCAGCTCCGTCGCCTCTTCTTGGGCCAACTTTATATATTCTTGTGTATCCACCATTTCTTTCAGCATACTTAGGAGCTATTTCTTCAAATAGTCTTTGTACTACTGCTTCTTCTGTTACAAAAGAAAGTACTTGTCTTCTTGCATGAAGATCTCCTCTCTTTGCAAGGGTTATCATTTTTTCAGCAATACTTCTAGTTTCTTTAGCTCTAGTTTCTGTAGTTTCTATTTTACCATGCTTTAAAAAACTAGTTACAAGATTTCTAAGCATTGCTTTACGTTGATCAGTTGGACGACCTAATTTACGATATCCTGCCATCTCTCCTATACCTCCTTACCTTAAACTGCCTATATTAACTTTACTAATCTTCACTTTTTCTTAAACCTAATCCTAAAGCTTCTAACTTTTGTTCTACTTCTTCTAAGGACTTTTTACCAAGGTTTCTAACTTTCATCATATCATCCATGCTTCTTTCGCATAGTTCTTGAACTGTATTTATTCCAGCTCTCTTTAAGCAGTTATAACTTCTTACTGAAAGATCTAGCTCTTCAATTGTCATTTCTAGAACCTTTTCTTTCTTATCTTCTTCTTTTTCAACCATGATTTCCATATCATCTGCATGATCAGTTAAAGTCATAAATAACTTAAAGTGCTCTATAAGAATTTTAGCTGATAAACTTACAGCTTCTTCTGGTCTTATAGTTCCATTAGTCCAAACTTCTATAGTCAATTTATCATAGTCTGTTATTTGGCCAACTCTAGTATTTTCAACGGAAAAGTTAACTCTTTTAACAGGTGTATAAATTGAATCCACTGCTATACTTCCTATTGGCATATCCTTAGTTTTGTTTTTATTTTGAGTTACATAGCCCCTACCACGATTAACGTTGATTTCCATATACATTTTACCATTTTCGTCAAGGGTTGCTATATGTAAATCTTTGTTTATTACTTCAACATCTCCGTCTGTTTTGATATCAGCTGCTGTAACTTCTTTAGGTCCAACTTCATCTATATATATAGTTTTTGGACCCTCTCCATTCATAGTAAGTGCTAAACATTTGATGTTAAGAATTAATTCTGTAACATCCTCTTTTACACCTTGTACTGTTGAAAACTCATGAAGAACACTATCAATTTTTATATGGTCTGCAGCAACTCCAGGTAATGATGATAAAAGAATTCTTCTCAAAGCATTACCAAGAGTTATTCCATAACCTCTTTCTAATGGTTCAATGACAAATTTACCATAGGAACCATCTTCAGCATTTTCAACACATTCTATTTTTGGCTTTTCTATTTCTAACATTCTTAACCCTCCTCATTTATTAATATTTATACTTTTTGAGGGCAACTGATCTAAATAAAATTATTTATTATTTGCTGTATAACTCAACTATTAATGTTTCGTTAACAGGTACATCTATATCTTCTCTTGCTGGTTGTCTTTCTACTTTTCCTTCAAAGCCTTCAACATTTCCTGATAACCATGCTGGTAATGTTTTTGGATTTTCTGCAAAAGTTTTGAATTTTTCTGTTGCTTTACTCTTATCACATACTGTTATAACATCATTAGCTGAAACTTGGTATGATGGTATATCTACTTTTTTACCATTAATTAAAAAATGTCCATGAGTAACTAATTGTCTAGCTTCTGTTCTTGAGTTGCCATATCCTAATCTAAATACTACATTGTCTAATCTCATTTCTAAAAGTCTTAACAAGTTTTCACCTGTTATTCCTCTTCTTCTATCAGCTTCTTCATAATATCCTCTAAATTGACGTTCTAAGATACCATAAATTCTCTTAGCTTTTTGTTTTTCTCTTAATTGTAATCCATAGTTAGATACTTTTTTTCTACTTTGACCATGTTGTCCTGGTGCGTATCCTCTTCTAGCGAATGCGCATTTATCTGTATAACATCTATCTCCCTTAAGGAATAGTTTTAATCCTTCTCTTCTGCAAAGTCTGCAAGTTGCTCCAGTATATCTAGCCATTAAATTTTACACCTCCTATTACTATATTATATTACTATACTCTTCTTCTCTTTGGTGGTCTACAACCATTATGTGGTATTGGAGTTACATCCTTTATTAAAGTAACTTCTAGACCTGCTGCTTGTAAAGATCTTATAGCAGCTTCTCTTCCTGAGCCCGGTCCTTTTACATAAACTTCTATGCTTTTTAATCCATGTTCCATAGCCGCTTTAGCTGCTGTTTCTGCAGCCATTTGTGCTGCAAATGGTGTGCTTTTTCTTGAACCTCTAAAACCTAATCCACCTGCACTTGCCCAAGATAAAGTATTACCAACACTGTCAGTGATTGTAACTATTGAATTGTTGAAAGTTGATTTTATATGTGCACAACCATGTTCAACATTTTTTCTTTCTTTTTTTCTTCTACTTCTTTTAGCTTTTATTCCTGCTGCCATGCCTTTCCCTCCTTACCTTATTTTTTCTTCTTTCCACCTATAGCTCTCTTTGGACCTTTTCTTGTTCTCGCGTTAGTCTTAGTCTTTTGACCTCTAACTGGAAGATTCCTTCTATGTCTTATTCCTCTATAAGATCCAATTTCAACTAATCTCTTTATGTTAAGTTTAATTTCTCTTCTTAAGTCACCTTCAACTTTTACATTTTTATTAACGTAATCTCTGATTGCATTAACTTCTTCTTCTGATAAGTCTTTAACTCTTGTATCTGGATTTACTCCAGTAGCTTTTAATATTTCTTGAGAAGTTGGTAAGCCAATTCCGTATATATATGTTAGACCGATTTCTACTCTTTTTTCTTTTGGTAGGTCTATACCTGAAATTCTTGCCATTAAAGTTTACACCTCCTGAATACCTACTTATTAATTTATATTTATATTAAAGTTTTAGGCCAATGGTATATTTTTATACCATAGTCAGCCGCTCCTAAAACCATTTATTAGCCTTGTTTTTGTTTGTGTTTAGGATTTTCACAAATAACCATTACTTTACCTTTTCTTTTTATAACCTTGCATTTTTCGCATATAGGTTTAACTGATGGTCTTACTTTCATCAATAACCCCTCCTTATTATTTGGCTCTCCAGGTTATTCTTCCTCTGGTTAAATCGTATGGAGAAAGTTCTACAGTTACTTTATCACCTGGTAAAATTCTTATGAAATTCATTCTTAATTTTCCTGATATATGTGCAATTATTTTATGACCGCTTTCTAATTCTACCTCAAACATAGCATTAGGTAGAGATTCTAAAACAGTACCTTGCATTTCAATTACATCATCTTTTGACATAAGGTATTCAAACCTCCTTATTAACTTGATGAGACTGCATAAATTTTTTTATTACAGAATTTTTAATGTTGTTACCTGTTGCCTTTAGATTTATTATATCTTCACAAATAATATTGGTAAATATCAAATGTTTATTTTTTTTCTTTTTAGGTTTATCTAAAGTATGAATATCTCCATCACAAATATATACATAATTTTCATCTAGTATATCTATTATAATGAAACTATTATCTTTATCCCTACCTGATTTCGATAAAACTAATCTACCAATCTGGCACTCTTTAGCCAATATATTCACCTCTATTAAATTAAAGTGGTTATTTTAGGTCCATCATTTAGTATAGCTACAGTATTCTCATAATGAGCAGATAAACTACCATCTACAGTAACTACAGTCCATTTATTTGGTTCAACTTTTACATTGAAGTCTCCTACATTAACCATAGGCTCAATAGCTAAACACATTCCTTTTGACAATTTAGGTCCCCTGCCTGGTCTACCAAAGTTAGGTATTTCTGGATCTTCATGCATATTCTTTCCTATGCCATGACCTACATAATCCCTTACAATAGAAAATCCATAACTTTCAACATATTCTTGAATAGCTGCAGATATATCAGTTAATCTATTGCCAATTTTAGCTTTTTCTATACCTTTGAAAAAACTATTTTTTGTAACCTCTATTAGCTTAGCCGCTTCTTCTGACACATTTCCTACTGGAAATGTTCTTGCTGCATCGCCCTGATATCCATTTAAAACAGCTCCACAATCTATACTAATTATGTCTCCTTCATTTAGAATTCTATCTTTATTTGGTATTCCATGAACTACTTCATTATTCACAGATGCACATATAGAAGCTGGGAAACCATAATATCCTTTAAAAGATGGTTTGGCATTTCTGCCTAATATAATCTCTTCTGCGATTCTATCTAACTCTCCAGTGCTTATTCCTGGCTTTACATATTTCTCTAAAGTGTCCAAGGCTTCAGCAACAACTCTTCCTGCTTTTACCATGTATTCTATTTCAGAATCGGTTTTTATTGTTATCATTATTTATCTCTCCCTAAGATATTTGAAATATTTCCAAATACCTCATCAATTGATTCAGTCCCATTAACCTCTGAGATTATACCATTGTCTTTATAATAATTTATAAGCGGATAAGTTTGTTTGCTGTAAACTTCTAATCTTTCTTTTACTGTTGCTTCTGTATCATCTTTTCTTTGAATTAATTCATTATCACATATATCACATTTTCCTTCTATTTTAGGAGGATTAAATCTTATGTGATAACTTGCACCACAAGATGTGCAAACTCTTCTACCAGTCATTCTTTCCAAGATAAATTCTTCAGGCACCTTGATTAATAGTGCCACATCTAAATCCTTATTTATACCCTTTAAAAATTCATCTAAAGCTTCTGCTTGAGCAACTGTTCTTGGAAAACCATCTAAAAGGAAACCATTATCACAATCATCTTTTGTTAATCTATCTTTAACTATTCCTATAGTTACCTCGTCTGGTACTAATTGACCATTATCTATATATCTTTTTGCTTCTATTCCTAAAGGAGTCTTCTCCTTTATGTTTGCCCTAAATATATCACCTGTTGATATATGAGGAATAGAAAATTTTTCACTTATTAATTTTGCTTGAGTTCCTTTACCTGCTCCTGGAGGACCTAACAAAATTACACGCATCCATAATCATCTCCAAAACATTTTTATTTTAAGAAACCTTGATAGTGACGCATAACCAATTGAGATTCCATTTGTCTTATAGTATCTAATGCAAATCCAACCATAATTAGCATACTTGTTCCTCCAAAGGATATACCTTGGAACTTACTATATGTTGCCATAATTATTGGGAATATTGCTATAATAGCTGCAAAAGTTCCACCAATTATAGAACTCTTTGTTATTACTCTTTCTATATATTCCGCTGTAGGTTCTCCTGGTCTTATTCCTGGTATAAATCCAGATGACTTATGCATATTTTCTGCCATTTCATCAGGTTTAAAAGTTACCACTGTATAAAACCAAGTAAAGAACACTGTTAATACAAAATATAATACAATATAAGCAATACTTTTATCTCTAAAAGGACTGTATCTATTTAAAGTAATAAACTTATAAAAAGCTGATTCTGGCCAAAATTGACCAATAGTAAGTGGAAATTGCATTACTGATATAGCAAATATAATACCTATAACCGCAGAGGAATTAACATTTATTGGTATGTGTGTAGATTGACCTTTATAAATTTTATTTCCTACTGCTCTTCCAGCATATTGGACAGGTATTCTTCTTTCACCTAAATTCATTATTACAACTAATAAGAACAATGCTAAAGCTATTACTATAAACATTATAACTTCCACAAAATTTACTGTTTCAGCCTTTCGAAGTCCTACTATGCTATATATAGTTGATGGAAATCTAGACACTATGTTAACAAATATTATTAGTGATATTCCGTTACCTATACCTTTTTCTGTTATTTTATCACCGAACCACATTAAAAAAGTTGATGCAGTAGTTAATGTTATTATAATTATGAATAAATTTAACTTTGATCCATCTCTAAGTGCTCCAGCACGAGCAATTATCGCATATGTACTGAATGCTTGAATAACACCAAGTATAACTGCACCATACCTAGTATATTGTTGAATTTTTTTTCTTCCCTCTTCTCCTTCTTTTGAAAGACTTTCCAAAGAAGGTAACGCAATTGTAAGTAATTGCATTATAATTGAAGAGTTAATATACGGTACAACACCCATAGCAAATATGCTAAATCTACTAAAAGCTCCTCCAGATATTAAATCATAAAACCCAAATAATGATCCATTTTGCGTGAGGTTAGCTAATTTAGATGTATCAATTCCAGGAACTGGGATGTAATTTCCCATCCTGAAAATTGCTATCATAAATAAAGTAAAAATTAATCTTTTCCTTAAATCAGGAACTTTCCAAGCATTACGTAGGGTTGATAGCATTTATATCACCTCAACTTTTCCTCCTGCTGCTTCGATCTTTTCAATGGCTGATTTAGAGAATTTTGCTGCTTTAACAGTTAATTTTTTTTCTATATTACCATTTCCTAAAATTTTAACTCCGTCTTTAACTTTTTTTACTACTCTTTTTTCAACCAAAAGTTCTGGAGTTACAACTGTTCCATCATCAAAACAATTTAATCTATCAAGATTTATTGCTGCATATTCTTTAGCAAATATGTTTTTGAAACCTCTTTTTGGAAGTCTTCTATATAAAGGCATTTGACCACCTTCAAAGCCTGGTCTTACTCCACCACCGCTTCTAGAGTTTTGTCCGTTTTGACCTCTTCCGCTTGTTTTGCCTAGTCCAGAGCCTGTTCCTCTACCTACTCTTTTTGATGCTTTATTTGCACCTTCAGCTGCTTTTAATTCGTGAAGTTTCATCTAATTACACCTCCTCTTACTATGCTTCTTCTACTTTTAATAAGTAACTTACCTTTTTTATCATTCCACTTATTTGAGGAGTTTCCTCATGTTCAACTATGTTACCAATCTTTTTTAGTCCAAGAGCATTAACAGTAGCTATTTGATCTTTCTTTCTACCTATTAAGCTCTTAACTAATGTTATTTTAACCTTAGCCACGGCCAGTTACCTCCTAACCTAAAATCTCTTCTACAGTCTTACCTCTAAGTTTAGCTATATCTTCAACTGTTCTTAATCTTGCTAATCCATCTATTGTAGCATTAACCATATTTGTTGGATTATTAGAACCTTTTGATTTGGCTCTAACGTCCTTTAATCCAGCAAGTTCAAGTACGGCTCTAACAGGACCACCTGCTATAACTCCTGTACCTTCTTTAGCTGTCATTATAAGAACTTCTCCCTTACCGAATTTTCCGATTATATCATGTGGTACAGTGGTTCCTACTGTTTTAACTTCAACTATGTTCTTTTTAGCATCTTCTATTGCTTTTCTTATTGCTTCAGGTATTTCTATAGATTTTCCTGTACCAACACCAACGTGTCCTGCTTCGTCTCCAACAACAACTAGTACGCTAAATCTAAAGTTTCTACCACCTTTAACAACCTTAGCAACTCTGTTTATATGAACAACTTTTTCTTTTAAATTTAAAGTGCTAGGATCAATTCTCATTTATTTCCCTCCTTTTTTTAAAAATCAAGACCTGCTTCTCTTGCACCTTCTGCAAGTTCTTTAATTCTTCCGTGATATATGAATCCGCCTCTGTCAAATACAACTTTTTTTAATCCCTTTTCTAGCGCTTTCTCAGCTACCATTTTTCCAACTAATTTAGCGCCTTCTTTGTTGCTTCCTACACCATCGAATCCCTTTTCTGCACTTGAAGCAGCAACTAATGTCTTTCCTTCTACATCATCTATTAATTGAGCATATATATGTTTTTCACTTCTATATACTGATAGTCTTGGACGTTCAGCTGTTCCGAAAATCTTTTTACGAACTCTCATATGACGTCTTTCTCTTGATTGAGATCTATCATTCTTCTTAAACATAGGTTTCACTCCTTTCCGTTATTTCTTACCAGTCTTACCTTCCTTACGTCTTATAACTTCATTTTCGTATTTAATTCCTTTTCCTTTGTAAGGTTCAGGTTTTCTCCATTTTCTTATGTCTGCTGCTACAGCACCTACTAATTCCTTATCTATACCTTTAACTTTTACCTTAGTTCCACCTTCAACTTCAAATTCTACTCCTGAAACTGCTTCCATTTCAACTGGATGTGAGAATCCAAGGCTAAGTACTAATTTCTTTCCTTGTAATTGCGCTCTATAACCAACACCTATTAATTCTAATGTTTTAACGTATCCTTCATTAACTCCTGTTACCATGTTGTTTATTAAAGCTCTTGTTAAACCATGAAGAGCTCTTACATCTTTATGATCATTGTCTCTAGTTACAACTACTGAATTATCTTCTACAGCTATGTTTATTTTGTTACTCATAGCTTTTACTAACTCTCCCTTTGGTCCCTTTACAGTAACAACGTTATCTGGTGTTACTGTAACAGTTACTCCATTAGGGATAGCTACTGGAAGTTTTCCTACTCTTGACATTTATTGCACCTCCTATTCTCCAATTACCATATGTAGCAAAGTACTTCTCCGCCAACGCCTAATTTTCTTGCTTCTCTATCTGTAACAATTCCTTTAGAAGTAGAAACTACAGCTACTCCTAGTCCGTTTAAAACTTTAGGAGTTTCATCTTTTCTACAATAAACTCTTAAGCCTGGTTTTGATATTCTTTTAAGACCAGTTATTATTCTCTCTTTGTTTTGTCCGTATTTCATTGAGATTCTTAGCATATCTACAGAACCATCTCTATATTCTTGTAAATCTCTTATATAACCTTCTGTAAGCATTATATTTGCTATGGCTTTTTTTATGTTAGATGAAGGAACTTCTACTACTTCATGTCTAACTACATTTGCGTTTCTTATACGTGTTAATAAATCTGCTATTGGATCAGACATTACCATTTATTTTGCCTCCTTTCGCTTTTCGAATATTACCAGCTGGCTTTTTTGCATCCAGGTATTTCACCTTTGTAAGCAAGCTCTCTAAAACATATACGACAGATACCGTATTTTTTTAATACCGCATGTGGTCTTCCACAAATTCTGCATCTTGTATAAGCTCTAGTTGAATGTTTTGGTGTTTTATTCCATTTTTCTATTAAAGCTTTACGTGCCATAGATTTCCCTCCTTAATTAACGAGCAAATGGCATTCCAAGGAATCTTAATAGTTCTCTTGCTTCCTCGTCAGTCTTTGCAGTTGTTACAAAAATTATATCCATACCTCTAATTTTATCAATCTTATCAAATTCTATTTCTGGGAATATTAATTGTTCTTTTATTCCTATAGCATAGTTTCCTCTTCCATCAAATGATTTACTTGAAACTCCGCTGAAATCTCTAACTCTAGGTAAAGCCACATTTATTAATTTATCTGCAAATTCATACATGTTTTGTTTTCTTAATGTAACTTTGCAACCTAGTGGCATATCTTCTCTTATTTTAAAGTTAGCTACTGATTTTTTAGCTTTAGTTAATATTGGTTTTTGACCAGTTATTTTAGCTAAATCTTCTACTGCCGCTTCAAGAGATTTTTGATTCTCTTTAGCTTCACCAACACCCATATTGATAACTATTTTTTCAAGTTTTGGCACTTCCATTATATTTTTATATCCGAACTTATCCATTAAAGCTGATACTGCTTCTTTTTCATACTTTTCTTGTAATCTTGGCATCATCCTTTATACCTCCTTTCAAGAATTAAAATGTTTCTCCGCACTTTTTGCATATTCTTACTTTTGTTCCATCTTCTAAAATCTTATTACTGATTCTAGTAGCTGATTTGCATTTATCACAATATAGCATTACTTTTGAGCTAAATATTGGGGCTTCTTTATGTATTATTCCACCCTGCATATTTTCTCTATTTGGTTTTTGATGTTTAGTTACTACATTTACATCTTTAACTATTACTTTACCTTTTTTAGGTAATACAGATAAAACTTCTCCAATTTTGCCTTTATCTTTACCAGATATAACAACAACTGTATCTTTTTTTCTTACATGTATTTTGCTCATTATTTAGCCACCTCCTTGTATTATTATAAAACTTCAGGTGCTAATGATAGTATTTTATTGAACTCTTTATCTCTTAGCTCCCTTGCAACTGGTCCAAAAATACGAGTTCCTTTTGGGTTTTTATCATCTTTTATTATAACTGCCGCATTTTCATCAAATTTTATGTAAGAACCATCTGATCTTCTTAATCCTTTAACTGATCTTACTATAACAGCCTTTACAACTTCACCTTTTTTAACAACACCGCCTGGTGTTGCACTTTTAACACTAGCAACTATTACATCTCCGATATTTCCCCATTTTCTGTGGGAACCACCTAAAACTCTTATACACATAATTTCCTTTGCTCCGGAATTATCTGCTACCTTTAATCTTGTTTGTTGCTGAATCATGTAAAATACCCTCCTTTCGGCTTCTTGCTACAAACTATTTAGCTTTTTCTACTACTTCAACAAGTCTCCATCTTTTTTGTTTTGATAATGGTCTTGTTTCCATTATTAATACTTTATCATTTATATTAGCTGTATTATTTTCATCATGAGCTTTAAACTTAGTAGTTCTGTTCATTATTTTACCATATAATGGATGACGAACCTTTGTTTCTACTGCAACTACTATTGTCTTATCCATTTTATTTGAAACTACTCTACCCATTCTTGTCTTTCTATTTGATCTTTCCACAGGATTTACCTCCCTTCAGTTTTACTGTTGATATGCTCTTATCTCTTCTTCTCTTAAGATAGTTTTAATTTGAGCTATTGATTTTTTTACTTCTCTAATTCTCATTGGGTTTTCTAACTGACCTGTAGCTAATTGAAACCTTAAATTGAATAATTCCGCTTTTAGATCATTTAACTTTGATTGTAACTCTTGTGGGCTGCTTTTTCTTAATTCTTGTAATTCTCTAGCCTTCATTTACTTCACCACCCATTTCTTCAAAATCTCTTCTTGTTACAAACTTAGTTTTAATTGGTAGTTTGTGTGAAGCAAGTCTCATAGCTTCTCTTGCAACTGTTTCACTTACACCAGAGATTTCAAATAAAACTCTACCTGGTTTTACAACAGCTACCCAATATTCTGGTGAACCTTTACCAGAACCCATACGTGTTTCTGCTGGCTTTTCTGTTACAGGCTTATCTGGGAAGATTTTTATCCAAACCTTTCCTCCTCTTTTAACGTATCTGTTGATAGCTATTCTGGCAGCTTCTATTTGGTTGCTTGTAATCCAACCACATTCAGTTGCTTGTATTCCGAAATCACCGTATGCTATGAAGTTACCTCTTGTAGCTTTACCCTTCATTCTGCCACGTTGTACTTTACGACGCTTAACTCTTTTAGGCATTAACATATGTTATTCCTCCTTCCTTATGCGTTAGCTTCTTCCTTTTCATTTATATTCTTTCTAGCTGGAAGAACTTCTCCTTTATACACCCAAACTTTAACACCGATTTTACCATAAGTAGTATCAGCTTCAGCAAATCCATAATCAATATCTGCTCTTAAAGTTTGTAGTGGAATTGTTCCCTCATTATAGTGTTCTGTTCTAGCTATTTCTGCTCCACCAAGTCTTCCTGAACAAGCTGTTTTTATACCCTTAACACCTGTTCTCATTGCTCTTTGTATAGATTGTTTCATAGCTCTTCTGAAAGCTATTCTTTTTTCTAATTGCTGAGCTATGTTTTCAGCTATTAATTGAGCATCTGCTTCAGGCCTTTTTACTTCTACTATATTAATTAAAATATTTTTGTTTGAAACGATTTTTTGAAGTTGGTTTTTTAGTGATTCAATTCCTTGACCACCTTTTCCTATAATCATACCTGGTTTAGCAGTATATATATTTAATTTTATTCTTTTTGCTGCTCTTTCAATTTCTATTCTTGATACACCAGCTGCATAAGAATTTTTTTTAACAAAATTTCTTATTTTGTGGTCTTCTACTAAGTTATCAGCAAAATTTTTCTTATCAGCATACCATTTAGCATCCCATTCTTTAATTACGCCGACTCTTAAGCCGTGTGGATGTACTTTTTGACCCATCGAATTCCCTCCTCTTCTTAAACTCTTTCTTTAACAACTAAAGTTAAATGACTTGTTCTCTTTCTTATTCTAAACGCTCTACCTTGAGCATGTGGTTGATATCTTTTTAATGTTGGTCCTTGACCTACATATGCTTCTGATATATATAAACTATTAACATCTAAATTTAAATTGTTTTCTGCATTTGCAACAGCTGATTTTAAAGCTTTGTAAATTACTTCCGCTGCATCCTTTGGAGTGTATTTTAATATAGCAAATGCTTCATTAACATCTTTACCTCTTACTAAGTCAAGAACAACCCCAATTTTGCTTGGAGACATTCTTACATATCTAACTATAGCCTTAGCTTCCATTGAATTTTACCTCCTTCCAGCTTATCTTAAACGTGATGATTTTTCTGACTTGTCATCATGTCCTCTATATGTTCTAGTAAGAACAAACTCTCCTAACTTATGACCTACCATGTCTTCAGTTATGTAAACAGGGACATGTTTTCTTCCATCATGAACAGCAACAGTATGGCCGATCATTTGTGGGAATATTGTTGAACTTCTTGACCAAGTCTTTAAAACTTTCTTTTCTCCATTTTTGTTCATTTCGTTTATTCTTTTTAAAAGTACCTCTTGAATATATGGTCCTTTTTTAACTGATCTACTCACTATATTTGCCTCCCTTCGCGTAATCATATGATTACAAGATTGAAGAGAATATTAATATTCTCTTCAAACTATTTATCATTTCTTCTCTTAACAATAAATCTATCAGAGTATTTCTTATTCTTTCTTGTTTTGTATCCAAGTGCTGGTTTACCCCATGGAGTACGTGGACTTGGATGTCCGATAGGAGATCTACCTTCACCACCACCGTGTGGATGGTCATTAGGATTCATTACAGAACCTCTTACTGTAGGTCTTACTCCCATATGTCTCTTTCTTCCTGCTTTACCTATGTTAACAATTTCGTTTGTTTGGTTAGATACAACACCTATAGTTGCTCTACATTCAATTCTTATATATCTAACTTCTCCACTAGGTAATCTTACTTGAGAATAGTCTCCTTCTTTAGCCATAAGTTGGGCTGAGTTACCTGCTGATCTAACAAGTTGTGCTCCTTTTCCAGGTGCTAACTCTATATTATGAATAACTGTACCTACTGGTATATTTCTTATAGGTAAGCAGTTACCTACTTTTATATCTGATTCTGGTCCAGATACTACTGTATCTCCAACTTTTAATCCAACTGGTGCAATCATATATCTCTTTTCACCATCAGCATACACTACAAGTGCTATAAATGCTGTTCTATTTGGATCATATTCTATACTAACAACTTTAGCTGGAATATTATCTTTATTTCTCTTAAAATCTATTACTCTATATTTTCTTTTAGCTCCGCCACCAATATGACGAACTGTTATTTTACCATTTGCGTTTCTTCCACCACTTTTCTTTAATGAAACAAGAAGTGATTTTTCTGGTGTACTTGTTGTTATTTCTTCAAAAGTACACATAGTCATTTCTCTTCTTGTAGGGGTGGTAGGTCTAAAACCTTTAACAGCCATTTGTTTCCCTCCTTCTTTAGCTTATCTGGCTCTCGCCAATAACGGCTTTATTGTTTATAGTCCTTCGAAGAATTCAATTGTTTTACTATCTTCTGTTAACTTAACAATAGCTTTTTTATAATCTGGTCTTTTTCCTATATGGACACCAACTCTTTTAGTTTTTCCCATAATTCTAGCTGTTTTAACATCTTCAACTTTAACGTCAAATATTGTTTCAATAGCACTTTTAATTTGAGATTTGTTAGCATGTATATCTACTACAAAGGTGTACTTTTTGTCAGCCATTGAAGCCATTGTTTTTTCGGTAATAAGAGGTCTTCTTATTATATCGTAGTTAGTTAGCTTCATTATGCATACACCTCCTCAATTTTGGATACAGCATCCTTAGTTATAACAACTTTATCATATTTTAATACATCATATACGTTAATGTTGTTTACCGGAATAACCTGTACTCCTTCAATGTTTCTTGCTGATTTATAAACATTTTCTTCAGCATTATTTGTTATAATTAAAGTTTTCTTTGCACTAAATGCATTAAGCATTTTAACTACTTCTTTAGTTTTTGGTGTTTCTAATTTTATATCATCAACAACTACCATTAACTTTTCGTTAACTTTTGAAGTTAATGCTGATTTTATAGCAACCTTCTTCATTGATTTAGGGATTGACATTCTATAGTCTCTTGGCTTTGGCGCAAAAACAATACCACCATGTATCCATTGTGGTGCTCTTATTGAACCTTGTCTTGCTCTACCTGTTCCCTTTTGTCTCCAAGGCTTTATTCCGCCTCCTGAAACTTCAGCTCTTGTTTTAGCTGATTGAGTTCCTTGTCTTTTATTTGCTAGCAATGCTTTTACTACTTGATGCATAGCATATGTATTTACTTCTACACCAAATACGCTATCTGCTAATTGTAAATCTCCAACTTTTTCTCCGTTTTGGTTAAATAAATCTACTTTAGGCATTCTGCATCCTCCTTTCTATTTAAATTAAGCCTTAACTGTATTTCTTATTTGTACTAAACCTTTATTTGGTCCTGGTACTCCGCCTTTTATTAATATTAGATTTTTTTCAGGTATTATTCTAACAACTTCAAGATTTAAAACTGTTGTGTTAACATTACCCATATGTCCTGGCATTCTCTTGTTTTTAAATGTTCTTGATGGATCTGAAGAAGCACCCATTGAACCAACTGCTCTATGGAATTTTGAACCGTGAGTCATTGGTCCTCTGTGAGCATTCCATCTTCTGATTGTTCCTTGGAATCCCTTACCTTTTGAAACTCCTGATATATCAACTCTTTCTCCAGCTTCAAAAACATCTACTTTTATTTCTTGACCTATTTCTAAGCTATTTGAATCTTCTAATTTAAATTCTTTTATATGTCTTTTAACTGAAACACCTGCTTTTGCAAAGTGTCCTTTTACTGGTTTGTTTCTTAATTTTTCTCTTATATCACCGAAAGCAACTTGTATTGCTTCATAGCCGTCCTTTTCTACAGTTTTCTTTTGGATAACTGTACATGGACCTGCTTCTATTACAGTAACTGGTATAACTTTACCATTTTCATTAAATATTTGAGTCATACCAAGCTTTTTACCTAATATAGCTTTTTTCATTTCTTTGCACCTCCTCAACATATTAGCGGATCACATCTATTTATGCAATCATAATAGTTAGCAATAGATTTCTCTATTACTTAAATAAATTATAGTTTGATTTCTATATCTACTCCAGCTGGTAAATCTAATCTCATTAATGCATCAACAGTTTTTGGTGATGGACTAATTATATCGATTAGTCTTTTATGAGTTCTTATTTCGAACTGTTCTCTAGCGTCCTTGTATTTATGTGGAGCTCTTAAAATAGTAACAATATCTTTTTCTGTTGGTAGAGGTACTGGACCTGCAACCTTAGCTCCTGTTGTTTTAGCAGTTTCTACGATTTTTAAAGCTGATTGATCTAATAAACTATGATCAAAGGCTTTTAATCTTATTCTTATTTTTTGTTTTGCCATTTAATGTTCCCTCCTTTTCTGGTACGTTTCACTTATTACGCACAACAGCGGAAATATTCTGTAAACTGCTCCGGGTGTTGCATATTTTTTTATGAACACACCATTGGAATTACGCTTACCAGAATAACCGTCACTAGGTTCTAGACCTTAGCTTGCTTAATCAAGAATTTCCCATAAGTGTGGCAACCTCTTGAATCATCGCTGTTATTACATTACAACTTCTATAGTATACACTATTTTTTTTATTTTGACAAGTATTTTTAATTTTAAACTTTTAAAAATATATTTATAAATTTATATGTATTAAACTTATTTTTATAAACAAAAGGAAAGAGCGTCCTCTTTCCTTTTAGATATTATATATTTATATGTTAGCCTAACTATTTAAATTATTCAGATATTGTTGTAACAACTCCTGAACCTACTGTTCTTCCACCTTCTCTAATAGCGAATCTTAAGTTTTCGTGCATTGCTACTGGTGTGATTAATTCTACTGCCATATCTATATGGTCTCCAGGCATTACCATTTCTACTCCTTCTGGTAAGTTGATTGATCCTGTAACGTCTGTTGTTCTGAAGTAGAATTGTGGTCTGTATCCGTTAAAGAATGGTGTATGTCTTCCACCTTCTTCTTTCTTTAATACGTATACTTGACCTACGAATTTTTTGTGTGGTGTTACTGAACCTGGTTTTGCTAATACTTGACCTCTTTGGATTTCGTCTCTTTGGATACCTCTTAATAGTGCTCCTATGTTGTCTCCTGCCATTGCTTCATCAAGTATTTTTCTGAACATTTCTATTCCTGTACATACTGTCTTTGATACTTCTGCTTTCATTCCGATTAATTCTACTTCATCTCCTGTATGTAGAACTCCTCTTTCAACTCTTCCTGTTGCAACTGTTCCTCTTCCTGTTATTGTAAATACGTCTTCTACTGGCATTAAGAATGGTTGATCTGTTGCTCTTTCTGGTGTTGGTATATAGCTATCTATTGCTTCCATTAATTCATCTATGCATTTTGTTTTTTCTGCATTGTCTTGGTTTTCTAATACTTCTAATGCTGATCCTACTACTATTGGAGTATCATCTCCTGGGAATCCATATTCATTTAGTAATTCTCTTACTTCCATTTCAACTAATTCTATTAGTTCTGGATCATCTACTTGGTCAGCTTTATTTAAGAATACTACTATATATTGTACTCCAACTCTTGATGCTAGTAGTATGTGTTCTCTTGTTTGTGGCATTGGACCATCTGCTGCTGATACAACTAAGATTGCTCCATCCATTTGTGCTGCTCCTGTTATCATGTTCTTTACATAGTCCGCGTGTCCTGGGCAGTCTACGTGTGCGTAGTGTCTGTTTGCTGTTTCATACTCTACGTGTGATGTATTTATTGTGATTCCTCTTTCTTTTTCTTCTGGAGCTTTATCTATTTCGTCATACTTTGTTGCTGAAGCTCCTCCCTTTTGTGCTAATACTGTTGTAATAGCTGCTGTTAATGTTGTCTTACCGTGGTCTACGTGACCTATTGTTCCTATGTTTACATGAGGCTTGCTTCTTTCAAATTTTGCTTTTGCCATTTTTATTTCCTCCTTTTTTGTGTTTATATATTTATTATATTATTTTCTTTCTCCAATTACTTTATCTTGAATGCTCTTTGGAACTTCTTCATAATGATCAAATTGCATTACATAATTTCCTCTACCTTGAGTCTTAGATCTTAATGTAGTAGCATATCCAAACATTTCTGAAAGTGGTACGAAGGCTCTTATTACTTCTGCACCTGCTCTTGGAGTCATTCCTTCTATTCTACCTCTTCTTGAGTTGATGTCACCTATTACATCACCCATATATTCTTCTGGTACAACTACTTCAACTTTCATTGAAGGTTCTAATAATACAGCGTCTGCTTTTGACATAGCATTTTTAAATGCCATAGAACCTGCAATTTTGAAGGCCATTTCTGATGAGTCAACATCATGGTATGATCCATCAAATAATTTAACTTTAAAGTTAATAACAGGATATCCTGCAATTATACCGCTTTGTGAAGCTTCTTGAATACCATTGTCAATTGCTGGAATGTATTCTTTTGGTATTGATCCACCAACAACAGCATTTTGGAATTCATATTCTCCTTCGGTTGGCATCATTTCAATCCAACAATGTCCGTATTGTCCACGTCCACCTGATTGTCTTATAAACTTACCTTCAGCTTTAACATGCTTTTTGATAGTTTCTTTATAAGCAACTTGTGGTTGACCTACATTACATTCAACTTTAAATTCTCTTATAAGTCTATCAACAATTATTTCAAGGTGAAGTTCTCCCATACCAGCTATAATTGTTTGACCTGTTTCTTGGTTTGTATATGTTCTAAATGTTGGATCTTCTTCTGCAAGTTTTGCTAAAGCTATTCCCATCTTTTCTTGACCAGCTTTTGTTTTTGGTTCTATTGATACATCTATAACTGGTTCTGGGAATTCCATATTTTCAAGTATAATTGGGTTTGCATCATCACAAAGTGTATCTCCTGTAGTTGTATCTTTAAGACCAACTATAGCTCCTAATTCCCCAGCCTTCAATTCTTCAACATCTTCTCTGTGATTAGCATGCATTTTTACTAATCTTCCTATTCTTTCTCTCTTACCCTTGTTAGAGTTAAATACATATGTACCACTCTTCATTGTACCAGAGTAAATTCTAGTAAATGCTAACTTACCAATGAATGGATCTGTAGCTATTTTAAATGCTAATGCTGCTAGTGGAGCTTTTGCATCTGCTGGTCTTGTCATTTCTTCACCTGTTGTAGGTTCTGTTCCTTTAACGTCTTCTATATCTAATGGTGAAGGCATGAATTCAATTATAGCATCTAATAATAATTGAACACCTTTATTTTTATAAGCTGATCCACAAAGAACTGGTACTATTTTGTTTGCTAAAACACCTTTTCTTAAAGCTACTTTTATTTCTTCTACAGAAATCTCTTCACCTTCTAAGTATTTCATCATTATGTCTTCATCTACTTCTGCAACAGCCTCTAATAACATTGTTCTGTATTCTTCAGCCATTTCTTTCATATCTTCTGGAATTTCTGTTTCATCCATTACAGTTCCTAAATCATCTTTGTAAATAATAGCATCATTTTTTACAAGATCTATAATTCCAGAAAATGAATCTTCTGCACCTATTGGTAATTGAAGTGGCACTGCATTTGCATGTAATCTTTCTCTTAGTGTTCCTACAGACATTAAAAAGTCTGCCCCTAATTTATCCATTTTATTTATAAATACCATTCTTGGTACCTTATAATTGTCCGCCTGTCTCCACACTGTTTCTGTTTGTGGTTCAACACCGCTTTTAGCATCTAATATTGTTACTGCACCATCTAATACTCTTAAAGATCTTTCAACTTCAACTGTAAAATCTACGTGTCCTGGTGTATCTATTATATTTACTTGATGGTCTTTCCAAAAACAAGTTGTTGCTGCAGATGTAATTGTTATGCCTCTTTCTTGTTCTTGTTCCATCCAGTCCATTGTAGCTGCACCCTCATGAGTTTCACCTATTTTATGAGTTTTTCCTGTATAGAATAATATACGTTCTGTTGCTGTAGTTTTTCCTGCATCTATATGGGCCATAATCCCGATATTACGAAATTTTGCCAATGGATATTCTTTGTTCGCCAATTGCTTTTCCTCCCATCGTTTCAAATTCAAATTTGACAAAACTGTTTTGGCACAGCCAAAACAGTTTTGTATTAGTATCTGTAATGTGCGAAAGCTTTGTTTGCTTCTGCCATTTTGTGTGTGTCTTCTCTTTTCTTAACAGCTGCTCCAGTATTATTAGATGCGTCTAACAATTCTCCTGCTAGTCTTTCTCTCATGCTTCTTTCGCCTCTTTTTCTAGCGGCAATTAGCATCCATCTAATTCCTAAAGTCTGTCTTCTTTCTGGTCTAACTTCGATTGGAACTTGATATGTAGCTCCACCTATTCTTCTTGCTTTTACTTCAAGTAAAGGCATTATGTTGTTCATGGCAGTTTCAAAAACTTCCATTGCATCTTTACCTGATTTTTCTGCTATTATTTCAAAAGCATCGTAGCATATTTTTTGTGCTACTCCTCTTTTACCATCTAACATTATGCTGTTTATTAATTTTGTAACAACCTTACTGTTATATAATGGATCTGGTAATACATCTCTCTTTGCTATATGTCCTTTTCTTGGCACTTTTCTTCCCTCCTTAACATTAAGTTTAAGTTCATAGGTACTCGACATAACCTAGCCGTAAAGCGCTCTGAACTTCTGCAAATTAATATAAACTATATATCTATATAAACGCCGAAGACATAGCACTATCATTCTAAAAAATTACATCAAATACTGCGTACTATTTTTGCTTTGGTTTTTTAGCACCATATTTTGATCTGGATTGCATTCTGTTAGCTACTCCAGCTGCATCTAATGCCCCTCTTACGATATGGTATCTTACACCTGGTAAGTCCTTAACTCTTCCGCCTCTTATAAGAACAACACTGTGCTCTTGTAAGTTGTGGCCTACTCCTGGTATGTAAGCTGTAACTTCATATCCATTTGTAAGTCTAATCCTAGCAACTTTTCTTAAGGCTGAGTTAGGTTTTTTAGGAGTTGTTGTTTTTACTACTGTACAAACTCCTCTTTTTTGTGGGCATTCTTTTAATGCTGGTGAGTCTGATGCTGATGCTATTGTCTTTCTGCCTTTTCTTACTAATTGGCTAATTGTTGGCATACGTGCACCTCCTTCATAATTAGATAAATAAATTATTCTATAAATATGCCAAATTGGCTACTTATTAGCTAATGTTTATTTCAGTAATGCCGCTATGGCAGCACTTACATCAATACCACAAAGTCGTCCTAGTTCTTTCATTGTATCAACCTTTATTATATCTATGGAATTTTCTTCAGCTAATTCTATAAGTGGTTTTATTAAACTTTCATCTGCATCCTTAGATACATATAAAGTTTTAACAGTATTGTTTTTTAAAGCCTTAACTGTTTGTTTAACCCCTACAACTTTATTGCCTTTAAGTCTGTCAATCATCGTTGACTTCCTCCCTAAATTCCATTAATAAGGAAACAAAGTAATACCTTTGCTTCCTATATTAAAACATATAACAGGTGTATTTTATCATTTTGAAAGTACAATGTCAATAAATTTATATATACTATACTTCTATTGAATCCATGGAATCTTCTTCAATATTTTCATCATCAGTATTTATTTGAATAGATCTATATCTTGTCATACCTGTACCTGCAGGTATCAACTTACCAATAATTACATTTTCTTTTAGGCCTAACAGTGGATCAATTTTTCCTTTGATAGCAGCATCTGTAAGAACTCTTGTAGTTTCTTGGAATGATGCAGCTGAAAGGAATGAATCTGTAGCTAGTGCAGCTTTTGTTATTCCTAATAAAGCTATTCTACCTACTGCTGGTTCTCCACCTTTTTCTAATATTTCTCTATTGGCTTCTTCAAAATCAAAAACATCTATCATTGTTCCAGGTAATAATTCAGTATCTCCTGAATCTTCAATTTTTATTTTTCTTGTCATTTGTCTTATAACTACTTCAAGATGTTTATCGTTTATATCAACACCTTGTAGTCTATAAACTTTTTGAACTTCTGATAAAAGATAATTTTTAACTCCGTCAACACCTTTTATTCTTAAAATATCATGTGGATTTATTGAACCTTCTGTTATTTCATCTCCTGCTGATATAATATCTCCATTTTTAACTTTTATTCTAGAACCAAATGGAATATCATAAGAAACTTCTTCACCGTCATCAGTTACAACTATTATTGTTCTTTTTTTCTTAGTTTCTTCCATTCTTACTGTTCCTGATACTTCACTTACAATAGCCAATCCTTTAGGTTTTCTAGCTTCAAAAAGCTCTTCAACCCTTGGAAGACCTTGAGTTATATCAGCTCCAGCAACACCACCTGTATGGAATGTTCTCATTGTAAGCTGGGTTCCCGGTTCTCCTATACTTTGAGCAGCAACAATACCAACTGCTTCACCTATATGAATTTTTTGTGAAGTACCCATATTCATACCATAACATCTAGCACAAACACCATGTTTTGATTTACAAGTAAATACAGATCTTATTTTAACTTTTTTAATTCCTGCATCTGATACCTTCTTAGCTATATCTTCATTCATATATGTGTTTCTTTTTACTATTATTTCTCCTGTTGTAGGATGAATAATATCTTCTGAAGGATATCTGCCTGATAATCTTTCAACTAAAGGCTCTATTACTTCATTTCCTTCTTTTATTTCAGATACTTCATATCCTTCTTCTGTTCCACAATCTTCTTGCCTTACTATAACATCCTGTGAAACGTCAACAAGTCTTCTAGTTAAATATCCTGAGTCAGCTGTTTTTAAAGCTGTATCTGCGTTACCTTTTCTAGCACCGTGTGTTGATATAAAATACTCTAACACATCTAGACCTTCCCTAAAAGAAGCTTTGATTGGTAACTCTAGAATTTTACCTGATGGATTAGCCATAAGCCCTCTCATACCTGCTAATTGCTTTATCTGACTTTTAGAACCTCTGGCTCCTGAATCAGCCATCATATATATAGGATTAAAACTATCCAAACTTTCCATAAGAGCATTAGCTACATCCTCTGTTGTTTTAGTCCAAAGGTCAATAACTTTTTCATATCTTTCTTCTTCAGATATAAATCCTCTACGATACATTTTTTGTATTTTTTCTACTTGTTTTTCTGTATTTTCAAGTAGTTCTCTCTTAGACTCTGGCACTACCATATCTGAAGTAGAAATAGTAATAGCTCCTATAGTAGAATAATGATATCCTTTTGCTTTAATTTTATCTAACATTATAGAAGTTTTTGTTGCACCATGTTTCATATAACATTTGGTAATTATCCCACCTAATGTCTTTTTAGATACAAGAAAATCTACTTCTAATTTTAATTTGTTTTCAGGTATTGTTCTATCAATATATCCTAAATCCTGTGGTATAGATTCATTAAATATAATTTTTCCTGGCGTTGTTTCTATTATTCCTTCAATAGTTTCTCCGTCTATAACTTTCTTTAATCTTACTTTTATTTTAGCATGTATATCAACCGCTTTGCATTGATATGCCATAAGTACTTCTTCTGGACAAGAAAATACTTTTCCTGCACCTTTTACTCCATCTTTATCCATTGTTAAGTAATAAGAACCTAAAACCATATCTTGTGTAGGTACAGACACTGGTTTACCATCAGATGGTTTTAATATATTATGTGCTGCTAGCATTAGGAATCTTGCCTCTGCTTGAGCTTCAACTGATAAAGGTACGTGAACAGCCATTTGGTCTCCATCAAAGTCTGCATTATATGCTGTACATACAAGTGGATGAAGTTTAATTGCTCTTCCCTCTACTAACACAGGTTGAAAAGCTTGAATTCCTAATCTGTGAAGAGTAGGGGCACGGTTTAATAATACTGGATGATCAGAAATAACTTCTTCTAATACATCCCAAACTTGAGGTTGAACTCTTTCTACCATTCTCTTAGCACTTTTTATATTATGTGCTAACCCATTTTGAACAAGTTTTTTCATAACAAATGGTTTAAATAATTCAAGAGCCATTTCTTTTGGTAAACCACATTGGTACATTTTTAATTCTGGTCCTACAACTATAACTGAACGGCCTGAATAGTCAACACGCTTTCCTAGTAAGTTTTGTCTAAATCTACCTTGTTTGCCCTTTAACATATCTGATAATGATTTAAGAGGTCTATTTCCTGGTCCTGTTACTGGTCTCCCTCTTCTACCATTATCTATTAAAGCATCTACTGCTTCTTGAAGCATTCTTTTTTCATTTCTTACAATTATATCTGGAGCCCCTAAGTCTAACAATTTTTTTAATCTGTTATTTCTATTTATAACTCTTCTATACAAATCATTTAAATCAGATGTAGCAAATCTTCCTCCATCTAGTTGAACCATTGGCCTTAAATCAGGTGGAATTACTGGTATAACATCTATAACCATCCAATCAGGTCTATTTCCTGATTTTCTAAAAGATTCTACTACCTCTAATCTTCTTATTATTCTTATTTTCTTTTGTCCTGTACTTGTTTTTAACTCTTCTTTAAGTTCAATAGATGATTGTTCTAAATCTATTTCGTCTAAAAGAGTCTTTACAGCTTCTGCACCCATTGCTGCGACAAAACTGTCATCTCCATATTTGTCTATAGATTCTCTATACTCTTTTTCATTTAATAATTGTTTCTTTAAAAGAGGTGTTTCTTTTGGATCTAATACTACATATGAAGCAAAGTATAAAACTTTTTCTAAGGCTCTTGGAGACATATCTAATATTAATCCCATTCTTGATGGAATCCCTTTGAAATACCATATATGAGATACAGGGGCAGCAAGTTCTATATGCCCCATTCTCTCACGTCTTACTTTAGCTTTAGTAACCTCTACTCCGCATCTATCACAAACTATGCCCTTATATCTTATCCTTTTGTATTTACCACAATGGCATTCCCAATCCTTCATAGGACCAAAAATTCTTTCACAGAACAAACCATCTCTTTCTGGTTTTAGTGTTCTATAATTTATAGTCTCTGGCTTTTTAACTTCACCTCTTGACCACTCTCTTATCTTTTCTGGTGAAGCTAAACCTATTTGTAAAGCATCAAAATTATTTAACTCAAACAAGGGTATATCCTCCCTTCAAATTAATGTTCATCACCGAAATCATCTAAATCTAAGTCATCTAATGATAACTCTTCTAAATCTGGTTCTACGTCCTCTTCTCTTGAGTCATCATATTCATCACTATCTTCTTTCCCTTTTTCTTCTTCTTTTTCTTCTTTCTCTTCTGGTTGATTTTCTGTACCTTCTATATTTACTTCTAATCCGTCTGCATCTTCATCCACAGATTCCTTTAATTTTATTTCCTGATTATCATCATTCAATACCTTAACATCTAAACATAATGCTTGTAATTCTTTTATTAAAACTTTGAAAGATTCAGGAACTCCAGGTTCTGGAATATTTTCTCCCTTTACTATAGCTTCATAAGTCTTAACTCTTCCAACTACATCATCTGATTTAACTGTTAATATTTCTTGAAGAGTATGGGCCGCTCCATAAGCTTCTAAAGCCCAAACTTCCATCTCACCAAATCTTTGTCCTCCAAACTGAGCTTTACCTCCAAGAGGTTGTTGAGTTACTAGTGAGTATGGGCCTGTAGATCTAGCATGTATTTTATCATCAACTAAATGAGCTAGTTTTAAAATATACATATATCCTACTGTTACTCTATTATCAAATGGTTCTCCTGTTCTTCCATCATATAGAACAGTTTTTCCATCCTCAGAATAACCAGCTTTTCTTAAACAATCTACTATGTCAGATTCTATTGCCCCGTCGAAAACCGGTGTAGCTATATGCCAGCCTAATTTACTAGCAGCTAACCCTAAATGTACTTCTAATACCTGGCCTATATTCATACGTGATGGTACCCCTAAAGGATTTAAGCATATTTGAAGTGGTCTTCCATCTGGTAAGAATGGCATATCTTCTTCTGGTAAAACTCTAGAGATAACCCCTTTATTACCATGTCTTCCTGCCATCTTATCTCCCACAGATATTTTTCTCTTTTGAGCTATATAGCATCTAACTAATTTATTAACTCCTGGTGGTAATTCATCACCATTTTCTCTTGTAAATATTTTAACATCAACTATAATTCCTGCTTCTCCATGTGGAACTCTAAGTGATGTATCTCTAACTTCTCTTGCTTTTTCTCCAAATATAGCACGAAGTAATCTTTCTTCAGCTGTTAGTTCAGTTTCTCCCTTTGGAGTAACTTTACCTACTAATATATCTCCAGATCTAACTTCAGCACCAATTCTAATGATGCCTCTTTCATCTATATCTTTAAGCGCTTCTTCTCCTACATTAGGTATATCTCTTGTTATCTCTTCTGGTCCTAGTTTTGTATCCCTAGCTTCTGCTTCATATTCTTCTATGTGTATAGATGTAAACACATCTTCTTTTACTAATTGCTCTGAAATTAACATGGCATCTTCGTAATTATATCCTTCCCATGTTATAAAGCCCATAAGAATATTTTTACCAAGAGCTATTTCTCCAAGATCTGTAGAAGGTCCATCTGCTAATAGAGTTTCCTTAGCTACTACTTCACCTTTAGAAACAATTGGTCTTTGATTTATGCATGTTCCTTGGTTAGATCTTTTGAATTTTAATAATTTATATTTATCTATTCCTCCATCGCTATCTCTTCTTACTCTTATTTCATCTGCTGAAACATATACTACTGTCCCTGCATTTTTAGCCTTTGGAAGAACCCCTGAATCCGTTGCAGCTTTATATTCTATACCTGTTCCAACTATTGGAGCCTGTGGCTTTAATAGTGGTACTGCTTGACGTTGCATGTTTGATCCCATAAGTGCACGGCTGGCATCATCATTTTCAAGGAATGGTATCATTGCAGTTGCAACAGAAACCAATTGTCTTGGTGATATATCCATATACTCAACTTCGCTAACTGGAACAACTAAAACTTCTTCTTTAGCCCTAACTGTAACTTTATCATCTAAAAAATATCCTTTTTCATCAATTGGCTCATCTGATCTAGCTATTACATATAAATCTTCTTCATCTGCTGTCATATATACTATATCATTTGTAGCCCTTTTATTTTTAGGATCTATTCTTCTATAAGGTGTTTCTATAAATCCATATTCATTAACCTTAGCAAAAGTAGCTAAAGAATTTATAAGCCCTATGTTTGGTCCTTCTGGAGTTTCTATAGGACACATTCTTCCATAATGTGAATGGTGAACGTCTCTTACTTCAAAACCGGCCCTTTCTCTTGAAAGTCCTCCTGGTCCTAAAGCTGATAACCTTCTTTTATGTGTTAATTCTGATAGAGGGTTTGTTTGATCCATAAATTGTGATAATTGTGAACTACCAAAAAATTCTTTAATGGATGCTGCTACAGGTCTAATATTTATTAAAGCTTGAGGAGTTATTACTTCTTGATCTTGAATTGTCATTCTTTCTTTAACAACTCTTTCCATTCTAGATAAACCAATTCTAAATTGATTTTGTAATAATTCTCCTACTGATCTTAATCTTCTATTTCCTAAATGATCTATATCATCTTTATAACCAATGTCATAACTTAATCCTAATTCATAATTTATGGTAGCATATATATCTTCTCTTATAATATGTTTAGGAATTAATCTATATATATTCTTTCTTATTTCTTCTTTTACACTTTCTTCATCAGCATAATTATCTAGTATTTCTTTTAAAACAGGATAGAATACATATTCTTTAATATTTAAATCACTTATATCGAATGAAACCAAACTATGTATGTCTACAAAGTGATTGCCAATTACTTTAAATGACTTATCATCTATTTTTATATATACTTCGTTAATACCACAGTTCTGTATTTCAATGGCCTTATCTTTATCTATTTTTTCACCTTTTTGTACTAATATTTCTCCTGTTTGTGGATTAACTATATCTTGATCTGCAATTTGATTTGTTATTCTTAGATGAATTGCTAATTTCTTATTAAATTTATATCTTCCAACTCTTGATAAATCATATCTTTTAGCATCGAAGAATAAAGATTCAATTAAAGATTCTGCACTATCCACAGTAGGTGGTTCACCTGGTCTTAATCTTTTATATATTTCAAGTAAAGCTTCTTCTCTAGTCTTTGTATTATCTTTTTCTATTGTGGCTTTTAATCTTTCATCTTCTCCGAAAAATTCTATTATTTCAGCATCTGTTCCATAACCCAATGCTCTTGCTAATATAGTAATTGGTAATTTTCGTGTTTTGTCAATTCTTACATATATTATGTTATTTGAATCTGTTTCATATTCTAACCATGCACCTCTGTTAGGTATAACTGTAGCTGAGAATAATTTGCTTCCTGTTTTATCTACAGTCATGTCATAATAAACCCCTGGTGATCTAACTAATTGGCTTACTATAACCCTTTCTGCACCGTTTATTATAAAAGTTCCTTGTTCTGTCATTAAAGGAAAATCTCCCATAAAAACTTCTTGTTCTTTTATTTCACCAGTTTCCTTATTTAGAAGTCTTACTTTTACTTTTAATGGTGCTGCATAAGTAGAATCTCTTTCTTTGCACTCTTCAACAGAGTATTTAATACTATCTAAATCTAGTTTGTAGCCTACAAATTCTAAATTTAGATTACCTGTATAATCTTGAATCGGGTTAATATCGTCAAAAACTTCTTGTAACCCTTCTTTTAAAAACCAATCATATGAGTCTAACTGAACTTCTATAAGATTTGGCATTTGCCCAACCTCTTTAAGCCTAGAAAAGCTCATACGAGTCCTTTTGCCAACTTGGACAGGATGTACCATATAATTTCACCCCTTGTATAAACTAAAATAACCAAAAACACCCTTTTAAAATTTAATTTAATATTGTGTTTTTGGATTTCACACATTATTATCAAATTAGTATAACCATATAAATACAATTAATACAATTCATTCATATTTGTTTGTATTTATACATAATCAATGCAATTAATTATATTATCATATTGTTTAAGCTTTGTCAATACTTATAAGTATACTAAAAAAGGGGTACTTACTTTAGTACCCCTCTATGTAGAGTAAAACTATTTTAATTCTACTTTTGCTCCAACTTCTTCTAACTTAGCTTTTATAGCTTCTCCATCTTCTTTAGATGCAGCTTCTTTTAATGTTTTAGGAGCTCCATCAACTAAAGCTTTAGCTTCTTTTAATCCTAAGCCTGTTACTTCTCTTACAGCTTTGATAACTTTGATTTTTTCTGAACCCGCCTCAGCTAATACTACGTCAAATTCAGTTTTTTCTTCAGCAGCTCCTGCTCCTGCAGCAGCTCCTGCTCCTGCTACAGCTACTGGTGCAGCTGCGCTTACTCCAAATTCTTCTTCACATGCTTCTACTAATTCGTTTAATTCTAAAACAGTCATTTCTTTTATAGCTTGAATGATTTCTTCTTTTTTCATTATTTAGGCACCTCCAAAATTTCTTTCTAATTTTCTTTTAGTTTATTCTAAGCTTCTTCTGATTCTTTCTTATCTTTAATAGCATTAATTAAATATGCAAAGTTTGATACTGGAGCTTTGAAACTTCCAAGTAGTTTTGCGATAAGAATATCTTTTGATGGTATTGATGCGATTTTTTTAATTTTATCTACATCATATAATTCTCCATCTATTATTCCACCTTTTAATTCTAGGTTCTTATTTTTCTTAGCGAAATCATTAAGAACTCTAGCTGGAGCTGTTACATCATCATAGCCAAAAGCTACTGAAACAGGTCCTTCTAATAAATCTACGCAACTTCCGTAGCCTAAATTTTTAGCAGCTATAGTTGATAAAGTATTTTTATAAACTTTATATTCAACACCTGCTTCTCTTAGCTCTTTTCTTAACATAGTATCTTCTTCAACAGTTAAACCTTGATATTTAACAAATACTATAGCTTGAGCTTTCTCCATTTTTTCTTGTATTTCTTTAACTTTAGCTTCTTTTATTTGTCTATTCTTTCCCACTGTGTGTCCACCTCCTCACAGTTTACCGTGATTTATAATAATAAAGGTCTCTCCGTAAGACAGAGAGACCCAATATACTTTATATCGGACTCCTAGGTAGGTTTAGCTTTCACTAATTATGTAAAACACCCACTGTCTACGGAGATATATTTCATTTTTACAACTTCAATCAGTATATCAACAAACCATTGTTTTGTCAATATTATTCTAATACTTTACCTGGATTAATTTTTATTCCTGGTCCCATAGTACTTGATATAGCAACTGATTTTATATATTGTCCTTTTGCTGCTGCTGGTTTAGCCTTTACAACAGCTTCCATTAATACATGGAAGTTATCTGATAATTTTCCTTCTCCAAAAGAAGATTTTCCTATTGGAACGTGAATTATAGCAGTTTTATCTACTCTATATTCAACTTTACCTGCTTTGATATCTGCTATAGCTTTAGCAACATCAAATGTTACTGTACCTGATTTTGGATTTGGCATTAAACCTTTAGGTCCTAATACTCTTCCTAATCTTCCTACTACTCCCATCATATCTGGTGTAGCAACAACTACGTCAAAATCAAACCAGTTTTCTTTTTGTATTTTTTCTACTAATTCTTCTGCTCCAACAAAGTCAGCTCCTGCTTCTTGTGCTTCATTAACTTTATCACCTTTAGCAAAAACTAAAACTCTAACTTTCTTACCAGTTCCATGAGGAAGTACAACAGCTCCTCTAACTTGTTGGTCTGCATGTCTTGGATCTACTCCAAGTCTAACAGCTAATTCTACAGTCTCATCAAATTTAGCTTTTGATGTTTTTGTAACAAGCTCTATCGCTTCTTGAACTGTATATAATGTGTTTTTATCAACTAATTTTACACTTTCAGTGTATTTTTTTCCCATTCTAATTCCTCCTTTGTGGTATTAACGGTATATACCTCCCACTATTTTAGTAGTTATTATTCTTCTACAGTTATGCCCATGCTTCTAGCTGTTCCAGCTATCATACTCATAGCAGTTTCTATAGATCCTGCATTTAAATCAGGCATTTTTGTTTCTGCTATTTCCCTAACTTGGTCTTTTGTAACCTTAGCTACTTTAGTTTTATTAGGAACACCAGATCCACTTTCTATTCCAGCCGCTTTCTTTAATAATACAGCTGCTGGTGGAGTCTTTAGTATAAAACTAAAAGATCTGTCCTGATATACAGTAATAACTACAGGAATTATTAATCCTGCTTGGTTAGCAGTTTTAGCATTAAATTCTTTACAGAATCCCATAATGTTAACACCGTGTTGTCCTAAAGCTGGACCTACTGGTGGTGCTGGGCTTGCCTTTCCTGCTGGAAGTTGAAGTTTTATCATTCCTACTACTTTTTTAGCCATATTTTACACCTCCTATATGTGGTTATACGGATTAAAATCCTCCCACTAATTAAAACAATTGTCTTAATAGCTAATCAAGTTTTTCTATCTGATTAAAATCAAGTTCAACAGGGGTTTCCCTGCCAAACATATTAACTAAAGCTTTTATTTTGCCTTTTTCTACATTGATTTCCTGTATAGTCGCTGGGAATCCTTCTAAAGGTCCTGATACTACCTTAACATTTTCTCCAACCTCAACATCTACCTCTGGTTGTTTTTCTTTTATTCCCATAGACAATACTTCTTCTTCTGTAAGAGGCACTGGTTTAGATCCTGGACCTACAAACCCTGTTACCCCTCTAGTATTTCTAACTATGTACCATGAATCATCTGTCATTAACATTTTAACTAATACATACCCTGGAAAAGTTTTCTTCAATGTTATCTTCTTTTTACCATCTTTAACTTCAACCTGTTCTTCCATAGGAACTTGTATATCAAGAATCCAATGATGCAAGTCTCTGTTATCTACAGTTTTCTGAAGATTAACTTTAACTTTATTTTCATATCCTGAATATGTATGAACCACATACCATTTCGCTTTTTCTTCTGACATAATTTCAGGGATTAGGATATCCCTATTTCCCTCCTTTTATTCACTTCTACAGCTTAAATATTAGTTTGAATAGGTTGTTGAATCCATAATCGAATACTCCAACAATGATCATATAAACAAAGCAAAACACCAATACAGTTTCGGTAGCTTTTTTTACATCTTTTTTAGGAGCCCATGTTATTCTTTTAAATTCAAACTTTAAATCCTTAAAAAAACCTGACAAACCTTTTTTCTTAGCTGACGCGATATTATTTGTAGTTTTACTTGTGGCCATCTCACTCACATCCTTAAAAAATTATAAAGGACATCAAATCCGAAACAGATTATTTTGTTTCCTTATGAGCTGTATGTTTATGGCAATGTGGGCAGTATTTGTTCATTTCTAATCTATCTGGATCATTTTTCTTGTTTTTCATTGTATTATAATTTCTTTGTTTGCACTCTGTACAAGCTAGTGTTACTTTTACTCTCATGATCTACACCTCCTAGTACATAACCTATATGTGTAGGTTCTACTTCTTTTTATTTTTTGCATCACTTACTCACTTTATCATAACTAACGGCATATGTCAATGAATTTAATATTTTATGCTATGGAACATACACCACATTTTACATATTCATAACTCTTAAAAGGACTAGGTCTAGAAACCCAGTCCCTATAATTTCAAATTATTCAGATATTGTTGTAACAACTCCTGAACCTACTGTTCTTCCACCTTCTCTAATAGCGAATCTTAAGTTTTCGTGCATTGCTACTGGTGTGATTAATTCTACTGCCATATCTATATGGTCTCCAGGCATTACCATTTCTACTCCTTCTGGTAAGTTGATTGATCCTGTAACGTCTGTTGTTCTGAAGTAGAATTGTGGTCTGTATCCGTTAAAGAATGGTGTATGTCTTCCACCTTCTTCTTTCTTTAATACGTATACTTGACCTACGAATTTTTTGTGTGGTGTTACTGAACCTGGTTTTGCTAATACTTGACCTCTTTGGATTTCGTCTCTTTGGATACCTCTTAATAGTGCTCCTATGTTGTCTCCTGCCATTGCTTCATCAAGTATTTTTCTGAACATTTCTATTCCTGTACATACTGTCTTTGATACTTCTGCTTTCATTCCGATTAATTCTACTTCATCTCCTGTATGTAGAACTCCTCTTTCAACTCTTCCTGTTGCAACTGTTCCTCTTCCTGTTATTGTAAATACGTCTTCTACTGGCATTAAGAATGGTTGATCTGTTGCTCTTTCTGGTGTTGGTATATAGCTATCTATTGCTTCCATTAATTCATCTATGCATTTTGTTTTTTCTGCATTGTCTTGGTTTTCTAATACTTCTAATGCTGATCCTACTACTATTGGAGTATCATCTCCTGGGAATCCATATTCATTTAGTAATTCTCTTACTTCCATTTCAACTAATTCTATTAGTTCTGGATCATCTACTTGGTCAGCTTTATTTAAGAATACTACTATATATTGTACTCCAACTCTTGATGCTAGTAGTATGTGTTCTCTTGTTTGTGGCATTGGACCATCTGCTGCTGATACAACTAAGATTGCTCCATCCATTTGTGCTGCTCCTGTTATCATGTTCTTTACATAGTCCGCGTGTCCTGGGCAGTCTACGTGTGCGTAGTGTCTGTTTGCTGTTTCATACTCTACGTGTGATGTATTTATTGTGATTCCTCTTTCTTTTTCTTCTGGAGCTTTATCTATTTCGTCATACTTTGTTGCTGAAGCTCCTCCCTTTTGTGCTAATACTGTTGTAATAGCTGCTGTTAATGTTGTCTTACCGTGGTCTACGTGACCTATTGTTCCTATGTTTACATGAGGCTTGCTTCTTTCAAATTTTGCTTTTGCCATTTTTATTTCCTCCTTTTTTGTGTTTATATAATTTATTTGTACAAGTAAACTCATCCTGGTGTGTTGTGTTCCTTGTAATTTCTGGAGCCCATGACCGGGATTGAACCGGTGACCTCCACCTTACCAAGGTGACGCTCTGCCGACTGAGCTACATGGGCAACTTTAATATTAAAACTTGGAGCGAGAAACGGGGATCGAACCCGCGGCAACTAGCTTGGGAAGCTAGTGTTCTACCACTGAACTACTCTCGCTCAAAATAATCACATACCAATTATTAATTATAGTTAAATCGGTTTTTATTGTCAATATGTAAAACTATTTATTATTTAAGCATTTTTCTAATTTTCTTTTTACTCTTTGTAATGCATTGTCTATAGACTTAGCATGCCTATCTAAATCGCAGGCAATTTCTTGATAAGATTTTCCATCCAAATAAGACATTAAAACTTCCATTTCAAGATCTGATAATACTTGGCCTATCTCATTTTGTATATGCTTTAGTTCCTCTCTACTTATAATTAATTCCTCTGGATTAGCAACTTTAGCTTCTGATAAAATATCCAATAAGGTTCTATCTGACTCCTCATCATATATTGGCTTATTTAAAGAAACATATGTGTTAAGCGGAATGTGTTTTTGTCTAGTTGCTGTTTTTATAGCCGTTATAATTTGTCTAGTAACACAAAGTTCAGCAAAGGCTTTAAAGGAAGATAATTTATCTGGTTTAAAGTCTCTTATAGCTTTATATAAACCTATCATACCTTCTTGATATATATCTTCTTTATCTGCTCCTATTAAAAAATAAGATTTAGCCTTAGCTTTAACAAAATTCTCATACTTGCCAATTATATATTCTTGTGCTCTAGAATTTCCTGCTTTGGCTTCCATAACTATTTCCTCATCTACACATCCTTCAAAGGAGGAAGTTTTACTATTAATTTGAACCTTTCTATCCAAGGTATCCCCCCCCCAAAATAAATATAACCACATATTTGATTATACATTAGTGTTAATAACAACGTCAAGGTAAATTACGTGCTTCTTCTTATTTTTTCCAATTTTTCTAATAAATCTTCTTGCAATATTTCTCCAAGTCTATTTCCTTTTTTAGAAAATTCTTTTTTTATCCTTTCCTTTATATTCTTCTCTGTTTCTTTAACCTGTGAATAAAACTCTAATGAAGATATCCTGGTAGCTCCTCTTTGAAATATTAATTGTTGTTCTAATGAATCTGATGTTACTACAGATACGTCTATCTTTCTACCTAAATCATTTATAGATCTTTCAATAAAACTATCTGCAGTTTCCCCTTCTTTTGTAAACACTACTATTAAATTGTTATTTATTTTTTCTATATTTTCTGCACCCTCCGTCTGATGTGCATCAAAAACCACATAAATACGATATTGATTATATGAAGCATAATTGTTTAATATATCTAATAGTTGCTCTCTTGACATTTCTAAATTATAGTCCTTTATCTTTTTTAACTCTTTCCAACTATTTATGACATTATAAGCATCTACAAATATATATTTCATAATTATTTACTCTTCATTCTTTGTTTTAATATTTCATACATTAACATTCCTCCAGCAACAGAGGCATTAAGGGATGTTATATTTCCGAGCATTGGAATTTTAACTAAAACATCACATTTGCTTTTAGTTAGCTTTGATATCCCTCTTCCTTCACTTCCTATAACTAATGCTATAGGTCCAGATAAGCTTACATCAAAGCAATAGTCATTTCCGCACATATCCGCCCCATATATCCATATACCCTTTTCCTTAAGTTTATCTATAACATTATTTATATTAGTAACCTTACTTATTTTCATGTATTCTACAGCTCCAGCAGATGTTTTATAAACAGTAGGCGTAACTCCTACATTTCTTCTTTTAGGTATTATGACACCATGTACCCCACAAACTTCTGCGGTTCTTAATATAGATCCAAAATTGTGTGGATCTTCTATTTCATCTAATATTACTATAAAGGGATCTTCTTCTTTTTGTTTTGCATATCGTATGATATCTTCTACTGCACAATATTGATATGGAGTTGTAAAAGCTATAACTCCCTGATGGGCTCTTGTTTGAGATATAGAATCAAGTTTTTTTCTATCAACTTCATTTATCACTATTCCTTTTTCCTTAGCTAAGGATATTATAATTTTGATAGATCCTTCTAAATCTCCCTTTGCTACCATTACCTTTTCTATAGTTTTATTTGATTTTAATGCTTCTATTACTGCATTTCTGCCTTCTATTATATCTTCCCTTATTTCTTCCTGTTGACCAACTCTGTTTTTCATTATTACTTACTCTCCTTGTGTAATTTCACATTATATTTTTCTCTAACTTCTTTTATTTTACCACAGGACATTTTTCCCTCTGGACAAGGTCCATTTACGCAACCTGGTCCACAATATTTAAATAATGTTGGTGCAACCTCTTTAACTTCAAACAACATAATTTCAGCTAGTTCTCTTATTTCCCATTGTGCCCTATTGCAACATCTATGCCTAAAAAAATTCATTAAACTTCTAGCATTCATTGTAACTATAATTTTACTTGTACAAGCATTTGGAAATACATACCTTGCATCTTCTATAGCCTTTTTTTCTGCATCCATAGCCCTTAATCCATCATTAATATATTTTTCTTTTAATATATTAGCAATATTATCATAGGACTTCTGACAATTTTTCATAGTTTCTATATATATTTTTTTCGCTTCTTCATCCTTTTCTACAGAAGGTGGAATAACATATTCAAATTGATCTAACCTAACATACCTTTGGCTTTGTTGTGAATAAGAGCCTATTCTATGTCTCACAAGTTGATGTGTTAAACTTCTTGATACTCCCTCTATACCAAAAGTAAAAGAAACATGTTCTATTGGTGATTCATGTCCATAAGACATTAACATATTTAAAAATTTATCCACTTTTTCTTTGTCTAAATTATTTTGTAAATCTTCAATTCCAGATGAACTATAACATAATTTTGCTGCGGAAGCTATTAATTTTTCTGCATTTGGTGTATATTCTAATAATTTAACTTTCATTATCAAGTGCTCCTTTTTTTCCATTTAAAGTAACTATATTATTTAATAAATAATTTAATCTTTCTTTCTGTTCTGTTATATATAAGAAACCTATAAGGGCTTCAAAACCCGTTGCAAATCTATATTCTTGAACATCAGCATTTTTAGGCACCGTTCCTGATTTAGCATTTCTTCCTCTTTTAAATATATAAAGCTCATCTTCATTTAAATCTCCCATTATATCTTTTATACAATCACTCTGTCCATGAGCCTTTACATATTTTATAGCATTCACATGTAGTTTATGCACATTTAACTCTCTATTATTATCTACAAGAAATGTTCTTATAAAAACCTCATATACTGCATCTCCTATGAATGCAAGTACTAGAGGATTTAATGTTTTCCCATCCTTAATAGTAAACTTATTTTGAAATAAACTAAAATCCATATTACTCTCCACTCATTCTATTTTTATTAATCCACTAGTACTTATATCTTATATTTGCTTCCATCTTACTCCATGTGGTGTATCTTCTAAAACAATGCCTCTCTCCTTCAAATTATCTCTAATTTTATCTGCTAATGCCCAATTTTTTTCTTTTCTAGCTTTTTGTCTTTCTTCTATAAGTTTTTCAATCTCTTCTTCTAAACTAGCTTTAGTTGATTCTTGTAATATTCCTAAAGGGTTCCCTAATTCTCTTATTAAATCTAATGTATATTTAACTAGTTCTTTTGATGATTCTATAGTAACATTTGTATTAACATCTCTTATTAAATCAAATATTACAGATATAGCATCTGCTGTATTAAAATCATCATCCATTTTTTCTTTATATTTTTCTTTATATTTTTGTAATTCATTTTTGTATTCTAATTCTTCATCTCTTAATTCTTCATTTTTTACTTCATCTAATAAATTTTCTAAATTATTTATAGAATTATACAATCTATCTAAAGCTGCTTTAGTTGAATCTAATAACTCCATACTAAAGTTTATTTGAGTTCTATAATGTCCTGATAACATAAACATTCTTAAAACATCTGCATCATATTTTTCTAATATTTCTCTTGCTGTAAAGAAATTATTTAATGATTTAGACATCTTTTGATTATTTACATTAACAAAGGCTGAATGTAACCAATACTTTGCAAATTGCTTTCCTGTTCTTGCCTCACTTTGAGCTATTTCATTTTCATGATGTGGAAATGATAAATCTGATCCCCCTGCATGTATATCTATTGTTTCTCCTAACAAATTATAAGCCATGCATGAGCATTCTATATGCCAACCTGGTCTTCCCATTCCCCAAGGACTTTCCCACGCAGGTTCTCCTGGCTTTTGGCTTTTCCATATAGCAAAGTCCATAGGATCTTTTTTTCTTTCATCCACATTTATTCTTGATCCTAATTGTAATTCTTCTAAGTTTTGTCCTGATAATTTACCATAATCGCCAAATCTTTTAGTACTAAAATATACGTCTCCATCTATTTCATAAGCATATCCTTTTTCTATTAGATCACTTACAAATCTTATTATTTCGTCCATAAATTCAGTTGCTCTTGGATTTTTAGTTGCTCTTTCAATATTTAAGTCATCTGCATCTTTATAATATTCTTTTATAAATCTATCGCCTAATTCTTTTACCGTTGTTCCTTCTTCATTAGCTTTTTTTATCATCTTATCATCTATATCAGTAAAATTTTGAATAAATTTCACTTTATAACCCCTATATTCTAAATATCTTCTTATACTATCAAAGACTACAAAGGTTCTAGCATTTCCTATATGGAAAAAATTATATACCGTAGGACCACAAACATACATTTTTACTTCTCCTGGTACTAACGTAACAAACTCTTCTTTTTTATTAGTTAAAGTATTGTAAACCTTCATCTATTTACCTCCTGTTTTGCTAAATTTATTACATACATATATTTGTTTGTATATTATACCCTTTTTCACTAAGTTGCTTCAATAATTTATCTCCTTGTTCTTTACTCTGAACTTCTACTTCAAATATTACATTTGCATATTCTAGCCCTTTCTCGCTCCAATTAGTATCCTGTCTAGCCTTAACTATATTAGCTCCCGTAGAAACAATATTTGAAATAACATCCTCGAACTCTCCTATTTTGTCCTGTAATTCTACCTTAAATCTTATTCTTCTCTTAAGCATTATAAGCTGCCTATCTATTATTTTAGATACCATAGCTATATCTATATTACCACCACTTATTAAAGCCACAACTTTTTTACCTTTAATATTAATCTTATTAGCTAATAAAGCTGCAACGGTTGATGCTCCTGCACCCTCTGCAATAACTTTTGTTTTCTCAATAAGCTCGAAAATTCCATAAGCTATTTCATCTTCTGTAACTGTAACTACTTCATCTACATATTCTCTAATATATTTAAAAGCAATATCCCCTGGAGTCTTTACTGAAATACCATCTGCTAAAGACTTAGCTCCTGGCAAAGTTACAATTTCATCTTTTTCTAAAGATGCCTTTGTAGAGGCTATAATAGCTGATTGAACTCCTATAATTTTTATATCTGGTTTTATGGATTTAGCCGCTACAGCTATTCCTGATATTAGTCCTCCTCCTCCTATTGGAACTATTATGGCATCTATATCCTCTATTTCTTCTAATATTTCTAAAGCTATTGTGCCTTGGCCTGCCATAACATGTATATCATTAAAAGGGTGTACAAAAGTAGCTCCTGTAGCCTTTTGTATTTCTAATGCTTTTTCATAACATTCATCATAAACTTCCCCGTGCTGGACAACCTCTGCTCCATATCCTTTTGTTGCCATGACCTTAGCTTGAGGAGCAGTTTTAGGCATAGCTATAGTAGATTTTATTCCAAAAGCTGTAGCTGCATAAGCAACTCCTTGAGCATGATTTCCTGCAGAGGATGCAATAACACCCTTTTCTTTTTCTTCCTCAGTTAATGAAACTATCTTGTTATATGCACCTCTTAATTTAAAAGCTCCAGTCTTTTGTTTGTTTTCACATTTTAAATATACTTCATATCCTGTTTTTTTAGAGAAAGTACTTGAATAAAATAAAGGTGTTTTTCTAACTACTGTTTTTATATTATTTTGAGCTTTTTTTATTGTATCTAAATTTAACTCCATGATCATCTATCTCCCATCCCATTCTAAATTATATTTTTATAATAAACCATATAATATTTTTATTCAATCTATTAAGCCATACCCAATAAACTTTTAATACTTTCTTGTAATTGATCTATTGGAATTTCTTTCTTCTCCTTTGAATTTCTTAATTTTATTTCTACATTATCTTCTTTTATGTTTTTACCAATGGTTATTCTAATAGGTATTCCCCATAAATCCGCATCTTTAAATTTTACTCCTGCTCTTTCTTTTCTATCATCTAAAATTGTGCTTATCCCACTATTAACTAGATTGCTATAAATTTCTTCCCCTACTTTAAACTGTTGTTCATCCTTTACATTAGCTATAGTTACTATAACTTTAAATGCTGATGTTTCCATAGGCCAAACAATCCCTAATTCATCTTTATTTTGTTCTATTGCCCAGGAAATAATTTTATATATGTCCATAAAACCTTTATAAATTGTGAACGGTTTACTCTTTCCCTTATTATCAATAAATGTAGCACATTCATTTCTTATTAAATTTTCTTCTATTTTTTTAATTTCCCCTATAACAAAGCCTTCATTAACCTCTAATTTATCACCACATAGAATACATTTACTATCTTTATGTATCTTTCTAAATTCTCCAACTATTCCCTTAAAATCTCTTTCATAATTAACATTTTCATAATGATAACCTGTTTCATTTGCACCTACCATAAAGTTATTCATTTTAGTTATTTCTTCATCTATCAATATCTTATCAACTTTTAAATTAATTGGACCAGCAAAGCCTATTTCTGCATTTGTAGCCTGTTTAACTATATCTTCTCCTGCTAATTCTAAGCTCTTTATATTACCTAAATTTTTAATAACCTTAAATTCATCTATATCTCTATCGCCTCTTACCATAACTGCAACAATAGAATCATTATTGCATTTATATATTATTGTTTTTGTAAACTTTCTATAAGGCACTTTAAAAAATTCACCTAGCTCCTCTATAGTTTTTATATTAGGTGTTTCTATTTTATTTAATTCTTTTAAATCCTTTTCCATCTGATAATCTGGTATAGATGAAACTTTATTGATTTCATTACCATAATTACAGCTTTTACATGCAATTATACGTGAATCTCCTATATTATTATATATGATAAATTTTATGGTTCCATCTAATTCATCTTCTACCATATTGTATTGTAAATTCATGATTTCAAAGATATTTTTGTATAGTTTTATTAATTCTTTTTTGTTAAATTTATCCTCATCTTCATCTAAAGCCATATAAAAATACTTTCTTAATACTTGTTTTCCACACATAATTCCTAAATTATTTTTGCCTTTATAATTAATCTCTGTATTGTTTTCATAAAAAAATAAAGGCAATTGCTTATAAGACGTTACATTATTTTTTAAAAAGTTTATACATCTTAAGGTCTCCTCATTATAATCTAATATAAACTCATTATTTTTTTTACTTACATCTTGGAAATCATTTATATACGGTATGGATATTTGGAAGCCGCCATTTTTTTTTGAATTATCCTCAATTATCTTTTGAATGCTTTCTAAAAAACTATATCCTAAAGGTGTAAATGCATATAGTCCACTGTCTACTTTAGTTATTAATCCTCCTTTTAATAATAATTTTTGACTATCCATTTCAACATCTGCTGGATCTTCTCTTAAACTATGTACTAATGTTTTTGATAACTTCATAACTTAACCTCCCAATAAATTATTTATTATATTCAAAAATATTCTCAATAGAAATTTTAAATATACAATATATAAACAAAACTCGCCCCTTATTAGGACGAGTTTTATTGCTAAGTTAGCTTTTCTAATATTTGTTCTCCTAATATTAAATCTTCAGGAGTTGTTATTTTTATATTACTATAGCTTCCTTCATATAAATATACTGATTTACCGTAATTTTCTAAAACCATAGTATCATCTGTTACTTTTTTATTATGTTTTTTTAACTTTTCATGACAATCTAATATTATATTGTAACTAAAACACTGAGGGGTTTGAACTATAAATAGATCCTCTCTTCTAGGAGTATCTATTGCAAACCCTTTTTTATCTTTTATCTTTATGGTATCCTTTGGAATCACTCCACAAGCAGCAGCCCCATATTGATTCACATATCTTATACCATTCTCTATAATATCACTAGTAACAAAAGGCCTTGCTGCATCATGAATTAATACTACCTCACAATCCTTTGATACAGCTTTTAATCCATTATAAACAGAATCTTGTCTTTCCTTACCTCCTGGAACTATTTTAGATACCTTATCAATATTATATTTATCTATAATATCACTGCAAACTTCTATTTTATCTTCTAAGGTAACTAGCACTATTTCATCTATAGATTCATGAGTTGAAAATTTGTTTAAAGTATAGTAAAGAATGGGTTTGTTTTTTATATGCAAAAACTGCTTACTTATACTGCTATTCATTCTTTTGCCTTTTCCAGCAGCAACTATAATAACAGAATTTTTGCTCATACTAGGACTCCTCTTTTCTCTTGGCAAAAATCATTCTTCCTGCTGCTGTTTGTAAAACAGAGGTTACTACTACGTCTAAATTTTGCCCTATACGTTTTTTAGCACCTTCTACTACAATCATAGTTCCATCATCAAAGTAAGCTATTCCTTGATTAGCTTCTTTACCATCTTTAACAATTTGGATATTCATTTCCTCTCCTGGCAACACAACAGGTTTTACTGCATTTGCTAGTTCATTTATATTCAATACAGGTACCCCTTGAAATTCAGCTACTTTATTCAAGTTATAATCATTAGTTATTACTTTACCATTTAAAACCTGAGCTAATTTTAATAATTTACTATCTACCTCTGCTATTTCGGGGAAGTCCTTTTCATATATTTGTACATCTATATTTAGCTCTTTTTGTATTTTGTTTAGTATATCTAAACCCCTTCTCCCTCTATTTCTCTTTAAACTATCTGAAGAATCTGCAATATGCCTAAGCTCTGCTAGAACAAAAGTAGGTATTACCAACGTTCCCTCTATAAATTCAGTCTGACATATATCAAATATTCTTCCATCTATTATAACAGATGTATCTAATACTTTAGGGGTTGCATTACTTTTATTAGACTTTGACTTTTTTTCTTTTGCTGGTGAATTTCTTTTTATATTAGAAAAAAGTGATATTAATTCTTCTTTTCTTTTAATTGCAATATTGGCTCCTAATGCAGCCATAATAATAGCAACAACTACAGCTAATATTACTCCTACTATAGGGATCTGAGCTAACAAATTAACGAATAAAGCTGATATAGCCAATCCCAATATAGCTCCAACAGTTCCAAATACAATTTCATTGGCAGATAATTTTTGCAAACTTCTTACTATATAATCCATTATTTTCAATATTATAGAATTTATCCATGGGGATATAAGAAATAATATTATTCCAAAAACTATAGAACATAAAATTAAAAAGAAAGCTGACTTAACTTGACTTCCATTAAAATAAGATAAACTAGAGAAATAGTTGGTTGACATAATTAATCCCCCAATTATATACCCTAAGGCTAATCCTATTATTGTAAAAAGCCATCTTAATATTTTATTTAACATCCATTTCACCTCCTCTTAATAATTGTTAACAATTATTAAGATTTTCAATCCTTTTTATATTTAATATATATTAATAATTATTAATTTTCAACAATCATAAAAATAATTAATAATTATTTATGAAAATACACACTTTGTTTAATATTTGTTTTCTTTTATATTTATATTTTTTTTTAATATTAAATTTTTACTACTTTAACTATATATATTCTTCATATTTTTTCCATTTCCTTCTTTAATAATATATAGGTATTATTTAACATAAGTATCCCCCTATAAAAAATATTGATTTTAATTTATGATATAAATATGATTTAACTTATACACTTATTGACAAGGTTAATGATAGAAACCTATAATAGTTTATAGTACACATATGAAATCTTTATAAGGAGTTGAACCCTATGAAAGATGTAATTTTTGATGATTTTCAAAATTCTGTTAATGATTCTCTTTTAAGACATAAGAGTATATTAGATATTTTAACCAAATACAGTGAATCTAATGCGAGAGTAAATAGAGCTATAGCTAAATCAATAACTAACTGTGGCTGTGTCTCAGTTAAAGCAGAAAAGCAAAAATTGCCTTCAGATAGTATAGACATAGAAGCTCTCAGAGATTGTTTAAAATCTCACATTAATGGTGAACTTTGTGATAACTGTAGAGATGTAATTGAAAGAGAAATTGGTAATAATTTATTTTATTTGACCTCTCTATGCAACTTATTAGATTTAAACTTATATGATATATTGTTAAAAGAATATAATAAAATAAATACATTAGGCAAATATAGTATGAGATAAAGTATAGCACAAAGTATTTTAATACTTTGTGCTATACTTTATCTAGCATTATTTGTTCTCTAAGTCTTCTTAATCCATTTTTTATAGCTTTAGCTCTAGCTTCTCCAATCCCTTCTACATTATCTAATTGCTCATAGGATGCTTCCATTACACATTTTAATTGATTAAAATTAGCTACTAAATTTTCTATTACATTACTTGGTATTCTCGGTATTTTATTAATCATCCTATATCCTCGGGGTGAAATAAGTGTATCTACCAAAGGTACTCCTGTATATCCTATAATTTTTGATAATCCATCTAAATTTAAAAGTTCTTCTGATGAAAGTCCTTGTATTTGTTTGTATATATCCTCATACTCCATATTGCTTCTACAATAATCTCTTATGAGCAGAATACCATCTTCTTCTACACTTTTTATTAATTCACTTAATTGCATATCAATTAGTCTTCCTTCATTACCTAATTCACATATATATCTTTCTATTTCACTAACTATTCTCATAACCATTTCGGATCTTTGAATAGCAGTTACTACATCAAATAAAGTTGCTATATCCTTAAATTCTAGTATATTCAAATTATTTACTACTCTGTCTAAAACAGCTACATATTTTTCTAAAGTTTGCAGAGCTTGATTAGCTCTTGCTAATATTATGCTACTATCCCTTAATACATACTTTATTCCACCCTTATAAACAGTTATTATATTTCTCCTTTGAGAAATAGCTATTACTATAGCTCCTGTTTGTTTTGCCACTCTATCAGCAGTTCTATGTCTTGTTCCTGTCTCAAAAGTAGGTATAGATGAATCTGGTATTAATTGAGCATTAGCACATAATATCTTTTTTAAATCGCTACTTAACACAATTGAACCATCCATTTTAGCTAGTTCATAAACATAAGATGGACTATATTCTGAATTAATTTTAAATCCACCGTCTACTAACTTTAATATTTGGTCACTATCTCCTAGAATTAATAATCCACCGGTTTTAGCTCTTAATATATTCTCTAACCCCTCTCTTAGTGGGGTCCCTGGGGCCATTATTTTAAGTATATTCATTAATTCTTTATCTTTTTCTATTCTCACTTCTCTCACCCTACACAATTAAAATACTTTATTAATACCTTCTCTTAAAGAAGATATACCAATTAGATTAACATTATTTTTTACAGAAATTTTGTCTTTATTTCTATCAGGTATAATTATACTGGTAAATCCCATTTTTATGCCTTCATTTACTATTCTATCACAAAAACTTACGGGGCGAACCTCTCCTGTAAGTCCTATTTCTCCAACTACTAAAACTTTAGGTAATTTTATATCTTTTGATTTAGCACTAGATATTAAAGCTAATGCTAATCCTAAATCAGCAAAAGTCCCTGTTAAATCTAACCCTCCTACTACATTAACATATACATCGCAATTATAAAAAGGTATATTTAATTTTTTTTCTAACACGGCTAATATTAAATTCAATCTAGCTGTGTCTACTCCTACTGCTGTTCTTCTTGGCATATAAGCTTTTGTTTCACTTACCAACGCTTGTATTTCTATAAGTATTGGTCTAGTACCTTCCATTATACCTATTATTACAGAACCTTCCCTTTGAAATTCAGTTTCTTCTAAAAATACAGCGGAAGGGTTACTTATTTCTAATAGTCCTTCTCCTGCCATTTCAAAAACTCCTATTTCACTTGTAGTTCCGAAACGATTTTTTACTGTTCTTAAAATCCTAAATTCTTGGGTTCTTTCTCCTTCAAAAGATAAAACCGTATCTACCATATGTTCTAAAACTCTAGGTCCTGCTAATTCTCCTTGCTTTGTAACATGTGCCACTATAAAGAAAGGTATGTTATTATTTTTGCTTATAAGCATAATATCGTTAGAACACTGCCTAACTTGAGACACAGTACCTGGAGCTGAAGATAGTTCACTTTTAAAAAGAGTCTGTATAGAATCTATTATAACAAATTTAGGATTAATTGTCGTAATGTGTTCTTTTATTATATCCACATTTGTTTCTGAAAGTATGTATATATCTTTTGATATTACCTTAAGTCTATCTGCCCTCATTTTTATTTGCTCTTCTGATTCTTCTCCTGATACATATAAAACCTTACCATACTTAGTAGCAATATTATTAGCAGCTTGTAAAAGTATTGTGGACTTTCCTATTCCAGGAGAGCCAGATATAAGAGTTAAAGATCCCCTAACTATACCACCACCTAAAACTCTATTTAGTTCCTTTATTCCAGTATCTAATCTTTCGTATTCACTAGATTTTATTGTAGATATCATTTTAGGTTCTGATTTAATATTTATATTTTTTATAGTCTTATTAGTTGATTGTTTTTCTTCTTCTACCATACTATTCCAAGTATTGCATCCAGGGCATTTTCCTACCCACTTTATAGATTCGTACCCGCATTGTTGACATGTATATACAATTTTATTTTTAGCCATTTAATCAACTCCAAAACCTTAATTACAATAATAATATTATAACATCAATTAGTACAAATAATTTTAAAAAACCAATAATTAAATAAATTTAATTATTGGTTTAGAATTAAATTCAAAATTTAGATTTTAGAAAAATTCAATTTATCTTCAATAGTATTAACTTTAACTGAATCACCTTTTTTAATATTACCTTTTAATATCTCTTCTGACAATTTATCTTCTACAATTTTAGTTATAGCCCTTCTTAAAGGTCTAGCTCCATAATTAGTATCATATCCTTCTTTTGCTAATATTTTTTCTGCTTCTTCTGTAAACTCTAATTTGATTCCTTGATCTTCAACTCTATTTGATACAATTTTTAGCATAAGCTTAACTATTTCTTTAATATGCTCTTCTCTTAATTTATGGAAAACTATTATATCGTCTATTCTATTTAAGAATTCTGGCCTAAATGAATGTTTTAACTCATGCATAATGTTATCTTTCATTTTTTCATATTCTGTTTCTCTTTCTTCTTCTATAGAAGTATTAAAACCTAATGTTTTTTGCCTACTTATAGTTGATGCTCCTACATTAGATGTCATTATGATTATAGTGTTTCTAAAATCTACTGTCTTACCTTTGCCATCTGTAAGCCTTCCATCTTCTAATATTTGAAGCAATATATTAAATACTTCTGGATGAGCTTTTTCTATTTCGTCAAATAACACAACTGAATATGGATTTGTCCTTACTTTCTCTGTTAATTGACCCCCTTCATCATGTCCTACATATCCTGGAGGTGATCCTATTAATCTGGATACTGAATGCTTTTCCATATACTCTGACATATCAACTCTAATCATATTATTTTCATTTCCAAACATAGCTTCTGCTAAAGCTTTTGTTAATTCAGTTTTTCCTACACCTGTTGGTCCTAAAAATATAAATGACCCTATTGGTCTCTTTGGATCTTTTAAGCCTACTCTTGCCCTTCTTACAGATTTTGATACTGATTTAATAGCTTCTTCTTGCCCAATTACTCTATTATGAAGAATATCTTCTAATTTTAAAAGTCTTTCTGATTCCTTTTCAGTAAGCTTATTAACTGGTATATTAGTCCACTTTGAAACTACTGACGCTATTTGTTGTTCTGATACAATTAAATTAGAACCCTCTTTTTCTGCATTCCAATCCTTTTTTAACCCTTCTAACTTTTCTTTTAATTCCTTTTCTTTATCCCTTAAGTTAGCAGCTTTTTCAAAATCCTGAACTCTTATTGCATCTTCTTTTTCTTTAACAACTTTATCTAATTGTTCCTCTATATTTTTTAGATCTGGTGGTGCAATTAAATTTTCTATTCTAACCTTTGAACCAGCTTCATCTATTAAATCTATTGCTTTATCTGGCAAAAATCTATCTCTTATATATCTATCTGATAAATTAACCGCTGCATATATAGCATCATCTGTAAATTTAACTCTATGATGTGCTTCATACTTATCTCTTAATCCTTTTAAAATCTCTATTGTTTCTTCTTTTGTAGGTTCTCCTACATTTATAGGCTGGAATCTTCTCTCTAAAGCAGAATCTTTTTCTATATATTTTCTATACTCATCTAATGTAGTTGCACCTATACATTGAATTTCTCCTCTTGCCAATGCCGGCTTTAATATGTTTGCCGCATCTATAGCCCCTTCTGCTGCTCCAGCTCCAACTATTGTATGAATTTCATCTATAAACAATATTGTATCTTTAGAGTTTCTTACTTCCTCCATTATTTTCTTTAATCTATCCTCAAATTCACCCCTATATTTAGCTCCTGCTATCATAGATGTTAAATCTAACGTAACTACCCTTTTATTTTTTAATATTTCTGGTATATTCCCATTAATTATGTTTTGGGCTAACCCTTCCGCTATTGCTGTTTTTCCAACTCCCGGTTCCCCTATTAAACAAGGATTATTCTTGGTCCTTCTGCATAATATTTCTAAAACTCTTTGAGTTTCTTTGTCTCTTCCAATAACTGGATCAATTTTCCCCTCCTCTGCCATTTCAGTTAGATCTCTTCCAAATTGATCTAATGTAGGAGTAGAACTTTTAGCACTTTTTTTGCTACCTTCATCTTTAAGCATTTCTTCTCCTGACAAATTTTTTATTAGCTCTTTTTTTAACCTTTCAACATCTAATCCTAAATTAGAAAGGATAGTAAAGGCTACACCTTCTGCTTCTCTTATTAATCCCAATAATATATGCTCTGGAGTTATATAATTATGATTTAAATTTCTAGCTTCTAATAAACTCATTTCAAGTAATCTTTTTGTTCTTGGAGTAAGTGGAATTTCATTTTTATAAAGATCCATCTCTCCTTTTCCTTCATATCTTTCTATTAACTGTCTAACTTTATCTTCTGTTATGCCAGAATTATTTAATAATTGTTTGGCTTCTCCATCTTCTATTAAAATTCCTAAAAGAATATGTTCTGTACCTACATATCCATGTTTGAATTTTTCTGCTTCTTCCTGAGCATTCATAAGTACTTTCTGAGCTCTTTCTGTAAATCTTCCAAACATCATATTAATCACCCTCCTTAAACTTTTGTTTTTTTAATCTTTCTTTAACTAACATAGCTCTATAATATCTACTTTCTTTCTCAGTCATTTCTTTATCATAAATCCTATTTAAGTTAGCCGGTTGGATATCTACTATTAATTGATTAATTATATTCTCATCTATATCTTTTATTATTGACATCTCTATACCTAGCTTTACATTAGATATATAATTTAAGCATTCTAAATTATCTAATAGTATTGCTGATTCTAACAATGCTAATGATCTATATATTTTATCCTTTATTTCATATTCATAACTTTCTATGAACTTTTCTCTTGCCATATTCTCTTCATTTATTATTTGTTTTATTACTGCCTTTAAATTGTTCATTATCTCTATTTCATCTAAGCCTAGAGTAATTTGATTTGATATTTGATATATATTTCCTAAAGCTTTAGAACCTTCCCCATAAATACCTCTTACTGTCATGCCTAATTGACTTATAGCATTCAGTAATGCTGATATTCTATTATTCATGGAAAGAGCTGGTAAATGTATCATAACAGAAGCTCTTAATCCTGTTCCAATATTTGTTGGGCAGGATGTTAAATATCCTAAATCTTTATCAAAGGCTAAATTTATATTTTTTTCAATCATATTATCAATATGGTTTGCTTTTTCAAATGCCTTTTCTAAATTAAAACCCTTTGTTATACTTTGTATCCTAATATGATCTTCTTCATTTATCATAATGCTATTTTTTTCAGAACTATCTATTATTATAGCGGCCTTATCTATATTATTAATTAAGTTAAAACTAATGATGTGTTTTTCCAACAATGAATTAATTTCTTTTTTTTCTAGATTCCATAAATATATAGTCTTAAATGCGTCCTTTTCAACTTCCTTATAAAATTCATTTTCTATCCTATATATAATATCTCTACCATTCTTATTATCTATTTTATTTGGAAAGGGTGCCTTGTCTACATTCCTAGCTAATCTTATTCTACTACTTAAAACCATGTTATCATTTGGCAAAGGAGTTTTTTTATTTTCGTTCATATATTTACGCCTCCTCCTCTTTTTCATTTTCCAATAACTTTATTTTATCTCTTATTTCTGCGGCTTTTTCATATTCTTCCTCTTTAATGCATTTTTGCAGTTTGTCTCTTAATTGTTGCAAATTCTTTTGTTTTATTATATATTGTCCTGATTTTTCAGGAATTTTTCCTGTATGCTCTACATTTCCATGAATTCTTTTTATTATTGGAATTATACTATCATTAAAAACCTTATAACACTCACTACAGCCTAATAAACCTTTCATTTTAAATTCATTATAAGTTGTTCCGCAATGAGGACACGTAATTTCATAACTTATATTTTTTTCTTGAGGCTTATTCATATAATCTAATATATTAGCTAATATATTTTGAACTGAAAAAGATGACATAAGATTTAAATTATCTGTTATTCCCATTCCTTGTTCCTGTTTTGCACAACTTTCACATAAATTAACTTCTTCTCTATGTCCATTTATAACCTTTGTTATATGAACTGTTGCACTATTTTTATTACATTTATCACATAACATAAAATCACCCCCAACTTTTATATTAAATTATAACCATAATTATATTTTTTAGTATATTAGCCCTTAACATATTTTTACTTATATCAATATTTCCAAACACTCTATCATTTATAGCAATTTTCATTATAATAGCTTCTCTTTCTGTTATGATAGCCATTTCTACTAACCCATCTATGATATTTATTGCATTATCATATGTAATACTGTTCCCTATTCTATCTACTATAAGCTCTTTCAAGTTTTTATTATTAGTAAATTCTATACGTCTAATTATAATGCAACCTCCACCACCTCTCTTGCTTTCTATATAATAACCCTTATCTTCTGTAAATCTAGTAGTTAAAACATAATTTATTTGAGATGGTGCACAACTAAAATAATTAGCCAATTCATTTCTTTTTATTTGTAATTCTGATTCATTATTTTCTTGAAACATTTCTTTTATAAAATCCTCTATTATATCAGATAATCTAGCCACAAATATCATTCCTTTTCTTCTGACTTTGTCTTTCTTTGACCTTAGTAATATAATAATTTACATATTTTCTTTATTCAACATACATATATATGTAAATAATGTGATTATACTAAATTATTATTGTTTTTCTTTATATTTCTATTAGTTTTGTAAATTTTTAATTTCCTTTGATTAAAATATTACTATGTGATTTAATTAGTCTTTCTCTTAGTATTATTTTATGATTTTTATATCTAACTCTATGACAGAGTACAATTATAGGAAAAGGATTTTTCTATTTGCTTAAGCTATAAGCTGTTATTACTAAAAGCTTATTTATTTTTAATGAATAAGCCGAAAAATCCTCGTAATCTAACTTTATCTTTTATAAGCTTCTATATAATAATTTTCTTTCAATATATCTTTTTTATTTATTTCAAAATTACTTCTCTCTAACATATTACATATTATATCCATATTTTGTCTCTCTTCACAATTCATCTCTATTATTACTTCATCTTTTGAGTCTAATATATTTATATAATCATTTATACTACTATAATCACTTAGTCCCATAGGCCCCTTAATATTTAAATGATAACTTGACATTAAATCTCCCCTTTTTACTTAATGTAACATATATTTTTCTATAATATTATTTCACATAATACACATTTTATTACTAATATTTATGTTTTATGTATAATAACTGAAATATATGGTAAAAATTAATCCTGTTATAATATATTTAATTGAATTAATTATTGGTACTGTTTCATAATAACTTATAGATAAAATTACATTAAAATTTAATACTACAGTTATAATAATTAAAATATATTATTATTTATATACATACTTGGAAAGGTACTTAATCTAAATGGAACTACTAAAATAGCAAAAGTTTTAATAATATAATAAATAGTAAATAAAATATAGTATAAAAAATCACCTAGTTTTTAGGTGATTTTTTATACTATATTTTATTTTTACTAGATAGTACTTTTTCAACCTCAATAGGATCTAAAATTTCATCATATCTTTCAAAACTTAAAGAAAATTCACCTATCCCCTGAGTTATACTTCTTAGATCTGTAGCATAACTTATTATTTCTGCCTGTGGTACTTCTGCTATAATTTTTTCTAAATTATTAGCTTCCTGCTCCATACCTAAAATTTTACCTCTTTTTCTATTTATATCTCCTATGATATCTCCCATATATTCCTCTGACGATATTACTTCTAAACGCATTATAGGCTCTAATAAAGTTGGTTTTGCTTCCTTTATTCCCTTCTTAAATGCAATAGAGGCTGCAATTTTAAAAGCCATTTCAGATGAATCCACTGAGTGATATGAACCATCGTATATTGTAGCCTTAATTCCTATAACAGGATATTCTGCTAGTACTCCCTTTTTCATACATTCTAAAATTCCTTCTTCTACTGCCGGAATATATTGTTTCGGAACTACCCCTCCAACTATATTATTTACAAATTCAAACTCTCCATTTTTGTTTGGTTCAAATTTTATAAATACATCTCCATATTGGCCATGTCCACCAGATTGTTTTTTATGTTTTCCTTGGACCTTAGATATAGATTTTATAGTCTCCCTATATGGAATTTTAGGCAAATCTAACACTATTTCTGTGCCAAATTTATTTTTTACTCTGTTTGCTATTACTTCTAAATGTATATCTCCCATACCTGATATTAATGTTTCTGCATTTTCTAAATCTCTACTTATATATATTGTAGGATCTTCCTCCACTAATTTATCTAGGGCATAAAACATTTTATCTTCATCATTTTTTGATTTAGGTAATGCTGCCATGGTCATATTGGCTTTAGGGAAATCCATTTTTTTCAATATTATTTTTCTTTTTAAATCACACAAGGTATCCCCTGTAGAAGTATATTGTAATTTACTTGCTGCTCCTATATCTCCTGAAATTACTCTATCTGTTTGAATTTGTTGCTTGCCTCTTAAAAAATATAATTTACCTACCTTCTCCTTTTTATCTTTTGTTGAATTATAAATAGAGCTTTCTTCATTTAGTACTCCACTCATTACTTTAAATAATGACAATCTACCTATAAAAGGATCTATAATAGTTTTAAAAACTAGTGCTGAAAATGGATCTTTTTCATTACAACTTATCTCTATATTGTTTTTATTTATTCCCTCTGATGCTTCTATTTTTTTTGTTTCTACTGGTGATGGAAACCATTGAACTATATCCTCTAAAACAGTTTCAATACCTATGGCCTTTATAGCCGACCCACACATTACTGGAACTATTTCTCCTTTTGCAGTGCCTGCCATTAATCCTTCATATATATCTTTTTCACTTAGTGTACCTTCACTAAAATATTTTTCTAAAAGCTTCTCATCTGTTTCAGCTACGGCTTCTACAACCATATTTTTACATTCATTCACTTTATCTAATAATTCATTTGGTACTTCTTTTGTCTCCACCTTATGTGTTTCTTCATTAAATATTATTGCCTTGTTAGAAATAACATTTATTACGCCTTTAAAATTTTGTTCTTTTCCTATAGGGTATTGAATAGGCACTACAGATACACCATATCTTTCTTTAAGTTTATTTAAAGTGCTTTCAAAATCCATATTTTCTTTATCTAATTTGTTTATATAAAATACTTTAGGTATTTTCTCTTTTGTTGTATAATTCCAAGACTTTTCTGTTCCAACATGTATACTCCCTGTTGCTGATAATACTATAAGAGCAATATCAGCAGCCTTTAACCCTTGAATTTTTTCTCCTACAAAATCAAAATAACCAGGCATATCAATCAAATTAATTTTTGTGTCCTTCCATTTACACGGTTGTATTGTGGTAGATATAGATATTTTTCGTTTTTTCTCTTCTGTATCATAATCAGATACAGTATTTCCCTCTTCTATGGTACCTAATCTATCTACCATATTTGTAGAATATAAAATAGCTTCTGCTAAAGAAGTTTTTCCTGATCCACTATGTCCAATTATGCCTATATTCCTTAGATTGGTGGTGCTATAATTCATACTAATTCCCCCTATCTATTTTATGGCTTAAATATATATTCTATTTGATAATATAAATTCCTTTCAAAAATTACTAATTTTCTCAATAATCAGACTATGCAAAAAAAATAAAAAGCTATTAAATATATATTACATATCTAATAGCTTTTATTACAACTTTTCAATAAAATTATCAAAAAATAAAATGGCTCCGCGAAAAGGATTCGAACCTTCAACCTATCGGTTAACAGCCGAGTGCTCCACCGTTGAGCTATCGCGGAATATTTTTTAAAAATATAAAATTTAAATGGCTCCGCGGAAAGGATTCGAACCTTCAACCTATCGGTTAACAGCCGAGTGCTCCACCATTGAGCTACCGCGGAATATTTATATCTGGCAACGACTTACTCTTCCACAGGGCCTCCCCTGCAGTACCATCAGCGCTTTGAAGCTTAACCTTCGTGTTCGGCATGGGAACGGGTGTTACCTTCAAGCCATAATCACCAGATATTTAACATTATAATTGCTTTTTTGCAATTTGTCAATAGAGATTTTACAATTTTTATTGTTTCTCTCAAAATTACACAGTGAATTTTATTTTGGTCAAGCCCTCGACTTATTAGTATCAGTCAACTTAACATGTTGCCATGCTTACATCTCTGACCTATCAACCTGGTGTTCTTCCAGGAGTCTTACTAGCTTACGCTATGGGAAATCTCATCTTGAGGTTGGCTTCACGCTTAGATGCTTTCAGCGTTTATCCAGTCCCAACATAGCTACCCAGCTGTGCCACTGGCGTGACAACTGGTGCACCAGAGGTTGGTCCATCCCGGTCCTCTCGTACTAAGGACAGCTCCTCTCAAATTTCCTACGCCCGCGACGGATAGGGACCGAACTGTCTCACGACGTTCTGAACCCAGCTCGCGTGCCGCTTTAATGGGCGAACAGCCCAACCCTTGGGACCTACTTCAGCCCCAGGATGCGACGAGCCGACATCGAGGTGCCAAACCTCCCCGTCGATGTGGACTCTTGGGGGAGATCAGCCTGTTATCCCCGAGGTAGCTTTTATCCGTTGAGCGATGGCCCTCCCACGAGGTACCACCGGATCACTAAGCCCGACTTTCGTCCCTGCTCCACCTGTATGTGTCGCAGTCAAGCTCCCTTCTGCCTTTGCACTCTTCGCGCGATTTCCGACCGCGCTGAGGGAACTTTTGGGCGCCTCCGTTACTTTTTAGGAGGCGACCGCCCCAGTCAAACTGCCCACCTAACAATGTCCCGTGACCAGATTCATGGCCGCCGGTTAGAACCCCAGTACTGTCAGGGTGGTATCCCAAGGATGACTCCACTCAGGCTGACGCCCAAGCTTCCAAGTCTCCCACCTATCCTGTACAGACAATACCGAGATTCAATGCTAAGCTACAGTAAAGCTCTACGGGGTCTTTCCGTCCAATCGCGGGTAGCAAGCATCTTCACTTGCACTACAATTTCGCCGGATTTGCTGTTGAGACAGTGCCCAAATCATTACGCCATTCGTGCGGGTCGGAACTTACCCGACAAGGAATTTCGCTACCTTAGGACCGTTATAGTTACGGCCGCCGTTTACTGGGGCTTAAGTTCACACCTTCGCTTACGCTAAGTGTTCCCCTTAACCTTCCAGCACCGGGCAGGCGTCAGCCCCTATACATCAGCTTTCGCTTTAGCAGAGACCTGTGTTTTTGCTAAACAGTTGCTTGGGCCTATTCTCTGCGGCCTACTTTCGTAGGCACCCCTTCTCCCGAAGTTACGGGGTCAATTTGCCGAGTTCCTTAACAGCAATTCTTCCGATGGCCTTAGGATTCTCTCCTCACCTACCTGTGTCGGTTTGCGGTACGGGCACCTATTCACTCGATAGAGGCTTTTCTTGGCAGTGTGGAATCAGATACTTCGCCATAAATGGCTCCCCATCACACCTTAGCTTAGCTCGACGGATTTACCTATCAAGCATGCCTAAATGCTTAGACGCACATCCAATAGTGCGCACATCTTATCCTACTGCGTCACCCCATTTCTCAAACGTAAATAGGCGGTATCGGAATATCAACCGATTGTCCATCACCTACGCCTTTCGGCCTCGGCTTAGGTCCCGACTAACCCTGGGCGGACGAACCTTCCCCAGGAAACCTTAGGTTTTCGGCCAATAAGATTCTCACTTATTTCTCGCTACTTATGCCAGCATTCTCACTTCTGTACAGTCCACCGCTCCTTACGGTACGACTTCAACCCATACAGAAAGCTCCTCTACCGCGTACACATAGTGTACACCCATAGCTTCGGTGGTAAGTTTGAGCCCCGGACATCTTCGGCGCAGGATCTCTTGACTAGTGAGCTATTACGCACTCTTTAAATGAGTGGCTGCTTCTAAGCCAACATCCTAGTTGTCTTAGAAATCCCACATCCTTTTCCACTTAACTTACACTTTGGGACCTTAGCTGATGGTCTGGGCTGTTTCCCTTTTGACTACGGATCTTATCATTCGCAGTCTGACTGCCGTGATACAAGTATATGGCATTCGGAGTTTGATAGGGTTCGGTAACTACTATAGCCCCTAGCCCATTCAGTGCTCTACCTCCATTACTCAATTACACGACGCTAGCCCTAAAGCTATTTCGAGGAGAACCAGCTATCTCCGAGTTCGATTGGAATTTCTCCGCTATCCACAGCTCATCCCATGGTTTTTCAACACCAACGTGGTTCGGTCCTCCACGAGATTTTACTCTCGCTTCAACCTGGCCATGGATAGGTCACCCGGTTTCGGGTCTACACCATGCAACTTTTCGCCCTTTTCAGACTCGGTTTCCCTTCGGCTCCATACCTTAAGTACTTAACCTTGCTACATAGCGTAACTCGCTGGCTCGTTCTACAAAAAGCACATCGTCACACTTTAACGTGCTCCGATCGGTTGTAGGCACACGGTTTCAGGTTCTATTTCACTCCCCTTCCGGGGTTCTTTTCACCTTTCCCTCACGGTACTGCTTCACTATCGGTCACTAGGTAGTATTTAGCCTTGGGAGGTGGTCCTCCCTGCTTCCCACAAGGTTTCACGTGTCTCGTGGTACTCTGGATTAGATCTCGAAGTTTTCTCTTTTTACCTACAGGACTATTACCTTCTATGGTAGGGCGTTCCAGCCCTCTTCGATTAAGATACCTCTTCTTTTATGATCTATCCACAACCCCAGAAACAAGTTTCTGGTTTGGGCTCTTTCCCGTTCGCTCGCCGCTACTTAGGAAATCGATTTTTCTTTCTCTTCCTCCGGGTACTTAGATGTTTCAGTTCCCCGGGTTTACCCTCATACACCTATGTATTCAGTGCATGATACATGGGGTTACCCATGTGAGTTTCCTCATTCGGAAATCCCTGGATCTCAGCCTATTTGCGGCTACCCAAGGCTTATCGCAGCTTATCGCGTCCTTCTTCGGCTCCTAGTGCCAAGGCATTCACCATGCGCCCTTTGTAGCTTGACCTAATAAGAATTCTTTAAATCTTAAATTTATTAGAATTCTATACTCCTCAGCTTTGCTGAGTGAGTTTCATTTTAATTACAAAGGATTTTATACCTTTAGCTTTACTTATTCACTGTGCAATTTTCAAAGAACATGGTGGGTCTAAATGGACTCGAACCATCGACCTCACGCTTATCAGGCGTGCGCTCTAACCAGCTGAGCTATAGACCCTTATGAAAAACCTTTATGGTCTCTCAAAATTAAACAGAGAATTCAGCCTTTAGAAAGAATTTTCTTCTTTCTATTCTCCTTAGAAAGGAGGTGATCCAGCCGCAGGTTCTCCTACGGCTACCTTGTTACGACTTCACCCCAATCACTAATCCCACCTTCGGCCGCTGGCTCCTTACGGTTACCTCACGGACTTCGGGTGTTACCAGCTCTCATGGTGTGACGGGCGGTGTGTACAAGGCCCGGGAACGTATTCACCGCGACATTCTGATTCGCGATTACTAGCAACTCCAGCTTCATGTAGGCGAGTTGCAGCCTACAATCCGAACTGAGATAGGTTTTATAAGTTTTGCTCCACCTCACGGTCTTGCGTCTTATTGTACCTACCATTGTAGCACGTGTGTAGCCCTGGACATAAGGGGCATGATGATTTGACGTCATCCCCACCTTCCTCCTGGTTACCCAGGCAGTCTCATTAGAGTGCTCAACTTAATGGTAGCAACTAATAACAAGGGTTGCGCTCGTTGCAGGACTTAACCTAACATCTCACGACACGAGCTGACGACAACCATGCACCACCTGTCTCCTTGCCCCGAAGGGCTTCACCTATCTCTAGGCTATGCAAGGGATGTCAAGTCCAGGTAAGGTTCTTCGCGTTGCTTCGAATTAAACCACATGCTCCGCTGCTTGTGCGGGCCCCCGTCAATTCCTTTGAGTTTTAATCTTGCGACCGTACTCCCCAGGCGGGATACTTATTGTGTTAACTGCGGCACAGGGGGAGTTGATACCCCCTACACCTAGTATCCATCGTTTACGGCGTGGACTACCAGGGTATCTAATCCTGTTTGCTACCCACGCTTTCGTGCCTCAGCGTCAGTTACAGTCCAGAAAGCCGCCTTCGCCACTGGTGTTCTTCCTAATCTCTACGCATTTCACCGCTACACTAGGAATTCCGCTTTCCTCTCCTGCACTCTAGATATCCAGTTTGGAATGCAGCCCCCAGGTTAAGCCCGGGGATTTCACATCCCACTTAAACATCCGCCTACGCACCCTTTACGCCCAGTAAATCCGGACAACGCTCGCCACCTACGTATTACCGCGGCTGCTGGCACGTAGTTAGCCGTGGCTTCCTCCTCTGGTACCGTCATTATCGTCCCAGAAAACAGGGCTTTACAATCCGAAGACCTTCATCACCCACGCGGCGTTGCTGCGTCAGGGTTTCCCCCATTGCGCAATATTCCCCACTGCTGCCTCCCGTAGGAGTCTGGACCGTGTCTCAGTTCCAATGTGGCCGATCACCCTCTCAGGTCGGCTACGCATCGTTGCCTTGGTAAGCCGTTACCTTACCAACTAGCTAATGCGCCGCGGGTCCATCTCAAAGCAATAAATCTTTGATAAGAAAATCATGCGATTCTCTTATGTTATGCGGTATTAATCTTCCTTTCGGAAGGCTATCCCCCACTTTGAGGCAGGTTACCCACGTGTTACTCACCCGTCCGCCGCTAATCCACTTCCCGAAGGAAGCTTCATCGCTCGACTTGCATGTGTTAAGCACGCCGCCAGCGTTCGTCCTGAGCCAGGATCAAACTCTCAATTTTAAAGTTTAATCTCTTCTCAAATTCATTGACAAGGTTTATTACCTTATCTTACTGGCTGTTACAAGAATGTTTCTTGTTAATTCTCTGTTTAATTTTCAAAGACCACATCGCCTCAGCGACTTTTATATCTTATCAAATTTGTTGTTCTTTGTCAAGAACTTTTTTCAAATTTGTTTTTGAAAGCTTTTGTTACTTTTGTGTCCTTCAAACCGTTGTCTTAAGGACGAGATTTATTCTATCACATTTCTTACTGTCTTCTTCTTGTAAAAATGTAATTTTCATAAATTAAATTTGTTATTCTACATTTTTTTATAATTTTTAGCTTTTTTCGTGTATTGATACACCAGGACAGGTTAATACCTAATATTTCTTTTATTGCTTATCAAACCACAAACAAAGATCCTATTAACCTTAAAATTTAAAAGTTAATAGGATCTTTATTACATATATTTATAGACTATTTACCATATTTCTAAATTCATTTCCTCTTATTTCAAAGTTAGGATACATGTCAAAGCTAGCACAAGCTGGTGATAAAGTTATTATATCTCCTTTTTCTGATATATCATCAGCTACCTTTACAGCTTCCTCCATACTATTTACCATAACTATTTCTATCTTACACTTTTTATCTAAAATCACCTTTTCAAAAGCTGATTTTATTTTGCTTTTAGTATCTCCCATTAATATCAAAGTTTTAATTTTATCATATCCTTCCTCTGCTAGAGGTTCAAAAGGTATCTTTTTATCATATCCACCAGCTATTAATATTACAGGCTTTTCAAAAGCATTCAATCCTGCTAAAGTTCTACTAGGACTTGATGCTATTGAATCATTATAATATTTAACACCATTAACTTCTCTTATAAATTCACATCTATGTTCTACACCTAAAAAATTTGTAGCTACATATTTCATACTATCTATTGATACATACTTATTTACCATACAAAAGGCAGCTAGTAAGTTAGCTATATTGTGCCTACCTTTAAGTTTTATATCTTTAGAATCACAAACTTCTTTTCCTAGTATAGTAAGCTTATTATTTGATAAACAAGCTCCATCATATACTTTTTCTACAAGACTAAACTTTAAAATATTTCCTAAAGCTTCTTTCTCCATTCTATTAGTTAATTCATCATCTTTGTTCAATACTAGCAAATCATTATTTTCTTCATATTTAAATATATTTTTTTTAGCCTCTACATACTCCTCAAAATCTTTATGCACATCTAAATGATTAGGACTTAAATTAGTTATTAAAGAAATCTCTGGTGATACATCCATTGTCATAAGCTGAAAACTTGATAGTTCTAATACAACCATATGATCTTCCTTCATTTCTTCAATATTGGCAAATAAAGGTGTCCCTATATTTCCCCCTACCCAAGTTTTATAGCCTTCTTTTTTTAACATTTCATAAACTAATGTTGTAGTGGTTGTTTTACCATCACTTCCTGTTACACCAAAAATCTTAGCTGGACAATATTTTATAAATTCTTCCATCTCTGATGTGATATAAGCTCCAGCTTCTTTTGCCTTAACAAATTCTGATCTATCTATTCTCATAGATGGAGTTTTAAAAATAACATCATATCCATCTAATTTATCTAAATAATTTTCACCTAATACTAAATCTACACCTATCTCTTCTAATTCAGCACTTATACTGCCTAATTTTTCTCTATATTTTTTGTCAAAAGCAGTTACTTTTGCTCCTAACTTAACTAAAAATTTTATTAAAGGTCTATTGCTTACCCCTATACCTACCACTGCTACTTTTTTATATTTAATAAAGTTCTTAAACTCAGAAAAATTGCTTTTCATTTATAAACCTCCAAACAAAGTATTAATCCACCTAATATTATATCACTTTAATTTATTTATAAAACATTTTAAATACTTTTATATTGTAATTATTATAAATAAAAAACATATTATTTTATAGAAAGAATTTTATTAGGAGTTATTATGTCATTACTAATATCTATTTTAACAATACCATTAATATATATTTCAATATCAGAAATAAAAGACAAAGAAAAATTTTATAAATTGAAACTTATACTTTTATGGTTTTTATGTCACATTTATATAACTATAAATAAATTTTTTATCCTTCCTATTGGAATTTTTATCTCTTTTTATATAGTGATGAGGGCAAAAAAAAATTTAAAGTCTAAATTTATATCTTTTCTTATAGGTATATTTAGTTTTTTATTAAGTATGTTATGCTATCAAATAAAATCATAGAGATTATTTTTAATATTCGACAGTAAATTTTTCCATATAAATTTTTTAATATTTTTTATCATATTATGTTGAAAAACATCATTATATCTGTTATAATATTCTACGTGCCGTAAGAATCTAATATAATTCCCCAAGTTTTATTTAAACATATAACATATCCCCATGATTAAACCCTATTTCATTCTATCAGGTGATTCGGATTCACCTGATTTTTTTGCTTGTATATGAAAACGTTTATATATTATTTATTAAAAGTATAAAAAAATTTATATATATTTTTAATGAATAATTATAATTAAATTAAAGCTATGAATTATATAATATTATTCTATAATTCATAGCTTTTTAATTTAAATATAAAATTTATATATTATTAAGTTTTATAAAATTATATTATTACTAAGATTTATTTTAAAATTGTAATTTATCTTCTATAAATTTTTCTAGTTCATTTATATTAACTCTTATTTGATCCATAGTATCCCTGTCTCTTATAGTAACTGTATTATCTTCTAATGTATCAAAATCTACTGTTATGCAGTAAGGAGTTCCTATTTCATCTTCTCTTCTATATCTTTTTCCTATACTACCTGCTTCATCATAATCTATATTAAACTTTTTACTTAACATACTATAAACTTCTTGTGATTTATCAGAAAGTTTTTTACTAAGTGGCAATACCGCAGCCTTAAATGGAGCTAAAGCTGGGTGTAAATGCAATACATTTCTTACATCTCCACCTTCTAGTTCTTCTTCATCATAGGCGTCTACTAAAAATGCTAAAACAACCCTATCTGCTCCTAAAGATGGTTCTATGCAATATGGCACATATCTTTCTTTAGTTGTTGGATCTAAATAGTTTAGATCTTCTCCTGAATGTTCCATATGTTTTTTCAAGTCAAAATCTGTTCTGTCTGCAACGCCCCATAGCTCGCCCCAACCAAATGGAAATAAAAATTCTATATCTGATGTAGCATTACTATAGTGAGATAGTTCTTCTTGACTATGATCTCTAAATCTTATACTTTCTTTATTTATACCTAAATTTATTAAGAAATTCCAACAATAATCTTTCCAATAATTAAACCATTCTAAATCTGTTCCTGGTTTACAGAAAAACTCCAACTCCATTTGTTCAAATTCTCTAGTTCTAAAAGTAAAATTTCCTGGAGTTATTTCATTTCTAAAAGATTTTCCTATTTGTGCAATACCAAATGGCACTTTTTTTCTAGAGGTTCTTTGAACATTTTTAAAATTGACAAATATACCTTGAGCTGTCTCTGGTCTTAAATATATTTCTGACTTAGCATCTTCTGTAACTCCTTGGAATGTTTTAAACATTAAATTGAATTTTCTTATATCCGTAAAGTTTTTAGCTTTACATTTTGGACATTCTATACCATTATCATCTATATATTGTTTTAATTTTTCATTTGACCAACCATCTGCACTAGCTTTTTCAACACCTTGTTCTGTCATATGTTCTTCTACTAATTTATCAGCTCTAAATCTTGCTTTACATTCTTTACAGTCCATTAAAGGATCAGAAAATCCGCCTACATGTCCAGATGCTACCCAAACTTGGCTATTCATTAAAATAGCTGCATCTATTCCAACATTATATGGACTTTCTTGAACAAATTTTTTCCACCAAGCTTTCTTCACATTATTTTTTAACTCTACTCCTAGCGGACCATAATCCCATGAATTTGCTAGTCCCCCATATATATCAGATCCTGGGAATACAAATCCTCTGTTTTTACTTAAAGCAACCACTTTATCCATAGTTTTTTTAAAAGCCATAAAAAGTACCTCCCTAATATTTTTTCATAAAATTTTTAATATAAAAAAGGCTATAGCAACAAAGGGACGACTTAATCGCGGTTCCACCCTTTTTGGCTATAGCCCTACTTTCTAATTAAATACTCAAAAGCTCCCTTCATAATAAACATTGACTGTTTTCACCTACCACAGACTCTCTTCATAATATTTATTATTACTCTTCTTTATCATCGTATATTATTTACTTTTAATTTGTTTTTATTGTTATTTATAATGATTTACTATTTATCTATAAAATATTCATTTTCAAATGTAACCAATGCATTTATAAATTTTAAATTTATTGATTATTAGGTTGTGGTTTCATAGTTGGGAATAATATAACATCTCTTATAGAATGTGTATCTGTTAAGAACATTATTAATCTATCAATACCTATTCCTAATCCTCCTGTTGGTGGCATACCTACTTCTAATGAAGTTATAAAATCATCATCCATCATATAAGCTTCATCATCACCTAATTCTCTTTCCTTTAATTGTTGCATGAATCTTTCTTTTTGAACTATAGAATCATTTAATTCAGAATATGCGTTACATACTTCTCTTCCAAATACAAATCCTTCAAATCTTTCAGTAAATGCTTCATTTCCTCTTTTCTTCTTTGTAAGAGGTGAGTTTTCTACTGGATAATCACAAATAAAAGTAGGTTGCATTAACTTATCTTCGCAGAATTCTTCAAATAATCCTATAAGTACATCACCTTTTGTACAATCCTTTAATTCTTTTTTAAACTCTACATGTTTTTCTTTTGCAATTGTTCTTGCCTCGATGTCATCTTTTATACTGTTAAAATCTACTCCTGCATATTCCTTTACAGCATCTACCATAGTTAATCTTCTCCATGGTGGTGTAAAATCTATTTCTGTTCCTTCATATTGAACTTTAGTTGTACCTAAAACTTTTTCACATATATACGCTACCATGTTTTCTGTTATTTCCATCATATCATTATAATCTGCATAAGCTTCATATAATTCTATAGCCGTAAATTCTGGATTATGTCTTATATCTATTCCTTCATTTCTAAAGTTTTTACCAATTTCATATACTTTTTCAAAACCACCTACTATTAATCTTTTTAAATATAATTCAGTAGCTATTCTAAGATACATATCTATATCTAAAGCATTATGATGAGTAATAAATGGTTTAGCTGCCGCTCCTCCTGCTATTGGTGATAATATTGGTGTTTCTACTTCTAAAAATCCTCTATTATCCAAGAATTCTCTCATTGCTTTAATTATAGCTGTTCTTTTTATAAAAGCATCTCTAACATCTTGGTTTATTATTAAATCTACATATCTTTGTCTATATCTTAAATCTGGATCTTTTAATCCGTGCCATTTCTCTGGTAGTGGTCTTAAAGATTTACAAACTAACTGAAAATCTGTTATGTGTATTGATGTTTCTCCTGTTTTTGTTTTAAAAACTGTTCCTGTTACACTTATTATATCACCTATATCAAAAGTCTTATATTCTTTAAGTTTCTCTTCCCCTACATCATTTATCTTTATGTATAATTGAATTTTTCCATATCTATCATGTATATCTGAAAATCCAGCTTTTCCATGAACCCTTTTTGACATAAGTCTTCCTGCTACTGTAACGGTTTTTCCTTCTAGATCTTCATAGTTTTCCTTTACTTCTTTTGAAGTATGAGTTCTTTCAACCTTATAAACATCGAATGGATCTTTGCCATTAGCTTGAAGTTCCTTTAACTTTTGAAATCTTTCCTTCATTAATTCATTTGCCTGTTCTTCAAAACTGTTCATCACATTATCTTCCTTTGACACTATAAATTCCCTCCAATACTATGCTCTATTAACTCCTAATATTTCATATTTACTAACACCATCTGGAACTGTTACTTCTATTATATCTCCAACTTTTTTACCTATTAATCCATTCCCTACTGGTGATTCATTAGATATTTTATTATTCATAGGGTCAGCTTCAGCAGAGCCTACGATTATATATTCAACCTCTTCATCAAATTCATAATCTTTAACCTTTACTATAGAACCTACACTTACTACATCTTTAGGAACTTCATTTTCATCAATTATACTAGCATTTTTTAGCATGTTTTCTAATTGTATTATTCTTCCTTCTGCAAAAGCTTGTTCATTTTTAGCTTCATCATATTCTGAATTTTCGCTTAAATCGCCAAATGAAAGGGCTACCTTTATTTTTTCTGTTATTTCTTTTCTTTTTACCGTTTTTAGATATTCTAACTCTTCTTCTAATTTCTTTACCCCTTCATAAGTCATAACATATTTTTTTGCTTCGCTCATGCTATTCTCCCCTTTATTTTGTTACTATTTATATATTATGATACATTCTTAACATTATAACATAAAAGAAACATTTAAGTAATTATAAAACAGGTACTTTATCCTGTCAACATTTCAGTATTCCTTACTTTTATCTAGTTATTTTTACTATATCTTCATTAAACATTATTTTATCTAATACAATACCATTATATCTTATTGCTTCTTCTACATTCTTCTTATCCATTTGGCAAAGTATTGCACCTAATAACTCTGGATTAAAATTTAAATTAGTTTTCCATGGAACTTTATAGGTTATATTATTTATGTTACAATTGCCTTTATTTTTATAAATTTTACTATTATTAATATACCATACTGGTATTTCTTTTATAATTTCTACATCTTTACTTGTTATTATAAAATCTGCTTTACTAAAAGAAGTTTTTATATCTTTAGTTATAATAGGTGTTATTCCATAATTAGCTATTATATAATCATTTAGTTTTGCTAATTTATTTAAATTCTCAGAAACTAATATTATATACTTTGCTTCTTTAGAAATACAATTTATGATATTAAAAACATATTCTTCTTTTGCATCAAATACTACTATGCAGCTATTTCTTATGGATTTGCCTTTTAACCTTAATATAGTTTTTATACTTTCACATACGGATAAAGCAAATAACTCCTTTTGAAAGCTATTTAACAAATAATAATCTAAAAATCTAAAGGTCTTTGGTGCTAATACAAAATCTTTATGTCTTGAATATTTTATACTTCGTTTTATATTTTTATGATAAGCTTTTTCATTAAAATTTGGAGATATTTTCACTTTGGATATTACTAAATTTAGTTCCTCTATGAAATAATTTCCTCTAAAATGTGTTAAAAACTCATCTTTTATTTTAAATATAAAATTATTTTTATTATAGTCTTTTATTATATTAGACTTTATATCTATTATAGGTATCATTATTTCACCATAAAAATTGATTACAATATATTTTTATGTAAATATTTATTTAAAATTCCCTTAATGTTTCCCTATATTTAATTAATTCTTCTAACACTTTATGAGAATCTTTTTCCATATTTACTTTATCCTTTATATCAGTACAATTTTTAAGACCTTTTACATATACTGCTACGTGTTTTCTCATCTCTCTTACTGCCTTATGTTCTTCAAAATATTCTAATGCTCTCTTATAATGATTGATACATATGTCTATTCTTTCTTGTGGAGTGGGATAATATACATGTTCTCCCTTAATCTTTTCATTTATTTGTTTAAATATCCACGGATTCCCTTGAGCACCCCTGCCTACCATTACACCATCGCAGTTCGTTTTATTTATCATTTCTATAGCATCTTCTGCCAAAAATACATCTCCATTACCTATTACAGGTATGCTTACAGCATTCTTTACTTTTGATATTATTGTCCAATCTGCCTTTCCTTCATACATTTGCTCTCTTGTTCTACCATGAATAGTTATAGCATCAGCTCCAGATTGTTCCATTATTTTGGCAAACTCTACTGCATTAATATTATTTTTATCAAAACCTTTTCTAAATTTAACTGTAATAGGTTTTTTAGCTACTTTTTTCATAGCTTTTATTATTTCCGATGCTAATTTAGGGTCTTTCATAAGGGCTGAACCATCACCATTTTTAACTATTTTAGGGGCTGGACATCCCATATTTACATCCAATATGCATACATTATTATTGTCATTGAAAAATTCTGCTGCATTTGCCATCATATCTGGCTCGTGGCCAAATAATTGTAAGGCTACCGGTTTTTCTTTATTTGATATTACGCATAATTCCGTTGTATTATTACTTCCATAATATAATGCTTTAGCACTTACCATTTCAGTGTAAACTAAACCACATCCTAATTCTTTACATATCTCTCTAAAAGCTATATCTGTAAAGCCTGCCATAGGTGCTAAAAATACATTATTATGAAATATAAGATTTCCTATATTCATATAATCACCTTATTTATTTTTTTCATATATTACTCTTAATCCTTCTAATGTTAAAATGGCATTTATTTCATCAATACTTTTTGCTTCTTCACTAATCAGTTTAGCAAATCCCCCTGTAGCAACTACAAAAGGTTCCTCTTCCCCTAAAGCCATCATTTCCTTTTTCATTTTTGACACTATATAATCTACTTGCCCAGCATAACCATAAATTATTCCAGCTTGTATACTAGCTACAGTATTTTTACATATAACCCCAGGAGTTTTTACAAGTTCTACCCTTGGTAATTTAGCTGCTTTATCAAATAAAGCATCTGAAGAAATTTTTATTCCTGGACATATAGTTCCTCCTAAATAATTAGCTTCTTTTGTTACAGAACAAAATGTAGTAGCTGTTCCAAAATCAATAATTATTAATGGTTTTTCATAAATTTCATGCGCTGCTACTGCATTAACAATTCTATCTGCTCCAACTTCCTTTGGATTATCATATTTTATGTTTATACCTGTTTTTACTCCAGGACCTACTATTATAGGTTTTATATTAAAATATTTTGATATCATATGTTCTAAAGAATACATTATATTAGGAACTACAGAGGATATAATTACCCCTTCTATATCAGAAAAACTTAAATTATTATGTGAAAATAATTCTATTACTTGTATTCCATATTCATCTGCTGTTCTTTTATTATCTGTAGCCAATCTCCAGTTTGCTATTAATTCTTTATTTTTATATATACCTAAAACTATATTAGTATTTCCTACATCTAAAACTAAAATCATATAAAGCACCACCTTAATAAGCAAAATAGGGTCTTAAATACAATGAAAGAGCAGCCTTGCCGCTGCCCTTTATGCTTGATTTAATGTCAATTTAATAATTTTATTTTATCAGTTCCAATTATTTTGTCAAGTTAATACTTCTGTTATATTAATGTTAGAATAGTCCAACTATATTGCCATCTGATAATACATCCATATTGTTAGCTGCAGGTTTCTTAGGTAAACCTGGCATAGTCATAACATTTCCTGTTAACACAACTATAAATCCAGCCCCATTGGATATTCTAACTTCTTTAACATTAATTCTAAATCCACAGGGTCTCCCTAATAGTTTAGCATCATCTGATAAAGAATATTGAGTTTTTGCCATACATACAGGCTTTTTATCTAAATCTAATTTTTCTATTTCTGCTATTTGCTTTTCTGCCTCTTTAGAATAATCTACCCCTTCCGCTCCATATATTTCCTGGGCAATTGTTTCTATTTTTTGTTTTATATTAAGAGTTTCCTCGTATATAGGATTAAATTTACTTTCTTTATTTTCTATGGTATCTAAAACTTTATCAGCTAATTCTAATCCACCATTTCCACCTTTTTCCCATACCTCTGCTATAGACACTTCTGCACCTAGTTCTTTACAATATTTTTTTATGAACTCTATTTCCTCTTCTGTATCTGATATAAATTTATTTATAGCAACTACTGCTGGTACGCCAAACTTATTAACATTCTCTATATGTTTTCCTAAATTTTCTATACCTTTTGATAAGGCTTCCATTTTTTGTTCCTTTAGATTTTCTTTAGGAATTCCACCATTATATTTTAAAGCTCTTACTGTAGCTACTATAACTACACAATTTGGTTTTAAATTAGCTTTTCTACACTTAATATCAAAAAACTTTTCTGCTCCCAAATCCGCTCCAAAACCTGCTTCTGTTATTACATAATCTCCTAATTTTAAGGCCATCTTTGTTCCTAATATGCTGTTACATCCATGAGCTATATTAGCGAAAGGTCCACCATGTATAATAGCAGGAGTGTTTTCTAAAGTTTGAACTAAATTAGGTTTTATAGCATCTTTCATTAATAATGCCATAGCTCCTTGAACCTCTAAATCCTTACAGTATATAGGATTACCCTCCGTACTATAAGCTACTAATATTTCTCCCATTTTATTTTTAAGATCCATAAGATTTTCTGCTAAACATAATATAGCCATAATCTCTGAAGCTACGGTTATCATAAATCCATCTTCTCTTGGAAATCCATTTATTTTTCCACCTAAGGCTACAATTACATTTCTTAAAGCTCTATCGTTCATATCCATAACTCTTTTAAAGAGAATTCTTCTTTGGTCAATCTTCAAAATATTTCCTTGATGAATATGATTATCTATAGCAGCTGCTAGTAAATTATTGGCTGAAGTAATAGCATGCATATCCCCTGTAAAATGAAGGTTTATATCTTCCATAGGTACAACCTGAGAGTATCCACCTCCAGCTGCACCTCCTTTTATACCAAATACAGGTCCTAAAGAAGGTTCCCTTAATGCTATAACTGCTTTTTTATTTTTCTTCCATAAAGCTTGCCCTAATCCCACTGTAACTGTAGATTTTCCTTCTCCTGCTGGAGTAGGATTTATAGCTGTAACTAAAATTAGTTTACCATCTTTTTTATCTTTATTACGCTTTAAAACATCTAAAGAAATTTTACATTTATATTTTCCATATAAATCTATATCTTCTTCTGTTAACCCTATCTTTTCAGCTATATTTTTTATATTTTCCATTTTAGATTCTTGTGCTATTTCTATATCGGATTTAACCATTTATATATTCCCCCTTACTTATAATGTGTACCCTATTAATTATTCCTGTGTAATTGAATAATTATTTATTCACTGTTTAATAATTTTTTTAACTTTACTATATCACCCATTTCATAGAAATTATTTTTATTATTAATTATATCATCTTATATTTATTTTGATATATAAAAAAGAGCAGATGATAAAACATCTACTCTTTTATTCTAACTATTTTTGAATATTTCTTCAAATTCATTTGCCTCTAATTTCTCTTTTTTAAGCAATTCTTGCGCTACAGCATGTAATTTAGATATATTTTCATTTAAAAGTCTTTCTGCTTCATTATATCCAGTATCTATTAATTTTTTTATTTCTTGATCTATCTTATAGGCTACATCTTCGCTGAAGTTTCTTCCCTTTCCAAGATCTCTTCCTAAGAAAACTTCATCATGCCCTGATCCAAAAGCTATTGGGCCTAATGTATTACTCATACCATAATCCATGACCATTTTTCTAGCTATTGTTGTAGCTCTATCTATATCATTTTTAGCTCCTGTACTTATGTCTCCTATAATTAACTTTTCTGCTACTCTTCCCCCTAATAAACCTACAATTTCATCTTCTAATTTAGATTTGGACATGTATGAGCTATCCTTTTCTGGTAAATGCATAGTATATCCACCTGCCATACCTCTTGGAACTATACTTATTTGATGAACTGGGTCTGCATGGGGAAGAAGTTTCATGACAACAGCATGACCGGCTTCATGATAAGCAGTTAATTTTCTATCTTCTTCATCTATTACTCTGCTCTTCTTTTCTGGTCCCGCTATTACTCTTGTAACTGCTTCTTCTAGATCTTCCATATCTATTAATTCTTTTCTCTTTCTTACTGCTAAAAGTGCAGATTCATTCATTAAATTTTCTAAGTCTGCTCCTGTAAATCCTGGTGTCCTTTTAGCCAGTACTTCTAGCTTTATCTCTTCTGCTAAATGTTTATTTTTTGAGTGAACCTTTAATATAGCCTCTCTACCTTTTACATCTGGTGCTCCAACAACTATTTGTCTATCAAATCTTCCTGGTCTTAATAAGGCTGGATCCAATATGTCTGGTCTATTTGTTGCTGCAATCATTATTATACCTTCATTAGCACCAAAACCATCCATTTCAACTAATAGTTGATTTAAAGTTTGTTCTCTTTCATCATGACCGCCGCCTAGACCAGCTCCTCTTTGTCTTCCTACTGCATCAATTTCATCTATAAAAATTATACAAGGAGAGTTCTTCTTAGCTTGCTCAAATAAGTCTCTAACTCTAGAGGCTCCAACTCCTACAAACATTTCAACAAAGTCTGAACCTGATATACTAAAAAAAGGTACTCCTGCTTCTCCTGAAATAGCTTTAGCTAAAAGAGTTTTACCTGTTCCTGGAGGTCCTACTAATAATACTCCTTTAGGTATTCTAGCTCCCATATCTATATATCTTTTAGGAGACTTAAGAAAATCTACTATTTCTGCTAACTCTTCCTTTTCCTCATCAGCCCCTGCAACATCATCAAAAGTTACTTTTTTCTTATCTGGTGTGGCCATTTTGGCTTTACTTTTACCAAAGTTCATAACATTTCTATTTCCGCCACCACCCTGCGCTTGTTGCATAAACATAAACCAAAATCCTAAAAGCATTAAAACTATTAGTATCATAGGTAAATATTGTACCCATATAGGTACTGATGCTGGTTTAACATAAACTTCTTTCACTTCTCCATTTTTAGGATGCTCATTTATAAATTGAAACAATCTTTCTGAAGGAACTACTGTTTCATATTGTGTGCCATTTTTCAATGTTCCAACTACTGTCATTTTATCATCTTTAACTTGAAAACTTTTAATGTCGTTTTGTATCCAACTTTTTTGGAATTCACTAAAATTAATAGCTGTAGAGTTAGTTCCAGTTCTAACAAGCATTAAAGATGAGAATATAACTAATATAAGAACAACAATCCAGGCCGTTGCACTTGAAAATTTTTTCATATTTGGCCACCCTCACTTTCTAGTTTTATACTGTAAAATTGTATCATAACAAAAATTTGTTTACAATAAATTGAATATTAATTATTTATAAACTTCCTCTTTTAATATTCCAATGTAAGGTAGATTTCTATATTTTTCTGCAAAATCTAATCCATATCCTACAAGAAAATAATCAGGAACATTAAAACCTAGATAATGAACATCAATTTCTGCTTTTCTTCTTTCTTCTTTATTAAGCAAACAAGCTATATTTATACTGGCAGGTTTTCTAGCACGTAAATTTTCTAATAAATATTTTAATGTTATACCAGAGTCTATTATATCTTCTACTATAAGAATATCTTTACCTTCTATTTCAAAATCTAAATCCTTTAATATTCTAACTACTCCTGAGGATGTAGTGGAGTTTCCATAGCTAGACACTGCCATAAAATCCATAGTGCAAGGTATAGTTATTCTTTTTAGTAAATCTGCCATAAAAGGTACAGACCCCTTTAATATACCTATTAGCATTAAATCTTTACCATCATAATCCTTACTAATTTGCTCTCCTAATTCATTTATTTTGTTTTGTATTTTTTCTTCAGATATAAGTATTTTTTCTATATCCCTACTTATTAGATCCATTTGGTTCCCCTCTTTCAACAGTTATTTCTAATACATTTTTTGTATTCTTATCTACTTTAAAATTATTACTTGTTCTGTAGGCTATAATCCAAGCTATTTCATCCCCAAAACATAGAAGTTCTAGCCTATCTCTTTCTTCCCTTGGAATTTTTAGGTCTATAAAGAAATCTTTTAATTTCTTGCTACCTTTCATTCCTAATGGAGCAAATTTATCTCCATGTTTTCTATTTCTTAAATAAATTTTTTGATTACTTATTTTATCATAATCAAAGTATTGTACATATTTATTATCATTTATATTGTGATTATGATCTTTTATAGAATATATTTTTAAATTAATATTTAAATCTTCTATTTTATTACGTCCTATTTTAAGTTCACAATGAATATTATTTATCTCATTTATATCATTGCATTCTTTATATAAATGTATATCTCCATAAATATTTTCGGCTCTTATATTGCTAGGTAAGTTTATAAATTTACCTGTTGTATTTAAACTTAATTCTAAGATATCATATATATTTTTCATTTCAAGATTATATAAGTTTTTATTTATATAAAGTATAGCCTCTCTTAATATTCGAGTTGAAATACTTTCATGCTCTAAAAAAACTCTCTTATCTATTATTACCCTTTGTGTTTTTTTAGTACAGTATATTTGAAATTTATCTTTCGATACTTCCTCTAAATAGCTATTGTCTTTAGAAACTATATTAGAAAATCTACATAAAGTATTTACTATATCTTCATTAAAATTATCTTTTATATAAGGTATTAATTCTAATCTAATTTTATTTCTTGTATATATACTTTGTAAATTCGTTTTATCTATCCTAGGATTTAGTTTATATTTTTCACAATAATATTCTATGTCTTCTCTTAATACATTTATTAAAGGTCTTATATATACACCATCTCTTATTGGATTTATACCTATTAATCCCTGTAATCCTGTTCCCCTCATTATTCTCATAAGCACAGTTTCTGCTTGGTCATTTGCATTATGAGCTGTTGCTATTTTTTGAGCTCCCAGCTCTTTTCTTAAATAATTAAAAAAATCATATCTTGCTTCTCTTCCTGCGCTTTCGCTAGATATTCCCTTTTCTTTGGCTATTTTGTTCATATCTATTGTTTTAGAAAAAAAGCCTAAATTATTCATATAACAAAAATTCTCTACATATTTTTCATCAGCATCTGATTCTGCTCCTCTAACACCATGATTTATATGAGCCACATATATATCCTTTATTCTTAGTTCATCTTTTAATAAACATAACATATGTAAAAGACACATAGAATCTGGTCCACCAGATACACCTACTATTATTTTGTCATTGTCTTCAATCATATTATATTTCTTTATAGTATTTATAACCACATCTTTCATAAAAACACACCTTATACCTTTATATTAAAACATTATACCATAAAAATACTCTAATCATTATACTTTTAGCGGGGTTTTATATAAAAAAAAGAGAATATTTAAACAAATTAAGTATTTACTACCTAACTTTATATTCTCTTTCTATATTTTAATATAAACTATACACTTTTTGCACTATTGCGGTCATATCATCCTTTACCTTACCTTTACTTAATTTTTTAGCATTTTCTATTAACTCTTCACTTATTTCTTTAGGATTATTTAATGTGGTGTTTTTTAAAAATTCTACTACCCATTCTACTTTACCTGCAGAGCTACTTTCATAATCTAGAACCCCATCACTTACCATTACTATTATATCTCCATTTTTTAAATCCCTTGTTTCAATATCAATATCTACTTTGTCCAAAACCCCTATTGGCAATGTTTTAGACTTAATAGTATATACATCTGTTCCTCGTTTTATAAAACTAGCTACTGCCCCTACTTTCATAAAATCTACTTTTCCTTCATATAAATCTATATTTGATAAATCTACTGTTGAAAACTTTTCATCCTGAGAAAATTTTATGCTCATTATAGAATTTATTGTATTTATAGCTATAAGTTTACTAAATCCTGATTGAGCAAACCTTTCAATAAGTTCAACTACTGCACTGCTTTCTTGAACTGCTTGAGGTCCGGATCCCATACCGTCACTTATTATAGTCATATAACTACCATTTTTTAATTTTCCAAAAGAATAACTATCCCCATTACATTGTTCCCCATCTTTTGCTGTCTTATTAACATAAGAGGCCACATGATATTTAGGTGTTTCCTCAAAAATTATATTACAGTCATTATTTTTTAAATCTAAGTTACAGCTTTCATTAGCCACACACATTAATTTACCTGTAACCTTATTTATTAGGGGCAATATTTCTTTTACACATTTCTGCTTCCCTGTACAAGCATCTATTTTTAAATTTATTATAAGTCTCCCATTTTCATTATTATAACAAAATATATCTTTATATTTTATATTATTCTTATTTAACATTCTTCTAATATCTTTTTCCGTTAAATTACTAAATCTAATACTTTGTCCAAATTCTTTTGTAATCTCTTCAACAGAATAAGCCATTGTATTTATTTGATTCGCTAACACTTCCCTACATTCACTAAGTCTTTTTTTCCACATTTCGTTTATTATATAATTATTTACTATATCTTCTGTATTATTAATAAGTTGAGTTCTCTTTACACATTTTCTTTCTATTTCATAAGGAAGTTCTTTTCTATTCTCTTGATAATTTTGTATTAACTCCCCTAGGGCATTATAAGTATAATATCCTTCTCTCTTCCAGCATATATGATTCATGTTACAGTTGCTACAAACTCTATCTGCTAAATTTTCTATTAATGCACCACTTTTATTTTTCATAGCTAATTTTTCATTATCTACTAATTTTTCCAACACATTTCCCATATTATATAATACATCGGAAAAATTACCCAATTTATCCGTAAGAATACCTTTGATCTTGTCCATATAGTTTTCTTGTAAGTTTTCTTGTTTCTTTTGATAATCTAATTCATACTCCATTTTCATATATAATTTATTAGGTATTATATAAAATAAAGTTAAAGATATTAACACTTCTATTATCTTAAAATCATAGTTAATATTAGAATAAAATTTTAATATTAAAAAACTGACCAAATAAGATATGCCAGTCATCAACTTACCTGTTTCTTTGAAAACTCCAGATATAAGCCCACATAATCCATATATAGAAATATAAATCATCATGTTGTTAGAACTTAATCCTACTATAGCCCCCATAGCCACACCAATAGCTGAAGCACTAGTACTTCCCTTTACATATCCTATAATTAATATCATAGTAATAGATATTAAATTCATTAAATTTATTCCTGCTATATTAGCTCCCCAAGTTCCTGAAACCACAAGAGATAATGTAATAGCCATACTTACTATTTCTTCATTGGAATATAAATGACTAGTATTTATATTCTTAAAACATAAAATTGAATAATTAATAATATAGTATATTGGGAAAATATAACCTATTTCAAAAGTAGCTCCCAACATAGCCATGGTTGTTGAAATTTTAGTAACAAAAATTTTATATGCGAATATCTCTAAGTATATGATCATATATATAATTATGGTATTTTTTTTATCCTCTACATTTTTAAATATATAAGATGAAAGTGTTATGGTTGCTATTTCTAATATATTTAAAGATATATACCCTATATTATTTTTTAAAGATATATATCCTATAACAGAACCAACAGCTGATATAAATAAATATTTGTTATATTCTTTTTGTCTAGATATAGATAATAAAAAAGCTATCCCAAAAGGAGCCATGTTATTAATAAAAATTACTCTACTTACTAGAAAAGAGCTCATAAAAAAAATTATCATATTTACAATAGACTTGAAATTAATAGATTTTTTATACTTTTGCTTTTCTATTTTTTTTAATCTTTGGTATGGTAAAAGTTCTGCGCCATATTGCATAATAATTAATCACCCCCATTAAGTTACTTCTCAATTATATCAAGGGTTCCTGGAAATAATTGTCATAAGTTGAAGTCGCATCTAATTTTTTTTAGGACATTTCTTTCTAATATTTTTTATAATTATTTTTTTTAGACATTTATAGGAAAAATAATACAGTAAACAAAATAATTTAATATTTAATAAGAAATATAAATAGAAAAAATTCATATTTTTATGCTTATAGTATTAATATGTATTTAATAAAAAGTTTAGTGTATTTTTTATAAGAAATATAACACATTATAAAAAAAGAGAGATTCTATTTAAATAGAATCTCTCTTTTTATGTGGTAGCGGAAATAGGACTTGAACCTACGACACTTCGGGTATGAACCGAATGCTCTAGCCAGCTGAGCTATTCCGCCAAAAAATAATTGGTTGCGGAGGCAGGACTCGAACCTACGACCTTCGGGTTATGAGCCCGACGAGCTACCAACTGCTCCACTCCGCGACATTAATGCTAAATACAAAAATCAAAGCTAATTTATTTTGCCAAAAAATAATTGGTTGCGGAGGCAGGACTCGAACCTACGACCTTCGGGTTATGAGCCCGACGAGCTACCAACTGCTCCACTCCGCGACATTAATGCTAAATACAAAAATCAAAGCTAATTTATTTTGCCAAAAAATAATTGGTTGCGGGGACAGGACTTGAACCTGCGACCTTCGGGTTATGAGCCCGACGAGCTACCAACTGCTCCACCCCGCGATATTTGGTGCTGAAGACCGGAATCGAACCGGTACGGGCTGTTAGGCCCGCAGGATTTTAAGTCCTGTGCGTCTGCCAGTTCCGCCACTCCAGCATATTGTGTGTTATATAATATTTTAAGTAAATGGTAGCGGAAATAGGACTTGAACCTACGACACTTCGGGTATGAACCGAATGCTCTAGCCAGCTGAGCTATTCCGCCACAATGGTTGCGGGGGCAGGACTTGAACCTACGACCTTCGGGTTATGAGCCCGACGAGCTGCCAACTGCTCCACCCCGCGATATTTGGTGCTGAAGACCGGAATCGAACCGGTACGGGCTGTTAGGCCCGCAGGATTTTAAGTCCTGTGCGTCTGCCAGTTCCGCCACTCCAGCATATTGTGTGTTTTTGTCTCATTGCTGACGACATAAATAATTATATCCCACAAACTATACTATGTCAACACTTTATTTTATTTTTTTTAAAATAAATAAAAAGGCCTTTAAGGCCTTTTGTTTTAATAGCTTTTCTTACTTCCTCTACCTCTAGAATCTTGATGCTTTTTCAAATCTTGGAATCTTTCTTCACTGTCTTTTAAGAATTTAGATAATCTATCTTCAAAATTCACTTCATTCTTTTTAGACTTTTCTCTTGACCAATCAATTTCCGCTGGCTTACAAGATTTTTTCTGTTGCATAGCTTGCTTAATAGATAAACTTATTTTTCCTTTATCATCTATTGAAATAACTTTAACCTTTACTTTATCCTGTTCTTTTAAATATTCTCTAATGTCTTTTACATAACTATCTGATACTTCAGATATGTGCACTAAACCTGTTTTACCTTCAATTTCAACAAAGGCTCCAAAATTTGTAATGTTAACTACTGTACCTTCAAGTATACTACCTGCATTCAAAGTCATATTAATAAGACTCCTCCTTAATAAATAATGTATATATAATTTAAATTTAAAAACAATTTTATTATTGTGTGTTGTTTATTACAGGAGTCTCCCCTTTCTTTATAAGTCTTAATCTTTCTCTAGCTAATTTTTCTATGTAATCTTTTGATTTAGATAATTTGACTTCATCCTGTAATTTTTGATTTTTTTCTTTAACTTCTTTTAATTCTATTTTCTTTTCACTTATTTGGTCCCTGATTTTATGCATAGTTATTTGCTGATTTATAAAAATAACTGCAATATAAACTATAGCTAAGAAAAGTATTAACTTCTTTACATTAATTTTTTTCATAATATAACTTCCCTTTATAAAATATAAACCTTATAGTTATATTTTATTATATTTAAAATTTTCTTCAAGTTATTTTTGAAAATTATATTAAAAATTAATGCATTTTATTAGATTTTATTTTATATATGAGTATTTTAAAGGGATACACTATTATATTAATTGCTATCCTAAAAAATTTATTTATATTTTGAACTATATAAATAAATATAGGATTTAAATATTTGCTTATAAAAAATATATATATGTATAATCCTATAGCAATCCATAGGTATACATATATCCCTATAAAGGCACAATTATTATATAACAAAAATATGAATATTGCTATAGCAGCTAAGCACCAAAATAATATATCTTCAATAATTTTTATAATAGGTCTTAAATTTTTATCCATCCTTATACTTCTATAAATGTCAAAAAAAACACCCGTTATTAAACCAGATAAAAAACTAAAAATTAATAATCCCAATTGTTTACTTATAGATATAACCATACTATACAAATCTCCTACTTAAATAGTTTTGAAAATATATTGCTCCTGTTAGCTTTAGATTGATCATTAAGATAAGCACAAGAATTTATAGTACCTACTATTACAACATCTCCATTTTGTACATCTAATTTATTCATTTTTAAATTTGATCCTTTTATATCTAAATCTCCTAGGGTTGTCTTTAACATAATTTCTTCTTCATTAAAGCTTATAACTTCATTAATGCCGCTTAAAATTAACTTTTTTCTGCTCTCTAAATTTAAATTACTTATTTTATCATCATTCTTAAATTCTTTCTTTTCCATAAATATCCCCCTCTACTTATAAATAATATATGCTCACTCATTATTGTATATTACAATAAAATAAAAGGTTCTAAAAAATCATATTTTGAAAACTTTTAGAACCTTTTATTTTGAAACTTATATAATTTTGTACATATTTTCAGCATCTTCTTTTTTTACATGCTCTAAAACAGATATTATTTCATACTTCATAGTTTTATTAGCATATTGTATTTCTAAGATATCTCCCTCTTTAATCTCAGTACCAGGTTTAGCTATTTTAGAATTAACAAGAACCCTTTCGTTTTCACAAGCCTCTTTAGCTACAGTTCTTCTTTTTATTATTCTTGAAACTTTAAGAAATTTATCTAAACGCAAATCCTTTCCCCCTTAACTTTATATAAATAAACAAAAAACCCAGATTAAAACCTAGGTTTTTTATATTTATTATTTATTTTTTGTTTACTTTTTCTTTTAGTTCTTTTCCTGCTTTGAAAACAGGTGCTATTGATGCAGGTATAGTTATTTCTTCTTTAGTTCTTGGATTTCTACCTACTCTTTCAGCTCTTTCCCTAGTTTCAAAAGTACCAAAGCCAACTAATTGAACTTTTTCGCCACCTTCTAATGCTTCTTCAACACTTTCTATAAATGCTTTTAAAGCTGCTTCTGCGTCCTTTTTAGTTAATTTTGATTTTTCTGCCATGCTTGTAATTAATTCTGATTTATTCACTTTTGTTACCTCCTTAAAATTAAGTAGTTTACTACTTAAAGTTTTATACATTATTCGCATATTAGCTTATTCTTCACTTATTATAAAAATCCTTCTTTAAATATGGTTTTTATTTAAATAAGTGAGTTTATTTATTTTTCGCTTCCTTCCATAATTCATCCATTTCTTCTAAAGACATATTATCTAAATTTCTGCCAATAGAGATTGCTTCATCTTCTATGTATTGAAAGCGATTTATAAATTTATCTATACTATAATTTAAAGCATTTTCAGGGTCAATGTCAAGAAATCTTGCTACATTTACCACTGAAAATAATAAATCACCTATTTCTTCTAATATTTTTACCTTATTTTTGCTTTTATATACATCTTCTATCTCTTTATATTCCTCTATAATTTTTTTCATAGCATCTTCTATATTATCCCAATCAAATCCCACTTTTGCTGCTTTCTTTTGAACCTTATCTGCTCTCATTAAAGCTGGTAGTGTTTTAGCAATGTGTCTTATGCTATCTGTGTAAGTTTCATTTCCCTGTTCCATACTTTTTATCTTATCCCAATTTTCCAAAACTTCATTTGAATTATTTATCTCTAAGTCACTAAAAACATGAGGATGTCTATTAATCATTTTATCACATATAGACTGTATTACATCTTTTATTTCAAAAAAGCCATCTTCTTTTCCAATTTGAGAATGAAAAACTACTTGTAGGAGCACATCTCCTAATTCTTCGATTAACATATCCACATCTTTATTATCTATAGCCTCTATAACTTCATAACTTTCTTCTATTAAGTATTTTTTTAATGAAGTATGAGTTTGTTCCTTATCCCAAGGGCATCCATCCTCTCCTCTTAGCTTATCCATTATATCTAATAAATCCATAAAATCATAGTTATTATTTGAAACCTTTGGTATATATACTGATGTTAAATGATCTATGTTATGTTGTCTATCTAATTCATATAAAGGTATCTTTCTTATCTCCTCAAGTCCCTCTATTCCCGCTGCTCTTACAAAAAATATTTCTGTATCATCTTTATAATAGTTCATAAGATTTAATTTAACCTCTGAAGCTATAAATTTATCATATACTTGTGTAATTATAGTACCTATTCTCTTATCCATTACTTGATTTTTTATATCAAAAGCGTCTATTATTTTTAATCCTTCCACTGGATCTAAAAGTAGACTTTCCATTAAAGCATCTACAAAACTTACTGCTGGTAATATTTTGAATTTTATATTGTTTTGCCTGCAAAGCTTTATAAGTATATCCACAGATTTTTCTGCAACTAATGGATGCCCCGGTACTGCATATATTATATCTGAATAATTTTTACTAGCTTCTATTAGTGATTTTGCTATAGAGTTATATACATCATCAAAACTTTCTCCTACTTCATATTCTCCATCAAAAGTTTCGTAAGTTATTCCTAATTTATTTATATATTCTACTGTAGGATGTTTTTCTGTCCTTAAAAAAACTTTATCAACAGTTTTTAAACTATCTATAGTTCCTAAAGTAATTGATTCTTTGGATCCTGGACCTAATCCTATAATGTTTATCATGCAATAATTCACCCTTATCTTTTTATGATTTTTCTTTTTATATAAGTATAATCAAGTATACCAATTAATCCTATTATAATAAAATAGATTATCATTCCTAAAAATACAGCTATTAAGCAAGCTATTTTACTACTTATGGTATAATTATAGGCATAGAAGTAAATAAATACAACTGCAATTATCATTATTGTAGATGCAATAAGAGGTTTTATCATAATTTCATAATAATTGATACTTATATTTAAGCTCTTTTTTAAAGCCATCATATTTAATACAGCTGATATTACATAACCAGCTATTGTACCTATAACTGCACCATATATATTTATATTGCTCATAGGAACTAAAATCAATGTAATTACTATTTTAAATATGCATCCTATACATAAGTTAACTATAGGTCTTATATACCTTCCTACGCCCTGTAATATAGCTGTACTAGTTTGACACAAAACTATAAATGGTATACTTAGTGCTAAATGCTTTAATATTTCATATCCTGCTTCTTGCCCAGGAAATATTAAGTTTAATATAGGTTTAGCCATAAAATTAAGTCCTAAACAGGAAGGTATGGCTATAACCATAGAAATTTTAATAGCTAATTCTACTTTTTTCAAAACTTCCATTTTTCTATTTAATATATAATCCTCTGCAATTATAGGTACCAACGCTGCACACAAAGATACAGATAATGTTAAAGGCACGTTAACTAAAGTAAATGCTTTTCCTGTTAATTGACCATACAATATAGTCGATTGTTTATATGTAAATCCCGCTTCTAATAGTTTCTGTGGAACTAATGCAGAATCTATTAAACTCATGATAGTCCCTACTGCAGAGCCTATAGATATAGGAATTGCCATATAAAGTATAGTATTCATTATTTTAAAATTTCTTTTTACCTTTTTTACCTTAAATTCTTTTTTCACACTTAAGTATCTAAAAAAAAGATATATTCCTCCTAGAAGACCTCCTGCAGCTGCTCCTATAGCTGCTCCTCCCGCTGAATATTCTATCCCCATTGGTAATAGTATATAGGCAAGTCCAACTCCAAATATTACTCTCCCTAGCTGCTCTATAACTTGTGATATAGCAGTATAATTCATATTTTGCATTCCTTGAAAAAATCCTCTAAACACACTCATTATAGAAATAAAAAAAGGTGCTAAGGATATTCCTATCAAAGAATGATAGGATCTTGTATCCCATTTTAAAAATCTTATTATATCTTTTGAAAATAGTAAAAGTATAATTGTAAATCCCATCCCCATTATAAACATAAATATCATAGCTTCTTTTAAAACTGATATTATCCCACCTTCATCTCTTACTGCATTTCTTTCTGATACTAACTTAGAAACTGCTACAGGTATTCCAGATGCAGCTGCTATAAAAAACATATATAGTGGATAGGACATTTGATAGTATCCAATACCTTCATCTCCTATGAGCATTTGTAAGGGCCATCTAAAAAATAATCCTAAAAATTTAGCAATTATTCCTGCACTTCCTAATATAAAAGTTCCCTTTATTAAAGATTGTTTTTTCATAATAATACCTCCGTAATACTACTATCCTATTAGTATTTTAAAAACTGAGTTATTATTACTTTTATTTTTATAATTTTATAGTTTATTAATAAAACCTGTGCCTAAGCACAGGTTCATATTAAGTATATTAAATTATTCTTCCATTTGTTTTCCTAAAAATGATGAAGCAGTTTCTGCAAGTTTCATCTCTAATTCATTAAATTTCTTTCCACCTTCTTTTGATACTATTATTACAGCTCCAACAGTATCTCCTTCAGCTATTATAGGTGATATAACTTGTGCTGAATACTTTTCATCTATATCTTCATCATCATATATAGAAACTGCTTTATTATCATCACCAAAATAAACAGCTTTTCTTTCTTCTATTATTTTTTCTAGATCATAACTTATTTTTTTCTCTAAATATTCTTTTTTAGGGGCTCCACTAATTGATATTATAGTATCTTTATCACAAATCATAACTATATTACCTATAGTTTGCTGAAGGGAATCAGTATACCCTTTTGAAAATTCACTTAAATCACCTATTGGTGAATATTTTTTTAATATTACTCCACCTTCCCTATCAGTAAATATTTCAAGAGGATCCCCTTCTCTTATTCTCAAAGTTCTTCTTATTTCTTTTGGTATAACAACTCTGCCCAAATCGTCTATTCGTCTAACAATTCCTGTTGCCTTCATTATTTTATTCCTCCTCTAACTAAAAATTAAATATATTAGTATTATTATGTAGTAATATTATCTTTCTATTTATGAAATTTTATGCATAATTGTTATTTACATTTTATATTTTTTCATTTAACTGTAAAATAAACTAGGTTTTTAGAATTTTATTCCAAATAAAAATCATGTGTAATTTATACACATGATTTTTATTTATTATAATAGATTTTTTTCGTAAGTTTTTATCTTAGAAGCTTTTTTCCATTCTTCTATTTTTTTAGTATAAGCTTCCTTTTGCTTTTCCATTTTTAATTCTTTTTTAATATCTTCTTTTACAGCATCAAATTTTTTAACTGGATATTCTTTTTTACTATTAATTTTTATAATATGATATCCAAATTGAGTATGAACTGGATTAGAAACCGCACCTTGTTTAAGTGCTATGGCTGCTTTCATAAATGTAGGGTCAAAATTAGCATCATTATAATTTATATCTCCTAATAATCCACCCTTATCTTTAGAGCCTGTATCCTGTGATACTTCCTTTGCCACCTTTGCAAAATCTTCTTTTGAATCTAATCTCTTTTTAACTTTTTTAGCTTCATCTTCTGTTTTAACTAATATATGTGATACATTCATAGTATTTGGCTTTTCTGTGAACATACTTTGATTTTCATTATAATACTTCTTGACATCTTTATCTTCAACTTTTACATCCTTTGTAGCTTCATTTATAACTTTTTCTATTATTATTTGACTTTTTAAGTATTCTTTTAAAGTTTCTTTAGTAAATCCTGTAGATTTTAAAGTTTCTTCAAATTTCTTTTCATCATTATTATATACTGCCTTTATTTCATTAAATTTTTTATCTACTTCTTTGTTTAATTCCTCATCCTTTGGAATAACTTTTAATTCTTTACCTTTTTGTAATAAAACTTTTTCTGTTATAAACTCATCCAAGATTTGTGACTTTTGTTCCTTTAGAACCTCTTTTCCTTGTTCACTTTTTTCAAATTCTTCACCATACTGCATTTTCATTTGATTAACTACTTGTTTAAGTCTAGGATTTTCCTCTAAATCTTTTCTCTGAATCTTTTCTCCATTTACTTTAGCTATAGTACTTTTAGCTTTTGCTTCTGGTGTTTTTTCTACCATATCACAAGCTGTGAATGTTAAAATAAATATTCCTAAACACAATACGCTTAATAATTTTTTTGCACTTTTCACCCTATATTCCTCCACTCTTAACATTTTATTTTGCACAATTAAAGTAATTTTACCACATAAATAACAATACTACAAAATCTTCATTTATTCATTGTTATCCACTATATATTCTAAAAAATCTTTTATAACTGAAAGGACCTGTTCTTTCTTTATATTCTTTATACTATAACCTATAGCAGGCTTTTCATTTAATTTAAATGCTACTTGCTTTGAATACTTATCCATTATAATCTTCACAATTTTTTCTTTTAAGCTACTCTTGTCTTGAAATTGAAAAACAACTTCATTTGAAATTTCTTTTATTTCTTCTACATCAAGTTTTTTACCTAAGCTTCTTATATAAGATATATTCATTAAATTATAAACAGATATTGGAATATCTGAAAATCTATCCTCTAATTCCTCTTCTATATCCATAAACTCTTCTTTAGAATCTATAGATGCAATCTTTTTATACACTTCTATCTTTTGTGTTTCATCTTTTATATAAGTATTTGGGATATAAGCATCTATTTTTAACTCTACTGAAGTTTCTACTGGCTCTTTATCTATATCACCTCTAACTAACTTTATAGTATCCTCAAGCATTCTGCAATAAAGATCATAGCCTATAGAAGCCATATGTCCATGTTGAGCAGACCCCATCATATTACCTGCTCCTCTTATTTCTAAATCCTTTAAGGCTATCTTAAAGCCTGAACCTAATTCTGTAAAATCCTTTATGGCTTTTAATCGTTTTTCTGCTACTTCTGTGAGTATCTTATCTCTTTTATAAGTTAAGTAGCAATATGCCATTCTATTTGTTCTACCTACTCTTCCTCTTAATTGATATAGCTGAGATAGTCCCATTTTATCTGCATCATATATAATCATAGTGTTAACATTTTTTATATCCATGCCTGTTTCTATTATTGTTGTAGCTACTAATATATCAAATTTATTTTCTGTGAAGTCTAATACTACGTTCTCTAACTCTTTTTCTTTCATTTGTCCATGGGCTATCTGAACCCTTCCTTCTGGTACTAGTTTTGATATATATGACGCCATCTCATGGATACTCTCAACTCTATTGTATACAAAATAAATTTGTCCACCTCTACTAATTTCCCTTAATATGGAATCTCTTATCAATTGATCATTATACTCTACTACATAAGTTTGAACAGGATATCTTTCCTCTGGAGGAGTTTCTATAACACTTATATCTCTAACGCCTACTAATGACATATGTAAAGTCCTAGGTATAGGGGTAGCACTTAGAGTCAAGACATCCACATTTTTCTTTAAATTCTTCATTTTTTCTTTATGCTTTACTCCAAATCTTTGTTCCTCATCTATTATTAATAATCCTAAATCCTTAAATTTTATATCCTTTTGAAGAATTCTATGAGTTCCTATTAATATATCTACATTTCCTTCTTTAATGGACTTTATAGTAGCCTTTTGTTGAGATAGAGTTCTAAATCTACTTATAACATCAACTGTTACAGGGAAATCCGAAAATCTTTGTTTGAAATTATTATAATGTTGTTGAGCTAATATGGTAGTAGGAACTAAAAATGCTATCTGTTTCCCATCCATAACTGCCTTAAAGGCCGCTCTTATAGCAACTTCAGTTTTACCATAACCTACGTCTCCGCATAAGAGTCTATCCATAGGTTTTGGTGATTCCATATCCCGCTTTATATCCTCTATAGCTAACACTTGATCCGGTGTTTCTTCATAAGGAAATTCTTCTTCAAATTGCTTTTGCCATACTGTATCATCAGAATATTTATAACCTTTTAGGGTAGCTCTTATAGCATATAATTTTACTAAATCCTCTGCAATTTCTTCTATGGACTTTTTAACCTTATTTTTAGTTTTAGTCCATTCTGAACTTCCTAGCTTATTTACTTTAGGTTTTTTACCCTCACTGCCTATATATCTTTGCACCATATCCAACTGTTCTACTGGTACATAAAGCTTATCATCTGAATGATATATTAACTCTAAATAATCCTTTTTGTTCCCTTGTAATTCTAATTGCTTTATACCTTTAAATACCCCAATACCATGGTTAGCATGAACTACAAAATCTCCCGGTTTAAGCTCAGTAAAACTTTTAATTTTCCCCGTTCCTTTTTTATTCTGTTTCTTTTTCCCCTTCTTTTTAAATTGTCCGAATATATCCTTGTCAGATATAACACTTAATTTTATATCATAATACTGAAATCCGTTTGTTTGATTTCCAAAAGTTATAACCACTTCTCCGGGTTTAATTTCTCTTACTATATCCTTATATGAACTCTCTACTCCCATATCTCTAAGATGATTTACTAATCTTTCTCCTCTACTTCTAGTTCCTGATAAAATTAGTATTTTATATTTCTCTCTTTTCTTTTCTTTTATATCCTCTATCAAAAATTCAATTTTACCATTATAACCTTGTAGAGTTGTTTGATTAAATGTTACAACAGACTTAGGCTTTAATTTATCTATAGTTTTTTTTATGTTTTCTATAGTAATTACTTTTTTGTATTCTAACTGTTCGATTATTCTTTCTTTGTCATAAACAATTTCAGCCTGTTTAGGTAATATATATCCTTTTTCTAAAAACTTATCATAATCTTCATTAAACTCTAAATAAGTACTATCTAACTTACCTAAGCATCGTTTAACATCATCTATAACAATAAAAGAATCTTCTATATAATCTAATAAGCTGTTAGTTTTTGTATAGAAATAAGGAAGAAAAGTGTCTATATTTTCAAAAGACCAGCTTTCATTTAACTGCTCTAAATTACTGTTTATTATACTTTGTATCTTCTCTTTGTCTTCTTTTTTACTTAAATTACCAACTAATTTATCTAAATCAGCTTTTATATTTTTTAGTCCTAAGTTTATATTTTCTTCTTCAAGTATAATTTCTTTAGCTGGGAATATACTTATACTATTAACTTTTTCAATACTTCTTTGAGAGTTTACATTAAAGTTTCTTATAGAATCTACCTCGTCACCAAAAAATTCCAATCTATAGGGTTCTGATGAAATAGGAGGATATATATCTATTATCCCTCCTCTTACAGAGAACTCTCCTTTATTCTCTACTATATCTACTCTTTCATATCCGCTTTTTACTAATTTTTCTTCTAATGACTTGGTTTCTATAATATCTCCAACAGACATTTTAAATGTATACTTTGTATATAACTCTTTAGGTATATATGTAGCACCTAAAGATTCTATACACGTAACTATTATTTTCTTTTTAGTACTTAGAACTTCATTTATAACTTTAAGTCTTTCCCATCTTAAATCTCCTGATATGGCATAAATATTATAAAATACAACTTCTTTAGTAGGTAAATAATATACCTCCGTTGTATATAAACTTAAATCTTCATATATTTTCCTAGCTTCCACATCACTATGAGTAAAAATTACTAAAGATTTATCTACATTAGCAAATATACTACTAATAAAATAATTTTTGCCAGAATCCGCTAATCCATATGTGCCTATAGGAAATTTATTTAAATTTATATTGTTTAATAAATTTTTAAAATCTTCACTTGAACTCAAAGGTGATACTAAACCTTCTAGCCTCATATTAACAACCACCCTATAATTATTGTTTTATACTTCTATTTTTACTCCATTGTACTTATTCATAGCCTCTGTCACTCCATCTTCTACTATACTTATACATGCTTTGGCTGACATAGCTAGTGCTTTTTCTATAATTTCCCTTTGTTCTTTTGAAAATTTTCCCAACACATAGTTTACTACATTTCCATCAGGCTGTCCAATGCCTACTCTAACTCTTGGAAAAATATCTGAATTTAAATGTTGTATAATATTTTTTATACCATTATGTCCACCTGCACTTCCCTTGCCTCTAATTCTTAATTTTCCTATATCTATACTCATATCATCATATATTACTATTATATTTTCTTTATTTATTTTATAAAAATTAGCTGCTTCTATAACACTTTCTCCACTTAAATTCATATATGTACTAGGTTTTAATAATATTACCTTTTCATTGCCTATTCTTCCTTCCCCATAACTCCCTTTAAATTTTTGCCTATTTATTTCAATATTATACTCCTCAGCTATAATGTCAATTGCATCAAAACCTATATTATGCCTAGTATTTTTATATTCTTCTCCTATATTTCCTAATCCAACTACTAAATACATACCTTCACTCCTAATTATAATATTAATATCACCAAAGAATATTATACTACAATAAATAATAAAGAGACTTATCAGGTCTCTTTATTATTTATTGTATATTACATTTTACCTATTACTTTCTTTCATTTCAGATAATATTATATTAATTTCTTTATATTTACTATTTCTTAATATTTTAGCCTTTACCGTATCTCCAACTTTATGAATATCTAGTATATCTGCTAAATCTTCAAATTTAGTAACTTTTTTACCATCTAACTCTACTATTATGTCTGTAGGCTTAATCCCTGCTGCAGCTGCTCCAGAACCTTGAATTACCTCTGCTACATATGCCCCGGATACTCCAGTTTGTTCTGAAGATATGGTTTTACCAGCTACGCCTAAATAAGGCCTTGATACTTTACCATAGTCCATTAGAGATTTTATTATATCTTTAGCTTCATTTATAGAAATAGCAAATCCTATTCCCTCTGCTTTTTCTTTTAAACTATTAATTCCTATAATCTCTCCTGCATCATTACACAAAGCACCACCACTATTCCCTGGATTTATAGCTGCATCGGTTTGTATCAATTTATACACAGCTCCTGCATATTGAATTTTTCTATTTGTAGCACTAACTATACCTGCTGTAACTGTTCCTGCAAATTCTTCTCCTAGCGGATTCCCAATTGCTATAGCCACATCTCCTACTTTAACTTTTGATGAATCACCAAATTTGGCTACTGGTAAATTTTTAGCATCAACTTTTATAACAGCTAAATCAGATCTACGATCTGTTCCTACTAAAGAAGCATTTAAAACTTTCCCTGTAGATAATTTTATTGTTATCTTTTGTGCTCCATCTATTACATGATTATTAGTTACAATGTATCCATTAGGATCAAATATTATCCCTGACCCTGACCCCTGATCTTCTTCGCCAAAATATCCCTCTGTTTTATTACTAATACCTACTACTGCTGGACCTACACTTTCAGCAACTTTGGTTATAGAATTCTTAGGCAATTGTTCATTTTTATTTTCTTTTTCATTTTTTTCACTTTTTTGTTCGAATAAGGACTGATTAGTGGGATTGTATGGATTCTTTTCTAATTTTTTATCTATCATATAGGAAGCTGTTACTCCACCACATAAAGCTGATACTATAATTATAAGCATAATAAATAGTATGTTTTTCATCCTTCTTCTTTTTCTACTTTTTTTAAAATTTATTTCACCATATGGTTCAGCATTTAAACCATTCTCTCCAACATTATTTAAATTATCTCTATCCATATTTAACCTCCGCTCTTTAGTTTAAATTTAACAATTATGCTCTCTTTATGGTAAAATTAAAAGTTACCCCTCCTTCTGGACTATTATTAACCCAAATATCTTCCCCGTGTTGTGTTAAAATACTTCTTACAATAGATAACCCTAGTCCAGTACTAACTTTAGATGATCGAGCTTTATCTGCTTTATAAAATCTGTCCCATATATGTTTTATATCTTCATCAGATATAACCGGGCCATCATTAAATATAGAAACTATAACTTTGCTTCCCTTGATTTTTGTATTTAATTTTACATTTCCACCCTCATTAGCATATTTGATTGCATTATCTAATACATTTATTACAACCTGTGTTAACCTATCTTTATCAGCAATAACATATACTTTGTCATCTTCTAAACTTACATTGACTTTTAATTTTTTGTCTCTTATTTTTGTCTCAAATTTTATTACACTAGCTCTTATAACCTCATTTAAGTCTATTTCTTCTAAATTTAATTTTAAATGCCCTTCTTCAATGGCAGATAAATCTAATAAATCATTTATAAGTCTTGTAAGCCTTTGAGTTTCTTCATAGGTTAATTTCAGATAATAATCTTGCTTTTCCGCTGGAACTATTCCGTCTAATATTCCACCAATAAATCCTTTTATTGATGTAATGGGTGATCTTATTTCATGAGAAACATTTGAAATAAACAATCTTCTATTGATTTCTACCTGTTCTATAGCCTCTGCCATAGAGTTAAAGGAAGAGGCTAGATCCCCTATTTCATCATCTGACTCTATATCTACCCTTTTTCCTACTTCTCCTTTAGATATTTTATCAGCTACATAATTAATTTGTGCAAGTGGTCTTATAATTATCCTTTGAGAAAAATAATATATTACTATGCAGGATATTATTATGGCAAAAATAGCTGATATCCAGATTATATTATAAACTTTTTTTAATGGATCTTTTATTTCATCTATAGATGTATGCATTATTATAGCTCCACTAAATACTCCTTTATAAAAGATAGGCACTTCAAAAGTGTGTACAGGGGTTGAAAAAGCTGATTTATACTGGCCTTTATTTTCTAAATTATTTCCTCTCCTTAATTCTTCTAATTCATCAGTTAAAACCTGTACGCCTACTAAATTTTTATGCTTGGGGTTAGATACAGCATAAACATATCCATACTTATCAGTAATCCATATGTTTACAGATAAATAATTACTAATATAATTTATTACTTCATTAATTTTTTCAGATGGTATACTTCCTTCTACATACCTAACTGCTGCATTTCCTATAAACTGAGATTCTGTAATAAGCTGATTCTTCCTTTGATCAAAATAGTAACTCTCAAACCAATAGGATAAAAACGCTGCTATAATTATGAAGCTTACAGATATTATTATGGTAAATGTAGCTACAAGTTTAGCAAATAAGCCTTTTTTCATTTATTTCACCTCAAATTTGTAACCTACACCCCAAACAGTTTCTATTTCCCAATTAGGTCCTCCCTCTAGTTTTTCTCTTAACCTTTTTATGTGAACATCTACTGTTCTTGAATCTCCTGGATAATCATATCCCCATACTTCGCATAATAATTGCTCCCTAGTAAATACTCTGTTTTTATTTCTTGCTAAATAATATAAAAGTTCAAATTCTTTTGGTGGCATTTTTATTTCCTTATTTTTATAAACTACTGTATAAGAATTAACATCTACTGTTAGCTGTTCAAAATTTAATGCTTCCTTATTTTCATTATCCACATTATATCTTCTTAGTACAGCTTTAACTCTTGCTAATAATTCTTTAGGCTCAAAAGGTTTTACTATATAATCATCTGCCCCTAGTTCTAAAGCTAATACCTTGTCAAAAGTGTCCCCTTTTGCTGTTAACATTATTATAGGTATTGTACTGTCCTTTCTTATCCATTTAAGTACATCAACTCCATCTATATGTGGAAGCATTATATCTAATAAAACTAAATCTGGTTTATACTCTAAAAATCCTTCTTGAGCTTCTTTCCCATCATAACAAACTCTTGTATCATATCCTGAATTCTCCAAATACATCTTTATTACTTCGGCTATATTTTCATCATCATCTACAACAAGAACTTTTCCTATTTTCCCTTCCATTGGTATATCCTCCTTTTAACTTTATATATTATATATATTATCTCTATATAATACATATTTAATTTATCATATTATTTAAAATAAAAATAAATAATTCTTCAAAATTTACAAATAGTTAACTATATAAATAAAGTACCCATAGAAAATAAATTCTATGGGCACTTTATTTATATGTATTGATTAATCTTCAAATATTTTACTTACAGATGTATCTTCATATATTCTCTTAATTGCTTCTGCAAATACAGGCGCAACTGATAAAACTTTAAATTTATCTAAAGTTTTTTCTTCTGGTAAATCTATAGTGTTTAACATAACTAATTCTTTTATTACTGACTTTTCTATTCTTTCTATAGCTGGTCCAGATAAAACAGCATGAGTGCAACAAGCATAAACTTCCTTAGCTCCCATTTCTATTAAAGCATTAGCTCCATTAGTTATAGTTCCAGCTGTATCTATCATATCATCCACTAATATAACAGTCTTATCTTTTATATCTCCTATTATATTCATTACTTCTGATACATTTGCTTTAGGTCTTCTCTTATCTATAATAGCTATTGGACAATGTAGCTTATCAGCAAATTTTCTAGCTCTAGTTACACTTCCTAAATCTGGAGATACTACAACTATATCATCCCTATCTTCAAATCCTTTTTGTACAAAATACTTTGCAAGTATTGGTGAGCCTAGTAAATGATCTAATGGGATGTTAAAATATCCTTGAATTTGAGAAGCATGTAAATCCATTGTTAGTACTCTATCTGCTCCTGCTGCTGTTAAAAGATCTGCAACTAATTTAGCTGTTATTGGATCTCTAGCCTTAGCTTTTCTGTCTTGTCTTGCATATCCATAGTAAGGAACAACTGCTGTTATTCTTCCTGCTGAAGCCCTCTTAAATGCATCAATCATTATTAAAAGTTCCATTAAGTTATCATTAACTGGTTCATTAGTTGATTGTACAATAAATAGATCTGTTCCTCTAACTGTTTCATTAATATTAACAGATATTTCCCCATCACTAAATGTTCCTACTTGTGACTCACCTACAGTAGTTCCTAAAATATTAGCGATATCTTGAGCTAATTTGGGGTGAGAATTACCTGAAAAAATTTTAATACCTTTTCCATGGGTTATCATTATATAGTCCTCCTTAAATTTTATTTCTTTAATAATCCTTTTTTATCTAACCAGCCTTCTTTATTGATCTGCTTTGATCTAGCAATTGCTAAAGATCCTTCTGGTACTTCCTTAGTAATTGTAGATCCTGCTGCAATATATGTATTGTCATTAACTTTAACTGGAGAAATCAAATTTGTATTACATCCTATAAAAGAATTGTTGCCAATAATAGTTTTTTGTTTCTTTTGTCCATCATAATTTACTACTACAGTTCCACATCCAAAATTGCACTTACTTCCTACTTCCGCATCTCCTATATAAGTAAGGTGTGATACCTTTGTGTTGTCTCCAATAGTTGATTTTTTTATTTCTACAAAATCTCCTATTCTTGCAGATTTACCTATTCTAGTTTCTGGCCTTATATAAGCAAACGGTCCTACAGTAGTCCATTCTCCTATATGACTTTCTAGTATAACAGAATTTTCAACTATAACTCCTGATTCTATTACACTATTACATATTCTTGAATTAGAATATAACGTGCATTCTTCTTTTATTGTTGTGTTTCCCTGGATAACACATCCTGGATATATTATAGTATCATGTCCTATTTCTACATCAACATCTATATATGTACTTCCACAGTCTATAAATGTTACTCCATTTACCATATGTTTATGATTTATTCTTTTTCTCATAACTGTTTCTGCTTCTGAAAGTTGTACTCTTGAATTTACACCCATGATTTCTTCATAAGGTACAACTATAGCACCAACTTTCTCTTCAGATTTTTTTATTATTTCTATAACATCTGTTAAATAATATTCTCCTTGAGAATTATCATTGTTAAGACTTTTTAAACTAGTTAATAAAACTTCTATATCAAAACAATACATTCCACTATTAATTTCATTTACATTAAGTTCCTCTTCATTACAATCTTTGTGTTCAACTATCTTCTTTACTTCTCCAGATGCTTCTCTTATAATTCGTCCATATCCTGTTGGATCTTGTACAGTAGAAGAAATTAAAGTAGCTGCAAATTCCCCATTATTATGAAATTTAAACAACTCCTGTATAGTCTCATTAGTAATTAAAGGGGCATCTCCTGTAAATATAGCCACTGTACCTTTTTTATCTCTTAAAAATTCTTCTGCACAAATAACAGCATGACCAGTTCCTAGTTGTTCTTCTTGCATAGAATAAGTAACATTTCTATCTTTTGTATGTTCTTTAACTGTTTCTGATCCTTTTCCTATTACCAAATTTACATCTTTTATATTAGCTTTTCTAACGTTATCAATGACGTGATTTACCATTTCTTTTCCACAAACCTTGTGTACGACTTTGGGCATAGAAGATTTCATTCTTTTTCCTTTGCCTGCAGCCAATATTATAGCACAATTATACATTATAGCACCTCTTTATGGTTTAATTATGATATACTTTTATTTTATTTAATAAAACATCTTATAATATTATATTTTATATAAAAATTATTTTCAACCTATTACCATATTTTTAGAATAATTCAAAAATAAAAAAGGAGCTTATAAGCTCCTTTTTTGGATATTTTATTCTTGAACTTTTTCAGAAGATTCTTCTTCCATTTTTGCTCTCTCGTATTCTTCGATTATAGACTTTTGAATTTTCTCTCTAGTTTCAGTATTAATTGGGTGTGCTATATCCTTATATTCACCATCTGGTGTTTTTCTACTAGGCATAGCAATAAAAAGTCCATTTTGACCCTCTATAACCTTTATATCATGAACTACAAACTCATTATCAAAGGTTACTGAAACTATAGCTTTCATTTTTCCTTCTGCTGCAATTTTTCTAACACGTACATCTGTAATTTGCATAATTCCACCTCCAAGATGCTATGTATATACATACATATTCTCTAAATTTTATGTTTTTCCTTCTGTATTTTCAAAAAAATATTAAATTTTTTGAAAATTACATTATCTGAATAATTTAGATGGCTTAACTACTATATTTCCATTATCATCAAACCCATTAAAATCTATTATAGAAAAATAATCATTTACTAATTTTTTAGTTATATCTGTATTATCTATCAATACGCCAATTCCTAATAATTCACTTTCAAACTCTTTAAGTAAATTAATTATTCCAAGTGCTGTTCCTCCAGCTTTCATAAAATCATCAATAAAAATGCATTTACTATTCCTTTTTATTGCATCTTTTGATACATACATATTTTGTACCCTTCCACTAGATCCTGATACATAATTTATACTTAATGTTGAACCCTCTGTAAGTTTATTTTCCCGGCGAACAACTACAAGTTGGACTCCTAATAAATTAGCTACTTCATAAGCTAATGGTATCCCTTTTGTTTCAACGGTAACAACATAGTCTATATGTTTTCCTGAAAAAAAAGAAGAAAGTATATTAGCTGCTTGTTTTATTATTTGAGGATTGCACATTATATCTGTAACATATAAAAAGTTTCCTGGTATTATTCTGTCCTTTTTGCTCAAATTTATACATAGTTTCTCAGCAAAGTCTTTACTTTTATCTTCTGATATGCCATTTATAAATTTTACTCCGCCAGCTGCCCCTGATATGGTTTCTACTTTTCCCATATTCATTTTGTTTAATATATCCTTTACTACAAATAAATCTTCACTTATGGTAGATTTTGCAGCATTAAAAAGTTCCGTAAAATTATTTAAATTTATAATTTTATTTGGATTCTCCGTTAATATTTTCATAATAATAGCTATTCGTTGATTTCTTGTAAATTTTTCCATATTATCACCTATCTAAAATGTTATTTCACGAATTATTTTTAATTTATTATTCTTATTATTCTCATTTTAAGATAAATATGTAACAATATCAACAACTTAAATTAAAATTTAAAATAAAACATTCTGCTTTAATGTGTTTTTTTGTTTTGTTTTTGTATATAATTATCTAATATAACTAATATTTGAGGAGTTGATCTGGGTGTCATTTGATTTTATAAAAGATAAAAATAAACATATACATTTTATAGGTATAGGTGGAATAAGTATGAGTGGGTTAGCAGAAATACTACTTTATCATAATTTTACTATATCTGGTTCAGATATGAATTCATCACCTATAACTGAAAAATTAAAAGAAAAAGGTGCAAATATATATATTGGTCATAAAAAAGAAAATATAAAAGATGCTGATTTAATAGTATATACTGCTGCTATTGCTTCTGATAACCCTGAAATAATAGAAGCCAAAGAAAAAAATATTAAATTAATGGATAGGGCAGACTTTTTAGGTGACTTAATGAAAGGATACAAATATAATGTTGCCATATCTGGAACTCATGGTAAAACAACTACAACTTCTATGTTATCTCATGTAGCATTAAAAGCTAATGTTGACCCAACTATTTTAGTAGGTGGTAATTTAGATATAATAAATGGTAATGTAAGAGTAGGTAAAAGTGACTTCTTTATAACAGAAGCTTGTGAGTACAAATCCTCATTCCTTAAATTCTTCCCATATATTGGGGTTATTTTAAACATAGATGCAGATCATTTAGATTACTATAAAGATTTAGATGACATAAAAAATGCTTTTTTAAAATTTATTAAATTAATTCCTAAGGATGGTTACCTTGTAGCTTATGGAGAAGATAAAAATATACAAAGCATTATAAAAGAAGCTAACTGTGACGTTATAACCTATGGTATAAACTCAGGAGATATACAAGCTCATAATATAGAATATGATGAAAAAGCTTGTGGAAGTTTTGATGTAGTTAAAAATAAACAAAAATTATTTTCAGTAAAACTAAATGTTCCTGGAAAACATAATATATTAAATTCTCTAGCTAGTATATGTATTGGATTAGCTTCAAATATGAAAAATGAGGATATAATTGAAGGTATTGAAAGTTTTTTTGGGACTCATAGAAGATTTGAACTAAAAGGCTGTAAAAATAATATTACTGTAATAGATGATTATGCTCATCATCCTACAGAAATATCTGCTACATTAGATGCAGCTAAAAAATATCCTCACAATAAAATGTTCTGTGTTTTTCAGCCACATACTTATTCCAGAACATTAACCTTATTTAATGACTTTACTAAATGCTTTGACAATGCAGATGAAATTATTTTAGCTGATATATATGCTGCTAGAGAAAAGGACACTGGTATTATAAATTCAGATATGTTGGGAGATAAACTAAGAGAGCGCGGATTAAACTGTACTAACTTTCATAAATTTGATGATATAAAAAATTATCTTATAGAAAATGCTAAAGCTGGTGACTTAATATTAACTGTTGGAGCTGGAGATATATATAAAGTAGGAGAAATGTATATTAATTTATAAAACTATGCTTAAAACACCTTCCTTTGGGAAATACTATTTTTAAAATCCATCGGGAGGTGTTTTTATGAAAAATTTTTTGATATCTTCTATAGTAAATTTAATATTAATCTTAATCTCTTACTTCTTATTCAGAAGTATTATAAGTGGTCCCACTCGTCATAAAATATATGAAAAAATTTTCAGTTCTTTTGCTAAATTTATAATATACACTTTTATTTTTACTGTAGCAATAACTGGAATAACTGCGTTAATAGTTTATAAAACACGTTTTGTAATATACCTAAATATAATAGCCCCTGCTTTAGTTTCAATTTTAATAGGATTTTTAATTTCAACTGTACCAACTAAAGGTGTAGAGGAAAATATATATTAATATATAAGATATTTTACGTGCCCTCCCTTGATTTATTTCAGTTTATATTATATAATTTATTTGTTGGAAAATTTTTCGGGGTGTGGCGCAGATGGGAGCGCGCGTGGTTTGGGACCATGAGGTCGCAGGTTCGAGCCCTGTCACCCCGACCAAGAACTACTTTAAAAGTAGTTCTTTTTTTTATATTTTTTTATAAATAAGGATATCCTAAAGAAATAAAAGTATATTTTAGGAGCGTGATTATATGAAAAAAGAACATAGTGAATTATTTAAAACTATAGTAAATTCCTATGTTAATGGGACATTAGAATCAGATGTAGAAAATATCCTTTCAGAATATAATTACAATAAGGAAAGTTTATGTAGAATAATTTCTTCTTTATGTGGTGTAGAAGTAATTTGTGATTCTAACAATTTTATAGAAAACCTAAGTAATGCAATAAAATCTTATTCTTCTCAGCATAAAATAGTAAATAAAATTAAAGATTGTTCTATGGATTGTAAAAAGGAAGGGGGAAAAACCTTTTGTCAAAATTCTTGCCCCTTTGATGCCATATTAATAAATAAAGAAACTAACTCCACCTACATAGATACTGAAAAATGCACAGATTGTGGTTTCTGCGTAGAGGCTTGTCCTACTGGTAGTATACTGGATCGAATAGAATTTATACCTTTAGTTGATATTTTAAAAAGTAATGTTCCTGTAATAGCCACTGTAGCCCCTGCTATAACTGGTCAGTTTGGTGAGAATGTCTCAATACATCAATTAAGAAGCGCCTTAAAAAAAATAGGTTTTTCTGATATGATAGAAGTAGCATTTTTTGCAGATATGCTAACTTTAAAAGAAGCCATAGAATTTAATCATCTTGTTAAAAATAAAGATGATCTAATGATAACCTCTTGTTGTTGTCCTATGTGGGTAGCTATGGTGAGAAGGGTTTATGAAGATCTCGTCAAGTATGTTTCTCCCTCTGTCTCTCCAATGATTGCATCCGGTAGAGTATTAAAAATCCTTAATCCCAATTGTAAAGTTGTGTTTATAGGTCCCTGTATAGCTAAAAAAGCTGAAGCTAAAGAAAAAGATTTACAAGGTGATATAGACTTTGTTCTTACCTTTTCAGAACTTAAGGATATATTTGATTCTTTAAACATAGATATATCAAAAATGCCAGAAGATTTTTCATCTGAATATGCTTCACGAGGTGGAAGATTATACGCAAGAACTGGTGGTGTTTCTATAGCTGTTGAAGATGTAGTAAAAAGACTCTTTCCTGAAAAAGAAAAGCTTTTAAAAGCTATACAGGGTAATGGTGTTGTAGAATGTAAAAAATTGCTTTCTAAAGCACAAGAGGGTAAGCTAGAGGCAAACTTTATTGAAGGAATGGGATGCATCGGTGGATGTGTTGGTGGTCCCAAAGCAATAATACCTAAAGAACTTGGTAAAGAAGCTGTTGATGAGTTTGCAAATAACTCCTCCATAAAAATTTCACTAGACAGCTCTTGCATGGACAACATTTTAAAAAAACTTAATATAAATTCTATAGAAGATTTTAAAGATAAAAAAAAGGTATCTATGTTTGAAAGGGATTTTTAATAAAATAAATTTATATAAATTTTGGAAATAGAACTTAATGTAATAATCTTTATTTAAAATAAGCACTATGATTATAATATTTAAACAAATCATAGTGCTTATTTTGTTAATATATTTTATACTGTTAACATATAAAATAGATTGCCTCAAATAACATTAATTTTATTTTGCAACAACTTCTTTACTATTTTTTAAGATAATATTCCATTATATTTTTAACCTTAGGAGTTACAAAGTGACTGCCTCCTCTATCTTTTACATTTTCTATAATCATGGATAAAGATATTCTAGAATTATCAGTATTTACACCTACAAACCATCCATTTTCAGTTCCTGTATTATCATCTTGTGTTTTCTTTATCTCTGCTGTTCCTGTTTTTCCTGCTATATTTATTCCTGGTATTTTAATATCTGATGCAGTTCCATCAGAATCATTTATAACAGATGAAAAACCATTTACTAATGTATTTACATTGTTTGTATTAATAGCTTTTTTCCATACTTTTGCTGTATTATTTTCACTTATGTTTAATCTTGGCTTCATTATATCTCCATTATTTCCTAATGCACTATAAGCTAACGCCATATGAAGTGGTGATACAAGAATTTGTCCTTGTCCATAACCAGTATCTGCAAGTAATATTTCTTCATCTATTTTACCTTTATTAGATACCTGAGTTTTATCTATAGGATATTCAAAATCTAAATCCTCTCCAATTCCAAAATTATTTATTCCTTTAATAAAATTATCACTTCCTAAATCTAAAGCCACCTTTGCAAAATATATATTGTCCGAATATTTAATTGCATCTTTTAGAGTTATTGCCCTTTCTGGATCTTTTACTCTAGTTACATTGTAATTTCCCCAGGAAGAATCCTTTTTCCAATTTTTATCCTTGATATCCATAGCTAAATTTGGATTTATTATCCCATTATTAAGTCCAACTGCAGCAGTAATCAATTTAACAGTTGATCCTGGGGAATAAACATCATTAAATCTGTTACTAAACTCTAAATTATCGCTCTTTTTAAAAGCATCTTTTTGTGTATTTGAAGTATATGTCACAAATATATTAGGATCATAAGAAGGTGAACTTACCATAGCTAAAACTTCACCAGTTTTAGGATTCACAGCAGTACTAGCTCCTTTTTCTCTATTCATTTCACTATAAATTTTCTTTTGTAGATCTAAATCTATAGAAAGTTTTATATCTTGCCCATTAATTTCTTTTTTCTTAGCTATATTTATTTTTTCATTTCCTCTTTCTATATATATATATCCACCATCTTTACCTTTAAGCTTTTTCTCATATAAACTCTCTAGTCCTGCTTTTCCAATTAAACTATTTGAATTATAGCCATTATTTTTATTTTTTTCTAATTCTTCTTTTGTAATAGAGCCTATATATCCTATCAAACTTCCTATACTCTCTCCACCATTATATACTCTAGATTTTTTATCATTTATAAGTATACCTTTAATTTGTAAAAGATTGTTAATTTTATCTCTATCTGAATCTAGTAAATCAACTATAGGCACAAAATGTTCTGGATTTTTATTAGCATTCAGTTTATTCTCAATATAAGATTCACTAATATCAAGTATTAAAGCAATTTTATTTATTTTATCCTTTTCATCATCACTTTTAAACTTTGCAGGATATATTCCTACTGATTTAACAATCCCAGTGGTAGCTAGAGGTGTTCCATTCTTATCTAATATATTACCTCTTTTAGCATTATATTTTTCAACTTCTATAATATCTTTATCATTCATTTTGGGAAATATTAAACTTTCATTCCATTTTATCTTATAATCCTTATTTTCCTTTATAAACGTAATATTATATCCTTTTATATTCAATTTACCGGCAACGGTATCCATAGAAAGCGTAAAGGGAATCGTCAAAGCTTTATCTGACTTATCCTTATCAGCAATTATTGAAACATTTTCTGCTTCCATAGCAGAATAAATATTGCTATATCTTTCAATAAAACTCTCTTTGCTTATATGCTTTTTAGAATCTTCTGATAGCATACTATACATAGATTGATAATCCTTTTTTGTCCAAGACTCTTTATATTGATTAAATGTTTCCTCTATTTTATTCCCCCTAGAACAAGAAGTTAAAATTAAAAATACACTAAATAAAGAAATTATTAATAAAAACTTTTTCTTCATATTTTCCCCCTTTTGTCCCAATTTGTTAAATTATAAAAACCCCTAATTTTGGTTCTAAAAACATATTGACTATAAACAAGATTATAAGCTTCAAAAGCAGTTTTTACTCCCATTAAAGCTTAAAATAGTTATTCAGAGACATACCCTCTCTTTACTCATAAATTTAAGAAGATAGGCATATTAAAGCAGATGGTCATAGTATAAAAATATGTACTTCATAAAATGATTCTTATATTAAGTTAACAAATTGTTCCTATTTAACTTTTTGTACAACTAATTTTAGCATATTTAATCATCAATCAATAACCAATTATTGTTAGTTTTCTGATGATTAATACATATATAAAATAATATTTTCCTAATAATATTTAAAGATTTTAAAATCTCTCTCCTACTTTGCAATATTATTTTATTTATTATAAACATCCTGTTATAATTTTATTAGCAATATTGCAATGGGGTGATTTCTTTGAAAAATATACAGGGTGCAATTTTTGATTTAGATGGAACATTGATAGATTCTATGACAATATGGGAAAAAATAGACTATGACTTTTTAAGTAAAAGAAACTTAAAGGTTCCTTCAGATTTAAAAAATAAAATAGAAACTCTTACCTTTGAAGAAGGGGCTAATTTTTTTAAAAAAAACTTTAAACTAAAAGAATCTCCAGAGGAAATTTTAAAAGAGTGGCATAACATGGTAGTTAAGGAGTATTCTCATAACATAAAATTAAAAAATAATGTGAAAGATTTTCTTATAAAATTAAAAAATAAAGGAGTAAAGTTAGCTGTTGCTACAAGTAATACTCCTGAACTAACTAAATTAGTACTAGAAAAAAACAAAATATTGGATTTATTTGATTCCATAACAACTATTAGTGAAGTTAATAGAAATAAGACCTTTCCTGACATATATATTCTATGTGCAAAAAAACTAAACTTACCTCCTGAAAAATGTGCTGTTTTTGAAGATATACTTCCTGCCATAAAAAGTGCTAAAGAGGCTAAAATGAAAACAATTGGAATTTATGATGATTCATCTAAAGATCAGGAAAATAAAATAAAGGAAATAGCAGATTATTATATTTATGACTATAAAGAATTAATAATATAAATTTATAGCATTAATAACTATTACTCATAATTAATATATGTACATATTATTAAAATTTTATAACTGCCTCTTAATAAAAATCCTTTAACAATCTTTATGCTATATTGAATATACTATAGTATAAAAATTAATAGGAGGATAATTTTGATAGTTTTTTTATTATTCATACTAATGTTAGGTGTATGTTCATACTTTATCTATACTTTTTCTAATAAAATTAATCTTCAACAAAAACAAATAGTTTTATTTAAAAGACAAATAGATAAGCTTAAAAGCAAAGATAAAAATGACTTTAAAAATATTGATATAAAATTTATAAATTCTAGTATAGGAAATGGAACCATAATTAAAAATTCTTATATTTACTTATATCCTGACAACAGTTCTCCTTATATTTACAAGCTATATAAGGAGGATATTGTAGATATCCATTGCTCTGCAGAAAATTATGATAATACTTGGTATGAAGTATCTTGCTTTTCTAAAGGTATGGTAAATACAAGAGGCTGGGTAAAAAAAGATTCTATAAATCTAAATTTATAAAATTTCTCCTAGATTTCATCATATTTTTATGAAATCTAGGAGATTTAATTAATTTTAATTTAATTCTTATATATTTGACTTTATAATATATCCATCTTTATATTGTGGAACAACATCTATTATATCCTTTTGAAAGCAATATTCTAGATCCTTTTCTAAATTTAAAGATTTTAATCTATTATAATGAGTTGCTTTTTGTACAAAACTTTCCATGTCTTTATTATTAGTATAAACATAATAAGCTGTCTTAGCTATATCTGATAACTCTAAATCTTTTCTTATATTATATAAACAATCTATTAAATAACCACTACACATGAAATCATCTATGGAAAATTGTCCATTAGTTCCAGAATTAATTATAACTAAATTCTCATTTAACTTATCTATTGCTTTAGCTGTAGCTTTAGAATTTATTAATGCAGAGATCAATATAGTTTTTGCATTAAAACTATTATTAATAGCCCTAGTTCCATTAGTAGTACTCAGTACAACAGTTTTTCCCTCTACATATTTTTTTGTGTATTCTAAAGGAGAATTAGAAAAATTAAATCCATCTATCTTTAGAGCATTCCTTTCTCCCCCTAAAATAATGTCATCTTTACTATTTTGGGCTATATCTTTAGCTTCTTCTACAGTTAAAACAGGTATTACTTTTTTACATCCATTATTTATTGCCGTAGTAATCACAGATGTAGCTCTTAATATATCTATAACTACTATAGTTTTATTAATCAATCTCTTCTCATCTATATGATCAGCTGAAATTACTATATCAATATTCATAAAACTCCCCCCATCTTTTAATATTTTACATATCTATGTAAATCTTATTTATTATTAAAATTTAAACCTTGATATAAATTATCTTCTTTCATTTTTTTATCTATAGCATTTAAAACTTCCCACTTCTTAAGACTCCACATAGGTCCTATTAAAAGGTTTCTAGGTGCATCCCCTGTAAGCCTATGGACAACCATATTAGATGGTAATAAAGTTATAGCTTTGCATATTAATTCTATATACTCCTCCATATCTAAGAATCTTAAATTACCACTTTCATATAATTTTACTAAAGGAGTATCCTTTAAAAGATGCAATAAATGAAATTTAACTCCTTGAATATCTAATTTAGATATATATTTAACTGTTCCTATCATATCCTCTTTTGTTTCTCCTGGTAATCCAAATATGGTATGTACAACTATATCTATATTTCTTTCTCTTAAATTTTTTACTGCCTTTTCAAAAACATTTAATTTATATCCTCTATTTATAATTTTAGCCGTTTCGTCATTTACAGTTTGAAGTCCTAATTCTACCCATATATATATTTTTTTACTTAATTCTTCTATAAGATTTAAGACTTCTTCGTCTAAACAATCTGGCCTTGTTGCTATAGCTAAAGCAACTACACCTTCCTCATTCATAGCTTCCTCATACTTTTCTCTTAATATGTCTACAGGAGCATAGGTATTAGTATAAGCTTGAAAGTAAGCAATATATTTACCTCTACTCCATTTTTCTTTCATTATTTTTTTTATATCTTCAAATTGTTTATATATCTTAAAATTCCTATCACCTGCAAAGTCTCCTGATCCTCTTTCACTACAATATATACACCCCCCTTTGCTTACTTTCCCATCTCTGTTAGGACAGGAAAATCCAGCATCTAATGATATTTTAAAAACTTTACAGCCAAATTTATTTCTTAAAAAATAATTTAAACTATGATATGACTTATCGTACCATTTTGTTTCCATAATAAATTCCTCCAAAAAAAGTATCTGTGAATATTATATGACACAGATACTTTTTTTTCAAAATAACTACATTTTTTTAACTTTAAATTCTTTTAAATCTAGTTGCCACTTACCTATAAATTCTGTTGAATTTTTATCATTTTTTTCTTTACTAGATACATTAAATATTATAGAATCTGGCGCAAAAGAAGATAACGTTACATTTACTTTACTTAAAGGAAATTTATCTTCCATCTTGAAAGGTATTATGTTTGCACTATCAGCTTGATATATTCTTATATTTTTTGTTTTATCACTAGTTTCATATTGAACTGCTATAAATTTTTCATCAGGAGAAAACACCATAAAATCTATTTTACTTCCTTTTAATAAATCTAAAGAAGTTATTTCTTTTCCTATAGGCTTTTCTCCAATCTCCTCCATTATATCTGTTCCCTTTTGCCCTGCTTCGCCACCTCCAGCGCCTCCTTGACCCCCTTGATCTCCTTGATCTTGGCCTCCTTGGACAGCTTTTGATTCATCTATTGTTATTATTCCAATATAAGAGTTTTTATCATAAGTTGATATTGCTATAAAATTTTCACTATAAGAAAGACTCATAGGTCCTATATTTTTTTTAGGCACAGTTAGCTTTTCTATATTAGCCTTATCATCCTTTGCATATGCGTAATCAGGCAAGGTTGATGGTTTTATTATTAGTTCCGTTTTAACATTGTTTTTATTTCTATATCTTATTCTATTTTTTTTTGTAAATGCTTCTTTGTCCATACTTATGTTTACTTCATCTATTTTATATTCATTTTCTTCTTTTATTACCCTTATTTTGTATTCTTCTACAGAAGTATATGGTTCCTTAACGCTTACACTAGCTACCTTTGTTACAAATAGTGCTGACTTACCAACCTCGTTTATCTCCTCTGTAGTATAACCCTTTATTTTTATATCACTATTTTCTTTTTTTATTTTATCTTTTTTTAATTTCTTAGAGTATAGCTTTTGAGCTCCTTCCATATTTTCTTCAATTAAACATTCCATATAAGAATTCAATAAATTTGTTGCTATTTTTATGTCAAAATCATTAGTTACCTTAGTATCCTCTTTATTTTTTTTACATCCAAATAATGAAATAGTAGTAGTAAAAATTAAAAATATTATTATTTTTTTTGTAAAATTTTTATAATACAATATTTCCTTCCCTCCCTTATTTAATTCACCATTTACTTTTATTTTCTCCCTAAAAAGAAAATTTAATTAAAAATCATTATTTTTATTTTTTTATATATATTTATATAAGGAGATTATATTAATTAAAATAGGAGGATGTATGGTTAAAAATAAATTTTCTTTAATTTTTCAAATGGGTGCAGTTTTCATTGGAACTATTGTTGGAGCTGGTCTTGCCTCTGGCCAAGAAATGACACAATTTTTTACTACATACGGATACAAAAGTTTTATAGGCCTAACTATATGTTTCTTTATCTATGTCATTATGGGATCTATAATTATTGACATTAGCATTAAACATAATTTAACTTCTTATAATAGCTTAATTTCTTTAGTTAGTCCTGGATTCTTAGGTAAAGCTATTGATTTATTAACTGGATTGTTTCTTATAAGTAGCTCTGCAATAATTTTAGCTGGAAGTGGTTCTTTATTAAATCAATACTTTGGTATTTCCAAATGGGTTGGTATTTGTATAATGGTTATATCTTCTCTTATTATATTACTAAGGGATACAAAGGGTCTTATTGAAATAAATTCTTTTATTGTTCCTTCTTTAATGATAGTTATCATAACTGTGTTTATATTATATTTAGCTTTTTCAAAAAATGTTAGCATAGCCCAAATAAAATCAGTTCCTCACTATAGAAAACATTGGTTAGTATCCACACTTATATATAGTGGATTTAATATATTATGTTGTAGTGGTGTTTTAGTACCTCTTAGTACTGAAATAAAAGATAAAAACATATTGAAATCCGGTTTAGTTGTTGGATCTTTAGGGCTTACAATTTTATCTTTTATAATAAATTTATTACTTTTGCTTAATATTCCTTACATCTTTAAATATGAGATACCGCTTTTATATATAGCTAATAGATTTGGTACTATAATTCAGATAATGCTTCTATGTATAATTTGGCTTGAAATGTTTTCCACTGAGGTTTCTAATATTTTTAGCGTAGGAAAAACCATGGAAGAATCCTTAGGAATATCTTATAATAAAGCAGTTTTCATAGTTATTCTTTTAGCTATACCTATATCTCAATTAGGTTTTGTTAACCTTATAAGTGTATTATATCCTAGTTTTGCTGTTGTAAGCTTTATTTTTATGATCCAATGTATTATATTTTATATTAAAGAAAAATAATATAATTCTAAAAAAGAACAGGATGTGTAATCATGAATACATTGGAAAATTGTACAGTATGTCCTAGAAATTGTGGAGCAAATAGAATACGGGGATCTTTAGGTTTTTGCAATGCAAACTCTAAAATAAAAGTTGCAAGAGCTTCGCTTCATCACTGGGAAGAGCCTTGTATATCTGGAGTTAACGGCTCAGGGACCGTATTCTTTTCAAACTGTAATTTGAAATGTGTTTTTTGCCAAAACTATGAAATTAGTCATTTAGGTAAAGGGAAAGAAATTTCCATAGAACGCTTATCTAATATTTTTTTAGAACTGCAAAATAAAAAAGCTCATAATATAAATTTAGTTACTCCTACTCACTATGTTCCTCAAATTATAGAGGCTATAAAAATTTCAAAATCTAATGGATTAACTATACCTATATTATATAATTCTAATGGATATGAAAATATTGAAACTATAAAATCCTTAAAGGGCTATATTGATGTGTTTTTGCCAGATCTAAAATATTTCGATGATAAGTATGGGAAGAAATATTCCAATTGTAATAATTACTTTAATACTGCATGTAAAGCTATAAAAGAAATGTTTAATCAAGTTGGAGAACCAGTATTTAGTAATGATGGAATTATTAAAAAAGGCATTGTAATAAGGCATCTTATGTTACCAGGCCTATTATTTGATACAAAAAAAATAATAGATTTTATATTTAAAGAATTTAATCATAAAGTTTATATAAGTATAATGAATCAGTACACTCCTATGAAAAATATCTGTAACTTTAATGAACTAAGTAAAAATCTTAATCCTAAACATTATGATGCTATAATAGATTATTGTTTAGACCTAGGAATAAAAAATGCCTTTATACAAGAAACTTCATCTTCATCTAAAGAATTTATACCTAATTTCGATTTAACAGGAGTATAAAATATAAAAAGACTATCTTAAAATAGAATATTTTTATATTAATTTTAAAATGAATAATAAAATAAATGAAAGCTATGAAATTGAGGAATTACCTGTATATTTCATAGCTTTCTTAAAATAAAATTTATATTTTGAATTATTTAAATGGAGATTTCACTTAAGCCTTTTATTATATTTTATATCTACTTAAATCTGATTTAAATGTTTCTGTTATTTGTTTAAATTCATGAATATTATTAACTAATTTTTTAATTTCATTAGTATAGCTTGATACGTTAGCACTAACTTCTTCGGATGAAGCTGAATTTTCCTCTGCTATAGCAGCCAAAGATTCTATATTATCATATATACTTGATATAGAATCCGCTTCTTTATTAAGTTCATTTATAGTCTTAATCATAGCAGAAGCTACGGTGCCTATGGATGTTGTTGCTCCATAACTAATATCTCTAACCTCTTCTAATCTGTCTGTTTCTTGCTCTAATACATTATATTGAGATTCTATTCTAATAACTAAATTTTTTATATCTCCTGCAAATTCTATAAGATTATTATTAATTTCTTCAACCGCTTCTTTAGACTGTTCAGCTAATTTTCTGACCTCTTCTGCAACTACCGCAAAGCCTTTACCTTGCTCTCCCGCCCTTGCGGCTTCAATGGATGCATTTAAGGCTAATAAATTAGTCTGTTCTGATATGCCTGACACAATGGATACTATATTTGTTATATCTTTTGCCTTGGTTTCTAATTCTAATCCTTTATCCTTAACTTTTTGAAATTTTTCAAGGGAATCTAAAATATTTTTACTAGTATTATTAACATTATTATAACTGTTATTGACCTTTTCTAAAGCCTTTTCTAATTCTAACTTATTACTATTTTCACTATTAACTATATCTTTTAAATTTTGTATATTATCATTTAAAACTGCTACTACTTGTTCGGTATTTTGAGCTTGGTTTACTGCACAACTAGCCACCTGTTCAACTACCCCTGATATTTCTGTAGATGTGTGACTCATGGTTTCTGATATAACATTTATATTACCTACGAAAGTATTCATTTCATCTGTAACACCCTTAAAACCTACAAAATCAGCTTTAATTATATCTTTATGTTTCTTTAATTCTTTATATAATTCCTCTAAAAAATCACCTGTTTTAATATCACCATCTTCTACATAATGGTTTCTATTTATTTTATTTATTTCTTCAAATATTAAATATTTAGGTTTTAACAATATTTCTGTTGATATATAAGCTGCAACAGAAGATATAAAAGCTATCGATAAAACCTTAAGTAAATTATTAAATCCTAATAAAGCAAAAGATGATAAAATAGTTAATATGAATGTAAATAAAGCAACTTTTCCACCTATATTTTTTATAAACCCTAAAGACAATATTTTATTAAATTTAAAATATTTATTATAATAAATATTTTTTTCAAAGGTAAGCTTAAGTTTTAAAAAATCATCTTTTCTTTCTATTTCATCTACTTTGATGTTCTCTTTAAAATGCTCTGCACTTCCTTTTAAAAGCCCTAAAAAGTAATCAAACATTCCTCTTTTTGAACTATAACTAAATATAGCTTGTTTTTCAGATATAGGTTCTATAGTTAAAAGTGGTGGCTTAGCCCCTGGAAATTTTTTAGTCATAACTACATGAACATCAAACATAGACTTTAAAAATGAATATAAGTTCTCATGTTCAAAAAAAGCTGGATAATCATTATTAAAAGCTTTTAAATTATCTTGTCCTATTTGTCCCCATAAAGTCTTTACATCCCTATTAACATTATTTGCTATTTTATTTATCATATCTTTAACTTTTATATCTTCAACATTTTCCATTGGTGAAAATATTTTACCTTGCCATCCTACAGCATTCATAGCTTGGTCAACTGCTTCTTCCCCATAGAGCTTCTTGCAGGTCTTTACCCATGTTGCTACTACTGTACCCTTCATAAGAATTCCTCCTCATACCTTGTATTTTCTATTTAATAATCGTAATTATTTAAATTCTTTTAATATATTAATTATATAATGTATGCAAATTATTTACAAAGCTTTATCATTAATTATAAAATATATTTATTCTATAATTATAATTTTTATCTAAAAATATATATTAATTAACCGTTTTTTAAAAATAAACACTATCAACATTATTGAATTATAATAATATTTGATAGTGCTCTAAAGATTCTTTATTTATATTTTTAGTTTGACATTTACTTTTAATAATAATTAGCTAAATGTATTGTTAAAGAGTTACTTCTACTTTTAACAATTTAGCTATAATTTTTATATCTTTTAGTCTGACAGCTTCAGTTCTTAAAGATATTCCATTATTTATTAATAATATTTTATCTCCATCTAATCTTTTCAATTGTCTTACAGATCTTTTATTATTGTGTTCTATAAGAAATATACAATTGTTTTCCATTTCATAATGGATATATCCAAAGGCTATGTCTCCTTTATTTACTCTAAAACCAGACATATCCTCTTCTTCTATTTTTAAAAACAAAACTTTATCTTGGTGTATACCTTCAACCTTATTACCTATAACAGGTAATTGTTTCTTATCAATAACTCTATCTAAGTTATAATTATAAACTGGAACATCTTTTATTATAGAACTAAAAGCATTATCCCATACATCCTTTATTTTATTATCTTTATTTATAGGAATTTCTCTTTTAGGCTCTGAAGACACTTCTTCTTCAAAAGAAATTCCTATATCATTTATACCTTTTCCTAATACTTTTGATATTCTATTCATTAGACTTTCATTTATTATTTTTCTTCCTGATTCTACTTCATTTATAAAACTCTCCGCTACGCCTAATTTCTTAGCCAATTGTTTCTGTGTTAATCCTTTTTTTAGCCTAGCTTCTTTTATTTTATCAGATACTCTACTCACTTTTTCATCACCTTTTACCTATTTTGTTTTCTATACCATTCTCTTTCTTCCATTAAATGATCTACCAAATATTTAAATTCCCAGTCTATGGAAGTTTCTGTTACTACTGCCATTATAGGAACTGGTTTTAAAATTTCTTTTATTTTTTTTACGCCTAGCTCTAATTCATTATCAGAAAAATTATTGAATATAACTACTTTTTCTTCTGGCATATCTACATCTTCTACTTCTAAGTTCATACCCTTTATTATATCTCTTAGTTTCATTTTACACATACTTTTGTTTACAATTTTATAATTAGGCAAATTATTATTAGCGCACATATCTTTTAACAAGTTTAACTCTGCTTCTTTTAATCCATAAACAAGCATCAACTTATTATTAATCAAAACAAACTGCCTCCTTTTTAACTTAATTTTTCTGGCTGATCAAATTCTTCTCCAAAAGTATCTACTGTTACAGTCTTCATAACTTGATCTTCAAGAGGTTTATCTTTAAAATCTCTATCTACACTTACTATTTCTTTCGTAACATCTAGTCCTTCTATAACTTTTCCAAAAGCTGCATATTGGTTATCTAAATGTGGTGCATCAGCAACCATTATAAAGAATTGACTTCCTGCAGAATTGGGCTGCATTGTTCTGGCCATTGATATAACACCTTCTGTATGTTTTAACTCATTGTTAAATCCATTAGATTTAAATTCACCTTTTATTGAATATCCTGGGCCTCCCATTCCGTTTCCGTTAGGACAACCTCCCTGAATCATAAATCCTGGAATTACTCTGTGGAATATAACACCATTATAAAAACCTTTATTTACTAATGATATAAAATTGTTAACCGTATTAGGTGCTATTTCTGGATATAATTCTATTTTCATTTCTTTTCCATTACTCATTTTTATAGATACTATAGGATTCATTTCTATTTCCCCTCTCAAAACAATAATTTTGTTCCATATATTTCATATTAGCATAAATTATATCATATTTTAATATCTTTATTATACTCTGTTTTTTATGTATACTAAAAATTATAATTATGAAAATAAACTTATTCTTAAATATTTTATTTCATATTAAAAAGTTTATAGCTTAGATCTATTATATCCTTATCCTCTTTTGAATTAAATATAGTAACTTTTCCCACTCTATTTTCTTCTCTTAGCATATTACTATTTTTTAATTGTCTTTTTAATTCTCTAGATGTACCAGAACTACCATCTATTATACAAGCTTTATTATGGGTAACCTCTTTTAAAGTCTCTTCTACAAAAGGATAATGAGTGCATCCTAAAACAATAGCTGATATTTTTTCATTGTCATATTTTGAAAATTTATCCTTCAAATAATTATAAATTATATCTCCAGAAACTATTCCCTGTTCTATTAGTTCTGGTAGCCCAGGACAAGGCAACGGCTCTATATCCTCTGTTTCTTTATACAAATCCATTAAATTAGCAAATTTCTTTTCAGCTAAGGTCATAGGTGTTGCCATTATTATTATCTTTCCACCTTTCTTTAATTCCACTGCAGGTTTTAAAGCAGGTTCAATGCCTATAATAGGGATATCATAATTTTCCCTTAAGTCATTTATAGTTACGCTAGTAGCTGTATTACAGGCCACTACTAAAGCTTTTATTCCCTTATTCATCAAAAAGTCTGTTGCATTAAAGGTTAACGCCTTAACTTCTTCTACTTTTTTAGTTCCATAGGGTGCATTTTTTGAATCTCCATAATACAAAAAATCCTCCTTTGGTAATAACTTAAATGCTTCTTTTAACACACTTATTCCGCCTACTCCAGAATCAAAAAAACCTATAGGCTTATCATTTATACTCAATTTTATCACCTCATCATATAAATATCATTTCTCACTCTATAATATATTATCAATAATATATATTATATAAATGTATGAATAAAATTTCTATTGACATATAAAAATATTAATTATAATATATTGCATATATTATATACAATAAAATTATATAATGTTAAATTCATTGTATTTAAAAATTTGGGGAGGTAAATTATGTTAGATGATTTAGTATATGTCATTCCTAAAGAAATGCATTCCGAAGAGCAACTTAAAGAATTTTTAGTTTCCCATCCTGAAATAAAATTTGTGTCTTTAGTTTGTATCGATTTGGCCGGTAATGACACTGACGAAAAAATTCCTATAAAATTGTTTTTAGAGGACATGAATAAATTTATAAAAGGTTGTGTTCAAACAGACGGATCTTCCGTTGTCCTTCCAGGTATTGCGACTCTTAATAATGCTAAAGTTGATATGATTGTGGATATGGATGTTAACTGGTTTGTAGATTATAACTATGAACTTATAGACTCTAAAACCGAAAAACCAATCGGTACTCTTAGAATCCCTTGTTTTCTTTATCACGAAAATAAACCTGTCGATTCCAGATACATATTAAAAAAATCAATAGAATATTTTAAAACAACTTTATTAAATCTAATAAAAGCTCATCCTGAATCTATATCTTCCTTTAGTATAAAATATGAAGATATAGAAAAAGTAGATGTAACTTGTGCTACAGAACTAGAATTTTGGGTAAAAACCCCAAATGACGATGCAGAAGTAGATGAATTATCTACCTCTCAAGTTCTTCATGAGCAGTATTGGAATAGAACTAAAGGAAGTGTTAGGACTGCTTTAGAAGAGTCTTTACTACTTATGGAATATCACGGATTAGAACCTGAAATGGGTCATAAAGAAGTTGGCGGAGTAAAAGCTAAATTAACTAGTTCCGGTGGATTTACTCACATAATGGAACAGTTAGAAGTTGATTGGAAATATTCAACTGGACTCCAAGCAGCAGATAATGAATTATTAGTAAAAAGTATAATAAAAGAAACCTTTAGAAATAATAAATTAGATGTTACATTTTTTGCAAAACCTATAGATGAAGTTGCAGGTAGTGGAAAACATGTTCATTTAGGGGTTGCGCTTAAATTAAAAAATGGAAAAAGAATTAATCTTTTCTCTACAGATGAGAATCACTACTTAAGTTCTTTTGGTTATGCATCTATAATGGGTATACTAAAAAATTATGAAGTGATAAATCCTTTTGTTTCATCAACTAATGATTCTTTAAGAAGACTAAGACCAGGCTTTGAAGCCCCTGTATGTATAGTAACATCTTTAGGTCATACTGCACAATTACCATCAAGAAATAGAACAGTTCTAGTTGGAGTTATAAGAGACTTAGATAATCCTTTAGCTACAAGATTTGAGTTAAGATCACCAAACCCTCGTAGTAATACTTATCTAACAGTAGCTTCTTTATGTATGTCTATGATTGATGGAATAAAATATGCTACAGAAAATAATAAGAGTGAAGATGCTCTTTTAAAAGAACTTTCAAAAACTGCTGAAGAAGATACTAGCTATCTTGAAAAAGGAAGACAATATAGAAGTGAAGAAGATGTATTTGAATACTATACTGAAGAGGAAAGAAGTAAAATCTTTGGTACAGCCCCTTCTACTGTATATGAAAATATATGTTCCTTAGATAAATATAGATACAAAATAGAAGTATTAAAATCTGGCGATGTATTTACATCTAAAATTGTTAATAGCTACAAGCTAGCTGTTCTTGAAAGATGGTTAGTTGAAATAACAAATAGAATAATTCCAAATTATGTAGAAGAAATAAGAAGCTTTTCTCAATTGCACGAAGTAAACAAAGCCTCTGATTTAGATATCCATAACTGGTCCAAAATCAATGAGCTTAGACAATGTTTAATGAAAGATACTTACTCTGATAAATCTTTATTTGGACAAATAAGAGAAGCTAAAGAAAATAATGATTATAAAACCATTTCTAATTTACAATTAGAAATAGATAAAAAAATGAAATTACTTAGAAAACTTTATTCTGATTACAAAAAAAATCTTTTAGATATATAAACAAAAAGCACACCCAGTATCAGGTGTGCTTTCATTATTATAATATTAAAATTCTCTTAATGGGAAAGATCTTATTACCATTTCCTTCTTGTTATTTATAGGCTTCCAAATTTCTATCCTATCAATTTTAGCCATTTCATGCATACCTACTCCCTTTAAATTGCTACAAGCAGATATATACTCTTTAGCCGACCATTCTCTAGATGCAAAATTAGTGTTCGCTAAAGACACATGTAAATCCCAATTTTCTATATTTTCTCTCACTTTAAAACCGTGCAATTTTAAAGTATCATTCATTATCCTTGCTAGCCTCATTATATAACCCTTGTTTTCTATTTTTAAATTAACTGATTTATAAGGTGGATCAAAACAGATAGCTCCATTTATTTCTACCTTAAATTTTTTATATGGTTTTATTATCTTCTCTATTACTTCCTCTAATTTATTAATATTAGGGTCCTCTATTACCTCAAGAGTTATATGTAACATAGGTAAATTTCTATATATTTTGTACTTTTTAGATATATCCCTCTGTATCTTTTCTATTTTATAGTAATCTTCTTTATCAAATAACGCTACTAAATAATACTTCATGATTAATTTTAATCCCCCGTACATCTATTTTATAGTATTATACCATAATATATTATGTTTTAAAATGTCAATAAATTATACTAATTTAATAAAAATCATACAATTATCATGTATAATTAAGAAAAGTAATAATAATTATTTCATCTATGGAATATATTTAAAATTTAAGGTTATAATCTAATAAAAATTGTATTATTCTATAGATATTATTAAAATTTAGGGTACATTGAATTTATTTCCATTTTTTTAAGATATTTTTCTTAAAATAACCCTTAACATTTTAAAATTTGGTGTTAAAATAATAAATAGTTATGATATAATATATTTTGTTACATAGGTTTGAAATTAACGATTAGTTTAAATATATAAATTCTAAAGTAAGGATGGATGCGGGGATGAGTAAATTAAAAATAACAGGAGGTAACCCCCTCTTTGGAAAAGTTGAAATTAGTGGAGCAAAAAATGCAGCAGTAGCTATATTACCAGCTACTATTATGGCTAGCAAAGGAGTTTGTACTATAGAGAACACTCCAAATATTGAAGACGTACATTGTATTGAAAGAATTTTAAATGGATTAGGTTGTGAAATTAAAAGGCAAAGCAATTCTATTTTGCAAATAGATAGTACTAATATAACAAAAACAGATGCTAATACTGAAGATGTAAGAAAAATGAGAGCTTCTTATTATCTTATCGGAGCTTTATTAGGAAGGTTTAAAAAAGCTAGAGTAGAATTACCTGGTGGATGTCCTATAGGTGTTAGACCTATAGATCAACACATTAAAGGTTTTGAAGCTTTAGGCGCTCATGTTGAAATAGAACATGGTGCTGTAATTGTCAAAGCAGACAAATTAATAGGGACTAATATATTTTTTGATGTTGTAAGTGTAGGTGCCACTATAAATGTAATGTTAGCTGCCACACTTGCTGAAGGCAATACTGTGCTAGAAAATGTAGCAAAAGAACCTCACGTAGTAGATGTAGCTAATTTTTTAAATAGTATGGGAGCTAATATTAAAGGTGCTGGAACAGATGTTATAAGAGTTACTGGTGTTAAAGAATTAAAAGGCTGTACTTATAGTGTAATACCTGATCAAATTGAAGCTGGTACATATATGATAGCAACAGCTGCCTGCGGTGGAGAAGTTACAATAAATAACGTAATACCTAAACACTTAGAATCTATAACAGCGAAACTTATAGAAATGGGAGTAGATGTTATAGAAAATGGAGATTCTGTTACAGTAAAATCTAAAGGTAATTTTAAAGGTGCTAATATAAAAACTCAACCTTACCCAGGATTTCCAACAGATGTACAGCAACCAATGAGCACACTTCTAACTATTGCAAAAGGAAGAAGTATTGTAAATGAAAGCATTTGGGAAAGTAGATTTAAACATGTAGACGAATTAAAGAAAATGGGAGCAAATATTAAAGTAGAAGGTAGAACAGCCATTATAGATGGTGTACCTAAACTTACAGGTGCTATAGTAAAAGCTACAGACTTGAGAGCTGGGGCTGCTATGGTAATTGCTGGATTATTAGCTGAAGGTGATACCGAAATCCTTGGTGTAGAGCATATAGATAGAGGATACCCAAATATTGAAAATAAATTTAGATCTTTAGGCGCTACTATAGTTAGACTATAGTTAAGTTATGGTTTAAAATTTTATTATGATTTTTTGTTCTCTTTATAGTGGTAGTAGCGGCAATTCCATATTTATATCCTCTGAAAAATCAAAAATACTGGTAGATGCTGGACTCTCTGGTAAAAGCATAGAATTAGCTTTAAGCCGTATAAAAGAATCTCCTTCATCTATAGATGGAATATTTGTTACCCATGAACATATAGACCACATAAAAGGCGTAGGTGTTCTATCTCGAAAATATGATATACCTATATACGCTAATGCTAAAACTTGGCATGCCATGAAAAAAAATGTTGGTAAAATAAAAGAACATAATATAGAAATTTTAGATGGGAAATCTGTAGTTCTAAATGATATGGAAATAAACCCTTTTCCCATATCTCATGATGCTGCCTCTCCCTTCGGATATACTATATGTTCTAAAAATAAAAAGGCAAGTATTGCTACAGATTTAGGTGTCTTTTCAAAAGATATACAAAACATTTTAGAAGATTGTGATGTAGTATTGCTTGAAAGTAATCACGATACAGAAATGCTGAAATTTGGTCCGTACCCTTATACTTTAAAAAGAAGAATTTTAAGCAATATAGGCCATTTATCTAATGAAGATTGTGGTAGAGCTATAATAAACATTACTAACAATAAGTATAAAAATATAATATTAGGGCATCTTAGCAAAACTAATAATTTTCCTGAGCTTGCTTATCAAACTGTTTTAAATGCATTAAACTCTTCTGATATTAGAGTAGGTAAAGAACTTTCTTTATCCGTTGCTAAAAGAGATACTCCAAGTAACTATATAGAATTTTAGGGTAAGGTGATTAAATTTGAAAAAATCTATTAAATTAGCTTTTTGCTCATCTTTAATAATTTCTTCGGTATTTTTTATATCCTGTGAAAAAAAAGATAGCATAAGTATAAATAATAAAGATAAAATTAAAAATATAACACTTCATAATGAAAAAAATAATTTAGTAGATTTAAACTTATATTTTGATTCTACTAATAACTCAAATAATGCTGAAATAACTAAAGAAGAAAGAATTATTAAAAAGGATGAACTTCTTGGTCAATTTATAATTGGAGAATTAATAAAAGGTCCTTCTGTAAATAATTCATTAAAGCCAATCTTCCCAAAAGAAACAAGACTATTAAGTTTTTCTATAAAAAACAATATAGCTTATGTTAATTTAAGCAGTGAAGCTTATTACTCTATGACTGCAGATAAGGAAGAGGCTTATCTAAAAAGTATCATTTGGTCTTTAACAGAACTTCCTTCAATAAAAAAGGTTAAGCTATTTATTGAAAATAAGGATATGTCTTCCCTTAGCAAAAATTTTAAATTTGATGAGCCTATAGGAAGAGATGATATAACAAAGATAAATAAAAAAAATAATAAAAATAAATAAAAGGAGAATGTATCATGAGTTTGTATAAACAATGGACAGACATGGTTATTGATTATGTAAAAACTAAAGGAGAAGCTGCATTTTGGAAAGAATACGGCTCAATCGAGGAGAATGTTTATACCCAAATATTAGGTGAGCATAGCAGGATTATAGAGGGTACTGTAAAAGATTTGGCAGAAAAATTTAATACCCCTGTAGTGTTCTTCATGGGATTCTTAGATGGAATAAATGACAGTTTAACTAATACTTTAGATTTGGACAAGATAGAAGAAAGCTCTAACATTTCTCTTAAGATAGATTTTGAAAAATTATACTTCAATATGTTAGAAGCTAAAGCAGATTACTTATATAATCTTCCTCAATGGGAGGCCATACTTTCAAAAGAGAAAAGAAAAGAAATACACAAAGAATGGGTTTCTTCAAAAACTATAGTTAAAACTAATAAAATTGGTAGAAATGAACCTTGTCCTTGTGGAAGCGGTAAAAAATATAAAAATTGTTGCGCAAAAAAAGCTTAAAACAAAAAACTTTTAATAAAATTATCTAGATAATTTATAAATACTTATGTTTAATAAATATGGAACTACGAGGTTTATCATTAAATAAAATTGATTTAATGATAGGCCTTTTAGAGCTTTTTAAAAAAAATTAAGTTCTTTAATAAAAATATCTTAAGTTGCTTTAAACTAGGAGGATAAAATGAATATATCTATAATTTCAGTAGGAAAAATAAAAGAAAAATTTCTAAAGGCCGCAATAGATGAGTACTCTAAACGATTAAGCAAATACTGTAAGCTAAATATAATAGAAGTGACCGATGAAAAAACTCCAGATAATGCCTCTCTTAAAGAAGAAAATATAATAAAGGAAAAAGAAGGTAATTTAATATTAAAACATATAAAAGATAATAGTTTTGTTATAGCTTTAGATTTAAAAGGTAAATCTATAACTTCAGAAGAATTCTCAGATCTTATAGAAAATTGCAGATTAACAGGTAATAGTGCTATTACCTTTGTCATCGGTGGATCCTTAGGACTATCCGAGCAGGTCTTGTCTAGAGCTAATTATAAGCTATCTTTTTCAAAGATGACCTTTCCCCATCAACTTTTTAGAGTAATGCTTCTAGAACAAGTCTATAGGGCTTTTAGAATATTATGCAGAGAACCGTACCACAAATAAAGGACAAAAAGTGGAAGATAGGCCTTATTGTATTAATGTAAGTCCTACCTTATGATTTTATATTCTAGATTGATAAAAAGTAACTTCTAGAGCATTTCTATCAACTAACCTTGGATAATTGTATTTTGGATATCCTACAATAACTGCTCCTGTTATTTTTTTGTCTTTTGGTATATTTAATAATTTAAGCATTTGAGAATTATAAGCGAGTGAAGTCTTTTCAAAGACTCCAGCCAAACAAGAGCCCAATTCAAGTGTTGGAGATATAATTCTAGATATACCAATGAAGAGACAGAATTTTCTCTTTATTGTGTAAAATTTACATCAACAGTTGCTAAAATAAGACAAGGTCAGTGTCAATTCCTTTATTATGATAAGATTGAATATAGTGATGGAATCTTATCATAATGAAGGAATTGTCAGCCGGCTCTTCAATAGTAAGATTAATAGCCTTGTTCAGTAAATTTTTGTAATCTACAATTATATAAGATATTCCTTGTAGCTTACTTCCAATAGAAGCGAAGTAACCAATATCAACAAGGTCGATTAATTTTTCTCTTGGGCAGATAGCTACATAATGACCACAGACAATACAGTTTTTGGACTAAACTCCTTCAGGGCCATTTTTTCCTAAAATTAATACATTTTAGGCATTTTTCCCAACCTTGTATAGAATAATTGCTATGCTTTGAGTTGCCATTCCAAAAGTGCAAACTCCATACCATCCAAAACGGGAATAGCTATAGGAACCTAAAAAGGAACCTAATGCTCCTCCGAGAAAAAAGCTGACCATATAAATAGTATTAAGTCTATTACGCGTTTTTTCGTTTAAAGAATGTACTCTTGCTTGATTAGAAACATTACAGGATTGTACTCCTAAATCTAGAAGAATGATTCCTAAAATAAGTCCCCAAATTTTAAAGCCAAATAGAAAGAAGAATAAATAAGCAATTATAACTACGATTATGCATATACCTATAGCAAATCTTGAACCCCTTTTGTCAGCTAATTTTCCAACTATTGGAGCAGCAAGAGCACCAATAATACCAACTAATCCAAATAAACCTGCTGCTTCAGCTCCCATATTGTAATGAGAACTTTCAAGTAAAAATATGAGGGATGTCCAAAAGGCACTAAAAGCTGAGAACATTAAAGCACCATTAATAGAGGCTTCTCTTAAAATTGGTTCACTTTTTATTAAGTGTATCATTGATTTTAACAGTTGAGTATATTTAATATCAGAGGTAGGTTCGCATAAGGGTATTAACTTCCTAAGAATAAGCATGAGAGCAAGCATCATAATCGCTGCAATAAGATAAACTGCTCTCCAGCCAAAGTAGCTGCCTAAGATGCCGCTGATTGTACGAGAAAGTAATATTCCAATTAACAAGCCGCTCATTATTGTACCAATAGTTTGCCCTCTTCGCTGCGGAGCTGATAGTTGTGCTGCTAAAGGGATAATAAGTTGAGGAATAATAGAAGTAAATCCAACAGCAAAGGAAGAAATTGTAAGAATATATATGTTTGAAGAGAAGAACATACTCATAAGTGAGATTATTGAGCATAAAAGCATTATTACTATTAACTTTCTCTTTTCTTTTATATCTCCCAAAGGCAATATAAATATCATTCCGATTGCATAACCTATTTGTGTAAGCATAGCTGCAAAGCCTATGCTTAATTGGTTGACATGAAGGGTTTTTGCTATATCAGCTAAGAGAGGCTGGATATAATATAAATTTGCTACAGTAAGTCCACAAGCCATGGACATAACTAAAATTAATAAATTAGACAATATGGGTTTAGCTTCAAGATTATTTATTGATGAATTTGTTTTTATAAGCTTGTTATTTGATTGGTACATTTATAAATCACTTCCTTAGATTATGATAATACATTTCATCGAATAAAATTAGTAAAAATCTTTTCTTCTCTTTCTGGCTTTTTGATAACTCCTTGTTCATTTTCAACAAGTTTCATAAGCCAAGCCATATTCTTACCTAATATCCTCATTATTTGTATTCCTTCTTCGTCCTGCATTGCCTCACCTGGTAATCTTCCATTAATAATATTCCAATAGTTTGAAGTAGTGATGAGCATTTCAGAATGATTAATGTAATTATTCAACTGATTGAAGGTTGGAATTCCACCTGCACGTCTTACTGCTACTACTGCAACTCCAACTTTATGTCTTAGCATACTATCATTAGCGTCTGCCACATGAAAAGCTCTATCTAAAAATGATTTCATTGTTCCAGCGATTGCTGAATAGTGTACTGGCGATCCTAAGATTATTCCGTCGGCATCTTTCATCTTTTCAATCCAATCATTAACTGGATCAGTAGTAATAGCACATTTTCCATTCTTATTTTTTGTACAATATCCACAAGCAATACATCCTCTAATAGATTTATTCCCGACGTGAATTATTTCTGTTTCTATTCCTTCCTTTTCTAGTTCGTCAACAACTATTTTTATTCCATGATAAGTATTACCCTCTTTATTGGGACTTCCGTTAAAAATTACAACTTTCATTAATTTTTCCTCCTTATATATTTAATAATATTTACACACTTTACTAATATAGTAGGCATTGATTTAATTGGGGGTAGTTCTTGCACCAATTAGGTATCTCAATAATTTAAGCTTTTCACTAAATGATTAAGCATATTTATAAACTAAACGTTTAGTTTATAAATATATAGTATACTAAACGTTTAGTTTTGTAAATAGTTTTTTATCTTCAAAATAAAAAAATATATAGTATAATATACGTATAGTTTATTAAGTATATTATTATAAATTAAATACAATGGAGGTAATTATAATGGAGAAAAAATTGGGACGTCCCCGTAGCGAAAAAACTAAGCAGGCCATTCTTTCCGCTGCATATGAGTTATTGCTTGAAAATGGTTTTGGAGCTGTTACAGTTGAGAAGATTGCTGAAAGAGCTGGAGTTAGTAAAGCTACTATTTACAAATGGTGGCCCAACAAAGCTGCTGTTGTTATGGATGCTTTTTTTGATGCTGCTGTTGTGAGACTTCCAATACCTGATACAGGATCAACTATTAATGATATGATAATTCAAGTAAATAATTTAGCAAAATTTTTAATTAGTCGAGAAGGAAAGGTAATTAATGAGATAATAGCAGAAGGCCAATTTAATCAAAAACTAGCTGAAGCCTACCGCACAATATATTTTAAGCCTCGCAGACTTGATTCACGATATATTTTAGAACGTGGAATTTCAAGAGGAGAACTAAAGGAAGATTTGGATATAGAGTTAGTTATAGATTTAATTTTTGGCCCATTATTCTATAGATTATTAATAACGGGGGATATGGTAGGCGAGGCTTTTATAAAGGATCTAATAAATTATGTATTTAAAGGTATAAAATAAAAGTTAATATTATATAAGTATTGATTTAAATTTATTTAAGGTTACAATTACCTTAAATAAAAAACAACTATCGAATGCAACATTTATATCAAAAGAATTAAATATAACGAAGGGTGCTATATCTAAGATTATTACTAAATTATTAGATAAAGGATTAATGAAAGGAAATCGCTTAGAAAATAAGAATATATCTCACAAGGAAAATTTGACTGAAGAAACAAATGACAAAATAGAAAAATTAAATAATAGATTAAATAATATCCAGCAATCTAGAGAAAATTTTTCTAAGATAACTAATGAAATGGATATTATACTCACTAAATTTGATGAGTTTAAGAAAATAACTTATTAAGTTGTATTGGAAAATACTAATGGCAAAAAATAAATAAGGCCAAAAAATCCGTTTTGCATAATTTGTGTTTATAATATAGATATAATTTAAATCGCATAATAAATTTTTATATCTTTAAATAACTGAATATGTAGATTGGTGGGATTATCATTGCAAGTCACATCAAGTTTTTATTCGTAGAGAATGATATAATACCTTATAGGGGTGATCTAATTGTCTGTAAAAACTATAGAAAATATGGTTAACTGGATTGAAGATAATATAATGAGGAATCCAACACTAACTGAAATGTCTAATTATGTTGGGTACTCTCCATTCTATTGTTCATCAAAGTTTCATGAAAATGTTGGAGTTACTTTTAAACAATATATATCAAAACGCAGATTAAGTCTTGCTGCGATAAAAGTAAAGGATACTAAAGTTAGATTTTTAGATATAGCATTAAAATATGGATTTTCATCTCAAGAAGCCTTTACGAGAGCTTTCGTAGCCACTTATGGGTGTACACCCAATCAATATAGAAAGAGATTAACTAACATTCAATTATATATGAAACCTAATGTATTTCCAGTACCCCAAAATGAAACTCTTAGTGATTAATAATATTATTCAATAATGGAAGGAAAGTGAAATGCTTAATAAATTAGGTAGAAATGATTTATGTTGGTGTGGTAGTCAAAAAAAATATAAAAAATGCCATTCTGCATTTGATAAAAGAATTGAAATTTATAAAACACATGGTCACATAGTTCCTCCTAGGGAAATTATAAAAAAACCAGAACAGATAGTCGAAATACGTAAAAGTGGGAAAATTAATACCGCAGTTTTAGACTATATTGCAGGCCATATCCAAGCTGGTATAACAACAGAGGATATTAACCAACTTATTTATAAAAAAACAATAGAATTCGGTGGTGTACCAGCACAACTTGGATATGAGGGATTCCCCAAAAGCGTATGTACTTCTATTAATGAACAAGTATGTCATGGGATACCATCAAAAAATGTAGTATTGCGTAACGGAGATATTATCAATGTTGATGTTTCAACCATTTATCAGGGATATTTTTCAGATTCCTCTAGAATGTTCTGTATTGGGGATGTGGATGAAAAAAAGAGAAAATTGGTTCGTGTTGTACGAGAATGTATTGATTTAGGTATAGAACAAGTAAAGCCTTGGAGCTTTCTTGGAGATATGGGGCAAGCAGTACATGAACATGCTATTAAAAATGGATACTCTGTGGTAAAAGAAATTGGTGGACATGGAATTGGATTAGCATTCCATGAAGATCCCTGGGTAGGCTATACTTCAAAGGAAAAGACAGGTATGCTGATGGTACCAGGTATGATATTTACAATAGAGCCAATGATTAATATGGGCATTGGCGAAATATTTTTGGATAAGAAGAATGGCTGGACTTATTATACGGCAGATGGTCAACCGTCAGCTCAATGGGAAATAATGATACTGGTAACAGATGATGGACATGAGATATTAGCCTATTAGCTTGATTGTTTGAAATCAAATGCTGCGATTTTAAGCTGACCCGACACGCCAAAACTTAAAATTGCAGCATCAAATTTATATTTAAAACCATTCCTATCATAGAAGAATTCTTTATAAAAAAGATATTAGTGGTAATTTTTAGGGATTAAAATGCTACATAAAGGTAATTATTTAAAATTATCCTAATAATATGCTAAAGCACTTCAATTTATAGAAAATAAGATAGATACCTATATTGGTCCAGCAACCGAAAAATGTATTTTGTGCAGATATCATCAATACCCTAATGAAAATATTGTTAAATCTAGGTTTTTTAAATATTTAGTTAATTTGTGCTGCAAACAAAACCCATACATAATGTTTATTAAATGTATAGGTTTTATTACATAAATTTTTACCAATTCTCATAATGCACTATGTCTTCTAAATTTTTTCGTGGCCTAGCTTTAGGAGATTCATTTGAGTAACCAAGCGTAATAATACTAACCACGTATTTGTCAGAAGGTATATTTAAAATTGGTCTAATTTCTTCTTGAGTAAACCATGCGACCCAACAAGTGCCCAATCCTAAGTTCTCAGCAGAAAGTACTAAATGTTCTATAGCTATGGATGTATCTCTTATTATTTGTTTAAGTTCTTGTTGTGGGCTACTTTCATTCAGGGATAGTTCTATATCTTCTTTAATCCTAGAACGTATATCTGCAACACATACAATAAAAACTGGAGCAGCCATCATCCATTCTTGATTATGGGATATTTTAGCTAGCCTTTCTCTAGTAAAATCAGATTTTACTACAATAAAATGGCCAGGCTGTGTGTTAGAACCAGATGGAGCAATCCTAGCGCTCTCAATAAGCTCAATTATTTTTTCATCTTCAACTGGCTTATCCATATATTTTCGTATACTTCTTCTTGATCTCATTTCTTCAAGCATACCTTTATGAACCTCCTTGTTCTGTTTATATTGTTTTAACATATAATCTTATTCTAAAATACAAGTATTCACATTACAAGTACGCACTTATTTGTATTATAGTATATAAAAATATACTATTGAATTAATAAGAATGAGGTACTACCAAATCTTAAAGAAATCACATTCAAATCATAATTATAAATTATAAGTGAAAATTAATATACTCCTTAACTAATATAATACTATAAAGAGCTATTTAGATATATAACATAGTTTATATATCTAAATAACCTTATAATTTAAAAACTAATTCAACTTAAATAATTAGGACATAGATCTTATAGCTCCATCTCTATATTGATTAGGGGTTAAAACCATAGGCATATTACCTAAATCCATTATAGATTTGCATCCTATAAACCCTGCTGGTTCCTTTGGGAATACTCCTGTATCATACATACAGCCTAATCCAGATACTTGTTTTATTATTACAATCTTTTTTCTTTCTGGATTTATCTCATCGACGTATTCATGAGTTTCATCACATAATGTACCGCTTATATTTTTTAAATATTCTCTTATCTCTTGAATTATTTTATCGCAAGCCCTATGTGATGCCATAATTCCTTCTCTACTTCTAGCCCCACCATTTTTTAAAGTTACATCTACATGTATTATTATATCATCTTCGGCAGGAGTTCCATTTTTATTAAACTTAATCTGATCTTTTAATATGCCCTCTGAAGATCCAATATTAGCTGCTTGAAATCCACCAACCTCTACTCCTGTTATCATAACAACTACACCTGTTAATACATGAGTTATTCCCTCTCCTATCTTCCCTTCTACCTTAGTGGCTATAGGAAAAATATCTAAGACAGAATTTATAAACATATTATGATTATTGGGATATATTATATTAATTTTTAAATTCTTAATTATACTTTCTTTTTCTAAAGCATTAAGTTCTATATTATTTCTTAAATATAAGATCCTATCCTCTATTTTAGTATTTTTCCTAAATAAAACTTTATTTATATGAAAGCTTTTAATGATGAGACTCTTTAATTTTTTTTTATCTTTCATATATTTCACCTCAACTTTAAATATTAAATGTGTTCCAGGTAAAATTATTCTATACTTTTAGCTATCTTTAATTTCTATTTATTATTTCTCTTCATCTTTAGTTTCAGAAGAGCTAAAGCTTTTATAGCATCAATTTCTACCACACTATTTTCACCTACAACTTCTGTTTCTATCCCCTCTGCAGTTTTATTAAAATCAATTATAGTATCCATATATTTATTCGTAACAACAAATGATGCTTGGTTTCCTACAAAACTCATCCCCACTACTGGAATTTCCTTTTTTCCTATTTCTTCAATAACTGTAGCAAAATCCACATGACTATTTCCCCAGCTGTCTATAGAAACTATGACACCATCAGCTCTCATAGTCTCTACTAAATCCGCTCCTCTTTCAGCAACAAATATCTTGTCTGAAACTACCTCTGGGGTTCCTTCCACTATAATACCTAAAAGATCTATCTCTTCATCCTTTGACACTACACTTAATAAAGGATCTCTAAAATGATGAAGAGTAGTTTCTTCAGTAGATGGACCAATTCCCATATGATCTCTCCTCCTTATAGTGTTATATTTATTTAAAATAGCAATCATAACTCTCGCATTTATTAGATTTCTATAATTAACAAAAATACTAAGTAACAAATAAAAAATTTATCTTTTTAAAAAGCACTAGACCTAAAAATCTAGTGCTTTTTAAAATTATTAATTTTGCTTTCTATATTTTAAACGTTATGTCTGTATTCATATGGTAACATGATTAATTCACCAAAGCTTTTCATCTTTGTCATTGCATTTAATGAATCCTTTAATATAGCAGTTTGCATTTCTATATTATTTGGTTCTCCGGCATTAGATCCTATTGGAACATGAGCTGCTGCTATACGTGGTGCACCTTGTTGTTTTGCAATTGGTGGTAATGCAGCAACTATAATTGTAGATATTCCTACAGATTCTATTGCTCTTTGAACTATTGTTGCAGATCTATGACAAGTTCCACAACCTCCTGTTAAAAGAACTATATCTACACCTTCATCTTTAAATATTTTAGCAATAGCTGGTCCAGTTTCTTCTTTAAATTTTTGAACATTTCCACCGCCGCCCATGAATCCAATTAATACAGGGGATACGCTTCCTATAAATCCTTCCTTAGCTAATTCATGTAATCTATCTATAGGAAGCATTGCATTTACATCTTTATTGATATCACTATTATCAAATCCACCATGTGTAACCATTAATTCTGAAGATGGTGTATCACTAGGTATTATTCTATATGTGAAATCTCCAGCTGTCTTAAAAGGTTCTTGTGTTTTTATATGAATTCCTCCAGCTGTTGCAAATCCAACCTTACAATCTTTTAATGCTTTTGTAAGTGGTGTCCAAACTGGTGGTGGTGTAACCGGTGCATAAACTTCAGATTTCATTCCTTTTGCAGTTGTTAAATTCATCTTATAATCTCCTCCTGTTTATATATTTATTTTAGTACCTTAGCATAGCTGATATATATTTCTACTTGATCATCAATTTCTAACTTCTTGTCTGTAAAAACAGATCTTAAAGGTAAATGGATAATACCCATTTTGCCTTTAAGCTCTATTTTTGCACTCATCTCTGTTATTTGTACAATTCTTCCGGTAACTAATTTAGGTGTTATCTCTACTTCCATAATTATTTCATTACTCCATCTGCTATTTTTTGATTTTCATCTATTACTTCTTGACTCCATTTACGATCTGCTGGCTCTATTTCAACTCCTGCTATTTTATTTTTAAGCATAAGAACAGCACGTTTTGCATCATCCATTGTTATTGTATTTTCACCTAGAAGTTCTGATTCAAATCCACCCTCGTCTTTATTTACTTCTATCATTGCATCCATATACTTATTACCAACAACTAATTGTCCTTGGTAAGCTGCATAAGTTACACCTACAACATTAATTCCACGTTTTCCAATTTCTTCTATGTTGTATGAAAAATCAATATGGTTGTTTCCAAATCCTTCTGTAGTTACTATAGCTCCATCTAACTTCATAGTATCTGTCATTGCACCTAATCTCTTGGATACAAATGCCTTTTCATCGTTTACTTGAGGACTTCCTATAAATGCAACACCTACAATATCTAATTCTTCATCTGCTGCAAGTGCTTCTAAAATTGGTTCTCTAAAATAATGTCTTGTATCTTCTTTTGAAGCTGGTCCTATACAAGTAAGTGCATGTATTCCACCATCTCTTACTTCATTTACAGATAATACAACTGGCACGTTTCCAAGGTCAACATTTTGTCTTCCTCCATGCACTCCTGCTGGTTCTGTAGGTAACATTACATTATCATGCATTGCTCCTTGTCCCATTATTTCCTTAACAAGAAGTACACGTGGTCTTCCGTGTCTTTTTACTTGATCAAATATTTCTTCTTTTTCTGCCTCTGAAGCTGGAGTTTCTTTTAATACTTTTCTTATTTCTTGAATTATTACATCACACGCTTTATGTGCTGCATAAGGTCCTCTTCTTTCCATTCCTGTTTTTTCTTGGACGATAGCATGAACTCTTACTATAATATCATTTTGATCTGGACAACCTGGCTTGCCATAAACTATTTTTTCATCAAGATATCCTTCGCAAGAACCAAATTCATGTACTTGAATTCCTGCTTCATCGACTCCTGTAAGTATAAATACCATACCATTTAATATATGAGTAATTCCTTCGCCTAAGTCTCCTTCCACTTTTGTAGCTACTGGAATAACATCCATTATTGTATTAGAATATACATGTCTATTATCAGGCGTAATTATATCCATTTCTAACTTCTTTACAAGAGGATCTGCCTTTAATGCTTCTTTGCAAAGTTCTTCTTTTATAGTTAATACACCATCTTTGAAAGAAGTTTCTTTACCAAGCTCTACCTTTTTAACAGCAAATTCTCTCTTCTTTAATGTACTAACAATTTCATCTTCTATTTTTTCAGTTATCCCCTCTGATGAACCTATATTTCCACCATTAAATGCTCCTACTGGGAACTCAAGATTTACACCATTCATTTGATCAACTGTTAAACGAACAATGCCACCACTGCATTGGGTTACCTTATTGGCAGATATGTTTTCCACTTTATCCCCTCCATTTTGAACTTTATTATTTTCCTCTTTTACCTCTTCAACTATTCCCTCTAAGAGATCAGCTGTAAGAGGAGTAAGTCCATCAATATCTTTAAGTAATTTTGCTCCTATTACTTGTCCAATATTTAATACATTTGATGGTATTTCTACTAATCCAGAATCCTCTAGGTCTGGTAATATATTTGGATCTTCAAGTTCTCCTGGACCAATTATTGTTCCCTTTGTAGTACGGCAACAAACAATTGCTGGATCTTTTTTGTGTTGGTTAACTGTTTCATTTGTAATAGACATATACTTCCTCCTCCTGTTATACTACTATTTTTTCTTGATAAATCGAATTTTTATATTGAACAAAGCACAAAGCTTTGCACAAAACTTAATTAAATATTTATATTATTTATTTTAATCTACGAATTAATGGGTGATTTACAGTACGCATTACATGATCTGTAAGATGATAAACAGGCATCTTTAATTTAGGTGCAACACACATAACTGTATTAGTACAATCGCTGCAATTACTTATTAAAACGACCTCTGCACCACTCTTTTTTAATTTAAGAATTTTCTCAGCTTGACCTGGGCAATTTCCAGGATTTTCACACTTCAAGCTTCCTTTAATCTCTACAGCTTGTTTGCACTTCTCTACTCCTACTACATTGGCTCCCATATTGGCAGCTATTTCCCTTAATCTATTTTCATTGCCACCACAGGCACATACCAATAGTCCCATATTTCTAATTTCTTTTAAAAATGGCATGGTTACTATTATTCCACCACTTGTTTTTGTAATAGGTTCATCTATTTGAGCACTACGTCCTGTAAAAGGACCTCCAAGAATTATCTCACCATATTCACCATCTATACCACCTGCTGATTCTATAAGTTCTCTCACAGTTGTGCCTATAGGTACATTCATAAATACTTGAGATTTTAATCCATTTTTTAATTTTCCTACTACAGTAATATTTTTACTTATAACTGGTTTTTTTAGTTCTACTGCTTCAGCAATTTTAGCCAAAGTCTCTACATTAGAAACAACAGCATTAGCTTCTAATGGTAATTGACTTGGATCAAGTAATTTTCCAAGAACTTCTCTAATTATTGCTCTTTCCTCACCCATAGGATACATATCAGGTAATTCTACTATCTCAATATTGCTATCTTTTATTATATTTTTAAGTGAAGAAATAGCTTCAACATTTTTAGCTTTTATTGCAAAAATCCCTTTACTAGCATTTACTGCTTCCATAGCATAGCATAAACCTTTATAAATAAGTTCTGGTTCATTAACAATTTGATTTATATTGTGATCCAATAAAGGTTCACATTCCACAGCATTAGCAATAACTACTCCACCATTTAAATCAACATCCATTTTAATATGAGTAGGAAATCCTGCTCCCCCCATTCCTACTATTCCAGCCCCCTGAATTAAATCCAATATATTATTGCTACTTTCCAAAGGTTTAAACTCATCTTTTTGTACTTCATCTGCTTCTATAATTATTTCATTTTCATTAATACTTTTAATTATTCCACTTACACTAGCATGTATATTAGCCCCCATGCCTTCTGGAATAGCTACCAAAGTACCTTTCTCTACTCTATCTCCTAACTTAACAACTGGTTTGTTAACTCTTCCTATATGCTGCTTTAATAAAATAAAATATAGTTTCTTCAAAATACACACCCCCTTGTTTTCATAAGTTAATTAAGTATTTATACTTCGTGATTAGCCCTTAATATTTATAATTTAATAATCTTTTACTCAATATATGTTTAAGCAATACTTATGCCAACATATATAATTATGTAGATTCCTGTATTTTACCCAAATATATTATAAAAGACAAAATTAATATGTTAAAAATCCAACACAATTTTACCAATATATATCTTATATACTTTTTTGTACCAATTGATGTATAATGGTTAACAAAGTATATTTCATTTTTTGACACACCTGTTAACTTTTTAAGATTTTTAATTATTCATAAAATTAGCTTATATACTAAGTTTGTTGCTATAGATATATATTATAGGAGGTTTTTCCACCCTTATTTTTTAATTTTTTTATTATCTTATTAATTTAAAATTAAAAATCAATTCTCATTTATCGTTAAATATTTATCATTTATTATCTGAATTGAAAAGAAAATGTTTGCACAAAAAATTATTTAAATATAAAATGATTAATATAACATATTATAAATTTATATTAGGAGTTGAGAGTTTTGATTAACACTTTAAATATAATAAAAAATAAAACTTTAACTTATGAACAAAAGGTTTTATCTCTTGCTCGTGAAGCTGAAAATTCATTAAATGTACTTAATCTTCCTTCAGATGTACAAAGCTTAAGGGATGATGGCATTATATGTGATTTAAATGAAGGTGATGCACCTTATAGGCCTAGATATATTTGTCCTGATTACGAAAAATTTATGAAACAAGGTAGTGAATTTCTTAAATTAAATCCTCCAAAGGACATTTGGGAAGCTACAAATAACTTACTTATTTTATATAAACATGTTCCTTCTATAACTTCTATGCCTGTGTATATAGGGAATATTGACACTCTTTTAGATCCTTTTATAGAAGATGAATTGGAGGCTTATAAGGCAATAAAATTATTTTTACTTCATATAGATAGAACTATAACGGATTCTTTTTGTCACGCTAATATAGGCCCTAAAGAAACTAAAGCTGGTAAGCTTATATTAAAAGCTCAAAGAGAACTTCAAACTGCTATACCAAACATAACTTTAAAATATGGAAAAGAAACTTCAAAAGAATTTGCTATAGATTCTATAAATACAGCTTTAGTTACAGCTAAACCTAGTTTTGCAAATCATGAGATCTTTTCAAAGGATTTCCCTTCCTATAACTATGGAATCGCTAGTTGCTATAATGGTTTGTATATAGGTGGTGGTAGCTTTACTCTTGTAAGACTTAATCTTTATGGTACTGCTAAAAAAGCTTTATCTGTAGAAGATTTTTTAGATAATGTGTTACCTGATGTTATGCTAAAAATGAGTAGCTATATAGATAAAAGAGTAAATTTTATAGTAGAAGAAAGTAATTTTTTTGAAAGTAGCTTTTTAGTACGTGAAAATTTAATATATAAGGATAGATTTACAGCTATGTTTGGTATGTTTGGATTAGCTGAATGCGTTAATCATTTATTAAAAGCTAGTGAGTTAAAAGATAAATTTGGCCATAGTGAGAAAGCTAACGAACTAGGTATAAAAATAATAGAGAAAATGTACAATATAGTAAACAGCAACGTAAATAAACATTGCTCAGCTACAGATGGGCACTTTTTATTACATGCACAAGTAGGTATAGAAACAGACAAAGGAACAAGTCCAGGTTGTAGAATACCTATTGGCGAAGAACCAGATTTACCTATTCATCTACTCCAAAGTGCTAAATTTCATAAATACTTTCCATCTGGTATAGGTGATATATTCCCATTTGAATCTACTGCAAAGAAAAATCCTGAATCTATATTAGATATAATAAATGGAGCTTTTAATGAAGGAATGAGATACTTCTCTCTTTACGCCTCTGATAGCGATGTAATCAGAATAACAGGTTATCTTGTTAAATTATCTGATATTAAAAAATTAGATAAAGGTGAGCAAGTTCTTCAAGACACAGTAGCTTTAGGTTTAGGGGCAGTTAAAAATTCTAGAATACTGGAAAGAAAGGTAAGAGATGATGCTTAGAGGATTAGTTAACAAAATAATACCTTTTAGTTCTGTAGATGGTCCTGGAAACAGGACCGCTATATTTTTTCAGGGATGTAATTTTGATTGTAAATATTGCCATAATCCTGAAACTATAAATACCTGTAAAGCTTGTGGAACCTGTGCCTTTGTATGTCCTTATGGTGCTGTAGAATTTTTAGGTGATTCTGTAAAATGGGATGAAAATAAGTGTAAAAACTGTGGTCTATGTCTAGAAAAATGTAAAAATAATTGTGGCCCTAGAAATAAATATATGAGCGTTGGAGAAATTATAAAAGAAATATTAAGAACAAAACCTTTTATATCCGGTATCACTGTATCTGGGGGAGAATGTACTCTTCAAAAAGATTTTTTAATAGACCTATTCGAAAAAGTTAAACTTTTGGGTCTTACTATTTTTGTAGATACTAATGGCTCTTTAGATTTTTCTAAAAATCCTAAGCTTACAGAATTAATGGATATGGCTATAGTTGATGTAAAATCCTTTGACAATGAAGAGCATAAAATGCTCACTAAAAGAGATAATGATATAGTACTTAAAAATGTTAGATATTTAGCTAGCATAAATAAACTGTACGAGATAAGAACTGTTATAGTTCCTGATCTTCTAGATAATGAAAATAACGTATTTGAAATAAGCAAACTTATAGCTTCTTTAAACCCTAACATAAGATATAAACTCATAAAATATAGACCTATGGGAGTTAGAAAAGAAAAAATAGAATCAAAAGTCCCAACAGGCGAATATATGGAAAACTTAAAAAACATAGCATTAAAAAACGGTTGTAAAAATATAATAATATTATAAACTTACATATTACAAATTTATTGACAAATATTCTTTGCTAAAGTAGAATTAAATCAAATTTAGTTCAAATAATTTAGAGAGGTTTTTTACTTCTTTAATTATTTGTTCTTAAAAATATACGTTACCTAACAGTGAAGATTGATCTGATCTGAAAGGAAAGTTATATAATTTAAATTGAGGTATTTAATACCTTTTATTTTGGTACTTTAACTTTCCCTTTGGGAAAGTTTTTTTATCTTGTAAAACTAATTTTTAATAAACCTTTATATTTAATATCTACTTTTATTACTAACTATTCTCAATAAAATAATTATGAAATTTATTATTTCCAATAGGAGGTATATTATGAAAAAAATAGCTGTTATTAGTGCTATACTGGAAGATCCTAAAAACTGTCAACAAAAATTTAATGAAATAATAGCTGATTTTAAAGGTATTGTAAAAGGAAGAATGGGTATACCCTTTGAAGAAGAAGGTGTATCTGTAATCTCCATTACTGTAACTGGAACTCTAGATCAAATTAATAGTCTCACAGGTAAACTAGGGAATATAGAAAATGTATATGTAAAAACATCTATATCAAAGAAAGAGATATAAATATGAAAAAACTACTAAAAAAAATTATTGATGAACTATATGAAAAAAATAATACCTCAAATGATAAACTTTTATATTTGCTAAACAATATTGATAAAGATAGTAAAAAATATCTAATATCTAAATCTCATGAAACTAGATTAAAATACTATGATAACAAAGTTTTTTTAAGAGGACTAATAGAATTTACAAACTATTGTAAAAACAGTTGTCTATATTGTGGTATATCCTGTAGAAATAATAATGCTGAAAGATATAGACTGTCTAAAGAAGAAATTTTGAATTGTTGCAGGAAAGGATATTCTTTAGGTTATAAAACCTTTGTACTTCAAGGTGGAGAGGATCCTTACTATACAGATGATAAAATTATCAACATTATAAAATCTATAAAAAACTTATTTCCAGACTGTGCTATAACATTATCTATCGGAGAAAAAAACTATAGCACATATAAAAAATTTTATGAGGCAGGAGCTGATAGATACTTATTAAGACATGAAACAGCATCTAAAAGTTTATACGAAGAACTTCACCCTGATATGAGTTTTGAAAATAGACGCTCATGTTTAAAAAATTTGAAAGAAATAGGCTATCAAATTGGTGCTGGTTTTATGATAGGACTTCCTAATCAAACAAATGAAGATTATGTAAATGATTTAGTGTTTTTAAAAGAGTTAAAACCTCATATGGTTGGTATAGGGCCCTTTATTCCTCATAAGGATACCGTACTTAAAGATCAACCTGCTGGTACATTAGAAGATACTACTACATTATTAGCCCTTATACGATTACTCTTACCTGAGGTTTTACTACCAGCAACTACAGCTCTAGGTACAATAAATCCCATGGGCCGCGAAGAAGGGTTAAAAGCTGGAGCTAATGTAGTTATGCCAAATCTTTCTCCTACTAATGTTAGAGATAAATATATGCTATATGATAATAAAATTTGTACTGGTGATGAAGCTGCAGAATGCAGGAAATGTATAGAAAATAGAATTAATAATGCTGGTTTTTCTCTAGATTTAACTAGAGGAGATAATATTTTATGGAGGCGAATATAAATGTTTATAAATCATGATTATATAGAAAATTTATTAAAAGAAGCTGAAAATGCTACAAATGAAGATATAGAAAAGGTTTTAGATAAAGCCTGTAGTAACGAGAAGTTAAGTCATAAAGATATTGCTATACTTCTCCAAATAAAAAACAAAAAATTATTATCTAGAATGTTTAAAATTGCCGGAGATATAAAGAAGTCTATATACGGCAATAGAATTGTCTTATTTGCTCCTCTATATATTAGTGACTATTGTGTTAATAATTGTGTATATTGTGGTTATAAAAGCTGTAATAGCTTTGAAAGAAGAAAGTTAACCCAAGAAGAAATTAGAACTGAAGTTAAAATTCTTGAAAAAATGGGACATAAAAGATTAGCTTTAGAAGCCGGAGAAGATCCTGTAAACTGTGATATAGATTATATATTAGAAAGTATAAAAACTATATATAATACTCAAAATGAAAATGGAAATATAAGAAGAATAAACGTTAACATCGCAGCTACTACTGTTGAAAATTATAAAAAATTAAAAGCAGCTAATATAGGAACTTATATATTATTTCAAGAAACTTATCATAAACCTACCTATGAAAAAATGCACCCTAATTGCTTAAAAGATAGCTATGAGTATCATCTAACTGCATTTGATAGAGCAATGGAAGGTGGCATAGATGATGTAGGTGCTGGCGTTCTCTTTGGTTTATCTAACTATAAATTTGAAGTTTTAGGATTGATGCTTCATAATCAACATCTAGAAGAAAAATATGGCGTAGGATTCCATACTATCTCAGTCCCTAGACTAAAAAAAGCTGAAGGAATGAACCTTAAGATGTTTCCGCATTTAGTAGATGATGAAACTTTTAAACAAATAGTAGCTATACTAAGAATAGCTGTACCTTTTACTGGTATAATATTGTCCACAAGAGAAAGCGCAGAAATGAGAAAAGAAGTGATTGAATATGGTGTTTCTCAAGTAAGTGCTGGTTCTTGTGCTGGAGTTGGTGGCTACAAAGAAAGAGAAGATGGAAAAAATACTAACCAATTTATCATTGCAGATCATAGAAGTCATCTAGATGTTTTAAAAGAATTAATTGAGGAGGGTCACATTCCAAGTTATTGTACGGGTTGCTATAGAAAAGGAAGAACTGGAGATAGATTTATGAGCCTTGCCAAATCTGGAAATATCCAATATGTATGTCAGCCTAATGCTATAATGACTTTAATGGAATTTTTATTAGATTATGGTGATGAAGAGCTAAAAGAAAAAGGTGAAAAATTAATAAAAGAAGAGATAAGTAAAATAGAAAGAGAAGATATTAAAAATACAGTTATTAAAAATATAGAAAAAATAAAAAATGGTGAACGAGACTTATTTTTTTAGGAGGATTTATGAATACTACACCTAATGCCAATAGAATTCATATAACTTTTATAGGTAAAACTAATTCTGGAAAGTCTTCTTTAATGAATGCAATAATAGGTCAAGATATATCTATTGTATCCTCTATAGAAGGAACCACTACTGATCCTGTAAGTAAGGCTATGGAACTTATACCTTTAGGTCCAGTTTTATTTATAGATACTGCTGGATTAGAAGATAACACTAAGCTTGGTAAAATAAGAATTGAAAAAACCTTAAATACTCTTTTAAAAACAGATTTTGCTGTATATGTTATGTCTGCTGAAGATATTGATATAAATCTATATGAAAAGAGTATAAATAGATTTAAACAGCAAAATATACCTTATATAACCGTTGTAAACAAAATAGATACTGTGCATAAAAATACAATAAATGAACTAAAAAAAATAATAGAAAATCCTATATTTGTTTCCTCAAATGATATTAATAGTATCCTTAATTTAAAAGATTCAATAATAAAAAATTTAGGCAAAGCTAAAGAAGATGATACTATCATGGGCACTTTACTTCCCTACAATAGCAAAGTAGTTATGGTAGTACCTATAGATTCTGAAGCTCCAAAGGGTAGACTAATATTACCACAGGTACAATTAATAAGAGATTGTTTAGATCATGGTATAAAAAGCTATGTAGTTAGGGATACAGAATTAAAATCTGCATTAGATGATATAAAAAATATAGATTTAGTTGTAACAGATTCACAAGCTTTTAAAAAAGTAGATAAGATTGTTCCTAAAAGCATAGGCCTAACAAGCTTTTCTATTTTGTTTGCTAATTATAAGGGTGATTTAAAAACTTTTGTAGAAGGAACTAAGGCTATAAATGCTTTAAATGAAGATTCTAAAATACTTATATCAGAAAGCTGTACACATAATTATTCTCATGAAGATATAGGCAGAATTAAAATACCAAACATGATTAATTCACATGTGGATAAAAAATTAAACTATGAATTTAAAATGGGTGGAGATTTTCCACAGGATGTGGATAAATACGATTTAATAATTCATTGTGGAGCTTGCATGGTAAATAAAAAATCTATGGATTCAAAGCTCAAATTATGTAAAGAAAAAAATGTACCCATCACCAACTATGGTATACTAATTTCCTATTTAACAGGTATATTAGATAGAAGTATAGAATTATTTAATATTAAATAAAATATACGTTTACAAACACTATTAAATTTATATATATAATAAACAACTTAAATAAAAAGTTGCTGTTTAAAATAGATTTAACTTTAATATAATAAATAAAAAAATACTAATAAACAAACTTATATGTTTATTAGTATTTTTTTATTTGCAGTGTTAAAATTAAATCTACTTCATTTTGAATCAATCTTATTTTTATTTAAATTTTATATAATTTTTAAATAAGGTTTATTAAACAATTTTTAATTATAAATAATGATAATAAGCTCTAAATACTAAATTAACTCATATTTAGTATTTTATAAGATTTGAAATAAAAACATATATGTCTTTTATTGGTATAATAATATTATTAGACATTAAAAAGGGGATGGAACATTGCTTATAGTAAGTATAATTTTAACATTAATTTTAACTGGAGTAGCTGGATATATTGGAAAGCTAAAAGTAAAAACAGCCAAAGACTTTATAAACGCAGACAATAAATTAGGCGTATTAGGAGTAACTAGTATGCTTATGGGATCTATAATAGGTGGCGCTTCCACTGTAGGTACTGCACAAATGGCTTATAAGCACGGTATCTCTGCTATATGGTTTATATTAGGTTTATGTATTGCTAGTATTTTATTGGGACTTATATATTCAAACCAAGTTGGTAAGGATAATATGACTACACTACCTGAGATCATAGGAACCACTTATGGTTTAAAAGCAAGAACTGGTTCTAGTTTATTACTTTCTTTAGGTATGTTTATCCATATAAGTGGTCAAGTATTAGCTTGTACTCCTCTTTTTACATCTATATTTAATATAGATGTAAAAATAACTTCTATAATAGTAATTTTTTTATTAGTTTTTTATATAATCTTCGGAGGTTTCTGGGGAAGTACTATGGTAGGTGCTGTTAAAACTGTACTTTTATATACTACAAGTATAATATGTGGAATTATATTAATATTTTCATTAAATGGAACTACAGAAATTTTTAATCACTTTCCTAAAAATCCTTGGTTCAATATATTTAGTGATGGTATTTTTGAAGATTTAGCCTCAGGATTCTCAACAGTACTTGGAGTACTATCTACTCAGACCTACTTTCAATCTATTATGGCAGGCAAAAATCCTAAAACTTCTAAAATAAGTTCTTTTTTAGTAGCTTTTTTAATATTCCCAGTAGGCATTGTATGTACATTTATAGGAATGTACATGAGAATTCATTTTCCAAACATAAATCCAAATGAAGCTTTTCCTCTATTTTTAATTAATTATCTTCACCCAATTTTAGGTGGAGTATCCATAGCTACAGTACTTATATCCTCCATAGCTACTGGTGCCGGATTGGCCTTAGGTATAGCTACCATGATGGTAAAAGATATTATACCAGCTTTATCTAATAAAAAATTAGAAGATAAAAAACAAATTTTATATTTAAGAATATGTATTTTAATAATAGGTGTTTTAACTTTAGCAATAGTTATAAATAACACTGACTCCATGATATTAGATTGGGGATTCTTATCTATGATATTTAGAGCCACACCTATTTTTGTACCAGTATTATGTGCATTATTTTTTAAAAACAAGATTAATAATAAAGCAGGATTTTATTGCGTATTAGTTGGTCCACTATCAAGTATTTTATGGATAATCATTGGATTTAGTGGAATAACTTCTATATATATAGGTATTACTATGAATATAATTACTATGGCTATAGCAAGTAAAAAATTTAATTCTATGGAAAAAATATAAATTTTATTTTGTACTGTATTAAAAAACCTCTTTTGATTAAAGATAATACTATATTAATTAAAGGAGGTTCAGTATGGCTAAAAAAGGAATGAAAAGACCTTCTCAAGAGGAAAATAATAAGGGTCAAACAAAAAAAAGAAAAAACACTCCACCTTCTGTACCAGAAGTAAAATAATTTTTAGAGTATAAAGTTTTAAACTTTATACTCTTTATTTTATTATATATTAATGGTAACATATTGTAGAATATACACCTATTTTGGCATATTTCAAATTAATATTAATCCTAGGAGGATTTCGATGAAAAAAATACTAAACATATTAGCTCAAAGGCCTGACAAAACTGGAAGTGGTATGTATCTTCAAGCCCTTGTTAAAGAAGCTGATAAAAATGGTTATAAGCAAGCTGTAATAGCTGGTATATCAGCAAAGGATAAAAAGGTAACTTTTTCTTCAAAAAATCCTATTACATTTTTTCCTGTAATATTTGAAACTTCAAATTTACCTTTTCCTATTGTCGGTATGAGCGATGTAATGCCTTATGAAAGTACAAAATATAAAGATTTATCCATAGATATGCTAAAAAAATGGGAAATTTCTTTCTCATCAGTTATAAAAAAAGCTATTGATGAATTTAATCCAGACATAATAATATGTCACCATTTATGGATTTTAACTGCTTTAGTAAAGGAGCTATATCCAAATAAAAAAATTATAGCTTTTTGTCATGGAACAGATTTAAGACAATTTGAATCCTTTAAAAATAGTACTAAACCTATTTCAAAAGAAATATTAAATTATGTAATAGCTAATTGCAATAATTTAGAAGCCGTAATAGTATCTCATAAAGATGAAGAAATGCGGGTTATAGAATCGTATAAAATAGATGAAAATAAAATATATATTGCAGGTACAGGTTTTAATCCAGATATTTTTTATATAAATGAAAATAAAATTAATTCGAATAAAATTAAAATAGTCTATGCTGGCAAACTAAGCTATTCCAAAGGAGTACCTTTTTTAATTAATTCAATTAACCTAATAAAAAAATATGTAAATAATATAGAACTTTACTTAGCTGGTTCTGGGGCTGGTGATGAAACTATAAGTATAATTAAATTATGCAAAAACAATTCTTGTAATTTTAATATAAATGTTTTAGGATCTCTTTCTCAAAAAAAATTATCTGACTTATTTAGAGAATGTAATATACTAGTACTTCCTTCTTTATATGAAGGCTTACCTTTAGTATTAATAGAAGCTATGGCCTGTGGACTAAAAATAGTTTGTACAGAACTGCCTGGTATAAAGGAATGGATGGGAGAAACAATTAACAATAGTGGCATTATAGAATATGTTCCTATGCCTAAATTAAAAAATATAGATACTATAGTACCTGAAGAAATACCTAATTTTGAACATAATCTAGCTTCATTTATAAAAAAACAAATTAAAAATGATTTAGTAATAAATGCTAAGGTTAAAGAGGCTATAAAGAGCAAATCCTGGGCCAAGGCCTTCTCAAATATAGAAAAATTATTTTAAATTTTCTATACTATGTGTCATACTCTTACTGAAAAACATATATTTATTATAAATAAATCCAATATAAATCTAAAAATAACTTAATAAATAAAAGAGATAATATCTAAAAATCCAACATTATCTCTTTTTATTTGTATTTAATTATAATAATAAATTTTTAATGTATTATATAATTTTATATATTTTATTATCTAAATTATTAATTACTTTATTATATATATCTATATATTTATATCCTCCATTATCATACATAGCAGGACAAACATTACTCTCTTTTATAGCTTGTATTAGATCCCTTTCATCTCTTATACCATTTGGAAATACAGTAGCATATTTACCCACATTTTCTATAACATGAGCATCACTAGATCCTATACATGGAAGGCTTAACTCTGTAGCTAAGGAATAGGCTAATAAATTTTGATGAGGTTCTGTACTACCGTTAAAAGCTTCTACTCCAGATAAACCTAACATTTTTGCTTCTCTTATATAATCACCCATACCTCTATTGTTATTTCTATATGGGTGTGCACTAATAGCTACTCCATTATTCTCATATACTATTTTTAATAAATCTTTAGCATGCATTTTATTTTTAGGTATATCTTTTAATCCAAATACTAATATATCACCTTCATATGTAAGTATTTCAGCACCAACAAGTATTAGAAATCCTGTAGCTTTTGAATAAGCATGTGCTTCATCCATAATATCGCTACTTTCATGGTCTGTGATACAAACTCCATCTAATCCTATTTCTTTTGCTCTTTTCACTATTTCTTCTAAAGATATTTCGCTATCTAATGAATATTTGCTTTCATGTATATGAGTATCTATTATCATAAAATCCTCCAAAGATATAATTTATCATCATTATATGATAATATCATTTTTTTAGAATCATTTGTTGATTTATTAAATAAAATTATAGTCATAACCTATACTATAAATATTTATTATTATTTTTTCACAATACAATTAATCTATAAAATTAAAAATATTTAGTAATTTTATAAAAAAAAATCATGTAACCGATTCCACCTTCTTTTAAATTTCAATGATTTTAGATAAAATATATATGTGACTTTTTTATGTTTTTTAATACTTTTAAAAAATTAGGGAAAGGCGGCCTTTTTATATGAATTTAAAAAAGTTATTTGAACTTCAAGAAAATCTAGATGAACATATAACAAAAAATCATTCTCTACAAGGTAAATCCCTATTAAGTGAAAAAATTTTAGCTCTACAGGTTGAACTAGCTGAATTAGCTAATGAAACTAGATGTTTTAAATATTGGAGTATCAAATCACCTTCAAATAAATCTACTATACTTGAAGAATATGTGGATTGTATTCATTTTATTTTAACATTAGGATTAGAGCAAAACTTTAAGGATTTAACTCTGCAACCCAAAAATTTAAACTACAGCCTAACTGAACAATTTTTAAATCTTTATATAGATATAAATGATTTTATGATCTGTTCCTCTAAAGATCACTATATTACTTTATTTGAAGATTTTCTAGACTTAGGAATTAATTTAGGATTCTCAGAAAAAGATGTAGAAGAAGCTTACTTAAAAAAGAATAATATAAATCATGACAGACAAAATAATGGTTATTAGAGGATTTAAATGGATAATAAGTAAAATGTAACTTGTTATCCATTTTTTTTATATAATAATCCCTTATATTATAGGAAATCCTACTAAAATAAAGGAGGTTTTTATATATGATGGGAATAATATATTCAATAATATCAGGCTTAGCTATGACTTTGCAAGGAGTCTTCAATACTCGTTTAGGTGACAAAATAGGTATGTGGGAAACCAATACCTTTGTCCAAGGAACTGGATTTATAATAACTATTATAATTTGGATGTTGGCTGGTGATGGTAATTTTAAAGATATAAAAAATGCTAATAAGTTATATTTATTAGGAGGAGCTTTAGGAGTTATTATTATTTATACAGTAATGAAAGGCATTGGATCTTTAGGTCCTACCTGTGCTATAGGTATAATATTAGTATCCCAACTTACCTCTGCAGGAATAATAGATGCCTTTGGATTTTTTGATTCCCAAGTTATAAAATTTACTACTAATAAACTTATAGGAGTTATAGTAATGTTAATTGGTATAATCATATTTAAATGTAAAGGTTAATATTTTATATACTATAAAAAAAAATTATAATTGTTATAACTTATATAAATAACATCTATTCAATTGTTTATCATCCCTAACTACAATAAACAATCTATAGCAATGATTTATTTACTTTTACTTTAATATTACAAATTGTTATAATGAATATAATATTATATCAATTTGGGAGGTAACTAAATGGATTTTAAACAAATAGAAGCTTTTATAAGTGTAGCTAAATATAAAAGTTTCTCTAAAGCAGCTAATTCGGTATTTCTATCACAACCTGCTATAAGTTCTCATATAGCTACTTTAGAAAAAGAACTTAGTGTACAACTTTTCGATAGAACATCTAAAGAAGTTTTATTAACCCCTGCTGGCAACTCCTTCTTAAAATATGCACTAGAAATTTTAAATGCTAGAGATAAAGCTGTATGTTGTTTATCTAATTTTAATAACACTGTCTGTGGAAAGCTAACTCTAACTGCCAGTAGTACCCCTTGTAACACTATAATACCAGATTTAGTTAAAGGTTTTGAAAATAAATTTCCAGATGTATCCTTTAATGTATTAGAACAAAGTTCTGGAGAAGTACTAGATAATTTATTAAACTTTAACTCAGAAATTGGTATTATTGGAGATTTAATAAGTGATGATAAAATTAAAACTTACAAACTAGTAGAAGATAATTTGGTTTTAATATCCAATCCTAGCTTAAACATTCCTGACGAAATAAATGCAGAATCCATATCAAAATACAAATTTGTACTTAGAAAAAAATCCTCTGCCACAAGAAAAACCTTTGAAAATAACTTAAAAAAATCTGGTATTGACCCATCAACTCTAGAAGTTTGTTGTGAAGTTAATAATTTGGATACAATTTTTCAATTTGTAAAGACTGGTGTAGGCATATCTGTTATTTCTGAAAAGGTTTATAATGGGTACTTAGGATTAAATTCTATAAAGAAAAGCAAAATAACAAACCTAAATTTAAAAAGAAGCCTATATTTAGCAATCTGTTCTAAAAGAACCCTTACCCCTACAGCTAAAGCATTTTTCGATTTTTGCTTAGATTATTTTGATATACATAAAAGTAATCAGTAATATTAACATAAATATAATTTAATATAGGAACAATTTTATAATAGTTTTACTATAATATATATGTAAGCATTTTAATAGGAGTTTTTTATGTTTTCTTTTAAAAATAAAATTGAGGAAACTTTAAAAATAGCAATTAAAAATAACTACTATAAAAATTATAGAGTCCTTATTATTTGTACAAACCTTCAAAAGGATATAGAAAAAAAAGTTAAATTATACAAAGGTAGAATACTAAAATCCATAGCTTTATGTAATTGTGTTTGTGCTTATGTATCCTCTAGGGCTATTGAACGACTTTTAGAATATCCTCAAGTAATATATATATGTTTAGATCCTTATGCTTATATATGTGGAAATAGCGTATGTGCTTCTAATAATGTAACTATATCGGAACGATACTCTCTTACAGGACAAAATATTGGAATAGGTGTTGTAGATACAGGTGTCTATCCCCATACAGATTTGATTAATCCTACTAATAGAATAAGAAGCTTTTTAGACTTAATAAATAACTATAATTATCCTTATGATGACAACGGACATGGTACCTTTATATCTGGTGTTATAGCTGGAAATGGTTCCTTATCTGATGGACTTTATAAGGGTATTGCTCCTAAAAGCCATCTATGTGTAGTTAAAGCTTTTAATAAATTAGGGAAAGGATTTGTATCTGATATATTGTTTGGAATTGAAAACTTAATAAATATAAAGGAAGAATTTAATATAAAAATTATTTGCCTTCCATTTGAAGTTCCTTCTATTAATTATAATATATTAAATTTATTTTCTAAAATTTTTAACATAGCTTTAAATAATAACATAATAATTACAGTACCTTCTGGCCATAATGGAAATAATGAAGGTTCTATACAAGGTATTGCAACTTTAAAATCTTGTATAACCGTAGGAGGAATAGATACTACATCCTTAGAAAAAAAACCTTATATTTATTCCTCTTCTGGACCTTTTTCAAATATCGAAAAACCCGATTTAGCTGCTGCAGCCGCTAATATATGTTCATTAAATTCTAATACAAATTATATATCTGAAAAAATGGGCAAAAAAATATACCCAAGACCCCTTGAAGAAGCTTATACTAATTTTACTGGTACTTCTTGTGCCGCTGCATATATAAGCGGAGTTTGTAGTTTATTATTTGAAAATAATGAAGAACTTCTATTTAAAGATATACTATCTTTAATGAAAGTATCTTGTACGCTTTTACCTTTTTCTAAATGGATTCAAGGAGCAGGAATTATAGATGTAAATAAACTTTTACCTTAAAAATATATAACACGCCAAAAAAGAGCCATATGCTCTTTTTTTTATACATTTTCTAGTGCAAATTTTATAAAAGTTTTTAATAGTGTAGATAAAAACTTATCTTTATGATATATAAGTATAAGTTTTCTCTTTATTTCAAACTCTTTTAACTTTGTCCATGATAATGTATTATTATTTATTTCATTTTTAATACATCTTTTAGATATACATGATATACCTAATCCCGCTTCAACAGCCTTCTTAATAGCTTCCGTATTGCCTAATTCAAAAGCTATGTTATAATTTACATTATTAGCTGTCATATAACTTTCAAAAACTTCTCTTGTACCACTTCCCATTTCTCTCATTATTATTTTTTCTTTATCTATTTCATCTATACTTATCTTATCTTTATTACTCCAAGGATGTTCTGGACTGGTTATAAAAACTAATTCATCATTACAAAAGTTTTCTTTTATAATTTCCTCATTATATACAGGCCCCTCAACAAATGCAAAATCAATACTGTTTTCTAATATCATATCACTTATCAATTTAGTATTCTCTATAGCTATAGATGTGTCTATACCTTTATACTCTTTTGTAAATTTACCTATTATATCTGGTAAAATATATATTCCAATAGTGGTACTAGCTCCTATTTTAAGCTTTCCTGTTTTTAAACTATTAATATCCTTAAGACTTCTTATGGAATCATCATACATATTTAAAATTCTTCTTACATAATTTAAAAAAATCTCACCCTCATTTGTTAAATATAATCTTCTGTTTATTCTATCAAATAATTTAACCTCTAATTCATTCTCTAATTCTAGTATAGTTTGACTAACTGCTGGCTGACTTATATATAATTTTTCTGCCACTTCTGTCATATTAAGCTTTTCTGCTACTTCATAAAATATTCTAAGCTTTCTTTCATTCATAAAATCACCTTAATTTATACCTTTAATTTTAGTAACCTCTATTCATATTAACGATACTTTTTAATTCCATGCCTTCTTTATATCTTTTTAGGTTTTCATATATTATATCAAATCTTCTAATATTTCTTTTTTCTGAAATCCATGAATTATGAGGAGTTATTATAACATTTTCTAATGCCCAAATAGAGTTATCTTTAAGTAAAGGCTCCTCTTCAAACACATCTAATGCTGCTCCTTTTATTTTCCCTAGTTTTAAATTTTCTATAAGCTTTTTTTCATCTACAATAGTTCCTCTTGATATATTTATAAATAATGCTCCATCCTTCATACTACTTAATACATTTTCATCTACTAAATTTTCTGTTTCTTTGGTATAAGGTATACTTACTATTACAACATCACATTTTGAAACCATTTCTTTTATATTATCTTTAGGATAGCACTTATTAAAATACTCTACATCTCTTCCTTTTGTATTAACCCCTAATATATTAACATTAAAAGCTGAAAATCTTTTAGCCGCTTCTTTTGCAATACTTCCAGTGCCTATAAATCCTATAGTTTTTCCCCATAACTCCAGTAGACTAGTATCTAGTTTCCAAATCTTATTTTGTTGTTTTTTATAGAATTCTTTACTATTTTTTAAAAGTTCCAATGTCTTTAAAACAATCCATTCTGCTATTGGTATAGAATATCCTCCATTATTATTAGTAACTATAATATTATTTTTTAAAACAATATCCTTAGGTACTTGATCTACACCTGTGCTTGAAAGTTGTATCCATTTTAAGTTTTTCATAAGAGATATATCTAAGGTATTAAAAGGATTATAACAAACCAAAACTCCTATATCTTTGAGCTGATCTTTATATTGTATTTCTTTTTCGTTTATTATAGTTATATCATAACCTAGATTTTCTATTTTTTTCATGTTTTCTTTACCGTAATTATAAGTAAATAATGCTTTTATGCTCATTACTATCCTTCTCCTCTTTTACTTTTAATAATTTAAGGTTAGTTTTGATTTTATCATTAATATATTGAAAATTCAATCAAATCAATATTTATATTTACTCTATGTAAATTAATGTCATATACTTTTTTCAACCTATACTTTTTTATCTCTCCTTTTTAGATTTGTTTTAAATAGAATTTTAAAAAGAGTATTTAGTGCTTATTCACTAAATACTCCCATGTTTCTAAATTTATTATATCTTTTATCTAAAAGTATATCCAAAGGATATTCTTTTAATATTTCTATTTCATTTATAATATTTTCTTTTAAGGTTTCTGCCATTTTATCTAAATTCTTATGAGCTCCACCTGCTGGTTCCTTTATAATTTTATCTATTATATTAAATTCTTTTAGATCCTCTGCTGTAATTTTCATCACTTCTGCGGCCTCTTTTGCTTTAGATGCATCCTTCCATAATATACTTGCGAAGCCTTCTGGTGATAATATAGAATATATAGAGTTCTCTAGCATTATTACTCTATCTGCTACTCCTAAGGCTAAAGCACCACCACTTCCACCTTCCCCTATAACTATAGATAAGGTTACAGTCTTTAATCTTGACATTTCTAATAGGTTTCTTGCTATAGCTTCTCCTTGCCCTCTCTCTTCTGCATCTATGCCACAGAAAGCTCCTGGTGTATCAATAAAACATACAATTGGCCTTTTAAACTTTTCTGCTTGTTTCATTATTCTTAAAGCTTTTCTATAACCTTCTGGTTTAGGCATACCAAAATTTCTTTTTATATTGTCTTTTATATTTTTACCCTTTTGCTGAGCAATTATAGTTACACTTTTATTGTTTAATAGCCCTATACCACATACTATAGATTGGTCATCACTAAAGGATCTATCTCCATGTAATTCTATAAAATCATCAAATATAATATTTATATAATCTAATGCTGTAGGTCTTTCTTTTAATCTAGCTAATATTACCCTTTGCCAAGCATTTTTAGAAGCATATTTTTTTACATTTTGAATCAATTTTTTATCTTCCATATTTATATCTCCAATCTAAATTAAGAAATAATATTAATGTATAATCTTAAAAAGAATTTTGATGCATATTAATAAGCTTTGCTAAAACTTTTCTTAAATCAGACCTTGGGACTATTTTATCAATAAAACCATGCTCTAATAAAAATTCAGATTTCTGAAAGTCCTCTGGTAACTTTTCATTTATGGTTTGTTCTATTACCCTCTTACCAGCAAATCCTATTAACGCATCTGGTTCAGTAAGTATTATATCTCCAAGCATAGCAAAACTAGCTGTGACCCCTCCTGTAGTTGGATCTGTTAGTACACATATATACAATAACCCTTCTTCATCTAATTTTGCTAATGCAGAACTTACTTTAGCCATCTGCATTAAAGATAATATTCCTTCCTGCATTCTTGCCCCACCAGATACAGTAAATATTATAACTGGCAATCTTAACTCTATAGCTCTTTCTATAGATCTAGTTATTTTTTCTCCTACAACAGATCCCATACTTCCCATCATGAATTTACTATCCATTATACATACTACAACTTCCATACCAGCTATCTTACCTTTACCTGTTGTCACAGCTTCACTTAAGTTTGTTTTTTCTTTTATATGTTCTATTTTTTCATTGTAGCCTTTAAATTCTAATGGATTTTCTGTTTTAACTTTATAATCCCACTCTTTAAAAGTATCTTTATCAAATAGATATTTTATTCTTTCTTTGGCGCCTATTCTAAAATGATTTCCACATAAATTACATACCATATAATTTTTTTCTAAATCATTTTGGTATAATATCTCTCCACATTTATTACATTTAACCCACATTCCATCTGGAATAGTAGGAGTATTTTCTCTTTTATAATTTTCTATATTTTTTTGACTTACAGTTATATATTTTGTTTTTCTAAATAAATTTTTTAACATATACTTCCCCCTGACTACACTAATTGTCAGTTAGCATTTTTTCTATATATTTTGTAGTGTATTCTCCCTTTATAAAATTTTCATCTTCTAATATAATAAATTGAAAATCTATATTGGTGTTTACACCTTCTATAATCAGTTCTCCTAATGCTCTTTTCATAATTTGTATAGTTTCTTCTCTATTCCTCCCATAAGCTATAAGTTTACCTATCATAGAGTCATAGTATGGAGGTATAGTATATCCTGAATATACTGAACTATCTAATCTTACACCAAGACCTCCTGGGATGTATAAATTTTCTATTTTCCCTGGACAAGGTCTAAATCCATTTTTATAGTCTTCTGCATTTATTCTACATTCAATAGCATGCCCTTGTATTTTTATATCTTTTTGTTTTATATTTAATTTTTCTCCATAAGCTATTTTTATTTGCTCTTTTAAAATATCTATGCCTGTTACCATTTCTGTTATTGGATGTTCTACTTGTATTCTTGTATTCATTTCCATAAAATAAAAACTTCCATCTTCATCTAGTAAGAATTCTATAGTACCAGCATTTTTATACTCAACAGCCTTTGCTGCCTTTATAGCAACATCACCCATTCTTTTTCTTAATTCTTCATTCATACGAGGAGATGGAGCTTCTTCTAACACCTTTTGATTCCTTCTTTGAAGAGAACAATCTCTTTCTCCTAGGTGTATTATATTACCATAGTTATCCCCTAGTATTTGAAATTCTATATGCCTTGGATTTTTTATGAATTTTTCTACATACATACTATCATCACCAAAAGCACCTTTAGCTTCAGACTTTGCAGTGTTAAAAGCTTTTATCATATTTTCCTTGGAATGGACTATTCTTATTCCACGTCCTCCACCGCCCGCTGAAGCTTTAACAACTACTGGATAACCTATTTCTTCTGCTATATCTAAAGCTTCTTCTTCATTATGTATTACTCCATTAGAACCTGGAATAACTGGCACTCCTGCCCTTATCATTATATCTCTAGCATTGGACTTATTTCCCACTTTATCTATTGTTTCGCTGTCTGGTCCTATAAAAACTATATTGCAATCTTTACACATATTAGCAAACTTACTATTCTCAGATAGGAACCCAAAACCAGGATGGATAGCCTGTGATCCTGTTAATACAGTAGCACTTATTATATTATACATATTTAAATAACTATCCTTTGAAGAAGGAGGCCCTATACAAACTGCCTCATCTGCCAATTGAACATGTAGAGCATCTTTATCTGCCTCTGAATATATAGCTACAGTTTCTATTCCCATTTCTCTACAAGCTCTAATTATTCTAACCGCAATCTCACCTCTATTAGCCACAAGTATTTTTTTAAACACTGCTATCTTCTCCCTTTCTATTTTTATAGATTTATTTTCCTATTACAAATAATAATTCTGCTTCTGCAGCTACTTTCCCATCTACAGTAGCCACGGCTTTACCTACTCCTGCAACGCCTTTTATTTTAGTAAGATCTATACTAAGTTTTAAAACATCTCCTGGTACTACCTTTTTTCTAAACTTAGCTTTATTTATACCTCCAAAATAAGCTATTTTACCTTTAAATTCTTCTTTACTTAAAATAGCAACGGCTCCAACCTGTGCTAAAGCTTCTATAATTAGAACTCCCGGCATTACTGGTTCTTCGGGAAAATGCCCATTAAAAAAGTATTCATTAGCTGTAACATTTTTATATCCAACTGCATTTTTTCCCTCTTCTAATTCAGTTATTTTATCTATCAATAAGAATGGATATCTATGTGGAATAATTTTTTTTATTTCATTTATATCTAAAAATTTCTCCATTAAAAATTCTCCTTTTCCATTATAATGGCTTTATCTTAAATAAAACTTCTCCATATTGAACCATTTGCTCATTTTCTATCAATACCTCTACTATTTCTCCATCTACTTCAGCTTCTATTTCATTCATAACTTTCATAGCTTCCACTATGCAAACTATATCTCCTTTTTTAACCTTATCTCCCACCTTAACATAAGGCTTTTTATCTATTCCTGGTGATTCATAAAAAGTTCCTACTATAGGTGATACTATTTCTATAAAATTATCTCCCATAGATATATCTGTTTTTTCTTCATTATTTAATAAATCTAAGTTTTTTTCTTCTACAATATTATCTCTATTTTCTTTTTCATATTCCCCAGATATAGTTTCTTGTTTATAAATTTTATTGTTTTCTTTTTTCATTTTTATAGCTATACCATTATACTCTATATCCATAGAAGATAAATTTGACTCACTCATAGCTTTTATTAAATTTTCTATGCCTTTAAAATCCATTTATTACTCACCCCATTTTTTTAATAATATTACTGCATTATGTCCTCCAAAACCTAAAGAATTAGACATAGCATAATCTATTATTTTATTTCTTCCACCTGAAGTCACATAGTCTAAATCACATTCTTCATCTTTAACCTTATATCCAACTGTAGCAGGTATATATCCTTCTTCTAAAGACTTTGCACATATTATAGCTTCAACTGCTCCCGCTGCTCCTAATAAATGTCCTATCATAGATTTTGTAGAACTAACAGGTATACTAGCTGAATAATCTCCAAAAACCCTTTTAATTGCTTCTGTTTCAAATTTATCATTATATGGAGTACTAGTTCCATGGGCATTTATATAGGATACTTCTTCTTTATTTATACCAGCTTCCTTTATAGCCATTTCTATAGCTCTTGCAGCCCCTTCTCCTCCCGGTGCTGGAGATGTCATATGATATGCATCACAAGTAGATCCATATCCAACTACTTCTGCATAAATTTTAGCTCCTCGATCTAATGCATGGTCTAGTGATTCTAATACTAATATTCCTGAACCTTCCCCCATAACAAATCCATCCCTCTCTTTATCAAAAGGTATAGATGCTCTATTAGGATCTGTACTTTTACTTAAAGCTGTAAGAGTTGTAAAACCTGCTATAGCTATAGGAGTTATAGTTGCTTCAGTACCTCCAGCTAGCATTATATCGACTTCTCCATTTTTTATAACTCTGAAAGCTTCCCCTACACAATTAGTTCCTGTAGCACAGGCTGTAACTACAGTACTGCATATAGCCTTAGCACCGAATCTAATAGCTATGTTTCCAGCTGCCATGTTGCTTATTATTGTTGGTATAAATAATGGGCTTACTCTATTGGGACCCTTTTCTAATAATTTTTGTTCTTCCTTTTCTATAGTTGCTAATCCACCAATACCTGACCCTACTATAACTCCAAATTTTTCTTTATTTATTTCATTTAAATCTAGTTTACTATTATCAACAGCTTGTTGTGCTGCTGCTACAGCAAATTGACAAAACCTATCTAATCTTCTAGCCTCTTTTTTATCCATATATTCTTCTGGATTAAAATCTTTAACCTCTGCTGCTAACTTAACTTTATAATCTTCCGTATCAAAAGATTTTATATTATCTATTCCTATTCTTTCTTCTTTTATGCCCTTCCAAAAGTCCTCAAGATTATTACCAATAGGTGTTATAGCACCCATACCAGTTATAACTACTCTTTTATTCATATTATTCACCCCTTTTTACCTATATAATCATTCCACCATCTACATGTATAACCTGACCTGTTATATATTCAGCGTTATCTGAAGCTAAAAATCCTACAGTTTCTGCTACATCTTCTGGAGTCCCTAACCTTTTAAGTGGGAGCAAATCCTCTATAGATTTTTTCATTTTTTCAGGTAATGTATCTGTCATATCTGTCTTTATATAACCTGGTGCCACTGCATTTACAGTTATTCCTCTACTACCAAGCTCTTTAGCTAAAGATTTAGTTATACCTATAACGCCTGCCTTAGCGGCTGCATAGTTACATTGTCCTGCATTTCCTGCTACTCCAACTACAGATGAAATATTTATTATTTTTCCTGATCTTTGTTTTAGCATTATGGGTACTATATGTTTACTACAATTATATACACCTTTTAAATTAACACTAATTACTTTATCAAAATCCTCTTCTGCCATTCTTAATATTAAAGAATCTTTTGTTATTCCTGCGTTATTTATAAGTATATCTATTGTACCGAACTTATTTTTTGCCTCATCTGCTATTTTTTTAGAATCCTCAAAAGAACTTACATCTCCTTGAATAACTAAAGTTTCTACTCCAAATTCTTTAATTTCTTCTAATAAAGTATCTATTTCTTTAGCACTGCTTCTATAATTTAATACTAAATTAGCACCCATAGATGCTAATTTTTTAGCTATTGCTCTTCCTATACCCCTACTTGCTCCTGTTACTATTGCGGTTTTTCTTTCTAAGCATTTCATATTATTACCCAACTCTCCTAACTATTTGTTGTTTTTAATTTTTCTATTGTTTTATTAAAGGAATCTATATCTTCTACATTTAATATATTTACTTTTCTATCTATTTTCTTAACAAAACCTGATAAAACCTTTGAAGGACCTATTTCTATAAAGGTATCTACTCCAAAATCTATCATTGTTTTTACACAATCTTCCCAAAGTACAGTACTCATAACCTGTTTTTTTAACAAATCTTTTATTTCACTAGTATTTTTTACAAAATCTCCTGTTACATTTGTTATAAATGGCACTTCTATAGACTTAAACTGTATTTTTTGTAACTCTTCATATAAATTTTCTCCAGCTTCTTTTAACATACTACTGTGAAATGGACCACTAACACTAAGGTTTACACACTTTAAAGCTCTTTTTTCTTTTGCTATTTCACATACCTTTTCCACTGCATTTATTTCCCCAGAAATAACAATCTGTCCTGGGCAATTAATATTTGCTATTTCAACTATTCCAACCTCTTTTAAACTATCACAAATTTCCTTAACCTTTTCCTTTTTAAGACCTATTATAGCTGCCATAGTGCCCACGCCACTTGGTACCGCATGCTCCATATATTGCCCTCTTTTTCTTACCAAAGAAACTGCTTCTTTAAAATCTATAACTTTACTACAAACCAAAGCTGAATATTCACCTAAGCTTAGCCCTGCTGTAACATCTGGTTTTATACCGTACTTTTCTAATGCTTTCATAGCAGCAATACTAAGAGTTAGTATTGCTGGTTGGGTATTTTCTGTTTTATCTATTTCATCCTTTGGACCTTGAAAACATATTTTAGTTAAAGGTATTTGTAGTTCTTCCTCTGCTATATTAAATATTTCTCTACATTCGGGAATATTTTCATATAAATCTTTCCCCATACCTACATATTGAGCTCCTTGACCTGAGAATATAAAAGCTATCTTTGACATAATATCCTCCAAAATAAATATTATTTACAACCTAATAGTGCATAGGCTTCATTAAACATTTCATTTATAATTTCACTACAAGTTTGTTCCTTATTTATAAGTCCTGCGATTTGACCTGCCATAATAGAACCATTATCAATATCTCCATCTCTTACAGCTTTACTTAACGCTCCCCGGCCTAGGTTTTCAAATTCCTCTAAAGGAGCACCTTCCTTTTCTAGTATTTGAAATTTTCTAGATAATTTATTTCTTATAATTCTAACAGGATGTCCTGTAGGTCTACCTGTAACTTGTGTATCTATATCCTTAGCTTTCATAACTTTATTTTTATAATTTTGATGAACAGTACATTCTTTTGCTACTAAAAATCTAGTACCTACTTGAACAGCATCTGCTCCTAACATAAAACTGGCTGCTATACCTCTTCCATCACCTATTCCTCCAGCTGCTATAACAGGTATATCTACAGCATCAACTACCTGTGGTATCAATGCCATTGTTGTTAGTTCACCTACATGACCGCCAGACTCGCAACCTTCTGCTATTATGGCATCTACCCCTGATTTTTCCATTCTCTTAGCCAATGCTACAGAAGGAACTACAGGTATCACGATTATGCCATGCTCTTTCCACTTTTTTATATACTTTCCTGGATTACCTGCTCCAGTAGTAACTACTTTTACACCCTCATCACAAACCATTTGAGCTATTTCATCTGCGGTTTCCGATAGAAGCATTATATTTACTCCAAAAGGCTTATCTGTTAATTCTTTTGTCTTTCTTATTTCTTGTCTAACCCATTCTACTGGTGCATTTCCTGTTATTATTCCAAGACCTCCTGCATTAGAAACTGCCGCTGCTAATGAACTATCAGCAATCCATGCCATTCCACCTTGAATAATAGGATATTTTATTCCAACCATATGAGAAAATATGGATTTCTTCATAGTTTTAATTCCTCCCTAGAATCTTAAATCAATAGTTTATTATTAAATGTTTATGTGCTATAATTAATTTGTTTTTAAAATTTAATTTTGTGGACCATCTTAGATGGCCCTTTTTTTATTACTTTTTTATTTTTCTATTTTACTTTCAACATATTTTACTGCTTCTTCTACAGTTTTTATTTTTTCTGCCTCTTCTACTTGTATATCAAAAGCTTCTTCTATTTCTATTATTATTTGAAATAAATCAAGAGAATCTACTCCTAAATCTTCAAAAGATGTTTCTAATTTAACTTCTCCCTCATCTAAACCTAATTGTTCTACTATAATGTTTTTAACTTTTTCAAATACCATAATCTTTTCCTCCTAAAATTTATATTTATTTTATTTTTTATTAAATGCTCCATACAATGGCAACTCCACCAAAGGTTAAACCACCGCCGAAGCCTACTAATATAATCTTATCTTGTTTATTTAGTAGGCCTTTTTTGTTCATTTCATCTAAAGCTATAGGTATACTTGCTGCGGATGTATTGCCATATTTATCTAGATTCATGTAAAATTTATCCTTATGGGTATTAAGCTTTTTAGCTGTATATTCTATTATTCTAGAGTTAGCTTGATGAGATATAATATACTTAACTTCATTCAAATCCCATTTAGTTTTTTCTTGTATATTACAAATAGTTTCACTCATTGCTCCTACTGCAAATCTAAATATTTCTTTACCATTCATCTTTATAAAATTATTATCTGTTAGCATATCACTCTTATTAAAAATATTATTTGTTTTTAAAGCTCCACAGGTAAGATGTTCTCCTTTTAATCCATTTGAGCCAGAATGAAAATCTAAAATCCCTTCTTCCTTAGTTTTGCTTAATACAGCTGCTCCTGCTCCATCTCCAAATAATACACAGGTATTCCTATCTTCCCAGTCAACTATTTTAGATAAATTCTCAGCCCCTATTATTAAAGCCTTATTTCTAAAACTATTTTTTAACATAGAACAGGCTATCTCAAGCCCATATATAAATCCTGAACAAGCTGCAGATATATCAAAACATAAAGCATTCATAGCTCCTACTTCTTTTTGAACACTACAAGCAGTAGAAGGCATAAAGTTATCAGGAGTCAATGTGGCTACAATTATTAAATCTAAATCATTAGCATCTATATTGGCATTTTTAATTGCTTCTTTTGCAGATTCCGTTGCCATATAAATAGTATTTTCTCCTTTAGAAATCCTTCTCTCTAATATACCTGTTCTAGTTCTTATCCATTCATCACTGGTATCTACTATAGTTGATAAAAAATCATTAGTAATAATATTATTAGGTACATAACTTCCAGTTCCAATAACACTAATATTACTCATTATTTTTCTCCTTATTAACTTTATTTAAACTATACTTTTCCTTAAAAAATTTATTTAGCTTATCCAAAGATTTTATAAGTACTCTTTCTTCCTCCTCCGATAAGCCATCTATAGTGGCCTTAATCATATCACTATGAAATTTATCATGAATCCTATATGCTAATTTTCCTTTTTTAGTTAATTTAATTTGAACAATCCTTCTATCCTCTTCACTTCTTTTTCTTTCCACATATTCTTTTTTTACAAGATTGTTTACTGCGGTAGTTAAAGTTCCTACAGTTATCCCTAAATCCATAGCTACCTGTGACATAGTTCTAGGTTTATACATACCAATGGCCTCAATAGTATGTATCTCCGTAACAGATATATCTTTAAATATGCCTGCCTGCAATGCTTGTTGTTCAATGGTTAATATATCATTAAAGTTATCTACTAAAAGCTCATTTAAAATGTTTATTGATTCACTCAAAAAATCACCCCTCCCTTATATATTTTCTGTTAATTCTCTTATTAAATCTTTTACAGTAGTAATTTTATCTATTCTATGCCCATTACTTCCTGTGAAGATTAATCCTTCTTCTAAATTTCCTTTTACTGCTTCTATTAATGCTTTCGATATACAATAAGGAGTTTCCTTAGGATTACAACTTTTTAAGCACTTAAAGCAAAATTCTGGATTTATCCTATCACTGCATACTCTATCTACAAAACCATTTTTTATAGCTCTTCCAGGCAATCCTACAGGGCTTTTAATTATTTTTATATCTTGCTCCCTGCAATTAATGAAAGCTTTTTTAAAATTAATATGAGCATCACACTCTTCTGTAGCTATAAATCTTGTTGCTATTTGAACACCACTAGCTCCTAATTCTAAAACTCTCTTTATATCTTCCCTTTCATATATACCTCCTGCTGCTATCACAGGTATATTAATATGAAATTTATCCTCATAAATCTTTACTTCTTCTAAAACATCCTTTAAAATATTATCCAAGTTTATATTTTCATTATTTAAGTCATCATATTTAAATCCAAGATGTCCCCCTGCTAACGGTCCTTCCACAATTATTAAATCAGGTAATTTATCATATTTTTTGATCCATTGTTTTATGATTATAGTTGTAGCTTTTTTAGAAGAAACTATAGGGGCTATTTTAACATCACTATCCTTTGTATAATTTGGTAATTTTAATGGTAATCCAGCTCCAGAAATTATTATATCTATTTTTTCTTCTAAACAAACATTAACTAATTCTTCATAATTATTCATAGCTACCATTATGTTTACAGCCAGAATTCCCTCTGGAGATAGTTCTCTTGCTTTTCTTATTTCTTTTCTTAATGCTCTTATATTAGCTTCTTTAGTATTAGTTTTAAAATCTTTTTCCCTATATCCTATTTGAGCTGCAGATATTACCCCAATAGCTCCAGCATTTGCTACAGCTGATGCTAAATTATATCCTGATACACCTATCCCCATACCACCTTGAATTATAGGTATGTTAGAAATTAGCTCTCCTATCTTTAAAGGTTTAAACCCCATTTCTTTTTCTCCTCACTTTTTGATAATCAAATATTTTGATAGTCAAAGTATATAATAAAAAAATATCACTGTCAATGATAGTGATATTTTTTATTATCATTTTATATAAATTAATGGATTACAAGGTTCATTATTCTTTCTTAATTCAAAATGTACATGAGACCCAGTGCTTCTTCCTGTACTACCTACTTCTCCTATTTTCTCTCCTTTTTTAACATATTGACCTACTTTAACATATAACTTACTACAATGTGCATATATAGTTATAAGTTCAGAACTATGTTGTATTTTTATAACTTTCCCATATCCTTCTTCCCAACCAGAATATATGACTCTCCCATCTAAACTGGAATAAATAGCAGTGCCAGTAGGAGCACCTATATCTAAACCTTTATGAAATTTGCCCCATCTTTTTCCAAATTGGGATGTTATACATCCACTTGTTGGCATTGTTAAAACTATTTTATCATTTGAAGTTCCTCTTGATAGCCTTTTATTATTTATAAAATTTTTCAAATCTTTTGATTGGGATATGTTTATTACAAGCTCATCTATAGTATTAATTTCCTCAACTGCTATAGTCTCTTCCTTTATTTTTATATGATCTATTATATTTACAGAATACTTTTTATTTATTATTTCATTTAACTCTTTAATTTCTTTTTTATTTGATAATATTCCTATAAATTCATCTTGAAGTTTTACTTTAAAAGCTGTTACTTTTATATTGGAATTTTCTAATATAGATTTTTTTATAAAATCATTACTTGTAAATATATCTCCCTTCACCTTTATATTTTTGAATTCTATATTGTTTTTCATATTTAAATTAAATCTTTTTTTCGTATTATTTTCCACTTCTTTATATATTTTGTTAAAATCTTCTTCATTCTTCATATATGCTACAGGATTATCGTTTACTAACACCTCATAAGCGTTAGGTTTAGTATAAATATAAGTATATGTGGCTACTAAAATGGTAACCCCTATAGATAATAATAAAATAAGTTTTTTTCCTATATCTTTACTCAAAATATCACCCTTTTTAGTTTTTATACAACATATACTTTAATATTCCCAAATTAATATGTTTTATTACTATCTTTAATTATTTATATAATTATTCTCCGGTGCGCCTATTATTGTAATAATATTTATAGTTTGATATAATGTATTAATGTTAATAATAATCAAAAGGTAGGTGATACACCTTTGAGTACTTTTGTATTTAAGAACAATAGTTGGAATTATACTCCTGTAAGTAACATTTTCATAGACAAATTTATGCCTAAAGCCCGAGGAGAATTCGTAAAAGTATATCTTCTAGGGCTAAAATATTGTATGTCAGGAGAAATAGGTGTAAGTTCTGAAATAATAGCTAGTACATTACATTTATTACAAACTGACGTAATGAATGCTTGGAATTTTTGGAATGATGAAGGTGTAATAAAGATAAACCCTATAGATAATATGGGTAATTACAATATAGAATTTTTAACTTTAGAAGATAGTAAAGCCTCTGAGGATAACATAAATTTATTAGAAGAATTAAATAATAATTCTGTAAAAGACATGCTTCAGGACATAGAAAAACTTTTATCTCGTCCTTTATCCTCTAAAGAAATGACCGTTTATATAGAATGGATAAAAGACTACAATTTTTCTCCTGAAATAATATTATTATTAATTCAATATTGTGTATCTAAAGGAAAAACTGACTGGAGATATATAGAAAAAATAGCTTTAGGCTGGTTTGATGCTAAAATACAAACTATAGATGATGCTCAAATGTATATAAAAAAACATGAGGATAAATGGATTAAAATAAGAAAAATCCTAAATTATTTAGGAGCAAAAGATGGCGAAATAATGAAACCTCAAGAAGAAATTTTGGATAAGTGGATTAATATATATAATTTTCCTTTAGATGTTATCTTTAAAGCTTGTGATATTTGTTTTCAAAGAATAAATAAAGGAGACTTTAGATATATTGATGGAATATTAAATAGTTGGTATAAAGAGGGTTTAAAAACCTTACAGGATGTTACAATAAAAGATAACAATAAAAAAACATACAAAAAAGAAAACAAAAATTATAGTACTCCCGTTAAAAAAGATAAATTTAATGATTTTGAACAAAGAAACTATGATTTTGAGGAACTAGAAAAAAAATTATTAGGATGGGATAATAATGATTAAAGGTTATAAATCAGAAATCCTAAAGGAATATGAAAAAATTAGAGAAAAGGAATCCTTAGCTCTAAAAAATAGAAGAAAAGAAATAAAAATGAAATTACCTAAAGTATTAGAGCTTGAACAAAAAATAGCTAAACTTTCTATAGAAATGTCTATAAATATATTAAAAAATCCTGACAAATCAGAAGAGTATATTAATATAATAAAAAACAAAATAACAGACTTAAGAGTAAAAAAGTCTGAATTTCTTGTTAGTAATGGTTATGATATGGATTTCTTAGAAATGCACTACAACTGTAATACATGTAGGGATACAGGTTTTGTAAATAACAAGAGGTGTTCCTGTTATAAACAAAAATTAATAAAATTATATTATAATGATTCAGATTTAAAACATATACTTAAAACAAACAATTTTGATAATTTTAACTTTGAATACTTTACTAATGAAAAAACAGATTTTCATTCTGATACACCACGAAAAAACATAAAAAAAATCTTAGATAAAATGTGGCATTTTATAGAAAACTTCAACAAAACGGATGAAAATTTTATGTTTATCGGTAATCCTGGTACAGGTAAAACATTTTTATCTAATTGCATCGCCAAGGAACTTTTAGATAGAGGTAATTTTGTAGTTTATAGAACCGCTGATGAATTAATACAAAACTTAAGATCTATTAAATTCAATAATGATAAACACTTAGAAGATATTCTTATAAACTGTGATTTACTTATAATAGATGATTTAGGCACAGAATCAATAAATGAATTTTCAAAAGTAGAGTTATTTAATTTCATAAATAAAAAACTTCTTATGAGAAAAAAAATGATAATATCATCAAACTACAGTATAGAATCAATTTTAAAAAATTATTCTGAGAGAATATCCTCACGACTTCTTGGAAATTTTACATTATTTAAATTTTATTGTGATGATATAAGAATACAAAAAAATATACAAAATAAATAAAGTAGCTAGATTTCTAGCTACTTTATTCTATATGTATAATAAATAATAAAAACTATATACAATCAACTTTGAAAGCATATAGTCCTTTAACTGGAGCTGGCAATAGGACTTGAACCTACAACCTGCTGATTACAAGTCAGCTGCTCTACCAATTGAGCCATGCCAGCATAATGGCGACCCAGAAGGGGCTCGAACCCTCGACCTCCGGCGTGACAGGCCGGCACTCTAACCAACTGAGCCACTGGGCCATATATTAATGGTGGGCACAACAGGGCTCGAACCTGTGACCCCCTGCTTGTAAGGCAGATGCTCTCCCAGCTGAGCTATGCGCCCATTAAAAAAATAACAAATGGTGACCCCTAGGGGAATCGAACCCCTGTTACCACCGTGAAAGGGTGGTGTCTTGACCGCTTGACCAAGGGGCCATAGTGTCATACTTGTTATTTTTAATTGGATGTTAATCCCTTTATTTAATTTTAAAATGGCGACCCAGAAGGGGCTCGAACCCTCGACCTCCGGCGTGACAGGCCGGCACTCTAACCAACTGAGCCACTGGGCCATATTAATGGTGGGCACAACAGGGCTCGAACCTGTGACCCCCTGCTTGTAAGGCAGATGCTCTCCCAGCTGAGCTATGCGCCCATTAATATAATTAATAAATGGTGACTCCTAGGGGAATCGAACCCCTGTTACCACCGTGAAAGGGTGGTGTCTTGACCGCTTGACCAAGGAGCCAAATATGGAGCTGGCAATAGGACTTGAACCTACAACCTGCTGATTACAAGTCAGCTGCTCTACCAATTGAGCCATGCCAGCATAATGGCGACCCAGAAGGGGCTCGAACCCTCGACCTCCGGCGTGACAGGCCGGCACTCTAACCAACTGAGCCACTGGGCCATATTAATGGTGGGCACAACAGGGCTCGAACCTGTGACCCCCTGCTTGTAAGGCAGATGCTCTCCCAGCTGAGCTATGCGCCCATTAATATAATAATAAATGGTGACCCCTAGGGGAATCGAACCCCTGTTACCACCGTGAAAGGGTGGTGTCTTGACCGCTTGACCAAGGGGCCTAGGTTTCTTTTGTTGTTCCGCTCTCGCGACCTAACAAAGAATATGATACATGAAAATCTTAAAAGTGTCAACAGTTTTTTAATTTTTTTTTATAGTATTTTTATCTTTACTATAAAATATATAGAAAAAGCCCTATATATTTTTTATATTTATTTTTTTATTATCATTTTCTATATTATCCTATCAGAAAAAACACTTTCCATTATAATTAACGCTGTATCTTCTATAGCTCTTTTGGTAACGTCTATAATTTTACATTTTAATTTTCTCATAATCTTGTCTGCAAATTCTAATTCATCTAAAACTCTTTCCGCATTAGCATATTTAAGCTCTGTAGGAATTTTCATCATATTATCTACTCTGTGCCTTCTTATTTCAATTAAATGCATGGGATCTATGGTAAGCCCTATTATTTTCTTTCTATCAATTTCAAATAACTCTTCTGGCACAGGCACCTCTGGCATTAATGGTATATTTAAAGCTTTTATACCCTTATTAGCTAAATATATACTTAGTGGTGTTTTTGATGTTCTAGATAAGCCTATTAAAACAATATCTGCATGCTTTATACCTGAATGATCTTTACTGTCATCATATCTTATAGCAAACTCCATTGCTTCTATTTTTTTGTAGTATTTTTTATCCATATCCCAAACAGCACCAGGTTTATATTCTGGTGTTTTATTTAATATAGTTGACACTAAACTTATGCAAGGACCTAATACATTAGATATATGGATGCCAGATTCTACACATCTTTGGACTAAAAACTCCCTTATGTCTACTAAAACAATAGTGGATATAATCATAGCTTCATTTGGATTTTTTATTATACTTATAAGATTATTAACATCTTCAAAAGTCTTTACATAAGGTACTCTTTCTACTTTTACAGAACTACCAAATTGGTATGCTGTAGCATTAGCTACTTGTTCTGCAGTTTCACCAATAGAATCTGACACAGCATATATCTTAAACATAATCTCTCTCCTCTACACTAATTTTGATAACTCTACTAAAGCACAACCTTCTATAGCATTAATATTATTTTCTCTACAAAAATTTATTATTTCATTACTTTCTGCTCCTGGTTGGATTAGTATTTTATTTATGCCTAGTTTTGCTGCTTCTTTTACTATATCTAAACCTTTTATTGGATTAATACATAAATCTAATACCTCTATGTTATAAGGTATGTCTCTAATATTATTAAATACATCTCTTTCTTCCACACCAGGTTTTATTCCTACTACATTATATCCTTTCTCTTTTAATCTATTAAATATTTTATATGCATATTTATCCTCACTAAGTACACTACCTGCCACAGCCCAATTTTTATAGTTTAGAAAATCATAAGCTTTCAAATGTATACCTCCCTTTATTTATAATAAATATTATAATATTTATTATAAACATTAAAATTTTATAAATTCATATAAACTATTTTGTTATACTTATATATAATTATAACATTTTCACAATACTAATTATATTGATTAATTAAAAGTTTACTAAATTATCTAAAAATTAAGGAGAGATTTATTGTGTATCATGAAATAATAATTTTAGGTGGAGGTGCCTCTGGAATTGCAGCCTCCATAATATCAAAAGACATGGGATCAGATGTAGCCATATTAGAAAGTAATGATAGAATCGGGAAAAAAATTTTAACCACTGGTAATGGTAGATGTAATATAACTAATGAAAATATATATACTTGTAAATATTACAGTAATAATAATAATTTTTATAAATTTATTTTGTCACAATTTACTCTAGAGGATACAAAAAATTTTTTTAATAGCTTAGGACTTCCATTAATTACCCTTAATGAAGGTAAAATATATCCTATGTCTCTACAAGCTTCTTCTGTCTTAGACATACTAAGATTAGCTATAGAAGATAGACAAATCCCTATTTATTTTAATAATAAGGTTAAAAATATAAAAAAATCTAATAAAGGATTTGTAATTAATACTGAAAATGAAATTTTTCAATGTAAAAAATTAATACTAGCTTCTGGTGGAATGTCAGCTCCTAACACTGGCTCTGATGGCTCAGGATTTAAACTTGCAAAAAATTTAGGTCATAATATTATTGATCCAGTGCCTGGATTAGTTCAACTAAAATTAGATTTTCCTTATTTAAAAGCTTTATCTGGAATTAAATTTGATGGGAATGTAAAACTTGCACTAGATAATAAAACTTTACGAGAGGAATTTGGAGAAATACTATTTACTGATTATGGCATATCCGGTCCTCCAATTCTGCAATTAAGTAGTTTAGCCTCTAGACTTTTATATAATAATAAAAAAGTTTATTTGCAAATTGACATTCTTCCTAATATGAGTAAAGAAGACCTAATAAACTTATTAGAAAATCATTGGGGAACTTTTTACTACAGAACTATTCATGACTCCTTTATTGGAATAATAAACAAAAAATTAATACCTACTCTTTTAAAATATTGTGGTATAAAAAATATTCATATGCCTTGTCAGGATATAGCTTGGCAAGAAAAAGAAAAAATATTTCATACATTAAAAAATTGGACTTTTACAATAACAGGAACTAACTCCTTTAAAAATTCTCAAGTAACCTGTGGAGGTGTAGATACTTCTCAAGTTTCAAATAAAAGTTTAGAATCTTTGAAGGTTAAGGATCTTTATTTTTGCGGAGAAATCTTAGATGTAAATGGGGACTGTGGAGGCTTTAACCTACAGTGGGCTTGGTCTTCTGGGTATATAGCTGGGAAAAATGCTTCTTCAAAATAAAAAAATAAATTGCTAGAAATGTTTCTAATTAATTTTTCAATTAGCAAGCACTTTCTAGCAATTTATAAATATATTATTTATTTTTTATTATAAAAATATTTATTTAACCCAGGTACTTTTTGCTGAGGTAACTCTTTTTCCCTCTTCATTTTCTACCTTATGTACAAAAACTATTTCATTGTTATCCTTATGTACAATTTCTGAATATACACTTATATTATTGCCATATTTAACCTCTTTTTCATAGGTTATAACAAACTTTTTTAAAGTATAATTTAGTACTATATCGAATGGTATAGTTTCTATGGCCCAGGATATATATTTTACATTATTTACATGTAAATTTGTATCTATATCGCTATATCTTACCTTAAACTTATTGTTATAATGGAATTCCTCAGGGAATTTTATTTTATCTATTTTAAAAGGTTCTTCTTTAGTTTCACTTAATCCGTAAGCCTTTTGCATATCTTCAGTAACTTTTATAGGTCTTCTCTTATTTATATCTATCAAAAACCATATACTATCTCCTGTTATTATTACCTTCCCTGTTTTATCTATTATTTGAAATCTTCTATAGGCATAAAATTTTCTACAAGATAATGGTATAGTTCTAACTATTATTTTTTCTCCAAATTCAGGATATCTATCAATAGTTACATCCCATTTATATAATACCCACGCCTGATCATTATCTTTTAAATATTGTAATCCTACGCCTAACTTTTCAGATTGTTCTGTAGAAGCATCTTCAAAATAGTTCATTATAGTAGTAAATAATGCTCTTTTTCTAAAGTCTATCTCATGATAATTTATTTCAAAATTTTTATCTGTTATTACTGGCTGCATTTTATCCCCCCTATTGTGAAATATAGTTTAATAATAACAAATTTCTTAGTAAATATAAACTTAATTAAAAAAACTCCATGTTAAAACATAGAGTTTTTTTATTTTACTTATTTAATGCTTCTAATAATGCGTCTAATTCCATTCCATGAACCATTGCAGCTTCAGCTAAAGTTTCGCTTTGTGCAGATGGGCATCCTACACAACCCATTCCAAAACTCATTAATACTTCAGCAGCACCTTCATGATTTCTTACGATTTCACCTATTGTCATATCTTTAGTTATTTTCATAACATAATACCTCTCTTTTCCTAAATTTTATTATTATTATATCAATAAATTAGTCTTCTTTAAAGATATTATATTTATTTTTTATATATATTATATTGTTTATTACTATACCATATAATATACATTAAATTTCTGATATCATCATAGTTTGATCTCTTTTGGGCCCTACTGAAACTATAGATACCTTTGTTTCTGTGAAATCTTCTATTTTCTTTAAATATTTTATAGCATTTTCAGGTAAATCTTCATAACATCTAGCATTAGCTATGCTATCATCCCAACCTTCAAATTCTTCATATATTGATTCACATTTTGCTAGATCTTCTAAACTAGCAGGAACATAATCTATGATTTCCCCATTTAATCTATATCCTGTACATACTTTTAATGTATCTAATCCTGCTAATGTATCAATTTTTGTTACTGCAAAGCTTGTAAGGCCAGATACTCTAGCTGAAGTTTTTAATATAACTAAATCTAACCATCCACATCTTCTTGCTCTTCCTGTAGTAACTCCAAACTCGTGTCCCTTTTCTCTTATCCAGTCTCCAGTCTTATCTAAAAGCTCCGTAGGGAAAGGACCCTTTCCTACTCTTGTTGTATATGCCTTCGCTATACCTACTGCATTAGTTATAGCTGTTGGTCCTACACCGGCTCCTATGCAAACTCCTCCAGCTATTGTACTTGAAGATGTTACATAAGGATATGTTCCATAATCTATATCAAGTAATGTTCCTTGAGCTCCTTCAAATAATACTTCCCTGCCCTCTTTTATTTTTTTGTTAACTATAACAGATATATCTTTTACAAAAGGTCTTAACTTTTCCGCATATCCTAAATATTCATTATAAATTTCATTATAATCTAATGCTTCTCCACCAAATACTTCTGTTATTATTTTATTTTTTATTTCTAAAGTTTCTTTTAAATTTTCTTCAAAAACTTCTTTATGTATAAGATCACAAACTCTTATACCACTTCTCTCCATTTTATCTGTATAGCTTGGTCCTATACCTTTTCCTGTAGTTCCTATATCTTTATTTCCTCTAGCTCTTTCTTTTATTCCATCTAATACTCTATGATATGGCATTATTACATGAGCTCTATCACTTATTATTAATCTATTTGGTGTTATGTCTATTCCTAAAGATTCTAAGTAGCTTATTTCTTCAAATAAAGCCTTTGGATCTAGAACTACTCCATTTCCTATTACATTTAGCTTATCATTATAAAGTATACCTGAAGGTATTAAGTGTAATTTATATTCCTTTTCTCCTACAACTACTGTATGGCCTGCATTATTACCACCTTGAAATCTTACAACTACATCTGCATTTTCAGCTAAATAATCCGTCATTTTTCCTTTACCTTCATCGCCCCATTGAGCACCTAATACTATAAAAGCTGACATATTATTTTCCTCACTTTCATTTTAAGAAAATTATTATATTTAAATATAATTTATATGCTATGTATTTTTAGTTTTAAATAACATACTTCTACAATATATAATATTAACAAAACAATTATAAAATATCAATAAAAAAAGCGAATGCTATATATTAAAATTTAATTATCGTTCGCTTATTGTTCTTAAAAATAAAATATTGCAGCCAAATTATAGCTGCAATATCTTTATTCCTTTATACATTAACATTATGTTTTTTCATTAATATTCTTGCTGCATATACTCCACTGGCTGATGCTTGTGATAATGAATGAGTCACTCCTGAACTATCCCCTAAAATATATAATCCTTTTATTTGAGTTTCTAGATTAGAACTTAATTCTACATTAGAATTGTAGAATTTAACTTCTACTCCATATAAAAGAGTATCCTCATTTGCTGTACCTGGCGCTATATTATCTAAAGCATATATCATTTCTATAATCCCATCTAACTGTCTTTTAGGGATTACTAAACTTAAATCTCCTGGTGTAGCTTTTAGTGTAGGTCTTGTGAAACTTTTTGCCATTCTTTTTTCATTAGTCCTTCTCCCTTTTATTAAGTCTCCAAATCTTTGTACCAATACTCCTCCACCCAACATATTGCTTAGCTTTGCTATAGATTCACCATATTCATTACTCTCTTTGAAAGGTTCAGTAAATCTGTTGGAAACTAATAAAGCAAAATTAGTATTTTCTGTATGAAGATCTGGATTTGCATAACTATGACCGTTAACTGTAACTATTCCGTTGGTATTTTCACTTACTACCTCCCCATAAGGATTCATACAGAAAGTTCTAACCAAATCCCCATATTTCTTTGTTCTATATACTATTTTACTTTCGTAAACCTCATCCGTTATATGGGAAAATACTTGAGCCGGCAGTTCAACTCTAACCCCTATATCTACTCTATTACTTTCTGTTTTTATACCAAGTTTTTTACATATACCGGAAATCCATTTTGAACCTGACCTTCCTGTAGCTAAAATTAAATCTTCACTGGAAAATTCTCCATTTTTAGTATCTACAACAAATTGGCCTTCTATTTTATTTATATCAAAAACTTCACATTCAAATTTCATTTCTATTTTGTCTTTTAAATATTCATATATATTAGATAATATATTGATATTTCTATCTGTTCCTAAATGCCTTACCTTTGCATCTAAAAGATGCAAATCATTTTGAAGAGCTTTCCTCTTTAAATCTGAATTAGATGTTGAATATAGTTTTGCATCTTTTCCTCCCATTTCACATAAAACCTCATCAACATAATTCATTAAATCTAAAGCTTCTTCTCTACCAACATATTTATATAAATCTCCACCAAAATTATTAGTAATATTATATTTACCATCGGATAATGTGCCTGCTCCACCATATCCATTCATTATATTACACACATTACATTGTATACATGATTTTATATTCTTGCCATCTATAGGACATTTTCTTTTTTTTAAGTCATGACCCTTTTCAATCATTAGTATATTTAGTTTATTATTGTTTTTACACATTTCATAAGCAGCAAATATGCCACTAGCTCCAGCACCAACAATAATAACATCATATTTTTTCATAAATTATCCCCTCCAGCTATATAATGATAACAAAGGTTTAAAATATTTTCAATAGATTTTACGAATATTTTTATTATATTTATAGTTATTATTCGTATTTTGCTTTTGTATCTTTAATTTATGAATATATTATAAAAAATAGTTAGTATTTCATTTTTCTATTTTACTATTATTCTTTCCACATATCTTCAGTTAACTCATCTATTTCTTTTTTTAATCTTTCACTTTCTTTTTCATTTAAAGTTATAGTATCTCCCTCTATATTTATAACATCTCCCTCTTTAGCTTTTTTAGGAATTATACTTTTATCTATATTTATTATTCTTTTATCCTCTAATTCTACTATAGCAAAATTTTCTTCAAATCTATCTATTATTCCCTTCATATTAAATCCACCCTTTAAATTAATATTTAAAATTATATTATATATTATCTAAAATAGCCTACCACAGACTTTGAAAACTTGTAGTAGGCTAATTGTTATTTCTATAAAATAATCTTTTTTTATTTTTAATCAAAAACATATATCATAATATTAAAATATCTTACTATTATATAAAATTTTATTAAATTAATCTATTTTACTGAATTAAGTTTATCTAAAACTTCCTTTTCTATAGCTTTTATTTTTTCTTCCGCAACTTTAATGCTTTTGCCTTTTGTATATACATACAATTTTATTTTAGGTTCTGTTCCTGATGGTCTTACTGCGTACCAACTTCCATCATCTAAGAAGAACCTTAATACATTTGATCTAGGTATTCTACATGGTTTTCTATCATTTTTTATAATATCGTATTCTATTCTATCCTGATAATCTATATAACTTAAAAGCTTTGCTCCTGCTATTTCCCTTGGGAAACTTTTCCTATATGACTCCATCATTCTGTCTATTCTTTTTTTACCCTCTATACCTTCTAATATTAGTGATATTTGCTTTTCCCTATAATATCCATGCTTTTTATATATTTCATTAAGTACATCTATTAATGTTTTACCCTTTGTTTTATAATAAGCTGCCGCCTCACATAAAAGCATGCTTGAACTTACTCCATCTTTATCTCTAACAAATGTACCTGTAACATATCCTATACTTTCTTCATATCCAAATATGAATTCTTTACCTTCTTCTTTTAAATTTGGTATTTTACCACATATGTTTTTAAATCCAGTTAATGCTTCATAGGTTTCTACTCCATATTCTTCCCCAATAACTTTACCTAAATCCCCAGTAACTATAGACTTAACTATAGCAGCACCCTTAGGTAATTTACCCATTTCTTTCATATTTGATACTATATAATTTATAAGAATAGCTCCTGTTTGATTACCATTAAAAGCTAAATACTCACCATTTTTATCTTTAACCTCTATAGCTAATCTATCACAATCAGGGTCCGTTGCTATAAGCAATTCTGCACCTACTTCTTTTCCTAAGTTTTCTGCATATTTAAATGCTTTCGTATCCTCTGGATTTGGATATCCTACTGTTGTAAAGTCTGGATCAGGGTTTTCCTGCTCTGGAACTGCTATAATATTAGTAAATCCTCTTTCCTTTAAAACACGTCTAACAGGAATATTCCCGGTTCCATTTAAAGGTGTATAAATAACTTTTATATCCTTATCTATATCTTCTCTTATACTTAAAGATTTAACCTTTTCTATATATTCAGAATCTATATCTTCCCCTAATATATTTAATAACCCACTTTTTAAAGCTTCTTTCTCACTTATAGTTTTTATATCACTAAATTTACTAATAGATTTTATCTTCTCAGTAATACCATTTGCTATTTGAGATAAAACCTGAGCCCCATCTTCCCAATATACTTTATAACCATTATAATCTTTTGGATTATGACTAGCAGTTATAACTATACCTGCCGCTGTATTTAATTTTCTAACTGCAAAAGATAATTCTGGGGTTGGTCTTAAATCTTCAAACAAATAACTCTTTATTCCATTTCCAGCCAAAACTAAGGCTGCAGTTTTAGCAAATTCTTTTGAATAATGTCTGCAATCAAAAGCTATAGCAACACCTCTATCTGTATACTCTTCACCTTTTTCTTTTATATAGTTCGCTAAGCCCTGAGTAACCTTAGATATATTGTATATATTCATTCTATTTGTACCTGCTCCAATTTTTCCTCTAAGACCTGCAGTTCCAAATTCTAATTCTTTATAAAATCTGTCCTCTATTTCTTTTTCGTTATTTATTATTTCTTTTAATTCTTTTTTTGTATCTTCATCAATATAATCATTATCTAACCATTGTTTATATACTTTTTTGTAATCCATATATTATCTCTCCTCTTAACTGAAAGCTTTTATTCCATTAGTTATTAATTTCAATATTTTTTATGTATTTCCTTCTTAAATAATATTATTTTATATACTCTAGTTAAAAATACATTAATAAAATAACATTACAAAGAAAATCCTATTATAAATTAATATAAATATAATCTTAAAATAAATGAATCTATAAAAATGCTAAAAAATAAAAGCCCTATAAAATAAATATAGGACTTTGTATGTTTTATTCTTGATGTATTACATCTAAATTACCAAATTTACTGTATTGTCCAAGCCATGCCATTTTAACTGTACCCGTAGGACCATTTCTTTGCTTGGCTATAATGCATTCTGCCATGTTTTTATCTTCTGTTTCTTTGTCATAGTATTCATCTCTATATAAAAACATAACTACGTCAGCGTCCTGTTCTATAGATCCAGATTCTCTAAGATCTGAAAGCATTGGTCTATGATCTGATCTAGCCTCCGGAGCACGAGATAATTGAGATAAGGCTATAACTGGACAATCCATTTCTTTAGCTAGAGCTTTTATAGATCTAGATATTTCTGAAACTTCTTGTTGTCTACTTTCAGTAGACCCTTTACCTCCGCTCATAAGCTGAAGATAATCTATTAAAACCATATCTATTCCATGTTCTATTTTTAATCTCCTACATTTAGAACGCATTTCCATTACAGACATACCTGCAGTATCATCTATAAATATCTTTGCTGCTGCTAAGGGCCCTGAAACCCTAGCTATATTCTCCCAGTCTTTATCCTCTAAGTTACCAGTTCTAAGCCTCAACATATCAATATTAGCTTGGGAACAAAGCAATTTATAAGAAAGTTGCTCTTTTGACATTTCCAGGGAAAAGATTGCTACACTTTTCCCCTCTCTAAGAGCTGCATATTCTGCTATGTTTAGGGCAAATGTAGTTTTACCCATTGATGGTCTTGCTGCTATTAATATCATATCAGATTTTTGAAAACCTGAGGTTTTAGCGTCTAACTCTCTAAAACCAGAGGCAACTCCCGTAGTTTCACCTTTATTTTTAAATAGGTTTTCAATTTGAATAAATCCTCTTTCCAAAACATTACTTAATGGTTCAAAATCAGTTGTAGTATTTTGGTTAGATATATGAAATATTTTTTTCTCTGCAGAATCTATTATTTCTTCTACATTATCTTGTCTGTTATAGCAGTTCTCTATTATTTCAGTAGATGACTTTATAAGCCTTCTTAATGTGGATTTATCTTTTATTATATCTATATAAGACTGAATATTAGCTGTAGAAACTATAGAGTTACAAAGCTCTGTTATATAAGTAACTCCCCCTACTGCCTCTAATTTATCCCTTGATTTAAGATTTTCCGTAAGAGTTAACATATCTACTGCTATATCCTTTTGATAAAGTTCTATAATTCCACTAAATATAATTTTATGGGAATCTTTATAAAAATCTTCACTTTTTAAAACTTCCACAGCCTCTGCTATGGAAGTTTTATCTATAATCATTGCCCCTAATACATTTTGTTCTGCATCTATACTCTGTGGCATACTTTTTATGGGTGCATCCATATAAACATCTCTCCTTAAGTACTCCTTAATCTAAAATACTATATTTATAAGCTCTTCTATAGTATCTATACATATTATCTCTATATCTTTTATATCTGAAGGAGCATCTTTCATATTGTCCTTAGGTATTATTACCTTTTTTATACCTTTTCTTCTTGCACCATATATTTTCTCAAATATGCCTCCAACAGGTTTTACCTTCCCTTTAAGAGATATTTCTCCTGTTATGGCTATATCCTGTTTTATGGGCTTATTTAATAAAGCACTAATAATACATATTGTTATAGCTGCTCCTGCAGATGGTCCATCTATTTTTCCACCACCTATAGCATTAACATGTACATCATAATCCTTTATATCTTCTTTTGTTATTTTTCTTATGACAGAAGCGGCATTAAATACTGAATCCTTCGCCATACTTCCTGCTGTATCATTAAATCTAATAAAGCCTTTACCTTTATCTTTAGCATTAAATACAGTAGCTTCTATTTCTATAGTAGACCCTACATATCCACTTACACCTAATCCATATACATGTCCTATTTCTAATTTTTCTTTATTTTCTATTCTATCGTATGGAATTAATCTACTTATAGATATAACTTGTTCTAAGTCATCCATAGCTATATTAAGCTTTGTTCCTTCTTTATATTCTTTATTTTTATATAAAGCATATCCATATACATCTGATAATATATTTACTGCTTTTCTTCCCTCTATTGTATATCTACTTATAGTTTGAGCTACTCCATCCTCTAATATTATATCTAATTTATCTGCCGCATTTATTACTATTTTTTCAATATCTTTAGAGGATAATGGCTCAAAAAATACTTCCGCACATCTGGATCTTAGTGCTGGATTTATTTCTGAAGGTTCCCTAGTAGTAGCCCCTATAAGAACAAAATCAGCTGGTGCTCCATTTTCAAATAAGTGTTTTATATACTTAGGAGTATTTTCATCATCTGGATCATAATAAGAAGATGAAAATTCTACTCTCTTATCTTCTAAAACCTTCAAAAGTTTATTTTGAAGCATATCATCTAGCTCACCTATTTCATCTATAAAAAGTACTCCTCCGTGAGCTTCTGTAACTAATCCTAGCTTAGGCTCTGGTATACCAGTTTCTGCTAAATCTCTTTTAGAACCTTGGTATATAGGATCATGTACTGATCCTAAAAGAGGGTTAGTAATCTCTCTTGGATCCCATCTTAAAGTAGTTCCATCTACCTCTACAAATTTAGATTCTTGATAAAAAGGAGTATATTTTAACTTTTTTACTTCCTCTAAAGCCAATCTAGCTGCAGATGTTTTTCCTACCCCTGGTGGTCCATATAGTATAATATGTTGTGGATACGGGGATGCTATTTTAGATAAAAGAGACTTTATAGGTCTTTCCTGTCCTATAATCTCTGGAAAAGAAGCTGGTCTTAATAAATGTTGAATATTATTAGTTAATTTTTTAGACTCAAGAACCTGAATATTAGCATATTTTTTTAAGGTTTTAGCATTTTCTGGTCCTTTTTGTTTCTTTAAAATATTAAGCTTTACTTCTTCTATATATTTATCTTGTTTTTCCATTAAAACTTGTTCTACTTCTTTTTCTATATTATTTTCAACATATCTTTTAGCTAAAACTTCCACAATTAATCTATTTGTTTCTGTTAACACTTCTATAACATTCTTATCTGTAGGTACTGTTTGTATACCTTTGCCATCACTTATTATTTTATTCAGTGCATATAGCCTTTCATATGGGTTGTTACTATTTATATATTTTTCTAACTTATACTTTACAACTCTAGCCCTTATATTAGAATCTTTTATTATTTTTTTTACTATTTCAAATAAAACCTCTGTCTGTAACTCAATAGACATATCATTTGAAATATCCTGTTCTATTTCATTTATTATATCATCTTGTAATTCATCTAATTTATGAGAATTCACAATTTTCCTCCTATTCCTCTAAAACAGAAACTTTAACTTTAGTTGAAACTTCTGGGTAAATTTTTATTTCTGCCTCATAAACTCCTGTTTGCCTTATAGTTTCTGCTACTATCTTCTTTTTATCTATATCCATATTGTATTGTTCTTTTAACTTTTCTGAAATATCTTTTGATGTTATAGAACCAAATAGTCGTCCATTTTCACCAATTTTAACTTTAAATTTAATTTCTTTTCCCATTAATGATTTTGCTAATTTTTGAGCTTCTTCTAGTTCCTTTAATTTTTGTCTTCTTTCTGCCTCTTTTTTATTGTTTAAAATGTGTACATTATTTTCTGTTGCTTGCTCAGCTAATTTCTTTGGGATTAGATAATTTCTTGCATATCCATCAGATGCATTAACTAGATCCCCCTTCTTACCCAATGATTTAACGTCTTTTAATAATATAACTTTCATTATTCTTCACCTTCCCTTAAATATTTATCTATGGCTAATTCTAATTTTTCTACCGCCTCTTTTAAATTAATTTTTTCTAATTTAGCTCCAGCCATAGTCATATGTCCTCCACCACCTAGCATTTCAAGTATTAATTGAACGTTAATATCTCCAAGGGATCTTCCACTTATATATATTTCATTATCTATTGTAACAAATACAAAGGAAGCTTGAATACCTGAAATATTTAGTAGTTCGTCCGCTGCCTGGGCAGCTAATACATTATCTTCTATATTTTCTGGACATACTGCTATAGCAATATCATTTTTTACATGGACTGACTTTATTATTTCTAATTTTTTGATATAAGTATCTAAATCACTAGCAAAAAACTTCTTAACATCAATAGTATCTGCTCCAAATTTTTTTAAAAAAGATGCAGCTTCAAAGGTTCTAATACCTGTTTTAAAGTAAAAATTTTTTGTATCTACATATATTCCTGCTAAAAGAGCTTCTGCTATGATTGGCGAAATATTAGGCTTTTCCACCATGTATTGAATCATTTCTGTTACCAATTCTGCTGTAGAAGAAGCGTATGGCTCTATATAACTTAATATAGATCTTTCTATATAATCCGTTGCTCTTCTATGATGATCTATTATAACTATTTTATTAAATTTATCAACTAAGCTAATATTTTGAACATAGCCTCTACTATGAGAATCTACTATTATTAATAAGCTCTCTTCATTCATAATATCTAAGGCTTCCTTACTATTTATGAATGTATTCTCATATCCCTTTTCTTTTTTTATCTTATCTAATAAAAATTCACTACTTTTATTATAATTTTCTAGAATTATATAACTTTTTTTGCCCAATTGATTTATTATACTGTGAAGTCCTATAGCTGAACCCAGACAATCTATGTCTGCATTTATATGCCCCATTATAATTATATTACTACTTTCATTTATTAAATTAACTAATGCATGACCTATAACTCTTGCCCTAACCTTTGTTCGTTTCTCAACCTCTTTAGTTTTTCCACCATAAAATGAAAGCTTATCTTTATTTTTTACTACAGATTGGTCTCCCCCTCTACCTAATGCTAATTCTTTAGCCGCAAGAGCATAACTATAATTTTCTAAAGGAGTTTCTGCTCCCTTTCCTACTCCTATGCTTAAAGTAGGATTCATTTTATTTCCTGTATCTATATCTCTTATTATATCTAGTATATCAAATTTTTTCTCCATTTGTTTTTCTATATAAGAATTTTGAACAGATAATATATATTTATTTTGCTCATATTTTTTTATCATAGCTTTCATGTTTTCAGAAAAACTATTTATATGTCTTTCTATTTCTGCTATTATTAACGGTTTTTTATCTATATCTATACTTTTTAATACCTCATCTAAGTTATCCACTTCTAAAAGCATTATTCCTTCTTTATTTTTCTCCATATTTATCAATATATTAAACATATCTGTAACATCATAAAAATAAAGAAGTAATATTTTTTCTCTCATTTCCTCATCAAAAAATGTGTTAGTATATATATTATAATAATTATCTTTAAAATTAATATTTTTGAAGGAATTCTTTTTCCCCTCTAAAGCATATTTAAAATTAAAATTTTTTAATATACGATTTATGTTTTCTCCTAATATCCCATCTTTTTTTAACAATAGTGAGAAATTTTGATTATACCATAAAACCTCTCCCTTGTTAGATAAAACCATCATAGGAAAAGGTAAATTCATTAGAGAACTTTTAAATGCGCTATCCATTTTTGTAGAAAAATCCTCTATAAATTTTTTTAGCTCTTTCTTCTTAATTCTTGTGTTTTTAAAATTATAAAGTAATAAGAAAAAATATATAAGTGTTAATACTATACCTACTTGTGAATGTTTATATGAAAAGATAATAATTATTAATACGGCTATAATAAACATATATACTTTATTATTTGTAATAAAATTATCGTACCTATTATCGCTCATTTATAATTCCCCACTTTTATTATTCTCATATTTTCTAAAGGGATCTAATTTCCTAAAATCAAGCATTATATCCATTAACCCTAAATAAATATAAATAATATTTAGAGAACCCAAAACAGTGATAAAAAGAATAAAAATCAAAATTCCCTTGGAAATATTAAATTTATTTTTCATATAATATATGAAAACAGACACTCCATCAATTAAAAGCATTGTAAATAATAAATTGCTAGAAGTCATAAATAAATAATCGCCTAATTCTATTCCTTTTCTTTTTAATATAACTCCTATAAGCAATCCTATTGCTACTATAGTTACTATTCTTACATTAACATATATTTTAGATATATGTGGTAATGGTTTTACATTTTTATATCCTAACTTTATAAGTACTGTTCTTGTTATTGCATAGTTTAAAAAAGCTAACACGAAAGAAATTATTATTAAAGCTCCAGGTATCATTTTTAATATTAAATCCGGTTGTAGTAAATTAAGTTTTTGTTCCATTTGTTGTAGTTGTTCTTTAGGGACTCCAGCTTGAGAATAAAAATCCTTAGCTGATTCCATAGTATCTTTTATCATACTTATATTCTTATTTATAAAATTCATTATTCCATTTTTATTTACAAATAAAATTTGTATTAATATAATCATAATATTTGATAATAAAAAACCAGCTGCTAATATCATAATAGTCATAAAAATTGATTTTTGTTTTTTTATACAATAGCCTAATAACAATCCTATTGTTCCAAATGAAATAGTAATTATTACTGCTGTAATAGGATTGTTTATCATAGCTGTTATTACACCTGTTACAAGTATAGCCCAGAGAGTAATTTTATAATCTTGTCTTAAGTATAAAACTGCTATAGGTATAGGTAATAAAAAAGTAATAAAAATACTAAATATAGGGAAATACAAATTAAGCATTATAAGTACTATCATTAATGAGACTATAAGACCTGCTTCAACCAAAGAATTAGTTTTATTTTGTCTATTATACATATGTTCCTCCATTACTCTTTTTCTTTAAGATGATTATATAGTTTACTTAAATTTCTTCCATCCTTTTCTATGTCATCTTCTTCAATTATACCCACTTTTAACTTTTTCTTCACATTTTCATCAACTGCTATAAAGGAATATCCTAATTTTTCTCCTAATAAATATAAAATTATAATAGCACCTGATATACAATCTAATATAGCTTCCTGTGCCACATTACTTCCCTTAGTTAAAAGTTTAAAAAGATCCCCTATTATACATAAAAGTTCTGCTTTTAAATCCTCTATTATTTTTACACTATACATTATATTAAAATCATCTTTTTTCATACAGCATCCATCCCCTTTTTTAACCTATACTACTATTTTAGTTGTATTTCACTTTTTATGCAATAATACCTTATATTACTTATAAAATCAATGATATACAAAAAAACTGACTACCAATTTCGTAGTCAGTTTTATGTAAATTTAAATATTATTCTGTAGTAAATGGTAATAAAGCAATGTTTCTCGCTCTTTTTATAGCTCTAGTTAATTCTCTTTGATGTTTAGCACAGTTTCCGGAAATTCTTCTTGGAAGAATTTTACCTCTTTCTGTAACGAATTTTCTAAGCTTATTGATATCTTTGTAATCTATTGCTTCAGATTTTTCCATACAAAAAGTACAAACTTTTCTTTTGGCTCTTCTTTGTCTTCTTCCGCCTTCTCTTCCTGCCATAACTATCCCTCCTTCTCTTTAAAATGGGATGTCTCCATCATCCACTGGAATTATATCGTCGTCAAAACTGTTTCCATTTCCAAAGCCTTGGCCTGATTGGTAACTTGGTTCTGACCCATTATTATATGTTGAATCCGTTGTAGGCTTATTGCCCCACTCAAGAAATTTAACTTCTTCAGCTATGACTTCTGTTACATATCTTCTTGTACCATCTTTAGCTTCATAGCTTCTTGTTTGAATTCTACCACTAACACCCATAAGTTTTCCTTTACTCATATAATTAGCTGTAGATTCTGCTTGTTTTCCCCATACTACTATAGGGATGAAATCTGCTTCTCTCTGGCCATCTTTTGAAAACCTTCTATCTACAGCCAAAGTAAAGGTGGCAACTGCTGTCCCATTTCCTGGAGTAAATTTTAACTCAGGATCTTTGGTTAATCTACCTATTAAAACAACTTTATTCAAAAAAACACCACCCTATTATTCTTGAGTTATTATCATGTGTCTTATAACAGAATCTGTTATTCTGAACACTCTATCTAACTCTTTTGGTAATTCTGTATCAGCTGTGAAGTTCATTAAAGTATAGTAACCTTCGCTAACTTTTTTAACTTCGTAAGCTAATTTTCTTTTACCCCATAGGTCAACATTGTCTACTGTTCCACCTGCATTTTCGATTACACCTTTAAACTTTTCAACATTAGCTTTATAACCTTCTTCATCTAGTGCTGGGTTTAGTATAAATACAGTTTCGTACTTTCTCATTATATTCACCTCCTCCCCACGGACTAACGGCTGTACTTTGTACAGCAGGGATCTTATCGTACATCAAATAATTTTATCATATAAACTATTATAAATCAATATTTTTTATAACATTTCTATAAATGCTGCTATTCTTGTTTTTAATTGCCCTATATCAGTTTGAGAATAATCTGTTTCTATACTCATATATGGTACATTTTTTTCATTATTTACGAATTCTTTTACAGATTGAGTTTCCACATTATAGGTATGACAGGCTTGTAATATTACATCCACAACCCCATCAACCTTATAATCATCTATTAATTCTGATAATAAATTTAGTCTATTATTATTAGGACTCATACAGGAACAACCTATAGCTAAATATTTTTCTGTTATTGCATCTATAGGATCTTTTTCTTCATCTACTAGTTTCTCTATTTCTTTAACACCACTACAATTTTCAAATACTACAACATTTCCACCATTTTCTTCAATTAATCTTATTATTTTCTCTGTTCCCTCCCCCATAGGACATCCTGTTATAAGTATTCTTTTTGCATCTTTACATACTTTTCTTTCACCTTTTTCATATTTATCTTTTGCATCCTTTATCATAGATTTTAAAGATTCTATTTCTTCTTCTTTATCCCATTTAAAACTAGCTCCATTTAAAACCTTCATTATTTCAAGTCCTGTTACTGGTGGTGGACACATTTTTCCTAATTCATAAAATTCTCTAAGAGCTTGTCTTTCTTTATTTCTAAGTTTTATCATTTCTCTTATATTCTCTTCAGTTATTTTTACATTAAACTCTTTTTCTAATCTTTCTTTTAATCTTACTATCTCATTTCTCCATAGATTATAAGCATCTTCTCCTGTGCTTATTTGAGGCAATTGCATAACATGAACTGGTCTTATATCATTTAAATATTCATACATTTTTTTCTTTCCATCACAAGTGGTTTCCCCCACTATTAAATCTGAAAAATAAGTATATGGACATTTTTCAGTTATAGCAAACCCATAAGAAGCCTTTATAAGAGGACATAAATTTCTTGGTAATACCTTTTCAGCATCTGGTATAGCTTCATCATTTTTACCACATAAAGCCACCACAGTTGCTCCTGATGCAGATATTATTTCCCATGGAGTATATGTACAAAATACACCTACAACTTTTTTCCCTTCATCCTTTAGATTTTTTACAGTTATAAATCCATTTCTTCTTGCTTCACTAAACTCATCAAATTTTGCTGGTAGATTATTCATTATAAATTCCCCCTAATTGATTTTTTATTTTTAACTTTATAATATTTCTATATTTCTATAAAAGCGGCTAATCTAGTTTTTAACTGTCCTATATCTTTTTGTGAGTAATCTGTTTCTATACTAATATAAGGTATGTTTTTTTCCTTAGTAACAAATTCTTTTATTGTAGTAGTTTCTATATTATAAGTATGGCATGCTTGTAATATAACATCTACTACTCCATCTATCTTATAATCATTTATAATTTCTGATATTAAATCTATTCTTTTCTTATTAGGACTCATACAAGAACAAGCTATATTTAAATATTTTTCAGTTAAAGCATCTATAGGTTCTTTACTTTCGTCCACTAAATAATTTAAATTTTTAGCTCCACCACAATTTTCATAGGCTACCACTACGCCTCCATTTTCTTCTATAGTATTTATTATTTTATCTGTAGCTTCTCCTAATGGGCATCCTGTTACTAATATCCTTTTTGAATCTTTAGGAACATTAGTTTTTCCCATTTCATATTGCTTTTTTACTTCCTCTACAATATTGTCTATACTTCTTACTTGATCTTCTTTATCCCAAGTAAATCCTGCTCCTCTTAATACTTTTAAAATTTCCATACCTGTTAAAGGTGGAGGATTTAACCTACCTAATTCATAAAAATTTCTTAGAGATTGTCTTTCTTTATTTTTGATTTTTATCATTTCTTTTATTTTTTCTTCAGTTATTTCTACATTAAATTCTTTTTCTAAAAATTTTTTTAATTTTATAACTTCATTTCTCCATAGTTTAAATGCATCTTCTGTATTTTGTGTTTGCGGTAACTGCATTATATGTACTCTTTTCATTTTACTTAGTATCTCATACATTTTTTTCTTTCCATCACAGGTAGTTTCGCCTATAACAACATCAGAAAAATACATATAAGGACATTTCTCCGTTAATGCAAAACCATAAGAAGATTTTATAAGTGGACATAAGTTTCTTGGTAAATGTTTTTCTGCATCTTCTATAGGTTCTTCACTAGTTCCACAAAGTCCTACAGATATAGCGCCTGATGCTGCTATTATTTCCCAAGGAGTATATGCACAAAATTCACCTGCGATTTTATATCCACTATCCTTTAATTCTTTTATTTTTACAAACCCTTTTCTCCTCGCTTCACCAAATTTATCTATATTTTTAGGCAACTGATTCATAATATCACTGCTCCTAATTTTAATTTTATAAAAGCCCCAAGGATAATTATTCTTGGAGCTTTTATATTTACATTTTTATTAAAGACTTACTCCATCATAATATAATTATAAATAGAATATCTAAAACCAAAATAATAATATTTCCTAATTAATTTATTCTTAGCACCATTTTTATAATAACATATATATTTTTCTACAGTTATTTATAATATTTATAGACAAAAAAATATATATAAATAAAAATTATAGATTCCTATTTATACATAAAAAAAACTATTGATATTACTCTATCAATAGCTAATTAAAAAAACTAATATTAAATTAATCTTTTTGTTTATGTTCTAATACATTCTTTAATCTTTTTTCGAAGGTGCTTCTTGGTATCATTATTATTCTACTACAGCCTAAACATTTTATTTTTATATCTGCACCCATTCTTATTATTTCCCACCTATTACTACCGCAAGGATGAGATTTCTTCATTTCCACTATGTCTCCTAAATCAAAGGTCTTAGTCATAATTAATCTCTCCTTCTATTTTATAATTTGAAATTTATTATAAGGTATTTCTATATTTTCGTTTTTTAATTCTATTAATATTCTTTTTCTCAATTCAATTTCTGCAGTCCATTGATTCATTGGAGTTGTTCTTCCATATACAACTATACTTATTCCATTGTTGCCCAATGAAGTTATTCCATATACTGCTGGTTGTTCTACTACTATGTCTTTTCTTTCTTTTGCATACTCTAAACATACCTTATTAATTGTATTTATTGCTTCTTCTATATCTACTTCATAAGCTACATTAATTTCTATCTTAAATCTTATATTATTTTTAGCATGATTAGTTACTTTATTTATTAAACCATTAGGTATTATATGAAGATCTCCATTAAAATCTTTTAATTTAGTTACTCTAAGTTCTATGGTATCAACTATCCCAGATTTATCTTCTACAGTTATATAATCGCCTACTGAAAATTGATCTTCAAATAATATAAAAAATCCACTTATTACATCCTTTATAAGATCTTTGGCTCCTAAACCTATAGCTGCACCACCAAGTCCTGCAAATATGGAACCTATTCTTCCAAATAAAATTTCTATTATAGCGAAGATACCTACAAAATAAACTGTATATCTTAATATACTATTTAATATAGTTCCTACAGTTGTAGCTTTTTTATCATCTAATGAAAATTTTAAATTTCTTTGTTTTTTAACAAATCTATTTATTATTTTATTACCTATCTTTATAGATAAGTACATTATTGCACATATAATTGCTATTTTAATAACTACTGATATAAAATTATATATAGAATTTGCCTCTATAGGTAAGTTTCCTATTTTTATTCCGCCTTTTGATAAATCAAAATCAAAGTTAAATGATGATTTCATAAAATATTATATGACTAACTGGTAGTCTTTACCCTCCTTTAAATATACATTTTTAATATTTATTTCTTTGCTTTCTATTATTTTTTTTACATTCTTATAATCTTGTTCATCGATTTTTATGCTTATACCGCAACTTTTAGTTATATATGTTGGTGTAGGAATTATAATAAGTTTTATCTCCTTTTCCTTTAAAACACTTTCCCCATCCATTGCTGTGTGAGTATTTTCAAATGTTATTACATAATTTTTCATAAATTTATCACCTATCCATTTATTCTTATTCATTTTACAATATAATTATAAAACTTTATTGCAACATATACAATTATATAACTTTAGTTTATAATTATATATAAATATTTTCATAATTAATGTAATTTTAAATATTATTAACAAATATTTAATATTTATTTGGATATATTATTCAATAGGAGGTTTTTAAATGAAAATTTATTTAGATAATGCCGCTACTACTTATCCAAAACCAGAGAAAGTTTATTCTTCTATATTAAACTATATGAAAAATGTTGGTGCCAGTCCTGGTAGAGGTGGATATGAAAATGCTCTTACAGGGGATAGAATAGTTTACAAATGTAGACAGTCTTTAATAAATCTATTTAATTTTAATAAAATAGAAAATGTAGTATTTACATCTAATATTACAGCATCATTAAATATATTAATAAAATCCATTGTAAAGGATGGTTGGCATGTAATAACTTCTTCAATGGATCATAACTCTGTAATTAGACCTTTAGTTTCATTAGAAAAATCAAATAAAATTAAACTAGATATATTAAATTGTTCAGAAGAAGGTTTAATAAATATTGAAGATTTTAAAAATGCAATAAAAGATAATACAAAATTAGTTGTACTATCTCATGCATCAAACATTGTTGGAACAATACAACCTTTAGAAACTATAGGTAAGATATGTAAAGAAAAAGGAATTTATTTTATCATAGATTCTGCTCAAACTGCTGGTGTTCTACCTCTAGATTTTCAAAATTTAAACTGTAACGCATTAGCTTTTACGGGACATAAAGCTTTACTTGGCCCTCAAGGCATAGGCGGCTTCATAATTGATGATAAATTAAATAATATTGCTACTAACTTTATAGAAGGTGGTACTGGTAGTTTATCTGAAAGTACATTGCAACCAGATTTTCTTCCTGATAAATTTGAAAGTGGTACTATGAATACTCCTGGAATTGCTGGACTTTTAGCTGGTATTCAATACATAAATGAAGAGGGGTTAAATATTATAAAAGAAAGAGAAGAATATCTCTCTAGAGAATTTATAAATGGCTTATTAAATATAGACTCTATTAAAGTTTATGGTCCTTTAGATGCCTCTTTAAGAACTGCAACAATATCTATTAATTCATCAAAAATTGATAATTCTGAACTAGGATTTTTATTAGATAGCGAGTTTGGCATAATGGTAAGAACAGGTCTTCATTGTGCACCTTTAGCCCATAAAACTATAGGCTCATTCCCTCAAGGTACACTAAGATTCAGCTTTGGTGCATTTAATGATATTAAAGATATTAATTACGCTCTATACGCTTTAAATAGTATACTTAGTAGGATGTGATTTGTAAAATAAAATGAATAAATTTATAGAAAAATTAGATAACCTAATATTGTTTTTTATAATATATACTATTTCTTTTTTAATATTTTTTAAAACCTTGCCCTATACTCTACCTTTTGTTTTAGCTTTTTTATTTGCATTAGCCTTAAAAAAACCTGCTAATTATTTAATGAAAAGACTAAAAATTAAAAATTCGTTAGCTTCTTTTATAGTTACATTAATATTTTTTTCTATAATAATAACTTTATTATTCTGGGGAATAAATTCATTAGTTCATGAAGTTATAGACTTTGGTAAAAATACTCAAACTTATTTATATTCTCATGAAAAACAAATAAGTAATTATGTTGATAATATATATAGGTATTATTTGAATTTACCACCATCTATAATTGATTCAATAGAAAAAACTATTGGGGATTCATTTTCAAAAATTTCTAACATAATTGTATTTATTACAAGTAAAATAGTTTCTTCTTCTATTGGATTATTAACTTCAATCCCTTATATATTAATGCTGATATTATTTACTTTATTATCAACTTATTTTTTTACTAAAGATATTACTAAACATAATAATAAAATTTCTAAAATTATATTTAATGAACATTCATCTAAGTTTTCTCAGATATATCTAGAAAGTAAAAAAATGCTAAGTGGCTATATTTTATCCTACTTAACACTGATTGGAATAACATTTTTTGAAACTTTAATAGTTTTCTTTATTTTTAATATTAAATATTCAATTATGTTTAGTATTATAGCAGCTATAGCAGATTTTCTACCAATACTAGGTATAGGAACTATTTATGTACCATTAGCTCTAATATACATCCTAGTTTATAACAATTACGTTGTTGGAATTGGTTTATTAATATCCTATGTGGCTGTATCCACAATAAGACAGATTTTAGAACCAAAACTTTTATCTTCTTCATTAGGCCTACATCCTGTTTCTGTTTTAGCCGCAATATTTATAGGTTTAAAAGCAAATGGCATATCTGGTATGTTCTTTTGTTTATTCTTCGTAATATTTTATAATATATTGCGAAAAGTTGAATTATTATAATAACAAAATGTATAAAACCTCCTTTAGTGGATATAATCCCTAACAGGAGGTTTTTTTATGATAAGTAAAACTATTATAGATACTTCTATACCCGATAATATTTCTACTTTAAGAGATATTTTATGTACTGAATTATACTACGCATTTAAAGCAAATAGAGAAATAGTTATAGTATGCATTGGAACTGATAGATCTACTGGAGACTCTTTAGGCCCTCTAGTTGGAGAAAAACTTAAATTTTTAATTAGAGGTAGAGTTAGTTTATTCGGTAATTTAGAAAATCCAGTACATGCTAAAAATTTAAAGGAAACTATTTCTATTATAAATTCTAAGTACAAAAATCCGTACATAATAGCTATAGATGCCTGTTTAGGAAGTATACAAAATATAGGTAAAATAATAGTAGATAGCAAACCCCTTTATCCTGGATCAGCAGTTAATAAAGACCTGCCTGCTATTGGAGATCTAAGTATTAACGGAGTAGTAAATATTTCTGGAGCTATGGAATTTATGGTATTACAAAACACTAGACTATACACTGTTATGAATTTAGCTAATTACATTTCAAAAGGTATATATCATTCTATTATAAAAACTTTAGGGAGCAAAAAAAATAGCTTTAATATAGAAAATATTTAATTTAAATTATACAATCATTTATTCTAATGTTTAATATATTTTCTATTTCCTCTATAGTTTTACCAGCACTATCTATAATTAATATATCTGTATTTCTTTTATTATTATTTAAATATTTATCTATTAACATATCCCCTTTTAAATCACATATAATTACATCATAGTTATTATTATTATAAGTACTATAGCCTCTCTCTTCTAGGTCATTCTTTAAATTTTGTAATGTATCTGATACAAAAATATTCATTATAAAAACCTCCCTCTATGAAATATTATTTTTCATAAAGGGAGGTTTTATTCTAATTTTCAGTAACATTATTTATACAATTTTCTAATACTTGTTTTTCTTCATCTGATAAGTCATATCTTGATATACCTTTATCTATAGGCTTAGCATAAGTAGTACTTTCATTTCGTCCAAATATGCTTGTTAGTATAACTCCACTATTATCATTATCTAAAAATGCTATTGAATAACTTAAATCACTTCCTACATCATCAAAGGCTCTATATCTAACTATAGCCACCTTTTGTATACATGCTTTAACTCTCTTATCTATAGTACTATATATTTCTTTTACATATTCAGTTTCTTCTTTTGCTTTATCTACCTTATCTAAATAATCATTTATTAATTCTTCAACATTTTTATTATTGCTACCCCTCATAAATTTTTTATATTTTTCCTTTAGTTTTTTTAAAGAAATCATAGTAATTATAAGAATTATAAATAATAAAATCATTATTGCTGTTAATCCCATAATTATAAAAGCAGAATTTACATTTATAAATTCTATTACATTTGTCATAGCTTATCTCCTCCGTCAATGTTTCACGTGAAACATTTTATAATTTTAGTATATCTAATATTCTTTGTAAATCATCTTCTGAATAATATTCTATTTCTATTTTGCCTTTGTTTTTATTATTTTGTAAATTAACTTTTGTATCAAATAAGCTTTCTAGTTTACTCTTTATATCTTTATAATAAGGTGAGATCTCATTATCTTTTATATTATTGTTATTCTTTTTTTCTTTATATATATTCTTTATTATTCGTTCTGTTTCCCTAACACTTAAATTTTCATCAATTATTGTTTGTGATAATTTATATTGTAATTCATTCTCCTTTAAAGCTAATAATGCTCTTCCATGCCCTTCTGTTATAACGCCATCAATTAAATATTGTTGAACCCTTTTATCTAATGCTAATAATCTCATACAATTAGCAATAGCTGCTCTAGATTTACCTATTCTTATACTTAAAATATCTTGAGTTATTTTAAATTCCTGAATTAGATTTTTATAAGCTTGGGCTTCTTCTATACAATTTAAATCTTGTCTTTGTATATTTTCTATTAAAGATATTTCTAGTACACTTCTATCATCTAAATCCATAACCACAGCAGGTATTTTTTTTATACCCACTAACTTAGCAGCTCTCCATCTTCTTTCTCCTGCTACTATAGTGTATAAGTTACCTTCTTTTTTTAAAACTAAAGGTTGAATAATGCCGTGCTCTTTTATGGATTGTGCTAAATATCCTATTTTTTCTTCATCAAAGTTTTTTCTCGGTTGTTCATTATTAGGCTTTATTAAATTTATAGATATAGTATTTATACTATCTTTATTTTCTTGGGATTTTTCAGGAATTAATGCACCTAATCCCTTTCCTAATGCTGATTTTTTATTCAACCTTATATCCTCCTTTTATTGTTTTTCTATAAATTCCTTACTTAAATTATTGTATGCTTCTGCCCCCTTACATTTTGAATCATATAATATTATAGGCAACCCAAAACTAGGAGCTTCTGCCAATCTTACATTTCTAGGAATTGTGGTCTTATATACTTTATCATTAAAATATTTTTTTACTTCCTCTGCAACTTCATTGCATAATCTAGTCCTGATATCATACATAGACAGTATTACACCTTCAACTTCTAAATTAGAATTAAGGGATTTTTGTACTAACTCAATAGTATTAACCAATTGCCCTACTCCTTCTAATGAATAGAATTCGCATTGTATAGGAATTAACACACTATCAGACGCTGCAAGTGCATTAATTGTTAACAAACCTAACGAAGGTGGACAATCAATAAATACATAGTCAAAATCATTCTCTATTTCTTTTAATTTTTCCAAAAGAATTCTTTCTCTATCCAATTTATTTATCAATTCTATTTCAGCACCAGCTAAAGACATAGTTGATGGTAAAATATAAAAATTGCTTATAAGTTCACTTTGTTTTATGACTTCCCTTATTGATATTTCATCAGATGTTAAAACATCATACACTGAGAGTTCTAAGCTATTTTTATCTAGTCCCATTCCGCTAGTGGTATTTCCTTGAGGATCTATGTCTATGTTTAATATTTTATATCCATTCATGGCCAGACATGAACATAAATTTATACTGGTTGTAGTCTTTCCTACACCACCCTTTTGATTAAAAATAGATATTACTTTCAATTCCTCACCACCTAATTAATATTCTACATTTAATTATATAATTTAAAGTAAAATAATGAAAGTCTTTTACATATACTTTATTAAAATTTAATAAAAAGTAGATGTTTCACGTGAAACATCTACTATTTCTTAGGTATGGTTATTGTTATTTGTATTTTATCCTCCAAATCCTTAGATCTATAGTTTGCCTTAACACCATATTTATCAAAAACTTGCTTTACTGTATTAACATAAACTACTGGAGAAAAAATTCCTTTTATTCTTTTTTTACCATCAGAAGCTAAATCTTTATTACTTTCTTGGCATAATTCTTTTTCTATTAGTTCTTCTGTTTTTTTAACATTTAATTTTTTTTCTATAACAATGGATAATATTTTTAGTTGTTTATCTTTATCCATAATTTTTAACAGAGCTCTACCATGCCTTTCTGTTAAATTATTTTCTAATATTTTTTCTCTAACTTCCTTAGATAATTTTAATAATCTCATTTTATTTGCTATAGTAGATTGCTTTTTCCCAATTATTTCTGATAATTTATCTTGAGTATAAAAATGTTCTTGTATTAAATTATGATAAGCTTCTGCTTCCTCAAAACAATTTAAATCTTCTCTTTGCAAATTTTCTAACAAGGCTATTGCTGCAGAGTCCTTATCTGTAACATCTATAATAACCGCTGGAACTTCATTTAACCCCAACTTTTTAGCTGCTCTTAATCTTCTCTCTCCAGCAACCAATTCATATTCACCATCTTTTATCTTTCTCACAGATAAAGGCTGAATTATACCATACACTTTTATTGACTGTGCTAGTTCTTCTATACTTTCCTCATTAAAATATTTTCTAGGTTGATATAAATTGGGAATAATTTTATCAGTGGAAATATAATTAATATTTTTTTGCATACTACCATCCCTCTTATTCTCTTCCTATTATTTACATTTCTTCTTTAAATGTAATTTTCCTCTTTTTTTTATTATTTTTTTAGTTGCAAATTATTACATTTATTTTAGAGGATTTTTTTTAATAATACTAGGCTTTCTAGGATATTTTTTTCCAGTTTCTTTTACTTTTTTTATAATTACTAAATTATGTTTTAGATCTGTATCTTCAATATCTATTTTTATTATATCCTCTATCTTTCCACCTAAAATTTCTATAGATTTTGTAGCTGATATTATTTCCTCTTCTACAGAAGGACCCTTCATGGCTACAAAATATCCACCTTTTCTTACAAAAGGAATACAAAATTCACTTAAAACTGCTAAATTTGCTACTGCTCGAGAAACTGCTATATCATATCTTTGTCTATGCTGAATTTCCTGTGCATAATCTTCTGCTCTTCCATGTAAACATTGTATATTTTTTAATTGTAGCTCTCCTATTACAATATTTAAAAAATTTATTCTCTTTTGTAGAGAGTCCAATAAAGTTATTTCTATATCTTCTTTTAATATTTTTATAGGGATACCTGGAAATCCTGCCCCTGTACCTATATCTATTAAACTTTTAGCCTCTGTCATTGGGAAAGCTTTAAATATTTTTATACAATCTATAAAATGCTTTTTTATTATTTCCTCATCTTTAACAATAGCTGTTAAATTTATTTTCTTATTCCATTCCTGTATTAAATTTTTATAACTTATAAACTGATTATATTTTTTATCATTAAAGTCTAAATTAACATCATTGCATGACGATTGTAGTATGTTGAAAAATTCCATTTAAAAACCTCCAAAAGGATTTTTTAGTTTTCTCTATTTTTTCTTTCCATATATATAAGTAATACTGATATATCTGCTGGGGATACACCTGAAATTCTAGAAGCCTGACCTATATTTATAGGTTTTATCTTTTCTAATTTTTGAATAGCCTCTAATCTCAACCCTTTTATATCTGGATAATTTATACTTTTAGGTATTAATCTATCTTCATACTTCTTAAATTGCTCAACTTGTTCTAACTGTTTGTTTATATATCCCTCATATTTTGCAATTATATTTATTTCTTCTTTTTCATCATCACTTAAATCTGGTCTTTTATCATCTAAAGATTCAACTTTAAAATAGTCTAATTCTGGTCTTTTTATTAATTCATATAAACTAATAGGTTTTTTTAGTTCAGTAGACCCTTTCTCTAATAAAAACTCATTTATTTCTCTTTTTCCTGTTATTTGTACATTTTTTAATCTTTCTACTTCACTTTCTACATTCTTTTTCCTATTTAGGAATTTATTATATCTATCCTCTTTTACAAGTCCAATTTTATAGCCTAACTCTGTTAATCTTAAATCCGCATTATCCTGCCTTAAGAGTAATCTATATTCTGCTCTTGATGTCATCATTCTATAAGGCTCATTTGTACCCTTTGTTACTAAATCATCTATAAGTACACCTATATAAGCATCTGATCTTTTTAAAATTAATGGATCTTCTCCTTTTATTTTTAATACAGAATTAATTCCAGCTACAAGCCCCTGTGCTGCAGCTTCTTCATAACCTGAACTTCCATTAAATTGACCTGCCCCATATAATCCATTTATATTTTTGAATTCTAAGGTTAAATCTAGTTGTTGAGGATCAATACAATCATATTCTATAGCATAGGCAGTTCTTAGTATTTCCGCATTTTCTAAACCTGGTACACTTCTATACATTTTTATTTGAACATCTTCTGGTAATGAACTAGACATACCACCAACATATAATTCTTCTGTATTTTCACCTTCTGGCTCTATAAATATTTGATGCTTATCTTTATCTGGAAATCTAACAATCTTATCTTCAATAGATGGGCAGTATCTTGGTCCTACCCCTTCTATTGATCCATTATATAATGGAGATCTATGTATATTTTCATGTATTATTTTATGAGTTTGTTCAGAGGTATAAGTTAAATAACAAGAAATCTGATCTTTATCTAGTTTATCATGTATAAATGAAAAAGGAACTATTTTTTCATCTCCTGGTTGTTCTATCATTTTAGAAAAATCTACTGATCTTTTATTTATTCTTGCAGGAGTTCCTGTTTTAAATCTTCTAAGATTTATTCCTAAATCTAATAAACTTTGAGATAAATCGTTAGCAGGATATAAACCACTTGGTCCACTACTATATATTATATCTCCTATTATTATTTTACCCTTTAAATAAGTTCCAGTACATAATATTATAGCTTTTGTAGTAAAATATGCTCCATTTTTAGTTAAAATACCTTTAACTTTATTATCCTCTACATCTATTTTTATAACTTCTAGTTGCCTTAAAATAACATTTTCTTCTTTTTCTAGCAAATGTTTCATTCTTTCACTATATCTTTTTTTATCTGCTTGGGCTCTTAAAGAATGAACTGCTGGTCCCTTAGAAGTGTTAAGCATTCTAGATTGTATAAATGTATGGTCTATATTTATTCCCATTTCACCACCTAAAGCATCTATTTCTCTTACTAAATGTCCTTTTGCTGTTCCACCTATATTAGGATTGCAAGCCATAAGAGCAATACTATCTAAGTTCATAGTACATATTAATGTTTTACATCCCATTCTTGCAGAAGCTAATGCTGCTTCGCATCCCGCATGACCTGCACCAATAACTACTACATCAAAATCTCCAGCTAAATATTTCATATAACTCCCTACTTTCCTAAACAAAATTCAGAAAATATTTTATCTATAATGTTCTCATCTAACGTATCACCAGTAATTTCTCCAAGATATTTCCATGCATTTCTAATATCTATAGATGCTAAATCTATTGATATTTCATCTGATAAAGTTTCTATAGCTTGAATACAAGATTCTTTAGATCTTATTAAGGCTTCCTGATGCCTAGCATTTGTAACTATGAGTTCATCAGATTTTATTTCTCCACTAAAGAAAAGATCTTTTATACATTCTTTTAATTCATTCAATCCCGAATTGTTTTTAACTGATGTTTTTATTATATATTTAGAATCTAATCCTTTTATAAAATGATTTTCTTCATTTAAATCTTTATTTAAATCTGATTTATTTAATAAAACTATATACTTTTTATTTTTTATAAAATCCATTATTTCTATGTCTTCTTCATCTATTTTTCTGCTTAAATCTAACATAAATATAACTAAATCCGCTTCATCTATCTTTTCCTTTGATTTTTCTACACCAATTTTTTCTACTACATCTTCTGTTTCTCTTATTCCTGCTGTATCTACTATTTTTATAGGTATTCCATCAATATTTATATATTCTTCTATAACATCTCTTGTAGTACCTGGTATTTCTGTAACTATAGCTTTATTTTCATTAATTAATGCATTTAACAAAGAAGATTTTCCTACATTAGGTTTTCCAACTATTACAGTATTTAACCCTTCTCTTAATATTTTACCTTCTTCTGATGCACTTATCAAATTATCTATTTTATTTATTATTTCTTTTAAATCTACTTTAATTTTTTGACCTGTTATTTCCTCTAAATCATCTTCAGGATAATCTACGGTAGCTTCTATATGTGCTATAATTTTAATCATTTTATTTCTAATAGAATTAATTTCCTTTGAAAGAGTTCCTTCAGCCTGCTTTAATGCAGATTTCATAGAAAGATCTGTTTTAGATCTTATTATATCTATAACAGCCTCTGCTTGACTTAAATCTATTCTTCCATTTAAAAAAGCCCTTTTAGTAAATTCTCCTGGCTCTGCAAGCCTTGCTCCAGATTTAATTAATTCTTTTAATATTTTTTTTGTTGGTATTACACCACCATGACAATTAATTTCTAAAGTATCCTCAGCAGTGAAACTTCTAGGTCCTTTCATATAACTTACCAAGACTTCATCTATTATTTCTTTACTTTCTTTTTCAATTATAAAACCATATCTCATAGAATAAGGTTTTATATCATCTAATGATCTATCATTTTTACCTTTAAATATACTATTTACTATATCTAATGATTTATCTCCTGATATTCTTATAATAGATATACCACCTTCTCCTAGTGGTGTTGCTACAGCAGCTATAGTATCAAATTCTTTCATAAAATCACCTCTTTTTACAAATTACAAATAATATAAAAAGAAAGCCTTTAGGCTTTCCTTAAATTTATTACAACTTTTCTAAAAGGCTCTTCACCTTCACTATAGGTTTCAACATAGTTATTATTTTGGAGTTCTGAATGTATTATTCTTCTTTCATAAGGATTCATAGGTTCTAACTTAACTGGTCTGCCAGTTTCTCTTACTTTATGTCCTAATCTTCTTGCTAGTTTTTTTAATGTTTCTTCCCTTTTATCTCTATAGTTTTCTGTATCTAGTATAACTCTTTTATAATCGCAACTTTGATCTTTATTAATTACAAGACTAACTAGATATTGTAGAGAATCTAAAGTTTCGCCTCTATATCCTATGATTATACCCATGTCTGATCCTGATAAATCTATTTTTATTACATCTTTCTTTTCCTTTATATTTATATTAGCTTCTACATTCATACTTTTTAATATAGATTCTAAAAAATCTCTAACTTCTTTTTCATAATCTTTTTTTAATTTCATTTCTATTTTTGCAGGTCTTGTACCTATAAAATTAAGAAATCCCTTGCTTCCTTCATCAATAACTTTTATTTCTACCTTATCTTTTGAAGTATTTAACTCCTTTAATCCATGATTAATGGCTTCTTCTATGGTCTTCCCAGTCATTTCAATAACTTTCATGCCCCAAGTCACACCCCCTAGGCTTCAGCTTTACCTCTTAGCTCCATTTTTTTCATTATAACTGTTTGTATTATTTGAATTAAGTTATTTATAACCCAGTATAATACTAGGGCTGATTTTAACTTCCAACTTATTACTATCATAAAAATAGACATACCTATATTCATTGACTTCATCTGTCCAGCCTGTGAACTATCTCCAGATGCCATTAATGTTCCAGAAAAATATGTAGTTGCACCTGAAAGCACTGCTAAAACTACATCTGGCTTAGCTAAGTCTTTTACCCATAAAAAACTTACACCATTTATACCAGTTAAGGTATTAAATACATAATACAATGCTATAAATATTGGCCATTGTATTAATAAAGGCAAGCATCCTCCTAAAGGATTTACTCCTTTTTCTTTATAAAGTTCCATAGTTTTTTGATTTAATCTTTGAGGATCATTTTTATATTTTGCTTGTAATTTCTTTATTTCTGGTTGTAGTTCATTCATTTTAAGTGAAGATTTCGTTTGCTTTATGTTTAAAGGAAGTATTAATAGTCTTATTATTAATGTAACTAAAATTATAGCTATACCATAAGAAAAGTTAGGATTGCTAATTACATTTGATACAGCTGCATGTATAAATGCAAAAAACTGTACAAAAGCATTATTTAAATATTTCAAATTTTTAAACCTCCTGATTTTGCATTTATTTTAGCGGATCATAGCCACCTTTATTAAAAGGATGGCATCTTATTATTCTCTTTATTGAAATTAATGTGCCTTTTAATGCACCATATTTTTCTATAGCTTCCATTGAATATTGAGAACAAGTAGGATAAAACCTACAACTAGGCCTCTTTAAAGGAGATATATATTTCCTATATATCTTAATAATACATATTAATAAATTTTTCAATTATATATGCCTGCCTTTTTTAATAAATTTATTAATGCATTTTCTATATCCTTATAATCCTTATCATTAGAACTATTTCTAGCTATAAAAACTAAATCATAACCTTTTTTCATGTTTTCATCTAAATTCAATCTATAGCTTTCTTTTATTAATCTTTTTACTCTATTTCTAATTACACTTTTCCCAACTTTTTTACTGACAGATACACCTAATCTATTTATATTACACCTATTTTTACATATGTATAATACTAAAAGCCTATTAGAATAAGACTTGCCTCTTCTATATACATGTCTAAATTCTTTATTCTTTCTTATTTTATTTTCTTTCATAGATTATATTCTCCTTTTTTCTGCATCTGCAGAAAAAGGCCACTAATGCGGCCCTTATGCTGTCAATCTTTTTCTTCCTTTTTGTCTTCTTTTTCTAAGAATATTTCTTCCTGATGAAGTCTTCATTCTTTTTCTAAAACCATGTTCTTTTTTTCTTTGTCTCTTTTTTGGTTGATATGTCATAAACATTTTCACAGCACCTCCTTTTGAGATCTTATAAATAATTAACATCCTTTTTTATATTAAAGATGTTATCCTTATTTGCATACATTATACTCCTAATTTAAAGTTTCACTATTAAATTATATATTTGTAGTCTTATAATGTCAAGAAAAGTAAAGCAATATACTTAGTTTTTATTTTTTTGTGGATAACTTCTTGAATACCTATATATGTTTTGATATTATTATTAAAGGACTGTTGATAACTTTTAATACATATAACTTATCCACAGCTGTTGATAACTTTGTGCATAACTTGTTCACTTTGTTTTATTTTTTTATACTAATATCTGTTAATATTAGTATTTATACGGATTATGGCTTATTCATTAGTGTTAATTTTTTTTTATTTTTTTATGTTAATAATTAATTTTACTATTTTTATATAACCATAATTATAAACATGTGAATATTTTTTTCAACAATTGTCAAGTTAATATAAATAATGTATATAAAGTTGTTTATATTTTGTTTACTATATGTGAACATTCTAAGTTTCTATCAAGACTGGAGGATTAAATTATGAATACCCACCTTACAGAAACCTGGGAAAAGGCAATAAATATTATAAAAGGTGAACTTACAGAAGTAAGTTTTAATACATGGATTAAAAGTATTAACCCTATTTCTCTTGAAAATAATTCATTGAAACTAGCTGTACCAAATGATTTTACAAAAGGAATTCTTGAAAGTAGGTACAAAGATCTTATAGTTAATGCGCTAAAATTACTTACCTCAAAAAAATATAATATAGATTTTATTGTAACTACTGAAGAAAAAATAGAAGAAAATCAAAAAAATCATAATAACGAAAAATCTAATATAGTTGTAAATGATGAAATGTCTACTATGTTAAATCCTAAATATACTTTTGATTCGTTTGTAATAGGAAATAGTAATAGATTCGCTCATGCAGCATCTTTAGCAGTAGCAGAATCACCTGCTAAAGCATATAATCCTTTATTTATATATGGTGGAGTTGGTCTTGGTAAAACTCACTTAATGCATGCTATCGGTCATTATATATTACATAACAATCCTAAATCTCAAGTAGTTTATGTATCTTCTGAGAAATTTACAAATGAATTAATTAATTCTATAAAAGATGATAAAAATGTAGAATTTAGAAATAAATATAGAAATATAGATATTTTATTAGTTGATGATATTCAATTTATTGCTGGAAAAGAAAGAACTCAAGAGGAATTTTTCCATACTTTTAATGCACTGTATGAAGCTAACAAACAAATAATTATATCAAGTGACCGTCCCCCAAAAGAAATACCTACTTTAGAAGATAGATTAAGATCTAGATTTGAATGGGGACTTATAGCTGATATTCAAGCACCTGATTTTGAAACCAGGATGGCCATTTTAAAGAAAAAAGCTGATGTAGAAAAATTAAATATTCCTAATGAAGTAATGGTATATATAGCTACAAAAATTAAATCAAATATTCGTGAATTAGAAGGAGCTTTAATAAGAATAGTAGCCTTTTCATCACTTACTAATAAAGAAATAAGTATAGATTTAGCTTCTGAAGCACTGAAAGATATAATCTCAAGTAAACAAACAAGGCAAGTCACTATAGATATTATTCAAGAAGTTGTAGCAAACTATTATAATCTAAAAATAGAAGATCTAAAATCAGCTAGAAGAACAAGAAATATTGCTTTCCCGCGTCAAATAGCCATGTACCTTTCTAGAAAACTAACGGACATGTCATTACCTAAAATTGGTGAAGAATTTGGCGGACGTGATCATACTACAGTTATTCATGCCTATGAAAAGATATCTAATAACTTAAAAAAAGACGAAAGTCTTCAAAATGCAATAAAGGAATTAAATAAACGAATTAATCAAAAATAAAAATAATATACAAATGTTTATAATAATATCTTATTTATTTGTTGATAATGTACTAAATATAAATTAAACATATTTCCTGTGGATAAGCACTTAATTTTAACGTTAACTTATCCACAATTATTTTGTTATGAAAAATGTTGATATTTTAAGCTTTGTAAGACTTATTAACATATCAACAAGCCCTACTACTACTACTACTATTTTATTATATTATCTATTTCTATTCTAACAATAGGAATTGTTAATAAAGGAGGCTAATTTTATGAAAATAACTTGTCAAAAAAACATTTTACTAGAAGGTATATCTATAGTTCAAAAAGCAGTAACTGGAAAATCAACTTTACCTATATTATCTGGAATACTTATTAGAGCTAATAAAAATGAATTGGTCTTAACTGGTTCTGATATGGATCTTAGCATTGAGACTAAAGTAAAAGCTAACATTTTAGAAGAGGGAACTATAGTTTTAGATGCTAGACTTTTTGGTGAAATAATAAGGAAATTACCTAATGATCTAATAGAAATAAATACATTAGAAGATAATTCTATAGAAATAATATGTCAAAATTCTAGATTTAATCTAATATATATGAATCCAGATGAATTCCCTAATCCACCTATTATCAATGAAAATATGATATTTTCCATAGGTGAAAGTAAATTAAAAAATATGATTAAAGGAACTATATTTGCTAAAGCTCAAGATGAAACAAGGCCTATTCTTACAGGTGTTTTATTTCAAATAAAAGATAAAATGTTAAATTTAGTAGCTTTAGATGGTTACAGGTTAGCTTTAAGAAGCGAAGTTGTTGATAATGATAATACGATAAATGCTGTTATTCCAGGGAAAACATTAAATGAAGTTTCAAAAATTTTAGAAGAAGATAATGAAAATGTTAATATTACATTTACTCCTAATCATATTTTATTTAGTATAGGAGAAACAAAAATAATTTCAAGATTATTAGAAGGAGAATTTATTAGCTATAAATCTATAATACCTGAAGAATTTAACTTAAAAATAATAGCTAAAAGATCAGAACTTTTAAATTCTATAGAAAGAGCCTCTCTTATGGCTAAAGAAGGAAACACTAATTTAGTTAAATTTGATTTTTCAGATGATAAAATTGTAATAACATCAAATTCTCAATTAGGAATGGTCCGAGAAGAATTAAAGGTTGTATTGCAAGGAGACGATTTACAAATTGCATTTAATTCAAAATATCTTTTAGATGTGTTAAAAACTATGGAAGATAATGAGGTTGTATTAGAATTTTCAAGTAGTGTAAGTCCTTGTATTATAAAAAATACAGAAATAAACAATTGCACTTACCTAGTTTTACCAGTAAGATTAAACAATAATTAATTAAAAGAGGTATTAAAAATGGTTGAAATAAAAATTAATTCAGAAATAATAAAGTTAGATTCTTTCTTAAAATGGTCAGGGGCAACAACTTTAGGTTCAGAGGCTAAATTTTTTATACAAAACGGAGAAGTTAAAGTTAATGGAGAAATAGAAAAAAGAAGAGGTAGAAAACTTAGAATAGACGACTTAATAGAGTTTAATAATGAAACATATAAAATTATTTAAAATTTTATATAAATTTTAAATAATTGTTACTAAAAAATATTATGGTATAATTAATTTAGGTGTTTAGAATGTATATAAAAAATGTGCACTTAATAAATTTTAGAAATTATGATGATATGTATTTAGAATTAAGTCCAAATACAAATATTTTTGTAGGTAATAATGCTCAAGGGAAAACTAATATACTAGAAAGTATATATTATTCAAGTATAGGAAAGTCTCATAGAACAAATAAAGATAAAGATCTTATAAAATGGGATAAAAATAATACATACTTAAGGACATATGTATCCAGGGAAAGATTAGATAAAACTATAGATATAAATATATTTAAAAATGGCAAAAAAGCTATAACAGTAAATAAAATAAAAATAAAAAAAATATCTGAACTAATGGGGAACTTAAATGTTGTTATGTTTTCGCCAGAAGACTTAAGAATAATTAAGGATTCCCCTGGAAATAGAAGGAAATTTCTAGATATAGAATTATGTAAAATAAACAATGTTTATTATCATGATTTAGTCCAATATAATAAAATTTTATCTGAAAGAAATACAGCTTTAAAAAATTGGAATAACAAAATTAATGATATAATTGATATTTATGATGAGCAACTTTCTAAATATGGAGCTTTTATAATTAAAGAGAGAAATAAGTATTTGGATAAATTAAATATTATTGGCAAAAATATACATAAGAAGATAACCAATGATTTAGAAGACATAAACTTTAGATATTTAACTAATATAAAAGATTTTGATAATGCAGAAAAAGAATTATTAATAGTTCTTAAGAAAAATCGAAAAAAAGATCTTGAGAGAAATTCAACCTCTATTGGTCCTCACCGAGATGATTTTGAAGTAAGTATAAATAATATAGATACTAGAATTTTTGGATCACAAGGACAACAAAGAACAGCTGTATTAACTTTAAAGTTTGCATCATTGGAAATAATAAAAAACATAATAGGGGAATATCCTGTGCTTTTATTAGATGATGTACTATCTGAATTAGATTCAAATAGACAGAAGTTTGTATTGAATTCTATTGATAAAATACAAACTATAATAACTTGTACTGGTATAGAAGAAATAGACAAATACTTAGATAAGAAACAATCTCAATTATATTTAGTTAATAATGGTAAAATAAAAAGAGTTTAAAGCTGAAAGGAGATTAATTTATGTTTCTTCACTTAGGAGAAAATGTAGTAGTACCAATAAAAGATGTTATAGGAATATTCGACATGGAAACTTCTATGTATAGTTCAGATACTATACAATTTTTAAGATTAGCTGAAGAGGATGGATTTGTTGAAAGAATAACTAAAGAAAAACCAAAATCTTTTGTTATAGCTGAAGTAGATAAAAAGAGTAAGATATATTTGTCTCCTATATCTTCAGCTACACTGACTAAAAGAACAAAAGTTTTGTATAATGAGCTGTAAAAGTTAGGAGGATAAACATGTCACAAGAAAATAAACAAGTTTATGATGAAAGTCAAATTCAAGTGTTGGAAGGTTTAGAAGCTGTTAGAAAAAGACCAGGAATGTATATTGGAAGCACTAGTTTAAGGGGACTTCATCATTTGGTTTATGAAATAGTTGATAATAGTATAGATGAAGCACTTGCTGGTTTTTGTACACATATAGAAGTTTTTATACACAAAGATAATTCTATAACTGTGGTAGACGATGGACGTGGAATGCCAGTTGGTATGCATTCAAAGGTAAAAAAACCTGCTGTTGAAGTAATAATGACTATATTACATGCAGGTGGAAAATTTGGTGGTGGAGGCTACAAGGTTTCTGGTGGACTTCATGGTGTTGGAGCTTCTGTTGTTAATGCCTTATCAGAACAATGTGAAGTAGAAGTAAGAAGAGAAGGCCATATTTGGAAACAAAAATTCGAAAGAGGTATAACAAAAACTGGATTAGATATAGTTGGAGATACGGAAGATCATGGTACAAAAATATATTTTAAACCAGATATCGAAATATTTGATGAACTAGAATTTGAATATGATACTTTAGCTCACAGACTCAGAGAATTAGCCTTTTTAAACAAAGGTATAAAAATTTCATTAACAGATGAAAGATATGATAAAAAAGAAATGTTCCACTATGAGGGCGGATTGAGATCTTTTGTACTTTATTTAAATAGAAATAAGGAAAAATTACATCAACAACCTATATATGTTGATGAAAATAAAGATGGATGTATAGTTGAGATTGCTATGCAATATAACGATGGTTATGCAGAAAATATTTTTTCCTTTGCTAATAATATAGATACCATAGAAGGTGGAACTCATTTAGCTGGATTTAAATCAGCTCTAACAAGAGTTATAAATGACTATGCTAGGAAATTTAATTACTTAAAGGATACAGATAAAAATTTATCAGGGGATGATGTTAGAGAGGGATTAACAGCAGTTATTTCAGTAAAATTAACAGATCCTCAATTTGAAGGTCAAACAAAGACAAAATTAGGAAATGGTGAAGTAAGAGGAATTGTAGATACAATAGTAGGTCAGAGTATAGGTTCTTTTTTAGAGGAAAATCCTAATGTAGGTAAAATAATAATTGAAAAAGGCCTATCAGCTTCAAGAGCTAGAGAGGCTGCAAAAAGAGCAAGAGAACTTACTAGAAGAAAATCTATTTTAGAAAGTACGTCTCTTCCAGGAAAATTATCAGATTGTTCTTCAAAGGATCCATCATTATGTGAAATTTATTTGGTCGAAGGAGATTCCGCAGGTGGATCTGCAAAACAGGGAAGAAATAGAGAATTCCAAGCTATATTACCTTTAAAGGGTAAAATAATGAATGTGGAAAAGCAAAGATTGGATAAAATATTAGCTTCAGATGAAATACGTGCTATGATAACTGCATTTGGAGCAGGTATAGGAAAAGAATTTGATATTGATAAAATAAGATATAATAGAATAATTATAATGACAGATGCTGACGTAGATGGAGCCCATATAAGAACTTTACTTTTAACATTCTTTTATAGATACATGAAAGAATTAATAGAGGAAGGTCATGTTTATATAGCTCAACCACCACTTTATAGAATATATAAGGCTAAAAAAGAAATTTATGTTTATTCAGATCCAGAATTGGATGCTGCATTATTAGAATTGGGTGGAAAAGATACCAATACTAATATTCAAAGATACAAAGGTCTTGGAGAAATGAATCCAGAACAACTTTGGGAAACTACTATGGACCCAGAACATAGAACTTTATTACAGGTAACAGTAGAGGACGCTATGGAGGCAGATGAAATATTTACTATACTTATGGGAACAAAAGTAGAACCAAGAAGAGACTTTATAGAAAGTAATGCTGATAAAGTAGTTAACTTGGATATATAAGATAAGATTGTAAAGAGGTGTAATCATGCTAAACGAAGGAAAGATTTTGCCTGTAGATGTAAGTAAAGAAATGAAGAAATGTTATATAGACTATGCCATGAGTGTAATAGCTGGCCGTGCATTACCAGATGTAAGGGATGGGTTAAAGCCAGTACATAGAAGAATAATATATTCAATGCAGGGATTAGGATTAGCTCCAGAAAAAGGTTATAGAAAATGTGCAAGAATTGTAGGAGATGTACTGGGTAAGTATCATCCTCATGGAGATACAGCAGTTTATGAAGCTTTAGTAAGAATGGCTCAGAATTTTTCAATAAGATATACATTAGTAGATGGTCATGGAAATTTTGGTTCTGTAGATGGTGATGGAGCAGCAGCAATGAGATATACAGAAGCTAAGATGAGTAAAATATCTATGGAACTTATAAAAGACATAAATAAAAATACAGTTGATTTTATTCCTAACTTTGATGGGGAAGAAGAAGAACCATCTGTATTACCATCAAGGTTTCCTAATCTTTTAGTTAATGGTTCTTCAGGTATAGCAGTAGGTATGGCTACTAATATTCCACCTCATAATTTAACAGAGGTTATAGATGGAATAATAATGCTAATAGAAAATGAAGATGTAAATATACTTGATTTAATGACTAAAATAAAAGGACCAGATTTCCCTACTTCTGGATTAATCGTAGGTACAAGAGGAATAAGGGAAGCTTATGAAACGGGTAGGGGAAAAGTTATACTTAGAGCTAAAGCTGAGATTGAAGAGGAAAAAGGGAAAAATAAGATAATAGTTACAGAAATACCTTATCAAGTTAATAAAGCTAGACTTATAGAAAATATGGCTAACCTTGTAAAGGATAAAAAAATAAATGGAATTTCAGATTTAAGAGATGAATCAGATAGAGATGGTATGAGAATTGTTATAGAATTAAAAAGGGATGCAAATCCTAATATAGTTTTAAACCAATTATATAAGCATACAAAACTTCAAGATACCTTTGGAATAATTATGTTAGCTTTAGTTAATAACCAACCTCAAATTTTAAATTTAAAAGAAATATTAGTTAATTATGTGGAATTCCAAAAGGAAGTAATAAGAAGAAGAACTAGATTTGACTTAGATAAAGCATTAGCAAGGGCTCATATATTAGAAGGTTTAAGAATAGCCTTAGATCATATTGATGAAGTTATAAAGCTTATAAGAGCATCTAAAAATACAGCTGAAGCTAAAGAGGGATTAATGAATAACTTTAATCTTTCAGAAAAACAAGCTCAAGCTATATTAGATATGAAGTTACAAAGGCTTACAGGTTTAGAAAGAGAAAAAATAGAAGAAGAATATAAAGAACTTATGGAAAAGATAAGTTATTTTAGAGAAATATTAGATAAAGAAGAATTAGTACTAAGTATAATAAAAGAAGAATTAATAGAAATAAAAAATAAATATGGTGATGAAAGAAAAACAGAAATAGTAAAAGGTGAACATGATATAGACATAGAGGACTTAATTGAAGATAAAAAGGTGATAGTAACTTTAACTCATGGTGGATATATAAAAAGATTAGATATGGATACATACTCTTCACAAAAAAGAGGAGGAAAGGGTATTCAAGCTACATCTACAAAACAGGATGATTTTATAGAAAATATGTTTGTAACATCTACTCATAGTACTATATTATTCTTTACTAATAGGGGTAAGGTATATAAACTTAAAGCTTATGAAATACCAGAAGCAGGAAGAACAGCTAAAGGTACAAATATAGTAAATCTTATACCTATAGAAAATAATGAGAAAATACAAACAGTAATAGGTTTAAAAGACATAGATGACATGAAGCATTTTGTAATGTGTACTAGAAATGGAATAATTAAAAAGACAGAGATAAGGAAATATTCTTCCATAAGAAAAGGTGGATTAAATGCTATTAATCTGCGAGAAGATGATGAATTAATAGATGTAAAAATGACTAAAGGAAATGATGAAATAATAGTAGTAACACAAAATGGGTACTGTATAAGATTTAATGAAGAAGATGTAAGACCTATGGGAAGAGTTGCAACAGGTGTTAAGGCTATAACACTAAGAAAAGCTGATAAGGCTGTATCTATGGATGTAGTAATAGAAGATGAAACACTATTATCTATAAGTGAAAATGGATTTGGTAAACGAACAGACATAGAAGAATATCCTATCCATAGAAGAGGTGGAAAAGGTGTTATAACTTATAAGATAACTGACAAAACAGGACCTATAGTTGGAGCAAGGTTTGTAAAAGAAGATGATGAACTTATGCTTGTAAATAGTGGTGATGTTGCAATAAGAATAAATGTTTCGGAAATATCTAAAACTAGTAGAAATGCTATGGGTGTAAAACTAATGAGAACTAGTGAAGAAGAAAAAATAGTAGCTATAGCTAAAATAAAGAGTGAAGACATAATAGAAGAAGAAATTTTAAATGAAGAAAATCTAAATGAAGAAAATCTAAATGAAGAAAATCTAAATGAAGAAAATCTAAATGAAGAAAATCTAAATGAAGAATAAATAATAAGAAAAATCAGCATAAATGCTGATTTTTCTTATTATAAATTTTAATTATAAAAAACAACTTTTCCAGACGTATCAATATAAGAAATATTAAAAAAAAAGATAAAAACAGAAGTAATATTATGATATTTTAATTAAATGAGCTTTTATAGTATAAATATAATATTAAATTTTGATACAATAAATCTCGTCCTTAAGACAAGGGCTTGGAAGCAACAAAAACTTTCAAAAACAAATTTGAAAAAAGTTCTTGACAAAGAACAACAAATTTGATAAGATATAAAAGTCGCTGAGGCGATGTGGTCTTTGAAAATTAAACAGAGAATTAACAAGAAACATTCTTGTAACAGCCAGTAAGATAAGGTAATAAACCTTGTCAATGAATTTGAGAAGAGATTAAACTTTAAAATTGAGAGTTTGATCCTGGCTCAGGACGAACGCTGGCGGCGTGCTTAACACATGCAAGTCGAGCGATGAAGCTTCCTTCGGGAAGTGGATTAGCGGCGGACGGGTGAGTAACACGTGGGTAACCTGCCTCAAAGTGGGGGATAGCCTTCCGAAAGGGAGATTAATACCGCATAACATAAGAGAATCGCATGATTTTCTTATCAAAGATTTATTGCTTTGAGATGGACCCGCGGCGCATTAGCTAGTTGGTAAGGTAATGGCTTACCAAGGCAACGATGCGTAGCCGACCTGAGAGGGTGATCGGCCACATTGGAACTGAGACACGGTCCAGACTCCTACGGGAGGCAGCAGTGGGGAATATTGCGCAATGGGGGAAACCCTGACGCAGCAACGCCGCGTGGGTGATGAAGGTCTTCGGATTGTAAAGCCCTGTTTTCTGGGACGATAATGACGGTACCAGAGGAGGAAGCCACGGCTAACTACGTGCCAGCAGCCGCGGTAATACGTAGGTGGCGAGCGTTGTCCGGATTTACTGGGCGTAAAGGGTGCGTAGGCGGATGTTTAAGTGGGATGTGAAATCCCCGGGCTTAACCTGGGGGCTGCATTCCAAACTGGATATCTAGAGTGCAGGAGAGGAAAGCGGAATTCCTAGTGTAGCGGTGAAATGCGTAGAGATTAGGAAGAACACCAGTGGCGAAGGCGGCTTTCTGGACTGTAACTGACGCTGAGGCACGAAAGCGTGGGTAGCAAACAGGATTAGATACCCTGGTAGTCCACGCCGTAAACGATGGATACTAGGTGTAGGGGGTATCAACTCCCCCTGTGCCGCAGTTAACACAATAAGTATCCCGCCTGGGGAGTACGGTCGCAAGATTAAAACTCAAAGGAATTGACGGGGGCCCGCACAAGCAGCGGAGCATGTGGTTTAATTCGAAGCAACGCGAAGAACCTTACCTGGACTTGACATCCCTTGCATAGCCTAGAGATAGGTGAAGCCCTTCGGGGCAAGGAGACAGGTGGTGCATGGTTGTCGTCAGCTCGTGTCGTGAGATGTTAGGTTAAGTCCTGCAACGAGCGCAACCCTTGTTATTAGTTGCTACCATTAAGTTGAGCACTCTAATGAGACTGCCTGGGTAACCAGGAGGAAGGTGGGGATGACGTCAAATCATCATGCCCCTTATGTCCAGGGCTACACACGTGCTACAATGGTAGGTACAATAAGACGCAAGACCGTGAGGTGGAGCAAAACTTATAAAACCTATCTCAGTTCGGATTGTAGGCTGCAACTCGCCTACATGAAGCTGGAGTTGCTAGTAATCGCGAATCAGAATGTCGCGGTGAATACGTTCCCGGGCCTTGTACACACCGCCCGTCACACCATGAGAGCTGGTAACACCCGAAGTCCGTGAGGTAACCGTAAGGAGCCAGCGGCCGAAGGTGGGATTAGTGATTGGGGTGAAGTCGTAACAAGGTAGCCGTAGGAGAACCTGCGGCTGGATCACCTCCTTTCTAAGGAGAATAGAAAGAAGAAAATTCTTTCTAAAGGCTGAATTCTCTGTTTAATTTTGAGAGACCATTCTCTCAAAATGAAGTTAAACATTAGCATGTTTAACTAAGTGATTGTACCAAATCATAGATTTGGAACATCTACTTATGTTCTTTGAAAATTGCACAGTGAATAAGTAAAGCTAAAGGTATATAAAAATCCTTTGTAAGAATACAATTTTAAGGTCAAGCTACAAAGGGCGCATGGTGAATGCCTTGGCACTAGGAGCCGAAGAAGGACGCGATAAGCTGCGATAAGCCTTGGGTAGCCGCAAATAGGCTGAGATCCAGGGATTTCCGAATGAGGAAACTCACATGGGTAACCCCATGTATCATGCACTGAATACATAGGTGTATGAGGGTAAACCCGGGGAACTGAAACATCTAAGTACCCGGAGGAAGAGAAAGAAAAATCGATTTCCTAAGTAGCGGCGAGCGAACGGGAAAGAGCCCAAACCAGAAACTTGTTTCTGGGGTTGTGGATAGATCATAAAAGAAGAGGTATCTTAATCGAAGAGGGCTGGAACGCCCTACCATAGAAGGTAATAGTCCTGTAGGTAAAAAGAGAAAACTTCGAGATCTAATCCAGAGTACCACGAGACACGTGAAACCTTGTGGGAAGCAGGGAGGACCACCTCCCAAGGCTAAATACTACCTAGTGACCGATAGTGAAGCAGTACCGTGAGGGAAAGGTGAAAAGAACCCCGGAAGGGGAGTGAAATAGAACCTGAAACCGTGTGCCTACAACCGATCGGAGCACGTTAAAGTGTGACGATGTGCTTTTTGTAGAACGAGCCAGCGAGTTACGCTATGTAGCAAGGTTAAGTACTTAAGGTATGGAGCCGAAGGGAAACCGAGTCTGAAAAGGGCGAAAAGTTGCATGGTGTAGACCCGAAACCGGGTGACCTATCCATGGCCAGGTTGAAGCGAGAGTAAAATCTCGTGGAGGACCGAACCACGTTGGTGTTGAAAAACCATGGGATGAGCTGTGGATAGCGGAGAAATTCCAATCGAACTCGGAGATAGCTGGTTCTCCTCGAAATAGCTTTAGGGCTAGCGTCGTGTAATTGAGTAATGGAGGTAGAGCACTGAATGGGCTAGGGGCTATAGTAGTTACCGAACCCTATCAAACTCCGAATGCCATATACTTGTATCACGGCAGTCAGACTGCGAATGATAAGATCCGTAGTCAAAAGGGAAACAGCCCAGACCATCAGCTAAGGTCCCAAAGTGTAAGTTAAGTGGAAAAGGATGTGGGATTTCTAAGACAACTAGGATGTTGGCTTAGAAGCAGCCACTCATTTAAAGAGTGCGTAATAGCTCACTAGTCAAGAGATCCTGCGCCGAAGATGTCCGGGGCTCAAACTTACCACCGAAGCTATGGGTGTACACTATGTGTACGCGGTAGAGGAGCTTTCTGTATGGGTTGAAGTCGTACCGTAAGGAGCGGTGGACTGTACAGAAGTGAGAATGCTGGCATAAGTAGCGAGAAATAAGTGAGAATCTTATTGGCCGAAAACCTAAGGTTTCCTGGGGAAGGTTCGTCCGCCCAGGGTTAGTCGGGACCTAAGCCGAGGCCGAAAGGCGTAGGTGATGGACAATCGGTTGATATTCCGATACCGCCTATTTACGTTTGAGAAATGGGGTGACGCAGTAGGATAAGATGTGCGCACTATTGGATGTGCGTCTAAGCATTTAGGCATGCTTGATAGGTAAATCCGTCGAGCTAAGCTAAGGTGTGATGGGGAGCCATTTATGGCGAAGTATCTGATTCCACACTGCCAAGAAAAGCCTCTATCGAGTGAATAGGTGCCCGTACCGCAAACCGACACAGGTAGGTGAGGAGAGAATCCTAAGGCCATCGGAAGAATTGCTGTTAAGGAACTCGGCAAATTGACCCCGTAACTTCGGGAGAAGGGGTGCCTACGAAAGTAGGCCGCAGAGAATAGGCCCAAGCAACTGTTTAGCAAAAACACAGGTCTCTGCTAAAGCGAAAGCTGATGTATAGGGGCTGACGCCTGCCCGGTGCTGGAAGGTTAAGGGGAACACTTAGCGTAAGCGAAGGTGTGAACTTAAGCCCCAGTAAACGGCGGCCGTAACTATAACGGTCCTAAGGTAGCGAAATTCCTTGTCGGGTAAGTTCCGACCCGCACGAATGGCGTAATGATTTGGGCACTGTCTCAACAGCAAATCCGGCGAAATTGTAGTGCAAGTGAAGATGCTTGCTACCCGCGATTGGACGGAAAGACCCCGTAGAGCTTTACTGTAGCTTAGCATTGAATCTCGGTATTGTCTGTACAGGATAGGTGGGAGACTTGGAAGCTTGGGCGTCAGCCTGAGTGGAGTCATCCTTGGGATACCACCCTGACAGTACTGGGGTTCTAACCGGCGGCCATGAATCTGGTCACGGGACATTGTTAGGTGGGCAGTTTGACTGGGGCGGTCGCCTCCTAAAAAGTAACGGAGGCGCCCAAAAGTTCCCTCAGCGCGGTCGGAAATCGCGCGAAGAGTGCAAAGGCAGAAGGGAGCTTGACTGCGACACATACAGGTGGAGCAGGGACGAAAGTCGGGCTTAGTGATCCGGTGGTACCTCGTGGGAGGGCCATCGCTCAACGGATAAAAGCTACCTCGGGGATAACAGGCTGATCTCCCCCAAGAGTCCACATCGACGGGGAGGTTTGGCACCTCGATGTCGGCTCGTCGCATCCTGGGGCTGAAGTAGGTCCCAAGGGTTGGGCTGTTCGCCCATTAAAGCGGCACGCGAGCTGGGTTCAGAACGTCGTGAGACAGTTCGGTCCCTATCCGTCGCGGGCGTAGGAAATTTGAGAGGAGCTGTCCTTAGTACGAGAGGACCGGGATGGACCAACCTCTGGTGCACCAGTTGTCACGCCAGTGGCACAGCTGGGTAGCTATGTTGGGACTGGATAAACGCTGAAAGCATCTAAGCGTGAAGCCAACCTCAAGATGAGATTTCCCATAGCGTAAGCTAGTAAGACTCCTGGAAGAACACCAGGTTGATAGGTCAGGGATGTAAGCATGGCAACATGTTAAGTTGACTGATACTAATAAGTCGAGGGCTTGACCAAAATAAAATTCACTGTGTAATTTTGAGAGAAACAATAAAAAAATTGTTAAATCTCTATTGACAAATTACAAAAAAGTAATTATAATGTTAAATATCTGGTGATTATGGCTTGAAGGTAACACCCGTTCCCATGCCGAACACGAAGGTTAAGCTTCAAAGCGCTGATGGTACTGCAGGGGAGGCCCTGTGGAAGAGTAAGTCGTTGCCAGATACAACAACATGGATCTTTAGCTCAGTTGGTTAGAGCAACCGGCTCATAACCGGTAGGTCCGGGGTTCGAGTCCCTGAAGGTCCACCATTTGGGGGTATAGCTCAGTTGGGAGAGCACCTGCCTTGCAAGCAGGGGGTCAGGAGTTCGAATCTCCTTATCTCCACCATTAGACATAAGATACTTATGAACTTTCATAAGTATCTTATTTTTTTATATCCATTTAAAAAATAAGAAATTTATTGTAAACTAATAATATAAGATTATTTAAATAGGGAGGTTTAATAAAATAGTATATAGAATTAAACAATTTCACTGGAATGCTACTGCTAAACTAGAATACAATGACATAGTTTATATAAACATGCATTTAGATAATGAGGAGTTAAAGATATTTAATAAATTATCTATAAGTGAACAAAAGCATTCTATAAAAGTAGCTTATGATATAGAAAAATTATATGAAGAAGGTAAATATAATCTCACAAAAAATGAGTTTATAAAGGTAGCTTTATTACATGATATAGGAAAATTAAATTATAAAGTTGATATTATAAAAAAAAGCATAATAGTAATTATGGATAAAATTACGAATTCTAGAATAAAAAAATTTCAAAATATTAAATCAGTTTATGTTCATTATAATCATCCTTATTTAGGATATTGTATTTTAAAAGAATATAATAAATATAGTGAGGAAATGTTATATTTAGTTAAAAACCATCATGATGAAAATATTATAAATAAAGAATTAAGTTTATTAATATATAGTGATAATTTAAATTAATAAAGTGGTGATATTATGAATTCAATAGAAAGAAGAAAAAGCATTGAAAATATGTTAATGAAAAATAATAAACCTATTAAAGGTAATGAAATGGGACAAAAATTAGGTGTCACAAGGCAGGTGATAGTAAAGGATATAGCTATTTTAAGAGCCTCAGGTAGAAATATAATTGCCACACCTGAAGGCTATTTAATACCTAATGAAAATAAAGAATTAATAAGAAGAATTATAGCCGTATGTCATGATAGTAAGGATATAGAGGACGAGTTGGAGACTATAATTAAATTTGGAGGAATAGTAGAAGATGTGGTAGTAGAACATCCTATATATGGAGAAATAAAAGCCATGCTGATGATAAAATCAATGTATGATATAGATAATTTTATAAAAAATATACAAAACAATAAAGCAGAACCTTTATTAATACTTACTGGTGGAATTCACTTGCATACAATATCTTCAGATAATGAAGATATAATGAATAAAATAATAGAAGAATTAAACAAAAAAAATTATTTAGTAGATGAGGAAATATAAAATGGATAAAGTAGCCCTTTTAAAATGTGATGAATATGATTTAGAAAAAGTAGAAAAAACTTTAAGAAATGGATTTGAACTTTTAGGAGGAAACTCTTTTTTAAATAAACTTATACCTTATAATAGTAAAGTTCTTTTAAAACCTAATATGCTTAGTATTGAGAATGAAGGTTCTCCTGTGATAACTAATAGTGTAGTTTTTGAAGCAGTAATAAGAATATTAAAAGATTATTCTAGTAACATATCCTTTGGAGATTCTCCTGGATTTGGAGATTCTAAAAGAGCAGCTGAAAAATGTGGATTACTCAATATAGCAAAAAAATATGATATAACATTTAAAGATTTTAAAGAATCTATTAATGTAAGCTGTGATAATTCTATTTTGTGCAGATCATGGACTATAGCAAAAGCAGCTTATGAAACAGATGTGTTAATAACATTACCTAAATTAAAAACACATGCTATGGCTTACTTTACTGGTGCAGTTAAAAATCAGTTTGGATGTATACCAGGAACATTAAAAGCCACTTGGCATACAAGAATGCCTAATGCAAATAATTTTTGTAAAATGTTATTAGATTTAAATACATTGCTAGAAACTGATTTTGCTATATTAGATGGAATTATAGCTATGGAAGGAAATGGTCCTAAAAGTGGAAGTCCCTATAACCTTAATACAATTATAATGGGAAATAGCCTTACAGCAGTGGATTCCGTTGCTGTTAAAATAATAGGATATGATAATCCATTAGAAATTCCTGTATTAAAAGAAGCCTATGATAGTAATTGGGGAAGTGTTTTTTTAAAGGACATAGAGGTATTAGGTGAAAAAATAGATAGCATGGCTGTAAATGATTTTAAACTTTGTAGAGAGGGTGGGGATTTTTATTTTATAAATCCTAAAGTTACAAATTTTTTAAAAGATATTATTGCACCAGATCCTACTTTAATAGAAGAAAAGTGCATAGGATGTAGTAGATGTGCTAAAGTATGTCCCGAAAAACCATATGTTATAGATATGATAAAAAAAGGAGATAAAAAAATACCAGTTTGGAATATGAAAAAATGTATAAGATGTTTTTGTTGTCAGGAACTTTGCCCTAAGGGAGCTATAGAAACTAAATATTCTTTGATTGGAAGATTTTTAAATAGAAATGGTAGGTGATAAAATGAAGAATAAAAAAGCATTGTTTATACCATTAATCATAATAATTTTATTTATAGCATTTTTTAATAAAATAATAAATTTTATTATTAATATAAAATGGTTTAAAGAAGTAAACTATTTAACAATATATTTTACTAAAATGAGAGCTATAATTATTTTAATGATTCCTATATTTATAATATTTTTTATATCTATATGGATGTATTATAAAAGCCTTATGATAAATAGAGATAAAAGTATAATAGATATAGAATTAAATAAAAAAGATTATGGGAAAAAATTATTTTTTATTTTTAACTTTATAGTATCTATATTTTTAGCTTATATATTTTCAAGTAGTTATTGGTATAGAATATTACAATTTAATAATTCTGTAGATTTTAATGTGAAAGACCCTATATTTTTTAAAGATGTTTCTTTTTATGTATTTAAATTACCACTCTTTGAATCTTTATATAAAGTTATAATTTCTTTATTATTATTTTTAGTTATAACAACATTTATAGCTTATTTTATTTTAGAAGCTAAATATAAAATTCAAAGCAAAAAGGATATAAATTTTAAAAATATAAATCATGGCATAAAATCCTTTGCAGGAAAACAATTAGCTATTGTATCTGGTCTTATAATTTTATTTATATCCTTTGGACATTTAATAAAAATATGGAATTTAGTTTATAGCTCTAATGGAGTATCTTTTGGTGCTAGCTATACTGATGTTCATGCTACTTTATTATTCTATAAAATAATAGTAGTAATTACACTAATTTCATCTATAGCAACATTATTAAGTATAGTAAAAGGTAAATTCAAACCAGTAAGTATATGTATAGGTATAACTATATTTTTGATAGTATCACAAAATATAGCATCTTTTTTAGTACAAAACTTTATAGTCAAATCTAATGAAAAAACTTTAGAGCAACCCTATATAAAAAATAATATAGATTTAACAAGAAAAGCCTTTGCTTTAGATGACATTGAAATAAGAGATTTTGATATTAAGAATGATTTACAAAAACAAGATATTACAGATAACAAAGCAAGCATAGACAATATAAGAATAAACTCTTTTAAACCTACATTAGAATTTTATAATCAGGTTCAAATAATAAGATATTATTATACTTTTAATGACATAGATATAGATAGGTATAATATAAATGGAAAATACAATCAAGTATTCCTAGCTGCAAGGGAAATAGATACAGATGCCTTGAACCCAAATACATGGCAAAATAGACACTTAATATATACACATGGCTTCGGAGCAGTTATGAATAAAGTAAATTCTGTAACAAGTGAAGGACAACCCGACTTTGTTATAAAAGATATACCACCTTATAATAAAACAAATATAAAATTGACTAATCCTAGGATATATTTTGGAGAAAAGACTAATGACTATGTTATAGTAAACACTAAGATAAATGAATTTGATTATCCTAAAGAAGATTCTAATAAAACTAATAAATATAATGGACATGCAGGGATAAAAATGAGCTTTATTAATAGATTATTATTTGCTATAAATAAAAAAGATATTAATTTTCTTTTATCAAAGGATATAAAAAAAGATAGTAAAATAATAATAAATAGAAATATTGTAGAGAGGGCAAAAAAAATAGCACCCTTTTTAACTTATGATAATGATCCTTATATGGTTATATATAATGGCAAAATATATTGGATAATAGATGCTTATACTACTACAAATAGATATCCTTATTCAGAGCCTTACGATAATATAAATTATATAAGGAATTCAGCTAAAGTAGTAATAGATTCTGTAGATGGAGATATTAATTTTTATATTACAGATAAAAAGGATCCTATAGTTAATAATTATGCTAAAATATTTAAGGGATTATTTAAAGAAGAAAAAGATGCGCCTAAAGAAATAAGAGAACATTTTAGATATCCAAAAGATCTATTTAGTATTCAAAGCAAAGTATTAGGAAAATATCATGTAAAAGATCCTGGCGTGTTTTATAATGGTGAAGATCTATGGGAAGTATCTAAGGATCAAAAACATGTTGAAGGAGAAACAAATACAAATGATGCTCCTTATATAATTATGAAATTACCAGAACAAAATAAGGAAGAAATGGTACTTTTGAATTATTTTAATGTAATGAAAAAGGATAATATGATAGCTTTATTTGGAGCAAGAATGGATGGAGAGCAATATGGTAAAAAAATATTATATAAACTCCCATCAGACAAAACGGTATATAGTCCATATTTATTTAAACAAAAAATAAATCAAGATACTAATATATCTAAGGAATTATCATTATGGAATAGAGAAGGTTCACAGGTGCAATATGGAGACACTATAATATTACCTATAAAAAATTCTCTTCTTTATATAGAACCACTATATTTGCGAGCTAGTGGGAAAAATAGTATACCAGAAATGAAAAGAGTAATATTATCCTATAATGATAAATTAGTTTTATCATCTAGTATTCAGGAAGGTATAAAAGAAATATTTAATTCTAAAGATAATAAAATCAATGATAAAAATGAAAAGGATAGTACAAAGACTATAGATGATTCAAAATTGAAAAAAGCTCAAGAATATTATAATAAAGCCATAGAAGCTCAAAAAAATGGAGACTGGACTAAATATGGACAAAATATAAATGAATTAGGCAATATATTAAATAGTATAAAATAAAAGATATAATAACTATAATTAATATCTGTAAAGAGCCCCATATATTTATAAGGGGTTCTTATTTATTTTTTGATTAAATTATCATTTATATGTAAATAATAACATTATATAGAAAATTAATTTGGAGTGATTAAATTTGAAATTTAAAAAAAGCGTATATATTGTTATATTTACTTTAATATTATTATTTATACCTTGCTTTATACATACAAAAAAAGATGTAAGCACAACTAATAAGTTAGATAATAAAACAAAAGAAATAAATAAAAGTGAAGTGGATAGAAATGAAATGTCAGTATTCTCATCTAATACTTGTTTTAAAAAAACTTATTATATAAATAAAAATAAAGTACCAGTATATAAAAACTTTGATTGTAATAGCGAAGTATTATATTATTTATATGAAGATGATATAATTGTTAGCTATAAGGAGCAAAATGGATATATATTTTGTGAAGAAGGAAATTTAGGAAGAAAAGGATGGATTAAGAAAAACAAAGAAAATCTTAAAGGAATTTTACATAAAAATACTGAATATAAAGTAGATGTAGACTTAATAGATCAAAAGATAAGGGTATATAAAAACGATAAAATAATAAAAAATATCAAATGCTCAACAGGGGTTATAGGAAAACAAGATACAGAAACTCCGTTAGGTATTTTTTATATTACAAATAAGGGAAAATATTTTTATAGTAACAAATATAATCAAGGTGGTAGATACTATATTAAATTTTTTGCAAATTATTTAATTCATTCTATACCTGTAGACAAAAATGGTAATATAATAGAAGAAGAAAAAGACAAATTAGGATTTCCTACATCTCATGGATGTATAAGAGTACCTATGGAGGATTCAAAGTGGTTATATAGAAATATACCTAATAAATCTTTAATAATTATACATTATTAAAATGGAGAGAAAGGCTGATAAAAAATGGATTATGATGTTATGATATTAGGTGGGGGAATAATTGGATGTGCATTAGCTTATGAATTATCAAAATATAGTTTAAATATAGCTTTAATAGAAAAGGATTATGACATAGCAGACGATGTAGCATTTATAAATTCATCTGTAGTGTATGATGGAGTGGAATGTGAAGATGATTTAGCAGCTAATTTGGAGTTAAATGGTAATAAATTAATGGAAGATATAGCTAAAAAATTTAAAATTCCATTTAAAAAAACAGGGTCATTAATAATAGCCCAAAATGATAATGAAGTATCTAATATAGAAAATATGTATAAAAAAGCTTTAAAAAGAGGAATAAAAAATATAGAAATATTAACTAAAGATGAGGTAGAAAAAATAGAACCAAATTTAAATATAGATTTTAAAAAGGCATTATATTCTAGCAATACAGCATCTATAGCACCTTTTGATTTAGCTATATCTTATGGGGAAATTGCCTTTGATAATGGGGTGAATTTTAAATTAGAAGAACAGGTTTTAGAAATACAAAAACTATCTAAAGGATATAAAATTATAACTAATAAAAACAAATTTAACTGTAATATAGTTATAAATACAACCCCTGATGAAAATTTTGGAATATATTCAGACACCAAAAGAAATTATAAAAAAAGTAATTTAAATTATTTATTGATAGAAAAAAATTCAATCAAGGAATTTAATAATATAGTAGTAAAGCTAGGTAATAATGAAAATATAAAAAAAATTTTAGCTGTACCAACGGTTCAAGGCAGTATGGTTTTAGCAGTAGATACTTATGAAAAGATAAATTATAAAAATACATTAGATGTGTCTGCTTTGATTTTAGATGAAATAAATGAGATGGATATAAATAATTTTTATCAATTTCCATATTATGATGATAGTATAGTGATAGATGATAGTTTAATAGATAAGGGATATATAAAAGTTATAGTCAATCATTATGGACAAGTAACGATGACACCTTATATAGCAAAGATTGTTACAGATACTATAGTTAGTAATATAAAATGTGTGCTAAAGAAAGAGTTTATAGATAAGAGAAGGGATTATTATAAATTTAATGAGTTGTCTTTAGAAGAAAGAAATAAAATTATAAATATGGACAAAAGGTATGGAAAAATAATATGTGCTTGCAATAAAGTAACAGAAGGAGAAATTATAGATGCAATAAGAAGGCCTTTAGGTGCACGAACATTAGAGGGAATAAAAAGAAGGACAGGAGCAGCTTTTGGTAGTTGTCAGGGAGCCTATTGTTTAAATAAAGTTGCATCGATATTAGCTAGAGAAACAAATAAATTTATGACAGATATAGTTAAAGATTCAAAGAATTCTAAAATTATACCATGTAGAATTAAAGAATTTGATACAATTTAATTTAGGAGGAATAAAGGTGCTTAGAGAATTTATTTGTAATGGATGCAATAAAAAATGTATAATATCTCTTTACAATAGTAATTATAATACTATAAAAGGTAACCAATGTAATTTAGGAATAGATTATGCTAAAAATTATGTTAATAATACTAAAGATATTTTTACTACGTTAGTTAGGATAAAAGGATCTAAATATAATGTATTACCAGTAAAAAGTAGTGAACCTATAGAAAAATCTTTATGGATAGAGTGTTCCAAAGCTTTAAGTAGATTATATGTAGGTTATCCTATAGAAATTGGAGATGTAATTTGTAAAAATATTTTAAACACTGGAGTAGATATAATAGCTATTAAAAATATTAATGAGTAAAGGGTTAGCTAAAATTAACAAATGCTATTGACATATAGCTACAGTATTTGTATAATTTTATTAAATTTATGTTTATAATTAAATATTAAAACCTGTGAAGAGGAGCAGTAGCTATATGAAGTTTTAAGAGAGTTAACGGCTGGTGTAAGTTAACAACCTTATATTGTGAATCCACCTCTGAGGGACTGTGGTAAAAACAGTACGGATAACCGTTATAATTAAGAGAGGATCATTTTATGATCAATTAGGGTGGCAACGCGGAGCTTTTCGTCCCTTTTATAGGGAAACGAAGGGCTTTTTTTATTATATTATAAAAATATAAAATCTGAAGGGAGGAAGTATTTATTGGATGATCCAATAAATAAAATATTATGTTAGATTTAAAAAGAATAAGAAATAATCCAAATGAAATAAAAGAAGCATTAAACAATAGAGGAGAAAAGTTTGATGTAACTGTAATTGATGAAGTTTTAAAATTAGATGAGGAAAGAAGAAATATTTTAGTTAAAGTTGAGGTCTTAAAAAATAAGAGAAATCAAGTTTCTTCTGAAGTTCCTAAACTAAAAAAAGAAGGAAAAGATGTTTCTAATATAGTAGCTGAAATGAAAAATTTATCAGAAGAAATAAAAGAGTTTGATGCTACCTTAGCTAAAATAGATGAAAAAATACAATATATAATGCTTAGAATACCTAATATACCAAATTCACAAGTGCCAGATGGAGAAACAGATGAGGACAATGTAGAAATAAGAAATTGGTCAGAACCAACAAAATTTGATTTTGAACCTAAAGCTCATTGGGATATAGGAACAAATTTAAATATTCTTGATTTTGAAAGAGCTGGAAAAGTAACAGGATCAAGATTTACTTTTTATAAAGGATTAGGAGCTAGATTAGAAAGAGCAGTAATATCTTATTTTTTAGATACTCATACAGAAAAACATGGTTATACTGAAATATTACCACCTTATATGGTAAATAGAACAAGCATGATAGGAACAGGACAATTGCCTAAATTTGAAGAAGACGCTTTTAAAATTTCAGAGGATGATTACTTCTTAATACCAACTGCAGAGGTTCCTGTAACTAATTTATATAGAGATGAAATCTTAAAAGGTGATGAATTACCATTAAAACATGTAGCTTATAGTGCTTGTTTTAGGTCAGAAGCAGGTTCAGCAGGTAGAGACACAAGAGGTCTTGTTAGACAACATCAATTTAATAAAGTAGAGCTTGTTAAATTTACAAAACCAGAACAGTCTTATGAAGAATTAGAAAAACTAACTAATGATGCTGAAACAGTATTAAAAGAATTAGGTATTCCATATAGAGTTGTAAGAATATGCAAAGGTGATTTAGGATTTACAGCTGCATTAAAATATGATTTAGAAGTTTGGATGCCAAGTTACAATAGATATGTTGAAATATCAAGCTGTAGTAACTTTGAAGATTTCCAATCAAGACGTGCTAATATAAGATATAAAGAAGATGCAAAAGCAAAACCACAATACGTTCATACATTAAATGGATCAGGTGTTGCTATTGGGAGAACTGTTGCAGCTATACTTGAAAACTATCAAAATGAAGATGGATCAGTTACAATACCAGAAGTGTTAAGACCTTATATGGGAGGAAAAGAAGCAATAAAATAGCTGAATATTATTTGTTATAAAGAATTTATATATTTAATTTAAAATAAACACTATTAAATTGATTTATTGTGATAAAATTTAATAGTGTTTTTATTATTAGTTAAATAAAATTCTATAAAAACTATATTTTATTTAAGTTATATTTAATAATCAAATATGATATACTAAAATATTATAAAAAATCAATGAGAAAAATAGATATTAAAAATATAATCTACGTTGACAAAATTTAATTATAATGCTATAATAATTTTCGTTATGAAGTTAAACATGTGGAGAGATGGTCGAGTTGGTTTAAGGCACCGGTCTTGAAAACCGGCGTACGGGTGACCGTACCTAGGGTTCGAATCCCTATCTCTCCGCCATTTTTATGTAAGGAAGCTATGGAGAAATACTCAAGTGGCTGAAGAGGCGCCCCTGCTAAGGGCGTAGATCGGGTAACCGGTGCGAGGGTTCAAATCCCTCTTTCTCCGCCAAAGCATTTGACATTAAGGTTAAATGCTTTTTTTATTAAGAAAATTGCTAAAAAATTTAAACTAAATGCTTTTGAAATCTAAAAGTTTATTTTATGCAGATTTAGATTTTTCTTGTAAACATAAAAAATTTAAAAAATATGTTGACATATATTCTTTTTATTGTTATAATTTATTACGTACTCAAGTGAAAAATTTAAAAAAACGTGGAGAGATGGTCGAGTTGGTTTAAGGCACCGGTCTTGAAAACCGGCGTACGGGTGACCGTACCTAGGGTTCGAATCCCTATCTCTCCGCCATTTTTATATAAGGAAGCTATGGAGAAATACTCAAGTGGCTGAAGAGGCGCCCCTGCTAAGGGCGTAGATCGGGTAACCGGTGCGAGGGTTCAAATCCCTCTTTCTCCGCCAAAGCATTTAACTCTAAAGTTAAATGCTTTTTATTATAAGTTGATTTATAATGCTTTTTATGTTAAAATAAATATGTAAAATTTGCATCGGTAGCTCAGTTGGATAGAGTAGCTGGCTACGAACCAGTTGGCCGCGGGTTCGAATCCTGCCCGGTGCACCATAAACCGTTGAAACTACTAAGTTTTGACGGTTTTTTATTTTATAAAAATTTAAATTTGCCCTCGTTTTTGCCCCTTATAGCTTCAAATATAAAAAAAGAGGGTTATTTTGCCCCCGCATTAATATATAAATTATCTAATTTACTTACTGCTTTTTCTTTTAAGTTATCTAGTACATGAGTATAAGTATCTAGTGTAATGGAAATATTACTATGTCCTAGTAAAGTTTGAACTGTTTTAGGTTCTTCTCCTAATTCAAATAATCTTGTAGCATAAGTATGCCTTAAATCATGAAATTTTCTTATTTCAAGTTTATCATCTTTGAGTATCTTTTTAAATTTCTTCAAAATATTACCACTATCCAAATAATTACCAAATTTATTACAAAAAACAAGATTATTATTTTTATATAAGTTAGCCATTTTTAGCCTTTGGGTTTTTTGTGATAATTTATGTTGCTTTAATTTATCTATTAAATGTATCGGTATAGGAACAACTCTAATACTCTTATCTGTCTTAGGTGTTTGAATAATATTTTCATACTTATTAGTTTTTATATTCTTTATACTTTTAAAGGATTTATTAACAGTTATACATTTATTATTAAAGTCAATATCATTCCATGTTAGAGCAAATAACTCACCTTGTCTTAATCCACTATCAAGAGCAGTAAGAAATAGCATTTCTAATTCATTCCCCTTTATAGCTTCAATGAATTTAAGTTGTTCTTTTAAAGTAAAAGGTTTTACAGCACTAACTTTTTTAAGTTTTTTATCCTCTTTATCCTTAGGAATAACTATAGCCCTAGAAAAATCTTTTAAGATTCTATTACTATCACAAGCGTATCTTATAGATGGGGCTATTAATTTATGTAAATTTCTTATAGCTGCTACACTTTTCCCTTTAGCTATTAAATCATTATAATAATTTTGTATATCTGATGGAGTCAAATCCTTTAGTTTCAATTCGTATATAGGGCTATCTTCAATATAATTTTTAAATACACTATTATATCTTTCTTTAGTAGAAGGCTTTTTATTTGTCATATGAGTGTTATATAACCAATCTTTAAAAAACACACCAAAAAATTCTTTGTTGTTAGAGATGTTATTATCAAGGTCATTAATTATAGCCTTTATTTTAGTATCAAGTTCTTTAACAGTAGAGCTATATATATCTTTAGGTTTTGAAAGATTTTTATGTCTTAATCTATAAAAATAATATTCTTTACCATTTTTAATTTTTTTCTTATATATAGTTTTAGCCATTAGATTACCTCCCTTTCTTTTAAGAGTAGTTGCTTTAGTTTGTTATATATTTACTTTAACCAAATAAAATTAGGGATATTAGTTTTTATTAAATTAATTTTGTTCTATAAACTCAGTTAATTTTTCTATTTTATTGTGTAAAATATTTTTTATATTAAGAGCTAATTCCATTTGTTCTGGGAATGGAATTTTTTCAATAAGGTGTTGTTGATTATATAAATTAAAATATTTTTCTATAAAATCATATATTATTTCAAAAGAATCAATTTCAGTTTTTTCTTGTTCTGGTAATACCATGATTTTATCAATTGGAACATCTAAAATATTAGCTATCTTTTCATACATTTCTATGCTAGGAATTACATTACCGCTTTCATATTTTCTTATAATGCTTTCAGATTTTCCAAGCTGTTTTGCCAGTTGTTTTTGAGTTAAACCTTTTTTCTTTCTTTCTAATTTTATTTTTGCACCATAATTCATATTCTCACCTCTATTATATATTATCACAAACGGTAATTTTATTACACCTTTTTTTAAATATTATATTGACATAGGTAATTTAATTATCTATAATGAATATAATCGGTAATTAAATTGACGGTTGGGGAGTGTAAAAATTATGAATGTTAAAATAGCACGAATAAAAAAAGGACTAACTCAAGCAGAGTTAAGGGAAAAGATAAAAAAAGAATATCTTATAGGAATATCTCCTAATAAAATTGTAGCTATTGAAAAGGGTGATTATACTGGACTTAGATATTACGAAATAGTTGCAATATCTAAAGTACTTGAAGTTCCGCCAGAAAAGTTGTTCTTTTAATTTTTATTAGCTATAAAGCATGCTATATTAGTATAGCGGTAAATTATATTTTAAATTCATTGAAAGGGGAAAATGTTATGGAAGAAAGAAAAACTATATTAATAACACCTACAGAGGCTATGAAATTTTTAGGAGTAGGAAGAAATAGAATGTATGAGGATTTATTAAAAAGGAAAGATTTTCCGGCATTTAAAATGGGAAGTAAGTATTTTGTAAATCGTGAATTACTAAGTGAATGGGCAAATAACCAATGCTTAATAAAATAAAAATTTAAGATTGAGGTGAGAGTATGAGCGTAAAGTTATTTAAGAAGTATTTAGATATATGTAATCAATTAAATGTATTACCAAGTTGGACAGGTTTATATAAATTCAGAAATGCATTTAAGTAGGTGGTATAATGCCAGGATTTACAATAGTAGACAATGAAAATATCCTTGATAACAATGATTTAAGCATACAGGAGCAGAGTGTATTAATAGCATTAATTAGTTATTACAACAAAGAAAAAGGATATGCTTATCCAAGCTATAAGCAACTAAAACTAAGGAGTAAATTGAAAGATGATAGAACACTTATAAAAGCAATAAATTCTTTAATAAGAAAAGATTATTTAAGCAAAGAAATATTGAAAGGAATAGGGTCTAAATATTTTATTAATAAGTGCAATATTACACCTACTGGAGAATTACAGGTACAGGAGAATTGCAGTACCAGTAATAATACAGGCACACCTACTGGAAAATTACAGGGGGACATACTGGAAAATTACAGTACAACAAATACTAATACAAATACTAAAACAAATACTAAATATTATATAGACTTAAAATTTATCGATGATGTTGTTGATAGGGTGAAAATAACACAGGAACAGTATGACAAGTTAGTTAAAAAATTTAATGAAGATATAGTTCATAATAACATAATTAGTTTAGATAATTATATTGCTAATGGTAAAGGAAAGAAATATAAAGACCATTATAGGGTGTTGAATACATGGTGTAATAAATCAAAGTCTAAAGATGAAGTTAAACCAGGCTTAGACAGAAAAAACTTAGAAGATTGGAGGTTATAATCAATGTTAAGTAAAGAAACTTTTAATAAGGGTATAGAGGAATTAACAATGGAATTCGAGTGTAGAGGATTTAAAATGTCTAAAGAAAAAGCAATTAAGTGGTATAAGCATATGAAATATATAAATGATGATGAATTTATTAAAAGGATAGATAAGGTACTAGAAACTAATAGTTATCCACCAGTTATGGCAGATATTTTAAATGCACAAATAGATAATAGGGATAAAAGAACCCAAGAAGCATATGCAGCACTGGAACATTTAAAAGGGGGAATAGAATTTGATTAATTTAACTGACACTAGAGCAAATGAGGTTGAGATACTTAGCCTCATGCTCAAGGACAAAGATAATAGAATTGATGCTATTAATAATTTAAAGGCAGAGTATTTTAGCACAGATTTAAATAAAAGGTTGTTTAAAGCTATAGAGGTTATGGAGCATGACCATGAAAATATAGATTTAACTTTAGTTCTTCAAAAAATGGATAGTTTAGGAATAAGAAAAGACGGAGATATGTTCAATGTATCAGAAATATATTCTAACTCTTTAGCTATGGGAACTTTAAAAGAACATATTGAGAGGTTAGTTGAAGGGTATAGGTCTAATGAATTTAAAAGAAAAATGTGTGAATTTAGCATATTGGATAAGGTACTGGATACAGACGGGGTTATAAATGAACTTAACAAAATAATTGAAGATAAAAAAACAGAAGATGTAAATACCATTGCTTTACAAGAATGGTTGCTAGATGAAGTAACTGAAAGAATGGAACTAGATAATCCTAAATCAATGGGGCTATTAACAGGATATAAGGACTTAGATAAAATACTAAGGGGAATAGTTCCAGGAAGTTTAGTAACGCTATTGGCTAGGAGTGGAATAGGTAAAACTACTTTTTCAATAGAATTAATTAAAAAATTATCACTTAATCATGAATCAGTAACATATTTTTCTTTAGAAATGCCACCACAACAAATATATTTAAAAATGGTTTTATCCCAAGCTAAATTAAACGTAGATAAATTTATATCTATTACAAAACACAGCAGTGAAGTAATTGAGGATTTATCAATGGCAAGTAATAAAATATCTTCACTAGATATTAACTTTTCCCAGGAAAGAAATATTAGTAAAATTGTTAATTTAATAAATTACTATGTAAGAAAGAAAAATACAAAAATATTTTTTATAGATTATTTAAACATAGTAAAAAGTGATATAAGAACAAATAGCACAGATGTTTTATACAATGAGATTACAGCAGAACTCAAGCAAGTAGCATTAAAAACAGGAGCTACCATATTCTTAATAACTCAATCCAATAGGGCAGTAGATAGTCAACAAGATAAAAGACCGAATGTAAAAGATATTAAAGATTCATCATCAATAGAGCAAAATAGTGATTATATAATAGCACTTTATAGAAATTTAGATTTTAATAATCCAGTTAAAAGGAGAGAATTACGGGACAAAGGAGAGTTAGATTATAATAAGCCCAATGCAGATTTTAATCCCGAATGTTTTGAGGTCATAGTTTTAAAAAATAGGCATACGGGAGAATGTGGAACAGCATATTTAAAATACTTATCTAATTTAGGATATTTGAATTGGCCACATTAAAAATAAAATGGGGGAGTGTATGAAAGAAGATTTACAAGCCACAATAAAAAAAGTTGGGGCAAAATACAAAAATGCTCCAATGTCTTTAAGAATAAAAATAGGGAAAATATTAGAAGGTAAAATAAAATTAAGCTTATTGGAGGAAGAAAAACAATGATAAATCAAGAATTGAAAGAAAAATATTTTAATTTAAAGGGACAGTTTTTGGAACTTAAGGATATGTTTAAAAAATCAGAACATGATTCAATGGGATTAGAAATAAATACAGGGGAATCATTTGCAGTAATACGTTTTGATGATTTTAAAATGACATTAGATAAAGAGTTACCAGAAATTGATTTAAGTCTATACTTTAATTCAAAAGAGGTAGGATTCTTAAATATAGTTAACAAATATAACTTTGAATTTGATTTTGATGAAGTTTTAGTAGATTTTAGAGAAGAAAGAAAAGTCAATTAAAAAAGGAGTGTGTAAATGATAAGGATAAAGGCTATGTATTCAAAAGAAGAAGATAAAGAAAAGTTATTACGAGAATTTAAAACAAGCTTTAACATAATGAAAGTTAGTAAGGAATATAAAAAAGAAGGTCAACATAGAAGAATCTATATAGACCTAGAACAAAAAAATAAAGTCCATTCCAAAGGAATAAACTATAAACCGCAATTTTAGTTTAACCCTTTATAGTGAAAAAATCAAGTAGTAATATAATAATGTGGTTACTGTAGTAAAGGTTACGGTAACTACATTATTATTAGTATTAATAGTAAAAACACTTAGAAATAAGGTGAATATATGTATTGTGTAATTCAAGAAATAGAAAATAAAAAATATAATGAATATGGAGCTTATAAAAAATTAGAAGTGGATTCTATAACATGGACTATCAATGGAGAATCTAAAACAAAATACTCACATCAATATACAGGTGGAAGGTTTGAAAGACCTATTAGGAAAGCTTATAAAATAAGTATGCATAAGAGTTATAGGGAAAATGGGAAAGTCAAAAAGAAACAGTGGGTTATAGGAACAATGGGATATTACAATGTAATTGATACTGGCACATGGATAGGAGATTATATAACTCAAAGTAATTTAAAAGAAAAGTTACAAGAAATGAATATAACAGAAGAAGAATTATGGGATATAGTATATAAAAAGTTAGATCCTTTAATAGAAAAGATAAATAAAGAGTTTCAAAAGACAGAAGAATATAAAACTGATAAAAAGCATACTGAAATAATTCAAAAGTATATAAGGGATAAAGATGATTTTGAAAAGATTTATGGAGAAGATACTTATGACTATTGTTATGATGTATTTGGTACTTTAAGGAATGAGGAAATGATTAATAATATAAAGGCACAGTATAAAAATAAGCAAGAGTATGAACGTAGTTATTATGAAAATTTTAAAAGTAACTACAATAATTATGATTTCGGTAGTTACTTTAAAACTAATACAAGTAACTACACAGATAAGGAGAAGTTATATTTAAAAACAATATATAAAGCTGCAGCTATGAAACTTCACCCAGATATAAAAAAAGATAATGGGGAAGGTATGAAATTTTTAAATAAGTTAAAAGATGAATGGGGAATATAAATAACTGTAGGTATCGCATAATAATATATGGTAACCACCCCAATGTATGGTTTTTATGGTATAATTAATAATATAGAATTAAATATTTAAGTACCACACCATAAGGTGTAAGTCTTAGAAATAAGGCACGGGAAATTAACTCAAGTGGAAAGCCACTTTAGTTGTTCTCGTGCTTTTTTATTTTATAAGGATGATTATATGCCAGGGATATTAAGTAAAATATTTAAAAAAAATAAAAGTCCCACAAAAGAGGTTGAACGAGCGGAAATAATGAATGGAAGTCCTGCAATATTTACACCTTTTAGTGGTGAGGCATACGAAAGTGACATATACAGGGCAGCGGTTGACGCAATAGCAAGAAATGCCGCAAAGCTTAAGCCTGTTCATGTGGTAACAATGCAAGGACAAAGAAAAGACGGCGATAGCCAATTAAATAGAATATTACAAGTAAGACCGAACCCCTATATGACAGCTTATGACATAATTTATAAATTAGTAACTCATTATTATTTATATAATAACGCATTTGCTTATTTACAAAAGGACGATAGGGGAAATTTAACAGGCATATATCCATTAAGACCTTTACAAATGGAATATATGACAGACTTAACAGGCGAATTATATTGTAAATTTTATTTCATGGGTGGTAAGGAATTTATATTACCATATACAGAAGTATTCACCATAAGAAGATTTTATAATTCAAATGATTTGTTAGGAGATACCAACACCGCAATAATGCCAACTTTAGAATTAGCACATACCCAAAGTGAAGGACTTGAAAGTGCTATAAAAGCAGGGGCAACAATAAGAGGTATTTTAAAATATAATCAAGTATTAAGTCCCGAAAAGTTAAAACAAGAAAAAGAAGCTTTTATAAGTGATTATTTAAGTGTAAGCAATAATGGAGGGATTGCAGCAGTAGACAGTAAAGCTGAATATATTCCTTTAGAATTGAATTCAGTAAATATAGATGATAAACAATTAAAAGCAGTAAAAGAAAAAATATATGATTACCTAGGAATATCAGTAAACATTGTAAACAGTACATACAATGAGAATGAATGGGCGGCCTTTTATGAAAGCGTAATTGAACCTTTAGCAGTTCAATTTTCATTAGAATTAACAGATAAGATATTTACACCTAGAGAACAGGCATTTGGTAATTCTATATTGCTAGAAGCTAATAGATTACAATTTGCAAGTAATACAACAAAAACCAATATATTAAAAGAATTAATGCCATTAGGTTTATTTACTGTAAATCAAGCATTAGAAATATTAAATTTACCGGCAGTTGAGAACGGCGACAGAAGGGTTCAGACCTTAAATGTTGTATCAACGGATATAGTAGACAAGTATCAAATGAAGGGGAAAGGAGTAAAAGAAAATGAAGGAGATTAGAACAGCAGAAATAAGAACATCATCAGATGAATTAACCTTAGAAGGTGTACCCATAGTGTTTGATACACCAACTAAAATAAATGATGTGTTTGGCTCATATACCGAGATTATCAAGCGTGAAGCATTAACAAATACTGTACTTGATGATACAAGGTTATTATATAATCATGATTTGTCAAAAGTGCCACTGGCAAGGACACCAAAGACAATGAAATTAATAAAAGAGGATACAGGTATTAGAATGGTGGCAACTTTACCTAATACCGAAACTGCTAAGGAAATATATGCAGCAGTACAAAGGAAAGATTTATCTGGTATGTCATTTGCTTTTAAAGTACCACCGGGAGGAGATACATTTGACGCAAAGACCAATACCAGGACAATAACAAAAATAGAAAAGGTATATGAAGTTAGCATTACACCATTTCCAGCTTATTCGCAGACCTCCATTGAGGCAAGGACAGCCATACAAGGAACATGGGATAAACAAAAGGATATTAACCAATTAAAAATAAAAGTAAATCAGATATTAAAAAGGAGTGTATAACATATGAAATTTAAAACAGTTGCAGAGGCATTTAATTATTATAGAAATTCAAATATAGTAGACATTGAAAAGAGAGCCACAGAGATAGGAAAAATAATTGATACAGACGCAAACGCAGATATTGAAAGTTTAAATACAGAACTTGAAGGGTTAAAACAGGCAAAAACAAATATTGAGGAAAGAAGTCAAAAGCCTGGTAATGGATTTAATCCAATAACAGGAATGAACTTCAACAATAATCAAAACAAAGTACCGGAAGGTGATATATTTGCAAGCCAAGAATATAGAAGTGCATTTTATAAAACTATGTTAGGCCAAAAGCTTACAGACGTTGAGAATAAAACTTTCATAAGAGCAATGGAAGTAGCAGACGCAGAAAAGAGAACAGACGCATTTAGTACAACAACAAATAGTGCAGCAATATTACCAACAACCACACTAAATGAAATTATAACCAAAGCGAGAAAAATGGGAGGGTTAATTTCAAACTGTAGAAACTTTAATATACCAACAAATATAAGTGTACCAATAGGAACACCAAGCAGCAAAGCACAATGGCATACAGAAGGGGTTACAGTTGAAACAGAAAACCCAAGTAAAAATATAGCAAATGTATCATTTGGAGCATATGAAATAATTAAAATATTTTCAATATCAGCAACAGCAAAGAAAATGACTATATCAGCGTTTGAAAGCTATATAATTGATGAATTAACAAATTGTGTAATGGAATGTATAGCTGACGCATTAGTTAATGGAACAGGAAAAGAACAGGGAACAGGAGTATTAACAGGGATTACCTGGGACACTTCAAATAGTTTTACATTTACAAAAGCAGGAACACCAGGATATAAAGATTTTGTGAAGATGATGGGAATGTTAAAAAGAGGATATGCAGCAGGAGCAAAATGGGCAATGAGTAACTCAACACTTTACAACCTTGTATACGGGTTAGTAGATGGACAAGGTAGACCAATATTTATCACAGACCCTAAGAATGAAGGAATAGGCTATATATTAGGAAAACCAGTTATAATTGATGATAATATCGCAGATGATGTTATATTACTAGGTAACTTTAATTACATGGGTTACAATATGCCACAGGGAATTATAATTGAAACATCAAGGGAAAGCAGCTTTAAGAGTGGCTTAATAGATTATAGAGCAATGGCCATAGCAGATACAAAGCCATTAATTACAGAAGCATTTATAAAAATGGCAAGAGCAGAAGCATAGTAAATAAATGGGGTTCGACAGAAATGTCGAGCCTTTAGTTTAAAGAGGTGATATTTGATGATTATGAAAATAGAAGAAGCTAGGGACGCGTTAAGAATAGACGGAGAGGACAACGACCCTATAATTATACCTTTATTGGAAGCCATACCACCATACTTAGAAACTACAACAGGAAAAGCATGGGATATAGAGCCAATACAACCATTAGCAAGACAAGCAGCAAAATTTATATTAATAAAGTGGTTTGATGGTACAGAGGCATACGACAAAACTATTGATGGATTACTTACAGCATTAACAGCAATGGGAAGGGAATAAAATATGAATGATAATTTAATAAATAAAAAAGAGAAGTATGAGGAATTAGCACAAAAGACAACAACTAAATATAGAAAAGATATGAAAGCTATAAAAGGAATTATAGAAGTAATTGAAAATAATGGAGAAATAAAAGAAGATGATACCTTTGAAACTATTATATTTAAGAAATATTTAGAATTAGAAAATGTTAAAAAAGTTGCAGATTATATTAATAGTTTAGGCTATAGAGTTGAAACCCAAAGTTATATTGGTGAAAGAAAATATACAAGCATTGATATATCAAAAATAATTGCACATGATGCACCAGTAGAGAGAAAATTAAAAAGCGTAGTACAAGAATTACATTGTAAAAACAGTATTGCAATGATGAAAAAATATTTTTAAAGGTAGGGAATATATATGGTTGAACCTATTAAAGATAAGGAAACAGTAAGAGAAATAATTAATTACTTGAAAACACAAAATGAAAGAAATGCCATTATGTTTGGGCTAGGTGTATTTTGTGGTTTAAGAATATCAGATATATTAAATCTAAAAGTTAAGGATGTAAGGAAGAAATGGAACTTAAAGATTATACAACAAAAGACTGGCAACCGTCTTGAGATAGTATTAAATAGAGAATTAAAGAAGATGATTGATAATTATACCCAGGATATGAAAGAAACGGACTACTTAATAAAAAGTAGAACAGGTAAGAATAAACCTATATCAAGAACTCAAGCATATAGAATTATGAAGGAAGTAGAAGAAGAATTCAATTTACACAATATGGGTTGTCATAGTACCAGGAAAACATTTGCTTATTGGTTATACCTTGATAATAAGAAGGACATAGGATTAGCACAGAAGGCATTAGGACATCAATCAAGTGCAACAACATTGACATACATAGGTATGGACAAAGAGCGATTGAATGATGCAATAAAGAAACTAAGATATTAAATTAAGTATATAGGTATCATTTAAAGCATGATGATACATTGATTTTGATAACTTATTTAAAAGCCTTTAGAATAGAGGGATTAAGGTTATAAGATTAATGTTACATTGTTCTAGTGAAGATACATTCAAAGTATATAAAAAGATATGATAATTAATAGATATTGATTAAATAGGAGGTAATATGGCTAAAGAATACGCAAGAAGTTTTTATAAGAGTAAAGAGTGGATCAAGTGTCGTAATAGTTTTATGAAGGGGAAAAATTATATATGTGAAAGGTGTGGAGGTGTTGCATATATAGTACATCATAAGAAACATATAACTCCATCAAATATTAATGACCCAAACATTACATTAAGTTGGGATAATCTTCAAGCATTATGTCATAATTGCCATAATGTAGTACATGGGAGTAATTCTTGTATTGATGGAGTGTCATTTGATAGCAACGGAGATTTAATTTACAGCCCCCCAGTTTTAAAAAAATAAGACAAGCCCCAAAGACCGCAGCAGTACATTCCAAAACCCCTCCATGAAATTTCATATTAAGGGTGGGGAAATAAATACAAAAGTAGGTGATTTTATGAAAAATGCAGAGATTTCAAAGGAAATGAAAAAACTAAAAAAAATATTAAAAGAAGTACCAAAAGATAGGCAACCAATAGCACAGAATCTTTATAGTGAACTTATATTCATGGAAAAGACACTTGTTAAATTAAAAAAGCAAATAGAAGAAGAAGGGCCAACGGCTATGTTTAAACAGGGTAAGCAGGAATTTTTAAGAGAACACCCCGCACTTAAGGGATATAATACAACTATTCAAAGATACAGCCTTATATATAAGCAATTAACGGATTTACTACCACCAACAACCGGAACAGATAAAACAGATTCTTTAATTGATTTTATAAAGGGGGCTTAATATGAATTATATAGTTGAATACTGGGAAGGAATTAAAACAGGTAAATATATTGTATCTAAAAGAGTTTATAGGCAATATGAAAGGCTTGTAAATGATATGGGAGAAAAATCCCATAACTCTAAATATATATTTGATGAATCCAAAGCTAATAAGCCTATTGAATTTATAGAAAGATTTTGCAAACATAGCAAAGGAGAATGGGCGGGAAAGCCAGTTATATTGGAGCTATTCCAAAAGGCGTATATTTCCGCCTTATTTGGTTTTATAGATAAAGAAACAGGATTAAGGCGTTATAAAGAAAGTATGTTTTATGTGGCCAGGAAGAATGGAAAAACAACAATGTTAAGTGGTATTGCTGCATATATGATGATAGCAGATGGAGAAGGTGGAGCAGAAGTTTTCTCAATAGCTACTAAGAAAGACCAGGCAAGATTATTATTTGATGAAACTCATAACATGATTAAACAAAGTCCGAATTTATCAAAGCATATTAAAAAGCGTAAGAGTGATTTGTATTTTCCTATTACTATGTCAAGATTACAGCCATTAGGAAAAAATAGTGATACATTAGACGGATTAAATGCCCATTGTGTCATTATGGACGAGTTGCACAGTATTAAAGATAGAAATTTATATGAAGTAATGAAGCAATCCATGAGTGCAAGACGTGAGCCTTTAATGATTATGATAACAACAGCCGGAACGGTTAGAGAGTGTATATTTGATGATATGTACGAATATGCGTGTAATGTAGTTGATGGAACATTTCAAGATGATACATTTTTACCTATTCTTTATGAACTGGATAAAAAAGAAGAATGGACAGACCCAAAAGCATGGCCAAAGGCGAACCCAGGTATAGGAATTATTAAAAAGATTGATGATTTAGAGGTTAAAGTTGAAAGGGCGAAGAATAACCCAAAGGATTTAAGCGGAGTATTAACTAAAGATTTTAATATTAGAGATACTATTTCATCAGCATGGCTTACATTTGACGATTTAAATAATGATGAAACCTTTGATATAAAAGATTTTAAAAATTGTTATGCTATCGGTGGAGCAGATTTATCTATTACTACAGATTTAACTTGTGCCACTCTTTTATTAATGGATAAAGATACCCATAAAAGGTATATACACCAAATGTATTGGTTGCCAAGAGATAGTTTTGAAAAGAGGGTACAATTAGATAAAATACCTTATGATAAATGGTTACAGCGTGGTTTATTAAGGCTATGTAATGGAAATTCAATAAATTATACTGATGTTACAGCCTGGTTTAATGAAATGCTTAACGATTATGGTATTACACCATTATGGATTTACTATGATAGTTATTCCGCAAAATATTGGGTTGAGGAAATGGAGCAACATGGTTTTAAAATGGTTAGATGCATTCAAGGAGCAAGAACATTATCATTACCAATGCAAATGATGGGAGCAGACCTCCAGGCTAGAAAAATAAATTATAATAATAATCCCATTCTTAAATGGTGCTTAACCAATACAGGAGTTGAAACCGATAGAAACGGCAACATAGTACCTATTAAGAACCAAGCAGCAAAGCAACGTATTGATGGTACGGCTTCAATGTTAGACGCATACACCGGATTATTTGAACATTACGAAGAATTTATAAGATCGTTGTAAAAACAGTTCACTAATTAATTTGTGAACACATAAGGAGGTAAACAATGGCAACAAACCGTATAAAAGATAAAAAAATAACTATATTGAAATATCAAGAAGGCGAAAATGAGTTAGGGGAAACAATAGTAACTTACGTGCCAATGCCAGGAGCGACAAACATATGGGCATATTATCGACACGCTTCCGGAGCTGAATTCTACGCAGCACATACAATAAATACAAAAGTAGAGGTAATATTTGAGATAGCATGGCGTAATGATATTGATACCTATATGCAAATACGTTATAAAGGACAAGATTATTCTATAACCAGGATAGACGATTTTGAAGGTCGTAAAGTCAATTTAAGGATATACGCCTATAAAGTAAATTAGGAGAGATTGTATGATTTTAACTGAAAATGAATCTTATTTATTAGCTACTGGTTTTACTAAAACCAAAAAGGACATAAGATTAAAATTAAAGAAAGGTTCAATATATAATAAGCAGTTTAATAGAAGATATGAAGATGTTTATATAATTAAGGATATAGAGGAAGCTATTAACTTATATAAAAGATATAAAAAAACTTTCAGAAGGATTTTTAAATGTTGGAATGATGAGTTTATAAATAATATGTTTATAATGCAATTCTTAGAATAATAAAGAGAATTTAAAATTATATTTTGCCCCTTTTTTTGCCCCCAATAGTTTGAAATAAATAAGATTAAATTAATACTATTTAAAAAATACAATGGGCATTTATAAGGGGTTAAGGGGCTTCTAAAATATTTTAAAATTACACGTCGCGACCCAGTTGGCCGCGGGTTCGAATCCTGCCCGGTGCACCATAAATAAAAAGTCTTTCGATTTATCGAAAGACTTTTTTATTTTTTGTTCCCAATAGGCTCACCCATTATAACAGATGTTTCATATCCTAATTTACTTTGATTTAATATATCATCATCAATTTTTATAGTATTTTCTTTAAAGAATAAAATTACTGTAGATCCTCCAAATTTAAAATACCCTTTTTCATCACCTTTAAAAATTTTAGTATTAGGTTTATAAGTCTGTATTATAGAACCTACACAGGTTGCTCCAACTTCCATAAATATTACATCACCAAAGTTTTCACTATGAAAAATAGCATACTCTCTTTTGTTTTTGCAAAATAAACTAGGAATTTTAGATAATGCAATTGGATTTACTGAATAGTAAAAACCATCTAACTTTATAGTATTTTCACAGGTACCATTGTCTATAAAATGAAATCTATGATAGTCTGTGGGACATAATCTTAAAACTAAGCAAGTTCCATTGCTATATTCTTTTGTTAATGAATCATTATTTATTAATGCATAAAAACTATAATTGATTCCTTTTACTTCAGTTACTGAATTTAGATTTAAATTTTCATATGCAAGTATTTTACCATCACCTGGGGATATTAAAATATTTTTATCAGCTTTTATAGGTCTAGCTTCTTTTTTTAATTTTCTAGTGAAAAAATCATTAAAGCATTTAAAATTAATTGATTGATTCTCACTTAAAGACATATCAATTTCAAAATCATTAATAAATTTATTTATTTTTTTACCACTTAACTTTCTATCACAATAAAATCCATATATTTTTGAAAAAAACTTCTTTTTTATAAAAACTTCTAAAAGATTCATACCAATAGGTGATGAATAAGTCCAATTTAAATATTTTTCACCTGCAACTTTTTCTATATCATAATCGTTAGTTTTTCTATTGTAATATTTTATCATTAAAAAACCTCTTTCTAAGTAAAATATGATAAATTAATTATTATTTAATTAGCTATAAATGTCAATAAATTAATAGAAATAACGGAAATATTCATAAATAGATTATAATTTACCAGATTTTATTATAGATATAAGAAGCCAAAAACCCATAAAGGCCGCAATGAGGTATCCTAATATTCCTATTATAGGCATATCATAAAATTTAGGACCAATGTTAGAATTAAGTATAAAAGAGAAACCAATTATCATTGAGGATATTATTAAAGCAAAAACTATTCTGTTTATCATTCTGTTTAGCTCATTAATTGATCTATCTAAATTATTGACATTAAGTTGAATTTTTGATCTACCATTTAAAATACTATTTAATAGTTGAATAGTTTTAGTAGGAATTTTTGATAAATCTTCTGCAGTTTTATAACTATTTAATATTAATTCGTCCAAATCAATATTTTTAAAAAGATTAATTTTGTTATTGTTTTTTACATAGGGAATTGCAATATCTAATATTTGAATATTAGGATCTATTTTTTCTAATATACCCTCTATTATAATTAAGCTTCTTATAAGCATGGTTAATTCTTTAGGTAAACTAATATTATTATTATTAGCACATTGAAAGACTTCTTGAAGCATAGAGGACATTTTTATATTTTTTAAGGGAGTAGAAAGATAAATATCAAATAAATAATTTATATCCTCAAATAAATTATTTTTATTTATATAACCTTTTTTTATTCCAATAGACAAAAGTACAGATATAAGTTTATCTACATCTTTAAAAGCTACAGCAAACATAGCTTCATTTAAATAATTTTTCAAATCAGATGTAAGAGTGCCCATTATTCCAAAATCAATATAACATATTTTACCTTCACATATGAAAATATTTCCAGGATGAGGATCACCATGAAAAAAACCATCTTCAAAAATTTGTTTTAATATAGAGATAGCTAATTTATGGGCTACATCCTTTTTATCATACTTTAATTCATCTAAAGACTTTGTATCAGTTATCTTAAAACCATGAATTTTTTCCATAGTAATTATCTTACTGCTACAGTATTTATCTATGGTGTTAGGGATATAAATGCATTTTAGATTTTTATTAAAGTATTTAAACCTTTTAATGTTTTCTTTTTCATTAGTAAAGTCTAATTCTAAATTAGTTGCATTTATTAGCTCATCTATAGCCTCTTTAGGATCTATCAATGTATCAAAGGTTTTAATTTTTCCAAGAGTAAATATTTTTTTTAATATAGCTAAATCCATGTTCATTTTTTCTTTTATTTCTGGTCTTTGAATTTTTACTATAACTTCTTCATTATTATGAAGTTTGGCAGAATAAACCTGGGATATGGAAGCAGAAGCTAAAGGTTTTTTATCAAAATCTAAAAAAGCATCCTCTATTGATATATTAAATTCCTCAAAAAATATTTTGTTTATATCATTATAATTATCTTCAGGTACACTGTCCTGAAGTTTGGATAATTCTTTTATATAAGGCTCTGATAATATATCAGGTCTTGTGCTTAATATTTGGCCTATTTTTATAAAGGTAGGTCCTAACTCCTCAAAGGCTTTTCTTAAGTTTTCAGGTGCTTTATCTTCGTTAAATTTTGAATCTACAATGTGACCAAAACCATAGAATGCTAATATTTTTATTATTTCTTTAAATCTTTGAACAGAACTTAAGTACATTTTAATACCTCTCTGATAACTTTTATCTATATTATAGTATAAATAAAAGCCCTAACCTTAGTTGGGCTTATTAATATTATTTTTCTAATTCAGAAATTTTAGCTTCAATTGATTTTATTTTATCATTTATATCATTTAAATCATTTTTATTAACAAAGTTTAATTCATTAAATATAGAAATTATATCTTCCTTTGTAAGCTGTTTTTCTTCAGATGAATTTTTACATTTTTTATTTTCATCAACAGTTCTTTTTAATTCCTCAGATAATTCTTTACCTTCATTTACAGTAATTTTACCCTTTTGAACCATTTCATCTATTAGATTAGAGGCTTTTTCATAGGTATAAGCCGCTGAACCAATACCAGCTAAAAGTATATTTTTAAATTCGTTTATCACAATATACACCTCCTACTTTTACATATATTATACTACAATAGAATATGCTACATAAATTAAATAATTATTAACTTTAGTATTAACTATAATTATTGAAATTATAGCTAAAATAAGTTATAATATATACAATTCTTGACAATGATCATGAATTGTAATAAACTATTAAAAGTAAAAGAATAAATGAGCGCTCGTAGCTCAGTAGGATAGAGCAGCAGTTTCCTAAACTGCGTGCCGCAGGTTCGATTCCTGTCGGGCGTACCAAAAGCCTTATAACTTAATTGTTATAAGGCTTTTTATTTTTTTGTAAATAATAATCTTAATTAAATATAATTTAAATTTGATATAATATAAACTAATAGGTATTATTTAGTATTCCATAAAAGGAGCGAATTCTATGAAAAATTCTATAAAATTAGAAATAATAACAGAAGATCGTTTAGGCATGGTGCTAGATATTTTAAATGCTTTATATAACGAGAATATGGATATAAAATCTCTAGAGGTATTTCCTAAAAGAATATATATGAAAATAAATAAAAATAGTTCTTACAACAAAAGTATACTAATTAAAAAAATAAAAAATATAGAAGGAGTTGTAACTGTAAAAAAGGTAGATATATTACCTTATGAAAAAAGTGAAAAAAAATTATTTACTATAATTGATTCTTTAGAAGAAGGAGTAATTTTTGTAAATGAAAAATGCCAAATAGAAGTTTTTAATAAGTATTGTGAAAATCTATTTAATACTTTAAAAGAGAATGCAATTAAAAAACATATAAAAGAAATTTTGGGACAAAATCAACTTATACTAGATGCTTTAAAAATGGGGAAAAATTATGATAATCTACAAATTTTTATTAATAATAAGAATAAAAAAGGAATGTATATATCTACAGCAAGAGCTATTAAAGATGATGTAAATAAATCAATAGGTTCTGTTATATTAATAAAAGATTTACAAGAGACTATTGAAATAGCAAATTCTATTAAACATAAAGAAGAAGAAGCATTTAAAGGAATAATAGGAAATAGTGTTTGCATGGAAAATTTAAAAGAAATATGCAAATCAGTTGCTAAAACAAATTCAACAGTATTAATTCGTGGAGAATCTGGAACGGGAAAAGAACTTTTTGCAAAGGCTATATATAAATTAAGTCTAAGAAACAATAAAAATTTTGTTACTGTAAATTGTGCTGGGATGCAGGATAATTTAATAGAAAGTGAACTTTTTGGTTATGAATCAGGAAGTTTTACAGGAGCTAAATCTAATGGAAAACAAGGATTTTTTAAGCTAGCTAATAAAGGTACTATATTTTTAGATGAAATTGGAGAACTCCCTCTTAATATCCAATGTAAGTTTTTAAGAGTGCTGCAAGAGGGGACTATAAGAAAAATAGGAAGTATCAAGGAAGAAAAAATAGATGTAAGGATAATTGCGGCTACTAATAGAAACTTAGAAGAAATGGTTTTAAAGGGACAATTTAGAGAAGATTTATACTATAGACTAAATGTAGTACCTATAGTTATACCTCCACTAAGGGAAAGAAAAGGAGATATACAGTTATTGGTAGATAATTTTGTTAAAATTTTAAATAAAAGTTTTCATAAAAATATTAGATATGTTGATAAGAAATTTATAAACAAATTATTAAAATATGATTTTCCAGGTAATATTAGGGAACTTGAAAATATAATTGAAAGGGCTATGAACTTATGTTCAGACAATATATTAAGTGATAAAAAATTCATTATAAATACTAGCAATACATTAATAGATAATAAAAGTAGTGAAAGTGGTGCATTACCTTTACAATATATAGTAGAGAAGGCAGAAAAATCTGCTATACAGAGTGCAGTGAATGAATATAAAAGTTTAAGAAAGGTAGGTAAAGTATTAGGGGTTTCCCATACCACTGTAATGAATAAAGTAAAAAAGTATGGAATAGTTTGTAAATAAATATTTACAACTGTAAAAAAACATTGCCACTTGCAAATAAAATAATAACATAGAATATTGATATAATCCTATATTTTCAATGGTAATATTGTTAATTTATATGTTTATAACCATTGGCATATTATTTGCTCAAATATATATATATATATTTGAAAGGGGATTAATATATGGAGAATATTGAAAAAATGGGGTTTGCCACAAAGGCTATACATGGAGGACATATAGGAGATAAACAGTTTGGTTCATTAGCAACACCAATATATCAAACATCTACATTTATATTTGATTCTGCAGAGCAAGGGGGAAGAAGATTTGCAGGAGAAGAAAGTGGATATATATATTCAAGGTTAGGTAATCCTACATCTACAGAAGTAGAGAATAAATTGGCTTTGTTAGAAGGTGGAGAAGCAGCTGTTGTAGCAGCATCAGGCATGGGTGCTATAGCGGCATCTTTGTGGTCAGCTTTAAAGTCAGGAGATCATGTAGTTGCATCAGATACTTTATATGGGTGCACATTTGCACTATTAAATCATGGATTAACAAGATATGGAGTAGAGGTTACATTTGTAGATGTATCTAATTTAGATGAGGTAAAGAATGCATTAAAACCAAATACTAAAGTAGTTTATCTGGAAACTCCAGCTAATCCAACACTAAAGGTTACTGATATTAGAAAAATATCAAATATGGTTCATGAGAGCAATAAAGAGTGTTTTGTTTTTGTTGATAATACTTTTTGTACGCCATACATACAAAGACCATTAGAATTAGGTGCTGATGTGGTTGTACATTCTGCTACTAAATATTTAAATGGTCATGGTGATGTTATAGCTGGATTTGCAGTAGGAAAAGAAGAATTTATAAATCAAGTTAAATTATTTGGCATAAAAGATATGACAGGATCAGTTACAGGACCTTTCGAGTCATTCTTAATAATAAGAGGAATGAAAACATTGCAATTAAGAATGGAAAAGCATTGTAAAAATGCTATGGAAGTAGCAAAGTTTTTAGAATCACATCCAGCAGTTGAAAAAGTTTATTATCCAGGATTGGAAAGCTTTGAATACTATCAGCTTGCTAGAGAGCAGATGAAATTACCTGGTGCTATGATTTCCTTTGAGTTAAAGGGTGGAGTAGAAGAAGGAAAAATAGTTATGAATAATGTTAAATTAGCAACTCTTGCAGTAAGTCTCGGAGATTCAGAAACACTAATTCAGCATCCAGCATCAATGACACATTCTCCTTATACAGCAGAAGAAAGAAAAGCAGCTGGTATAAGCGATGGATTAGTAAGATTATCTGTAGGTCTTGAAGATGCAGAAGATATAATAGATGATTTAAAACAAGCTTTAGATTTAATAGTTAAGTAATTATTCCATAAAAAATGCAAATGTTGATTCCTTTCATAAGGAACCAACATTTGTTATTATAAATATAAAATAGAGAAATAATATTGTATGAAGATGTTAATATAAAAAGGAGTTTTACATGAATAGTTATATAGAATATGCAATAATTGAAGCAAAAAAAGCATTAGCAATAGGAGAAGTACCTGTTGGAGCTATTATAGTTAAAGAAAATAAAATTATAGCAAAAAGTCATAATTTAAAAGAGGCATTAAAGGATCCAACAGCTCATGCGGAAGTATTAGCTATAAAAAAGGCATGTAATATAATTGGAAACTGGAGATTAAAAGGATGTAAGATGTATGTAACGTTAGAACCCTGTGCTATGTGTGCTAGTGCAATAATTCAATCTAGAATAAGTGAATTACATATAGGGACTTTCGATCCAGTAGGAGGGGCTTGTGGATCAGTAGTAAACATTACAAATAATAGTTATTTAAAAAGTAATTTAAATATTAAGTGGTTATATAATGATGAGTGCAGTAAAATAATAACAAATTTTTTCGAAAATATTAGAAAAAATATATAAAAGTGTTGTAATTTAAAATAATAAATACAATTAATGTATTTATTTTAATATAATTACATTTATTCAAAATAAATATTATATTAAAGTATTGAAGTTATTATAATTTCATAGTATAATACTTTATGTTGACAATAAAATAATGATTAAAAGATTTATGGAGAGATGTCCGAGTGGTTTAAGGAGCACGCCTGGAAAGCGTGTATAGGGGCAACTCTATCGGGGGTTCGAATCCCCCTCTCTCCGCCATTTAATCTTTCCGTGCTAGATGGGGAGTTAGCGGTGCCCTGTAACCTGCAATCCGCTACAGCAGGGTTGAATTCTTCGCCTAGGCTTTAACTTGTGGGGTCTGGCCTGTAAAAGTGGTGTTGATAATTGGGTCCCACGCAACGGAAATTCATGAACTCCGTCAGATCCGGAAGGAAGCAGCGGTAAGTGAACACTTTCGTGTGCCGTGGATAAACCTGATTTGAGCTAACTGTACAGGTAACGCTCATAAGTTAATAGACAAAGCGAAGTGCACGGTTTAACAAGAATTTTAAAGGTACTTTTAAAGGTACCTTTTATTTTTTTATTCATTTCCGCCCGTATATGAACTTATAAAACCACATAAATTGATATAGAGATGCCATCGAAAGCCGAATGAAATCAGGATTCCCTTATATTTCATATTTTTTGTATCATAACTTCTTGCAATGTGTTTTTGTACAGTAGGGAGAGATTTTTCCCAGCAGAAACAAGGAGACAGAAATGGGGGAAAACTATCATCTGGGAGAAAGCTATATATTGCGCTATGCCTATGGGACGACCGAAAGAAGGCCGTTCTTTTTTTGTGTCAGAAAGGAGGTTGAGCGATTGACAATCAACAAAGATGTATTAACCTGTGATCAGACGGCGGAGGGTGACGAAAACTATACCCTTTTATGAGATAACCTCATCCTAGAAATTTTATGTCGTATTATTCTTTCTTGACATATTGACATTCTAAATGTATTATAATAATATAATTTTACGAATATATTAAAAGAATATTCGTAAAATATATTCGCGGAAGGGAGAGAATATAAATGCCATTAGGTTCTGCTCTGTCAGAAACAGATAAGATAAAGATAAGAAAAAATCTTCAAGAGCTTTGCGAGAATTGCTGGACGGTTTACGGATATAAGAAGACAAGTATTAAAGAGCTTTGTGCCAATGCTGGAATTTCAATCGGGACATTTTACACACTCTATCCTACTAAAGAGGACTTATTTTTTGAAACCATCGAGAATATTCAAGAAAAGCTGACACAGAAAGTTCTTAATATTAACCAAAGCAATCCAACCAAAGAAGGATTTGCATGGTCAATGAAAGAGGTTTTTCGAGAGTATGACAGTAAGCCGTTTTTGTATAATGTCAACATGCCAGATTTTCAAGCGTTCGTAAAGAAATTGTCTGATGAAGCAATTGAAAAAATCAAGTTTGATAGCATAGAGTTTTTTAGAAAGGCCGTCCGAACAGCTAATCTCAATTTGAAAATTGATGAATATGAAGCGTATGGGATTTTCAGTGCGTTATTATCTACTATTAACGCAAAGGAAGCACTTTCTACTACTTGTGACTATCTTGAGGTTTTTGATTTTATGGTGGATAACCTTATATCCAGCATTTTTGAGTAGGGGAACTTCTTTATGGTTGGATTTGAATATACGACACTTGCTGTAGAACTCAAAGATATTAATGACGGCAATAGTTTGACTGATCTGCTAAATTTACATGGCAAAAATGGATGGGAATTAGTTTCCACTACAACACAATCATGCCTAGGTAGCTCACAATATGCCTTGATTGGCATTACTCAAAAAATGTTCCTTATTTTGAAAAGGCAACTGCAATAGATAGGAGGGTAAAAGATGACTTATGCAATAGAAACGGATTGTCTATCAAAATCCATAGGCAATCATGTGATACTGAAGGATATTACTATGCGGGTAAAGCAAGGGGAGATTTATGGATTTTTAGGAGCCAATGGAGCAGGTAAAACCTCGCTGATGAAGACGTTGTATCACATTATGATACCGACATCGGGAACAGTGGCTCTATTGGGAGAAGAAATAAAAGGGTATAACAATACGGTTTTTTCCCGTATTGGCAGTATTATTGAAACGCCTATGTTCTATGAAAACTTTGATGCCCAAAAAAACATGGAATTGCATTGTGAATATATGGGCAGCGGGTTTGACCAAATAAATGATACCATATCAATGTTTGGGCTTTCAAACACTATCAATAAACCCGTTAAAAACTTTTCATTAGGAATGAAACAAAGATTAGCCCTTGCAAGAGCATTCCTCACCAGACCTGATTTACTTATTTTAGATGAACCCATCAATGGATTAGACCCACAAGGTATTATTGAAATTCGAGAACTACTGTTGCGCATTAACCAGGAATACAATACGACCATATTTATATCCAGCCATATTCTTGATGAGCTATCAAAAATAGCCGATACGATAGGCGTTATAGATAGTGGTTCAATGATTGCAGAAATTTCAATGTCCGAGATTAAACAAAAGGGGATAAATCTTGAAACATACTATTTGGATTTGCTAAAGGAGGTAGGTAAATGTGAAAACACTAATTCGATTAGAACTTAAAAAATTTACATTAAGACCACATTTGATTGGACTTATAATAGCAAATATTATCATTTTGTTTTTGAGCGTTTCTACTTCCTCGATTATATCCAATGGAGCAGGTGCGCTCCCAACGGTCGGATCCCCGACAATGCAATTAGACACCACGACTTTAGCGGCAATGCTTACAAGAGCCACATTGATTGTTTGGGAAGCTGTGTTAATCTCCTTGTTTATCATCGAAGAGTATCGCAACAAAACAATTAATTTACTTTTCACTTATCCAGTAAATCGGGCTAAATTGATTTTTGCTAAAGTAATTTTGGTTTGTGGGATAATGCTTCTTTTTTATATTTGTTCGAGCATTTTCCAAAATTTTAGTATATTTCTTTTAAGTAGACAGTTTAATTTTGTGACATATGGCTTTCAAAACTTGTTTATTCAGGTTCTTATTGGAATATCAACAATCTTAATTGGATTACTCCCGTTGTGTATTGGCATGGTTAAAAAATCGTCTATAGCTACAATCGTAGCGTCAATTATCTTAATGGCTTTTACTTCAAACTCACAAGGAAGTACAGCAGGGCTTTTGTCCATGCCTTTGGTTGCTATTATCCTCGGACTGATAGGGGCAACCTTTTCAATACTTATGATTAGGAAAATGATATATTCTGATTTGTATGATTAACAAACTGGAGGTGATAAAATGAAATACCCTTTTCCAGATTTTGTTCCTGTTCCCAGTTATGAAGCGATGCTAACAATATCCATTGTATCATTGTTTGTTGGCATTTGCCTTGTCTGTCTAGGACTTCTTTTACTTTTCTTACGTAAAAGAAAGGGGAAAAAAACAACAATACCATGGGTTTGTGTTAGTATTGGAATAATACTAATAGCCAATCACAGCGCACAATTATTATTTAATCTTTAAGGAGGAGTTGAAATGATTAAAGAATTTAACCAATCATTAGAAAAGTATAACAATCATCTTGGTATTTCGGTGAAACTTCCTGATCCCGATAAAAATGAGCTAAATAGAACTTCTATTCTCAACTTTGTTGTAGGTACAGGGCTTGTGGTATCTAGTGCGTTTTTTGCCCCTAAATGGTGTGCCGTTGTGGGCGGTGTTGCTATTGTGAGCAGTATTGTTTTGATGAATGAGGCGAACAAGAAGTAGATTTTGAATTGACAATATAGCAATTCTAAAACGGCATATACTATGTTAAATAGCTCCAAGATCGACGTTTACCTTTTATGATAGGCCCTTTTTTCGGGGTCTATGGCGGCATAAGAGAGCCACTATGAGTAAATCAGTCTATCTATTTATCCCGTTTTTGGAATAAGCAGAACAATAGAATAGCGTGGCTTTTTAAAAGAGCGCAAGCGAAAAAGAAATGCTTGTGCCTTTTTTATACGATAAATTTTGAACATATTTCTTTCATTTAGCTTGCAATCGCTGACGAACGCCGAAATGTAACTACATAAACCGGGTTATCTATCACAAAGCGTATTACTTCTTTAACCGAGGTGATGGCATAGAGAACGACACTGTGAACAATCTACTAGTCAGAGGAAATCTATTTGGACAAATGGGAAAAGGTGCAACTATATGCCACATATCTGTTTTCAGCATTTGAGGCATACAGTTGCAACGAATATGCACTAGATATACAGTCGGGAAGTGCTGCGGGGGTCAGTGTGCCGCTGGGTCTATCCATGAACTTTGAAGTGGTAACGGCTTCTATGGGTTACCATAGAACAGAGGGTTAGAGGAACATAAAAAGCTACTATTTTTTATAATAAAATATTAGTGTATAATAATATATAGATTCAATTATTTATAGTAAGAAGGTGGTAACAGTGGCTTATACCGCATTATATAGAGAGTGGAGACCAAGAACATTTAAAGAGGTAGTTGGACAAAAACATATAACAGTAACACTTAAGAATCAAGTTATAGAAAAAAGAATAGCTCATGCTTATCTTTTTTGTGGAACAAGGGGTACTGGAAAAACATCTACAGCTAAAATACTATCAAAGGCAGTAAATTGTTTAAATCCTAAGGATGGTGAACCTTGTAATGAATGTGAAATTTGTAATAAAATAAATAGTGGAACTTTAATGGATGTAATAGAAATGGATGCTGCATCTAAGAGAAAATTAGAGGATATAAAAGAAGTTATAGAAAATGTAAAATATCCACCACAGGAAGGAAAAAACAAGGTTTACATAATGGATGAGGTTCATATGTTAACTCAAGAAGCAGTAAATGCTTTTTTAAAAACTTTAGAAGAACCCCCAAGTAATGTAATATTCATATTAGCAACCACAGATCCTCAAAAATTACCTATAACTATATTATCTAGATGTCAAAGATTTGATTTTAGAAGAATAAGAAATGAAGAAATATTTGAAAGGCTTAGATCCATAGTATCAGAACAGGGAATATATGCAGATGATAAAAGCCTTAATCTTATAGCTAGAATGTCAGATGGGGCTATGAGAGATGCTCTTAGTATATTAGATCAAGTTATATCTACTGGAGATGGGAAAGTAGAGTATGATCAAGTTTTAGATATGCTAGGATTAGTTACTAATGAAAATCTTCTAAGAATTACGAACAGTATAATAGAAAAAGATGTAGAAAAATCTATGAGAATAATAGAAGATATAGTATTAAGTGGAAAAGATATATATAATTTTATAAAAGATATGATAACCCATCTTAGAAATATACTTATGGTTAAAGTAAGTAAAAATCCAAATGAAATATTAGATATGTCCAGTGAAAATATTGATTTAGTAAAAGAGCAGGCTGAAAAAATAAGAATAGAAGAAATAATGAGGAATATAAAAATACTTCAAGAGGCAGAACAACAATCTAAATGGGTAAAACAAAGTAGAATATATTTAGAATTGGCTGTACTTAAAATGTGTAAAATAGAATATGATACATCTAAAGAAGTAATACTTTCAAGGCTTAATAAAATAGAAGAGCTTATAAAATCAGGTAATATAAAATTAGCAATGAAGGAAGAAAAGAAAAAAACAGAATCAAAAGAATTTGATATAAAAAAAATAAAAGAAAATATAAAAGATGATAAAATAGAAGAAAATCTAATAGAAGAATATAATAAAGACTCTAAATTAACCGTAGAAACTGTAAAAAAAATGTGGCATGATATATTAGAAGCTTTTAAAGCAAGAAGACTTATGGTATTATATGCAGCATTAGTTACGGCTAATATAACAAGTTGCAAAGAAGGTACTATTACCTTAAATTATAATAAACAGTATTCTTTTAATAAAAAAAGATTAGAAAAACCAGAAAATAATAAAATAGTACAAGAAATTTTTTCTGAGGTACTAAAAGAAAAGATTAGAATAATATATACTGTAGAAGAAAAGGCTAAAGAAGAAAGTTTATCAGAAGAAATTTTAAAAAATACTTTTGGAGAGAATATACTAGAAATAATTGATGAATAGCTAGTTAAATATTACAATTATGATATAATAAAAATCGAATTATTTATATTAAGGAGGAATTTTTTATGGCAAAAGGTGGATTCCCTAACATGGGTGGAGCAAATATGAATAACTTAATGAAACAGGCTCAGAAACTTCAACAAGATATGGAAAAAATGCAGGGAGAAATGGAAAAGAAAGAATTCTCAGCTACAGTTGGAGGAGGAGCAGTTATAGCCGTTGCTAATGGCAAAAAACAAATAGTAGATATAAAAATCAAACCAGAAGTTGTAGATGAAGATGACATAGAAATGCTTCAAGATTTAATAATGAGTGCATGCAATGAAGCTTTAAAGAAAGCTGAAGAAGACACTTCAAGTGAAATGAAAAGATTAACTGGAGGAATGAACTTACCAGGAATGTTCTAAACTTAAGCTAAAGTAAAACAGAGGTGAAAGATTTGGATTTTTATCCCATAGCTATAGAAAAATTAATAGAAGAGTTTGCTAAATTACCGGGTATAGGTTATAAAACAGCTCAAAGACTTACTCTATATGTACTAAATTTACCCAAAGAAGAGGTAAAAGAATTTTCAGAGGCCTTAGTAAAAGCTAGAGGTACAATTAAATATTGTTCTGTATGTGGCAATTTTACAGATAAGGATCCCTGTGCTATATGCAGCAATCCTAATAGAGATAAATCTATTATTTGTGTAATAGAACAACCTAAGGATATAATGTCTATGGAGAAAATAAGAGAATATAATGGAGTATACCATGTATTACATGGCAATATATCTCCTATGGCAGGAAGAGGTCCTGAAGACATAAAATTACGAGAATTAATAAGAAGAGTAGATGGTAGTGTAAATGAAGTTATAGTTGCTACTAATCCTAATGTAGAAGGAGAAGCAACAGCTATGTATATATCTAAAATATTAAAACCTCTAGGAGTTAAAGTTACAAGAATTGCCCACGGAGTACCAGTAGGTGGGGATTTAGAGTATGCAGATGAGGTTACTTTAGCTAAAGCTTTAGAAGGAAGAATAGAATTATAAAAAAATTTTATGAATATAATTCCCATTTTAGGTCTATTATTGAAATAGGAGATAAAATGGGAGGTTTTTTATAATGAAAAAATTAAATAATATGCAAAACGAAAAAAAATTATTACTAGAATCTATAGACAGTGTAGTATCGGAGATAAATAATATAAGAAGATTGTTTGAGAATGCAAGTGATCCTAAGCTAATTGATTATGCTATATATATGGAAGAGGCATTAAAAGCCAAATATATTTATCTCTTAAAAGAAGCTAAAGAAAAAGGTATCAAGGTAGAATATTGTGATACCATAAAAGAAGTTGAAGTAGGATAACTTTATATTTAATAAACCATTAGAAATATAAAATTCTAATGGTTTATTTTTTATTATTTTTTACTTAATATAATATTAAAACAATATATAATTTTTAGTATTAGTATAGAATATAAATATAATATATAGGTTAGGGGGAATTGAATTTATGGGAATAGAATATATTGCTTATTTTATTTTAGCTATATTTTTGTTGTTTGTAGTGGTAAAAATATTTTCATGGCCATTAAAAGTACTATTAAGTTTAATAGGAAACGCTATTTTAGGAACAGTATTGTTATTTATTTTAAATGTGATTGGAGGAGCCTTCAATTTTTACATAGGTATAAATATATGGACAGCATTAATAGCAGGGTTCTTTGGAATACCAGGGGTTATATTTCTTATAATATTTAAATTATTTTTATAAACATGTGGATAACTTTGAAAAAATAAAAGTTTTCAACAATACGCAGGTTGATATGTGGATAAAATCTGTGGATATGTGTATAATTATATTTGAATTTATATATTACCTATGAGAGGAGGATTATCGAAATTTTTTTCGATAAAATAAATTTGAAAATAACTAAAAATATATTAAAAGCTGAATTTATAAAAAGGCCAAATAGATTTCAAGCTTATGTAAAAATAAATAAGGAAATAGAAATGGTTCATGTACCCAATACCGGAAGATGTAGAGAGATATTAACACCAGGCTCTACGGTTATATTGAGGGAAGAAAATAATGAAAATAGAAAAACTCGATATGATTTAATAGCTGGATATAAAGGAGATATGCTTATAAGTATAGATTCCCAAATACCTAATAAGGTGGTTCATGAAGCATTAATGAACTTTAAAATAGAAATTCTTAAAGAATACACTAACATTAAAAGGGAAAAAACCTTTGGGAAAAGTAGATTTGATTTTAAATTAGAAAAAGAAAATGGACAAATATACTATTTAGAAGTAAAAGGGGTAACTCTTGAAAATGATGGTTTAACTATGTTTCCAGATGCCCCTACAGAAAGAGGAACAAAACATATATTAGAACTTATAGATGTGAAAAATAAAGGAATGGGGGCAGGAGTACTATTTTTAATACAATTAAATGGTGTGAAAAAATTTACACCGAATCATAAAATGGATGAGAATTTTGGAAAAGCTTTAAGGTTAGCAAAAGAAAAGGGTGTAGATATTTTAGCCTATGATTGTTTAGTTGAAGAGAATAGTATTTCTTTAAATAATCCTGTGCCAATAGAAATCTAGACAAAATTTGAGATTACGAGAAGTGGAGGGAAAGCTTTTTATTAAGCTGAATATATGAAATTTAAATATTGTCCACTATGTGGGGAAAAATTAATTGAAAAATATAGTTGGGATGAGGGGGGAGTCCCATACTGTAAAAAGCATAACATAATGTATTTTGATACTCCTAAACCATGTATTGTAGTAGGTGTAATTAAAGAAGAGCAGGTTTTGTTATTAAAGCAAAGTTACATATTTAAAAATTCTAAAGTTCTTTTATCAGGATATGTATCTAGTGGAGAGACCGTTGAAGAAGCCGTTCACAGGGAAGTTAAAGAAGAAGCTGGTATTAATATAAAAGATTTGAAATATCTAGGGAGTGATTATCTAGAGAGTAAAGATATAGTTATGATTACATTTATGGCAACATATAAAGACGGAATTTTAAACAAATCAGAAGAAGTAGAATGGATTAATTGGATACCTATAAAAGAAGCTATAGATCACATGGAAGAAGATGAAATAGGGAAAAAAATAATAAGAAAAATAATGAAAAATTATTTGTGAATAAATTTAAAACTTTAAGAAGAGGATAAAAATAAGAAGGGTTTTAATAAATACATATAGAATCTATTTATTAAAAAATTAAAGCTTTTTAAGGAGGAAAAAATGAGTAAATGAGTAACAGAATTGAAAAAACACCTAAACGTGTACCAGAAATAAAAGGTGTATTAAGAAGTCATATGATAGAAGTTCCTTCAATTATTAGAGAAGCTAGTGGTATTAGAGTTTTTGGAAAAAGAATAAAATCCTTTGTATATAGTACAGATGTTGCTGTTATTAAAAATACTAACGCAGATGCTGTAATAGCAGTATATCCTTTTACTCCTCAACCCATAATAACTCAATCTTTAATTTTAGCTGCGGATATTCCTGTTTTTTGTGGCGTAGGAGGAGGATTAACTACTGGAAAAAGAGTTGTTAATTTAGCCTTAGATGCTGAATTTAAAGGTGCTATGGGTGTTGTTGTAAATAATCCAACTCCTAATGATGTAATACAGCAAATAAAAGATACTATAGATATTCCTATTGTAGTAACAGTAGTATCAGAGTATGAAGACATAGAAGCGAGAATTAATTCAGGAGCCACTATACTTAATATATCAGGAGCTAAAAAAACAGCGTACATAGTTAGAGAAATAAGAAAACGATATCCTGACTTCCCTATAATAGCTACGGGAGGGCCAAGTGAAGCTAGCATAAAAGAAACCATAGAAGCAGGTGCAAATGCTATAACATATACACCACCCCCAGCATCAGACATATTTAGTGAAGTTATGGATAAATATAGATTTAATTTTAAAAAGGAACATGATAGAATGGAAAATGAATAATCCTAAAGGAGCTTAAGTTTAAACTTAAGCTCCTTTTAAGAAATTTTTAATACTTTTGTAAATATATTTAATATGTATAATGTTATTATAAAATAGTGTAAGTATATATATTTAGAAAGGTATTAGGATGGGAGGGCTAATATGAATGGGATACTATTTTACTTTAGTGGAACAGGTAATACCAAATGGGTAGCAGATAAAATAGAAAGTAAATTATGCAAATTAGATAATACTATACATAAAGTTAATATAGAAAATGTTGATGAGGATGTATTAAATAAAATTCATAATTATGATTTTATAATAATAGGAACACCTATCTATGCTGAGATGGGGCCAAAACTAATACAGGATTTTGTTAATAATATTCCTAAAGCAAAAGAAAAAATTAAATGCATACTATATTCAACTCAAGGTGGCAATACTGCTTGTGAAACAGAGAGTATGCATAAAATTTTATGTGATAAGGGTTATGATGTAGTTATAAAGATTAATATAAAGATGATAAATAATTATTATTTTTCTTTAGGTAAAAAGCCAGATAAAGCTGAAATAGAAAATATATTAAGAAATGCAGAAAAAAAAGTAGATCTAGTTGTAGATAAATTTTCAAGGGGAGAAAGATATTTAGAAAATATAAGTAAAACTAGATTATTTTTGGGGAAAATAGCATCTAAAGGATTTAATAAATTCCTTCCTAAATTATCAAACAATCTTAAATCTACAGAACATTGTATTAAATGTGGTATGTGTGTTAGAAATTGTCCAAAAGGAAATATAGTATTTGAGAATGGAGGAGTAGTTTTTCATAGTAATTGTATATTGTGCTTAAGATGCATATATATATGTCCAAGTAATGCAATATTCTATAAAGAAAAAAGAATAGATCAAATAGAAAAAAATATAATAAAATTATTGGACATAAAATAGAAGGAAAGGTATTATAATATGAATATAAATAGTGATAATTGTGGCAAATGTATAGATATATTAAAAAGTAACTGTGATGGTAATTTAGAAAACTGTATTTGTAAAAAATGTGTTAGAAATATAGAAAAGTGTATAATTACTAAGTATTGTTCAGAAACAGAATCTACATTAAGTATATAGCAAATGGTAAAAAATACAATACATTGATAAAATAACAAAAATATGGTAATATTTTAAATATACTGTATTTTTAAAAATTGATAATAACAGTTTTTAAAGTTTTATTTTTTTAATAATATATAATTCAAGTTTCGGAATAAGGGTTAAATGATTATATATTGTTATGAAAATTATAATTTTATAACAATCTAACGGTTAAAAAAGGCTAGGAAATAGTTTTGTTATAAAAAAATTTATATAGCTTTATAAACTGTTTATGATTTAAACCTCTATTCTTAATTTGAGCGGTTATATATAAGAATAGGGGTTTTTATAATTTTTGTGGATTAAATAATTGATTTTATTATAAAATAGTAGTAATTAAATAAAAACAAGGAGGATTAAAATGGAGAACTGGTTAGAAAGAACTGAATTTTTAATAGGAAAAGAGGCTATAGAAAAATTAAATAAAAGTAAAGTTGTGGTTTTAGGTGTTGGAGGAGTAGGAAGTTTTGTAATAGAAGCATTAGTTAGATCTGGAGTAGGGAATATAGCAATAGTTGATAATGATACAATAGACATAACTAATATAAATAGACAAATTCATGCTAATCTAAATACTGTTGGAAAATCTAAAGTTGAGGTAATGAAAGAGAGAATATTATCTATAAATCCTAAGTGTAATGTTAAAATTCATCAAGTATTTATAAATGAAGATAATATAAGTGAAATAGTGGATAAAGATACAGATTATGTTGTAGATGCTATAGATACGGCTTCTTCTAAAATATTAAGTATAGTATGGTGTGATAAGAATAATATAAATATAATAAGTAGTATGGGTACAGCAAATAAATTATACCCTAGTAAATTAAAAATAGCAGATATATATGATACTAAAGTATGTCCATTAGCTAAGATTATGAGATATGAACTTAGAAAGAGGAATATAAAAAGTCTGAAGGTTTTATATTCAGAAGAAACTCCAATAAAAAATAATAATAGACCATTAAATGATAAAGGTAGGCCAACGCCAGCTAGTATAGCTTTTGTTCCATCCTGTGCCGGTCTTATAATAGCAGGAGAGGTAGTAAGAGATATAATTAAATAAAGTATATATTAATTAAATTTATTAGGGGGGAATAAGCCATAAAGAATAAAAATTTTATTTTATTATTATACATTTTTTTAACAATGATACTAGTAGCGGTTTGTGATAGTACAAGGGGGATTTTTATTCCTATATTCAAAAATGAGTTTAATGTAAATAATACTAAAATAGGATTAATGATTACTATAAGTACATTGGGCTACACAGTATTTACATATTTGGGTGGAATATTATGCCAAAAGAAAGGCCAGAAGAGAGTTTATTCTATAGGACTTTTAATAATAAGCATATCTTTTTTACTATTAAATTTTACGCCTAATTATATAATTCTTGTTATTTTAATGTTTTTGATAAACGGAGGCCAAGCTTTCTTAGCTATATCTAGCAATACGATAATACCTATAATTTTTATAAGTTTTCAGGCTATAATAATGAATTTAGCTCATTTTAATTATGGAATGGGATTAGCTTTATCACAAAGAATTTCTGGTATGCTTTTGTATAGAGGTATAACGTGGAGAAGAATATACCTTTATTTATCAATTATAACTTTCATAGTATATCTATTGTTATTTTTTATTAATGTACCTGTGATTAATAAGTTAAAAGACGATAATAAATTAAAATCCAAAGAAATTTTTAAAGATAAATTATTATATTTTTATATATTTGCATTAGGATTTTATGTATTTAGTGAAATAGCTACAGGAAATTGGTTTGTTAATTTAATGGAGAATGGATATAAATATAATAAAAATCAAAGTTCATACTATATATTTCTATTTTCAGCCTTATTTGCTTTAGGGAGATTATTAGGGGGATTTTTAGTAGAAAAATTCAACTATATAAAGGCTGTATGTACATCTCTGACTGTGGCTTTAATAATGTATTCTATAGGTATAACATTAGGACAAAAAGGGCTAATTTTGATATCATTATCTGGAATATTTTTTTCTATAGTATATCCTACAGTAGTATTAACTATTAGCAAAGTATATTCTACGAATAGTTCTTATGTAACAGGAATAGTAGTAACCTTATCTTCTTTTGTAAATATGATTATAAATTTTCTAATGGGATATCTAAATGATTTAATAGGTATTTATATATCATATTATCTTATTCCTATAAGTTTGTTTATTTCTTTAATGTTCATGTTTTTAATACACAAAAATATAAAAAAATTAGTTTAAAATTTTTGACGTGTAGGGGAGAGGATTTATGAACAATAAATTTAAGGTAAGCATAGAATTAGCGAAAGGTACAGTAAATGAATATATAATTAAAGATATTACAGGTATAAGTATAGGTAGAATATTCATATTAGAGTTATCTAAAAAAAATAAATATGGTTGTTTTAGATTAAATCTTTATAGAGATGGTGAAAATTCAAATATTTATTTAAATTATATATTAAAAGATTTTTTACAATATTTATTTTATAAAAAAGAAATTTGTAAAATAAATATTATAATAAATGAAAATATGAATACAAATGTTTTTATAGAATATGGATTTTATTTAGAAGGAATTATAAATGATAGTAGATTAATAGATGGTATAAAAACTAGTGAATTTTTATTTGGATTAGACATAGATACTTTTAGGAAAGCTAATTTGTATAAAGAATTAAGCATAGAAGGGAAAAATATAAGCTTAAAGCTATTGACGCCTATAAATGCACAAGAATTATTAGATTATTATATAAGAAATGAAAGGCATCTAAAAAGCTATGAACCCACACGAGATAAAACTTTTTATACTTTAAAAGGGCAAAGGGATTTATTAATGGATTCATATAAACAATATTTAAATGGAAATAGTTTAGAATTTGGTATATATAAAGATGAAAAATTTATAGGTAAAATAAAGATATCAAATATAATAATGGGCATATTTAAAAATTGCATTGTAGGATATTCAATAGACAGAGATTTCCAAGGAAATGGATATATGAAGGAAGCACTTAAATTATTGATAGGTTATACATTTAATGAAATTGATATACATAGAATAGAAGCTTCAACTTTAATAGATAATATTAGATCTCAAAAAGTATTGGAAGGGTGCGGATTTAAAAAGCTAGGTACAAATGAAAAATACTTATATGTAGATGGAAAATGGCAAGATCATGTTACTTATTATATAGTAAATAATAATATATAAATAAACTATGCTAGGCGTATCATATATAGTTATTTTTAGTTAATTAGAGTATTTAAAAGAAAAGTTAGATTTAAATTTATATAAAGGCATGTTCAACATTAAACAGCCACAATATATATGATATAATAACAACTGTTCTTTGGTTCTGAAAATTAAAAGAAACAAAGATAGTTGTTATTTTTCAGTTATGATAAATACAACAAAAACAAATTTGAAAAAAGTTCTTGACAAAGAACAACAAATTTGATAAGATATAAAAGTCGCTGAGGCGATGTGGTCTTTGAAAATTAAACAGAGAATTAACAAGAAACATTCTTGTAACAGCCAGTAAGATAAGGTAATAAACCTTGTCAATGAATTTGAGAAGAGATTAAACTTTAAAATTGAGAGTTTGATCCTGGCTCAGGACGAACGCTGGCGGCGTGCTTAACACATGCAAGTCGAGCGATGAAGCTTCCTTCGGGAAGTGGATTAGCGGCGGACGGGTGAGTAACACGTGGGTAACCTGCCTCAAAGTGGGGGATAGCCTTCCGAAAGGAAGATTAATACCGCATAACATAAGAGAATCGCATGATTTTTTTATCAAAGATTTATTGCTTTGAGATGGACCCGCGGCGCATTAGCTAGTTGGTAAGGTAACGGCTTACCAAGGCAACGATGCGTAGCCGACCTGAGAGGGTGATCGGCCACATTGGAACTGAGACACGGTCCAGACTCCTACGGGAGGCAGCAGTGGGGAATATTGCGCAATGGGGGAAACCCTGACGCAGCAACGCCGCGTGGGTGATGAAGGTCTTCGGATTGTAAAGCCCTGTTTTCTGGGACGATAATGACGGTACCAGAGGAGGAAGCCACGGCTAACTACGTGCCAGCAGCCGCGGTAATACGTAGGTGGCGAGCGTTGTCCGGATTTACTGGGCGTAAAGGGTGCGTAGGCGGATGTTTAAGTGGGATGTGAAATCCCCGGGCTTAACCTGGGGGCTGCATTCCAAACTGGATATCTAGAGTGCAGGAGAGGAAAGCGGAATTCCTAGTGTAGCGGTGAAATGCGTAGAGATTAGGAAGAACACCAGTGGCGAAGGCGGCTTTCTGGACTGTAACTGACGCTGAGGCACGAAAGCGTGGGTAGCAAACAGGATTAGATACCCTGGTAGTCCACGCCGTAAACGATGGATACTAGGTGTAGGGGGTATCAACTCCCCCTGTGCCGCAGTTAACACAATAAGTATCCCGCCTGGGGAGTACGGTCGCAAGATTAAAACTCAAAGGAATTGACGGGGGCCCGCACAAGCAGCGGAGCATGTGGTTTAATTCGAAGCAACGCGAAGAACCTTACCTGGACTTGACATCCCTTGCATAGCCTAGAGATAGGTGAAGCCCTTCGGGGCAAGGAGACAGGTGGTGCATGGTTGTCGTCAGCTCGTGTCGTGAGATGTTAGGTTAAGTCCTGCAACGAGCGCAACCCTTGTTATTAGTTGCTACCATTAAGTTGAGCACTCTAATGAGACTGCCTGGGTAACCAGGAGGAAGGTGGGGATGACGTCAAATCATCATGCCCCTTATGTCCAGGGCTACACACGTGCTACAATGGTAGGTACAATAAGACGCAAGACCGTGAGGTGGAGCAAAACTTATAAAACCTATCTCAGTTCGGATTGTAGGCTGCAACTCGCCTACATGAAGCTGGAGTTGCTAGTAATCGCGAATCAGAATGTCGCGGTGAATACGTTCCCGGGCCTTGTACACACCGCCCGTCACACCATGAGAGCTGGTAACACCCGAAGTCCGTGAGGTAACCGTAAGGAGCCAGCGGCCGAAGGTGGGATTAGTGATTGGGGTGAAGTCGTAACAAGGTAGCCGTAGGAGAACCTGCGGCTGGATCACCTCCTTTCTAAGGAGAATAGAAAGAAGAAAATTCTTTCTAAAGGCTGAATTCTCTGTTTAATTTTGAGAGACCATTCTCTCAAAATGAAGTTAAACATCAGCATGTTTAACTAAGTGACTGTACCAAATCATAGATTTGGAACATCTACTTATGTTCTTTGAAAATTGCACAGTGAATAAGTAAAGCTAAAGGTATAAAATCCTTTGTAATTAAAATGAAACTCACTCAGCAAAGCTGAGGAGTATAGAATTCTAATAAATCTAAGATTTAAAGAATTCTTATTAGGTCAAGCTACAAAGGGCGCATGGTGAATGCCTTGGCACTAGGAGCCGAAGAAGGACGCGATAAGCTGCGATAAGCCTTGGGTAGCCGCAAATAGGCTGAGATCCAGGGATTTCCGAATGAGGAAACTCACATGGGTAACCCCATGTATCATGCACTGAATACATAGGTGTATGAGGGTAAACCCGGGGAACTGAAACATCTAAGTACCCGGAGGAAGAGAAAGAAAAATCGATTTCCTAAGTAGCGGCGAGCGAACGGGAAAGAGCCCAAACCAGAAACTTGTTTCTGGGGTTGTGGATAGATCATAAAAGAAGAGGTATCTTAATCGAAAAGGGCTGGAACGCCCTACCATAGAAGGTAATAGTCCTGTAGGTAAAAAGAGAAAACTTCGAGATCTAATCCAGAGTACCACGAGACACGTGAAACCTTGTGGGAAGCAGGGAGGACCACCTCCCAAGGCTAAATACTACCTAGTGACCGATAGTGAAGCAGTACCGTGAGGGAAAGGTGAAAAGAACCCCGGAAGGGGAGTGAAATAGAACCTGAAACCGTGTGCCTACAACCGATCGGAGCACGTTAAAGTGTGACGATGTGCTTTTTGTAGAACGAGCCAGCGAGTTACGCTATGTAGCAAGGTTAAGTACTTAAGGTATGGAGCCGAAGGGAAACCGAGTCTGAAAAGGGCGAAAAGTTGCATGGTGTAGACCCGAAACCGGGTGACCTATCCATGGCCAGGTTGAAGCGAGAGTAAAATCTCGTGGAGGACCGAACCACGTTGGTGTTGAAAAACCATGGGATGAGCTGTGGATAGCGGAGAAATTCCAATCGAACTCGGAGATAGCTGGTTCTCCTCGAAATAGCTTTAGGGCTAGCGTCGTGTAATTGAGTAATGGAGGTAGAGCACTGAATGGGCTAGGGGCTATAGTAGTTACCGAACCCTATCAAACTCCGAATGCCATATACTTGTATCACGGCAGTCAGACTGCGAATGATAAGATCCGTAGTCAAAAGGGAAACAGCCCAGACCATCAGCTAAGGTCCCAAAGTGTAAGTTAAGTGGAAAAGGATGTGGGATTTCTAAGACAACTAGGATGTTGGCTTAGAAGCAGCCACTCATTTAAAGAGTGCGTAATAGCTCACTAGTCAAGAGATCCTGCGCCGAAGATGTCCGGGGCTCAAACTTACCACCGAAGCTATGGGTGTACACTATGTGTACGCGGTAGAGGAGCTTTCTGTATGGGTTGAAGTCGTACCGTAAGGAGCGGTGGACTGTACAGAAGTGAGAATGCTGGCATAAGTAGCGAGAAATAAGTGAGAATCTTATTGGCCGAAAACCTAAGGTTTCCTGGGGAAGGTTCGTCCGCCCAGGGTTAGTCGGGACCTAAGCCGAGGCCGAAAGGCGTAGGTGATGGACAATCGGTTGATATTCCGATACCGCCTATTTACGTTTGAGAAATGGGGTGACGCAGTAGGATAAGATGTGCGCACTATTGGATGTGCGTCTAAGCATTTAGGCATGCTTGATAGGTAAATCCGTCGAGCTAAGCTAAGGTGTGATGGGGAGCCATTTATGGCGAAGTATCTGATTCCACACTGCCAAGAAAAGCCTCTATCGAGTGAATAGGTGCCCGTACCGCAAACCGACACAGGTAGGTGAGGAGAGAATCCTAAGGCCATCGGAAGAATTGCTGTTAAGGAACTCGGCAAATTGACCCCGTAACTTCGGGAGAAGGGGTGCCTACCAATTGGTAGGCCGCAGAGAATAGGCCCAAGCAACTGTTTAGCAAAAACACAGGTCTCTGCTAAAGCGAAAGCTGATGTATAGGGGCTGACGCCTGCCCGGTGCTGGAAGGTTAAGGGGAACACTTAGCGTAAGCGAAGGTGTGAACTTAAGCCCCAGTAAACGGCGGCCGTAACTATAACGGTCCTAAGGTAGCGAAATTCCTTGTCGGGTAAGTTCCGACCCGCACGAATGGCGTAATGATTTGGGCACTGTCTCAACAGCAAATCCGGCGAAATTGTAGTGCAAGTGAAGATGCTTGCTACCCGCGATTGGACGGAAAGACCCCGTAGAGCTTTACTGTAGCTTAGCATTGAATCTCGGTATTGTCTGTACAGGATAGGTGGGAGACTTGGAAGCTTGGGCGTCAGCCTGAGTGGAGTCATCCTTGGGATACCACCCTGACAGTACTGGGGTTCTAACCGGCGGCCATGAATCTGGTCACGGGACATTGTTAGGTGGGCAGTTTGACTGGGGCGGTCGCCTCCTAAAAAGTAACGGAGGCGCCCAAAAGTTCCCTCAGCGCGGTCGGAAATCGCGCGAAGAGTGCAAAGGCAGAAGGGAGCTTGACTGCGACACATACAGGTGGAGCAGGGACGAAAGTCGGGCTTAGTGATCCGGTGGTACCTCGTGGGAGGGCCATCGCTCAACGGATAAAAGCTACCTCGGGGATAACAGGCTGATCTCCCCCAAGAGTCCACATCGACGGGGAGGTTTGGCACCTCGATGTCGGCTCGTCGCATCCTGGGGCTGAAGTAGGTCCCAAGGGTTGGGCTGTTCGCCCATTAAAGCGGCACGCGAGCTGGGTTCAGAACGTCGTGAGACAGTTCGGTCCCTATCCGTCGCGGGCGTAGGAAATTTGAGAGGAGCTGTCCTTAGTACGAGAGGACCGGGATGGACCAACCTCTGGTGCACCAGTTGTCACGCCAGTGGCACAGCTGGGTAGCTATGTTGGGACTGGATAAACGCTGAAAGCATCTAAGCGTGAAGCCAACCTCAAGATGAGATTTCCCATAGCGTAAGCTAGTAAGACTCCTGGAAGAACACCAGGTTGATAGGTCAGGGATGTAAGCATGGCAACATGTTAAGTTGACTGATACTAATAAGTCGAGGGCTTGACCAAAATAAAATTCACTGTGTAATTTTGAAAGAACATTCTTTCATAGGAAACTCATTATACTAATGAGTACTAATTTAAAACGAAATCGTAGATTTCTGTAAATTAGCATCTGGTGATTATGGCTTGAAGGTAACACCCGTTCCCATGCCGAACACGAAGGTTAAGCTTCAAAGCGCTGATGGTACTGCAGGGGAAGCCCTGTGGAAGAGTAAGTCGTTGCCAGATGAATATGATTCACTAGCTCAGTTGGTAGAGCACATGACTTTTAATCATGTTGTCCGGGGTTCGATTCCCCGGTGGATCACCAAAGCACTTTACAATTTTGTAAAGTGCTTTTTATTTTGAATAATATATTCTTATATAGATTATATATTGAAATTATTATGAAATAGTATAGATATAATGACTATGAAATTCTGAAGCTTAATATGGGTGTATTACAATATATAATTGTTATATGAAATAATAAAATAAAAATCTATATTATGAAAATAATATAGATTTTTATGAATACAAAAGCCTTAGATTTAAATTTTGTCTAGAGTTTCTTTTAATTTAAGCCAATCATTTTCATATATCTTATGAAATTCTTCACTTCTATTATAAGTTAAAGATGATGGATGATACATTGGAAACACATATCTATTTAAGTTTTCAATGAAATAAACATTACCATGACAATCACCAATAGACTTAAAACTTGTTAGCCTTTTCAAGGGAACATTCCCTAATGTAATTATTAATTTAGGGTTTACTAAATTAATTTCTTCATCAAGGATGGAACTAAATAAAGATATTTCTGAAACCTTAGGTGGTCTATTACTTATAGATATTCTTCCATTTTTACCTTCTTTAATTTTTATAGGTCTAAAAAAACAAGTATTAGTAATTCTAATAGATTCTCTTTTAAGACCTATAGAATTTAAATATTTTTCAAAGTTTTTACCAGCCATACCTACAAAAGGTTTACCTTCTTCTACTTCATTTTTACCTGGGGCTTCTCCTATAAATAGAATATCACATGGTATAGGTCCATCACCTGTTATGTACCCACCTGTTTTATCATCTACATATTCATCTGAAATATTTTTAATTTTATTTTTCAAAGATTCTTGTATATCCAATTTAAAAAACTCCTCCCTATATATTATATTTATATAAACTTCATTTCCTTTTAAATTTACTCTATTAGCATAACTATTAATGTAGTTAAAATAGAGTATTCTTTTATTAATTTTAACACCACTAATTTTTTTATGCGTATTTTTATAAAAGTAATTATTATATAGATATAATCCTATATAAAATATGTAATTTTAGAAAATATAAAATATATTGATATCTAATGGTTATTAAAAATGTTTATCATCCTAATAATAAACTCCATTAAAAACTGTAAAAAGATATATATTTTTTAAAATTACATTTTATAAATATGATTAGTTACATATAATATATAATTTAATGTTTATATAAGGGACTTTATTATCTTTTAAAAGAAATATGATGATATAAATTATATATTAAAATTAATCTCATATAAAGGAATATTATCATACACTAATTATTCAATAATTTTATTAGGTAAATATAAAAGCAATTACTGTATAAATAATAAAGAATATGAAAATATTTATAATATATATTAGTTACTATAATTTAGATTATAGATATTATATAAAAATGTAGAGTATTATCTAGCTTAACCAATAATAATGTAGTGCTTATATTTTAAAAAGTAATATATAAATATAATTATATAAGTAACATATAGAAAATAATTCTTATAATTACAGCAACATTACCAAGTGTATCTATATAAAAAAAACGGAGTAATATGTAAAAAATAAAAGAAAAATGCTATTAATTTTATATAAATAGATAAAATTATATCATTATAGTAATTGAAAATGCTATAATGATACATGTCGCTGAAACACAGCAACAAATAAAAAAACAAATTTGAAAAAAAGTTCTTGACAAAGAACAACAAATTTGATAAGATATAAAAGTCGCTGAGGCGATGTGGTCTTTGAAAATTAAACAGAGAATTAACAAGAAACATTCTTGTAACAGCCAGTAAGATAAGGTAATAAACCTTGTCAATGAATTTGAGAAGAGATTAAACTTTAAAATTGAGAGTTTGATCCTGGCTCAGGACGAACGCTGGCGGCGTGCTTAACACATGCAAGTCGAGCGATGAAGCTTCCTTCGGGAAGTGGATTAGCGGCGGACGGGTGAGTAACACGTGGGTAACCTGCCTCAAAGTGGGGGATAGCCTTCCGAAAGGAAGATTAATACCGCATAACATAAGAGAATCGCATGATTTTTTTATCAAAGATTTATTGCTTTGAGATGGACCCGCGGCGCATTAGCTAGTTGGTAAGGTAACGGCTTACCAAGGCAACGATGCGTAGCCGACCTGAGAGGGTGATCGGCCACATTGGAACTGAGACACGGTCCAGACTCCTACGGGAGGCAGCAGTGGGGAATATTGCGCAATGGGGGAAACCCTGACGCAGCAACGCCGCGTGGGTGATGAAGGTCTTCGGATTGTAAAGCCCTGTTTTCTGGGACGATAATGACGGTACCAGAGGAGGAAGCCACGGCTAACTACGTGCCAGCAGCCGCGGTAATACGTAGGTGGCGAGCGTTGTCCGGATTTACTGGGCGTAAAGGGTGCGTAGGCGGATGTTTAAGTGGGATGTGAAATCCCCGGGCTTAACCTGGGGGCTGCATTCCAAACTGGATATCTAGAGTGCAGGAGAGGAAAGCGGAATTCCTAGTGTAGCGGTGAAATGCGTAGAGATTAGGAAGAACACCAGTGGCGAAGGCGGCTTTCTGGACTGTAACTGACGCTGAGGCACGAAAGCGTGGGTAGCAAACAGGATTAGATACCCTGGTAGTCCACGCCGTAAACGATGGATACTAGGTGTAGGGGGTATCAACTCCCCCTGTGCCGCAGTTAACACAATAAGTATCCCGCCTGGGGAGTACGGTCGCAAGATTAAAACTCAAAGGAATTGACGGGGGCCCGCACAAGCAGCGGAGCATGTGGTTTAATTCGAAGCAACGCGAAGAACCTTACCTGGACTTGACATCCCTTGCATAGCCTAGAGATAGGTGAAGCCCTTCGGGGCAAGGAGACAGGTGGTGCATGGTTGTCGTCAGCTCGTGTCGTGAGATGTTAGGTTAAGTCCTGCAACGAGCGCAACCCTTGTTATTAGTTGCTACCATTAAGTTGAGCACTCTAATGAGACTGCCTGGGTAACCAGGAGGAAGGTGGGGATGACGTCAAATCATCATGCCCCTTATGTCCAGGGCTACACACGTGCTACAATGGTAGGTACAATAAGACGCAAGACCGTGAGGTGGAGCAAAACTTATAAAACCTATCTCAGTTCGGATTGTAGGCTGCAACTCGCCTACATGAAGCTGGAGTTGCTAGTAATCGCGAATCAGAATGTCGCGGTGAATACGTTCCCGGGCCTTGTACACACCGCCCGTCACACCATGAGAGCTGGTAACACCCGAAGTCCGTGAGGTAACCGTAAGGAGCCAGCGGCCGAAGGTGGGATTAGTGATTGGGGTGAAGTCGTAACAAGGTAGCCGTAGGAGAACCTGCGGCTGGATCACCTCCTTTCTAAGGAGAATAGAAAGAAGAAAATTCTTTCTAAAGGCTGAATTCTCTGTTTAATTTTGAGAGACCATTCTCTCAAAATGAAGTTAAACATCAGCATGTTTAACTAAGTGACTGTACCAAATCATAGATTTGGAACATCTACTTATGTTCTTTGAAAATTGCACAGTGAATAAGTAAAGCTAAAGGTATAAAATCCTTTGTAATTAAAATGAAACTCACTCAGCAAAGCTGAGGAGTATAGAATTCTAATAAATCTAAGATTTAAAGAATTCTTATTAGGTCAAGCTACAAAGGGCGCATGGTGAATGCCTTGGCACTAGGAGCCGAAGAAGGACGCGATAAGCTGCGATAAGCCTTGGGTAGCCGCAAATAGGCTGAGATCCAGGGATTTCCGAATGAGGAAACTCACATGGGTAACCCCATGTATCATGCACTGAATACATAGGTGTATGAGGGTAAACCCGGGGAACTGAAACATCTAAGTACCCGGAGGAAGAGAAAGAAAAATCGATTTCCTAAGTAGCGGCGAGCGAACGGGAAAGAGCCCAAACCAGAAACTTGTTTCTGGGGTTGTGGATAGATCATAAAAGAAGAGGTATCTTAATCGAAAAGGGCTGGAACGCCCTACCATAGAAGGTAATAGTCCTGTAGGTAAAAAGAGAAAACTTCGAGATCTAATCCAGAGTACCACGAGACACGTGAAACCTTGTGGGAAGCAGGGAGGACCACCTCCCAAGGCTAAATACTACCTAGTGACCGATAGTGAAGCAGTACCGTGAGGGAAAGGTGAAAAGAACCCCGGAAGGGGAGTGAAATAGAACCTGAAACCGTGTGCCTACAACCGATCGGAGCACGTTAAAGTGTGACGATGTGCTTTTTGTAGAACGAGCCAGCGAGTTACGCTATGTAGCAAGGTTAAGTACTTAAGGTATGGAGCCGAAGGGAAACCGAGTCTGAAAAGGGCGAAAAGTTGCATGGTGTAGACCCGAAACCGGGTGACCTATCCATGGCCAGGTTGAAGCGAGAGTAAAATCTCGTGGAGGACCGAACCACGTTGGTGTTGAAAAACCATGGGATGAGCTGTGGATAGCGGAGAAATTCCAATCGAACTCGGAGATAGCTGGTTCTCCTCGAAATAGCTTTAGGGCTAGCGTCGTGTAATTGAGTAATGGAGGTAGAGCACTGAATGGGCTAGGGGCTATAGTAGTTACCGAACCCTATCAAACTCCGAATGCCATATACTTGTATCACGGCAGTCAGACTGCGAATGATAAGATCCGTAGTCAAAAGGGAAACAGCCCAGACCATCAGCTAAGGTCCCAAAGTGTAAGTTAAGTGGAAAAGGATGTGGGATTTCTAAGACAACTAGGATGTTGGCTTAGAAGCAGCCACTCATTTAAAGAGTGCGTAATAGCTCACTAGTCAAGAGATCCTGCGCCGAAGATGTCCGGGGCTCAAACTTACCACCGAAGCTATGGGTGTACACTATGTGTACGCGGTAGAGGAGCTTTCTGTATGGGTTGAAGTCGTACCGTAAGGAGCGGTGGACTGTACAGAAGTGAGAATGCTGGCATAAGTAGCGAGAAATAAGTGAGAATCTTATTGGCCGAAAACCTAAGGTTTCCTGGGGAAGGTTCGTCCGCCCAGGGTTAGTCGGGACCTAAGCCGAGGCCGAAAGGCGTAGGTGATGGACAATCGGTTGATATTCCGATACCGCCTATTTACGTTTGAGAAATGGGGTGACGCAGTAGGATAAGATGTGCGCACTATTGGATGTGCGTCTAAGCATTTAGGCATGCTTGATAGGTAAATCCGTCGAGCTAAGCTAAGGTGTGATGGGGAGCCATTTATGGCGAAGTATCTGATTCCACACTGCCAAGAAAAGCCTCTATCGAGTGAATAGGTGCCCGTACCGCAAACCGACACAGGTAGGTGAGGAGAGAATCCTAAGGCCATCGGAAGAATTGCTGTTAAGGAACTCGGCAAATTGACCCCGTAACTTCGGGAGAAGGGGTGCCTACGAAAGTAGGCCGCAGAGAATAGGCCCAAGCAACTGTTTAGCAAAAACACAGGTCTCTGCTAAAGCGAAAGCTGATGTATAGGGGCTGACGCCTGCCCGGTGCTGGAAGGTTAAGGGGAACACTTAGCGTAAGCGAAGGTGTGAACTTAAGCCCCAGTAAACGGCGGCCGTAACTATAACGGTCCTAAGGTAGCGAAATTCCTTGTCGGGTAAGTTCCGACCCGCACGAATGGCGTAATGATTTGGGCACTGTCTCAACAGCAAATCCGGCGAAATTGTAGTGCAAGTGAAGATGCTTGCTACCCGCGATTGGACGGAAAGACCCCGTAGAGCTTTACTGTAGCTTAGCATTGAATCTCGGTATTGTCTGTACAGGATAGGTGGGAGACTTGGAAGCTTGGGCGTCAGCCTGAGTGGAGTCATCCTTGGGATACCACCCTGACAGTACTGGGGTTCTAACCGGCGGCCATGAATCTGGTCACGGGACATTGTTAGGTGGGCAGTTTGACTGGGGCGGTCGCCTCCTAAAAAGTAACGGAGGCGCCCAAAAGTTCCCTCAGCGCGGTCGGAAATCGCGCGAAGAGTGCAAAGGCAGAAGGGAGCTTGACTGCGACACATACAGGTGGAGCAGGGACGAAAGTCGGGCTTAGTGATCCGGTGGTACCTCGTGGGAGGGCCATCGCTCAACGGATAAAAGCTACCTCGGGGATAACAGGCTGATCTCCCCCAAGAGTCCACATCGACGGGGAGGTTTGGCACCTCGATGTCGGCTCGTCGCATCCTGGGGCTGAAGTAGGTCCCAAGGGTTGGGCTGTTCGCCCATTAAAGCGGCACGCGAGCTGGGTTCAGAACGTCGTGAGACAGTTCGGTCCCTATCCGTCGCGGGCGTAGGAAATTTGAGAGGAGCTGTCCTTAGTACGAGAGGACCGGGATGGACCAACCTCTGGTGCACCAGTTGTCACGCCAGTGGCACAGCTGGGTAGCTATGTTGGGACTGGATAAACGCTGAAAGCATCTAAGCGTGAAGCCAACCTCAAGATGAGATTTCCCATAGCGTAAGCTAGTAAGACTCCTGGAAGAACACCAGGTTGATAGGTCAGAGATGTAAGCATGGCAACATGTTAAGTTGACTGATACTAATAAGTCGAGGGCTTGACCAAAATAAAATTCACTGTGCAATTTTGAAAGAACATTCTTTCATAGGAAACTCATTATATTAATGAGCACTAATTTAAAACGAAATCGTAGATTTCTGTAAATTAGCATCTGGTGATTATGGCTTGAAGGTAACACCCGTTCCCATGCCGAACACGAAGGTTAAGCTTCAAAGCGCTGATGGTACTGCAGGGGAAGCCCTGTGGGAGAGTAAGTCGTTGCCAGATGAATATGATTCACTAGCTCAGTTGGTAGAGCACATGACTTTTAATCATGTTGTCCGGGGTTCGATTCCCCGGTGGATCACCAAAGCACTTTACAATTTTGTAAAGTGCTTTTTATTTTGAATAATATATTCTTATATAGATTATATATTGAAATTATTATGAAATAGTATAGGTGTAATGAATGTGAAATCCTTAGGCTTAATATGGGGGAATTACGAATATATATAATTATTATATAAAATATAGTTTTATGAATAAAAGAAGTTCTAGATTTAAGTTTTATCTAGAGCTTCTTTTAAAATTAACAGAGGTTATAAAAACAGCTATTTTTATAATAGTATATTTAAAAATATTTGGGGTTATTTTATATTGTAATTTTAAAAATATATGAAATTTCACGTCAGAAAATTAATAAATTCTTCGTATTAAATAGTGAGAAGCTTCTTGGGGAGGGAAAAATGTGAAAATAGATGAAGATAATTTTATAAGGCAGTTAAAGTATAGGAATTCCAAAGCAATAGATTTTATTGTAGACGAATATAGTAATCTGGTTTTTAAAATTATACGTACTGTATTAAATTCAAATTTTCATTCTCAGTATGTAGAAGAATGCGCGAATGATGTATTTTGGTCTGTATGGAGTAATATTGATAGTTTTGATGAGCAAAAAGGGAACTTTAAATATTGGATTGCTGCTATATCTAAATATAAAGCTATAGATTACAAAAGAAAACTTTTCAAACAAAATAATATTGAATCTATAGATGATCATATATTATGTGATGATACTAGCATAGAAAACGATTTTATACTAAATGAAAATAAAGAAGAAATTTTTGAAGCAATAAATTATATGAAAAAAGAAGATAGGGAAATATTTATAAGAAGGTACTTTCTAGATGAGAAAGTAGAAAATATAGCTAACGCTTTTGGAGTAAATAGAAATTTAATAGATAAAAGACTTTCAAGGGGACGTAAACTTTTAAAGGAAAAACTTATACTTTTGAAAGGAGAAATATTATGAAGAATAATAAAAAGATTAATTTACAAGAAAAAGAGCTATATAAGTTATTTAATGAAATAAAATTTGAAGAAATTGAGTTGAATAATATGGAAGAAGAAGTAGATATCATCCAAAGGGATAGAATAAAGAAAAATTTAAATAATAAAATAAAGGGAGAAAACAGATCTAATAAATTAAAATATATCTCTATTGCTGCGGCTATAACATTAGTATTTTCAATAGGTGTTGTTACTACATCACCAACCTTTGCCAAAAATATTCCAGTTTTGAATTCTATAATACAAACACTAAATGATAAATATGACAATAAAGGTGATTATGCAAAATACTCTGAAATAATAAATAAATCAGTTTCAAACAATGGAATAACAATTACAATAAATGAAGTAATTGCAGATGATTCAAAATTAATTATAGGTTATACCTTAAAAGGTGATAAAAAAATAAAAGATTTAGAAGTATTTGGGCTGGGAGGATTTTTAAAGATAAATGGTAAAACCTTTTCCTCAGGAGGAATTTCTGTAGGACAGTATATAGATGACTATACTTATATAGGCAGTGAGGAGATTCACACCAGTATACCCAAAGATAAAAAATTTAATGTTGATGTAAATATTACAGAAGTATCTGATATAAAAGGGAAGTGGGACTTTGCTTTTAGTGCATCAAAAGAAGAAATATTTAGGGAAAGTACTGTGTTTAAACCAAATCAAAAATTGGATTTGCCAGACAGTAATGCAACTATTGATAAAGTAGTATTTTCACCTATAGATACTTCTATTTTTATAACTGGAAATGGTAAGAATAAAGATATAAAAGCAGGATCTAATGGTGGTATGTTCGATTATAGATACTGGGTTGCTTATGATGATAACGGGGTAGAACTTATACCAAAGGGGCTTGGGGGTGGAAAATTTGACTTTAATAAAAATATATTTTCTTCTGAAATGCAATATGTAAAGACTAAAAGCATTCCAAAATATTTGACCATTATTCCTTGCAAAATTATTCCTTCAGAAGGAGGAGGGGTAAGAAGAGATAAGAATGGCAAAGAAACACCAATTACTATAGAAACAAAGAAACCTAAAGAAATAAGTAAAGTTATAGATGGAGTATATCCAATAGAACTTTCTCAAGGTAAAATGGGAAAACTTATAATAAATGATATAAAAACAGAAAACAATAAAACTATAGTTAAATATATAGCCAAAGGAAAGGCACCTTACTTCCAAGCAGAAGATCTTCTTATAAAAGACGATCAAGGAGAATGTGTTGAAATTAAAGATTACATTAGAAGAAAAGATGAAGAGAATCCTAATGAATTTACAAAGGTGTTTGAAGGATTAAATCCTAATAAACAATACACCATATTTACAAATGATTTTGACAATGTAGAATTTAGAGAGGATTTAAGATTTAAGATTGAACTTAATAAATAAACAGTAGAAATAAATCCCTAAGGTATTAATAAATTAGGGATTTATTTTTTAAGTTACTTATATAATTAATATTTTTATGTTTTCTAAGGTTCTTTAGTTAATGGTGGAATAGTTTTTGGAGATTTTAAGTTAAAAATTTTTTCAAAGGAGTAATTCTTTCAATTATAAGTAATTGTAAATAGATATTAAAAATTTGTTATTCTAAATAATTCTATTTGTACTACAAATTAAAAGAACTTAATAGTTAAAACATTTTTCATAATGGTTTTTAGTGATTATTATGGTGATTAAATCTATGCATATAAACAACATAACCTAGGGTATCTATATAAGAAAATAGCAGGAATATCAATAAAATGAGAGTAACAATAATTTAAATGCATATAAATTAATATAAAGATATTTTTCATTGAAATATAAATGATATAATAAAATTCGTCCTTAAGACAAGGGCTTGAAAGCAACAAAAACTTTCAAAAACAAATTTGAAAAAAGTTCTTGACAAAGAACAACAAATTTGATAAGATATAAAAGTCGCTGAGGCGATGTGGTCTTTGAAAATTAAACAGAGAATTAACAAGAAACATTCTTGTAACAGCCAGTAAGATAAGGTAATAAACCTTGTCAATGAATTTGAGAAGAGATTAAACTTTAAAATTGAGAGTTTGATCCTGGCTCAGGACGAACGCTGGCGGCGTGCTTAACACATGCAAGTCGAGCGATGAAGCTTCCTTCGGGAAGTGGATTAGCGGCGGACGGGTGAGTAACACGTGGGTAACCTGCCTCAAAGTGGGGGATAGCCTTCCGAAAGGAAGATTAATACCGCATAACATAAGAAAATCGCATGATTTTTTTATCAAAGATTTATTGCTTTGAGATGGACTCGCGGCGCATTAGCTAGTTGGTAAGGTAACGGCTTACCAAGGCAACGATGCGTAGCCGACCTGAGAGGGTGATCGGCCACATTGGAACTGAGACACGGTCCAGACTCCTACGGGAGGCAGCAGTGGGGAATATTGCGCAATGGGGGAAACCCTGACGCAGCAACGCCGCGTGGGTGATGAAGGTCTTCGGATTGTAAAGCCCTGTTTTCTGGGACGATAATGACGGTACCAGAGGAGGAAGCCACGGCTAACTACGTGCCAGCAGCCGCGGTAATACGTAGGTGGCGAGCGTTGTCCGGATTTACTGGGCGTAAAGGGTGCGTAGGCGGATGTTTAAGTGGGATGTGAAATCCCCGGGCTTAACCTGGGGGCTGCATTCCAAACTGGATATCTAGAGTGCAGGAGAGGAAAGCGGAATTCCTAGTGTAGCGGTGAAATGCGTAGAGATTAGGAAGAACACCAGTGGCGAAGGCGGCTTTCTGGACTGTAACTGACGCTGAGGCACGAAAGCGTGGGTAGCAAACAGGATTAGATACCCTGGTAGTCCACGCCGTAAACGATGGATACTAGGTGTAGGGGGTATCAACTCCCCCTGTGCCGCAGTTAACACAATAAGTATCCCGCCTGGGGAGTACGGTCGCAAGATTAAAACTCAAAGGAATTGACGGGGGCCCGCACAAGCAGCGGAGCATGTGGTTTAATTCGAAGCAACGCGAAGAACCTTACCTGGACTTGACATCCCTTGCATAGCCTAGAGATAGGTGAAGCCCTTCGGGGCAAGGAGACAGGTGGTGCATGGTTGTCGTCAGCTCGTGTCGTGAGATGTTAGGTTAAGTCCTGCAACGAGCGCAACCCTTGTTATTAGTTGCTACCATTAAGTTGAGCACTCTAATGAGACTGCCTGGGTAACCAGGAGGAAGGTGGGGATGACGTCAAATCATCATGCCCCTTATGTCCAGGGCTACACACGTGCTACAATGGTAGGTACAATAAGACGCAAGACCGTGAGGTGGAGCAAAACTTATAAAACCTATCTCAGTTCGGATTGTAGGCTGCAACTCGCCTACATGAAGCTGGAGTTGCTAGTAATCGCGAATCAGAATGTCGCGGTGAATACGTTCCCGGGCCTTGTACACACCGCCCGTCACACCATGAGAGCTGGTAACACCCGAAGTCCGTGAGGTAACCGTAAGGAGCCAGCGGCCGAAGGTGGGATTAGTGATTGGGGTGAAGTCGTAACAAGGTAGCCGTAGGAGAACCTGCGGCTGGATCACCTCCTTTCTAAGGAGAATAGAAAGAAGAAAATTCTTTCTAAAGGCTGAATTCTCTGTTTAATTTTGAGAGACCATTCTCTCAAAATGAAGTTAAACATTAGCATGTTTAACTAAGTGATTGTACCAAATCATAGATTTGGAACATCTACTTATGTTCTTTGAAAATTGCACAGTGAATAAAGTAAAGCTAAAGGTATATAAAAATCCTTTGTAAGAATACAATTTTAAGGTCAAGCTACAAAGGGCGCATGGTGAATGCCTTGGCACTAGGAGCCGAAGAAGGACGCGATAAGCTGCGATAAGCCTTGGGTAGCCGCAAATAGGCTGAGATCCAGGGATTTCCGAATGAGGAAACTCACATGGGTAACCCCATGTATCATGCACTGAATACATAGGTGTATGAGGGTAAACCCGGGGAACTGAAACATCTAAGTACCCGGAGGAAGAGAAAGAAAAATCGATTTCCTAAGTAGCGGCGAGCGAACGGGAAAGAGCCCAAACCAGAAACTTGTTTCTGGGGTTGTGGATAGATCATAAAAGAAGAGGTATCTTAATCGAAAAGGGCTGGAACGCCCTACCATAGAAGGTAATAGTCCTGTAGGTAAAAAGAGAAAACTTCGAGATCTAATCCAGAGTACCACGAGACACGTGAAACCTTGTGGGAAGCAGGGAGGACCACCTCCCAAGGCTAAATACTACCTAGTGACCGATAGTGAAGCAGTACCGTGAGGGAAAGGTGAAAAGAACCCCGGAAGGGGAGTGAAATAGAACCTGAAACCGTGTGCCTACAACCGATCGGAGCACGTTAAAGTGTGACGATGTGCTTTTTGTAGAACGAGCCAGCGAGTTACGCTATGTAGCAAGGTTAAGTACTTAAGGTATGGAGCCGAAGGGAAACCGAGTCTGAAAAGGGCGAAAAGTTGCATGGTGTAGACCCGAAACCGGGTGACCTATCCATGGCCAGGTTGAAGCGAGAGTAAAATCTCGTGGAGGACCGAACCACGTTGGTGTTGAAAAACCATGGGATGAGCTGTGGATAGCGGAGAAATTCCAATCGAACTCGGAGATAGCTGGTTCTCCTCGAAATAGCTTTAGGGCTAGCGTCGTGTAATTGAGTAATGGAGGTAGAGCACTGAATGGGCTAGGGGCTATAGTAGTTACCGAACCCTATCAAACTCCGAATGCCATATACTTGTATCACGGCAGTCAGACTGCGAATGATAAGATCCGTAGTCAAAAGGGAAACAGCCCAGACCATCAGCTAAGGTCCCAAAGTGTAAGTTAAGTGGAAAAGGATGTGGGATTTCTAAGACAACTAGGATGTTGGCTTAGAAGCAGCCACTCATTTAAAGAGTGCGTAATAGCTCACTAGTCAAGAGATCCTGCGCCGAAGATGTCCGGGGCTCAAACTTACCACCGAAGCTATGGGTGTACACTATGTGTACGCGGTAGAGGAGCTTTCTGTATGGGTTGAAGTCGTACCGTAAGGAGCGGTGGACTGTACAGAAGTGAGAATGCTGGCATAAGTAGCGAGAAATAAGTGAGAATCTTATTGGCCGAAAACCTAAGGTTTCCTGGGGAAGGTTCGTCCGCCCAGGGTTAGTCGGGACCTAAGCCGAGGCCGAAAGGCGTAGGTGATGGACAATCGGTTGATATTCCGATACCGCCTATTTACGTTTGAGAAATGGGGTGACGCAGTAGGATAAGATGTGCGCACTATTGGATGTGCGTCTAAGCATTTAGGCATGCTTGATAGGTAAATCCGTCGAGCTAAGCTAAGGTGTGATGGGGAGCCATTTATGGCGAAGTATCTGATTCCACACTGCCAAGAAAAGCCTCTATCGAGTGAATAGGTGCCCGTACCGCAAACCGACACAGGTAGGTGAGGAGAGAATCCTAAGGCCATCGGAAGAATTGCTGTTAAGGAACTCGGCAAATTGACCCCGTAACTTCGGGAGAAGGGGTGCCTACGAAAGTAGGCCGCAGAGAATAGGCCCAAGCAACTGTTTAGCAAAAACACAGGTCTCTGCTAAAGCGAAAGCTGATGTATAGGGGCTGACGCCTGCCCGGTGCTGGAAGGTTAAGGGGAACACTTAGCGTAAGCGAAGGTGTGAACTTAAGCCCCAGTAAACGGCGGCCGTAACTATAACGGTCCTAAGGTAGCGAAATTCCTTGTCGGGTAAGTTCCGACCCGCACGAATGGCGTAATGATTTGGGCACTGTCTCAACAGCAAATCCGGCGAAATTGTAGTGCAAGTGAAGATGCTTGCTACCCGCGATTGGACGGAAAGACCCCGTAGAGCTTTACTGTAGCTTAGCATTGAATCTCGGTATTGTCTGTACAGGATAGGTGGGAGACTTGGAAGCTTGGGCGTCAGCCTGAGTGGAGTCATCCTTGGGATACCACCCTGACAGTACTGGGGTTCTAACCGGCGGCCATGAATCTGGTCACGGGACATTGTTAGGTGGGCAGTTTGACTGGGGCGGTCGCCTCCTAAAAAGTAACGGAGGCGCCCAAAAGTTCCCTCAGCGCGGTCGGAAATCGCGCGAAGAGTGCAAAGGCAGAAGGGAGCTTGACTGCGACACATACAGGTGGAGCAGGGACGAAAGTCGGGCTTAGTGATCCGGTGGTACCTCGTGGGAGGGCCATCGCTCAACGGATAAAAGCTACCTCGGGGATAACAGGCTGATCTCCCCCAAGAGTCCACATCGACGGGGAGGTTTGGCACCTCGATGTCGGCTCGTCGCATCCTGGGGCTGAAGTAGGTCCCAAGGGTTGGGCTGTTCGCCCATTAAAGCGGCACGCGAGCTGGGTTCAGAACGTCGTGAGACAGTTCGGTCCCTATCCGTCGCGGGCGTAGGAAATTTGAGAGGAGCTGTCCTTAGTACGAGAGGACCGGGATGGACCAACCTCTGGTGCACCAGTTGTCACGCCAGTGGCACAGCTGGGTAGCTATGTTGGGACTGGATAAACGCTGAAAGCATCTAAGCGTGAAGCCAACCTCAAGATGAGATTTCCCATAGCGTAAGCTAGTAAGACTCCTGGAAGAACACCAGGTTGATAGGTCAGAGATGTAAGCATGGCAACATGTTAAGTTGACTGATACTAATAAGTCGAGGGCTTGACCAAAATAAAATTCACTGTGTAATTTTGAAAGAACATTCTTTCATAGGAAACTCATTATATTAATGAGCACTAATTTAAAACGAAATCGTAGATTTCTGTAAATTAGCATCTGGTGATTATGGCTTGAAGGTAACACCCGTTCCCATGCCGAACACGAAGGTTAAGCTTCAAAGCGCTGATGGTACTGCAGGGGAGGCCCTGTGGGAGAGTAAGTCGTTGCCAGATGAAATGTGGCTCGATAGCTCAGTCGGTAGAGCAGAGGACTGAAAATCCTCGTGTCCCTGGTTCGATTCCTGGTCGAGCCACCAGGAAAAACTAGCATTATTGCTAGTTTTTTTTTATAATGAATACAAATAGACATATTATTAATTATATTGTAGAAAAAATAAGTTAGAGTATATATCTAACTTATTTTTTATATAATAAATATTTCAAGTTAAGAAGTGATTGATACTGTTCATTAGCGCCATACAACAGCCATTCCATACATGAGTTAGATATTAAGATGGTGGTTCTTTTTTCTGTTATTGTCCTAATTATTTTTGATTTTAAGCGGGGCACCACCTCCCTTTTTAATCTTCGTAGTTCCCGCAGAAATGAATTTTGTTATTTCAAACGGAATAATTCTTTTTCTATAGTTATTTCACTTTCTGAAACTTTAGTTCTACCGAAACTTTATTTTTCTATATCTCTAACACCTTCTGAACGGCATCTTACACTACAATGATCAATACGGTTTTAACCTAACATCTCAGGGGTGAATCCGTTTTCTATAAAAATATCTCTAGGAAGTTTTCCAGCATTATGTTCAGCAATAAATAGTTATTTGAATAAATCCTGACATGTAATTTGTTTTGAAGAAACGGTTTTAACATTTTTATTTCTAGATAAATTATCTATTTCTACTTGTGTAAAATCACCATTTTGTGTTTTCACCATTGAGACACCTGCAATTTTTTTTTATTATACTTAATTTAAATTGAACTATTATGTTAGATCTCAAAAACATATCCAAGAGTATCTTTACACGAAATATAGAGTATTTTATAGGATATAGTAGATAAATATATATATATCTTAAGAATCATTGATTTTAGTCACAATTAGTAATTGTAAACATGATAAGATATATCTTGTCGCTTAGGTGCTGAAGCACAAAGAGATGAAATTAGAAAGTTAATAAGTTTATATATGAAAATAACTTAGAAGCTTTCAAAAACAAATTTGAAAAAAGTTCTTGACAAAGAACAACAAATTTGATAAGATATAAAAGTCGCTGAGGCGATGTGGTCTTTGAAAATTAAACAGAGAATTAACAAGAAACATTCTTGTAACAGCCAGTAAGATAAGGTAATAAACCTTGTCAATGAATTTGAGAAGAGATTAAACTTTAAAATTGAGAGTTTGATCCTGGCTCAGGACGAACGCTGGCGGCGTGCTTAACACATGCAAGTCGAGCGATGAAGCTTCCTTCGGGAAGTGGATTAGCGGCGGACGGGTGAGTAACACGTGGGTAACCTGCCTCAAAGTGGGGGATAGCCTTCCGAAAGGAAGATTAATACCGCATAATATAAGAGAATCGCATGATTTTCTTATCAAAGATTTATTGCTTTGAGATGGACCCGCGGCGCATTAGCTAGTTGGTAAGGTAACGGCTTACCAAGGCAACGATGCGTAGCCGACCTGAGAGGGTGATCGGCCACATTGGAACTGAGACACGGTCCAGACTCCTACGGGAGGCAGCAGTGGGGAATATTGCGCAATGGGGGAAACCCTGACGCAGCAACGCCGCGTGGGTGATGAAGGTCTTCGGATTGTAAAGCCCTGTTTTCTGGGACGATAATGACGGTACCAGAGGAGGAAGCCACGGCTAACTACGTGCCAGCAGCCGCGGTAATACGTAGGTGGCGAGCGTTGTCCGGATTTACTGGGCGTAAAGGGTGCGTAGGCGGATGTTTAAGTGGGATGTGAAATCCCCGGGCTTAACCTGGGGGCTGCATTCCAAACTGGATATCTAGAGTGCAGGAGAGGAAAGCGGAATTCCTAGTGTAGCGGTGAAATGCGTAGAGATTAGGAAGAACACCAGTGGCGAAGGCGGCTTTCTGGACTGTAACTGACGCTGAGGCACGAAAGCGTGGGTAGCAAACAGGATTAGATACCCTGGTAGTCCACGCCGTAAACGATGGATACTAGGTGTAGGGGGTATCAACTCCCCCTGTGCCGCAGTTAACACAATAAGTATCCCGCCTGGGGAGTACGGTCGCAAGATTAAAACTCAAAGGAATTGACGGGGGCCCGCACAAGCAGCGGAGCATGTGGTTTAATTCGAAGCAACGCGAAGAACCTTACCTGGACTTGACATCCCTTGCATAGCCTAGAGATAGGTGAAGCCCTTCGGGGCAAGGAGACAGGTGGTGCATGGTTGTCGTCAGCTCGTGTCGTGAGATGTTAGGTTAAGTCCTGCAACGAGCGCAACCCTTGTTATTAGTTGCTACCATTAAGTTGAGCACTCTAATGAGACTGCCTGGGTAACCAGGAGGAAGGTGGGGATGACGTCAAATCATCATGCCCCTTATGTCCAGGGCTACACACGTGCTACAATGGTAGGTACAATAAGACGCAAGACCGTGAGGTGGAGCAAAACTTATAAAACCTATCTCAGTTCGGATTGTAGGCTGCAACTCGCCTACATGAAGCTGGAGTTGCTAGTAATCGCGAATCAGAATGTCGCGGTGAATACGTTCCCGGGCCTTGTACACACCGCCCGTCACACCATGAGAGCTGGTAACACCCGAAGTCCGTGAGGTAACCGTAAGGAGCCAGCGGCCGAAGGTGGGATTAGTGATTGGGGTGAAGTCGTAACAAGGTAGCCGTAGGAGAACCTGCGGCTGGATCACCTCCTTTCTAAGGAGAATAGAAAGAAGAAAATTCTTTCTAAAGGCTGAATTCTCTGTTTAATTTTGAGAGACCATTCTCTCAAAATGAAGTTAAACATTAGCATGTTTAACTAAGTGATTGTACCAAATCATAGATTTGGAACATCTACTTATGTTCTTTGAAAATTGCACAGTGAATAAAGTAAAGCTAAAGGTATATAAAAATCCTTTGTAAGAATACAATTTTAAGGTCAAGCTACAAAGGGCGCATGGTGAATGCCTTGGCACTAGGAGCCGAAGAAGGACGCGATAAGCTGCGATAAGCCTTGGGTAGCCGCAAATAGGCTGAGATCCAGGGATTTCCGAATGAGGAAACTCACATGGGTAACCCCATGTATCATGCACTGAATACATAGGTGTATGAGGGTAAACCCGGGGAACTGAAACATCTAAGTACCCGGAGGAAGAGAAAGAAAAATCGATTTCCTAAGTAGCGGCGAGCGAACGGGAAAGAGCCCAAACCAGAAACTTGTTTCTGGGGTTGTGGATAGATCATAAAAGAAGAGGTATCTTAATCGAAAAGGGCTGGAACGCCCTACCATAGAAGGTAATAGTCCTGTAGGTAAAAAGAGAAAACTTCGAGATCTAATCCAGAGTACCACGAGACACGTGAAACCTTGTGGGAAGCAGGGAGGACCACCTCCCAAGGCTAAATACTACCTAGTGACCGATAGTGAAGCAGTACCGTGAGGGAAAGGTGAAAAGAACCCCGGAAGGGGAGTGAAATAGAACCTGAAACCGTGTGCCTACAACCGATCGGAGCACGTTAAAGTGTGACGATGTGCTTTTTGTAGAACGAGCCAGCGAGTTACGCTATGTAGCAAGGTTAAGTACTTAAGGTATGGAGCCGAAGGGAAACCGAGTCTGAAAAGGGCGAAAAGTTGCATGGTGTAGACCCGAAACCGGGTGACCTATCCATGGCCAGGTTGAAGCGAGAGTAAAATCTCGTGGAGGACCGAACCACGTTGGTGTTGAAAAACCATGGGATGAGCTGTGGATAGCGGAGAAATTCCAATCGAACTCGGAGATAGCTGGTTCTCCTCGAAATAGCTTTAGGGCTAGCGTCGTGTAATTGAGTAATGGAGGTAGAGCACTGAATGGGCTAGGGGCTATAGTAGTTACCGAACCCTATCAAACTCCGAATGCCATATACTTGTATCACGGCAGTCAGACTGCGAATGATAAGATCCGTAGTCAAAAGGGAAACAGCCCAGACCATCAGCTAAGGTCCCAAAGTGTAAGTTAAGTGGAAAAGGATGTGGGATTTCTAAGACAACTAGGATGTTGGCTTAGAAGCAGCCACTCATTTAAAGAGTGCGTAATAGCTCACTAGTCAAGAGATCCTGCGCCGAAGATGTCCGGGGCTCAAACTTACCACCGAAGCTATGGGTGTACACTATGTGTACGCGGTAGAGGAGCTTTCTGTATGGGTTGAAGTCGTACCGTAAGGAGCGGTGGACTGTACAGAAGTGAGAATGCTGGCATAAGTAGCGAGAAATAAGTGAGAATCTTATTGGCCGAAAACCTAAGGTTTCCTGGGGAAGGTTCGTCCGCCCAGGGTTAGTCGGGACCTAAGCCGAGGCCGAAAGGCGTAGGTGATGGACAATCGGTTGATATTCCGATACCGCCTATTTACGTTTGAGAAATGGGGTGACGCAGTAGGATAAGATGTGCGCACTATTGGATGTGCGTCTAAGCATTTAGGCATGCTTGATAGGTAAATCCGTCGAGCTAAGCTGAGGTGTGATGGGGAGCCATTTATGGCGAAGTATCTGATTCCACACTGCCAAGAAAAGCCTCTATCGAGTGAATAGGTGCCCGTACCGCAAACCGACACAGGTAGGTGAGGAGAGAATCCTAAGGCCATCGGAAGAATTGCTGTTAAGGAACTCGGCAAATTGACCCCGTAACTTCGGGAGAAGGGGTGCCTACGAAAGTAGGCCGCAGAGAATAGGCCCAAGCAACTGTTTAGCAAAAACACAGGTCTCTGCTAAAGCGAAAGCTGATGTATAGGGGCTGACGCCTGCCCGGTGCTGGAAGGTTAAGGGGAACACTTAGCGTAAGCGAAGGTGTGAACTTAAGCCCCAGTAAACGGCGGCCGTAACTATAACGGTCCTAAGGTAGCGAAATTCCTTGTCGGGTAAGTTCCGACCCGCACGAATGGCGTAATGATTTGGGCACTGTCTCAACAGCAAATCCGGCGAAATTGTAGTGCAAGTGAAGATGCTTGCTACCCGCGATTGGACGGAAAGACCCCGTAGAGCTTTACTGTAGCTTAGCATTGAATCTCGGTATTGTCTGTACAGGATAGGTGGGAGACTTGGAAGCTTGGGCGTCAGCCTGAGTGGAGTCATCCTTGGGATACCACCCTGACAGTACTGGGGTTCTAACCGGCGGCCATGAATCTGGTCACGGGACATTGTTAGGTGGGCAGTTTGACTGGGGCGGTCGCCTCCTAAAAAGTAACGGAGGCGCCCAAAAGTTCCCTCAGCGCGGTCGGAAATCGCGCGAAGAGTGCAAAGGCAGAAGGGAGCTTGACTGCGACACATACAGGTGGAGCAGGGACGAAAGTCGGGCTTAGTGATCCGGTGGTACCTCGTGGGAGGGCCATCGCTCAACGGATAAAAGCTACCTCGGGGATAACAGGCTGATCTCCCCCAAGAGTCCACATCGACGGGGAGGTTTGGCACCTCGATGTCGGCTCGTCGCATCCTGGGGCTGAAGTAGGTCCCAAGGGTTGGGCTGTTCGCCCATTAAAGCGGCACGCGAGCTGGGTTCAGAACGTCGTGAGACAGTTCGGTCCCTATCCGTCGCGGGCGTAGGAAATTTGAGAGGAGCTGTCCTTAGTACGAGAGGACCGGGATGGACCAACCTCTGGTGCACCAGTTGTCACGCCAGTGGCACAGCTGGGTAGCTATGTTGGGACTGGATAAACGCTGAAAGCATCTAAGCGTGAAGCCAACCTCAAGATGAGATTTCCCATAGCGTAAGCTAGTAAGACTCCTGGAAGAACACCAGGTTGATAGGTCAGAGATGTAAGCATGGCAACATGTTAAGTTGACTGATACTAATAAGTCGAGGGCTTGACCAAAATAAAATTCACTGTGTAATTTTGAAAGAACATTCTTTCATAGGAAACTCATTATATTAATGAGCACTAATTTAAAACGAAATCGTAGATTTCTGTAAATTAGCATCTGGTGATTATGGCTTGAAGGTAACACCCGTTCCCATGCCGAACACGAAGGTTAAGCTTCAAAGCGCTGATGGTACTGCAGGGGAGGCCCTGTGGGAGAGTAAGTCGTTGCCAGATGAAATATGGCTCGATAGCTCAGTCGGTAGAGCAGAGGACTGAAAATCCTCGTGTCCCTGGTTCGATTCCTGGTCGAGCCACCAAAAAAGCACCTAAGATAGTTATCTTAGGTGCTTTTTGTAGTAAGTTAAATTTTAAAATGGAATTATACTTAAAATTTAGTTTCTTTTATGTTAAAATTAAACTGTAATAGAAATAAATTTATTATAAAGGAGATTTTTTATGGAAAATAATATTGTGGCTATAGTTAATGGGCAAGAAATTACAGATAGGGATGTAGATAATACAATACTTAGCTTCCCAAAGGAAAGACAAACATATTTAAATACAGAAAAGGGAAGAGAAGACTTAATAAAACAAATGATTGATTTTGAACTTTCATATAATTATGCTAAAGATATGAAATTTGAAGAAACAGAAGACTTTAAAAAACAATTAGAAGCTACTAAGAAGCAACTTTTAATACAAGTAGCGGTATCTAATGCTTTAGCTAGAGCTACAGTTTCAGAAGAAGAAGCTAAAAAATATTATGAAGAAAATAAAGAAGAGTTTAGAACACAAGAACTTATAACAGCAAGACATATATTAGTTGATTCAGAAGATGAAGCTAATAGTATATATGGAGAAATAAAAAATGGATTAGATTTTTCAGAAGCAGCTGAAAAATATTCAAAATGTCCTTCAAAAGCTCAAGGGGGAAGTTTAGGAACATTTACTAAAGGTCAAATGGTTCCAGAATTTGAAAAAGCAGTGTTTGAAGCAGAAGTTGATAAAGTTACAGAAGCTGTTAAAACTCAATTTGGATATCATTTAATAATAGTTGATAATATAAGAGAAAGTATGATTAAACCTTTCGATGAAGTTAAAGCTATGATAAATAATAAACTTTTACAAGAAAAACAAAATCAACAATATAATGAGTTTACACAAAACTTAAGAGATAAATACACAGTTGAAATAAAATAATATAATAAAAAAGATAGCAATTAATTTGCTATCTTTTTTATTTAATAATATGTATATTTAATAAATTTAAAGGACATAATGATATTGTAAAATAGATTAAATCTATTTTAAATTAAATTATTATTAATTGAACATAATTATATACACTAATAGACTTAAAAATGGACATAAAGCTTGCCAGGTGTATCAATATGCTTAAACTATATAAATTAATAGTATATTAGAGGAAATTGGATTTAATATTAATATTTTAGTATCTATATTAAAACTAAATTTTTATTATTTGATAACATATATATTGTTGCTTGTAAGCAGCGTACATGAATGAATGGAATTAAAGTTCATGTGAAAAAAGTTCTTGACAAAGAACAACAAATTTGTTAAGATATAAAAGTCGCTGAGGCGATGTGGTCTTTGAAAATTAAACAGAGAATTAACAAGAAACATTCTTGTAACAGCCAGTAAGATAAGGTAATAAACCTTGTCAATGAATTTGAGAAGAGATTAAACTTTAAAATTGAGAGTTTGATCCTGGCTCAGGACGAACGCTGGCGGCGTGCTTAACACATGCAAGTCGAGCGATGAAGCTTCCTTCGGGAAGTGGATTAGCGGCGGACGGGTGAGTAACACGTGGGTAACCTGCCTCAAAGTGGGGGATAGCCTTCCGAAAGGAAGATTAATACCGCATAACATAAGAAAATCGCATGATTTTTTTATCAAAGATTTATTGCTTTGAGATGGACTCGCGGCGCATTAGCTAGTTGGTAAGGTAACGGCTTACCAAGGCAACGATGCGTAGCCGACCTGAGAGGGTGATCGGCCACATTGGAACTGAGACACGGTCCAGACTCCTACGGGAGGCAGCAGTGGGGAATATTGCGCAATGGGGGAAACCCTGACGCAGCAACGCCGCGTGGGTGATGAAGGTCTTCGGATTGTAAAGCCCTGTTTTCTGGGACGATAATGACGGTACCAGAGGAGGAAGCCACGGCTAACTACGTGCCAGCAGCCGCGGTAATACGTAGGTGGCGAGCGTTGTCCGGATTTACTGGGCGTAAAGGGTGCGTAGGCGGATGTTTAAGTGGGATGTGAAATCCCCGGGCTTAACCTGGGGGCTGCATTCCAAACTGGATATCTAGAGTGCAGGAGAGGAAAGCGGAATTCCTAGTGTAGCGGTGAAATGCGTAGAGATTAGGAAGAACACCAGTGGCGAAGGCGGCTTTCTGGACTGTAACTGACGCTGAGGCACGAAAGCGTGGGTAGCAAACAGGATTAGATACCCTGGTAGTCCACGCCGTAAACGATGGATACTAGGTGTAGGGGGTATCAACTCCCCCTGTGCCGCAGTTAACACAATAAGTATCCCGCCTGGGGAGTACGGTCGCAAGATTAAAACTCAAAGGAATTGACGGGGGCCCGCACAAGCAGCGGAGCATGTGGTTTAATTCGAAGCAACGCGAAGAACCTTACCTGGACTTGACATCCCTTGCATAGCCTAGAGATAGGTGAAGCCCTTCGGGGCAAGGAGACAGGTGGTGCATGGTTGTCGTCAGCTCGTGTCGTGAGATGTTAGGTTAAGTCCTGCAACGAGCGCAACCCTTGTTATTAGTTGCTACCATTAAGTTGAGCACTCTAATGAGACTGTCTGGGTAACCAGGAGGAAGGTGGGGATGACGTCAAATCATCATGCCCCTTATGTCCAGGGCTACACACGTGCTACAATGGTAGGTACAATAAGACGCAAGACCGTGAGGTGGAGCAAAACTTATAAAACCTATCTCAGTTCGGATTGTAGGCTGCAACTCGCCTACATGAAGCTGGAGTTGCTAGTAATCGCGAATCAGAATGTCGCGGTGAATACGTTCCCGGGCCTTGTACACACCGCCCGTCACACCATGAGAGCTGGTAACACCCGAAGTCCGTGAGGTAACCGTAAGGAGCCAGCGGCCGAAGGTGGGATTAGTGATTGGGGTGAAGTCGTAACAAGGTAGCCGTAGGAGAACCTGCGGCTGGATCACCTCCTTTCTAAGGAGAATAGAAAGAAGAAAATTCTTTCTAAAGGCTGAATTCTCTGTTTAATTTTGAGAGACCATTCTCTCAAAATGAAGTTAAACATTAGCATGTTTAACTAAGTGATTGTACCAAATCATAGATTTGGAACATCTACTTATGTTCTTTGAAAATTGCACAGTGAATAAAGTAAAGCTAAAGGTATATAAAAATCCTTTGTAAGAATACAATTTTAAGGTCAAGCTACAAAGGGCGCATGGTGAATGCCTTGGCACTAGGAGCCGAAGAAGGACGCGATAAGCTGCGATAAGCCTTGGGTAGCCGCAAATAGGCTGAGATCCAGGGATTTCCGAATGAGGAAACTCACATGGGTAACCCCATGTATCATGCACTGAATACATAGGTGTATGAGGGTAAACCCGGGGAACTGAAACATCTAAGTACCCGGAGGAAGAGAAAGAAAAATCGATTTCCTAAGTAGCGGCGAGCGAACGGGAAAGAGCCCAAACCAGAAACTTGTTTCTGGGGTTGTGGATAGATCATAAAAGAAGAGGTATCTTAATCGAAGAGGGCTGGAACGCCCTACCATAGAAGGTAATAGTCCTGTAGGTAAAAAGAGAAAACTTCGAGAGCTAATCCAGAGTACCACGAGACACGTGAAACCTTGTGGGAAGCAGGGAGGACCACCTCCCAAGGCTAAATACTACCTAGTGACCGATAGTGAAGCAGTACCGTGAGGGAAAGGTGAAAAGAACCCCGGAAGGGGAGTGAAATAGAACCTGAAACCGTGTGCCTACAACCGATCGGAGCACGTTAAAGTGTGACGATGTGCTTTTTGTAGAACGAGCCAGCGAGTTACGCTATGTAGCAAGGTTAAGTACTTAAGGTATGGAGCCGAAGGGAAACCGAGTCTGAAAAGGGCGAAAAGTTGCATGGTGTAGACCCGAAACCGGGTGACCTATCCATGGCCAGGTTGAAGCGAGAGTAAAATCTCGTGGAGGACCGAACCACGTTGGTGTTGAAAAACCATGGGATGAGCTGTGGATAGCGGAGAAATTCCAATCGAACTCGGAGATAGCTGGTTCTCCTCGAAATAGCTTTAGGGCTAGCGTCGTGTAATTGAGTAATGGAGGTAGAGCACTGAATGGGCTAGGGGCTATAGTAGTTACCGAACCCTATCAAACTCCGAATGCCATATACTTGTATCACGGCAGTCAGACTGCGAATGATAAGATCCGTAGTCAAAAGGGAAACAGCCCAGACCATCAGCTAAGGTCCCAAAGTGTAAGTTAAGTGGAAAAGGATGTGGGATTTCTAAGACAACTAGGATGTTGGCTTAGAAGCAGCCACTCATTTAAAGAGTGCGTAATAGCTCACTAGTCAAGAGATCCTGCGCCGAAGATGTCCGGGGCTCAAACTTACCACCGAAGCTATGGGTGTACACTATGTGTACACGGTAGAGGAGCTTTCTGTATGGGTTGAAGTCGTACCGTAAGGAGCGGTGGACTGTACAGAAGTGAGAATGCTGGCATAAGTAGCGAGAAATAAGTGAGAATCTTATTGGCCGAAAACCTAAGGTTTCCTGGGGAAGGTTCGTCCGCCCAGGGTTAGTCGGGACCTAAGCCGAGGCCGAAAGGCGTAGGTGATGGACAATCGGTTGATATTCCGATACCGCCTATTTACGTTTGAGAAATGGGGTGACGCAGTAGGATAAGATGTGCGCACTATTGGATGTGCGTCTAAGCATTTAGGCATGCTTGATAGGTAAATCCGTCGAGCTAAGCTGAGGTGTGATGGGGAGCCATTTATGGCGAAGTATCTGATTCCACACTGCCAAGAAAAGCCTCTATCGAGTGAATAGGTGCCCGTACCGCAAACCGACACAGGTAGGTGAGGAGAGAATCCTAAGGCCATCGGAAGAATTGCTGTTAAGGAACTCGGCAAATTGACCCCGTAACTTCGGGAGAAGGGGTGCCTACGAAAGTAGGCCGCAGAGAATAGGCCCAAGCAACTGTTTAGCAAAAACACAGGTCTCTGCTAAAGCGAAAGCTGATGTATAGGGGCTGACGCCTGCCCGGTGCTGGAAGGTTAAGGGGAACACTTAGCGTAAGCGAAGGTGTGAACTTAAGCCCCAGTAAACGGCGGCCGTAACTATAACGGTCCTAAGGTAGCGAAATTCCTTGTCGGGTAAGTTCCGACCCGCACGAATGGCGTAATGATTTGGGCACTGTCTCAACAGCAAATCCGGCGAAATTGTAGTGCAAGTGAAGATGCTTGCTACCCGCGATTGGACGGAAAGACCCCGTAGAGCTTTACTGTAGCTTAGCATTGAATCTCGGTATTGTCTGTACAGGATAGGTGGGAGACTTGGAAGCTTGGGCGTCAGCCTGAGTGGAGTCATCCTTGGGATACCACCCTGACAGTACTGGGGTTCTAACCGGCGGCCATGAATCTGGTCACGGGACATTGTTAGGTGGGCAGTTTGACTGGGGCGGTCGCCTCCTAAAAAGTAACGGAGGCGCCCAAAAGTTCCCTCAGCGCGGTCGGAAATCGCGCGAAGAGTGCAAAGGCAGAAGGGAGCTTGACTGCGACACATACAGGTGGAGCAGGGACGAAAGTCGGGCTTAGTGATCCGGTGGTACCTCGTGGGAGGGCCATCGCTCAACGGATAAAAGCTACCTCGGGGATAACAGGCTGATCTCCCCCAAGAGTCCACATCGACGGGGAGGTTTGGCACCTCGATGTCGGCTCGTCGCATCCTGGGGCTGAAGTAGGTCCCAAGGGTTGGGCTGTTCGCCCATTAAAGCGGCACGCGAGCTGGGTTCAGAACGTCGTGAGACAGTTCGGTCCCTATCCGTCGCGGGCGTAGGAAATTTGAGAGGAGCTGTCCTTAGTACGAGAGGACCGGGATGGACCAACCTCTGGTGCACCAGTTGTCACGCCAGTGGCACAGCTGGGTAGCTATGTTGGGACTGGATAAACGCTGAAAGCATCTAAGCGTGAAGCCAACCTCAAGATGAGATTTCCCATAGCGTAAGCTAGTAAGACTCCTGGAAGAACACCAGGTTGATAGGTCAGAGATGTAAGCATGGCAACATGTTAAGTTGACTGATACTAATAAGTCGAGGGCTTGACCAAAATAAAATTCACTGTGTAATTTTGAAAGAACATTCTTTCATAGGAAACTCATTATATTAATGAGCACTAATTTAAAACGAAATCGTAGATTTCTGTAAATTAGCATCTGGTGATTATGGCTTGAAGGTAACACCCGTTCCCATGCCGAACACGAAGGTTAAGCTTCAAAGCGCTGATGGTACTGCAGGGGAGGCCCTGTGGAAGAGTAAGTCGTTGCCAGATGATTATTAAGGTAAGAACTCAGTTAAATGGGTTCTTATTTTTTTATATAAATTTTTGGGGAAAATATTTTTTAATTATATTTATTTAAATCTACTATTGCCATTATCAGGTTTTTTAATTGCTATTTTTACAGCGTATATAAATTAGTATATAATAATTAATTAATAACCTATTTAGGAGATGATAATATGAGGTTAGAAAAATTAAAACATATTATAGATAATAGTGAAAATATAGTGTTTTTAGGTGGAGCAGGAGTATCTACGGAAAGTAATATTCCGGATTTTAGATCAAATGGTGGATTATATAAATCAAAAAATAAATTGAATTATTCACCAGAAACAATATTAAGTCATAGTTTTTTTAAAGATAATACTGAAGAATTTTTCCGATTTTATAAAAATAAGATGATATTTAAAGACGCAAAACCTAATTTAGCTCATTATGCTTTAACTGAATTGGAACAAGTAGAGAAATTAAAAGCTATAATAACCCAAAATATTGATGGATTACATCAGCTATCAGGAGCTAAGAATGTATTAGAGTTACATGGAAGTGTCCATAGAAATTATTGTATTAATTGTGGAGAAAAATATAATTTAGATTATATATTGAATACTGGAAATAGTAGTAAAGATATACCACATTGTAAAAAATGTGGAGGCATAGTTAGACCAGATGTAGTGCTTTACGAAGAAGGATTAGATATGAATACTATAAATAAAGCTATATATTATGTACAAAATGCAGATGTGCTTATAGTAGGTGGTACATCACTTGTAGTATATCCTGCAGCTGGATTAGTTAATTATTATAAGGGTAGAAAGTTAGTTTTAATAAATAAAGGAGAAACACCTTATGATAAAAGAGCTGATCTAGTTATTCATGATGGTATAGGTAGTATTTTAGAAAAAGCAATTTTAAAAAACTAACCAAAAATTTGGTTAGTTTTTTAATTTTAATGTTGACAAGTTCAAAATTTCTGATATAATAGATTATGTTGAATTGAATATGGCGCTATAGCCAAGTGGTAAGGCAGAGGCCTGCAAAGCCTTCATCCCCAGTTCAAATCTGGGTGGCGCCTCCAAAAGAGTTTTAGTATACTAAAGCTCTTTTTTTAATAATTTAGAACTTTTATTAACTTGTTTTTGCAATCCAATCTAACTTTAGATCCTATAGGTAAGGTTAAATTAGGATCACAGTGCCCTGACATTAAGTTTGCTATAATAGGTTTATTACTAGGTAATAATCTATCTAATATAACTTCATCTAGAGAGAAACCTTTTCCACGATTATTTATATTACAATTTGAAAATTGACCTAATATAAGTCCAGAACAAGATTTAATTTTCTCAGATAGTATTAATTGAGTTAACATTCGATCTATTTTATAAGGTGGTTCTGAAATTTCCTCTAAAAATAGAATATTATCTACAGTATCAATTTCATAAGGAGTACCTAAGGTACTGCATATAAGAGATAGATTTCCACCAACCAGCTCACCTTCTGCTATATCATTAGTTTTAGATAATAAAGGAACAAAATTAGGATTTGATATTTCATAAGATGCAAAATCATTCATTAATGGTTTTAGAAAACTTTTCAAAGTATACATATTATTAAAGTCTGATGAAAGCATAGGGCAATGAAAAGTAGTAAAGTCACATTTAGAAGTTATATAATTTAATAGAATTGTTATATCACTAAAACCACCAAAAATTTTAGGATTATTTTTTATAATATTAAAGTCTAAATAAGGAAGTATTCTCATAGAGCCATAGCCTCCCCTTGAACAAAGAATCATATCTATAGATGGATCTGTAAACATATCCATTAAGTCTTTAGCTCTATCTATATCTTTACCGGATAAATAACCACATTTATCATATATATGGTTGCCTAGTTTAATATTAAAACCTAAGTCTTTAAATACCTGTATATTTTTTAAAACAACATCTTTTTCAATAGGACTTGCAGGAGAAACTATTCCTATAGTATCTCCTTTATTTAAATGTTTTAATAACATTAAATCACTCCTAATAATTAATTATTATGCAATCCATTAGAATAAGTCCTTTTTTTTCAATATTATTATACAAACTATACATAATATAGCTGTAACCCCACAAGCAAGTCCAAATCCCTGTGAAGACTTACTAAAAGGGATACCATTTAAGTTCATCCCAAAGGAGCCAAAAATTATATTAGGTATAGACATTACTATAGTTATAGATGCTAGTAATTTCATAACTATGTTTAGATTGTTAGATATAACAGATGCGAAAGCATCCATAGTTCCACTTAAAATATTACTATATATATTAGCCATTTCTATTGCCTGTTTATTTTCTATAATAACATCTTCTAACACATCTTGATCTTCAGGATATCTTTGTATTATATCTAATTTTAACATTTTTTCTAAAGTTATCTCATTAGCTTTTAGAGAGGTAGAGAAATAAACTAAAGATTTTTCTAAAGATAATAAAAGAATAAGTTCTTTATTTTTCATAGATTTATGAAGTTTTTTTTCTATCATCAAACTTTTTTTATCTATTTGTCTCAAATATAAAAGAAAATAACTGGCTATTCTATATAATATTTGTAGAATAAATCTAGATCTTTTAAAAGTATAAAAAGATTTTACTTTATTATTAAAAAAGTCTGTTAAAATTTTGCTATTTTTTAAACATACAGTAATAATATTATTTGGTGTATTTATAATAGCTAAAGGATAAGTATCATAAGTCAATGAATTATCCTCCATTTCTGTAAATGGTATATCTAAGATTACTATCATATTATTATCTTCAATGTCTATTCGTGAAGTTTCTTCTTCATCCAAAGAAGCTTTTAAAAAATCTAAAGTAACTCCAGTTTTTTTTGATACAAAAATAAGTTCTTGCTCCGAAGGTGCTACTATATTAATCCAAGTACCAGGTTCTATGTTATCTAATTTTTTTATTGTTTTGTCTTCTTCAGTGTTTTTATAAATTGAAATCATAAAAATCACCTCCATATATAAAATTTATTAATGTTTTAACTTATAATTATAAGAACCAATAATATATATTATACAGCATAGAACCGTATATTTATTTATAAAATTAATATATTTTAATAGTTTAAAAATAAAATAAAAAACATTGTTTAAATTTTAACTATAGCTAAAGTTATTTAGATAAAATTATAGTAAAATAGAGATATATAAAGCAAGGCATATCCTAATTGGCAGGAAGAGCTTTAAAATGAGTTAAACGGCAAATATTACGGTGGATTAATGTTTAAAAGCTTAGTATAATCTTGAGCGTAAAGGAATTTTAAAATTATTTGATATTATTTTGGAGGGTTTATAAAATGGGAAATATGTATAAAGAGACTGTGGCTAGAAGAAGAGTTCCGGTTTTATTTTTTATGCTTATTTTATTAGTAGGAATTTTATTTTTAGTGGAATTTTTAAAAAATATTAAATTATCTAGTTATAGATTAGATGAAATGCTAAATATTTTTTTGTTATGTATAGTTATATTGGTAAGTTTTTTTGAAGTATTTAAATGTAAGATAAAGTATTCATATTTTATAATAGCAGATCAGTTCATAATTCATAAGATAAAAGGAAATTATGATAAAGTAGTAGAAAATATAAAGTTAAAAGATATAATTTATTTTGGTAAATGTGCTGGATTAAGATCAAAAATAAATATAAGTAAATCTAAAAAATATACATGTTCTTTATTAAATAGAGATACTTATTGCTGTGTTTATAAAGATGGAAATAATACTAAGAAGTTTTATTTTGAGCCGAGCAATAATTTAATTGCAAAGATAAAATATTTATCAAGTAAGAGACTAGCTAGCTAGTCTCTTATTCCATTTTAGTAAAAAATTCCCTTTTTACTTCTTTTAAAAGTGTATCATTTTGGATTAAATCTAATGCAGTTAAACTTAAGGCCTGGCAAGCTTTAAAAGCATTTTGCTGAGCATGATCTTTTAAAGTTTCATTTGCAAATTCTTCAGTAAAGTAATTTATAGAGCTATCTTTATCCAATATAGATATATAGGGATGAATACAAGGAATATAATGACTTACTGTTCCTAAACTTAAGCCTGATACAGTATTTTTTTCATTGCAAATATCAATTATACCAGATTCCTTTAAATTATGGCAAAACAATCGAGATAACCTTTTATTGGTTATTAATTCTCTATAAGGTAATTCAAAAAAACAAATTTCTGAATGTAAATTTAGAAGAGAGTTAACATTCTCTACTATTTGTCTTATTCGCTTTTCTACATAAATAGCAGTTGATATACTTTTAGATCTTATATAAAATTTAGCTTCTGTAGTATTAGAAGAAATATAAGGATCTTTACCACTATTAATAACTAATTTATCTATATGAAAGTTTTGATTAATAGATTGTTTTAAAAGATTTATAGAATTAAATGTATATAAAAGACCATTTAATGATGAAAATACATCAGTATTTTCATAGCTTAAGGTTTCCTTTCCTTTAAATTTTATTTTTAAAGGAAGAATAGCCATTGAAGATCCACTTTCGCAGGTTACTTTATCAGGATGAACCATAAGACCTACATCGATATCTTTAAAAGCTCCTTGTTTAGCTAAAGTTACTTTAGAACCGCTTAAAGATTCACCGGGAGTTCCCATTACAATAATAGTTCCAGAAAAATTATCTATTACCTTTGAAAGAGATAAAGCAGCTCCTAGGGATATGGAGGAAACTAAGTTATGCCCTGATACATGACCTAGTTCATTTGGGGCATCGTATTCACAAAAAAAACATATTTTAGGGTAACCTTTACCAAACTCTGCATAAAATGATGTAGGGATATTATAATAGTTTTCTTGGACATTAAAATTATTTTTCTTTAAAATATTTATTAAATATTTACAAGATTTGTATTCATTGAAACTTGTCTCTGGATTATCATAAAGATATTTAGATATATTAAATAAATCTGATTCTATAGATTTTAAGTAGGATACTATTTTTTGTTTCATAAATATAACCTCCAATTAAAAAATCTAGGTTACATTATTATACCCAATATAAATAGAATAAATTATTGTTATTAATTAACATAAAATGAAAAATATTTTGAATAAATCATTGTATCATTGTAATATTTTACATATAATAATTATTTATTCCATAGTGTTATATATGATTTATCAGGTAATGCTATAAAATCAGAGTATGTTAAATTAGGGAAAAAAGCCTCGCATGGATGCATAAGATTACCGTACTATGATGCTAAATGGCTTCAAGATAAAATACCTAAAGGAACATTAGTAAATATAGATAAAATTTAATATAGCGACATAGTATAAATCTGGGAAATAATTAAAATGAAGTATTTCCCAGGTTTATTTTTATATATAAGTTATAAATATTATTAAATTTAATATATTCAGCTTATAAAATTATATAATAAAAATTATATAATAAAAATTTATATAATTTTATGTGGACAAAATAACATTTAACTACTTAATGAATAAAATATATATGAGGGGGCAAGAATTTAGTTGTAATAATATAGTAAGGGGGATAAATATGAAAAAACAATATTGTATTATATGTGGTAAGCCTCTAAATAGTGGTATAATTATAAACAGAAAAGGAATATGTGATGTTTGCGAAGAAAGAATGGTAAATAGTGATATGAATACAGATTTTTATGAGTTTTATAAAAAATGTATAAGAAAAAATTTAGTGCAAACTTTTATAAAGGATGAGGAAATGAGATGGGAGAATTACCGATTTTAAATGGAGTTTTAAAATATATTGAGGAAAAAAACATACTGTTTTCTATGCCAGGACATAAAGGATCCTTGGGATTTTTATTTACTAAAGAAGGAAAAAATTTTTGTGAAAATATACTTCAATGTGATTTAACAGAAGTTGAAGGATTGGATAATCTTCATAATAGTGAAGGAATAATAAAAGAGTCCGGCTATCTTTTAAGCCGGTTTTATAATTCTAAAAAATCTTATTTTTTAGTAAATGGTAGTACTAGTGGAAACTTGGCTATGATATTTTCTTGCTTTAAAGAAGAAGATAAAATCATTGTAGAAAGAAATTGCCATAGATCTATATTTAATGGAATAATTATGAGAAAATTAAAACCAATATATATAAAAAATAAGGTGTATAGGCAATTTAATGCTCCACTTTCAATAGATTTGGAGCATTTTTTAAGTTTAATAAAAGAAAATAAGGATGCAAAGGGTATAGTAATAACTTATCCTAATTATTATGGGGTTTGTCCTAATTTAGAAATTATAATAAAAGAAGCTAAAAAATACAATATGAAAGTGTTAATAGATTCAGCCCATGGGGCTCATTTTGGTGTGTGTGAAAGGTTACCTAAAAGTGCCTTAGAGTTAGGAGCAGACATGGTAGTAATGAGTGCTCATAAAACCCTTCCTAGTTTAACACAAACAGCATTTTTACACATAGGCAAAGATTCTATAGTTGATATTAATAAGGTGGATTTTTACATAAGTGCTTTTTCTAGTACTAGCCCTTCTTACTTATTTTTATGTTCTATGGATTATAGCAGGTTTTATTTGGAGAAATATGGAGAGAAACATTATAATGAATTGATTAATAGAGCAAATTATTATAGAAAAAAAATAAATTTATTAGATAGCTTTTATGTATTAAATCATAGTGATATAAAACATTTAAATCTTAAATATAAAGATGTGATGGATATAGATTTAACAAGATATATAATAAATGTGAAAAATAATTTAAATGCTAGTGATTTATCTAAGTATTTAAGAGAATGTGGAATACAGTGTGAAATGAGTGATGGAAACAACATAATTTTAATATTATCTCCATTTTATAATGAAGGTATTATGGATATATTGTATGAGTCTTTATATGAGTGGAACAAAAATTATAATAATAAAGATAAAGATAATTATAATTTAAATTATAATTATATAGAAACTAATATGAACATATATCCTTATGAAGTTTTAGAAAAAGAATATTTATGGATAGACTATAAGGATTCCTTAGGTAAAATAAGTTATAATAATATAGTTCCCTATCCTCCAGGTGTTCCAATAATAATGGCAGGAGAGGTAATAGATAAAGAGATAATAGATGCTATATGTTATTATGAAAATAATGGAATAGATGTATTAGGTTTAAAGAATAATAAGATTCAAATAGTAAAATAATAAGTATAAATGTGGAGGAAAAAATGGAAAGAGGTAGGTTAATAGTTATAGAGGGTAGTGATGGAAGTGGTAAAGCTACCCAAACTAAAAAACTTTATGATAAATTAGTAAAACAAAATAAAAAAGTTAAAAAAGTGGAATTCCCTAATTATAAAAGTGAATCATCTGCTTTAATAAAGATGTATTTAAGTGGTGAATTTGGAAAGAATCCTGATAGTGTAAATCCTTATGCTTCATCTACATTTTATGCAGTAGACAGATTTGCATCCTATAAAAAAGATTGGGGAGAGTTCTACTTAAAGGGTGGAATTATTATTGCAGATAGATATACCACATCTAATATGATACATCAAGCAGCAAAAATAAAGGAGGTACAAGCTAAAGATAAATTCCTAAATTGGCTATGGGATTTTGAATTTGAAAAGTTTAATTTACCCGTACCAGATTGTGTTATATTTTTAGATATGCCTCCTAAATGTAGTAAAAGCCTTATGGAAACTAGGAATAATAAATTTACAGGAGAGAAAGAGAAAGATATACACGAAAATAATTATGAGTATCTATTAGAGTCATATAACAATTCTAAATATATATCAGAAAAATATGGTTGGAATAGAATTGAATGTACTAATGAGGATAAGATTAAAAGTATAGACCAAATAAATGATGATATAATTAAAGTAATAACAAAATATATAGATTTTAGTGAACAAAGCTAATTATAATTGTAAACTTGTATAAAAAAATATAAAATATAGGTAAGAAACTACAATATAATATCCTTTAAGGAGGTAATAATATGAAATTAGTTATCGCTATTGTTCAAGATGATGATGCTTCAGATTTAATAGATGAAATAACAGAAGATGGATTTAGAGTAACAAAGTTGGCTACTACAGGAGGATTCTTAAAAGCAGGAAATACTACTCTTATGATAGGTGTAGAAGAAAAAGATGTAGATAAATTGATTAAAAAAATAGAAGAGATATGTAAAACTAGAAAACAAATTGTAACATCACCATCACCGGTAAATGGATCAGCTGGAATGTATGTACCTTATCCAATAGAAGTAAAGGTTGGAGGGGCTACTATATTTGTTGTGGATGTAGATAAATTTGTAAGAGTTTAATTAGGAGGGATACATTTGAATTCATATACAATAATAGGGCATGAAAATATAAAAAATAGGATTAAAAATTCAATAGTTAAAGGTAAATTTTCACATGCCAGTATTATTGTTGGAGAGGATGGCATCGGTAAAAGTATAATAGCTAAGGAAATAGCTATGATTATATTAGAAAAATCACAGCGGAGAAGTTATGCAGACCTAATAGAATTTAAACCTATTAATAAAAAATCTATAGGTATAGATGATATAAGAAACTTAATAGAAGAGATAAATAAAAAACCCATAGAAGGAAATAAAAAGGTTATTATAATATATAAATCTGAATTAATAACAGAAGTTGCTCAAAATGCCTTTTTAAAAACTATAGAGGAGCCACCTAAAGGTGTTTATATAATATTGTTATGTGAAAATATGGAATACATGTTAGATACTATAAAATCTAGATGCGAAATATTTAAATTAAATAGGCTAAAGCCATATGATATAGAGAATTTTATAAAATATAAATACAAGGATATAAAAAAAGACAATATAAATTCAGCAATAGCATTTAGTGATGGAATTCCAGGTAAAGCTGAAAGATTTATTGAAGATGAGTCACTAAAATATATAAGAGATATGAGTTTAGGTATGTTAAAAGATTCAAAAGACTTAAGTAATTATAATTATTTGATGAAATATGAAAACTTTTTAATGAGTTATAAGGAAACTTGGGAAGAGGTTTTAACTTGTATTTTATCATATCTTAGAGATTCATTGTTATTTAAGGAAACTGGAGATGAAGAGTTATTATTAAATGTAGATAAGAAAGAGTTTATAAAAGATATATCAGAAAAATATTCATATATAAACTTGGATAAAATGGTAAGTATAATAAATGATACAAGAGATAAATTAAATAGGAATATAAACTCCACTCTAGTATTTGATGCAATGCTTATAAAAATGCAGGAGGTATAATATGATAGAAGTTGTAGGAGTTCGATTTAAAAAGGCTGGTAAAATATATTATTTTGATCCCAGTAATATAGAAATAAATAAGGGAGAATATGTTATAGTAGAAACTATAAGAGGGATAGAATTTGGAGAAGCGGTTATTGCTAAAAAGCAAATTAATGAAAATGAAATAGTAGCTCCATTAAAAAATGTAATTAGAAAAGCAACAGAAGAAGATATAAAGAAACATCATGAAAATAAGGAAAAAGAAAAATACGCATTAGAAATTTGTCTACAAAAGATACAGGAACATAAATTAAATATGAAGTTAATAGATGTAGAATACACTTTTGATAATAATAAAGTTATATTCTACTTTACAGCGGATGGTAGAGTGGATTTTAGAGAATTAGTTAAGGATTTAGCTTCAATATTTAGAACCAGAATAGAATTAAGACAAATAGGAGTACGTGATGAAGCAAAAATGGTTGGAGGATTAGGACCTTGTGGCAGACCTATGTGTTGTTCTATATTTTTAGGAGATTTTGCTCCAGTATCAATAAAGATGGCTAAGGAACAAAATTTATCATTAAATCCTACCAAAATTTCAGGTATATGTGGAAGACTTATGTGTTGTTTAAATTATGAACAGCAAACCTATGAAAGTATTAGAAAAGTATTACCTAAGATAGGATCAATAGTTAAGACTCCTTATGGACAAGGAGAGGTAGTAGATAATAATGTGGTGAAAGAAGAAGTTAAAGTCAAGATCAAAAGTGAAGATAACGAAGAATTTATACAGCCAGTGCCTATAATGGAAGCAGAACTTATATCTGGTGGCTATGAAGGTAATATAGAAAGTGTAGATGAAGAAGAAATAAATATTGAAATAGACGATGCAGATGAAACAATAATAAAAGAGTTGCTTAAAGATGAATAGGAGGAAGAGTTATGAAGGCACTATTAAAGGTATGCGATATGAGAACAATACAGGATATAAATAAAGTAAAAAGTGCTGTAGCTAATAATGAAGGTGTAGTAGCCTGCGAAATAAGTAAGGAAAAAAAAGAAGTAAGTGTTATATATGATGATTATTTTGTAGATGTAGATAAGATAATAGAATCCATAGAAAATATAGGTTATACAGTTATATAAAAATTACTTTAAAAATTAATAAAAACATGGTAAAATATAAATCGTATAAAGTTGTGTAATTTATAAGGAGGTGTGTTACATATGGCATACAAAATTACAGATGCTTGCGTAAGCTGTGGAGCATGTGCTGCAGAATGTCCAGTTAATGCTATAAGTCAAGGAGATTCTATATTTGATATAGATGCAGACACTTGTATTGATTGCGGAAACTGTGCTAATGTTTGTCCAGTAGGAGCACCAGTTCAAGACTAATTTATTGTTAAAAAGGCCGTCAAAAGACGGTCTTTTTATTGTTTATATATTATAGAATTATTATATTGTTTTGATTTAGAATATATAGAATAAAATTTATTATATAAAAGGTGAATTATATGGATAGAATTATAAAAGAAGATGAAACATTAGATGATCTTCAGTTAAAGGGAATTCATGTTATACAAAAAAAGCAGGCATTTAGATTCGGAATAGATGCAGTATTATTAGCTAATTTTCCTAGAATAAAAAATGGAGATAAAGTAGTTGATTTATGTACTGGAACAGGTATAATTCCATTTATATTAGCAGGCAAAACTAATGCTAGTAATATTATAGGTATAGAAATACAAAAGGAAATTGCTGATATGGCAAAACGAAGCATAAAGTATAATAATTTGCAGGAAAAAGTTAAGTTTATAGAAGGTGACTTAAAAGATATAAAACTTTTGAAAGATATAGAAAAGGTAGATGTAGTTACAGTAAACCCACCTTATAAAACTCAAGGAACAGGAATTATAAACATTAATGATAAAAATGCTATATCTAGACATGAAATTTGTTGTACTTTAGATGATATAGTAAATGCAGCTAAAATTTTATTAAAAGATAAAGGTAAATTATATATGATACATAGGCCAGATAGAATAGTAGATATAATGAATGTAATGAGAAAGTATTGCATAGAGCCTAAATTAATAAGGACTATTCATCCAGCGGCAGACAAGGCACCCTCTATGATATTAATTGAAGGGCAAAAAAATGGTGGTAAGTTTTTGAAATGGGATAGTCCGCTATACATTTATGATGAAAATAATAAATATACCAATGAGGTTAAAAGAATTTATGCAATTGAATAAATAAGAAGGAGAGTATTATATGCTTAATATAGAGGAAGGGAAATTATATGTAGTTCCTACTCCTATAGGAAATTTAAGAGATATAACAATAAGAGCATTAGATGTACTAAAGAATGTTGATATTATAGCAGCAGAGGACACAAGACAAACTTTAAAATTATTAAATCATTTTAATATAAAAAAAACATTAATAAGTTATCATAAATTTAATGAAGAAGATAAAAGTATAAATATAATAAATAGTTTAAAAGAAGGAAAAAACATAGCATTAGTATCTGATGCAGGTATGCCAGGAATATCAGATCCAGGATATGTGCTCATAAAAAAATGTATAGAAGAGCAAATAATATTTGAAGTTTTACCTGGAGCTACGGCATTTACTACAGCCTTAGTCTATTCTGGAATGGATACTACAAAGTTTATTTTTAAGGGTTTTATACCGAGGGAAAATAAAAATAGACAAAAGTTAGTACAGGATATAAAGGATAGAATGGAAACATTAATTTTTTATGAATCCCCTCATAGATTAAAGGAATGTTTAAAATTTTTAAGGGAGTCTTTAGGGAACAGAAATATATCTATATGTAGAGAACTTACTAAGGTACATGAAGAAATTATAAGGGATAATTTAGAAGAGATTATAAAATATTATGAGAGTCACCAACCTAAAGGTGAATATGTTTTAGTTTTAGAAGGAAAATCCATAGAAGAAATAGAAAAAGAAAAGGAAATGGAGTGGTCTAGTATAAATATACAAGATCATATAAAAAAGTATATAAATGAAGGATATAGCAAAAAAGAGTCTATAAAATTAGTGGCTAAAGATAGAAAAATAACTAAGTCAGAAGTATACAAGTATTCTATAGATATATAAATAATATATTATATTTTTTAATAAAAATATAATAAATAACAAATTAAATTAACATTCTTAAAAAAAATCCTCGTTAAAGTTGAGTTTTTTACTGAAATGGTGATATAATAGTTTTATGTTATAATCATAAAAGGGGAATGGGAGGAAGATAAATAGTGAATAAGAAAGTTTTGTCTGCAGTAATAGCATTAGCCTTAGCAGTGTCTATTAATGCAAAAGTTATGGCAGCACCATCAAATGGACAAGCACATGATAAGACATTAGAACTTGAAGAAAAGATGCAAAATATGGACAATAGTATACAAAGCTTAATGTATAAAATAGAAGATAATAATAAAGATATAGAAAAGAATAAAGAAGACATATCTAAATTGGGAAAAGATATAGAAAAAGCTCAAAAACAAATAGAATCCCGTGAAGATTTATTTAATAAAAGAGTAAGAGCTATGTACATAAGTGGCTTTGACAGTTATGCAGACATAATATTAGAATCAGAAGGATTAAGTGATTTAATAACTAGAGTAGACACAGTTAAAAAAGTTATGGGATTTGACCAAGGCGTTATAAAGGAATTAAAGACAAAAAAAGAAGAAATTAAAGAAAAAAAGGTTGCTTTAGATAAGAAAAGTACAGAGATAGTACAACTTAAAGCAGAAAACCAAAAGAAGCTATCTAGTATGCAATCAGAAAAAAGTAAGCAGGTAGTAGTATATAATAATTTAAAAGAGCAAGAAAGAAGAGCAGCAGCTGAAGCAGCGCAAAGACAAGCAGCTGAAAGGCAAGCAGCACAATCACAATCTTCTGTATCTCAATCAAGAGGTGGAAGTAGTGTTTCTGTGGAAGCTCCAGCTTCATCAGGTAGTAGTTCTTCTAGTTCTAGTAGTAGCAGTAGTAGACCATCAAAACCAGCACCACCAGCAGCCCATGGGGATGTAATAGGATACGCTATGCAATTTCAAGGAGTTCCTTATGTTTGGGGTGGAACATCACCAAGCGGATTTGATTGTTCAGGTTTTGTACAATATGTGTATAGAAATGCTGCAGGTATAGAATTACCAAGGGATACTTATGGACAAATTGGAGCAGGAACTCGAGTTTCAAGAGATCAACTACAACCTGGTGATTTAGTATTCCCACATACAGGTCATGTAGGTATATATATAGGTGGAGGACAAATGATACATGCTCCTCACACAGGGGATGTAGTAAAAGTGTCATCAGTATATCAATTTTATGCAGGAGTAAGAATAAGATAATTAATAAATTTTATATAAAACAACAAAAGTGGAAACTAAAGTTAGTTTCCACTTTTAATTTATAAATAAAAAAAAGCCTCTAAATGAGGCTTTTAAATTATTTATTGTCTTTTATTTCATTAAGACAGTTTTTACAAATATTTTTACCTTTATAGTTTATAACATCTCTAGCATCTCCGCAGAATATACATGCTGGTTCATATTTTTTTAATATGATTTGTTCACCATCTACATATATTTCTAGAGCATCTTTTTCAGCTATATCTAAAGTCCTTCTCAATTCTATAGGAATAACAATTCTTCCTAATTCGTCTACTCTTCTAACCACACCTGTTGATTTCATATATTTTCCTCCTCGAATAATATCAATTTTCGACAATAGTTTAATTAAATAATAGCAAATATGACATTAAAAGTCAACATATTTTATATTTAATTTACAAATTAATTATCTATTTCCATCTAAAGTTAATATACTACCATTAAAGGGAAAAGTCAATAGACTAAATACTGTCATATATGATGACAAAACCATATATATCAATGGATACAGCCAAAATCAAAAAAAATAATAAAATAATTATAGAATTTAATAAAAATAAATAAAATAGTAATTATATGGATAAATAGAAAACAGTGTCGAATAACTAACCAATTTATTATAAAAAGTAATTTTATGAATTAAAACTACAATACAATATAATAATACAACAATAATTTTAACAAATTAAATATTAAATGTAAATTTTTGTTTAAAATCATTAGCAAATATATTAATTTAATTGCAATTATTTTTAATATAATTATGGTATAATAAAGTATAAGGGGGTAATTAAAATGAAGTTGCTTGTTGGGATATATAATTTATAATATATAAAAAATGAATAAACGGGGTATATTAGATTATAGAATAACAAATTTATGTATAACATAAAATAAATAAAATATTTTAAGGTAAAAATATAAACTTAAATAGTTAAATTATCCACAGAAATGTGTGGACAACTATTGATAAAATGTGGATAACATACATATCTATAAAAATACAATTTAAAAGAAAATAAAAATTTACACTAATAATATTAAATTTTATAGTTTAATTTAATATGCTTTAGGGTAAACTTAAGTATGCTTGGAGGTCTTTAAAGGTGGGAAATAACAATAAGATGGAAAAGGAAAATTTAGAAAAAATAAAGTATATAAACAAGCTTGCAAAAGAAATATCTAATAATACAATAGTAGATTATGAAGATTTTCCTAAATATGATTTGTTTTTATCACAAGTAATTGATTATTTGAATGATAAATTTGAAGAGGAAGATTATACAAATAATATTGTTCAAAATTACATTAAAAATGAGGTAATATCAAAACCGCAAGATGGTAAGAAGAGAGGATATACTAAGCTTCATTTAGTTCAATTAGTATTATTAAGTTATATGAGACCATTACTTACTACTGAGGAAATAAAAAATGTGTTTACATTAGCTTTTAATGAAATAAATGATAGGGGTGATGATATAATATCTTGGGAAAATGCATACAAGATATTTTCAGATATACAAAAGGATAGTTTTAAAGACTTTGTAGCCAGACAGCATTTTGATGAAGATAAATTAAAAGACATAATAACAAAACTAGAATTAGATAGTGATGAAGAAAGTAGAATAACTATATTTTTAATAGTAATGACTTTAATATGTCAAGCTAGTGCTATAAAAAAATTAGTTAAAAAGATAGTAAATGATTACACTAATAAAATTGATAATAAATTAGATTATGAAGAATAAATAATTTTTGTATATTTTTATAAATCACTTAAAAAGCCATTATTAACCCTTAATAATAGCTTTTTAAGTGATTTATTTTTGTAAAAATGATTATAATGATTAGATTATAATTATCATTAGTATATTAATTCATAAAAAAAAATTTTTATTCCTTTATACAAGAAATATTTATATTTATACTATTTAGAAATATAGATATTTTTTAAATAATGCAAAAAAATGTATATAAGTATATATTTATAAATTTAAATGATTTTAAGTTTATAAATATGCTATATAGACAAAAAATGTAATTCAATGTTCTATGCATAATTTATCATTTATACATTATTAGAGAATATTCATAATATTGACAGTTTATCAAATAATTATTAACATATATTTAAGAATTAATACAAAAATAATAGTAAGTATAAATATCAACTTGAAAGGGGCACAAAGAGATGAATGCAAAAAGAAACATTCATGTGTATTCAGAAATAGGAGATCTTAAAACAGTGTTACTTCATAGGCCAGGAGAAGAAATTGAAAATTTAATTCCGGCATATATGGAAACGTTATTATTTGATGACATACCTTATTTAAAAGTAGCGCAAGAAGAACACGATATTTTTGCTAATACATTAAGAAATAATGGTGTTGAAGTTTTATATTTGGAAGACTTAGCGGCAGAAGCTATAGAAAATAAAGAAATTAGAGAAAAATTTATAGAGGAAGCCATAAAAGAAAGTGGTACTACAGATAAAGAATATGTAGAAAAGATAAAAAAATATTTAGAATCCATGAAAGAAAAAGACTTAGTTTGTAAAATTATGGCTGGTATGAGAAAAAAAGAGTTAGGAATAGATGAGTCAAAGGAAGAATATCCTTTTTTAATGTATCCTATGCCTAATTTATATTTTACAAGAGACCCATTTGCATCTATAGGCAAAGGTATAACTATTAATGCAATGAGAACTAAAACAAGAAGAAGAGAAACTATGTTTGCAAAATATATCTTTAAATATCATCCAGAATTTAAAGATTCACATATACCATTATGGTATGATAGAACTGGAAAGCATTGTATAGAGGGTGGAGATGAATTAGTTTTATCTGATGAGGTTTTAGCTATAGGACATAGTGAAAGAACAGATAGTGAATCAGTTTTAAAGGTAGCTAAAAACATATTCGAAGCAGGAGAAAGTTTTAAGGTTATATTATTGTTTGATATACCTAAAATAAGAGCTTTTATGCATTTAGATACAGTGTTCACTATGTTAGATCATGATAAATTTACAGTTCATGGAGAAATAGAAGGAACACTTAAAGTAAATGCTATAACTTATGATGAAAAAACTAAAGAACTTGTAATTAAGGAAGAGATAGATAGTTTAGAGGGAATTTTATCTAAATATTTAAAAAGAGATATAAAAGTTATTCGTTGTGGTGGTGGAGATAAAATTATATCTGCTAGAGAGCAATGGAATGATGGTTCAAATACTTTAGCTATTTCACCAGGTAAGGTTATAACTTATGAAAGAAATTATGTAACCAATGAAATATTAGATAAAAATAATGTAGAGGTTTTAACTATACCGTCATCTGAATTATCTAGAGGAAGAGGCGGCCCAAGATGTATGTCTATGCCTTTAGTTAGAAAAGATCTTAAATAGAGTATAAATTTAAATAAGAGTTCACTTATAAGTTAGAGTGAACTCTTATATCTTTAGCAAATTAAATATTTTTAACAATTATAGTCTTAATTTAAAAGACAAATAGCATTAGCAGAGATTCCTTCTTCTTTACCTGTAAAACCTAACCCCTCTTCTGTAGTAGCCTTTATATTTAACATATTATTATCTAATTCTAAACACTCACAAATATTTTTTTTCATAGCATCTATATGATAAAGCATTTTAGGTTTTTGAGCTATTATAGTACAGTCTATATTTACAATTTCATAACCTTCCTTGTCTATTAAATTTTTAACTTTAGATAAAAGTAAGAGACTTGATATATTTTTAAAATTTTTATCCGAATCAGGGAAGTGTTTACCTATATCACCTAATGCTGCAGCTCCTAATAAAGCGTCCATAATTGCGTGAATTAATACATCTGCATCAGAATGACCTAGTAAACCTTTATCATGGGGGATGGTAACACCACCTATTATTAGTGGCATATTTTCAACTAGTTTATGTACATCGTATCCCAATCCTATTCTCATTAAAAAAACCTCCAATAACTTAATATTATATATATAATAATATATACTTTAAAAAAAAGTGCAACAAAGTTGCACCTTAAGATATATTTTTATTATCATTTTTCTTATAGTATATTAATTTTATTGATTTGTTAAGATGTTTATTGTAAAAAAATAAAAGCTTTTTACGTAAAGAATTATGCATAAATAACAAGAAAGGCCTTTTATAGTTATTGGATACTACTCTTTTTTTGAAATTTACATAAATAATTTTTTTACCCATATATACACGACCTTTCATAAATATCCTCATTATTATAATAACATAAAATTTAACAAATGTTAAGAAAATTGAAACAATTTCAAATTTTATATTCTTATTTAATAATATTATATTCAGAATAGTATAAGTTGTCCACAAATTACGCACAATATGTGGATAATATTAATGAAGTTTAAATTTATAAAAATATAAATTTACAAAAATAGTAATAAAAATCAGTGATTGGATGATAACTATAAGTAAATTTATAAATATCAACTGAATCAACAATAAAAACACAAGTTATATACAGGCTATCTGTGGATAATGTTGATAACTATATATATAATGTATAAGATTATAATATAATGTATACTTTTAAAAAAGTATTCACTTTTAAATTAAGAATATATCCACAAAGTTTTAAATCTTAATAATTAACAACATATATGATATAATTAAAATTACCAAATATTCTTATAAGAGGGTGAGTTTTTGAAGAACAAGAAAAGTTTAATTCTTTTTGCTTTTATTATGATTATAGCAGTATCGTTTGGTGGATGCAGAAAGAATAGCAATGTAGATACTAATAATATTGATAAAAATAAAGCACAATCAAAAAAACAAGAAAAATCTGTTAAAGAAAATGATATAAGAACATTTACTAAGGGGCCACTTATATATAATAACAAATCTATACCTGTGCTTATGTATCATTCTATTGATTATGAAAAGGGAAATGAATTAAGACTGCCTAAAGAACAATTTAAAGAGCAAATGAAGTATTTAAAAGATAATGGATATACTACATTAACATTAAATGAGTTATATAATTTTTTAGAAAAAAATAAACCTGTACCAGAGAAATCTATAGTTATAACACTAGATGATGGATATGTTGATAACTATACTAATGCATACCCAATATTAAAAGAATTAGGATTAAATGCTACTGTATTTGTTGTAACTAGTAATATAGATAAGGATAAGCGTACTTTAACTTCAAAACAAATTAAAGAAATGGATGAAGCAGGTATACAAATAGCTAGCCATACATATAATCATGATAAGCTAGATGATTTACCATATGAAAAGCAGTTACAAACTATGAAAAAATCTAAGGATGATTTAGAAAAAATATTAAATCATAAAGTAGATTTTATAGCTTATCCCTATGGTAAGTGGAATGAAGAATCTATAAAAGCGGCTAAAGATGCTGGGTATAAAATGGCATTTACTACTCAGGGAGGATGGTCTAATAAACAAGATGGTATCTATACTTTAAATAGGGTTTATATTAGTTCTTTAAAGGGTATTGATAATTTTAAAGATAGAATAACTAATCCTAATTATAATAAAAGTTAATATTTACTTTTGAATTTTTGGATTTTATTAGGAATATAGTTTATAAAATTTTATAAATAATAAAGTTTATTTCAAATACACAAGGCTATGAAATATAGGGCACATTATATAAACCCTTAATTTCATAGCTTTTATTTGTATTGTTTAATTTCAAATTAATTGAAAAAATTTTCTGTTAAAAAATTTCTTGGCTATGGATAATTATCAGTAAAATAATATAACAGTTTATATTTCCCAGGTAATATAATTTTCTGATAATAATCTTTTTATAAATATTTAATTTATTATTTTTGAATAATTTTCTTTTTTAGATTCATCTATAAATGGAGCATAAAATTTAAAAATTTTTTCGTGACCACAATTAGAACAAATACAATCACAAATATCATAAGGAATAGAATCTAGTAAGTTAATAGATAAATCCTTGGTTAAATAGTTGCCACCACATATATCACAAGGGGTTTTATTTATAATAGAAAATTCGCTTTCTATATATTTCATAATTTCTCTTAAAGTCATGAAAAGCCTCCTAAACTATTTTTGTTAATATAATAATTTAATGATATAACAAAACAATTATTATTTAAACAAATATATCATATATATTAAATATATTTTTGTTTTTAAAAGGAGGTATTATGGTAAATATTATATGGGGAATTATATTTTTAGTAGGAATAATTTTTGGAGTGTTTTCAGGTAACGGAGAACAACTATCAAAATCTATAATAGAATCTACAAATTCAACTGTAAAGTTAGTTATAGGATTGGTAGGGGTTATGAGCCTATGGTGCGGAATTATGAAAATAGCAGAAGAAAGTGGGTTAACAGATAAAATAGCTAAATTTATAAAACCTATTTTAAAGCTTATATTTAAAGATAGTAAGAATGACAATAAAGCCTTAGGTGCTATAACAATGAATTTAACAGCTAATATGATGGGACTTTCTAATGCTGCAACTCCTTTTGGAATAAAAGCTATGAAGGAACTTAAAAGATTAAATGTAAGAGAAGAGGAAGCTAGTAATGATATGGCATTATTTTTGGTTTTGAATGCTGCTTGCATACAGCTAGTGCCGACTACTGTTATATCTATAAGAGCGGCCATGGGATCTAAAAACCCAGGTGAAATAATAATACCAGCTATAATAGTTACATCCACAGCAGCTTTTTGTGGAGTGATTTTTTGTAAAGTATTAGAAAAGTATTTTTAAAGGAGGAAGTTTGTGAATTATATAGTTAAAGCCATAATTCCCATTATTATACTTTTAATCATAGCCTATGGAATGGCTAAAAAGGTTAAAGTATATGAATGCTTTGTTGATGGAGCTAAAGATGGTGTAAGTATATGCATTAGAATATTTCCATATCTTCTTGCTATGATGGTGGCCATAGCTGTTTTTAGGGAGTCTAAAGCTTTAGATTGTTTGATTAATGTTTTAAGACCAGTATCAAATTTAATAGGATTGCCAGGAGAATTAGTACCTTTAGTTCTAATAAAACCTTTATCAGGAAGTGGTGCTTTAGGAGTATTTGCAGATATATTAAAACAGTTTGGGCCAGATAGTAATGTGGGGAAAATGGCATCTATTATAATGGGCTCTACAGAAACTATTTTTTATACAATAACAGTTTATTTTGGAGCTGTTGGAATAAAAAAAATAAGACATACATTATGGGCTGCTGTTTTTGCAGATATGGTAGCTATAATAATGGCCGTATTAGTTACTAATATAATATTATAAAAACACTCTGAATTTTGGAGTGTATCTAAATCATTATATAAAAGCTAAGATTTGATATATGCTTCAATTCAAAGTGTTTTTGTAAATTTTTATTTATTAAATTTTTTCCTGAAAAATATGGTTAAGCATACAGCTTCAAATATCCATTGAATAGAAGTTATCCACCAAATATAGGTTACAGAAGATTTAACTATATATATAAAATAGAACATTAAAGGGAGTCTAAGAAGCCAACTGGAAATAAATGAAACCCAAAATGGTGTTTTAGTATCTCCAAATCCTTTTAATGATCCACCTAAAATCATGGATATAGCCATAGGAATTTGTTCTAAAGAAGCAATCATAAGACAACGGCTACCTAAAGTTATAACTTGCTTCTCAGAACTTGTTATAAATAATCTTATTATAAATGATGGGAATATAAGAAAAATAAGACCGGTTATTCCCATTATACAAATCCCTAATAATGCGCAAGTATGTGAATAGTCTTTAGCTTTTTGAATATTTTTTTCGCCTATTTTATGACCAGTTAGCGTAGTTGCTGCTACAGCAAAACCCCAACCAGGCATGAAGGATATAGATTCTACAGTAAGAGCTATTTGATTAGATGCAAAAGCTACAGTTCCTAAATGCATTATCATAAAAGTATTAATTAATTTACTTACACTTAATGAAGCCTCTTGAAGTGATGATGGAATAGATAATCCTATTAAGTATTTTAAACGATTTATATTAATATTTTTAATATACTTTATTTTAGGTTTAATTTTAGATTTAGTAAATAAATAGTATATACCAAATATAAAACCAGATAGGTTAGCTATAGAAGTTGCGATAGCAGCACCTTTTATTCCCAATTCTGGCAATCCTAATTTGCCAAATATAAGTCCATAATCTAAAGTTAAATTTACTATGTTAATTAATATGGAGATAAATAAAGGGGTTTTGGTATTGCCATATCCCCTAACTATAGAATTCATTAGGCTAGTTAACATACTAAAAAATATTCCTAGAGAAACTATTTTCATATATATTGTTCCATTTATCAATACAGCCTCTTTAGCATTAGAAAGGCTAAGAATGGCCTTAGGAAAAATAAATAGTATAATGGAAATACAAAAGGCTATTAACATTCCTATAAATAATCCTATAGAGGCATACTCTTCAGCTAAGTGTAAATCTTTACCTCCATAGCTCCTAGCTACTATAGAAGTTATACCAATAGATAGTCCAACGGCTATAAATATATTTGTAAAAGTATATATTATTTCAGAACTTAATCCTACAGTACTTACAGCAATTTGGCCGCCATATTGTCCAACCATCATAGTATCAAGAACCCATATCATCATATATAGAATCATCTCTCCAACCGCAGGGAGAGCTAAAGATAGTACAGTTTTTATATTTTCTTTATTAATTTTCAATAAAATTCCCCCACTCGAAAATATTGGCAATTTAATAGTAACTTATACTATGAAATAAAGCAATATAGTTAATAAAGATATATTTATATGATAAAATTAAACTAAAATATAATGTATAGAAATAGAGGTGAGAAAAGTGCTAAAGTGGTCTCAGTTATATAATGAATGCATTAACTGTAAGAAATGCCCTTTAGTTAAAGATAGAACTAATATGGTATTTGGAGAAGGAAATATAAATGCACCTATTATTTTTATAGGAGAAGCTCCAGGAGCAGATGAGGATAGAACAGGAAAACCTTTTGTGGGAAAAGCCGGGCAGTTACTTACTAAAGCATTATTAGCATTAGAATTTAAAAGAGATGAACATTATTATATATGCAATGTTTGCAAATGTAGACCAGAAAATAATAGAACACCTAAAGAAGAAGAAGCTAGAGAGTGTTTGTCCTATCTAAGGAATCAAGTGGCATTAGTAAAACCTAAAATTATAGTTTGTTTAGGGGCGACTTCTTTGAAATATATTATGGGAGAGCAATTTAGAATAACAAGAGATAGGGGCAAATGGATAGAAAGAAAAGGTTACCATATTATGGCAACTTTTCATCCAGCAGCTTTATTTAGAGATGAGTCTAAGAAAAAATTATTTTGGCATGACTTAAAATCTATTAAGGTAAAATATGATGAATTGATTAAAAATAACATAATTTAAAGCTAATATAAAGTGAAAGAGGATGCAAATGGATAATATGGAATTATCAAAAGAACTCATAAAATTTATGATTACTATGAAAAAACAAACTAAGGAATATTTAAATTTAAATTCTACATTAAAATTAACAGAACAACAGTTTGTAACATTATTTATTTTAAAAAAGAATAAAAAAATAACATTAAAAAAGTTAAGTACATATATATGTGTGTCTACATCTAGTTTATGTATAATGTTAACTAGAATGATGGAAGAAGAATTGGTTTATAGAGAAGTGGATGACAGAGACAGGAGAAATACTTTTTATAGTTTAACAGAAAAAGGAATAAATTTGATAGATAAAGAAATAAAAGGTAAATTAGATAATATAGAAGAAAAAATAATGAATTTATCTTTGGGCCAAAAGGAAAAATTATATGAAGCTATAAAAGATATAGAAGAAATTATTGATATATTAGAATAATTTTGTGTATTATAGAAATAATAATATATAAATATAATGAATATATTGACAGAAACTTATTTATACCCTATGATTATACTAAATGCTATGAAGGAAAGAGTAATAAGTGAAGATATCTAAAGAGAGTCGGATAAGGTGAAAGCCGATGATATGGAAACCTATGAATATGGCTCCAGAGCAGGTTGTCTGAAGTATAGTAGGATAACACGGTAACAACCGTTATATTGTAAAGTGATAACATATATATGAAGTCACTTATTAAGACTTTTACTGTGAAGTAAAAGTGAATTAGAGTGGTACAGCGAAATTTACGCCTCTATATAAAACTAAGAGTTTTATATAGAGGTTTTTATATTATAAAGATGAAGGAGGACTAATAATGTCAAAGGGAACTTATTATGTAACAACACCTATATACTATCCATCAGCTAAACTTCATATAGGAAATACCTATACAACAGTAGCTGCGGATACCTTAGCTAGATTTAAAAGACTTACGGGTTATGATGTAATGTTTTTAACAGGTACAGATGAACACGGACAAAAAATACAAAGATTAGCAGAGGCTAAAGGGGTTACACCTAAGGCTTATGTAGATGAAATAGTAGAGGGAATAAAAGACCTATGGAAAATGATGAATATAGATTATGATAAATTTATAAGAACAACAGATGATTGTCATGTAGAATTAGTACAGAAAATATTTAAAACATTGTATGATAAGGGAGATATATACAAAAGTGAATATGAAGGATGGTATTGCACGCCTTGTGAATCCTTTTGGACAGAAACTCAATTAGCAGAGGGCAAATGTCCAGATTGCGGAAGACCTGTAGAAAAAGCAAAGGAAGAAGCTTATTTCTTTAAAATGTCAAAATATGCTCCAAAACTTATAGAATATATAGAATCTCATCCAGATTTTATACAACCAGAATCAAGAAAAAATGAAATGATAAATAACTTTTTAAAACCTGGTCTTCAAGATTTATGTGTATCTAGAACGTCTTTTGATTGGGGAATACCAGTGACTTTTGATGAAAAGCATGTAATATATGTTTGGATAGATGCACTAGCTAATTATATAACAGCATTAGGATATAATACAGAAAAGGATGAATTATATAAAAAATATTGGCCAGCAGATGTGCATTTAGTTGGTAAGGATATACTAAGATTTCATACTATATACTGGCCAATTATGCTTATGGCATTAGATATACCTCTTCCAAAGCAAGTATTTGGTCATGGATGGCTTTTAGTAGATGGTGGTAAAATGTCAAAATCTAAAGGTAATGTGGTGGATCCAGTAGTTTTAGTAAATCATTTTGGCACAGATCCTGTAAGATACTATCTTCTTCGAGAAATACCTTTTGGCGCAGACGGAATGTTTAATAATGAGATTTTTATAAAAAAAATAAATTCAGATTTAGCAAATGATTTAGGAAATTTATTATCTAGAACGGTAGCTATGATAGAAAAATATTTTCATGGAGAAATACCAGGGGGAAATTGTAAAGAAGATATAGATGAAGATTTAATAAAATTAGCCCTTGAAACTCCAAGAAAAGTAGAAGAAAATATGGAAAAACTAAGAATTCCAGAAGCGTTAGAAGAAATATGGACATTTATAGGAAGAGCTAATAAATATATAGATGAAACAACACCATGGATTCTTGCAAAAGACGAGTCTAAAAAAGAAAGATTAGGCACAGTATTATATAATTTAGTAGAAAGTTTAAGAATAATATCAGTATGTATATCAGCATTCATACCGGAAACAAGTATAAAAATAAATGAACAGATAAATACAGACATCTTAAATTGGGATAGTTTAAGTGAATTTAACGGAACTAAAGTGGGCACAAAGGTTAAAAAAGGAGAAGCTATATTCCCAAGAATAGATATAGAAAAGAAAATAGATGAATTAAATAAACTTAAAGAAGAACAATTAAGACAAAACAAAGCTAAAAATATAGCACCTATAAAAGAAGAAATAACTATAGATGATTTTGAAAAAATAGATTTAAGAGTAGCTAAGGTTTTAGAATGTGAGCCTATAAAAGGAGCTAAAAAATTATTAAAACTAAAAGTTAGTTTAGGTGGAGAGGAAAGACAGGTAGTATCAGGAATAGCTAAATACTATAAACCAGAAGATTTAATAGGTAAAAAAGTAGTATTAGTAGCTAATTTAAAGCCTGTTAAGCTAAGAGGAGAATTGTCACAAGGAATGATTTTAGCAGCATCAACAGAAGATGATAGTGAGTTATTTGTAGCATATATAGATGGAGACATTGAAGAAGGAAATATAGTAAGGTAAGAATTAAAGCTAATTATATCAAATTAAGAACTAAGCTGTTGACAAATAAAGTTTGTTAGCAGCTTTGTTTTCGGTACATAATATATTGAAAGTAGTAAATTTACAATTTATAATTTATTTTGTAATATATTATCATAAAATATTAAAGTGAGGAGTTTGAAAAAATGAAATTTTTAATAGCATCAATAATAGGTGGAATAATAGGTTATCTTACTAATTGGATAGCTATAAAGATGTTATTTAGACCCTATGAAGAAAAAAGAATATTCGGTATGAAGGTTCCATTTACACCAGGACTTATTCCAAAAGAAAAAACTAGAATAGCAAAAAGTGTAGGTAATGCTATAGGAGAGCATTTATTATCTAGTGAAATTATCGTAAAGTCTTTATGTAGTGAAAATATGAATAACAGACTTAAAATTTGGATAAGACAAAAGGTATATTCTTTAATCACAACAAAAAAAACTTTGGAAGATAAATTTAAAGAGTTTTTAGATTATAAATATGAATATTTTATATCTGCTTTAAAAACAAGTTTAAGTAAGTTAACTATTAATAATTTAAAAAATGAAAAAAATAGATATAAAATGAAAGAAATTATAAAGATTAAGTTAGATAAGATATTATCTCTTAATGGTAACCATATTACTAATAATCACATATATAAACAAATAAAAGCAAGTTTAATAAATAATACAAATGAGTATTTAAAGTCAGATAATTTTAAACATGTTTTAAAAAGCTTAATCATAGAAAATATAAAGGATGAGGAAGTTTTAAATAAAAGAATAGGAGATATAATTCCTAGTAATTTTAGTTCAAATATAAAAGTATATGTTTATAGAAAGAAAGATAATTTATCAAATTACATAAATGAAATGCTTAAAGAAGAAGAAAATATAAATAAGTTAAAAAATACATTAAAAGAAGTTATAAATAATAATGTAAATTCTTTTATGTCAATGTTTGTAGACGTAAATGCTATATCAGATAAAACAATTGTATTTTTAGAAGAATACTTACAAAGGGAAGAAATTAAAGAAGAAATAGTATCTTTAGTAAATAAAAGTATAGATAAAATCTTAGATACAGATTTACAGGATATTATAGAAAATATACCAGAAAACAATAAGAATGTAATTGTAGATGAAACAGTAGATATATTATGCGAAAAATTCCAAAATACTGAGATGATTTTAGAGATAATAGAAAAAATAGAAAGTCATATTCAGGGAAAAAGTTCTTTAAATGATATAATAGAAAAAATAAATATAGATCCATATAAATTTATAAATAGTATTATAGATAAATTTATAGATAGTGAAAATTTTGAAGTTATAATTAATAATTTGATAAGTGATATAATTGAAAACTTTATGAAAACACCTATATACGAATTAACTCAAGGAAATGAAGAAGGAATATTAAATACTAGTTACCAAATGGTAAAAAATGTATATAATAGATTTATAGAAAACCAAGCGGAAGAGGTTATATCAATCCTTGATATAGCTAGTATTGTAGAAGATAGAATAAATGAGTTTGATGTTTATTTGGCTGAAGAAATAATATTGGAAATATCTAGCAAAGAGTTAAAAGCAATAACTTGGTTGGGAGGATTATTAGGTGCTTTAATAGGAATTTTATCTCCTATATTAAGTAAAATATAATTAATTTTCCAGTCAATTTTAATTTCTAAAAATAATCGCTTTGACTAATTTAAAAATTTTAATTATAATATATAGAAAATGAAAAATTATTAAGAATATATTAATAAAGTTTAAAGAAAAAATAAAATATTGGGATTTGGAGGCAATTCTATGAAAAAATATAGAATATTTGATGCTCATGCCCATTATGATGATGAAGCTTTTGATGAAGATAGAAGTGAAGTTATAAAAGAACTTGAAGAGTTCGGCATATTAGGAGTATTAAATTGTGGTTCTTCTTTAGATACTTCTAAAACATCAGTAGAATTGAGCAACAAATATAATTTCTTTTATGCAGCAGTAGGAGTGCATCCAGAAAATGCAGAAGAAATTAATGAAAAAACCTTAAAGGAAATAGAAAGACTATCAGAAAATGAAAAAGTAAAAGCTATAGGAGAAATAGGACTAGATTATTATTATGATGAAAATCCTGAACGGGATATTCAAATAAAAGCTTTTAAAAAGCAAATGGAATTAGCAGAAAAATTAAACTTACCTGTAGTGATACATGATAGAGATGCACATAAGAATACATTAGATATTATAAAACAATTTCCTAATGTAAAAGGAGAAGTGCATTGTTTTTCAGGTAGTGTAGAGTTTGCTAAGCAATGTGTAGATTTAGGATATTATATAGGGGTTACAGGAGTGGTCACTTTTAAAAATGCTAAAAAAATAGTAGAAGTTATAAAAAGTGTTCCAATGGATAGAATCTTAGTTGAAACTGATTGCCCATATATGGCTCCTACTCCCTTAAGAGGTAAAAGAAACAGATCTGAGTATATAAGATATATGATAGATAAGATAGCGGAAATAAAAGAAATAAGTTCTGAAGAAGTAACTTCACAAATATTAATTAATATAAAAGATTTATTTAGTATAGATGTTATAAAAAATAAAGATTAAAAATATGAGAAATATTAATAATAATTTTGAATTTCTCATATATTTTAAATAAATTTATTTTCAAATATTCCACCGATACCCTTTATTTAAAAAGCAATTATATAATAATTTTTATATAGATAATATGCACAAAGGCTGCATTACTAACCAAAAGCATGAGCAAATTTGACAGATTTAAATATACCGAATATAATAGCAATGTTGCTCTTGCCAGAAGGAGGTTTTTATGGTGGAAAAATTAAAGAAGAAAATTAAAGAACATTTTTCCAATGGTCCTAAGGCAATTTTGATTGTTGTAGTAATCTTAATGATAGCGAGCATAATAATTACTAATATGAGAAAAACAATAATTGTTTCAATAGACGGAAAAGAAAGCCAAAAAATTACAACATTTAAAAAGACATATGCAGAAGCCTTAATGTCGAAAAATATACAAGTAGGACCAAAGGACAAAGTTCAGCCAAAATTGGAGGCTGAAATTAAAGACGGAAGCAAATTAAGCATAAAGAAAGCAGTTAAAGTTAATGTAGAAGTTGATGGTAAGAAATTAGCTATTCAATCTGCAGAAAATAACATAGGAAATATGCTAAAAAAAGAGGGGATACAAGTTGAAAAACTTGATAAAGTAGCCCCAAGTAAAGAAGAAAAAATAAAAAAAGGATTGAAAGTAACAGTTACAAGAGTAGAAGAAAAAGTAATAAAGAGCAAAAAAAATATGGATTATGAAACAGTAGTTAAAGAAGATGATTCCCTTGAAAAAGGTGATAAAAAAGTCATAAGGGAAGGACAAAGTGGAGAGAAAGAAGTAGCAACAAAAATAGTTTATGAAGATGGAAAAGAAAAAGTAAGAAAAGTAGTATCAGAAAGCATAAAAAAACAACCAGTATCTAAGGTAGTTGCGATGGGAACTAAAGATACAACTGTTAACACTCTTTCTAGAGGAGGAAGTGTTACTGGTGCGCCAAGTGGTAGATCATTAAGAATGAGAGCTACAGCATATACATCAAGTTATGAAGATACAGGTAAGAGTCCTGGAAGTCCTGATTTTGGAGTTACAGCTACAGGAACTACAGCAAGAAGAAATTCAGGAGGATATAGTTCAATAGCAGTAGATCCAAGGGTAATACCTTTAGGAACAAAACTGTTTGTTGAAGGATATGGATATGCTATAGCAGAAGATACCGGTGGAGCAATAAAAGGAAATGTTATTGATTTATATTTTGATTCCAATGTTGAAGTATCAAATTGGGGTTCAAGGTGGGTAAATGTTTATATTCTAGATTAATTTAAGTAGGAGCGTTAGCTCCTATTTTTTTCTATTAAAAATATTATATAATAGTTATATTGGAGGGATATTATGATTAAGGAAGTTATAGTAGTAGAGGGAAGAGATGATATTACAGCAGTAAAAAGAGCAGTAGATGCAGAGATGATAGCAGTGGGTGGATTTGGAATAAATTCTAAAGTTATAAAAAAGATAAGAGAAGCTCAGAAAAGGCAAGGGGTAATAGTATTAACAGATCCTGATTATGCAGGGGAGAAGATAAGAAAATATATATGTGATAGGGTTAAGGGAGTAAAGCATGCTTATATATCACAGGAAGAAGGAACCAAGGAAGATGATATAGGAGTAGAAAATGCAGCTCCAGAAGCTATAATAAGAGCATTAAATTTAGCCAAATGTGAAGTTAAGCAAGAGAGAAAAGAATTTGATATGAATGATATGATATTTTTTAAATTAACAGCAAATGAAGAGTCAAAAGAAAGAAGAGAAAAACTAGGGATGGCTTTAGGAATAGGATATTGCAATACTAATCAGTTTATAAAAAGACTTAACAATTTTGGTATAACAAAAGAAGAATTTATAAAGGCTATAAAAGATTTAGATAAGGGGAATGAATAATATGAATACAAGGGAAATAGTTAATAAATATGAATTTAAGTTTAATAAAAATTTAGGACAAAATTTTTTAGTAGATGAATCTGTCTTGGAAGATATAATAGAGGGAGCAGAAATAAGCAAAGAAGATACTGTCATAGAAATAGGTCCTGGAGTTGGAACTTTAACTAAAGAGCTTTTAGAAAAGGCAAAAGAAGTTTACTCTATAGAATTAGATGGTGATTTAATACCTATCTTGCAAGAAGAGTTAAAGGAGTATAATAATTTTACACTAATACATAAAGATGCATTAAAAATTGATTTTAATGGGTTGATGGGAAATAAGGATTCCATAAAATTAGTAGCCAATTTACCTTATTATGTAACCACACCTATTATATCAAGATTACTTACAGAGAAATGTGATTTTAAATCACTAACCATAATGATCCAAAAGGAAGTAGCGGAAAGAATAAATGCTGAACCTAACTGCAAGGAGTATGGTTCATTAACTGTTTTGGTACAATATTATTGCAATACAAAAATAATAAGAAAAGTATCTCCAAATTGTTTTATGCCAAGACCTAAAGTGGATTCTATAGTTATAAAATTAGATAAACTTTCAGAACCGAGAGTAAAGGTGAAAAGCGAAAAATTATTTTTTAATGTAGTAAGAAGTTCATTTAATATGAGAAGAAAAACTTTATGGAATTCATTAAAAAGTTTAAATATAGATAAAGAAAATATGGAAAATGCTTTTGAAAGAGCAGGGATAGATTCAAAGCGAAGGGGAGAGACTTTATCTATAGAGGAATTTGGAAAACTTTCAGATTGTATATATGATATATTATAATTTAAATAATTAAGTTCACTTTTTGTAAGATAACTCATATATTATATTGAATAATTATATTTGGGGGTACAATAAAAAGTGGCACAAAAAAAGAATTATAGTAGATACTTTATAATATTAGAGGAAGATGAAAAAGGATACTCTTTAGGTGTTGATAAATCCGCATCAGGATATGCAAAATTAGAAAATAAAAATGGCAAGTGCAAAATATCTTATTATGTTCAAAATATAAAAAAACAATCTTCACCTTACTACATGGTTTTAATATGCAATAAAAAAGGGAGCAAAGATATAATAAAAATAGGGGAAATGAACATAGATGAATATGGAAGAGCAGACATATGTTATGAATATCCAGTAGACAACATAGGAAATTGTGGAATAAATGCAGATAAGATATCAGGAGCAGCAATAGTAAAATTTTTAGATTCAAATATAATATCTGTTATGAGCGGATTCTCAACAACGGATATACCAGCATGGAAGTCATTTAGTATCATAGAAAGTAAGGAGAGAAAAAAGGAAGATATAAAAGAAGAAAAGGTTAATAAAACAATATTTGATAAATATGAGGAAACCATAGAAGAAATAAAAATTAAAGATAGTAATAATACCAATAAGGATGGAGATAATAAAGAGGAACATAAAGAAAAAAATTTACACAGCGAAAATAGAGAAAAAGGTAAAGATATAAAAGAATCTAATGAAAAAGATTTAGATAGTGAGGACAGAGAAAAAGGTAGAGATATAAAAGGATTTAATGAAAAAGATTTAGATAGTGAAGGCAGAGAAAAAGATAAAAATATAAAAGAATCTAATGAAAAAGATTTAGATAGTGAAGGCAGAGAAAAAGGTAAAGATATAAAAGAATCTGATGAAAAAGATTTAGAAAAAACAAAGAAATCCATAGGAAAAAATGAAGATAAAAAAAGAAATAAGCAAAATGCTCCTATTGGATTAGAAGGCAAATATTTCAGATCTTTAGTAGAGGACTTAGATAGTATAGATAATATAACTGATGAAATAAAGAATTGTATTTGGTATAAAATAGATGCTAAAGATGAAGATGATATGAGAAATACCTGTAATTATGATAAGTTTATGGTTTTATATAATCCTATGTTAGGATATTATTCTTATATAAAAAAACATGGACATTATATTTTAGGTTATAAGTGCGATAGTTCAGGTAATATGAAACATTTAGTATATGGAATCCCCGGAGACAAGACTAGAGAAGACCAACCATTTAAAGGTAAATCAGGATTTGTGACTTGGATTGAAAGCAAAGAAAATAATTTAGGATATTGGCTAATGTTTTATGACTATAAAACTAATAATATATTAATACCTGTTAAATAGAGGCATGTTAATACATGTCTCTGTTTTTATTTATGTTATTTTTTTATAATATATTAATATTTTAAGAAGTAATAATAAAATTATTTTTAAAGCATATATATGATATATAAGTAGCCATATGGAGGTGAAGAGTCACTTAATTATATAATATAAGTGATTTATATGAAGGTATTAATTATAAATAAGAAAAGATTTGGTGTAACAATGATAATAATTGGATTAATGCTAATACTTTTTGGGTTAGAAAAAAACTTTGATAGTAGACTAAAAATAGCAGCTTTAATTCATAACAATGTATCTTCTTTTAAAGAGTATAATATATTAAATGGGAAGATTTCATATAAACTCCCTTCTAACTGGGAAATAAATGAAGAGATTATTAATGGAGAAGATATAGTTTATAGTAATTCTTTTATGGATAAAAAAAATAATATGCAGGGATTTATACAACTATGGAATTATAAAGGTGATTTAAAAACATTCATTAAACATAGCAAAGAAGTATCAGACAAACAACAAATAGATTATACAAAATATAGTCTTGTGCCTATAGACATTAATAATATAAAAGGATATTTAGCTCAATATTCTATATTAAAAGAAAATGAAGAATATGTAGCTTATGAATATTTTTTAAAATTGGAAGGAAGATTTATTAGAGTTTCATTTTTTGTACCAGAAAAATATCATCAAGAGAGTATAGAAACTGTATTTAATACTATATTAAAAAATATTGTTTACAAACATTAAAAACTAATTATATTAAAGTTTATATGCTCCCCTTAAGGTAGACAGATTAAAAATATGCTATCGTCAAGGGGAGCATTTTTGTGCATATAAGAACTAAATACACATCAGAAGAAAAGTATGTTATAATGTTGTTATATTTTAATAAAGTTGTATGGAGGTATAATTAATTGCTCTATAATAAGAAAAAATTTATTTTATTATTTGTAATTTTTGTTTTATCTTTTTCTGTTACAGGATGTAATAGTATAGATAAAATGAAGTTAAAATTAGGTCTTAAAAATAATGATTTTGAATATATAAAAGAAAATAAAGTTCAGAAAATAATAATACAAAATACTAGAGATAAAGGTTTTAGATTTGTAATTACAGATAAAAAGGCTATAAAAGAATTGTATGATATTTTATCATCAGCTAAGCCAGTAAATACAAAATCTTCTTTAGAACCAGATTATATATTTGAAATGGATGAGGCAGGGAATAAAGCTTATAAGTTTAATTACATAGCTGGGTTAGATAAAAAGGAAGCAGGAAACCTATATAGCCAAGATAAAATTTACATAGTATCTAAAAGAATAGATAATGATATAATAAAAAGTTTTTGGACTATAAGAAAACCTAAAGATTTTAAATATGTATATTACAATTCTATAGTAGAAGTACTAAAAAAGGAAAATATAAATAAAAATAATAAAAATAAGGTAGGTATAAATATTAAAGATGATGTAGATATTGCTAAATTCATATTATCTACTGATTTAGAAGAATTTAAAACTGAATTAAAAAATAATTTTAATAATGTAGAACTTATTAAAGATAATAATGTCAATCATGACATAGAAGTTAATGTGGATACAGAAGGTTACAAATCTACTATGTATAAAGCAGTAATTAAAATTAGTAATAAGAAGAAAAGAACAGAAAAGAAATATTATATTGTAGATGAGTATAAGAATAACAGATGGAATATAAATATATATAATGAAAAACCGGAGAATTTTTGATAAAAGATTCTTCCCAGACCCCATGCAATGCATGGGGTTTTGTAAAAATTTAATTAATTTTGGGATTAATTTTTAAAATTATCTTATTTTTCCCTTTTATGTATTTAATAAATAAAGTTTATAAATTATAATTAAATAAATATATAATATTTTTATAGGAGGCAAATATGAAAAAGAAGACCATAATAATTACCGGGGCAATATTAGTAATTGGCTTGTTTTTAATTTTAGGAGTTTTTAAAAGCAAAAAAAATAGCAACATAAGTGTAAAGACTATTAAAGTAACTAAAGGAAATGTAGAATCATATTTATCAACAACAGGTGATATAGTGTCCAAAAATAAAAAAGAATACTTAGGTGGACAAGCAAAGATTAAGAAAGTTAATGTTAAAGTTGGAGATAAAGTAAAAAAAGGACAATCTTTATTAAACTTTGATATGTCTGAATTAGAAAATGACAGACAAGTGGCTCAAATGGAATATGACAATGCTATTTCACAAAAGAAGGCATTAAAGTCTCAAAAAAATTCTGAGCAAAATAAAATGAATTCTATAACAAGTAGCCAAATTGAACAAGTAGAAAATTCTGTTCGATTAGCTGAATTAAAATTAGAATCTGTTAATGATAAAATAAATGAAAGTCAAGAAACCATTGCTGATATTGATGGTATAGTAACAGAGGTTAATGCACAGGCAGGCGGAATAAGCGCAGGACAAGGACAACCTTTGGTAGTAGTTGAAAATGTAGATGACTTAAAAGTAGCCGTATCTTTAGGTAAATATGATTCTACAAAGGTTAAAAAAGGAATGAAAGTATTTGTTAAAAATGATGACAAAAAGTATGAAGCAAAAGTAGATTTTATAGCCCCTACAGCGAAAAAGACTATTAAGGAAGCAGGGGGCGGAAATGACACTACATTAGATTGCGAAATATATCTTTCTAAAAATAATTCTAAGGACTTAAGAGTTGGTTTTGATGTAGATGTAGATATACTATTAGGAGAATCAAAAAATGTATTAAAAATACCATTAGAAAGTATAAAAACAGATAAATATAATAAATCACATGTATATGTTGTAGAAGAAGGAAAAGTTAAAGAAAAACCAGTACAGTTAGGAACACAGTCAGATATGGAAGCTGAAATTATAAGTGGATTAAAATCAGGAGAAAAGGTTATATTAAATCCTAATGCTTCAATTAAAACAGGTGTTAGTGTACAAGAAAAGTAGGTGATAAAAATTGTTAACAGTTAAAGATATAGAAAAAACTTATAATACAGGAGAAATAAGTTTTAAAGCTTTAAAGGGAATATCTTTAAAAATAGAAAAAGGAGAATTTACATCTATAATGGGTCCATCGGGTTCTGGTAAATCTACATTCATGAATATATTAGGATGTCTAGATAAAATGGACAAGGGTGAATACATATTAAATGGTAAAGATGTAACGGATTTAACAGAAAACGATCTAGCTTATGTTAGAAATAAAGAAATAGGGTTTGTTTTTCAGGCCTTTAATTTATTACCTAGGATGACAATATTAGATAACGTGGAGTTACCAATGGTTTATGCTGGATTACCATTAAAAGAAAGAAAAGAGCGGGCATTAAGCGCTTTAGAGAGAGTGGGACTTATAGATAGAATAAATCATAGACCTAATGAAATATCTGGTGGTCAAAAACAAAGGGTTGCTATAGCTAGAGCTATAGTAAACAATCCATCTGTTATAATGGCGGATGAACCTACAGGAAATTTAGATACAAAGTCATCATTAGATATAATGAGGATTTTTCAAAATCTAAATGAAGAAGGTTCTACTATAATAATGGTAACTCATGAACCTGATATTGCTAAATACACTAAAAGAGTAGTTAAATTTAGAGATGGCCATATAGTATCAGATGAAAAAGTTTTAAATAGGGAGATAGTAGAATGAAATTTTTAGAAAATTTGAAAATGGCTTTAGATAGCATAAAATCAAATAAAATGCGATCTTTTTTAACTATGCTAGGCATCATTATAGGAATAAGCTCTGTTATAACCATAGTATCTTTAGGAAAAGGTGGACAAAACACTATAACCGGTGAATTTGAAAAAATAGGATCTGCTACAGTAAGTATAAAAGTAGATGGATCAAAGGCAAGCAGTAACGATTATATAAAGCAAGAAGATGTTGATATAATAAGGAATAAAATAGAAAAAGTTAAATATGTTGCACCAATAGTTTCAAGACCTGGATCTGTAACAGAAGGAACAAAAAATAAAAAATTATATATAGATGGTTCAACTCCAGATGTACAGTATGTTACTAATGCTGAAATGGTTTATGGAAGATTTTTCAATGAGGGAGAACATGTAGAAGGTAAGCCTGTAGTTATAATAGATGAAAGATCAGCAAGAAATATTTTTGGAACAGAGGATGTAGTTGGAAGAAAACTAAAAATAAGTGCTAAAACATCTAGTAAACAGGTTACTGTTATAGGTGTCAGTAAATCAGAGTCAGGACCTTTTTCTGGGGGCGGTGAGGATAGTCCTATATTTTTAACGTGTCCTATAAATTTTTTAAAAGATTTATATCCCGAGGATTTTATTATAGATAGTCTATATGTTATAGCAACAGATAAAAATGATACTGAAGAAGCCGGAGTTATGGCTAAAAATATATTAGAAAATAGACATCATAATAAAGGAAAAGATATGTATAAAGTTGAAAACATGTTAAAACAATTAGATGAAGTAAATAAAGTTATAGGAATATTTACTACATTTATTGGAGCAGTAGCAGCTATATCCTTATTAGTTGGGGGTATAGGAGTTATGAATATAATGTTAGTATCCGTTACAGAAAGAACTAGAGAAATAGGGATAAGAAAAGCATTAGGTGCTACTACTAAGAATATATTGATACAGTTTTTAACGGAATCTGTAATAATATCCTTAATAGGTGGGCTTATAGGAATGATACTAGGTATAGTATTTGCAGAAATTATAGGAAAGTTTATAAAGATATCTCCATCAGTATCTATAGCAGCTATACTCATAGCTATATTATTTTCTTCTTCTGTAGGAATATTTTTTGGTATATACCCAGCCAAAAAAGCAGCAAAGCTAAATCCAATAGATGCATTAAGATATGAATAAAGTTTAGGGCATTTGCTTATAACTTTATAAGTGATATAATTACACTATAAATTTACTTTGAAATATATAGGAGGTTTTTTAATGAGTAATTGTGATAGCTGTGCTAGTAAAGGAGCATGCAACAGTGAGGAAAGCTGTTCCAAGGAAACTTTTAAATATGGGAATGCAAAAAATATTATAGGTGTAATTAGTGGAAAAGGTGGAGTAGGAAAATCAACAATAACAGGAATATTAGCTACTAAATTAAGAGAAGAAGGCTATAAAGTAGGGGTGTTAGATGGGGATATAACAGGACCATCTATGCCAAGATTTTTTGGTATTAGTGATAAGAGAGCAGCTATAATTCCAACAGGAGAAAAGGAAGAAGTTAAAATAATACCTGTAGAAACTAAAACAGGAATAAAAGTAATGTCTTTAAATTTATTAACAGAACAAGAAGAAGCTCCTGTTATATGGAGAGGACCTGTAATAACCGGAGTTTTGACTCAAATGTATACTGACACTGAGTGGGGTGAACTAGATTACTTACTTATAGATATGCCTCCGGGAACTGGTGATATAGCATTAACTGTAATGCAAAGTTTACCTGTTACAAAGATGCTGGTTGTTTCTACACCTCAAGATATGGTTTCTATGATAGTTAAGAAAGTAGTTATAATGATAGAAAAAATGGGAATAGATGTTCTAGGAGTAGTAGAAAACATGTCTTACATAAAATGTGGAAGCTGCGGAGAAAAGCTAAATGTATTTAGTAAAAAATCAGCAAAAGAACAAGCAGATTATCTAAATATACCGCTAATAGCAGATATGCCTATAAATCTTGATTTATCTGAAAAGATGGAAAAGGGAGAAGTAGAGGCGTTTATTACAAATAATAAAGAATATACTCAGTTATATAATAACTTTAAGAATTTATATAAATAATAATAAGGCTTCAATGAATATTCATTGAAGCCTTATTATTTATATTTAAAATATAATTATATTATTTTAGGAATAAAAAAACTATAAAAGTTCAATATAATTGTATAGGAATTTATATAGAAGGGAGAGTTTTAGGATGAAGATAGAAATTGATAAGGATAAATGTATAGGATGTGGTCTATGCCGAGATATAGGAGATGGATTATTTAAAATAGGGGAAGATGGTAAGGCAGAATCAACAATAGATCCAGTACCAATTATGAAAGAGCAATATGGTAAAGAAGGAGAATACGTTTGTCCTGTTAATGCTATAAGAACTATAATATAGATGTATTTATTGTATTACTATTGAATAAAATCAATATATTCGATAGATTTACTAAATTTGCAATATTTGGTATAATGAATGTATTAATAAAGTTATGCATGATTTTAGTGAAATTTTAACAAAGTTTAAATTTTATAAAAATGTGTAAAATCTTAAAGGAATCAATAGTTATGGATTTTTAATATATAACTATTGATATAGCTTTTTAGTAATAGGACAAGTTGTATAAAATATGTATTTATTTCATTATAATTTGGAACTGTATTAATATAGCTTGTCTTATAAGATATATTATGGTAGGACATAAATATATATCCTACTCAAATAGTTTTTATATTTAAATATAATTATTCCATACTAATATTAAGTATAAAGTGAAATATATAGGTAATATAGATATAAAGTAAAAAAATTATACACTTAAAAATTATTAGAAAAAATTTATAATTTTATTATAAGGGGTTTGCTCTGTACACGGGTTTATATTTATTTTGTCACCTATTTTAGCATTGTCTTCAATATCTTCAATAGCTACAGCTAAACTTAAACCATTGCTAAATTCAACTATAATGTTGTTTTCATTTATGTCTATAATTTCACCTAACATAGTAGCACCTCCTTTATATATTTTTTTATAAAAGACATATATTATTCATTAATTAAATAAATTAATTGGGGGTCAATATGTTATATGTTTTTATAATTGCATTATTTTTTATTATGATAATATATGAAAATATCATAATAATTAATCTAAGAAAAGATATAAAAAAATTAGAATATTCTAAGAACATGATGTATAATATGACAAAAAATATTAATAAACAAGAGACAATAGACAAAGTATATGAAATAATGTTAAAAACAGCTATAGATATAATACCAAAAGCAACTCAAGGCAGTATTTTGATAATGGACAAGGAAGAAAATTTTAATTATTCAGCAATACTAGGATATGATTATAAGTTAAAAAATATAAAACTAAATAAAAAAGAAGTTTATTTATATAAAATAAATGGATTTAAGGAAGCGGCTATAATTGAAAATCCTATAAAATTAGATGAAAAAATTTTAAACAAAGAAAAAATAAACAAATTTAAACAATTAGAAGCATTAAATATAAGTTGTATAATTTCAGCCCCAATATATATAGATAATAAATTATTTGGACAAATTAATATAGATTGTACAAAGGAAAACTATAAATTTAAAAAAGAAGATTTAGAGTTAATGGATCATATAAAAGATGAATTACAATTAATAATAAAATCTTTTATGGTAAAAGAAGAGCTAATACATAAAGCTAATTATGATGAATTGACAAAAATTTTTAATAGAAGATATTTTAATGAAATAATGAGAAATGAAATAAAAGAAAGTAATAAGACTTTAGTATTAATTGATATTGACAATTTTAAAACTATAAATGACATTTATGGACATAATACTGGAGATTTTATTTTAAGAGTTTTTGCTAACTTAATAAAAACATTTTTAAGAGACAAAGATTTATTTTTTAGATTTGGAGGAGATGAATTTATAGTATTATTTAATGATTTAGATGATGAAAGTGTTATAGATTTTATGGAGAATATTAGAGAAAAAATTAATAAAGATAAAATTAAGGGAATACATGTGGATTTTAGCTATGGTATAAGTAAATTTAAAAATTATAATATGGAAAATTATGAGGATATAATAAATTTAGCTGATAAAAACATGTATATTAATAAGAATAAGAAAATTATAGTATAAAAATAGTAACCTGTTAAAGCTAATAGCATATATTCATAGATATAGAGGTGAATATATTGGATAGGAAACAGGTGATATTTAGAATATTTTTATCTATAGTAGTGGGTGGAGCTATAGGATTTGAAAGAGAAAGAAAGAATCGACCAGCAGGATTTAGAACTCATATATTAGTTTGTATAGGGTCTTGTATAGCCGTAATGATACAATTATATATAATACAATATATGAAAGAAATGATACGGATAGATGGGGAGTTTAGGTATTTATTAAGTGCAGATATATCTAGAATGGCATCTCAAGTTATTACAGGTGTAGGATTTTTAGGGGCTGGTACCATTATAAGAGATAAGGGTTCCGTAAAAGGATTAACAACGGCAGCAAGTATCTGGGTAGTTGCTTGTATAGGAATTTCAGTAGGATTAGGGTTCTATTTTTTAAGTTTAATAGGTTTTTTAGGTTTAATAGTATCCTTAATTGTTTTTGAAAACATAGAAAGTTCAGTAATTGACAAAAACAAAGAATATAATATTATCATAGAATATTTACCTAAGAACAATGTAATGGAATATATTATAGGTGAATTATTAAAAAATCAAATAACAATAAAAAGTATAAGAGTTTTTGACAAAAATATTAATGAAGATGAAACAATAAAAATAAAATTAATTATAAGTACAAAAAATAGATTAAATTTTTTATCTGTAATACAAAATTTACAAAGTAATAAAAATATATATGATATAAATATATTAAAAATTAATAGAATCAAAAATAGAATATTATAATGGAATGTAAAAAGAACATGTATTTTTAAAATAAAATATATGTTCTTGTTATTTTTTGTAGGAAAAGGTATATTAATTCGAGCATTTATAGCATTTTACATCGGAGTATAAATATATATAAATATCAAGTATATATATTGTATAAAATTTAATATAAAAGTTAGATAAATTACATTAATTAAACTTAATCGGTATATTTATTTAAATATAAAATTGCTGAAAAAAATTTAAGATAGTATAATGTTCAAAGTACATATACACAATATGTTGTAGGTAGGAGGAATATAGTATGCTATATGTTGTGAAAAGAGATGGTAGAAAAGTAGAGTTTGATGTTGTAAAAATATCAAATGCTATTAAAGGTGCAGCAGAAGAAATTGCCTTTGATATGAAGGAAAGTGAAAATATAAGTTTAACTCAAAGGGTAATAAAAAAGATCGAGGATTCTAATAAAAAGGAAATATCAGTAGAAGATATACAAAATTTAGTTGAGCATGTTTTAATTGATAGCGGATTTAAAGAAATAGGATATGCCTATTCAAATTATAGAAGAGAGAGAACAAAAATAAGAGAAATAAAATCTGAATTGATGACAGCTATAGAAAAAATAGGAGTAGAAACAGATAGAGATAATGCTAATGTAGGTAATAATTTCAGTTCTAAACTTTTAAGAATAGCTAGTGAATCTAATAAATGGTATAATTTGGGTGTTATGCCGAAGCATTTGGCTAAGCTACATGAAAATGGAGATATATATTATCACGATTTAGATAGTTATAATTTAACAGTAAATTGTTTAAACATAGATACAGGGAAAATATTACAAAGAGGCTTTAATACAGGTTACGGTACAATTAATGCTCCAAAGAGAATTGAAAGTGCTGCAGAATTAAGTTGTATATTACTTCAATCTACTCAGAATGATATGTTTGGAGGTCAAGCACATGTAAATTTTGATAATGACATGGCTTTATTTATTCCTAATACTAGATCTGAAATAAGAAAAGAAATATTGGAAAATTTAAAGGGATTAGGGGTACAAGAAGAAGGCTTAAATGAGGAAAAAATAGATGAATTAGTAGAAGATAGATTAAAACTACGCATACATCAAGCTATGCAAGGAATAGTTTATAATTTGAATACTATGCATTCTAGAGCAGGATCCCAGGTACCTTTTAGTTCTATAAATATAGGAATACCTAAAAATAAAGATGCAGCTTTAATATGTGAAATATTTCTAAAAGAATATGAAAAAGGATTAGGTAAAGGTGAACAACCAATATTCCCTAATATAATATTTAGAGTAAAAGAGGGAGTGAATAGAGAAGAGAAGGATCCTTACTATTACTTATTTAAATTAGCTGCTAGAATAGCAGGTAAAAGAATGAATCCTACCTTTATGAATATGGATTCAGACTTTAACAAGGAATATTATGATAAAGGAATAATACCAGCTACTATGGGATGTAGAACCTATGTATGTTCTAATATAAATGGTGAGGAAGGACCAGCTGGCAGAGGTAATATAGCTCCAACTACTATAAATCTTCCTAGAGTTGGAATATTAGCTAAAAAAGATCTAAACAAATTTTTTAACCTATTAGATAATAGATTAGAATTAGCAAGAGAATCCTTATTGCATAGATATGGTGTATTAAAAAAATTAAGAGTTAAGGATTTGCCTTTCGTTGTAGGAGAAGGCTTAATGAAGGGGTCAGAAAATTTATCACCAGATGATTCTATTGAATCTATTTTAAGAGAAGGATCTTGGGCTATAGGATTTATAGGTGTTGCAGAAACATTGACAGCTCTTATAGGAAATCATCATGGAGAAACAGAAGAGGCTAAAGAATTAGGAGTAAAAATAGTTTCTCATATAAGAGAGTTCTGTGATAAATATAAAGAAATAGATAAATTAAATTGGAGTTGCTATGCTACACCTGCAGAGGGTTTAAGTGGTAAGTTTATTCTTCAAGATAAGAAAGTCTTCGGAGAAATAAAGGGTGTTACAGATAAAAACTACTATACTAATAGTTATCATATACCAGTAGGTTTCCCAATATCAATTAAAGAAAAAATAAATATAGAAGCTCCTTATCATAAAATATGTAATGGTGGACATATAAGTTACATTGAATTAGATGATTATCCATCAGAAGAGGTAATTATGGATATAATTCAATATGCATATAGAAATACTAATATATCTTATATGGGAATAAATTTTCATATAAAATATTGTAGAGAGTGTGGAACATACCTTGGAGTAGCAGAAGAAGTTTGTAATAATTGTGGAAGCACAAATATACAAGGTATATCTAGAGTAACAGGATATTTAAGCTTAGATGAAAGATTTGGTTCTGGTAAAGTAGCAGAAAGAGCTGATAGAACATCAAATAATTCTAATCATAGAAGAATCTATACTGTATAATAATTGAGGTGTTTAACTATGGAGAATAAATATTTACAAGTAGCAGGTTTTTTAGATAATTCCTTAGTTAATGGAGTAGGCTTAAGATCAGTAATATTTGTATCAGGTTGTAAGCATAATTGTGAAGGGTGCCAAAACAAGGAAATGCAATCCTTTTGTTATGGAGATAATATATCATTAAAAGATATATTAAAAAGAATAGAAAGCAATATGCCTTTAATAAAAGGTATAACATTTAGTGGAGGAGAACCACTAGAACATATAGAAGAACTAAGGATTTTAGCTGAAGAAATAAAAAACTTAGGGTTAAATATATGGTGTTATACAGGATATACTTTTGAATATATTAAAAAAGAGATGGTTCAAAACCTTGAATTAAATAAATTAATGAATTTAGTAGATGTTTTGGTAGATGGTAAATATGATGAGTCAAAAAAAGATGGAATTTTAAAATATAGAGGATCATTTAATCAAAGAATAATTGATGTGAAAAAAAGTTTAAATAAAAATGAGGTTATTATTTTAGACTTGTAAAATATATAGAAGATAAAGATTATTATATTAGGGTAGATAACTATTTAATAAAAGGGTGTAAAACTTTAAAATAAAGTTTTACATCCTTTTATTGTTTACAAAGAAAAGTATCTTCTATGCATAACAGCATAACTTAAGAGTTTTTAAGAATTAATCTTTAAACAATACTAAAGAAGCTGTTAAATGCATCGGGGGAAGTGAAAAAAGTATAGAAAGCAAGTTATAGCTTTCTATCTTACGATTTAGGCTATTCTTTGCAAAATGATAGCTGACCTATTTATCACCTGGTTATCTATGCCAGTACCGGCAAGAATATCTTCAGTAGCTGATTTATTTTTGAGCGTGACGGTTGCTCCTGCTGGAATAGATGCTATAAATGTGCCAAACAATTCGGACCTTTCAGTGTCAGCCAATCCGTCAGAATACATTCCGAAAAAAGAAAGAGGGTGTTCAAGTCCGTTAATGGCAACCGCATACGCAACATTAATTACTCCGTTAGTAGGACGAATAGCTACTACATAGTCAACACGATAAATTCCGCTTGTATTCACTGTAATCTCAGAAGTATTTGGCGTAAAACTAAAATCTCCGGATTGAAGGGCAACAGTGAATGTTACTTCACCTTAGGAAGGAACATCCTGTGAACCACCATTGGTGACAGCGTTAAAATATGTTGGAGTAACTCCTGGGCCAGTTATGCCTTTAAGTCCAGTAGCACCAGTAACGCCTTGAGGGCCAGTAGGCCCAGTTATACCACGAGGGCAGGTACATCTACCACAAACGGGTATACATAGCGTTTTACATCTATTATTCAATAAAATCACATTCTGTTTTTATAATATGATTTCAGTATGATAATAAAAAATCTTGTAAATTAGCATTACTATATAATATGACTGATTTAAATTTTGGGTATCAGGATGATTTGAGAATGAAGATTTATCACCTTTAATTAGGGAAATTATATAATCATTATGTAATATAGATTAAATATTTATATAAAAACTTGAAGGTATACTTGGTTTAAAAAGAAAAAACTTCATAATTGAGTTTTTTGTGTTTCTGCAGATATATTTGATCTGAAATATTCGTTATTTTTTCTTATAAGTATATTTGGATAATAAAAATAATATTAAATAAGATATTGCTACAAAAATTAATATATAGTGCATTTTTATAGTAAATAAAATTATTTTATCTAATTTACGCAATAGTAGCACATTAAGGACCATAAAAATGATATACAATAGCATAAATTTTATACCAAAACTTAAGTTGGATTCCTCTTTAAAAGAAGTTTTACCTATATATTTAAAAATTCCAAAGGATAAGATTATAGTTAATAAGGTAGTTATAATAAAGGATAATGAAAAATTATAATTTAAGATTAAGCTTTTAGTTCTAATCATATTAGGTATATAATTTAAAATTATACTTATTGTCCACAAGATAAAAAAACTATTAAGTATAATTTTTAAGTTAACTATAACATTTTCTTTAGAGAATTTTTTAGTAGCATAAGATTCAATTATTTCATCACAAAATTTTTTTGGATCATTCCCTATAATATTTTCTATAGATTCGTTATTATTTTCTGCGGTTAAAAACATGTCTAATATTTCTTGTATGGATTCTTCACATTGTCTTTCAGACAAAGAACTAGCTCTTAAATAACAAGTTATATTAGTAAAAATTTTATCATTTGTATCATTCAGAGTTTCACTTAATTTATTAGTTAGTTTTACTAATTCTTTAATATTATTCATTTTAAGACTCCCCCTTTGAATAATCTAAAAATATTTTATCTATACTATTTTTAAGTTCCAACCAATTAGTGTAAAAATAATTTAATTCTTCTACACCTTTTTCTGAAAGGGTATAATATTTTCTTTTAGGACCATAAAGAGAAGTTTTTTTTGTAGAGTTTAAGAAATTATTTTTTTCTAATCTTATAAGCAGTGGATAAATTGTGCCCTCACTTATATTTTTAAATCCATATAATCTAAGATTTTCAGCTATTTCATATCCATAAGTTTCTTTATCATTAATTATTTTAAGAATACATCCTTCTAAGGTTCCTCTTAAAAGTTGAGACTTATCATTCAAGTTTAAATCACCCCACTATTATGCTGTACAAGGTACTATGACTATATTGTAGCACATGGTAGTGTTTATGTAAATAATTTCTTCTAAATCAGTTTTTCTTAAGATGGATTTAATTTTAATATAGGAATTATAAAAAATATACGTAATAAACATATTAATAAGTTTTAGTAGTTTTTAATCTGGGGAAATTAAGATTTCACCTAATTTCTCACAGTATATGATGAGCTCATGGTGAAGTTAAGGAAGGCGTCTCCACTGGGTTGAAAATTTTTAATATAGCCAGATGGAGAACTTCTTAGTGAAATGAGATGGCTTATATATAGCATTTTATATTGGAGATGTTAAAATTAAGTTTTTAGTATATAAACCATGTTATTATAATTCTTTATATTATTTTCTAGTGTTATGATATTAGATCCAATTTCTAAGCTTTTATCCATATGAACTAAGAAATCTTCTAGACCATCTAGTTTAATTTTTATATTGTCTAACCCGAAATGCATTGGGATTATTATATGACTATTTATATTTTTGCATAATTTAGCAGCTTCCTTTCCATTAAGTGTATAATTCCCTCCAATAGGTATTAATAATAGATCTATAGGACCTAAGCTATAAATAAAGTCTTTGGATAATAGGTGCCCCAAATCACCTAAATGGCATATATTGAATCCATCTATATTAAATTTAAATATTATATTATTCCCTCTTTTAAGTCCCTTTAGTTTATCATGATAACTTTTAAATCCCTTTATTTTTAAATCTTTATGTTCATATTGAATGGGAGTATCTAAAATTATACAATTTTTGTTTAGATCATCCTTAAAATTATGGTCAAAATGATTATGACTTATAGTGCATACATCTGAAGCATAATTTATCCTATGAATACCTATACTAGGCTCGTAAGGGTCGGTTATTATAGTTGTTTTAGAATTACTTTCTAAAATAAAACAAGAATGACCTAGCCATTTAATTTTCATTTTTACCTCCTAAACATAAATAAAATATTTAAAGTTAGTTTTAGTAGATAAATAGATTGTATTCAAAATTAATTATAATATTTTTAATTTTTTATAAATAAAGTAATTGACAATAAAAAATTTGTATACTATAATAGCTTAAAAGCGGTGAACAGGAAGAGTATTTAGATTGATTTCTTACAGAGAGTAGACAGTTGGTGAGAGTTTACAGAATAGATTTAGAGAAAATCCCCTGGGAGCTGGAGGCTGAAAGATTTGCAAGTAAGTTCTCTCGTATTTCTGCGTTAAAGAATAGAGTCTAATATAATTTTAAGATTATATTGTACTTGAAAATTATTTAAAGTTTTATAGGTGGTATAGCGAATGTAACTTCGTCCTATTATGGATGAAGTTTTTTTGTTTAATATAAAAAGTATTATTTATAGAATAGAAAGGAGAAAAAGGTTATGTACAAGAAAATAGACTCCAATAAAAGTTTTGTACAAAGAGAAAAAGATATAGCTAATTTTTGGGAAAATAAAGGCGTAATAGAAAAAAGTTTTAATTTAAATGAAGATGGGGAACATTTTACATTTTATGATGGACCACCAACAGCTAATGGAAAGCCACACGTAGGACACGTTCTTACAAGAGTAATGAAAGACCTTATTCCAAGATATAAGGTTATGAAAGGATATAAGGTTTTAAGAAAAGCTGGGTGGGACACACATGGTCTTCCAGTAGAACTTGAAATAGAAAAAAAATTAGGTATATCAGGTAAACCACAAATAGAGGAATATGGTATAGAAAAATTTGTTACAGAGTGTAAAGATAGCGTATTTAAATATACAAGTCTTTGGAAACAAATGTCTGAAAAATTAGGATTTTGGGTGGATATGGATAATCCATATATAACTTATGATAATAACTATATAGAATCTGTATGGTGGGCATTAAAACAAATGTGGAAAAAAGAACTTTTATATAAAGGTCATAGAGTAACACCATACTGTCCAAGATGTGGAACTGCATTATCTTCTCACGAAGTTGCTCAAGGATATAAGGATGTAAAAGAGGCGACAGCTTTTGTAAAATTTAAAATTAAAGGAGAAGAAAATAAATATTTTCTTGCTTGGACTACAACTCCTTGGACATTACCAAGTAACTTAGCCTTAGCAATAAATAAATCCTATGATTATGTGGAAATATTAAATAATGGGGAATACTATATACTAGCGAAAGAACTTTTAGGAAAAGTAATAGAGGGTGAGTATGAAGTAGTTAAAGAATTTAAAGGGGAAGAAATAATAGGTGCTGAATATGAACAACTATTTAAATTCGAAGTTCCTGAAAAGAAAGCTTTCTATGTAGTACATGCGGATTATGTAACTCTTACAGATGGTACTGGAATAGTGCACACAGCTCCAGCCTATGGAGATGATGATAGTAAAACAGGTAAAAAATATGATTTACCTTTAATAAACTTAGTTGATAGTGAAGGTAAATTTGTAGATTCAGTAGAGCCTTGGAAAGGAATATTTGTAAAAAAAGCTGATCCTAAAATATTAGAATACTTAAAAGAAAATGGTATGCTTTATAAATCAGAAAAATTCACACATTCTTATCCACATTGTTGGAGATGTAATACGCCACTCTTATATTATCCAAAGGATAGTTGGTTTGTGAGAATGACATCTTTAAGAGATGATTTAGTGAAAAATAATAATACTATACATTGGTATCCAGACAATATAAGAACAGGTAGATTTGGAAAATTCGTAGAGAATGTAATAGATTGGGGTATTTCTAGAGATAGATATTGGGGTACACCTCTTCCAATATGGGAATGTGAATGTGGTCACAGAGAATGTATAGGAAGCATAAAAGAATTAAAAGAAAAAGGAATAAATGTTCCAGAAAATATAGAGCTTCATAAGCCATATATAGATGCAGTTAAATTAAATTGTTCACATTGTGGAAAAGAAATGACTAGAACAAATGAAGTTATAGACTGTTGGTTTGATTCAGGTTCTATGCCTTTTGCACAACATCATTATCCATTTGAAAATAAGGAAGTATTTGAAAATACATTCCCAGCTCAATTTATATCAGAAGCTGTAGACCAAACTAGGGGATGGTTTTATACATTACTTGCTATATCTACAGCATTATTTGGAAAGAGCTCTTATGAAAACTGTATAGTTTTAGGCCACGTACTAGATAAACATGGAGTTAAAATGTCAAAATCAAAGGGAAATGTAGTTGAGCCATTTGATGTATTAGAAAATGAAGGAGCAGATGCTACAAGATGGCATTTTTACACAGCTAGTGCACCATGGTTACCAACAAGATTTTCAGAAGAAGATGTAAAAGAAACTCAAAGGAAATTCTTAAGTACATTATGGAACGTATATTCATTCTATGTTTTATATGCAAATTTAGACAATTTTAATCCATTAGAATATAAGGAATTTAAATCAGAGCATGTAATGGATAAATGGATATTATCTAAACTTAATTCTTTAATTAAGAATGTAGAAGAACATTTAGATAATTATAGAATAACTCAAGCTGCATTGGAACTTGAAGAATTTGTAGATGAACTTTCAAATTGGTATGTAAGACGTAATAGATCAAGATTTTGGAGCACAGAACTTACAGATGATAAAATTGGAGCATACACAACATTATATAGAGTTTTAACTACAGTAATAAAAGTAGCAGCACCATTTGTACCATTTGTTACAGAAGAAATGTATCAAAATCTAGTTGTAAATTTAAATAAAGATGCAAAAGAAAGTATTCATTTATGTAAATGGCCATCTTACAATGAAAGTGTTATGGATAAGGATTTAGAAGAAAAAATGGACTTAGCTTATAAAATAGTTAAGTTAGGACGTAGTGCTAGAAATTCAGTAAATATAAAGAACAGACAGCCTCTTCAAAAAATGTTAGTTAGTACAAAAGAGCTTCCAGAATACTATGAGGATATAATAAGAGAAGAACTTAATACAAAAGAAATTTTATCTGGAGCAGATCTTTCTAACTATGTTAACTTTGAAATAAAACCTAATTTACCTGTACTAGGTAAAAAATATGGAAGATTTATACCTGCTATCAGAAAAGAAATAAGTGCTATGAATCAAATGGAATTAGCTCAAAGTATAAACAATGGTAAATCCGCATTCATAAATGTTGAAGGTTTTCAAGATCAAATAGAACTTACAGCAGAAAATTTACTTGTAACAATGCAAGGGCTAGAAGGATTTGCTTTTGCTGGTGAAGGGGAAATAGGGGTAGTATTAGATACACATATTACAGAAGAATTAAAAGAAGAAGGTTTCTTAAGAGAAATACTTAGTAAAGTTCAAAATATGAGAAAAGAAAGTGGCTTTGAAGTAGCAGATAAAATTAATTTATATGTATCAGGAAACAATACTTTAAATGCTATAGTTAAAAAATATGAAGATGAAATAAAAGCAGAAACTTTATCAGTAAAAGTTAGTTATGATGAAAATAGAGATTATATTGAATGTAAAATAAACGGAGAAGATTACAATATAGCAATGGAAGTTGTTAAATAGCACATATAATTTTGTGCATAGAATAAAAATTGTTTATTCTATGCACATTTTTTATTATAATAAGTATAATAAGGGAAAACTACTAAACAAGAGGAAATTTCATAGAGATAAATATGTTAGATTTCAATAAATAATAGGGAGTGATTTAAATGGCGATTTCCATTAAAGATGTAGCTAAAGAGGCACAGGTTTCTATAGCTACTGTTTCAAGAGTATTAAATAATATAGATGTTGTAAATGAAGATACTAAAAAGAAGGTATTAGATGCAATAGACAAATTAGGATATAGACCTAATATAGTGGCTAGAAGTCTAAAAACACAAAAATCTAAAACTATAGGCATAATAATACCAGATATATCAAATCAATTTTATCCAGAAATAGTAAGGGGAGCTGAAGATGTAGCTAACATATATGACTACAATATAATGTTGTGTAATACAGATTTAGATCCAGAAAAAGAAATGGAATACCTAAGAGTTTTAAGAGAAAAAATGGCAGATGGTGTTTTATATATGAGTAATTCTTTAGAAAAAAATATATTAGAACTAATTAAAAGTTTACAATTGCCAGTGGTTTTAGTAGAAACAAAAGATAGTGAAGAAAAGCTACCAAGTGTAACTATAGATAATTTAAAAGCATCTTTAGATGCTACAGAATATTTAATTAATAAAGGTAATAAGAATATAGCTTACATAGGATTGCATGAAGATATGGCAAATGCAGCGGCTTTAAGATATGAAGGATATAAATTAGCATTAAGAAAAAATAATATTAAAGAAAATAAAAACTTGGTTTATTTAGGCGGCATGAAAGTTAGAGATGGTTATGAGGGGATAAATAAAATAATAGAAAAGGAAAAAGTAGATGCTATTTTCTGTGCTGATGATGAAATAGCTATGGGAGCAATAAATGCATTAAGGGATAAAAATATAAAAGTTCCTGATGATATAGATGTCATGGGCTTTAACAACATATATTCCTCTAATGTTTTTTATCCTAAATTAACAACTATAGGGCAGCCAATGTATGATATGGGTTCTGTGGGAATGAGAATGCTTATAAAAATAATAAATAAAGAAGAATTAGAGAATGATGATTATGTATTGCAGCACAAAATAGTAGAAAGAGATTCATGTAAAAAATAGATAGTTATTAATATATTTTATAAAAAAGATGTGTAGATAAATAGCACATCTTTTTTTATTTTATCAAAATGGTTAAAAGCTTAAAGGAAACAATAAAATTAAAGAATTTTTAATAGTAATTTGTACTACGATTTTTTTGAATATGCCAATATTAAATGGTATAATTTAACATAAAAGTTAATATATTATTCTTTTAAATTAGTGGAGGTGTACATATGAAGTGTTCAGAGAAGATAAAAAATATATTTTATTATCTTTTGAGAATAAAAAAAATGAATAAATGCTCAAGTGATGTTAGAACATATGAAGCCCTATATACTAAAAAAGATATACTTAAAAATAATTATTGTAATGTAAGTAGAGATAAGGAGGATAATGTAAATATAAAAATATCCAGGAAAGCTGGGAAAATATATGATGAAATTTATAAACAATACCTAGATGGAGAGAATGAAAACGAAATAATATTAGGACAAGCTATATTAGGATTGAAAACAAATAAAAATATAATTCATCCTATGATAACTTCAAAGGTTAAAGTAGATTTTATAGATAAGGAAAATATATTAAGTTTAAAAATTTCTAGTAAAATAAAATTAGAAATAGAGATTTGTGATTTTTTAAATAAAAATTTGTTTAAAAAAATAATGTCTCAAAAAAATAGTTTGGAAAAAGAAAAAATAGATATAATGGATTATGATAATATAAAAAATAAAATGCAGTTATTATTAAATGATGATTCGGAAATAGTATTTAAAGACATAGGGGATTTAAATAGAATACAACTAACAGAAAAACCTATCATATATAATTGTCCTATACTTATAATAAGAAAAAGGGATAATAGTTTATGGAGTAAAGAAATTGAATCAATGGTAGAAGAAATAGATAATGGCTATGATATACCTAAAACTATTGAAGCTTTAGTAGAGGAAAAGGAAATAGAAGATGATTGTATTCATAAAAATCAATGGAAGGAATGTAAAGATGATATATTATTTCCTTTAGAGGCTAATGAGGAGCAAATTTCCATAGCAAAGAAAATTTGTGAAAATGAAGCTATATTAGTTCAAGGACCGCCAGGGACAGGAAAAAGTCATACTATAGCAAATCTTATATGTCATTTTTTAGCTCATGGTAAAAAGGTATTGGTTACTAGTGAAACCAGTAGGGCATTAAGAGTATTAATAAATAAAATACCTGAAGATATAAAACCTTTATGCGTAAATTTATTAGATGATAGTAATGGAGAGTATGAATTAGAACAATGTATTAAAAATATATCTGATAATTTATGCAAAAATCCAAGTGAGATAATAGATGATATATATATTTTAAATAATGAAAGAAAGGAATGTAAGAAAAATCAGCAGGTTCTATATAATAAATTAAAAGAAATTGAATTTATGGAAAATAAAAAAATACATTGCAAAGGAAACTATTATAAATTAATTCATATAGGATCATGGTTAAATGAAAACCAATATAAATATGGCTGGATAAAAGATAATATAAGGTATGAAGATATAAAACCTATTAATGAAGAACAATTTAATAAATTAATAGCAGTATTAAAAAACAACGGGAAAGAATATATAGAGAATATTAATGAGTTGATTTTTATATGTAATAAGATCCCATCATATAAGGAAGTAGAAAATAAGTTAGATAGAATGATATATTTAGAAAGTAATTTAAATTTCTATAAAAATAAAATAAAGGGATGGTATATACCTGCAGAATGTAAATGCAATTATGATATTTTGTTAGATTTTTTATACAATTGCCTTGAAAAAATGAAGAGTATAACAGAAGAACCTATCCTAGGAAAAATGTTTAAACTATATTATTCAAGTGAAATTTTTAGAGATTCAATAAATAATTTTTTACTCAATTTAAATAGTTCTAAAGAGAAATTAATAGAAATAAGAAGTAATATAAATCAATATTCCATAGAGATAAAAGAAATAAAAGATATGGATGTTTTTATAAAGGATTATGAAAGAGTATATTCAAAAATTAAGGGAAAAAAGAAAGTTAGCAAAATATTTAAAGTTTTTAATAGCAAATATGATTATATTTTTAAAAATTGTTATATAAATGGAGAAAATATAAAAAGCATAGAGCAATTAAATATTATAAATGACTATATAGAGGAAAAAAATATATATAATTTTTTAAATAGGTTATGGCGAAATATAATAAATAGTTATATACAAGAGGATTTTAATCATAATATAGATAATTTAATTTCAATAGAGCACATAAGTAATAATATAGATACTATAATGAATTGGAATAGAGAATACAGAGATAAAATAATAAAACTGTTAGGACGAATAAGAATACCTATTAATATAAATTGGTATGAAATAAACACATATGAATATTTTATACAGTGTATAGAATGTATAAAAGCAATAAATGAGTATAATGATTTAAAAGCTTTTATGGAAATAATAAAAAAACAGGTTAGGAATTTTGAAAGTTTAAATTCTATAATAAAGGGTATAGATAAAGAAAATATAGATTATATAAAAGAAGCTTATAGTTATATAGAAAAAATTATGTCAATGAAATCGGATATAGATGAAATAAATTATGTGTATAAAAAGCTGGAAGAAAGTTGTCCTAGAACATTAGAATTTATATTGGAAAATTATAAAAAGGATTATAAATTTAATAATTGGGAAAATGCATGGAAATGGGGGCAATATAATAATTTATTTGAAAAATTGGAAAAGATAGATGAAAAGAAATTGCAAGGGCAATTAATAGAAGAAAAAAATAAGGAAAAGCAAATAATAAATCAAATAATTAGCAAAAAAGCATGGAAGAATATAATATTAAATATTAATGAAGAGCAAAAAAGAAGCCTATTTTCATGGGTACAAGCTGTTAAACGAATTGGAAAGGGAAGGGGGAAGTTTGTATTACAGTATAGCAGTATAGCAAAAGAAGAAATGGAAAAATGTAAGTCTATAATTCCAGTTTGGATTATGCCTTTAGAAAAGGTAATAGAGAATATAAAACCATCTAAAGACCAGTTTGATGTAGTAATATTTGATGAAAGTAGTCAAAGTAATATATTTGCAATATCTGCACTAATGAGAGCTAAGAAGGCAATAATAGTTGGAGATGACAAACAGATTAGTCCAGAAGTAGTGGGAATGGATCAAGGTATGATAAATAATTTTATTGACAAATATCTTGATGGTATACCTCATAATCAATGGTTTGATTTACAGACAAGCTTATATGATACAGCTCTTAGAACTTTTAAAGATAGAATAATGCTTAAGGAGCATTTTCGATCTGTGCCAGAAATAGTTCAGTTTAGTAATAAACTTTGTTATGGAGACTTAATAGTACCTCTTAGATATCCAAAAATAAGAGAGGCGTTTAATTCACCTATTAAATGTATAAAGGTTGAAGATGGATATAGAGAAAAAAGTAAGCAAATAAATATTAATGAGGCGGAAGCACTAGTAAATAAATTACTAGAATGTTGTAGAGATAGCAAATATAATGGAATGACAATGGGAGTTATATCGTTATTAGGCGATGCTCAGAGTGAATTTATAGAAAATTTATTAAGAAATAATTTAAGTAAAGAAGAAATAAAAAGAAGAAAATTAGTTTGTGGGGATGCCTATTCTTTTCAAGGCGATGAAAGAGATATAATATTTTTATCTATGGTAGTTGGAGATAATATGAAATATACCGCATTGACAAAGGAAACAGATATAAAAAGATTTAATGTAGCAGTAAGCAGAGCTAGAAATCAAATATTTCTTTTTTACTCCATAGATTACAAAAATATAAATAATAATTGTGTAAGATATAAGTTAATAGATTACTGCAATAATTATAAAAATTATAAAAGCAAATTACCCAATATAAATTATGTTATGCAAACTAAATTTCAGAAGGATATATATAACAATATTAGGAATTTAAATGGTGATATAAAATCAAATATTAAATTAGGAAAGTATATTATAGATTTTATACTAGAAGGTAAACATAATAGAATAGCTATAATATGTGATGATGGAAATTTATATGAAAATAACAATGTAGAGAAAGTTTTAGATTTGGAAATGGATTTAACTAGATTAGGATGGGCTTTTTATAAAATAAGAGGTAGTAAATTTTATAGAAATCCAGAAGTGGAAATTAAAAAACTCCATAAATTCTTAATGGAAAGTGGGTTATATAAAGATGATCCTAAAGAAATTTTAAAAAATAATTTGTTAGTAGTTTAAATATATATAATCTTTTTTCACCAATGCTATATTTTATACATAATATATGAATATAGCATTATTGGGAGAGGATTCTGTGTTATATGCATTAATACTTGCAGGTGGAAAAGGAACAAGGCTATACCCATTATCACGATCAGAAAACCCAAAGCAGTTTTTAAAGTTAATAAATAATAAAAGTTTTTTAAGGGCGACCGTAGATAGAATAAAACCATTAGTAAATAATGATAATATATATATAGTAACTAATGAAGAATATATGGACAAAATATACGAAGAATTACCAGAAATAAAAAAGGAAAATATATTTGCAGAACCCTATAATAGAGAAACTGCTACCTGTATAGGTCTCTCAGCGGTAAAACTTTTAAAAAAAGATAAAGATGCATCTATGATAGTGTTACCTTCGGATCATTATATAGAAAATGAAAAAGAATTTACTGATGTGATAAAACAGGGGGTAGATATAGTAGAAAAAAGAAGGGGATTAGTAACTATAGGTATAAAGCCTTTAAGACCAGAAACCGGATACGGATATATAAAGATGGGTGATAAGGTCAATAGCCAAAGCTTTACTTATAAAGTAGAAAGATTCTTAGAAAAGCCTAATTTAGAAATAGCAAGAGATTTAGTATCTAGTGAAGAATATTTATGGAATAGTGGAATGTTTATCTGGAGAGCAGACGTTTATTTAAGGGAAATGGAAAAATATTTACCTAAAATATATAAAAGCATGATGAGAATATATACTAATATAGATACAGATAAAGAACAAAAAGTAATTAGAGAAGAATATGAAGTAATAGAAGGAATTTCTGTAGATTTTGGTATTATGCAAAAGACCAGAAAAGCATATGTTATAAAAAGTAATTTTAAATGGGATGATATGGGAAGCTTCACTGCTCTTAGTAGATTTTTAAATAGTTGTAGAAATAATAGTATATGTGGGAATAGTTATTTAAAGGAAAGTAAAAATTGTTCTGTAATTGCAAAAGATAAATTAGTTATAGGATTTGGTATAAAAGATTTAGTTATAGTAGATGGTGGAGATGTATTACTTATAATGGACAAATATAAAGATCAAGAAATTAAGCATTTAGTACAAGAGCTAAAGGAAAATGAAAGCTTAAAAAAATATATATAAAAAATAGTATGGATATTAAAAAATTAATATCCATACTATTTTTATATTTTTAAAAGATTATATGTAGTTTCAGATATAATTGTATATTTTTTACTTATATTTATTAGGTGTATTTGAAAAATATTTTTAAGTAATAACATTTTTAGTGTAAAAATTACATGCTAAGTATCTAATTAATATATAATTTTTGTTAATTCAAATAATTAAATACAGTATATTGTTAAAAAATTATTTAATATATGTTAAAATTAATTATATATTTAGACAATTATTGTGAATAATATAAATTGATATTATACTTTATATAATGAATATAAAATAAGGAGAATGAAATATGAGAAGAATATTGTATTATGATTGTTTTTCAGGAATAAGTGGGGATATGAATTTAGGGGCTTTAATAGATTTAGGTGTAGATAAGGAGTATCTATTAAAAGAATTAGCTAAGCTTAATATTAATGATGAATTTGAAATTAAAATAAATAAGGACGCTAGAAAAGGCATATCAGGAACAAAAGTTGATGTTATATTAAAAAATTTATATGAGCATAATCATGAACATGAACACAGCCATGAGTATGGACATAGTCATGAACATGAACACAACCATAAGCATGAACATGTTCATAAGCATGATCATAATCACAGAAATTTGATAAATATAAATAAAATAATAGATAATAGTGAGCTAAATAATAATGTTAAAAAGATTAGCAAGGATATATTTTTAAAGGTAGCAAAAGCTGAAGGAAAGGTGCATAATAAACCTTTAGAAGAAGTTCATTTTCATGAAGTTGGTGCAACAGATTCCATAGTAGATATAGTTGGGGCTGCTATATGTTTAGATTATTTAAAAGTAGATAAAGTATTGTGTTCAAAGATTCAAGTAGGATCTGGATTTGTAAAATGCGCCCATGGAACAATGCCAGTTCCAGCACCGGCTACGGCAGAGATATTAAAAGATATACCAATGGTATCTTCAGAAGAAATACCTTTTGAAGCAACTACTCCTACAGGAGCGGCTATAGTGGCTTCTACAGTATATAAATTTACACAAAATAAAAATTTTCATATTGAAAAAGTTGGATATGGTATAGGTGGAAAAGATTTATCAGATATACCTAATGTATTAAGGATTTTTTTAGCAGAAAATAAAGAACAAGAAGGAAATGATATTGAGCAAGAAGAAGCTTTAATATTAGAATGCAATATAGATGATATGAATTCTGAGATTTATGAATATGTAATTAACAAGCTACTTCATGAAGGAGCATCAGATGCTTATATTACACCAATAATAATGAAAAAAACTAGACCAGCTGCTAAATTAACGGTTTTATGTGAAAATAAATTAGAAAATATTATGAAAGAAATTATGTTTAAAGAAACTACTACCTTAGGAATAAGAAAATACTCTGTAGAAAAGTCTATGCTAAAGAGAAAAGTAGAAAAAGTAAACACTATATATGGAGAGGTTTATGTAAAAAAATCTTATTTAAAAGGTCAGGTATTAAATAGTAAACCAGAATATGAGGATTGTAAAAAAATTGCATTAGAAAACAACATATCTATAAAAGAAGTTTATGAGGCAGTTAATAAACATAAGGAGTAATATTATGAACATAAATGACAAGTATAATAATCTTATTAAATATCTAAAAGATTTAAAGAGTGTGGCAGTAGCTTTTTCTGGTGGAGTGGATAGTACATTATTATTGAAAGTAGCAAAAGAAGCTTTAGGAGATAATGCTATTTCTATTACTATAGTATCACCTTATATACCAAAGTGGGAAATAAAAGAAGCTAAAGAATTAGTAGATAAGATAGGAATAAAATCACATTTTGTAGAAGTACCAATGCTTGAAGAAATAAGATTTAATCCAGAAGATAGGTGTTATATATGTAAAAAAAGTGTATTTAATAAAATAAAATATTTAGCAAAAGAAAAAGGAATTAAATATATAGTAGATGGAACCAATGCAGATGATACTAAAGACTATAGGCCAGGAATGAGAGCTTTAAAGGAATTAGAAGTAAAAAGTCCTCTTTTAGAAAATGCTATTAATAAAGAGGAAATAAGAATTTTGTCTAAAGAGTTACAACTGGACACTTGGGATAAACCTGCTTATGCATGCCTTTTATCTAGAATCCCTTATAATCAAGAAATAAAAAAAGAGGATTTAGTTAGAATAGAAAAAGCAGAAGTATATATGATGAAACTAGGATTTAGAGCAGTAAGAGTAAGAAGTCATGGGAATTTAGCTAGAATAGAAGTCCCTCAAAAGGAAAGAATGAAGTTGTTTAATGAGAGGATTTTAGATAAAGTATCAAAAGAACTTAAAGAGTTGGGATTTAAATATGTTACTGTAGATATAGAGGGATATAAAATGGGAAGTTTAAATGCTGAAATAGATATGAAATAGCTTTAAAAGAGGTGATAAAATGAATACAGAAGATATTAAAAAATTAATGCTAGATATTAAGAATGATAAAATTTCATTAGAAGAGGGAGTAAATATATTAAAGGATCTTCCTTTTAAGGATTTAGGATACGCTAAAATAGATAATCACAGAGAAATGAGAGTAGGATATCCTGAGGTTATATATTGCGCAGGAAAAACCGTAGATCAAATAAAGGGCATAATAGAATTTATGCTTACAAAAGAGAATAATATATTAGGTACAAGAGCTACAAAAGAAGCCTATGAAGAAGTAAAAAAAATATGTCCAGAGGCTGAATATAATGAATTAGCTAGAACTATAGTTATTAAAAAAAGAGAAGTAAAATCTAAAGATGGATACATAGCTGTGGTTACAGCGGGAACTTCTGATATACCTGTTTCTGAAGAAGCAGCAGTTACAGCAGAGCTATTTGGAAATAAAGTTGAAAGAATTTATGATGTAGGTGTAGCTGGGATTCATAGATTATTTGATAAATTAGAATTAATAAGAGGTGCTAGAGTTGTTGTGGTAGCAGCAGGAATGGAAGGGGCTTTGGCTAGTGTTGTAGGCGGTCTTGTAGATAAGCCAGTAATTGCAGTGCCTACTAGTATAGGTTATGGAGCTAACTTTCAGGGACTTTCGGCACTATTGTCTATGTTAAATAGTTGTGCAAGTGGTGTAAGTGTTGTTAACATTGATAATGGTTTTGGAGCAGGATATCTGGCTAGTATGATAAATAATTTGTAAAGGTTATTATTTTAAATAACTTAGTGATTTTAAATCACTAAGTTATTTTTTTTGAATATAATGAATAGGATAGTATTAAATAAGTTTGTGAATACTTTGTAAAACATAAAATTAAATTATTGACAATTAGTCAATTGGTAATATAATGGTTATAAGTAATCATTATTCGTGATAAATTATAGTTAAGGTTAAAAATAATTTTATTTTATCGGGAGGGAGCTCATATGAAAGTCATAAAATTATTGCAAAAATCTGCTAAAGATAAAATGGTAAAGACGGCAGCAGGTTTACTTAGTACAAACCCCGAAAAAAATGTAGACAGATTATTTACATTAATAGAAAAAACCATAGCTAAAGATGAGGATAATTTAAAAAGATTAAAAGTTGTAGAGGATGAATACTATAATAATCCATCTACCCATGAATTTGTACAAAATTTGTTTAAAACCACAGATAAAAACTGTATGCAAAAATTTTTTACAAATTTTTTTGCAAATGCTGTTTGGTATGGAATGCCAAAGAGAGAAAAACTTTTTAAAGAAGATGAAATAAAAACACCTTTCGTAATATTAATAAGCCCGTCTATGAGATGTAATTTAAGATGCACAGGTTGTTATGCTGCAAATTATAGTAAAGAAGATGATATCCCTTATGAAGAAGTAGATAGAATAATTGAAGAAGCTAGAGAAATCGGAATATATTATTTTATAGTATTAGGTGGAGAACCTTTTTTTAATGAATATATGTTAGATATTTATGAGAAGTACAATGATTGTATTTTTACACCTTTTACAAATGGAACTTTGTTTAATGAAGAATTAGCAGATAGAGTTCAAAAGTTAGGGAACATAATACCAATGTTTTCATTAGAAGGTTTTGAAAAAGAGACAGATGCTAGAAGAGGAAAAGGTGTATTTAAACAAGTTATGCATGGAATGGATCTACTAAGAGAAAGAGGCGTATTGTTTGGAGTTTCTACAGCTACGGGAAGAAATAACATAGATACAGTCATTTCAGATGAGTTTATTAATATGTTAATAGAAAAAGGTGCCAAAATGAGCTGGTATTTTATATTTATGCCAGTAGGTGAGGACCCAGATTTTAATTTAATGTTAACACCAGAACAAAGAATATATTTAGGTAAGAAAGTAAGGAAAATAAGGAATGAGAAGCCATATTTTGCTATAGATTTCTTTAATGATGCTCCATATGTTGGTGGTTGCATAGCTGGAAAATATTATTGTCATATAAATTCACATGAAGATGTAGAGCCATGCATATTCGCTCATTTTGCTACAGATAATTTAAAAAATAAGAAATTAATAGATGTATTTAAGTCACCTTTCTTCAAGGAATTAAGAGAAAGGCAGCCATATAATGATAACTTATTAAAGCCATGTATGATGATAGATAATCCTAAAGTTATAAGGGAAGTAGCAAGTAAAACAGGGGCTAAACCAACAGATAAAGGGGCAGAAATGATGCTCCATGATGAAGTATTTAAAAATAAATTGGACAAATTGGCAAAGGATTTTGATCCTTTAGCAGAAAAAGCTTGGAAAGAAGATTTTCATGAAAAAGGAAATTATGAAATGTCAAAGGGCTAAAAATAAATTAATTTTATATAAATTAAGGTATTTCATTTTAATGAGATACCTTTTTATTTACTCCATAAGGATTTATAAAACTTCTTATTTAAGCTTCATTAAGTTGAACATAATTATATTATAATATATTATAGTTATAGTATATATGTTAAAAATATTAATATAAGGCCTTTAAGGGAGGTTAAAATGAAGAAAAAGAAACTTATTTATATAGGTATTATTATAATATTGATAATACCTGTAATATTAGTTATTTTAGGTAGATATAATAATACTAAAAATTTTACAAAAGATAAATTAGTTATATGGGGAGATGTTAAACATAATCAAGCCATGAATGAAGGTGTTAAAGACTTTAAAGAAAAATATCCTAATGTAGAAGTGGAGTTTTATAATAAAAATAGGGAGAATATGATAGATGAATTTTCAAAAATAAAAGATAAAAATTCTTATCCTAATATAATATGTTTAGATGATAAGGATACAAAAGAGTTTGGAGCAAGATACTATAAAGATGTAATTATATTAAATGACCTTATGAAAAATACGATAAAGGATTTTATTCCTTGCAAAAGAGAGTTAGTTAAGCTATATGATAACTTTATTGCTGTTCCCTATACAGTAGAGCCTGTAGCATTATATTATAGAAAAGATTTATTAGAAAAGTATAATATAAATAGTAAAGACATAAAAACATGGGATGATTTTATAAAAATTGGTGAGGAAATATATAAAAAAAGCAATGGAAAAGTAAAAATGATATCATTTAACAAAAGAGACAACAGTATGCTTGAAGTTTTATTAAATGAAAAAGGAATTTACTATTTTGATAAAGATAGTAAGTTACAAATAGATCAACCTAATTATATAGATACTTTTAATATTTTAAAGAGAATAGAATCAGCTAATATAGATTTTGATAACAAGGGAGATTTTAAATCATTTGTCAATAATAATAATGTAGTATGTATTCCATATAATTCAGAGCTATCTAATTATTTGATAAGTGAAAGAAAGAAAGAAAGTGGTAAATGGGAAATAATGAAATTACCATCCTTTGAAGTAGGAGGTAAAAATTCTGCAATTACAGGAGGAACTTCTATTGTTGCAATAAAATCTTGCAAGGAATCTAAAGATAAATTATCAATGGAACTGATAAAAAATATAGCATTAAATAAGTATAGTTTAAATAAAGGATTTTTAAATTATGGACAATTTCCATCCTATAAACCAACTTATGAGTATGCTAAATTTTCTGAAAATGTAAACTATTTTAATGAGGAAAAAATTTGGAGAATTTTTGTTGATATAGCAAGTAAAACTCCAAATATAAATTATACTAAGAACTACAATTATGTACAAAAAGTTATGATAGATTTTAAAAAAGAGTTATTAAACACTAATGATATAGAAAAAGAGCTAAAAAGTATAAAAATTTTTATTAATAGTATAACAAAATAAAAATAAGACATATAAAGTAATATAAATATATAATTTTATTGACTAGTAATTATATATTTATATTAAAAAAAGTATTTAAGAGTCAAAATTTAAGAAAAAATTTTGGCTCTTTTTTATGTTATTTTAAAACGCTGTTATATACATTTAAGGTATTTCGTGCGGTTTTATTCCAAGAAAAAAGCATAGATCTTTCAAAAGCTTTTTTACTTAATCTATCTTTTAAGTCTGGATTTTTTAATATATTTTCTATTGAGTTTGATATATCATCAATATCTAAAGGATCTATATTAATACAACAATCGGAAGTAACTTCCGGAATAGAGGTAATGTTAGAAGCTATAACTGCACAACCACAACTCATGGCTTCAAGTGGTGGAAGTCCAAAACCTTCATATAAGGAGGGATAAATAAATACACTACACCCATTATAAAATATAGGTAGATCCTGTTCCTCTACGAAATCTGTGAAGATTATATTAGAGCTTATTTTAAGTTTACGACTAAATTCATATAATTTTTCACCTTCATCTTTTTTAGAACCCACTATAACTAAAGCGTGTTCTTGTGGTAATTTGTCATATATCTTTTCAAAAGCCTTTATTATAGATGTAACATTTTTTCTAGAACTAAAGCCACCTAAATATAAAATAAAAGGTAAGTTTATTCCATATTTTCTTTTAAGTATATCTTTACAATATAATTTATTTAAGGGCTTGTATTTGGAATCTGCTGCTAGGGGGATAACTTCAATTTTATCTTCCCTCATAGGAAAGAATTTCAATATATCTTTTTTTGACCATTCAGATACGGTTATTATTTTATCAGATAGTTCAATTATTTTAGGCATTTCCTTTAGAAATTTATTTAAGTAACCTTTTCCAACAGTTTCTGGCATTATATAAGGAATTAAATCATGAATGGTTACTATAATTTTACAATTTATATTTTCAGAAATACCTATACCGTTTTGTGGTATATGATATATATCAGATTTAGTGTTGTTAAGGTTATATGGAATATAGGTTTGCTCAAAAAATCTACTATGTTTTTTAGAGGTTAGTATAATATTAGTATTATGTTTTTTAAATTTAAGATAGTCATCCCCTGACCAATATATATTGAATGAATTTTCATGAGTTTCTGCTATCATATTTGTTAATATTTTTTTTGTATATGTTCCTATACCAGTACCCTTATACCAATTTATACCCCTACCATCTATGGAAATATTCATTTTTATAACCACCTCATTAAAAGCATTTATTATATATGTCAACATAAAGTATAGCTTTACTGTTATATATAATATTAATCTTTCCTAAAAAATGTTCCAGTTATCACCAAAGTACAATATTTTCATATAATACATATAGATTAATAAAATAATGGAGGCATTATTTTGGATAAATCAGAAATCATAAACATAGTGGAAAATAATTATGATATAAATATTAATTCTATAGAAAAAATAAAAAATGTATATAAAATAATTAGTGATTCTAATAAAGCATATGCCTTTAAAATAATAAAATATGAATTCAATCATTTTTTATTTATAATAAGTTGCATGAAACATTTACAATGTAATAATTTTAGCAAAATTCCAGAAATTATTTCTAATAATAAAGGTTTAGATTATATAAAAATAGGGAATTTTTACGGATATATAACAGAATGGATAGATGACTCAAGACAATGTAATTATTCTAATCCAGTAGAAGTTATGATGGCTGCTAATAAATTGGGCCAGTTACATGAAAAGAGTAAGAATTTTTATATAACAGAATATATGAAACCTAGAATCGGATGGTTTAAATGGCCCAAGACGTTTCAAACAAGAAAAGATGAAATACTAGATTTCAAAAAAAGAATATTAAATAAAAATAAAAAAAGTGAATTTGATAATTTTTATATAAGTATATTAGAGGATGAGATTGAAAGAGCAGATAGGTCAATAAAGAATTTATGTGAAACGAACTATCTAAATGTAATGTTAAAACAAATTGAGGATAGATGTTTTTGTCATCATGATTATGCTAATCATAACATACTTATAGATAGTGAAAATCAAATATATATAATAGATTTTGATTATTGCATGTTAGATACTAAATTACATGATTTAGCCAGTATACTTATTAGAGTTATGAAAAATGGTAAATGGGATTTAAAATCAGCAGAACTTATTTTGAATTCTTACAGAGAAGAATCTTATATAGATAAAGAATATATACTTATAATGGCAGCTTTTATGGAATTTCCACAGGATTATTGGCAAATAGGTATACAGTATTATTGGGAAAAGCAACCTTGGAGTGAGGAGTTCTTTTTTAGTAAGCTAAATAGATATTATGCAGATAGAGAAGAAAGACAAGAGTTTATAGAAAAATTTAGAAAAATTAATATTTAAGGAGAGATATAGGTATGTCTCGTAATAAAAAATATTATGAAAATATAAAAGAAAATATGAGTGAATTAGATAAATATGAAGAAGAATTACAGGAACTAAAAGAATCTGTTAAAAAATTAAAAGAAATAAAGAAAAGAAAGAAAAAAATAAATAAACTTAAAGATGAAGAGAAAGAAGTCTTAAAGAAGATAAGAAAAAAATATAAATAGGTACTAAAGGAGGTGCAATATATGAAATGGATTCATTAAAAAAAATAACTGATATTTCTCACTATTTAAAAAGTAAGGATATAAATATAATAGAAGACTTTAAAGATGATTATAGACAGTTAAATAATTTATCAGAGGAATTGGTAACAGAACAATTAAAAGTGATTAGTTTTTTTCATAAAAATACATTAGGAAATAAAAGTTATATAAGGGGTGGGATAAAAAATAAAACAGGCATTATAATTGAGAAATATAAACTAGATTTAAAAAAAACAAATAAGTATGTTAGAAATTTAAAAGATAAAAAAAGTAATAATACGGATTTAGAAAAGTTAATTTTAGATTATATGCCTAATTATATAAATAAAGCTGAGAAGGTTATAGAAAACATATATGAAAATGGATATATTAATTTGGTGTGGAGAAGTATGGAGAGAAAGGAAATATGTTTAGGTAAAACATATTTTAATAATATTAGATATAATAAAGAAATAGAAGTTATAGATATTAGTAAATGTAGTTATAATATGATAGAAATGGATTGTATAGAATTACTATATAAAGTAAATAAAAAAAACTCATCTTTAAATATAGAAAAATTATGTAAAAATTTTTGTGAATTTGAAAGCCTGAATGATGAAAGTTATAAATTTATTTTATATATGTTATCTTATCCTTACTCCATAATAAAGTGTTGTACAAAATATATGAAAGAAAAGGATTTAAATAAAGAAAAACACTATATGGATAGATTTAATAAGGCTATGAAATTAGATTCTAATAGCTTTTTTTAAAGGAGTGATGAAATGGATAAGCTAAATAAAAGTTATATTAAAAAATATAATTTATCCTTAGATTTATTTGATCAATATGATTTTATTGTAAAGGATATTTATCCTATTAGAAATGTTTATATTATAGATACAAACAAAGGTAAAAAAATATTAAAAAAAGTTGATTATACTCTAGAAGAATTAAAATTTATAGAAGAAATAATAGATTATATAAAAATTGAATTTGGAAGAATAATGGAATTTGAAAAGAATATACAAGGAGATATATATACTATATATAAAGGTGAAATGTATTGTTTAATGGATTTAATTGATGGACGAGAATGTCAATTTAGTAATCCTTTAGACTTAAAGATTTCCTCTGCAGCTTTAGCCAAAATGCATAAAGCATCAAAAGGATTTACAACAAACTTTAATAAAAGGGTTTTAAATGGCAAATCTATAGAAAAATTTAAGATACAAAAAGAGGAAATGAATTTTTTAAAAAAAATGGCTAATATCCATAAAAATAAGAATGAATTTGATAATTTATTCTTATCCGAAATAGATTATTATATAGATGAGATAAGTAAAAGTATAAATATATTAGAGAATAGTCATTATTATGATATATGTAAAAAAGATGACAAAATATCTATTTGCCATCATGATTTAGCTTATCATAATATATTGATTAAAGAAGATGAGGCTTATTTTATAGATTTTGATTATGCTATTTTAGATTTAAAAGTTAATGATTTGTGTAATTTTATAACAAAAGTTATAAAAAATTTTGGCTTTGATATTAGCAAGGCAAATATTATTTTAAATAGCTATTCTGACGTATATAGCATAACGGATAAAGAATTAGAAGTATTATATGGTTTGTTAAGTTTTCCCTATGACTTTTATGATATATCTAAAAATTATTATACAAAACGAAAAGATTGGGATGATGAGGTATTTCTAAATAGGTTAATAAAGAAATGTAACTATAAGGAAGATAGAAAGGAATTTTTAAAAGATTTTAGAGATAATCTATTATAATATAATTTATAAAATATTAATTTAAATATATAAACACTATCAAAATTATTTTACTAAATAAAATTTGATAGTGTTTTATTTAATATTAAATAAATTTTTATACAATATATAGATTATTTATATAATATTTTTAATTTGTAAAATATAATTTAAGTTTTATAACCCGAAAATTATTTAAGACTCCAGTTAAGGGGTGCTGGAGTCTAATTAGAGTATAGTATTTTTTTGTAGGCAAGTAAAGTGTTTTTAGCGCAATTATTCCAAGTAAGTTGAGAGGTTCTATTTAAACCTCGTTTTATTAATATGTTTCTCATGTTTTCATTAGATAATGCAGTATACATAGCTTTACATATACTATCAGTATCATAGGGATTTATTAGCATTGCTGCATCTTTCGTTATTTCTGGTATAGATGTTACATTAGATGTTATTACTGGAGTACCACAAGCCATAGCTTCTATAGGTGGCAATCCAAAACCTTCATAAAAGGATGGATATACAAATAGTTCAGCACAATTATAAAAATAAGGTAAATCTTTAACGGATATAAATCCAGGAAAAAATACTTTGTTTTCTATATTTAATTCCCGAACTCTTTCTATATATTTTTCGTATATTTTACCTTTTCTCCCTACTATAATTAAAGAGATATCTTTCTTATATATGTTTATAAGATTATAAAATGCATCGATTAGTCCTAATATATTTTTTCTAGGACTAAATCCACCAACATATAAAATAAAATTTTTATTTATGTTATATTTCATTTTTAATATATTTCTACAAAAATCTTTATTTAATGGCATATATATATCTTCACTAGCTAAATGAGTTACAAAAATTTTGTCTTCAGGATAGTTAAAAGATTTTATTATATCTTTCTTTGAAAAATCAGAAACTGTTATTATACCATCAGAAGAAGAGACTATTTTAGGTATTTCTTCTGAAAATATTTTTAAATATCTATCGCTTACGGTTTCTGGCATTCTATAAGGAATTACATCATGTAATGTTATTATAAATTTACAATTTTTATTTTTAGGAAGTCCTACCCCATTTTGAGGTACGTGATAAATGTCCATGCTATTGTTTTTTAATATTGCAGGTATGTTTACTTCATTCCAAAAATTTTTTGGAGAATGAGCATTTATATTTTTTATATTAAAATTATTGTTTAATTTTAAAGGAGAATTTGAAAATTCAGGATTAAAAATTAAATAATCATTTTTCTTATCTATTTTATTTAGAGAATTGATTAATTGGTAAGTGTAAGTGCCTATTCCAGTGCCTCTATACCAATAAGCAGGTCTTCCATCAATACCTATGCGCATAAAAATTTTCCTTTCTTAATTCATCATAATTCATTATATTAATTTAAAGGGAAAAGTGTTAAATTACTTCTAAAACTATAATAATACACATATAGTTTTAATAGAGGTGGTTAACTATGATGAGAGAATTTGAAATTGAAAGACAGTTTAATATTAAAATTGAAAAACTTAAACCTCATAGAGGAGTATATCATTTAAAAACTAATGAAGGAGATAGATGTTTAAAAAAAATTAATTATGGGGTACAAAAATTATTATTTGTTTCTGGTGCTAAAGAGCATCTTATGAAGAATGGATTTAACTATGTGGACAATTATTTTTTAAATCTAAATGAGGAACCCTATGCACTTGTAAACGAAGATATATATACTTTGTCAGAATGGATAGAAGGGAGAGAATGTAATTTTAGAGACAAAGAAGATCTCATATTAGCAGCTAGGGCATTAGCTTATCTTCATATAGCATCAAAAGGATATGAACCTCCAGAGAATAGTAAGCTGAAAACAGATTTAGGTAGATGGCCAAATTTAATGAAAAAAAGAGTTAGATCTTTAGATAAGATGAGAGAAATGATAAGGAAGAATAACAATAAAACGGATTTTGATCTAAGTTATATAAAAAACATAGAATTTTACAAGGAATTAGGTAAGAGATCTATGAAAGTTTTAGAGGATTCTGCTTATATGGAAATATGCAAAAAAACTGAGGAAGAAAAAAGCTTTTGTCATCATGATTATACTTATCATAATATAATAATAGATAAAAATAATGATATTAATGTTATAGATTTTGATTATTGTAAAAGAGAAATAAAAACCTACGATATTTCTAATTTTATGATAAAGGTTTTAAAAAGAGTAGATTGGAATATAGAATATGCAGAACTTATATTAAATTCTTACACAGCCATAAATCCATTAAAACAGGAAGAGTATAGAACCTTATTTGCATTTTTATTATTTCCACAGAGATTTTGGAGATTAAGCAACAGATATTATTACAATGAAGTTACTTGGCCATCAAATACTTTTAATAAGAAGATGGAGGAATTGATTTCTGAAAAAGATAAATATATTAATTTTATTGAAGAATTTAAAAAAATATATTCACAAAAAGAATAATGAATATATTAAGGCATATGAAGCTTATATAGTTTTATATGCCTTAAATAGTTTTGTTAACAAATTTATTATAAGCATCATAGTATATAGAGTGATTGATTTATTAAGGTGGAGCTAAATTATATGGAAATAGGAGATATAGTTGTAAGAAAATCTTATAAAAAAGACATAACATTTAAAATAATAGATATAAAGCAAGAAGAAGACAGGGAAATATATACTTTAAAAGGTGTAAATGTAAGAATAATAGCAGATTCGCCATACGAAGATTTAGAAGAAGTATCAGTAGCTACCATGACTAAGAAAGAAGAAGTGTTTACTAGTAAAGTCAATGACTCTATAAAAAAAATATTAGATGATAGAAAATTTAGAGGGGAGGCTAAGGGAAAGCACTTAAATAAGAAAAGTAAGATAGAGAAAATGTATAGAACAAATAAAAATATAAAAACCAAAGAATTGTATTTTGGGAGGCCAGGTAAAATTCTTCATGTAGATGGAGATTCAGAATACTTAGATACATGCCTTAAGGTATACAAGCAATTGCAGTTAGATGTGGTTGGAGAGACCGTTTTAGAAAAGGAACAACCTAATAAGGTATTAAATTTAGTTAAGTTATATAAACCTGATATCGTAGTCATAACAGGCCATGATGCTGTATTAAAAGAAACGGAAAATTATACAGATATAAATAACTATAGAAACTCTAAATATTTTGTTAAGACTGTAGGGGTTTTAAGAGATTATGAAAGAAGTTATGATGATTTAATTATATTCGCTGGGGCTTGTCAATCTTGTTATGAAGCTATATTAGATGCAGGTGCTAATTATGCTAGTTCACCAGGAAGGGTTTTAATACATTGCTTAGACCCAGTATTTTTATGTGAAAAAATAGCCTATACAAACATAAGTAATATAGTATCTATAGAGGATGCTTTAGAGAATACAATAACAGGTATAAAAGGAATCGGTGGATTGCAGACCAGAGGGAAATATAGAGAAGGGTTTCCTAAGTCAGAATATGTATAGAGCTTTATTAAATTTTGAATATATATATAATTTTAAGGTAATATTAAGAATAACAAGAAATTTTTAAAAAAATCCAAATATTTATATGAAAAATAATATTGACAAACCTTATAATAAATTGGTAAAATATAAAGTTGATTTGACATTTTCTATATTTTAATGTATAATGTAAAATGTAGAAAGAGGGTGTTAAATATGGAAAGAAGAAATGTCATCGCTAACATAAAGAGAGACATAGAAAGCCATGTTGGTGAAAGGGTAACTTTAAAAGCAAATGGTGGAAGAAGAAAAACATTTGTTAATGAAGGTGTACTAGAAGAAACTTACCCAAGTATTTTTGTTATAAGATTAGAAGACGACACCCAAAGGAAAGTGACATATAGTTATTCGGATGTATTAACAAAGACAGTTCAATTAGATTTTGTATTATAAATGGATTGGTACTTAATAAGTACCAATTTTTTTTTATATGCATAATTTCCCTAAAACTATTATATAAATTATTAGTAGGCTTTATGGGAGGGATAAGTTAAATGGACTTGAATTTACTTAAAGAAAATATAGAATGTGAACAATTACTTGGAGAAAATTTTGTTAATACCCCTATAAAAGGGGAATATGTTATTCCAGATACTCATCCAGATGTTTATGAAGTACTTATGTTAGATGCTAAACCTTATATAACAAGTAAGGAAGTCATGCAAGATAAACTTTATATGGAAGGATATATAGACTATAACATATTATATCTCGCAAAAGAAGAAGAGAGAGGGGTTTTATACAATACTAGATATAGTAGCAAGTTTTCAAATGATATGCAGATAACTGGCACAGAAAAAGATATGTTATGCGAAGCGGAATGTTTTGTTGAGGATATGTATTGTAAAATAGTTAACGAAAGAAAAATATCTATAGAAGGTATAGTTAGATTAAAAGGAGCAGTTTATAAAAAATATAATTTTGAAATAATAAAAGATTTAGATGCACTGCAGGATATACAAATGCTTAGGAATCCAATTTCTATTGATAAAATAGCAGGTACAGCTACAGGAGAGCTTTTGGTTAAAACTAGTATAAAAATAGGAGCTGATAAACCAGAGGTAGGAAGTATATTAAAGACTAATTTAAATATTCATAAAAAGAAAATAACTGTACTAGATGATAAAGTAAGTGTGGAGGCTTTTGCTAAAATAGAATTAATATATAGGGCTAAGGAAAATAGAGATATTTGCTATATAGTGGATGATATATTTATAGATAAGGAAGTAGAATTAGATGGAGTAAATTCTTTCATGGAAAGTTATACGGATTTTACTGTAGATGGAATAAATACAGAACCTAAAGAAGATGATTTAGGAGAAAGTAGAATTATAGATGTAGAAGCACTTGTTAAATCTAATACAAGGGTTATGTATAAAAAAGAAATAGAACTTATAGAAGACATGTATTCACCTAATATGATGTTAAATATGAATAAAGAAGATTATGAATTAAATGTTATGCAAGGCCATTCTAAAAATGAATGCATAGTCAAAGAAAATATAGAAATAACATCTGATATGCCTAGTATAAGAGAGATAATAATGACAGAAGGGAAGGCATATATAACAGACAAAAAAATAGTAGAAGATAAGGTAGTTATAGAAGGAGTTTTAAATGCAGAAGTTATGTATAAAACTACAGAGGATGAGAAGTATATTTATACTTTAAAAGAAGATATGCCTTTTAGTTGTGCTGTAGACATACCAGGAACTAAAATAGATATGCAATGCATGACAAAGGTAGTATTAGAAGATATAGAAGCTAATATAGAAGCTAATACTGTAGCTATAAAAGCTTTAATAGAAGTATATTCAAGAGTTAATTATACATCACACAAAGAATTTTTAGTAAATGTGGAGCCAATGGAAGAAGAAGTTCCTGAAAAAAAATCTAGCATAACAATATATGTAGTACAACAAGGGGATACTCTTTGGAAGATAGCCAAAAGATATTATACTACAGTAGATAATTTAGTATTAATTAATGAAATTGATAATCCGGATGTTATAAAACCAGGACAAAAATTAATAATACCTGGTAAAGCTATTATATAATTATTTATAAGGTAAAACTTAATTTGGATTGAGTTTTTATTTTATAAGATAAATTTAGTGTTTATTTTTTATATATAAATAAAAAAGCTCTATATGACAATAATATTATAAGTATTGTTATATAGGGTATTTTTGTGCATAAAAATAGTTTATATGGAAAAAATAAAAAATATATATAAAAGGAAGGGGTATGTATTTTGCAAAAAAAAATACAAGGTAACCTCATAATCATAGGAGGAGCTGAAGATAAAAAAGACGGCAAAGATATATTAAAAGAAGTATGCAAAAAAATAGATAAAGATAAAGAAGAGCTATTAATAGCTACTGTAGCATCTGAACTTCCAGAGGAACTAGGAGAAGAGTACACAAATATATTTAAAAATTTAGGTGTAAAAAATGTAAAAACATTAAATATAAACAATAGAAAAGATACTCATTATGAAGGAAATATAAATTTAATTAAGAATGCATCTCTTATATTCTTTACTGGAGGAGACCAATTAAGAATAACAAGTTTATTAGGAGGAACACCTCTTTACAGAGCATTAGAAAGAGCCTATAAAGAAGGCTGTATGTTTGTGGGAACCTCAGCAGGAGCCTCAGTCATGAGTGATACTATGATAGTTTCTGGACTAGATGATGAATCACCAAGAAAGTGTACATTAAAAATGGCACCAGGATTATCACTTATAAAAGGAGTAATAATAGATCAACATTTTGCTCAAAGAGGAAGAATAGGAAGACTTTTAACTGGTATTGCAGAAAATCCTCAATGGTTAGGAATAGGTATAGACGAGGACACAGCTATTATTGTTAATCCAGGGGGACAGTTTAAAGTAATTGGCTCTGGAGCAGTATATATAATAGATGGAACAGAGATAAGTGGTACAAATGTTTCAGAACAATACCCAGACGAAATACTATCTATATTTGATGTTAAATTACATGTGCTTAAAAATAGAGATAAGTTTGATTTGAATTATAGAAGACCTATATAACAAAGCATAGATGTTTTTGGAAAAGAGGAGGAAATATTACAACATGAAAATAGAAGATATAAGAGTATTTGAGGGACGAAATATTTATTCTCATAAAAAATGTATAAGAATGAATGTAGATTTAGAAGGATATAGTAATATATCTAGTAAAGAAATAGAAGGCTTTAACAAGACTCTTTTGAATTATGTTCCAGAATTAAGAGAGCATTGCTGTTGTGTAGGTAGAAAAGGTGGTTTTGTAGAAAGACTTTATGAAGGAACTTACTTATCTCATATATGTGAACACATAATAATAGCATTACAAAATAGAGTTGGTATAGATGTAAGTTACGGTAAAGCAAGAGAAATACAAGAAGAAAAATATTATATAATTTATCAATATAAATATAAAAATATGGCTATTGAGTGTGGAAAAATAGCCGTAAATTTAATTAATAATATAATCAATGGGAAAAAATATAATATGAAAATTAAAACAAAAGAATTAATATGCTTATTAAAGGCAGAGGAGCTTGGACCTAGCACTTCAGCCATAATACAAGAAGCTAAAAAGAGAAATATTCCTGTTACAAAAATAGGGGAAGATAGTATGTTTCAATTGGGATATGGCATAAAGGGAAAAACTATAGAGGCAACCATATGTAATAGCACTAGTGCTGTATCTGTAGATATAGCTTGTGACAAATTACTATCTAAAAATATATTGATAGATCAGTGTATACCTGTTGCTGAAGGATATAAAGTGAAAAATTACATTGATTTATTATTTAAAGCAGAAAAACTAGGCTATCCAGTAGTTTTAAAACCACGTTTCGGCAACCAGGGTAAGGGTGTAGTAGTAAATATAAAAAACCAAAAGGATCTAGTAAATGCTTACAGCATAATAAATAAAAAATTCCAGGATATAATGATAGAGAAATATATCAATGGTAAAGATTACAGGGCATGCGTTGTAGATGGAAAGGTTGTGGCTGTAGCGCAACGAATCCCACCATACATAATAGGGAATGGTAAAGATAGTATTTATGAATTGATAAAGGAATTGAATAGGGATGAAAGAAGAGGCTATGGACATGAAAAACCATTAACTAAAGTAAAGATAGATAAAGACCTTAAAAATAATATAAATAAAGAAGGATATGCTTTAGGGTATATACTTCCTAAGGGATATAAATTGGAACTAAGGCATAATGCCAATTTATCTACTGGAGGAGTAGCTATAGATTGTACTGATTTAATATGCAATGAAACAAAAGAAGTTTGTGAGAGAGTTGCTAAAGCTATAGGATTAAACATATGTGGAATAGATATATGCTGTAGTGATATAAGCCAGCCACTTAATGATAATGAAGGTATAATGGAAGTAAATGCAGCACCTGGTATAAGAATGCATCAATATCCTTATAAAGGAGAAAGTAGAAATGTAGCAAGGGCTATAGTAGATATGATGTTTAAAGAAGATAATGGGACCATACCTATTATATCTATCACAGGAACTAATGGGAAAACTACAACTACTAGATTAATAGCTCATACTTTAAGTCTTTCAGGTAAAAAGGTAGGAATGACAACCACTGGTGGCATCTATATAAATAATAAGTGTATAGATAAAGGAGATACTACCGGATATTATAGTGCTAGGACTATATTAACCAATAAAGAGATAGAAGTAGCTGTTTTAGAACTAGCAAGAGGTGGATTAATCAAAGCAGGTTTACCTTACGATTTAGCGGATGTAGGTGTAATAACCAATATTACAGAGGATCATTTAGGATTGGGAGGCATAAATACTTTAGAGGATATGGCTTATGTTAAATCATTAGTAGGAGAAGCTGTTAAAAAAGATGGATATGTAGTAATAAATGCCGATGATAAAGCTAGTTTAAATATTATAGATAGGATGACAAGTAAAATTATATTATTTACTAAAAATAAAAATAATCCTATTGTATCTAAATATTTAAATAATAAAAATTTAATAGTATATTTAGAAGAAGATACCATATACTTACAGGATTTAAATGAAAATAAAGAAATAATAAATGTTAATAAAGCTCCTATAACCTTAGAAGGAAAATTAATTTATAATATAGAAAACATAATGGCATCTATAGCAGCATTAATAGCATTAGGATTAGATATAAATACTATTAGAGAAGGTTTACAAAGTTTTACTAATGAAGAACAAAATCCTGGTAGATTTAATATGTATAATGTACATGGAACAAATGTAATATTAGATTATGGACACAACATTGAAGGATATAAAGTGGTTTTAGAAAGTGTTAAAAAAATTAATCATAAGAGAATAATAGGAGTTGTAGGAGTTCCTGGAGATAGAACCAATAGTAGCATGTTAAAAGTAGGTAATATCTGTGGAGAAAATTTTGATTATATCTATGTAAAGGAAGATAGAGACAAAAGAGGAAGAGAACATGGGGAAATAGCGGATTTATTAAAAAAAGGAATTTTGGAAACAGGATTTAAAAATTCTAAGTTAAATATAATATTAGATGAGGAAGAAGCTCTTAAAAAGGCTATAGAATTCTCTGAGCCAGGAGACTTGGTTATAATGTTTTTTGAAGAATTTGAACCGGCAGCAAATATTGTAAAGAATAAAATAAAAAAAGGCAAGATAACAAAAAGTGAAACAGCTTTAGCATAGGATTAAAGCTACAATTTATGAATATCATGATTGTAGCTTTAATTTTTTTGATGTATTATATATTTTATAATATGTTTTTTTGGAGGAATGAAATGTTATCAAAAGCTTATGCTAAAATAAATTTATCCTTAGATGTAATAGGAAAAAGAGAAGACGGATATCACCTTTTAAAGATGTTAATGCAAACTATAGATTTATATGACTTAATAGAAATAAAAAAAATTAAAAAAGGTATAATAATAGATTGTGATAGAGAGTATATACCCAAAGATAGGAGAAATTTGGCATATAAAGCAGCAGACTTATTTTTAGATAGATACAATATAGATTCTGGAGTTAGAATAGGCATAACTAAAAATATACCAGTAGCAGCAGGATTAGCAGGGGGAAGCACAGATGCGGCTACAGTCTTGAAAATAATGAGAGATATATTTAAACCAGACATAAGTAATGAAGAATTAAAAGAAATATCTTTAAATATAGGAGCAGATGTACCTTTTTGCATAGAAGGTGGAACCGCTCTTTGCGAAGGTATAGGAGAAAAAATAACGACTATAAAAAATTTTAGAAATCAGATATTAGTATTAGTTAAGCCTAATTTTGGGGTATCTACAAAGGAGGTATACAATAATTTAAAAGTGGAAAAGATATATATTCATCCTAATACCACAAAATTAATAGAATCAATAGAAGAAATTGATTTAAAATCTGTAGCTAGAAATATGAAAAATGTCTTAGAAAATGTTACATTAAAAAAATATAAGACATTAAATTCTATAAAAAGTAATTTTATAGAGTTAGGAGCATTAGGAAGTATGATGAGTGGTAGCGGACCAAGTGTATTTGGATTATTTGATGACATGCTAAAGGCTCAAATATGTTATGATAATATGAAAGAGAAGTATAAGGAAGTATTTATAACAAGAACAATATAATAGTTGAAAGACCATAGAAATATATTTTAAGAATTATTTGTATGGTCTTTTTTTTTATTATCTTACTAGTTGTACATAAAGCTAAAGTTTTTACTTAAATGAATAAATTAAAGTTATAAAGGAAAAAATACTTTAGAACTAATTTTTAATTTATTGGAGGATTTTAATGGGAAGAATAATAGGCATATTTGATAAATATTTTTTAATTTTAATGTTAATCGAGGGAGGTATTACTATGTTTATGGATGCCCCATCTTTTAAAAAATCAAATATGATGAAAAGCTATAAGCAAGCCAGATGGATTGGTATTTTTATTATAACTATAAGTTTAATATTATATATTCTGCAAAGAATATTGTTTTAAAATGATATATTTTTTGAAATGTAGTATTTTTTTAGGTTAGTTCTAAAGGGAGTGTATACGATGAAGGAAGTAGTTAATGATGAAATAAGTAAAAGTATAGATAAAAATATAAAATATATAAAAGAATTACTGGAAGGTAATTCTGATATGGTCTTTAGGGAATTTTTAATAGGAGATAAGAAAGCTTTTATAATGTACATAGATGGTATGGCAGACAAAAATTTATTGAATGACTATGTTTTAGAATCTCTTATGTTGGAATCAGAAAAATTAGCTAATATAAGTGATATCAAAAATAGAATTTTAAATAAAAGATATGAGTCTAATGATAAATGTAATGTAAATAATATTAAAAATAAGATATTAACGGTAACAGATGTATCAGAGAAAGACAAATTAAGTAAAGCCATAGACTTAGTATTATCAGGAGATACTTTACTATTAATAGAGGGTATGGACAAAGCTTATGTAATAGCTACAAGACTTTGGCCTGTTAGGGGGATCGGGGAACCGGAGTCAGAAACAACAATAAAGGGAAGTAGAGATGGGTTTACAGAAACTATAAGATTTAATACTGCATTGGTTAGAAGAAGAATAAAAGATACGAGGTTGAAGATAAAATCTAAAACGTTAGGAGTAAGATCTAAAACAGATATGGCCATTGTGTATATAGAAGATATTGTAAACCAGGATGTTTTAAATAATATATATGATAGATTAGAAAAAATAGATATTGATGCTATATTGGGAAGCGGATATATAGAACATCTTATAGAAGATGATAAATGGTCTCTTTTCCCAACTACTAGAAGTACAGAGAGACCAGATGTAGTAGCTTCAGCTTTATATGAAGGGAAAGTAGCTATTTTAGTTGATAATTCGCCTTTTGCCATTATAGTTCCTACTACCTTACCAAGTTTGTTTCAGTCTCCAGATGATTACTACGAAAAATGGATACATTCATCAATAATAAGAATAATAAGATTATTTTCAATAATTATTAGTATTATATTGCCCTCTATGTATGTAGCTGTAACTTCGTATCATAGCGCTATAATACCGACTAAGTTAGCTTATTTTATAGCTGCATCTAGGGAAGGGGTGCCCTTTCCAGCTTATATGGAGGCATTAATAATGGAGTTTAGCTTAGCATTTTTAATGGAATCTATAATTAGATTACCAAAACCCATAGGAGCTACCATAGGCATTGTAGGTGGTTTAATAATAGGTCAGGCAGCGGTATCAGCAGGTATTGTAAGCCCCATAATGATTATAATTGTTTCTATAACCACTATAACAAGTTTCACAGCCCCAAGTTATGATGCAAGTCTTTCTTTTAGAATAATTAGATTTTTATTAATTATAGCAGCATCATTTTTAGGATTATATGGAATAATTTTGGGATTGATAGTATTGTTAATACATTTGGTAAGATTAAAAAGTTTTGGTATACCTTATTTATCACCTATTGTTAATCCAAGTATCAGTGATTTCAAAGATATGTATATAAGAGCACCTATAAGATCTTTTAAGAAAAGACCAGATTACATGAAAACTAGAGATAAAATAAGGCAAAGATAAAGTAGATTTGGAGGAATTAATGGTGAGGGATGAGAACTTTGTAACATCTTATAGTTTGTTTGCTACTATTGTAACTAGTGTTATTGGAGTAAGTGTATTTTCTTATGCTAGTGATCTTGCAAATATTGTTGGAAATGATGGCTGGATTGTAATAATAATAAGTGCTTTAATTAATTTTGGCTTAGTATATATCATGTATTTAATAATAAAATTTAATAATTATAACGAGTTTTATAAAATAGTAAATGATAATTTTGGAAAGTATCTAGGAAAAATTATAGTTTTAAGTTTTATTATTTATAATGTTATATATATATCAAATGGATTAAGAGTTTTTGTAGAAGAAATCAAATTGTATTTATTAGAAAAAACTCCTACAGAATTTTTGATAATCATTAGCGTAATGGTGGCTAGTTATCTTATAAAAGGAGAGGTAGATACCCTTGTTAAATTTAATGAAGTAGTTTTCTGGGTTAGTTTTATTCCAGTTATATTTGTATTGTTGTTTGCATTTTATCAAGGGGATTTTACTAATTTATTGCCCGTATTGCAGAATAAGCCTAGTAGTTATGTGACAGCTACATGGGCTACAATAAACAGATTCAAAGGGATAGAGATCATATTTTTATTATTACCTTTTATGAAAAAAAAGAATAAAACATCAAAAATATTATTTAATAGCTTATTTTTTATAGGAATTTTTTACATTTTAGTAGTAATTTTATCTGTAACTATGTTTTCAACAGAACAGGTGAAATTAATGCTTTGGCCAGGAATAACCATGATAAAATCAATAGACATACCAGGTACATTTATTGAAAGATGGGAGGGTATAATTATGGCTATATGGACATTATTCTTTTTTACTACATTTACCAATGTATATTATTTTTCAGCAGATATATTAAAAGATATGTTACATATAGAAGATATAAAAATATCATCTTTACTTATAATGCCATTTGTATATATTATTGCACTATATCCTGAAAATGTGGTAGAGGTAATTGATGTAGGTAAGATTTTAATGCCCATATTATTTATTATAAATATGGTGGTTATCCCTATAATTTTATTTTTAATAAGTAAATCTAAATTAAGTAAGAGGAAGCTATAATATTAAAAGTAAGTATAAGCATAAATATATATTTGGGAGTTGTTATATTATGAAATCAAAAAAGTGTTTAGCTATAATACTTATATTATCAACCATATGTATGACAGGATGTTGGGATAAGATAGAAATAAATGAAAGAGCATTTGCTTCTGTTCTCGGAGTGGATGCAGGAAAGGATATAGGTAAAGAAAAACAGCTAAAGGAAATAAGTGAGTCAGCATCTTTTACAGGGAGTAAATTTGATAAAATAAAGGTAACTTATGCTTTCCCGGATATAAGTAAACTAGGCCCTGAAAAGGGAGGAACGGCAGTAGATAATACTATGTCAGTAGATGCATATTCAATGCAGGATGGTATAAATGAAGTTATAAATAAAAGCAGTAGAACTTTAAGTTTTGGACACTTAAAGCTTATAGTTTTAAATACAAGTATTTTGGATTATAGTAATACTTTTAAAGAGGTAATAGATTATCTACAAAGACAACCATCTATAAACAGGATGATTTATATAGTATTTTCAGAGAATAAAAGTGAAGAAATACTTAAATTTAGGCCTAACATGGAAAAAAGTATAGAAAATTATATAATAGGTATATTAGAAAATAATAAAAAAAGCAATACATCTTCTCCTCTTACACTAAATGAATTTTTAGAAAAGACTAGCCAAAATAATACAACTCTGATGCCCGTTATTAATATAGATAAAAAAAGTAAAGATCTTAAAATATCAAAAGTTGCTGTGATAAAAAATGATAAAATAAAGGGATATGTAAGTACGGAACAGGCTAATAATATACAACTTATTAATAAAAGATTCAAAGGAGGAACTAGAACAATAATAAGAGATGGAAGTCCTTTAGATTATTCCATAGAAAATAATGAGAGAAAAATTAACATAAAGGATAAAAAGAAATTAAGTGTTGATATAAAATTAAGCTTAGAGGGTCAAATTAAAGGATATAATATTGATAAACAGATATCATCTAATGAAGGGAATATAAAAAAGATAGAAGAGGATTTAAATAAAGCCATAACACAGGATATAAAAGAAGTTATAAGAATATCTCAAACTGAATATAATACAGATATTTTAGATCTAGGAGAGTTCATACATAAGTATCACCCTAAACTATGGAAAGAAATAAAAGGTAATTGGAATGAATTATATAAAACTGTGGATATAAATGTTAGCGTGGATACAAAAGTTAGAAGAATAGGAGCAATAAAATAATTTTTTAAAATTGAATATAACTATAATATTTGGTAATAATAACTAATAAATAAGATCAATGGGGGGAATATATATGAAAAGAATATTAGTTTTTATGTTAAGTATTATAGTTATATTTTTTATTGGCTTTAATTCTTTTAATTTAGTTTATGGGAGTACAAGCAGTGAACAAAAAAATATTTCAAATAAAATAATAAGGTTTCATGTCTTAGCAAATAGTGATAGTATAGAAGATCAAAGTTTGAAACTTAAAGTTAAAGATGAAATAATAAAATATATGATGCCCAGATTAGATAAAAGTAATAGCATAGATGAGTCAAGAAAAATATTAAAAGAAAATGATAAAGAGATAAAAAAAATAGCGGAAAATATTATAAATAAAAATGGATATAAATATTCAGTTAATACTTATTTAGGACAAGAGCAATTTCCTATAAAAACCTATGGGAATATAACCTTGCCACAAGGGCAATATGAAGCTTATAAAATAGTTATAGGCAACGGTCAGGGTCAAAATTGGTGGTGTGTTATGTTTCCACCATTATGTTTTGTTGATGTAACAAAAGGAGAAGTATCAACAAAGGAAACGGAACAAAAAATGAAAAAAGTATTAAAAGAAGAAGAGTTAAAGTCTATTAATAATTCAAAAAATTCTTATGAAATAAAGTTTAAAGTTGTAGAAGAGATTAATAAATTAAAAAAATAAAAAAAGCTCTGTATTTGAAGATAATACAGAGTTCTTTTATAATAAAAATTTTTCAGCTGTTTTTATAAAATATTTTTCTATAGATTTAAACAAATTTTTATTTTTATTACTAATTATATGATTAGATACGTAGATTTTATTTTTAGCAGACTCATTTTTTTTTATGCTCATTAAAAATTTTAATAGATTATAAATATCGTTTCCAGAATTTCGTTTGGCGAATTTATTACAATTTAAATTCATAGCTTTTAATGCTGATTCAGATTTTAATAAATCGCTTATTATATTTTTTGTATCTTCTATAGAGTCTATACTTATAGCTAAATTATGCCTTAATAAAAATTCTGCATTTTTTTCTTCTTGACCTGGTATAGGAGAAAAAATAGCCATTGGTATATTTGAAACTAATGCTTCTGTAATAGTAAGACCACCAGGTTTAGTTAAAAGCAAATCACAACATTGCATATATTTATTTACTTCATTAGTAAAGCCTATGATTCTAGTTTCCTTATCAGAATCTTCTTTTAATTTACTTAATTGGCTATATAGTTTTTTATTATTACCTGTTATTATAATAATTTGTATATTTTGTTCTATTTTTATTAATTCGCTATAAAGATCAGATATTTTACCTATACCTAAACTTCCGCCCATTATTAAAAAAGTAGGAATATTAATATTTAAGTCTAATTCTTTTAAGGTTTTTTCTTTATCATATTTGTTTAAAAAACTTGGGCTAACAGGGATACCAAAATCAAAAATTTTATTTTTAGGAACATCTCTAGCTACCATCTCATCAATCATATCTGAATTAGATACTACATAAGCATCTGTATGCTCTTGAATCCAAAAACTATGAGGAGCATAATCAGTAAGTATAGTTAGAGAAGGTATATTTAATTTGCCCTTATCTTTCATAATAGATATCATTTCAGCTGGGAAAGGATGAGTACATATTATAACATCTGGGTCAAATTCATCTATTAAATGAGAAAGTTTGTAGTTCATAATTTTGCTCAGATTAGAACTTATAACTGTGGCTAAACCTTCATCATCCTCTGAATGGTCATATAATTTCCCAAATAAAGAAGGAGTTACTTTTAATGTTTTCAAATAGCTACCTATAATAACTTTATCTATTAAAGGGTTTATATACTTTAATGTATCTATTATAGTGATTTCGGCTTCATTATTATTTAATTTTATATAAGATTTTAATGCTTCTGCTGCATGACTATGGCCACCTCCAGCAGAAACAGATAATATTAGAATTTTCATTTAGTCACCCTCTAATTTATTATGTAATAAATAAAATATGATTGTAGAAATAAAATTTAGTGCATGGGTTATACATTAACATTATATAGGATAAATATATAATTATAAATGTATTTAAATAATTTTTAAGGATTTTTTAATATGAGAATTTAAAATGTTAAGAAGTATTAAGGGGTATATTAAATATATTATATATTATAAATATAAAATAAATACTTAAATAAGTTTTAAGGATTTTTTAATATGAGAATATAAAATGCTAAGAAGTATTAAAAAGGATATTAAATATATTATATATTATAAATATAAAATAAATACTTAAATATTTTACAAAAATTAGATCGTATAGTCTATAATAACATAGAATTAAAAATAAGAAATCTATAAATTATATTTATATATTCAAATAAATTTTATCAATTAATGAATAACCCCAACTATAAATACAGATAATAAAGTAAGAAATGTTGGGAGGTTAGGATATATGAAAAAAGGTACTAAAAGAATACTATATACTTTAACTGTAACATTGATAGTTGTTTTTTCAAGTACATTTGCTATTTTAATGACTTTAGAAAGAAATGATTATAGAAATTATCTTCAAGGTGAATATAGCAAAAATTTACATGAACTAATAACTTCTGTACAAAACATAAGAGTTAATTTATCTAAAGCACCTATTATAGGTTCAAGAGAGCAGGAAATAGTTACATTTGAAGAAATATTTAAATATTCATCTATAGCCAATGACAAATTACATTCATTACCTGTAGATCAAAATACAATAGCAAATACAAGCAAATTTTTATCCCAAGTAGGAGATTTTTCTAATAGTTTAGGAAAATCAATAGTTAAAAACAATAATTTGTCAAAAAAAGATTATGAAAATATAGAAAGATTAAAAAAGGAATCTCTTCAATTAGAAAATCAGCTAAATAATGTTGTTATGGATATTAATGAAGGTAGAGTTAAATGGGGAGATATAAGAAAGAAAGTTAGTGGAGTATTAGCTAAAGAGAATCCAAATTCAGTTAAAGGCCAATTTAATAATATGCAAAAACAGGTTATGCAGTATCCGGCCTTAATTTACGATGGACCTTTTTCAGACAATACTTTAAAAATAACTCCTAAAGTAAATAGTGAAAAAAGTATTTATGAAAGCCAGGCCCAAAAAATAGCAGAAAATATAATTGGTAAGGATAAAATTAAATCTATTAAATTAGATACAAATGAAGGAAAAACGAATATAGGAACCTATAGATTTATAGCAGATATTAAAGGTAGGGACAATAAAAACGGTAATGTTACATGTGAAATTAGTAAGCATGGTGGGAAATTAGTATATTTAATAGATTCTAGGAGTATAGGCCAACCTAAAATAGATACTAAAAAAGCAAAAAATATAGGAAACGATTATTTGAAAAAGCTTAAAATTTCTAATATGGTACCTACATATACTTTACATTATGATAATGTGGCTGTAATAAATTATGTATATAAGCAGGATGATGTAATAGTGTACCCGGATCAAATAAAATTGAAAATAGCTTTAGATAACGGAGAAATAGTAGGAGTAGAATCAGAAAAATATTTAGTATCTCATCATGATAGGAATATCAATAAAAATATAAAGGTCAGTCAAAAGGAAGCACAAAAGAGAGTTGGGAAAAATTTAAATATTACTAATGTTAGATTAAGCATTATTCCAACAGAGGCTAATACAGAAGTTTTATGCTATGAATTTTCTGGAACTTATAAAAATGATAAGTTTAAAATATTTATAAATGCCAATACAGGGTATGAAGAGAGAATATTACAAATACTAGATACCCCAAATGGGGAATTAACAATATGATATAATACAAATAAAGAGTGAATAATAGTGTATTCACTCTTTATTTGTATTATAATAATAATTATTGAAAAGTAAGTAATATGAAAAGAAGGGTGAGTTTAATGACAAGAGCTTTAGCTATGATATCAGGTGGCTTAGATAGTACATTAGCTGCTAAACTTATAAAGGATCAGGGAATAGAAGTAATAGGAATATGTTTTAGATCATATTTTTTTAATGAAAAAAATGCAGAGAGAATGACTAAACAGATTGATATACCTTTAGAGGTAGTGGATTTTTCAAAGAAACATTTAGAAATGGTTAAAAATCCTAAACATGGTTATGGAAAAAATATGAATCCATGTATTGATTGTCATTCTATGATGATGAAATATTCAGGAGAACTTTTAGAAAAATTTAATGCAGACTTTATAATAACAGGAGAGGTTTTAAATCAGAGGCCTATGTCACAAAATAAAGCAGCTTTAAATGTAGTAAAAAAAGAATCAGGATATGAACAAAAAATATTAAGACCATTATGTGCCAAGATTTTACCACCTACAGAAATGGAATTACAAAATCTCGTAGATAGAGAAAAACTTTTAAATATATCTGGTAGAAGTAGAAAAGTTCAAATGGAGTTAGCAGAAAAATGGGGTATAAAAGAGTACCCTTCACCAGCAGGCGGATGTAAACTCACAGAGCCTAATTATGCAAAAAGATTAAAGGATTTATTGAAACATAAGGAAACTCCTGAAGAAAGAGAACTTGAATTATTAAAATACGGAAGACATTTTAGAATATCAGAGGATTGTAAAATAATATCTACTAGAACTAAAGAAGAAGGGGATGTTATTAAAAATTACTTAAATTCAAAAGACTATATGTTTTTAGCTTGTGATTATAATGGTTCTACTGTGGTAATAATAGGAGAACCTAATGAAGATGATATAAAATTAGCAGCGGAAATAACAGGGCGATATAGCAAAGGTAAAGATGAAGATGAGATAAAAGTTAAGTATGGTAAAGTCAATACGAATTTAAATAATATAATAGAAGTAAATCCAGCTTCTGATGATTATTTAAAAAAATTTATAATATAAAGAAAAGGAATGTAAGCTATGAAAAAGAAAGCACTTATCCATGTTTTAAGTTCTGTTCCAGAGGCAAAAGAAAAAAATGATTCAATAGAAGTGGTTACACCAGGAAACTTTTATAAAAAAGATAGGAATTATTATGCTGTTTATGAAGAAACTTCTATATCTGGGATGGAAGGTACTACTACTACTCTTAAAATAAGTGAAAAAAATTTTTCACTTATAAGAATGGGAAGTACTAGTACAAAAATGGACTTTGCACTAAATAAGAAAAATATGTCCATGTATAGTACTCCTTATGGTACTTTAGAGATAAATATAAACACTAAGAAATTAGATATAAATATAGATGATAATGGGGGAAGTATATATATTGACTATATTATGAGTGTAGCAGGACAAAAGCCTCAAAACACTATATTAAATATAAATATATCGCCTGAAAAAAAATAAATATCATATGTATTTACATAATCAGTATTAGCCCTCTTAAGATAGTGTTTTAATTATAAAATCCTTGCTTAAGAGGGCTAATGTTGTTTAAAAATAAACTATATGGACAAAATTATAATAAAAACCGTAAGAGGTGTTATTATGAATTATTTTACAAACTCAAAATATGAAAATATAATAAAATTGTTATGTAAATATAAAGGTATATCTGAATATGAAATGATAAACATAGTGAGAGATAATGAATGCAGGCATTTATTATTTTTATTATTAAGAAAATATAATTGCATAGAAATAGAAAACTTGAAAAAAGATTTTAATATTAGTGATTATGAAGGTATATGTAATAATATAGAGGAAGCAGAAAAGAAATTATTATTAAATAAAAAAATAAGAGATATGTTTTTTGAAGCAGGAGAAATTCTAGATAACATAAAATAAAAATTAACGAAAAAATATAGCACAACATAATAATTTGTGTTATTATATATAGGTATGTTTTTTGAATGCATAAAAATTTACATAAAATCGCGATTTTAAATATTAAAGGTAAGGATTATTATATATTAAAATTCTAATGATGTCAATAGATTTTATGTAAATTTGGTGCAGAATAATATAAACTTAAACTTTGGAGGTGAAAACTGCTTTATTATATATTAAAGCAGGAGAGCGTATGAGCACTAAATATATATTTGTAACAGGTGGGGTTGTTTCTTCATTAGGGAAAGGAATAACAGCAGCTTCTTTAGGGAGACTTTTAAAAAATAGAGGACTTAAGGTTTCAATACAAAAATTTGATCCATATATAAATATAGATCCAGGAACAATGAGCCCTTATCAACATGGTGAAGTATTTGTGACAGAGGATGGTGCGGAAACAGATCTAGATTTAGGCCATTATGAAAGGTTTATAGATGAAAATTTAAGCCAAAATAGTAATGTAACTACAGGAAAGATTTACTGGTCTGTTATATCTAAAGAAAGAAAAGGTGATTATTTAGGTGCCACAGTGCAGGTAATACCTCATATAACTACAGAAATAAAATCTAGAGTATATAGAGTAGCTAAAGAAAAGGAAGTAGATGTAGTTATAACTGAAATAGGTGGAACTATAGGGGATATAGAATCCCTACCTTTTTTAGAGTCTATAAGACAAATCAAATATGAAGTTGGAAGAGAAAATGTATGCTTTATTCATGTAACCTTACTACCTTTCTTAGGAAAAGCAGGGGAGTTAAAGACAAAGCCTACACAACATTCAGTTAAAGAACTTAGAGGAATAGGGATACAGCCAGATATCATAGTTTGCCGATCAGAAAAACAGATACCAGAGGAATTAAAGGAGAAAATAGGATTATTTTGTAATGTAGATAAAGAGGATGTCATACAAAATTTAGACGCAGAAAATCTTTATGAAGTACCATTAATGCTACATAAAGAAAATTTAGATACTTTAGTATGCAAGAAATTAGGCCTAAATTGTAGTAAAATAGATAATATAGAATGGATATCAATGGTAAATAATGCAAAAAATCTTTCTAAGAATACTACTATAGCTTTGGTAGGGAAGTATGTAGAATTACATGATGCTTATATATCAATAGTGGAAGCTTTAAACCATGGTGGTTATGCTAATGATACTAAGGTAAATATAAAATGGATAAATTCTGAAGAGGTAAATGAAAATAACTTTGAACAATGTTTAAAAGATGCGGATGGTATATTGGTACCAGGTGGATTTGGTGATAGAGGAATAGAAGGGAAAATATGGTCTGCTAAATGGGCAAGAGAAAATAAAATTCCTTTTTTAGGAATATGTCTTGGGATGCAATGTGCAGTAATAGAGTTTGCAAGAAATGTATTAAATTATAAGGGAGCTCATAGTGCAGAGATAAATCCAAATACAAAATACCCAGTAATAGATCTAATGCCAGAACAAAAGGATATAGATGATATGGGAGGAACTATGAGATTAGGATCCTATCCTTGTAAATTACTTAAGGGTACAAATGCAGAAAAAGCTTATGGGCAAGAGGTTGTATATGAAAGACATAGACATAGATATGAATTTAATAATGAATATAGGAGTAAGCTAACAGAAGCAGGTCTAATATTATCAGGAACAAGTCCAGATGATAGACTAGTAGAAATAGTAGAGATAAATAATCATCCTTGGTATGTAGCTGTTCAATTTCATCCGGAATTAAAATCAAGACCTAATAAACCACATCCATTGTTTAAAGATTTTGTAAAAGCTACTTTAGATAAAAAATAAATTTTATATATTATTTAAGATTTAATATATGTTAATAAACAACAACATCAGAATTTATAAAAATGAGTAATTTTGGTGTTGTTGTTTTTCTCGTATAAACTATTAATTTATAGGAAAGATATTTTTAAAAGTAAATATTAAACTAATAATACTTGAAGGATTTAACATATATTTATAGAAATATAATAACAAGAGAAATGAAAAAGTTAATGAAAAATATATAAGTTTGTTATGAATTGTAAAATTATGAGAGGGGAGATGGAGTCCTATGATAATACAAACAGAATTAGGTATAGCTATTAAAAATACCTTTGGGAAATATGAATTAGTAGATTTTTCTTTATTCAATACTTCTAAAATAAATGAATATGAATTAGGGCTCACAATTAATAAAAGCAATAAAGGGAATATTGTAATTACTGTTAAGTGTCATATATGCAATAATATTCACAAATATAATTATAATATAGATGAATTTTTAAAAAGAGAAATTATTGTAGGTGGGTGTGAGATACTAGGCATACCATTATTTTACATAGGTAACAAATCTACCATAGAAGAAAGAGTGTATAAACAAAATCAGATTTTTGATAGAATATATATGATGATTTAGAGTAACTTTTAAAAGTTACTCTTTATTTTTATTTATATATGGATTAAAATACATAAATAGGGTATAATCTATTTTGAAAGATTTTCTAAAATTCAACTATTCTTTTTAACCTAAGTTTTGATATTTTCCTGTTATTTAATATATATAATTTAATAGAGAGAGGGGATTTTTTTGATAAATAAGGATTATGAAAGCATGACCGTTAAAGAATTAAGAGAAATAGCTAAAAAGCTTGATATAAAAAATATTTCTAAGTTTAAAAAAAGTGAACTTATAGAAGAAATAAAAACTTCACAGTCAACGGCTATAGAGAAAGATGGAAAAATTTTAGTTGAAAAAATATCACCTAAAGTTATAAAAAGTGGGAACTATATACATAATAAAATCACTAAAGAAAATAGTGTAAATGAAGAAAAGACTAATTCTCTTATGAAAAATAGCGAAGAAAATAAAGCGGAAAGATTAAAAGAGATGATAAATGAATCACAAAGAGCTAAAGGTGTTTTGGAGATTATAGAAAATAATAATTATGGATTTTTAAGAGGACAAAATTATTTGTCAGGTCCCGAAGATATATATGTATCTCCATCACAGATAAGAAGATTTAATTTAAGAACAGGTGACGAAGTTGAAGGAAAAGTTAGAATACCAAAGGATGGAGAAAAGTTTAAAGCTTTAATATACGTAGAAAGGGTAAATGGAGAAAATCCTGAAAAAGCAGTAGGAAGAAAACCTTTTGAAAGCTTAGTACCTATATATCCTAATGAAAGGATTAAACTTGAAACAAGTTCACAAGACTTATCTACAAGATTAATGGATATAATATCACCTATAGGAAAAGGACAAAGAGGAATGATAGTAGCCCCTCCTAAAGCAGGTAAAACTACTCTTCTAAAAAAGATAGCCCAAAGCATTTCCCGAAATAATCCATTATGTAAACTTATAGTACTTTTAATTGATGAGAGACCAGAAGAAGTAACAGATATGCAAAGATCTATTAAAGGAGAAGTAATATACTCAACCTTTGATGAAGAGCCAGAGCATCATACAAAGGTTACTTATATGGTTTTAGAAAGAGCTAAAAGAATGGTAGAGCAAGGACAGGATGTTGTTATATTATTAGATAGTATAACAAGATTGTCTAGAGCATATAATTTAACTATTACCCCAACAGGTAGGACATTATCAGGTGGATTAGATCCTGGTGCATTAGTAATGCCAAAGAAATTTTTTGGGGCGGCTAGAAATATTGAAAATGGTGGCAGCTTAACCATATTGGCTACAGCTTTAACTGAAACAGGAAGTAGAATGGATGACATGATATTTGAGGAGTTTAAGGGTACTGGAAATATGGAAGTACATCTTAATAGAAAACTTCAAGAAAGAAGAATATTCCCTGCTTTAGATATTTATAAATCAGGTACAAGAAGAGATGATTTATTATTTACAGATTCTTTAGAAAAAGAAACTGCATTTAATATAAGAAAGCTTCTTTATGAGGAAAATAATGTGGAAAATGTAACTGAACAAGTTTTAAGTATATTATCTAAAACTAAGACTAATGAGGAATTTGTAAATATAATAAGCAAAATGGATATGAATAAAAATAATAAATAGAAAATAAATAAAACCTAATCCGAAAGATTAGGTTTTATACTATTTAACGTCTTCGCTAGATAGGTTGAATTTTTTCATGAATTTATCAACTCTTCCACCAGCATCAACTATTTTTTGTTTTCCAGTAAAGAATGGATGACATTTTGAACAAATTTCTACTTTTAATTCTTTATTAGTTGATCCAGTTGTAAAAGTATTGCCGCATGCACATTTAACTACAACGTCATGGTTATATTCTGGATGTATTCCTTCTCTCATTTATTTTCACCTCTTTCGAATTGGTCTTATCACTATTTTAACTACATTATTATAACATAGGCATTTAAATGAAGTCAACAAATTACGGATATTGCATAAATTACTTAAAAATACTAATATAATAAAGAATTAAATAATTATATGTAAATTTTCCCTATAATAAATTCTTTATTATACTAATTAGTTTTGATAAAATATACTTGTTTATTAAAATGGAGGTGTTTTTATGTATGGTCCCAAAGATCATGGGTGGATTGAAGTTGTAGCAGGTCCTATGTATAGTGGCAAAACGGAAGAATTAATAAGACGAATAAGAAGAGCGGAAATAGCAAAGCAAAAAGTTCAAGTTTTTAAACCTGAAATAGATAACAGATATAGTAAACAGGATGTTGTGTCTCATGCAGGAGATAAAATTCAGTCAGTGCCAGTTAAAAGTAGTAAAGAAATATTAGAAAAACTTTTAGATGATACAGATGTAATAGGGATAGATGAAGCACAATTTTTTGATGATTATTTGGTTGAAATAGTAAGTAAAATAGCTAATAATAATAGAAGAGTTATTTGTGCAGGACTAGATATGGATTTTAAAGGAGAACCCTTTGGTCCAATGCCTAAACTTATGGCTATAGCAGAATTCGTAGATAAAATACAAGCTGTATGTATGGTTTGCAATAATCCAGCTACAAGAACTCAAAGACTTATAAATGGAAAGCCAGCGAAAAAATCTGACCCAGTAGTATTAATAGGTGCACAGGAGTCTTATGAAGCTAGATGTAGAAAGTGTCATTGTGTTCCAAGATAAATAATGAGGTGATTAAGTGGGGAAAAGTACTAGCGTTGGAGGACAAGCAGTTCTAGAAGGGGTAATGATGAGAGGAAAAAATGGTATAGCAACGGCAGTTAGAAAAACAAATGAAGAAATAGTTGTAAATAAAGAAGACTATACACCCTATACTAAAAAAATTTTTTTCTTTTCTCTACCAATAATAAGAGGTTTTGTATCTCTTATCGAATCTTTAGTAATAGGCATAAAAACTTTAAATTATTCTGCATCATTTTTTGAAGAACAGGTTGAAGAATCTAAATTTGATAAGTGGTTCAATGAAGTTTTTAAAGACAAAGCAGATAACATTTTAATTGGAATAACATTACTCATATCTTTTATTATATCTGCAGTAGTATTTTTTATCTTTCCAACTTTTATAGCTAATTTTTTTAAAAAAATAGGTATACAAAGTACTTTATTATTAAATATAATAGAAGGAATAATAAGAATAGCTGTATTTTTATTATATATTTTATTAATAAGTAATATGGAAGATATAAAAAGAGTGTTCCAATATCATGGAGCAGAGCATAAGACTATATTTTGTTATGAAAATCACATGGAACTAACACCTGAAAATGCTATAGAATTTACAAGATTTCATCCAAGGTGTGGAACGAATTTCTTGTTTTTAGTTATGATTGTAAGTATACTTTTATTTTCACTTACAGGATGGAGTAGCATATGGCAAAGAATTTTATATAGAATAATATTATTGCCTGCGGTTTCAGGGGTTACCTATGAAATTATAAAATGGTTAGGTAAAAGTAATAGTAATTTTGCAAAAATCATAGCATATCCAGGGCTTATGTTACAAAAACTAACAACTAAAGAACCTGATTTAAAGCAATTGGAAGTAGCCATAATGGCTTTAAAAGCAGCAGAAGGAATTGAAAATTCAATGGAGTGATGTTAATTTGTTATTAAAAGATTTGCTGATAGAAGGATATGGTATTTTAAAAAAAGAATCTATAGATAGCTATCAAATAGATACTCAACTTTTATTAGGGAAAATATTAAAAAAAGATAGATTGTTTATTTTGACTAATCCTGATTACCATATAAAAGAGGAAGAGAAAAAAAAATATTTTCAATTAATAGACCTTAGAAAAAATAAAATGCCTATGAAATATATATTAGGTACAACTGAATTTATGGGACTAGATTTTAATATAAAAGAGGGAGTATTAATACCAAGACCAGATACAGAAATATTAGTAGAAACGGTTTTGGAGGAAATAAAAAATAAAAATTATAAGCAAATTTGTGATGTTTGTTGTGGCAGTGGTATTATAGGAATTACTATAGGATATACTTTAAATAATACAGAAATAATTTGCTATGATATAGAAGATGTGCCATACAATACTACTAAAGAAAATATACTTAAACATAATCTTCAAGATAGAATTAAAGTTTTAAAAAGTGATTTACTTACAGAAGCAATAAAAGGAAAAAGAAAGTTTGATATTATAGTGTCTAACCCACCATATATAAGGGAAGATGTTATTGAAACACTTATGGATGATGTTAAAAAATATGAACCCTTTGAAGCTTTGTGTGGTGGAAAAGATGGATTGTTTTTTTATGAGGGGATAATAAAGCAAAGTTTAGAAGTGCTAAATGATGGGGGAACCATAGCTTTTGAAATAGGTTATGATCAAAAAATACAGGTTTCTCACATTTTACATGAGTATGGTTTTAAGGATATATTATGTATAAAAGACTTAGCAGGAAAAGACAGAGTTATAAAAGCTAGAAAGTATTAAAATTCACAGGTTAGTTGTAAATGCTTTATAAAGTATGATATAATATAAAATTGTGAAAATATATATACGGAGTGAGAAATAATGTTAGAAAGACTTAATTTTATAGAAAATAAATATGAAGAACTATCAAATAAAATAAGCGACCCTTCAGTTATGGCAAATCAAAAAGAATGGCAAAAACTTTGTAAAGAACATGCTGATTTAGAAATTATAGTTAATACATATAGAGAGTATAAAAAAGCACAAGAGGATTTAGAATCAGATAAAGAGATGTTAAGAGAAGAATCAGACAAAGAACTAAGAGAAATGGCACAGGAAGAAATAAAAGAGTTAACTTTAAAGTTAGAAGATTTAGAAAGAGAATTAACTATATTGTTACTACCAAAAGATCCTAACGATGATAAAGATGTATTTATAGAAATTAGAGCAGGTGCTGGTGGAGATGAAGCGGCTTTATTTGCTTCTAACTTACTAAGAATGTATACAAGATATGCAGAAAGAAAAAACTGGAAAGTAGAAACTATGAGTTTAAATGCTACAGACATAGGTGGATTTAAAGAAGTTACTGTAGCAGTTAAAGGAAAAGGAGCTTATAGTAGATTAAAATATGAAAGTGGAGTTCACAGAGTTCAAAGGGTTCCAGATACAGAATCAAGCGGCAGAATTCATACTTCTACAGCTACTGTAGCTGTGCTTCCTGAAGTAGACGATGTAGATATAAACATAAACGCTAATGACTTAAGAATCGATGTTTATAGAGCCTCAGGTCATGGTGGACAGTGTGTAAATACTACAGATTCTGCTGTAAGAATAACTCATTTACCAACAGGTCTTGTAGTTACATGCCAAGATGAAAAGTCACAATTAAAAAATAAAGAAAAAGCAATGAAGGTTTTAAAAGCTAGGTTATTTGAAGCTGCAGAAGCTGAAAGAGCAGCATCTATAGCAGAAGATAGAAAAAGTCAAGTTGGTACTGGAGATAGAAGTGAAAGAATAAGAACTTATAATTATCCTCAAGGAAGAATTACAGACCATAGAATAGGTTTAACATTATATAAATTAGAAACTTTTTTAGATGGGGATATAGATGAAGTTATAGAAGCTTTAGTTACAGAAGATCAAGCGGAAAAAATGAAAGATTTAGGTAGAGTTAACTAATATTAATTAAGGAAAGAAGAGGTAATTATGGATTTAAACAAAGGCCTTAGAAATCAAAAGAGATCTTATAAAAGATTTGTTGTGATTATGAGCTTTATTTTTATCCTATTGCCTCTAATTTTATATTTGTATAATAAAATTTATGATATTTTTTATGTTAGCTATTTAATCATAATTGAAGTTCTAATTATAATGGCTATAATAATTAGAACAGACAGAGAAAAATTAAAATTTGAATACTCCAATAATAGATTGAAGATTGTATTAGGGATAATAAATAGAAAATTAAATATAGTTTGTGATAAAGTAGCATTAGTTCATATAGAGAAATATAACAATATATATGATGTAGAAGATTTTAGGATATTATTATTAACTACATCAAAATTTAGAAATAAAAGAATAATAAAAGTTAACGAGAAATTCCTTAAGTTACATAATTACGCCGCAAATTTTTATTATAAACTTAAAAAAATTGATCCTGAAAAAGATTTTTATTATACAATTATAAAAAGAGGAGGACTTAAAAAGTATTATTTATTAGATGCACTATATAGAACTTGCGTATATGCTCATTTTACAGAGGAATGTATAGAAAAAATAAAAGAACTTAGAAAAGAAATAGAGATGGATTAGAATATTTGATAAATTATAATAATAAATATCATATGTAAACAATAAAAAAAGGTGATTTTTTGAGTAAACTTTTATTTATTATTGTAATGGGAACTATTATATCTTTATCAGGAACAATGATAGGAGCTATAATAGGGATATCTTTAAAAGACCCTTCTGAAAAACTTCTTTGCAAATTTATGGGCTTTTCAGCGGGACTTATGTTGTCTATAGTGATTTTTGATTTAATACCAGAAGCTTTAAATACATGGGATTGTTTTGGAGTTTTAATTTTTTTAGTACTAGGGATACTAATTGTATATTTTATTGATAAAAATACAAATAGTATAGATATAAATATGCATAAGAAGGTAGCATTTATGACGGCCCTAGGTCTTATATTGCACAATTTTCCAGAAGGTATATTAATGGGTGTTGGGTTTCAAGCAGGAAATAGATTAGGGCTGAAAATGGCACTTATTATATCCATACACGATATACCAGAAGGTATAGCGGTGGCCACTCCTTTAATAGCATCTAATGAAAAGAAGAGTAAAACTTTGTTTTATGTTTTTCTTACTGCAATTCCTACATTGTTTGGTGTATTCTTAGGTTCTTATATTGCAAATATATCTAAAAATTTTTTAAGTATACTTTTATCACTTGCTTCAGGAATAATGATTTATGTTGTATGTGCTGAAATGATTCCAGAATCAAGAAATCTAGGAGATAAGGTTACCTCATATTTTTATATGATAGTAGGCATTATAGCTGGATTGATTATAATAAAACTACTATAAAACTTAGGATGGTGTTTATTATGAAAACAAAAGTTGTGAGATTAGATGAAAACAATATAGATGAGCATGTCATAAGTAAGGCTGGAAATATATTGAGACAAGGTGGGCTTGTAGTATTTCCTACAGAAACTGTATATGGATTAGGAGCTAATGCTTTAGATAAAGATGCAGTAAAAAAAATATTTGAAGCAAAAGGTAGACCACAGGATAACCCTTTAATAGTTCATATTTCTAAGGTAAAAGATATAGAGAAATTAGTTGAAAAAATACCACCTATAGCTCAAAAATTAATGGATAAATTTTGGCCTGGACCTATGACTATAATATTAAAGAAAAGAGATATAATACCAAACGAAACTAGTGCAGGCTTAGATAGTATAGGAATTAGGATGCCATCTAATAAAATAGCCATGGAACTTATTTCTATGGCAGGTGTACCTATAGCTGCACCTTCAGCAAATTTATCAGGGAAACCTAGCCCAACAGATTTAGAAACCTGTATAGAGGATTTAGATGGTAGGGTAAATGCAATATTAGGTGGGGATAATTCTGAAGTAGGTGTTGAATCCACCGTAATAGATTGTACAATTGATCCACCTTGTATTTTAAGGCCTGGTGGAATAACATTAGAAATGTTAAAAGAAGTAGATTCTAATATATATATTGATCCAGCTATAATGAAAAAGCCAGATAAAGAATTGAGACCAAAGGCTCCAGGTATGAAATATAGACATTATGCACCAAAGGCTCCATTAAAAATAATTAAAGGGGATTTAAATAAAACTATTGAAAAAATTAATGAAATGGTGCAAAATTATATAGATGCAGAAAAGAAGGTTGGAATTATTGCTACAGATGAAACTATAGACAATTATAAAAAAGGTGAGGTGGTTTCTATAGGAAGTAGAAAAGATTTAAACACCATTGCCCATAACTTGTTTTATGTTTTAAGAACCTTTGATGAGAAGAATGTAGATTTAATTTTATCTGAAGCATTTGAAGAAAAAGATATGGGAGTAGCTATAATGAATAGGCTAAAGAAGTCAGCTGGCTATGATATTATAAATTTAGATTAGGAGGTACTAATGAATATATTATTTGTTTGTACAGGAAATACCTGTAGAAGTTTTATGGCAGAAGCTATATTTAATTCTTTAAATGATATGGAAGAAATAACTGCTAAATCAGCAGGTATAGCTGTGGTGCCTGGAAGTGTTTCATCAGGTAATGCTTGTAAAATAATTAATGAAGATATTAATATAGACCTATCTAATAGAGAAGCAGTTCAATTAGATGAAGAAATATTAGACCAATCAGATCTAATATTAACTATGACATATTCAGCTAAAGATTTATTATCCAATCTATCTCAGGAGGATAGTGATAGGATTTTTTGTATAACTGAATATGTAGGACAAAAAGGTGAGATTTTAGATCCTTTTGGTGGAGATATAGAAGTTTATAAAAGTACTTATGAACAATTAAAAAATATCATTTTATTATTATTAAAAAAATTAAAAGAAGATAGACAAAACTAATAGGTGGTTTATCTTCTTTTTTTGCAAAAATTAATATAAATAATGCGGAGGTGTTTTAAATGAAAATAGCTTTAGGAAGTGATCATGCAGGATTACCTTTGAAAAATGAAATAATAAAACATTTAGAAGGTAAGGGAATAGAAATAAAAGACTTTGGTACATATACAGAAGAATCCTGTGATTATCCAGATTATGCACAAAAAGTTGCAGAAAAGGTTGTAGCTAAAGAATTTGATTTTGGAATATTAGTATGTGGAACAGGTATAGGTATAAGTATAGCTGCTAATAAAGTCAAAGGAGTTAGAGCAGCTTTGTGTAGTGACACTTTTAGTGCTCATGCATGCAGAGAACATAACAATGCTAATATATTAGCTCTAGGCCAAAGAGTTGTAGGTGTAGGGTTAGCATTAGATATAGTAGATAATTTTTTAAATGCTAAATTCCAAGGTGGAAGGCATGAAAACAGAGTCAACAAAATGATGGGAATAGAAAAATAATATAAGAGATAACTAGGAGGAAAACATAAATGAGTAAAGTAACACAAATAGGACATCCATTAATTCTTCATAAATTAGCCTTAATTAGAGATAAAAATACTGGTTCTAAAGATTTTAGAGAGTTAGTAGAAGAAGTAGCTATGCTTATGGCTTATGAAGTTACAAGGGATTTACAATTAAAGGAAGTAGAAATAGAAACTCCTATATGTAAAACAAAATGCAAAATGTTATCAGGTAAAAAAGTAGCAATAGTTCCAATATTAAGAGCAGGCTTAGGCATGGTTGGTGGCATGACTAGTTTAATACCAGCAGCAAAAGTCGGACATATAGGACTTTACCGTGATGAGGAAACTTTAAAACCTGTAGAATATTTCTGTAAATTACCTCAAGATATTGGTGATAGAGATGTAATTGTTACAGATCCAATGCTTGCTACAGGAGGATCTGCAAAAGATGCAATAACATTATTAAAACAAAAAGGAGCAAAACATATAAGATTAATGTGTCTTGTGGCAGCTCCAGAAGGAATTAAAGAAGTTATGGACGAACATCCAGATGTAGACATATATGTAGCTTCTGTAGATGAAAAACTTAATGAAAAAGGCTATGTAGTTCCAGGCTTAGGAGATGCAGGAGACAGACTATACGGAACAAAATAAAGAAATTGTGACTTAAAAGGTAGTTTACCTGCGGCCTATTAAAAAGGGATATGTGTCTAGAAAGGCAAATCAATTCACTAAGAGATTCTAATTTGTTTTTTCTTAAAATATATTGAAAAGAATGAAACTTGCTAACCGCTCAAACAATCATTTTTTTCTTAAATATATTTTTAAAGAACAAGTAAGAATATCTAAGCTTTTTCCAATGCCTTCTACGCCACATATCCCTCTTTTTAATAGGCCGAAGCGAGTATAAACCTTTAAAGAAAATTTCCTGTGTGATAAAGAGGTACAAAAGGAAGATTTCACTCCACTCTGTTCTGTAAAATACACAATTATATTTTCCTTTTGTAGGTTTTTCTTTCAGTAGGAAATTATTATAATAACCTTTAAAGGTATTAAAACAAAAAATACTTTTAGAGAAAATAGATATCTAAAAAAATAATCAGAATACTTTATTTGTGAACTAATATTTAAGCGTAAAGTAAACAGGACGTTTACTTAGCTCTGTTGCCACAGGACGTGGCATTAGAGCGCTAGCTTAAATATTAGGGCACAAATATTAGTATTCTTTATTTTTATAGCTATCTATTGACTAAAAGTATTTCTTGTTTTAATTTTCAACCTTTAAAGGCTGTTAAGTCGTAATTTTCTTAAAATGTTCTTAAATACTTTTAATTATTTGGGTTTTATTATAGAATAAAGTAGAGTTATAATTAAAATTTTATTTATACTATATATGGAGGGCGTAATGGATAGAGTAGATAAGAATAATTATTATTTAGATATATGTGAGACTATTTTAGAAAGAGGCACATGCCTTAGAAGAAACTTTGCTGCTATAATAGTTAAGAATGATGAGATAATGGCAACAGGTTATGCAGGAGCACCTAGGGGAAGAAAAAATTGTTGTGATTTAGGATATTGTAAAAGGGAAGAGCTAAAGGTACCTCGAGGTACTAGATATGAACTTTGCAGGTCTGTTCATGCAGAACAGAATGCTATCATATCTGCTAGAAGACAAGATATGATAGCATCAACTATGTATTTAGTTGGTAAAGAATATAATACTGGTAAATATGTAGCCAATGCGGGGCCTTGTTCTCTTTGTAAAAGATTTATAATAAATTCGGGTATTGATAAAGTAGTTATAAGAGATTCAAAAGAAAAATTTAGAATCATACAGGTTGAGGAATGGATAGAAAATGATGATTCATTAGATGGTGATGGATCCTATTAATTAAAAATAAATTGATTTATAGCTCTTTTGTTTATCATAGCTGGTTTGGCATAGTTAATGTTGATTAAATAATAAGTCCTGTAATTAGATTAAGGAGAGTTTTATAATGGATACAAAATTATACATAATTGGAGCTATTACAGCTATAGTGCTATCAGTTATTTTAACACCTATAGTAAGAAAAGCTGCATTTATACTAGGTGTAGTAGATATACCTAAGGATGAAAGAAAAATTCATAAAAAACCTATACCACTTTTAGGTGGTATAGCAATATACATATCTTTTGTAGTTGCCTTGATATTAAAAAAAGGTCCTCTAACTTTAGAAGAAATAGGAATAATATTAGGATCTACTGTTATAGTTATGGGTGGATTTATTGATGATAAGTATGATATTTCTCCTATAAAAAAGATTGCATTTCAATTAGCTGCAGCTATTTGTTTAATAATGTGTGGATTAAAAATACAATTTATAACTAATCCTTTTGATCAAGCTACATTATATGTGGGATTGCATGCTTTGGCTATACCTATAACTATATTATGGGTCATAGGTATAACTAATGCTTTAAATTTGATAGATGGGCTTGATGGATTGGCAGCAGGAGTTGCATTAATTTCATGTATTACAATGTTTGTAATAGCTGTTTTAAATCAAAGATGGGAAGCAGCTATATTAACTAGTATATTAAGTGGTTCTATATTAGGATTCTTGCCTTATAACTTTAATCCAGCATCCATATTTATGGGGGATACTGGATCCCAACTTTTAGGGTTTTTGCTAGCAGCTATATCTATAGAGGGAGCTATTAAATCTGCCACAGCTTTTGCTATAGTTGTACCAATATTAGCATTAGGATTACCTATATATGACACATTATTTGCTATGATTAGAAGAAAAATAAATGGAAAACCAATAATGCAAGCAGACAGAGGTCATCTTCATCATAGGCTTTTAGATATGGGATTAACTCAACGTCAAGCAGTTATAATAATGTATTTAATAAGTGCTGTATTAGGAAGCTTTGCTATAATAGCTATGCAAATAAGTAATCAAAAGTCATATTTTTTGCTTACAGCAATAATGTTAGCTCTTATATTAATAGCATGGAAATGTGGATTTTTTAGTCATAAAGAATGAGGAGGCAAGGAAAGTGGATAAGATAAAAACTATTACTATATTTGGAACCAGACCAGAAGCTATAAAAATGGCACCTTTAGTTAAAGAACTAGAAAAAAGAGAAGAAATAGAAAATAGGGTATGTGTGACAGCACAACATAGAGAAATGTTAGATCAAGTTTTAGAATTATTTAATATAAAACCAGATTTTGATCTTAATATAATGAAATCAAAACAAAGTCTTACAGGTATAACTACAAGAGTGTTAGAAGGATTAGAAGAAATTTTTGAAAAAGAAAAACCTAATTTAATATTAGTTCATGGTGACACAACTACAACTTTTGCAGGAGCCTTAGCAGGTTTTTATAAGCAAATAAAGGTAGGGCATGTAGAAGCTGGATTAAGAACTTTTGATAAGTACTTTCCTTTCCCAGAGGAGATGAATAGAAAACTTACAGGAAGCATAGCAGATTTAAATTTTGCTCCTACTGTAGGGTCTAAAAATAATTTATTAAGAGAGGCTATAGATGAAGAAAGTATATTTGTGACAGGAAATACAGTTATAGATGCTATGGAGTTTACTGTAGAACAAGATTACATTTTTGAAAATGAAGATTTAAATAAAATAGATTATAAAAATAAAAAAGTAATAATGGTTACAGCTCATAGAAGAGAAAATTGGGGAGAAGGTATAGAAAATATATGTAATGCATTAAAAACTATAATAGAAAAATACAAGGATGTAGAGATTGTATATTTAGTTCACCTAAACCCAGTGGTAAGAGATACAGTTTATAGTATTTTAGGGGATTTAGAAAGAGTACATTTATTAGATCCATTAGATACAAAAGAAACACATAATTTAATGAATAAATGTTATATGTTAATGACAGATTCAGGTGGACTTCAAGAAGAAGCACCTCACTTAGGTAAGCCCGTCTTAGTACTAAGAGATGTAACGGAAAGACCAGAAGCTGTAAAAGTAGGAACAGTTAAGCTTGTGGGGACAGATAAGGAAGTTATAACTAAAGAAGCCTCCGATTTAATAGAAAACAAACAAAAATATGATATTATGAGCAAAGCTATAAATCCATATGGGGATGGTAAGGCATCAACTAGAATAGTGGATAGTATATTATATTATTTTGATAAGATAGAAAAGAGACCAGAAGAATTTCACGCTAATAAATAATAAAATAAAATATGGGTAAAATAAAGAACAATATAAATATTATTTATTTATATTGTTTTTTATTAAAAACAATTGAAGGAATGAAAAACGATTAATTCATTATTATTTTGCGAAATTGTAACAATTACTATATAAAACAGTGATATTTATAATGAATTTTTAATGAATTTTTAATGAATTTATAATTAAATTATAAGTTTTTTGAAAAAGATTATTAAAATTGAAAAAAAAGTATAAAAAAATTATGAAAAACAAAATATTTGGAATTGTGAATTAAATGATGAAATTGCATAAAATGTTTTAAAATATTCTTACAGTAAGGAATTCATATTTATTTGAAGATAAGTAATGGTTAAAAGCATGTAAAACGTTTAAATTGCCAATAATAGATCTAAAAGGTGATAAACAAGTATAATTAAAATTTTGACTATTATACTATAAGTTATATAATAAGTTATCACAAAGATGACTCCGGAGGATTTGTAATTGATAGCAGAAATTAAAAAAATGATTTCTAAAATAATAATATTTAATATTATTATAGGAACAATTTTTTTTATTACTATTAGTTTTATTTTTAATATTAGATATAGTTTTTATTTTTTAATAGGATTAATATTATCTAATGTTAACCTGTTTATAAATGCTAAAATTACTAATATGGTAGTAGTAAAAAATAAAAGTCCTATATTTTCTATGCTAAGTTTTTTTATTAGAATTATTGCCGTGTGTGTAATAGGCTTAGTATTGTCTAAAAACAATACAAAAAATATTATTCCTTTTTTACTTGGATATAGTTCAAATTTTATATCTATAATATTTTATGGAACAAATTTAGGTAAAAATGAAGTATAAAAGGAAGTGATGAATTGGAAAAGATTTTACCATTATTTTATATTAATTTATTTGGATATAAATTTGGTATTACTTCAACTTTGATAACTCAATGGGTAATTATTGCAATAATATCTTTAATGAGCATTATATTGACAAGAAATCTAAAGAAAGTTCCAGATAAGAAACAAACAATTATGGAAATAATGTTAAATTCCGTTAGAGGTTTAGTTAATGAAAATATGGGACCAGAATTCAAAAAATTTGTCCCATATGTAGGAACGTTAATGATATACCTACTGTTTATGAATTTAATGGGATTATTAGGTTTAAAACCACCAACTTTAGATTTAAGTCTAGTGGCAGGAATCGCAGCAATATCATTTATAGTAATACAAGGATACGCCATAAAGAAAAGTGGAACAATACATTATTTGTCAGGATATGGGAAACCGTATTTGTTTTTATTACCTTTAAATATATTGGAAAGGATTATGTTACCAGTATCTTTAAGTCTAAGATTATTTGGTAATATGACTGCAGCAGTACTTATTATGGACTTGGTTTATTCAGCTTTATCTGGAGTAAGTTCTTTTGCACAATTGGTAATACCTATTCCATTCCATATATATTTTGATTTGTTTGATGGAACAATTCAAATGTTTATATTTGTTATGTTAACTATGATTAATATAAAAGTAATATCAGAACATTAATTAAGAAATATAATTTTTTAAAATTTAAGGAGGAATTTGTTATGGATCCAAAAGCATTTGTATCAGGAATGGCGGCTTTAGGAGCAGGAATAGCAGCATTAGCTTGTATAGGAGCAGGTATAGGAACAGGTAATGCTACAGGAAAGGCAGTAGAAGGAGTTTCAAGACAACCAGAAGCAAGTGGTAAGATCATGAGTACTCTTCTTATAGGTAGTGCCTTTTCAGAAGCAACAGCAATTTATGGATTAATAGTAGCATTAATTTTAATATCTAAGGTAGTTTAATTTTATAAGTGTCTATTTACATAGGAACTTGTAAAATTAAAAGCCGAAGGGAGGCTTTTAATATATGGAAATAAGCATTCCGCAAGTCATAGCTTCAATATTAAATTTTATTATACTGCTTTTAATATTAAAACATTTTTGGTTTGATAAAATAACTGCTGTAGTTGATTCAAGACAAAACGAAATAATAACTAAAATAGAAGATGCAGATAAAAATCAAAAAATAGCATTAGATCTAAAAGAAAAAAATCAATTAGAACTAAGCAATGCAAAAAAACAAGGTAAGACTATAGTAGAAGATTATAAATCAAAAGCTGAAACAGTATATGAGGATATTGTTAAAGAAGCTCATGAAGAAGCAGATAGAATAATAGAAAGATCAAGATTAGAAGCGGAAAGACAAAAGAAAAATGCAGAAGATGAAATAAGGACAGAAGCAGTAGAACTTGCTGTATTAGTTTCTTCTAAAGCATTAGAAAAAACTATAGATGATCTTGAGCATAGAAGACTTATAAAGGATTTTATAAGTAAGGTAGGTATATAGCTATGTATGAATATTTAGATAGGAGATATGCTCTAGCTCTTTATGAAATAGCAGAACAGAACAATAAAGTAGATGAATATTTAAAAGATCTAAGAGATGTAGTAAATGTAATAACAAATAACGAAGATATTTTAAATGTACTAAAGCATCCAGAAATAAGCACTTCTAGAAAGAAAGATATATTTACTGAAATATTTAAAGATAAAGTAGACGATGAAATTTTATCATTTTTATTAGTATTAATAGATAAAGATAGAATTTTGTACTTAAGAGAAAAGCTAAAAGAATTGGAAAAAATATATCTAGAAAAGAATAACATGATTTTAGCTAATGTTAAAACTGTAATTCCACTATTAAAAGAAGAAAAAGAAGAATTAATAAAAAAATTAGAAAATAAATATAATAAAACAATAATATTAGAAGAAGAATTAGATAAAAACATACTTGGTGGAGTATATGTAAGAGTTGGAGACGACGTTTTAGACGGTACTCTAAGTACAAAATTAAAAGACATAAAAAAAATGATGCTCAAAAGAGAATAGAGGTGAGATTATGCATATAAAGCCAGAAGAAATAACATCAATAATAAGACAACAAATAGAAAAATTTAATACTAACGTAGAGACTGTAGATTCAGGAACAATAATTCAAATTGGAGATGGAATCGCTAGAGTTTATGGATTACAAGATTGTATGGAAGGGGAACTTATAGAGTTCCCAAATGATGTTTATGGAATGGCTCTAAACCTAGAACAAGATAATGTGGGTTGCGTTTTACTAGGATCTGAAGAAGGTATAAAAGAAGGAAATGTAGTAAAAAGAACTGGAAAAGTAGTTGAAGTACCTGTAGGAGAAGCATTAGTAGGAAGAGTAGTGAATTCTTTAGGTATGGCTATAGATGGAAAAGGACCAGTTTTAACTAATGAAACTAGAGCAGTTGAAGTGCAAGCACCAGGAGTTATAGATAGACAGTCTGTAAAAAAACCATTGCAAACAGGAATAAAAGCTATAGACTCCATGATACCTATAGGTAAAGGGCAAAGAGAGTTAATTATAGGTGATAGACAAACAGGAAAAACAGCTATAGCAATAGACACAATACTTAATCAAAAGGGTAATGATGTAATATGTATATATGTTGCTATAGGACAAAAACAATCTACAGTAGCACATATAGTTAATGACTTAACTAAAATGGGAGCCATGGATTATACTATAGTGGTTTCATCTACAGCATCAGATTCAGCTCCTTTGCAGTATCTAGCGCCTTACGCTGGATGTAGCATGGGTGAATACTTTATGCATAAAGGGAAAGATGTTTTAATAGTATATGATGATTTATCTAAGCATGCAGTAGCTTATAGAACAATGTCTCTATTACTTAGAAGACCACCAGGAAGAGAAGCTTATCCAGGAGATGTGTTTTATTTACACTCAAGATTACTAGAAAGGTCTGCTAGGTTGTCAGAGAAACTAGGTGGCGGTTCATTAACAGCTTTACCTATAGTAGAAACTTTGGCAGGAGATGTTACTGCATATATACCAACTAATGTTATATCAATAACAGATGGTCAAATATTCTTAGAAGCTGATTTGTTTAATGCAGGACAAAGACCAGCGGTTAACGCAGGAATATCAGTATCAAGGGTTGGTGGAAATGCTCAAATTAAGGCTATGAAACAAGTAGCTGGTACATTGAGATTAGATTTAGCACAATATAGAGAATTAGCAGCTTTCTCTCAATTCGGATCTGATTTAGATAAAGAATCAGTGAAAAGATTGGAAAAAGGTAAAAGATTGGTTGAGATATTAAAGCAACCTCAATACAGACCTATGCCTGTTGAAAAAGAGGTAATAATTCTTTATGCCGTAGTTAATAATCATCTTTCAGATATACCTGTAAATAAAATAAAAGCATTTGAAGAAGAGTTATTTAAATATATGGACACTCATTATAGAGAAATAGAAAAAGAGATATTGGAAAAGAAACAATTAACTGATGAGCTTAAAAGCAAGCTAGATAAAGCTATTAATGATTTTAAAAATGTATTTTTATCAGAGATGTAATATCTCTGAAGGAGGTAAGATATGGCAGGCGCAGGGCTTATCGGAATAAGAAGAAGAATAAAATCTGTAACCAATATAAGAAAAATCACAAAAGCTATGGGGCTTGTGGCTACTTCTAAACTTAGAAAAGCTAGGGTTAATTTAGAAATAAATAAAAAATACTATAATAAGTATGAATCAGTATTAAAAGATATAATTGACTCTATGGAAGATAAAAATATTTATATAGATGGCAATGATAGTGATAATAAGCTATATGTTATATTTACATCTGATTCAGGTCTTTGTGGTAGCTTTAATGTAAACATAATAAACAATGTTATAGATGAAATAAAAAAAGATAGAGAAAAATCTTTAGTTATAGTAATAGGACAAAAGGGAAGAATGTATTTAAAGAAACTAGGTATAAAAACTTTAGCAGAATACATAGAAATACCTGATGTTCCTACAGCAAAAGAAGCTAGAATTATAGCACAGAGTATAATTGAACTTTATAGCACTAAAAAAATAGGAGAAGTTTTCTTAGTATATTCAGAGTTTTATTCACCGGTTAAACAGCAGGTTTTAATTAATAAAATATTACCATTTACTAAAGAAAATAAAAATGATAATAGATATATAGAATTTGATCCTTCAATAACCCAGGTGATGGATAAAGTCTTAGAAAATTATTTAAAAGCAACTGTATTAAATTGTTTTTTTAATTCAAAAGCTAGTGAAAATGGTTCTAGAATGACAGCAATGAATGGTGCAACAGACAATGCTAATGATTTGCTAGATAATTTAAATGTACAATTTAATAGATTAAGACAAAGTGCTATTACACAAGAAATATCAGAAATAGTTGGTGGTGCAGAAGCTCAAAGGTAGGAGGTGTACTATAGTGCCAAACTTAGGAAAAGTTATACAAATAATAGGACCAATTATAGATATAAAATTTGATTCGGAAAATCTTCCAGATTTATTTAATGCATTAGAAATAAATGCTGGCGATAAAAAAGTTATAGCTGAAGTTGAACAACATATAGGAGATGACACAGTTAGAGCTATAGCTATGGAAAGTACTGAAGGACTAAGAAGAGGTATGGAAGTTTTAGATACAGGAAGTCCAGTTTCAGTACCAGTAGGTAAAGAAGTTTTAGGAAGATTATTTAATGTTTTAGGAAACCCTATAGATGAAGCAGGAGAATTTACATCAAATGAAAGTTATCCTATTCATAGATCAGCTCCAAGTTTTGAAGAACAATCTGTAGAACCAGAAATATTTGAAACAGGTATAAAAGTAATAGATTTATTAGCACCTTATCAAAAAGGTGGAAAAATAGGTTTATTTGGAGGAGCAGGAGTAGGAAAAACTGTATTAATACAAGAGTTGATAAATAATATAGCTAAAGAACATGGTGGACTATCAGTATTTACAGGTGTTGGAGAAAGAACTAGAGAAGGAAACGATCTTTACTATGAAATGAAAGAATCAGGAGTTTTGGAAAAAACAGCATTAGTATTTGGACAAATGAACGAACCACCAGGAGCTAGAATGAGAGTAGCTCTTACAGGTTTAACAATGTCAGAATACTTTAGAGATCAGGGTCAAGATGTATTATTATTTATAGATAATATTTTTAGATTCACTCAAGCAGGCTCAGAAGTTTCAGCTCTTTTGGGAAGAATCCCAAGCGCTGTTGGATATCAACCAACTTTAGCTACTGAAATGGGAGCTCTTCAAGAGAGAATAACATCTACAAAAAATGGTTCTATAACATCTGTTCAAGCAGTATATGTTCCAGCGGATGATTTAACAGACCCAGCACCAGCAACAACATTTACTCACTTAGATGCAACAACAGTTTTATCAAGATCTATAGCAGAACTTGGGATTTATCCAGCGGTAGATCCCCTAGAATCTTCGTCTAGAATGTTAGATCCTAGAATAATAGGTGAGGAACATTATGAAGTAGCTATAAAGGTTAAAAATATACTTGAAAGATACAGAGAACTTCAAGATATAATAGCTATATTAGGTATAGACGAACTTTCAGAAGAAGATAAGTTAGTGGTTGGTAGAGCAAGAAGAATACAAAGATTTTTATCTCAGCCATTTACAGTAGCAGAACAATTTACAGGAATGCAGGGTAAATATGTGCCTATAAAAGAAACTGTTAAAGGTTTTAAAGAAATATTAGAGGGTAAACATGATAATATTCCAGAATCAGCTTTCTTATTCCAAGGAACCATAGAAGAGGTTTTAAAGAAAGCAGAGGAAATGGAATAGAATTATAATAGGTTAATAGAGGAGAATAATATGAAAGATAATATAGAATTTACTATATTTACTCCTGAAAAAAATATTAAAATTGGAGAGATAAAAGAAGTAATAACTGAAGGATTAGATGGAGGATTAGCGATACTTCCTAATCATGTCAATATGATTACTTATTTAAAGCCAACTATTACGACATATATAGATCTAAGCGGCAATAAAAAAAATATATTTACATCTAGTGGAGTATTAAAAGTAGAAGATAACAAGGTTTATATTATCTGTGATGCTAGTGAAAAACCAGAAGATATAGATATAAAGAGAGCGGAAAATGCTAAAAAAAGAGCAGAGGAAAGATTACTAAATAAAAAAGAAATAGATGTAAAAAGAGCAGAATTAGCATTGTTTAGATCTATTGCTAGAATTAAAACTAAAGAACATTAGAGAAATTTTTATAGCTTACAAGGTATACATAACTTTAATATTAAAGTTATGTATACCTTGTAAGCTTTTTTGTAAGTATTTTAAAAACAATTCACACTTTTTATTAAGAACTATATATTAATAATATATTAGGATTGAATATAATTAGAAATTTATGTAAATAATCTAAAGAGGAAGGGGGATAGATAAATGAACAAAAAAATAAAATTTGGCATATTAATTATTTTATTATTTTCTATAATAGCAGTTTTATTTATACCCAAGAATTATTCTAAAGCAAAAGATAAAGATGAGTTATTTTTTGAAATAGTAGATAAAACAGATAGTAATATAGTTGAAGTAGGAAGCAATGTAACTTTTTCTACAAAATCACAAAATGAAGAAATTGCTAAAGAAATATGTTCATATTTAGGATTAGATAAAGATTTTAATAAAAAATCCCTTAATAAAGATGGTAATTATAATATATATTTTTATAACAAAGAGATGTCAGGAAATATAAATATAAAAGAATATAATGATGAAAATATAGTTATGGTAGATTTTAAAAGTTTTACATTAAATAAAAGCTTTATAAATTTTAAAAATAATTTAAAGTCATATTTAAATTTAAAAAATAAAAAAGACTATATTTTTCAATATTTAAAAGCAGAAAATAATAGTAAAAATCTAAAAAAATTAAATGATGATATAAATTTAATTTTAAATAAAAATGGTGCTAGGAATATAGAAACAATAAAAATAGATAATGGATATAGCACTACAGCTTATACAAAACGATATACTCCAATAAAGGTCTGTGGTAAAAAAATAGATTTTAATTATGCTGTATGTAAATATAATTCAGAAAAAACCTACTTAATATTAGGAACACCACAGATAAACCGAACATATTAGTAATATCGAAATGGAGGATAATAATGGATAAGATAGTGATTAATGGTGGAAATAAATTAAAAGGTGATATAAACATAAGTACAGCTAAAAATTCAGTATTACCAATCATTGCAGGTAGTATATTGAGTGGAGATAAATGTGTTATAGATAACGCGCCAATGCTAGAGGATGTGTTTGTTATTGGAGAAATTTTAAAAAGTATTTCAGCTAAGGTGAATATAGATGAGGTTAACAATAGAGTTATAATAGATTCTAAACCAGTGGATAATTTAGAACCTGATAGTGATTTAGTTAAAAAAATGAGAGCATCATTTTTGTTAATGGGTCCTATGATGTCTAGATTTGGGAGGTTTAAAATATCATTACCGGGAGGATGTAATATAGGTACAAGACCTATAGATTTACATTTAAAAGGATTCACTGCCCTTGGAGCAAAAGTTAATATAGGACATGGTTATGTAGAAGCTGTAGCAGATAAATTAATAGGAAATAAAATTTATTTAGATTTTCCTTCTGTAGGGGCTACAGAAAATATAATGATGGCATCAGTTATGGCAGAAGGAGAAACTATTATAGAGAATGCAGCAGAGGAACCAGAAATAGAGGATTTAGGAAGATTTTTAAACAGTATAGGAGCAAAGGTTATAGGGGCAGGAACAGATACAGTAAGAATAATGGGTGTTAATGAATTAAAGGGAACAACACATAGACCTATATATGATAGAATAGAAGCAGGGACTTTTATGATAGCTGCTGCTATAACTAAGAGTAAAATAAAAATAAATGGTGTTATAGAAGAACATTTAAAACCCATAATTGCAAAGTTAACAGAAATGGGTGTTGATATAAAAATAAAAGGAGAAACTGCTATAGTAGATGGAAGAAAAGTATTAAATCCAGTAGATATAAAAACTATGCCCTATCCAGGTTTCCCAACAGATATGCAAGCTCAAATGATGGCTTTATTATCTACTATAAAAGGAACCAGTATTATTACAGAAACTATATTTGAAAATAGGTTTATGCATGTATCTGAAATGAAGAGAATGGGTGCAGATGTAAAGATAGATGGAAGAAGTGCTGTAATAGAAGGTGTAAGTAAATTAACAGGAACAGAAGTTAAAGCTACAGATTTAAGGGCAGGAGCAGCTCTTATATTATGCGCTCTAGTAGCTGAAGGCAAAACGGAAATAACTGATGTTTATCATATAGATAGAGGATACGTAAAGATAGAGGAAAAGTTAAATAAATTAGGAGCAGATATTATACGAGTAAATTAAAATTTAATAATTGTGTATGATAAATAACTCATGGTGATTATTTGCTATGAGTTTTTTTATTATATTTATATATAAACTTTTGAGTTTATATAATGAGTTTATTTTAAAAATTTACTTAGCATTAAAATTATAATAATTTGTGTATACATATAGGAAATAATATTTAAGCTTATAGCAAAATTATAATTAAGTTTTAGCTTATCTTTTAGCATAATACACCTTTATAAAAAATATAATTGTATAGAAAACTTTATTATGAAAAGAGGGAAAACATGAGAAGATTAAATAGGTATACTAATATTAATAAGTTAGTTATAACAATAATAAGTACTGTTTGTATTATGTTAATCTTAAGCTTTGTTTTATCTTTTAGTGGAAACAAAGAGCAAAAGGTTAAGAAGCCCATAAATAAGATCGGGTTAGAGAAGAAAAAACAAGAAGAAAAGGTAGATATAAATAAAAAATATAAAGTGGGATCAGAGCCACAGGTTAGAGTTTATTTTGTTAATGAAAAGGTTGTAAGATCAATACCTTTAGAAGAATATGTAAAGGGTGTCGTTTCAGCGGAAATGCCAGCAGAGTTCCATATAGAAGCACTAAAAGCTCAAGCAGTAGCGGCTAGAACATATGCCTTAGCTCATATGAAAGGCTTTGGTGAAAATCAATATAATAAAAGAATAAATGCAGATGTATGCGATAGTGTCCAGTCTCAAGTTTTTATGCCTAAGGATAAAAGAATAAAATCTTGGCCAAAGGGAAAGAAAAATGAATATTGGAATAAAATAGAAGAAAGCGTCAATAGCACTAAGGGAAATGTACTTGTATATAACAATGAAATAGTTATGGCTCCATATTATTTTGCTACTAGTAATGGAAAAACAGAAGATAGTGAAAATGTGTTCAATAGTGAGGTTCCTTATTTAAAAAGTGTAGAAAGTTCAGGAGAAGAGAGGGCTCCTAAATTTAAGAGCAGTAAAAAAATTACTTATGATGAATTTATAAAAATTATAAAAAAACAATATCCTAAGTGTAATATAAATAAAAAAGATATAAATAAAAAAATAATAATAAAGGATAAAACAGAAAGTGGTAGTATTAAAAAAATTAAAATAGATAATATAGAAATTAAAGGTACAGAATTCAGAAAAATTTTAGGGTTAAATTCATCTAAATTTTCCTTAGAATTTAAAGATAACTATTTTATAGTTAATTGTAATGGGTATGGACATAATGTTGGAATGAGTCAATGGGGAGCAAATAGTATGGGTAAATCAGGAGAAAAATATGATTATATACTTAAACATTATTATAAAGGAGTAGATATAGAAATTCTTAAATATAAAAATTAGTGTTAATAAATTTATGGACTAGCATTTATAATCATAAGTTTTTATATAACATAGAACTTTAAAATTTATTTATAAATATATATAAGTGTGTGCCTAAGAATAGATTTAATTTTAATATAGCAAAAATAAAAAATATACATTATAAACATATTAATAAGACTTATGTGGAGTATATTTTTTTATCTTTGTGGTGTTAAAATTAAATCTATTTTATTTTGAATGATATTTTTAATTATTCAAATTGCAATTTAAGAATTTACAAGCATCAACAATTAGATATCAAATACAACAAAAGTAATGTTGAATTTTGGAGAAAAAAAGGGAAAATTTCTTAATAAAATATGTATTTTTTGCTATCTACTGGACAAACTAAAAAAAGGAGGTGTTGATATGGAAAAAAAACCATCTAATAAAAAATCAAACTTTTTTAAGAAGGAGGGGTTTTATGTAGTTTTATTCCTTTGTCTTTGCATAGTAGCTGCTATAGCAGCAATTTCAGTGAAGAGCAATTCACATGTAAAGAAAGAACCTATTGAAAATAAAGTAGTTGAAAATAAAAAAGAAAAAGATTCGGCAAAGGCTGTAGAAGGAAATTCTAAAAGTTATAATAATGCCCTTGAAGTGAAAAAAGAAGAAAACAAAGGAAATGAAAAAGAGCAAAATAAAGGAAGTGAAAAGAGCAAACAAAGTGAAAAGGAAACAGCTCAAGTTTCAAAAGCTCAAAATAACAATTTTATAAAACCAGTGGAAGGAACTTTAGCAAGAGTATATTCAGAAGATCCAGTATTTTGGAATTCAACTTCAAGTTATAGAGCTAATTTAGGATTAGATATAAAAGCTAAACTAAATTCACCTGTTTGTGCTATTGCAGATGGGAAAGTTGAAGAAATAGTTACTTCAAGCCAAGATGGTGTAAAGGTAACTGTTAATCATCAAAACGGAATAAAGAGTGTATATGCTAATTTAGATTCTAAAGTTAAAGTTACTAAAGGGCAGCAAATAAAGCAAGGTTCTTTAATAGGTAATGTAGGAAAAACTACATTAAGATCAGCATATGAAAAATATGGAGATCACTTGCATTTTGCTATGATGAAGGGAAATAAATACATAAATCCTTCAAAATATATTAAATATTAATAAGGATGCCATTTTCCGCTTTTATGCGGAAAGTGGCTAAATATAAATGAATTTAATCCTTTATACAAGCATATTTATAACTATAAAGGGATTAAGGAGGTAGCACTTTGAAAGATTACATTGAAGAAAGAGTCCTTGAAGTGGCACACTATATTATAGATTCTAAAGCTACTATAAGAAAAACAGCCAAAGTTTTTGGAGTGAGTAAAAGTACAATACACAAAGATATGACGGAAAGGTTACCTAAAATAAACCCTCAAATCGCAGAAGAAGCAAAAGAAATATTAGATTATAATAAGGCGGAGAGACATATAAGAGGTGGAAAAGCTACAAAGATGAAATATAAAGCTATTGAAGGTTAATTACATTCCTATTATAATTAGAATAGATAGTTATGAGAAAAATGTAAAGGATTCTCATAATTTATATATAACTACAATAGAGTAGGAGAGGATACGGGAATGTTTTTTAGTGTAGGAACAGATATGGGAATTGATTTAGGGACAGCTACAGTACTTGTATATATGAAGGGAAAAGGTGTAATTTTAAATGAACCTTCAGTAGTGGCGATAGACAGAAACAAAAATAGGGTTTTAGCTGTTGGACAAGAAGCTAGAGAGATGATTGGTAGAACACCAGGTAATATAGTAGCCATAAGACCTATGAGGGATGGAGTAATATCAGATTATGATATCACTGAGAAAATGTTAAAATATTTTATTGGAAAAGCTTGTGGAAAGAAAAAAATATCTGCACCAAGGGTAGTAATATGTATTCCATCAGAAGCTACAGAAGTTGAAAAAAGAGCTGTTATGGATGCGGCTAGAAATGCTGGAGCTAAGAAGGTATTTTTAATAGAAGAACCTTTAGCAGCAGCTATTGGTGCAGATTTAGATATAACTAAGGCTAGCGGAAGTATGATTATAGATATTGGAGGAGGTACTACAGATATAGCGGTTATTTCTCTTGGAGGTATAGTAGTAAGATCATCTATAAAAATAGCAGGGGACAAGTTTGATGATGCTATAATAAAATATATAAGAAAAAAACACAAGCTTATGATAGGAGAAAGAACAGCTGAAGACTTAAAGATAAAAATAGGTTCTGCTTTCTCAAAAGGCGGGAATACATCAATGGATATAAGGGGAAGAGATTTAGTTACAGGATTACCCAAAAATTTAACTGTAACCTCAGATGAAATGAGAGAAGCCTTACAGGATACTGTAAATTCAATAGCAGAACTTACTCATTCAGTATTAGAAAAGACACCACCTGAATTATCGGCTGATATAGCAGATAAAGGTATAATAATGACAGGTGGAGGTGCACTGCTTACTGGTCTTAGTGATTTAATAGAAAATGTTAATAAAGTACCTGTACATATAGCAGAAAACCCGATTTCTTGTGTTGCAGAGGGAACAGGAAAAATGCTAGAGTATTTGGATAAGATGGGAATATCAGAATCCGGTGATGGATTAAATTTAGTATAATAAGTTTAAATAACTACATATAAAAATAGAGCTCTTGATTAATAATCATGAGCTTTATTTTTTATATTAATGCAGAATAATTAATAAACTATACCTAGTTATAATGATATTTTTTAAATATCTAATATATAACAACAGTGTAAGACTGAATGGGCAATAACTTTAGCTATATTTAATATTAAGCTTAATCTAGTGTTAGCGGAAGTAAATATATCACAGTTTTCATTTGAATCTACAATACCAACAATTGAACAATCTCCTACTTTAGGAAGTGTTTTCCCAACACCTTTTCCAGGTTGTATGGGAAAGTTTCTTACTTGGATTTGACCTATATTATTTTTGTCACCAAGGCAAGCATCTATACCTATTATAGAACTATTAGGGTAGGAGTTTTTAATATTTTTTATAGTGTCCTCTATATTTAAAGCATGTATAGGTTCATCTAAAGTTCCATATAATTTTAAAGGTATATTTTTATATTTTAATATAGTTCCAACTAAAGGACCAAGGCAATCCCCTATACATCTATCTGTACCTATGCATATTATTATAGTATCTTTATTTAAATAATTTTTAAGAGAATTTGCTATTTTATAATAAGATAATGATTCCATATAATGAGTTTTTTCTATATTCAAAACACACCCCTCCTTATATTAATATATATGAATATAAGGAGTTAAATATTATTGGATTTTATCTTTGTCCCATAGGTTTATTTGATCGGTATTGGTTAAGCATCCAAGTAGTCTGTCTTTAACTTTAGGAATATCCTTTTCTAAAGTATAGGTAAGTTCTTTCATATATTGTCTTTTAGTATTACCATTAGCAGGACAAGGATTTTTAATTATAGGTAAATTATATCTTTTAACCATACTTTTAATTGCTAGTTCATCTATATATATCATAGGTCTAATTATTGTTATATCGGCTTTATTTAAATAGGTTTTAGGGGAAAAACAACTTACTCTTCCTTCGTATAGCATAGACATTAATAAAGTTTCTATAGCATCATTTTTATGATGACCCAAGGCTATTTTGTTACATCCTAGTTTTTTAGAATAATTGTTTAAAGCTCCTCTTCTTAAATTAGCACACAAAGAGCAAGGATTTTTTTCTTTTCTTACATCAAAAACTATTTCTTTTATTGGAGTTTTATATATGTATAATGGAATATTTATATTAGAGCATACACTTTCAAGAGGAGAAAAATCTGCTCCTGTCATTGTATCTAATGTTATAGCTATTAAATCAAACTTTTTAGGAGAAAAGCTTTGATATCTTTTTAGTAGATGAAGTAAAGTTATACTATCTTTTCCTCCAGATAAACCAACAGCTATTTTATCTCCATTTTGTATTAAATTAAAATCTCCTATTGCTCTTCTAAGCTTTCCTAATAATTTTTGCATGATATTCCTCCGTAGTAAATGTATAAATTAAGATTATACATTTATTATAAATTAATAAATATATATTACAAATAAATTTATTGAAATAAAATAATAAGAAAAACAAAGCATTCAAGAGTAAAAACTATGTATATAGGATTAGAATTAATGTAAAGGCTATTAATTTTGCTTGAATTTATATTGATAAATAGATATACTATTTCTTGTCGATACGACACAAAAAAATATGCTGGCATGGCTCAATTGGTAGAGCAGCTGACTTGTAATCAGCAGGTTGTAGGTTCAAGTCCTATTGCCAGCTCCATATGTGGAGGAGTTCCCGAGTGGCCAAAGGGGGCAGACTGTAAATCTGTTGCGATTCGCTTCGATGGTTCGAATCCGTCCTCCTCCACCATATTTATTTTAATGGGCGCATAGCTCAGCTGGGAGAGCATCTGCCTTACAAGCAGGGGGTCACAGGTTCGAGCCCTGTTGTGCCCACCATTAAAATTTAATATTATGCTGGCATGGCTCAATTGGTAGAGCAGCTGACTTGTAATCAGCAGGTTGTAGGTTCAAGTCCTATTGCCAGCTCCATACATGGAGGAGTTCCCGAGTGGCCAAAGGGGGCAGACTGTAAATCTGTTGCGATTCGCTTCGATGGTTCGAATCCGTCCTCCTCCACCAAACATCCTTGCTTATAGTAAGGATGTTTTTATTTGTACATAGATGATTTATAATGCATATATTATAAGTATAATATTGACATGCGTTTTTTAGTATGATATGATTTTAAATAAATAGTAATAAAGAACTCTTATCAAGAGAGGTGGAGGGAAAAGGGCCCTATGAAACCCGGCAACCAGTGATATTCACTAAGGTGCCAATTCCTGCAGTGTTATCTGCAAGATAAGAGAGAGTAGTTAGACAATAACCTCTTCTTATTGAAGAGGTTTTATTTTTTTAGACAAAATTAGTAATTAGGAGGAGTTAAAGTGAGAAAGTTATTTACATCTGAATCAGTAACAGAAGGACATCCAGATAAAATATGCGATCAAATTTCAGATGCAGTTTTAGATGCTATATTAGATAAAGATCCGAATGGAAGAGTTGCTTGCGAAACAGCAGTTACAACAGGAATGGTAATGGTAATGGGAGAGATATCAACAAAATGTTATGTTGATATACCAAAGTTAGTTAGAGAAGCCATAAGAGAAATAGGATATGATAGAGCTAAATATGGATTTGATTGTGAGACTTGTTCTGTAATAACATCAATAGATGAACAATCAGTAGATATAGCCATGGGTGTTGATGAAGCTTTAGAATCTAAAAAGGGTGAAATGGATAAATTAGATGCTGTAGGTGCTGGAGATCAAGGTATGATGTTTGGCTTTGCTACAAATGAGACTAAAGAATATATGCCAATGCCTATAGAGATGGCTCACAAATTATCAAGAAGATTATCAGAAGTAAGAAAAAGTGGTACATTACCATATTTGAGACCAGACGGTAAAACTCAAGTAACTGTAGAATATGAAGATGGTAAACCTGTAAGAATAGATGCTATAGTTATTTCAACTCAACATGGGCCAGAAGTTTCTTTAGAACAAATAGAAAAAGATATAAAAGAACATGTAATAAGAGTTATAGTACCATCAGAATTATTAGATGAAAATACTAAATATTTTATAAACCCAACAGGAAGATTTGTAATTGGTGGGCCTCAAGGGGATTCAGGATTAACAGGAAGAAAAATAATAGTTGATACTTATGGTGGATATGGAAGACATGGTGGTGGAGCCTTTTCAGGTAAGGATCCAACAAAGGTTGATAGATCTGCTGCATATGCCGCAAGATGGGTAGCTAAAAATTTAGTTGCAGCAGGGGTTGCTGATAAGTTAGAAATTCAGTTAGCTTATGCTATAGGGGTAGCTAAACCAGTATCTATTTCAGTTGATACATTTGGAACAGGTAAAATGGCTGATGAAGAAATAGTTTCAATAGTAAATAAAGTATTTGATTTAAGACCTGGAGCTATAATAAGAGATTTAGACTTAAGAAGACCTATATATAAACAAGTCGCTGCTTATGGACATTTTGGAAGAACGGATATAGATGTACCATGGGAAAGATTAGATAAAGTAGAGGAAATAAAAAAACATATATAAGTTAAAATAGTGTAAAAAGGAATGGACATGATAACATGCCATTCCTTTATATTTTTCTATAATAATGTGATATAATTATTCTAAATGATTAGAGTTAGAAAACTATAGTATTTACCACACTTAGAAGTGGAAGTATTATGGGTAATGATAGTGGAATGAAAAAGATTAGGAGAGATTTTTTATGCAGGAAATACAGGGATTTATAGAGGATATACTTTTTAAAAATGATGAGAATGGATATGTAGTGGCAAAAATAAGAGAGGAAAACGAGGTTATAACAATAGTAGGATGTATGCCCTATATAACAGAAGGACAAAATTTAAGATTGAAGGGTAAATGGGTTATCCATCCACAATTTGGGAACCAATTTAAAGTAGAAATATGTGAAGAGGTAGTGCCCAATACTATAGCTGGTATAGAAAGATATTTATCCTCAGGAATTATATCAGGTATAGGCCCAGTAACTGCAAAAAAAATTGTAAAAAAATTTGGAGAAGAAACATTAAATATATTAGACAATAATATAGAAAGATTGACAGAAATAGAGGGTATAGGAAAGAAAAAAATAGAAATAATATATGATTCCTATATAAAACAAAATGAAGTACGAAACATAATGATATTTTTTCAAAATTATGGAGTTACACCTAATCAATGCATGAAAGTTTATAAAAGATTTGGAGAAAATTCTATATCAATTGTTAAAGAAAATCCATATATACTTACAGAAGAAATAAGCGGAATAGGTTTTAAAACTGCAGATAAAATAGCTAGAAGCTTAGGAATAGCAGGCAATTCACCCTTTAGAATTCAAAGTGGAATAAATTATATAATAAATGGATTTTGTAGTCTAGGAAATACTTATATGCCTTTAGATAAGCTTATAAGTGAGGCTATGAACATATTAGGTGTAAAAGAAGAAGAAATACATGAAAGTATATATAATAATATGGCAGAAAATAAATTAAAGATAGAAAAAGTAAAAGACCAAGGCTGCGTTTTTACTCTACCTTATTATTATTGCGAGTTGGGAGTTACAAAAAAAATACTTAGTTTATCTTTGTCACAATATGATAATTTAAACATAGATATAGAAGATGAAATATTAAATTTTGAAAAAAGTAATAATATAAAATTTCATGATTCTCAAAGGGAAGCTATAAAAGGAGCCTTAGAAAATGGGGTGGAAATAATAACAGGAGGCCCTGGTACAGGAAAAACAACTATTATTAATTGTATAACAGAGATGTTTGAAAAAGCTAACATGAGAGTTTTTATGGCAGCACCTACAGGAAGAGCAGCTAAAAGAATGTCTGAGACTACAGGGAGAGAAGCTAAAACAATACATAGACTATTAGAAATGGGTGTATCTCAGGATGACACAGAAGAAGCTTTTTCTAAAGGTGAAGAAACGCCTTTAGAATGTGATGTAGTGATAATAGATGAAGCTTCCATGATAGATATAATATTAATGAATACACTTTTAAAAGCTGTAGCATTAGGTACAAGAATAATAATAGTTGGAGATGTAGATCAACTTCCATCAGTAGGTCCTGGAAATGTATTAAGAGATTTAATAGAAAGTAAGTGCGTAAAGGTAGTAAGATTAAAAGAGATATTTAGACAATCTAAAGAGAGCATGATTATAGTTAATGCCCATAGAATAAATGATGGGGAAATGCCCCTTATAAATAAAAAGGATAAAGATTTTTATTTTATAGAATGTAGTGAACCTAAAAAAATAGTTAATACATTATTAGAACTTTCAAATAAAAGATTACCTAAATTTAATAAAAGTTGGCATAAAATTCATGATATACAAATACTATCTCCAATGAGAAAGGGAATTTTAGGTGTTTCTAATTTAAATAAGGAATTGCAATCTGTTTTAAACCCTAAAAATGATTTAAAAAAAGAAATGGAATTTAAGGATTATATATTTAGAGTAGGAGATAAAGTTATGCAAACAAAAAATAACTACTCTTTAAAGTGGACTAGAACAAGTGGTGAGGGGGAAGCAGAAGGGTTAGGAATATTTAATGGAGATGTAGGGTATATAGAAGACATAGATGAAGAAAAAGAAACGGTTCAAGTTTTGTTTGATAATGAAAGAAGAGTAATATATGAAAATTTATATTTAGATGAAATAGATTTAGCTTATGCTGCAACTATTCATAAAAGTCAAGGCAGTGAATTTCCAGTAGTAGTTATGCCAGCCTTTAAAGGACCGCCACTTTTAATGAATAGAAATTTATTGTATACAGGAATAACAAGAGCCAAAAAGCTTGTTGTTTTGGTAGGCTCTTTAAAAGCTATTAATTTTATGGTGGAAAATGATAAAATTTTTGAAAGGTATTCTCTTTTAAAGTGGCGTATAAGTAATGTTTTAGATACTGAAATTATAGATGGAGAATAATATATTATATATAGAAGGTGAACCTGTATGTCTTTACTTAAAAGATCCAAAAAAGAATATGAATTTAGTGAAGTTATATTAAATTGGTGTAAAGGTAGAGAAAAGTTCTTAAATGTTGTATCTATACCTTATAATACTACAAATTTTTTTGTGGATTCTATTTTATATTTAATAAAAAATAGGAATAATATTTTGTATATAACAAATGAAGAAGAAAAAAGCATAGACATAATACAAAATATAAAAAGAAAAAGTGATTTTAGACAATATTCTTATATAAGAAAGAGTAGATTAGATATAGTTTCAAACTTAAAAGTTACTAATTTTAATGTGGCATTTAATATGGATGAAAAATTTGATTTTATAATATATGATGATTTAAGTAGTTATGCAAATCATAATAAGGATAGTATAAAAGATTTAATTTTGTCTAAACTTACCAATGAAGGCAAATGTATAATGTATTCTATAGAAAGCTTATTTATCAATAGTAGAAGTATTTATATACCCTTTAAAAAGGATAGAATGCCTATAATAGAACCAAGAACATTATTAACTAGAATAAATATAAGTAGAGAGATTCCTTTTATTATTTATGATTACATGAAATGGTCATTTCAGTCTAAAAGGAAAGTTATTATATATACCCCTTCACATTTTATTAGTAAAAATTTATATAATTATTTTAAAAATTATATAAATAAAATTGATGTAAATGTAATACTAGATATGGAATTAGATTCTAATAAGAGTTTAGTTAACTTTGAAAAGATGAAGGAAGGTATATTTATAACTAATTTATTTTATGATGGATTTTCAAAATTGAAGGATACAGATTTGATAATTTATGGTTCAGATAAGAATAAATTTAATTATAAAGAATTAATATATTTATGTGGTACTGTAGGGAGAGGTGAATATGATTTTAAAGGTGAAATTATATTTTTAGCTAATACGGAAACTGTACATATGGAGAAAGCTAAAAATATAATAAGAGCCTTTAATAAAGAAGCATGGGAACTAGGATTTTTAACTATATAAAATATATTATAGAATGTATAGGAGAAGTAATATACCCCTATGGAAATAAATGTGTAATATGTGAAAAATATATAGAAGAAGATTTAATATGTAAAGAATGCCTTAACGCTATAAAGCATTGTAGTGACGTTAAAATTATTGAAAAAGGGAAAAACTGTTTTTCAGCATTCCCTACTTGTTATTATTCAGGTATAATGATGGAACTTATATTAAATTTAAAATATAAAGGCGATTTTAAAAGTGGAGAAGTAATAGCTAATTTAATGTGTAGAAAAGCAAAAGAAATTAATATAAACACAGATATTATAACTTTTGTTCCATCCAGTAAAAAATCTTACAAAAAAAGAGGATATAATCAAAGTGAGTACTTGGCCAGGATTATAAGTAAAAGCATTAATATACCAATAGTATATTGTTTAAAAAAGAACATAAATACAAAAGATCAAATAGGATTAAATGGAATTGAAAGATGGCTAAATGTTAAGGATAGTTTTAAAGTTTATAATGAAAGATATGTAGAAAATAAAAGAATACTTTTAATTGATGATGTTTTAACCACAGGAGCTACCTCCTTTTATTGTGCTAACGAGTTAAAAAAGAGTGGAGCAAAAGAAATTTTTATATTGACTGCAGCAAAAAGTGATGTATAATTTAAATATAGTAAAATTAGGTTTGTGGTTGAAAGTCGATGCCAGTCGCAGGCAAAACGATCCACGTAAGTTAAATAAAAATATTTGATGAGCATGGTGCGGCTTAGAAGTAAGTCCTGCCGTTATTAAAAACGAGAGGGTTAGTAGTGAGAAGACGAACTCTGGGTAGCGAAAATTCCAGCAGGCGAGTGTGGGGGCAAAAACCAGGTCAACTAATTTTAACTAATTGAGGCTTATAGTATAACTATAGGTCTTATTTTTATACTAATATGAAATAATTCATATTAGTAAAAAATTATTATAAATAACTTAATATTTTGTAAATTTAAAAAATTTCTATTGAGTTTTTTAAAAAATAGTATTAAAATATAAATAACATAACAAGATTAAAAAACATAATCAAGAACAGAAAGAGGGGCTGAAGAATGAAAATAACAGTAATAGGCAAAAATATTGAGATAACAAATGCTTTAAGGGAGACAGTTGAAAAGAAGCTGTCAAAGCTTGAAAGATTTTTCAACCCTGATGTAGTTGCAACAGCTACATTGAGTGTACACAAAAATAAGCAAACTATAGAAGTTACAATACCATTCCATGGAGTTATATTAAGAGGTGAAGAAACAACAGAGGATATGTATGCATCTATAGACATGGTAATAGATAAATTAGAAAGACAAATAAGAAAGCAAAAGACTAAACTTCAACGTAAGATTCACGATGGCTCATTAAGATTTCAATATATACCAGATTATGAAAGTGGAGAAAATAAAGAGACTCAAATAGTAAAGACTAAAAAATTTGCCATGAAACCAATGTCTTCGGAAGAAGCGGTTTTACAAATGGAGCTTTTAGGACATAATTTCTTTGTATATCAAAATGCTGATACAGAGGAAGTAAATGTTATATATAGAAGAAAAGATGGTAATTATGGGTTAATAGAACCTGAATTTTAAAATAATATATTAACATATTAATATAAAGAACTAGTAAAAAGTGGACATATACAAGGGTATATGTCTACTTTTTTATATAGATAAGTTTTATAGACCTAGGGTTTACTATAATTAATTATTATTTACAAATTTACATAATTATTATTTTAAAAAGTTGAATGGAATATAGTTAAATGATATAATTTATAAAGTTAAGACCTATAAAATTTGATAAATAGTGAGGATGAAAAATATGGGAATTTTAAATAAAATATTTGGTACATATAGCGAAAGAGAACTTAGAAGAGTTAATCCTATAGTAAATAAAATAGAAGCTTTAGATGAAAAAATACAATCCTTAAAAGATGAAGATTTTAAATTAAAAACTGAAGAATTTAAAAATAGACTAGAAAAAGGGGAAAAACTGGATGATATTTTACCAGAAGCTTTTGCATTAGTTAGAGAGGCGGCACATAGAACCATAGGACTTAAGCATTATAAAGAACAACTAATTGGTGGCGTGGTATTACATCAAGGTAGAATTGGAGAAATGAAAACTGGTGAAGGTAAAACTTTAGTTGCTACATTACCGGCATATATAAATGCATTAACAGGAAAAGGGGTACATATAGTTACAGTTAATGATTACTTAGCAAAAAGAGATAGAGACTTAATGGCCCCAGTGTATGAATTTTTAGGTTTAAAAGTAGGAGTTGTTTTACATAATTTAAACAATGAGGAAAGACAAGAAGCTTATGGGGCAGATATAACTTATGGAACAAATAGTGAATTTGGCTTTGATTATTTAAGAGATAATATGGTGGTTTATAAAGAAGAAAGAGTTCAAAGAAAATTAAACTTTGCAATTGTGGATGAAGTGGACTCTATATTAATAGATGAAGCTAGAACTCCACTAATAATATCAGGTCAAGGAGAAAAGTCTACAGAGTTTTATAAAGTTGCAGATTATTTTACTAAATCTTTAATAGCTGAAAAAGATTTTACAATAGATGAAAAAGCTAATTCAGCTATGCTTACAGATGAAGGTGTTAATAAAGCAGAAAATTTCTTTAAAGTAGATAACTATGCTGATGCAGAAAATATGGAAATACAACACCATGTAGTTCAAGCTTTAAAAGCTAACTATGTAATGAAAAAAGATAAAGATTATATGATTAAAGATGGAGAAATTTTAATAGTTGATGAGTTTACAGGAAGAGCTATGGAAGGAAGAAGATATAGCGATGGATTGCACCAAGCTATAGAAGCTAAAGAAGGCGTTAGAGTAGAAAGGGAATCTAAAACTTTAGCTACAATAACTTATCAAAACTATTTTAGAATGTATAATAAATTATCCGGTATGACAGGAACTGCTCAAACAGAAGAAAATGAATTTAGAGAAATCTATGGATTAGATGTAATTGTAATACCTACACATGAACCTATAGCAAGAATAGATAATGCGGATGTAGTATATAAATCAGAAAAGGGTAAGTTTAAAGCTATAGTTGATGAAATAGTAGAAAGATATAAAAAAGGTCAACCAATGTTAGTAGGTACAGTAAGCATAGAAAAATCAGAAATGTTATCTTCTATGTTAAAGAAAAAAGGTGTACCTCACCAAGTATTAAATGCTAAATATCATGAAAAAGAGGCGGATATAATTTCTCATGCAGGGGAATATGGCATGGTAACAATAGCTACTAATATGGCGGGCCGTGGTACAGATATAAAACTTACTAAAGAAGCTGAAGAAGCAGGCGGACTTATGATTATAGGTACAGAAAGACATGAATCTAGAAGAATAGATAACCAATTAAGAGGACGTTCTGGTCGTCAAGGGGATCCTGGTGAATCAAGATTTTTTGTATCTTTAGAAGATGATTTAATGAGAATATTTGGTTCAGAAAGAATACAAGGAATAGTTGATAAATTAGGACTTGGTGAAGATGAAGCTATAGAAAGTAAAATGGTAAGTTCAGCTATAGAAAGTGCTCAAAAGAAGGTAGAAGGAAATAACTTTGATATAAGAAAAACTCTATTGCAATATGATGATGTAATAAATAAACAAAGAGAAATAATATACAAACAAAGAAGTGAGGTTCTAGAAGGGGAAGACTTAAAGGATCAAATAGGAGATATGATTAGAGATGTAGTTTATACTGCAGTAAATTCTCATATTTCAGGAGTAGAAGAAGAGTTTGAGACAGAACTTCAAAATCTTGTTAATTATTTAGAAGATATATGTTTACCAAAGGGTTTAGTAAATGTGAAAGATCTAAGTAATTTATCAGATGAGGAAATAAAAGAAAAATTATTAGAAGCAGTAGAAAATATATATAACCACAAAGAAAAAGAAATTGGAGAAGAACAAATAAGAGAAATAGAAAGAGTAATATTACTTAGAGTTGTAGATACTAAATGGATGGATCATATAGATGATATGGATCACTTAAAACAAGGTATAGGTCTAAGAGCATATAGACAACAAGATCCAGTTCAAGCATATCAATTTGAAGGTAGTGAAATGTTTGAGGAAATGATCTATAACATTAAAGTAGATACCGTAAGATATTTATTCCATGTGGAAGTAGAAAAAGCACCTGAAAGAGAGAAGGTAGCAAAAGAAACATCAACTAATTATGATGAGGATTCAGTAAAAAAACAACCTATAAAAAAGGAAAATAGAATTGGTAGAAATGATATATGTCCTTGTGGAAGTGGGAAAAAATATAAAAATTGTTGTGGTAGAATGGCATAAAAATATATTATAATAAAACCGGAAACTTTTATTTGGTTTCTGGTTTTATAACCTTTAAGGTACATTCAAATAAATAACAAGTCAGTATGACAGTCTATTTTGCGTCATACTGCGTCAGCAGAACCCGCCGATAGCACTACTAGCGACGGAACCTGCTTCCTTGGCTGACACAAAATATACTGCCATCTTTGACTTGTTATTTATTTTCATGTGCCTAAAGTAAATAATAGAGGTGATGACATGATATTAGAAATTCAAGAAATAATAAATAACTCCTATGAGCTTAAAAATACAATAAAAGAAATCGGGGAGTCTCTTTGACATAGAAAAATTAAAAAATAGTATATCAGAACTACAAAATAAAATGCAAAATCCGAATTTTTGGAATGATATAAAAGAGGCACAAAAAATAACTTCTGAAGAAAAGTATTTAAAGGATAAACTAAGCAAGTATAATCATTTAAAAAATACTATAGAGGATATTATAGGATTGTCCCAAATGTTATCAGAAGAAGAGGACGATATGGGAAAAGAAATATTATCAGAATATAAAAATATAAAAGAAGAAATAGATAGATTTAAGATAGAAACCCTATTATCTGGAGAGTATGATAGAAATAATGCAATAATGACCCTACATTCAGGAGTAGGAGGAACAGATGCACAGGATTGGACAGATATGCTATTTAGGATGTATACAAGGTGGGCTGAAAAAGAGGGATTTACTGTTAAGATTATGGATTTATTAGAGGCTGAAGATGCAGGGATAAAGAGTGTAACCCTGAAGATTACTGGAGAGTTTGTGTATGGATATCTTAAAGGTGAAAAGGGAATACACAGATTGGTTAGAATATCTCCTTTTAATGCAAATGGTAAAAGACAGACTTCCTTTGCATCTATAGAAGTATTACCAGAACTAACAGATGATCAAGAAATAGAAATAAAGAGTGAAGATTTAAAGATAGATACCTATAGGGCAGGTGGAGCTGGAGGACAGCATGTTAATAAAACTGAATCTGCAGTAAGAATAACTCATATACCAACAGGAATTATAGTACAATGTCAAAATGAAAGAAGTCAGCATACTAATAAAGAAACAGCTATGAAGGTTCTAAAATCAAGATTAGTAGAATTAAAGGAAAGATCTCATAAAGAAAAAATAGAAGATCTAACCGGAGAATTAAAGGATATGGGATGGGGAAGTCAAATAAGATCCTATGTATTTCATCCTTATAATTTAGTAAAAGACCATAGAACAGGAGCAGAAACTAGCAATGTAGATGCAGTAATGAATGGTGATATAAATATATTTATAACAGAGTATCTAAAAGGAAATTTTTAAAATTAAGGATATATATAAATAGATTTAATTTTAATCCGTAAATATAAATAATACATTCATAAGCAATTCATACAGCTAAGAAGTTCTAATTTGACTCCATTAAAAATTTTCTACCCGGTACAGGCGACATCCTGTCTTCACTACTGGCTCCTCACGTCCTGTGAGGAATTACGCAAATTTTTAATTCCGTCAAATTAAGAACTTCTAAGCTTATTCAAATGCTTATTACATATATTATTTTATATTTACTACATTAAAATTGAATCTATTTTTTATATGAGATTCAAAGTAGAAAGTTATTTAAATTTTAGAACTCTTAGTTTATATCTTCTTTGTCTTTTTATGAATATAAGAAGTAAAACAGAGGATACAATTAAAAATTCTTTATAGTATATATAAAATAAATTTCCTCTAAAAGCAGAGTTTATAATTTTTAGTGAAGCTACATTATAACATCTTTTTATAGAATTTTTATTTATAAATTCTATCTTATCTTTAGGAGTATGAATCTTAGAAGTATCATTATCACAAAATGTTATAGCATTTATGCCCTTTTTTCTAAAAAAATAATGATCACTAGCATTTTCAAACATATAATTAAAATTAATATTTTTAGAAGAACATAAAGTAGATAATTCTTTTATAAGAGGAGTATCAGCTGTATCTTTATCAGATCCCATTATACAAAGCGGAACACTTTCACTACCTCCTATCATATCAAAATTTAATAATGTAGAATTTTTTACTTTGCTATAATATTTTTCTACAAAAGCCTTAGAGCCAAGACAACCAAATTCTTCAGCATTAAAAGAAACAAATATAATATCTCTATCTGGTGTACCTAAGGATTTAATATATTTAACTAATTCTAGCATAAAGCTAGTACCAGAAGCATTATCTAAAGCACCACTATATATAGTCCCATTTAAATCCTCACCTAAATGATCGAAGTGGGAAGAAATTATAATAGGAGCATTGTTAGGATTTGTTCCTTTTATATATCCCACCACATTATTAAGTTCAGTTTCTTTTATGGAATAAGGAATAAAACAAATTATTTTATAATCTGATTTTATAAAATCTTTTAGTTCAGCAAAAACTTTTTTATTTGTGACAACATACATATTATAGGGCGCTTCTTTTACAAAAGAGCTTCTAAAATTAGAAGCGTAATCGTCTGTAGCATATATAAGGAAATTACCATTATTATAATTTATATTCATAAAATCATTTTGGATAATTACATTTTTATTAGTAAAAGAAAAAGCATTTTCTCTAAAATTAAGCATATCTTCTTTGAAATCTTTACCATAAGAGTAATTTTTAATTAAGTTTCCTTGAGAGTCTATTACTTTCAAGTAAGGATTACCTTCAATTTTACTAGGATAAAAACATCCAAAACTATGGAAATAGTTTTCTTCATAGGGAAGTAGATTATTATTTTTAAAATTATTTCTTATGTATTCTGAAACTTGCCTATTTTCCATAGAGCCAGGAAGTCTTCCTTTAAATTCATTAGAGGATATTAAATTAATATTATTAAGTACAGAGTTTATATTAAATGATTTTATAAATAAAACGGTTTGTATACTAAAACATAAAAAGGTTAAAATAATAGTCATATAAAATAACTTAGCAAAATTTCTCATAATATCTCCTATAAATTGTTTATAATTTAATTTATATTAATTTGCCAAAGGATATATAACTGGTATAATATATTTTTAGTGACTTTATTTAATATTTGGAGGTAAAAATGAACAATATAAATAGTGTTTTATCAAAAGAACTTAATATATCTATTAAGTATATAGATGCAGTTATAGATTTATTAGATCAAGGAAATACAGTACCTTTTATAGCAAGATATAGAAAAGAAGTAACTGGAGGTATGAGCGACGAAACTCTTAGAGAGTTTTTTGAAAGGCTTACATATCTAAGAAATTTAAGTTCTAAAAAAGAAGATGTTATAAGACTTATAGGGGAGCAAGGAAAGCTTACAGAAGAACTTAAAATATCTATAATTAATTGTAAAACTGTTACGGAAGTAGAGGATTTATATAGACCTTATAGGCCAAAGAGAAGGACAAGAGCTACTATAGCGGAAGGAAAAGGATTAAAACCTTTAGCGGAAACAATATTAGAAGGTAATTTTAAAGAAGATATAAAAGTATATGCTAGTCAATTTGTAAATGAAGAAAAAGAAGTAAAAACTATTGAAGATGCTCTTCAAGGTGCCATGGATATAATAAGTGAAGTTATATCTGACGAAGCAGAATACAGAAAATGGATAAGAAGTTTTGTCTTTAATGAGGGAATAATAGAAACCAAAGGTGAAAGCAAGGAGCCTACTCCTTATGAAATGTATTATGATTATAAAGAAAATGTAAAAAATATTCCTCCACACAGAATATTAGCTATAAATAGAGGAGAAAAAGAAAAAATATTAACAGCAAAAGTTACTTGTAATGAAGACAAAATAATAGATTATTTAAAAAGTAGATCCTTAAAAGGAAATAAAGAAACAGATATATATATAGAAGAGACTGTTAAAGATTCCTTAAAAAGATTAATATATCCATCTATAGAAAGAGAGATAAGATCAGAGTTAACGGAAAAGGGTGAAGAAGGAGCAATAAAAATATTTAAAGAGAATCTAAAGGCTCTTTTGATGCAAGCACCTATAAAAGATAAAGTGATTTTAGGGTACGATCCAGGTTTTAGAACAGGATGTAAGATAGCAGTATTAGACGAAACAGGAAAGTTATTAGATACAGCTACAGTTTATGCTACAGTACCACAAAACGATGTAGAAGGTTCTATAAAGATATTAAAAGAATTGATATATAAATATGATGTTGATGTAATATCTTTAGGAAATGGAACAGCTAGTAGAGAATCAGAAGAGGTTATATCAAAAATGCTTAAAGAAATAAAAGAAGAAAAAGGCAAAGATATATATTATGTTATAGTATCTGAAGCAGGAGCCTCTGTTTATTCTGCGTCAAAATTAGCTACAGAAGAATATCCAGATATAAATGTTTCTTTAAGAGGCGCTATATCGATAGGTAGAAGACTTCAAGATCCTCTAGCAGAACTTGTAAAAATAGATCCTAAGTCTATAGGGGTAGGACAATATCAGCACGATGTATCTCAAAAAAAATTAGATGAATCACTAAAAGGTGTGGTAGAAGATTGTGTTAATGCGGTAGGAGTAGACTTAAATACTGCAACACCATCCCTTTTATCTTATATTTCAGGCATTAATAGTTCTATAGCTAAAAATATAGTAGCCTATAGAGAGGAAGTAGGAAAATTTAAGAATAGAAAAGAATTATTAAAAGTAAAAAGGTTAGGACAAAAAGCCTTTGAACAATGTGCAGGTTTTCTTAGAGTTATGGAAAGTAAAGAACCTTTAGATAATACAGGAGTTCATCCAGAGTCCTATGAGGGAACCAAGAAATTTTTAAGCTTGTTACAATATGATATGAAGGATGTAAAAAATAATAAATTACAGGATATAGATGCTAGAGTTAATAATATAGGTCTAGATGATATATGTAATAAAATAGATATAGGGAAGCTTACACTATTAGATATTATAAAAGAAATAAAAAAACCAGGAAGAGATCCAAGAGAAGATTTACCTAAACCTATATTAAAGACAGGGATTGTTGATATAACTCAATTAAAGCCAGATATGATTTTAATGGGTACTGTTAGGAATGTAGCTGACTTTGGAGCCTTTGTAGATATAGGAGTTCATCAAGATGGCTTAGTACATATAAGTCAACTTTCAGATAGCTTTGTAAAACATCCTTTAGATGTGGTAAAAGTAGGAGATATAGTGGAAGTTAGAATATTAGAAGTAGACCAAAAGAGAAATAGAATTTCCTTAAGTATGAAAAAGTAAATTATTGCATAAATATTAATATTGAATTAAAATTATTAATAGTATATAATAAAAATGCATAAAATTAATATTTATATCTTCAGGGCGGGGTGTAATTCCCCACCGGCGGTAAAGCCCGCGAGCTATTTTTAGCATGATTCGGTTAAATTCCGAAGCCGACAGTAAAGTCTGGATGAAAGAAGATTACAATTGTAACTGCGATTACAAAGCCCTGATATTATTATCAGGGCTTTTTTATTGGAGAATTTCTCAAAGAATATAAAATGGAGGGATAGTATGAAAAATAGTAAATTAAATAAGTTGGTAAAGATATCTGTACTAGGAACCATAGGATTTTTACTTATGTTTATAGAGATTCCAATACCTATATTTCCAGAGTTTTTAAAAATTGATATAAGTGATATACCTGCATTAGTAGGAGGGTTTGCCCTAGGGCCTGTAGCGGGAATATTAATAGAATTTATGAAAAATATATTACATGGTATATTCAAAGGAAGTACAGTTTTTGTAGGGGAAATTGCAAATTTCTTAGTAGGATCTATTTTAGTAGGTATTTCAGCATATATTTATAAAAAAGATAAAACTAAAAAAGGCGCAATAGTAGGATTAACCATAGGAACGATATGTATGTCTATAGTAGCAGGATTATTAAACTATTATGTTCTTTTACCATTGTATGAAAAGGCATTAAATTTCCCAATAAAGGCGGTAGTAGCCATAGGAAATAAGTTAAATCCTAAAATAGTGGATTTAAAGAGTTTTATATTTTGGTCTATAATTCCATTTAATTTACTTAAGGGAGCTATAGTATCCCTAATAACTTCAGTTATATATAAAAGCGTATCTCCTATACTACATGAAGAAAAATAAAATATAAATATAATAACTGATTAAATAGCTAGTGTTCTATTTAATCAGTATTTTTATTATAATAGAAAAGTAATAAATTCATTTTATTTAAGATAATAAAATTTTAAAATATGTTAGAGTATATAGTGCTGACATATGAGTATATTACACTACTCCTTTATAAAGTTTGTTTAGTAAATATAGATTTAGTACGATAATAAAGTAAGTTTTATAAGAGGTGATGATAATATGCCAGACATTTTAAATATAAATAATGTTTATAATACTAATACAAAAAAAATATCTAGTAAACTTTCTTTTGATGTAGACCAAATTTTTGCTGCTAGAGTAATTGGTGAGGGAGAAAGTCCAGAAGAGGTAATATTAAAATTAATAGATGGATGGCAATTTAAAGCATCCATTGAAGACTTAAAAGGAAATTTACCTAATGGATTACTTAATTTTAAAGTTTTAGGATTTGAGGAAGGAAAGTTAGTTTTAAAATTTTTAGAGGGAAGCTTGGTAAAGGAACAAGAAAAAGAGCAAAATTCTATAGAAAATTTATTGCTTAAAGAAAATATAAAGTTGAGTAAGGAGGATTATGCTTTATTAGAAAAAATGATAAAGCATAATATTCCTTTAACTAAGGACAATATATTAAAGGTTGTAAATTTATCTAACTTTATGGATAAATTAAAAAATAATCCTCAGGAAGCAGATATATTTATACAAAACTATATAAAGGGTAAAGGAATAGATTTACAAAGTGCTAAAGGCCAAGAGATAAGAAATGTATTAAAGGGATTATTTAATGAATTACAAACCTTAACAGAAGAAGACTTATTTATATTACTAGAAAGTAATATAGAGTTAACAGAAGAAAATGTAAAAGCTTTTAAAGAGGTTTTTAAAGAATCTAGTATTTATAACAAGGTAAATAATATAGATAAGGAATTAAATAAATCTAATATAGATGATAAAAAAATAATAACTGACAAAAATATATCTAATGGAGATACTTTGGTAAAGGAAAATCCACAATCAAAAACAATAGAAAATGGCGCACGTAATAAAAGTGAAAATGTTGTCAAAAATGAATTAATAAGTACTTTTAAAGCACTTATGTCCACAGGAAAAGAAGAAAACATAAGTCTTGTAAGGGATTTAATATTAAAGGAAAAAGACTTAAATGGAATATTAAAAAGCTTTACTAAAGAAGAACAGGAAATGCTAGGATTAAAAGCGAAGCCAGAAAATACTGAAGTAATGGAGCAGACTTTAACAGGGGAAACTACAAAAAATATTAAAACAAAATCAATAGAGATATCAGGAAGTAAATCACAAGTAGATCCTTCAGGGATAAAAGAACAAATAAATGCAAAAACAAATGAGATTAAAGATATAGTTAAAAACCTTATAGATACATTGAAAGATACCAATAATTCATCCTATGATAAAATAATAGGTACATTAAAAAATAATATAAATAATTTTAAAATGTTTAATACTATATCTAACGAATACTATTATTTAGATTTACCTTTAAACTTTAAAGAAAATGAATGTGATTGTAAAATTATAATAAAAGATGAAAGGGGTAAGGGTAAAAAGATAGATTCTAGTAATGTAAAGATAGCCACATCTATAGCTACAGCTAATATGGATATAGTAGATGCTTATATTACTCTTAAAAATAGCAATATGGAGATTAATATAAAAACTATAAAGCAATGGGTAAAGTTATTAGATAAAGGGAAAAATAAACTTATAGAAGATATGAGCAGTATGGGGTATAATATTTTTATAAAAGTAGAGGAAAAAGCAGAAATATTTAATATATCAAATTGTAGAGAATTTTTTAATGATAACAATTTAAATGCTATTGATATTAAAGCATAATAAAAGATTGGGTGATTATTTTGAATGAAAGAAAAAAGGCTGCAGCTTTAAAGTATGAGGAAAGTTACACATCCCCAGTGGTTACTGCTGCTGGTATGGGATATGTAGCAGATAAAATTTTAGAAAAAGCTTCAGAAGAGAAGGTACCTATAGTTTATGACAAGGAATTAGCAAATCTTTTAACTAATATAGATATAGGCGATTCTATACCCTATGAATTATATGATGCAGTAGCAAAAGTAATAGCATATGTTATGGAAATAGATGAGAGAATAAAATAATAGAGGTGATATAGTGAGCTTATATGCAATATCAGACTTACATTTAGCTTTTAATGAAGATAAGCCCATGGATATATTCGGTGATAAGTGGTTTATGCATCATGAGAGAATAAAAGAAAATTGGGAAAATAAAATAACTAAAGATGATACTGTTCTTATAGCCGGAGATATTTCTTGGTCTATGAAAATAGAAGATGGCTTATATGATTTAGAATGGATTCATAATTTAAAGGGAAGAAAAATTTTAATAAAAGGTAATCATGATTATTGGTGGAGTTCTATAAATAAATTAAATAAATTATATGAGGATATGAATTTTATACAAAATAATTTTTTTATATATGAAAATTATGCTATATGCGGAACAAGAGGCTGGAATCCTAAGCCATCAGATAATTTTACTACTCATGATGAAAAAATATATAGAAGAGAGCTTATAAGATTAAGACTATCACTAGATGCAGCAAAAAAAGCGGGAATGGAAAAATTTATAGTGATGTTACATTATCCTGCTACTAATGATAAATTTGAAGATTCACCAATAACTGAACTTTTAAAGGAATATAATGTAGAGAAGGTTATATACGGACATTTACATGGAATAAGTACAACTAGGTCACTAGAAGGGTTAAGAGATGGAATAGAATACTATTTAACTTCCTGTGATCATATAAATTTTAATCCCGTAAAGATTATTTAAACTTACGGGATTTATAATTGACAACTATATCGTAATATCGTAATATATAAATATAATGATATACAATAGAAAGAGGTAGAATAATGGATAATGATTATGCAAAATATAATGATATGGCGGAACTTTTAAAAGTTCTATCCCACCCAGTTAGGATATGTATAGTGAAAGGACTTTTAGAAAAAGGAGAATGTAATGTAAGTCATATGCAAAATTGTTTAGGCATGCCTCAATCTACTATATCTCAACACTTACAAAAACTAAAAAGTGCAGGGATAATAGAAGGGGATAGAAATGGACTTCAAATAAATTATCATGTTTCTAATAAAAAAGCAGAACAATTGATAAAAATTTTGCTTAATGAGTAATAGTACTAAGAAATTTCTATTTAAGTAGGAGGAATTACAATGAATAAGAAGGTACTAATCATTGGAGGAGTAGCAGGAGGAGCTTCTGCAGCCGCAAGACTTAGAAGACTTGATGAAAATGCACAAATAATAATGTTTGAAAGAGGAGAATATATTTCCTTTGCTAATTGTGGATTACCTTATTATATAGGAGAAACTATAAAGGAAAGAGATAATCTTTTAGTTCAAACTCCTGAGGCTATGATGGGTAGATTCAACATTGATGTTAGAGTAAATAGTGAAGTTGCATCAATAAATACCAAGGAAAAGAAAGTTACAGTAAATAGTAAAGAAAAGGGAAACTATGAGGAAACATATGATTATATAATAATGTCACCAGGGGCAACACCTATAAAACCACCTATAGAAGGGATAAATAGTTCGAAAATATTTACATTAAGAAATATCCCAGATACAGATAGAATAAAAGATTATGTAGATAACAAAAATGTTAAGAGTGCAGTAGTTGTTGGTGGAGGATATATAGGCATTGAAATGGCAGAAAATCTTAGAGAGAGAGGTATAAGTGTGGTATTAGTAGAAGCTGCTCCCCACATATTAGCACCTTTTGATTCAGATATGGTTACTTTTGCCGAACAGGAGTTACAGGATAATGGTGTAGGGTTAATTTTAGGCGATGGAGTTAAATCTTTTGAAGAAAATAATAATAAAATAAAAATATCCCTTCAAAGTAGCATTGAGTTAAATGTAGATATGATTATATTGGCTATAGGTGTAAAACCAGATACGGAGTTCTTAAAGGGGTCTTCTATAGAAATTGGTCCTAGAGGTCATATAATAGTAGATAAACATATGAAAACTAATGTAGAAGGCATATATGCCGTAGGAGATGCTATAGAGGTAGTAGACTATATAAATGAAAATAAAACAGCAATACCATTAGCAGGACCAGCAAATAAACAGGGTAGAATAGCTGCAGATAATCTATGTGGATTAAATTCTTCTTATAAAGGTACTCAAGGAACTGCTATAATTAAAGTTTTTGGATTAACAGGCGCTAGTACAGGTAATAATGAAAGAATTTTATCTAAATTTAATATACCACATAAAGTAGTTTATACACATTCTCAATCTCATGCAAGTTACTATCCAGGGGGTACACCAATAAGCTTAAAATTAATATTTGATGATAAAGGTAAGATTTTAGGTGCTCAAGCTTTTGGTTATGATGGGGTAGATAAAAGAATAGATGATATTGCTACAGTAATAAGATTTGGTGGAACTATATATGATTTAGAAGAGTTAGAATTAGCTTACGCCCCTCCATATTCTTCAGCTAAGGATCCTGTCAATATGGTAGGTTTTGTGGCAGAGAATTTATTAACAGGAAAAGTAGAAAATATATCACCAAATAATATAGATGATAGGAATAAAGAAGAGATTGTATTATTGGATGTAAGAGATGATATAGAAATTGAAAATGGGAAAATAGAGGGAGCAATAGAAATACCAATAAATCAATTAAGAGATAGACTAAGTGAAATTCCAAAGGATAAAGAAGTATGGATATATTGCCAAATAGGATTACGTGGATATATTGGTGCTAGAATATTAATGGCCAATGGTTACAAGGTTAAAAATCTTAATGGTGGATATAAAACATATATTATGAATAAGTTTATACCTAAAAAAACAGATAAGATGCCAGAAGAAGAAATAAAAGAAGTAAAGGAAAATAACGAAGATGTAGCAGAATCTTTGGAATTAGATGCTTGTGGCTTAAGTTGTCCAGGACCACTAATGAAAGTAAACAACACTGTAAATGAAATGAGTGAAGGAGAAACTTTAAAAGTAAAAGCTTCAGATCCAGGATTTTATGTAGATATACAATCCTGGTGTGAAAGAACAAATAATGAACTATTAAATGTATCAAAGGATAAAGGAATAGTCACAGCTATTATTAAGAAAGGTAAAAAAAAATTACAAGTAGATGAAAAAAAGAGTGAAGTACAAACTAAGCAAAATGATAATAAAACATTAGTTGTATTTAGTGGAGATTTAGATAAAGCAATAGCATCTTTTGTTATAGCAAATGGTGCTGTAGCTATGGGGAAAAAGGTAACTATGTTCTTTACATTTTGGGGATTAAATATATTAAGAAAATCAGAGAAAGCAAGTGTACAAAAGGGATTTATGGATAAAATGTTTGGAACAATGATGCCAAGAGGAAGTAAAAAGTTAAAACTTTCTAAGATGAACATGTTGGGCATGGGATCCAAAATGATTAGAAAGGTAATGAAGGATAAAAATATATCTTCTCTTGAAGAGTTAATAGAATCAGCTATAGCTTCAGGTATAAATATAGTTGCATGCCAAATGTCTATGGATGTTATGGGAATAAAAGAAGAAGAATTAATAGATGGAGTAAAAATAGGCGGAGTAGGATATTATTTAGGAGAAGCTGAGGATTCTAATGTAAATCTATTTATATAAATAAAGTAAAACTCCTATAAAATATGTTTATAGGAGTTTTACTTTATTTTACTTAGAAGTCTAGCTAAGATTCCCTTTTTGGGTTTAGTATTATCTATTTTATCAACCTCGTTAGGTATAGTAGTAAAATCAATTTTATTCATTTCTTCTTTTATAAGATCATTTTGATCTCTAGCTAAATTTTTTAATCTACTAGAAATACCAGGACAGGTTATAACATTACTAAACCAACGCAAAGCTTCTTCAGAATTCCCAGTTCTTCGCAGTAATTCACCTATTAAATACATGGTAGTGTATCTATCCATCCTATATATAGGGAAATCCTCTGAAAAATAAGCTTCTTTAAGAGACTCTAGGGCTTCACTTAAAAATAATTTTTCTTTATCATAATCATCCTTTAGTCTATACATCCAAGCCAACTTTAAACAATTGAATCCTTTTTTACTATAAGCAGATTCTATAACCACATAATTTAATAAAGATAATTTAAATCTTTCAATAGCTACATCTATATTATATACTTCAGGATATTCCCTAGGAATCCAAGTTGAAGTTATTTGTTCTTTTACAGAATTTATTTGAAAAAATCTTATTTTGTTAAAATCTTTTTTCATAGCAGCATAACCGCATTCATTACAAACCCAAACATCATAAAAATAAGGATTTATAATAGAATATCGTATAAAAAGATCAGAATCTTTTTTTAGAATTCTGTAAGAAGAAGTTTTTATAGATTTTGCTTTAAAGGTATTACCACACACAGGGCAGGTGACTTCTTTATCATATAAAAGAGATTTTTCTTTTAACCATTCAGCGCCATTTTTTTTATATATTGGCCAATCTTTACTATTATTTTTATGGGATTCATTGTAATTCAAAATTATCACCTTCATTTTCGCATTCATATCTGATATTATAATTATATCAAATATACAATTATAATTATATTATAATTGTATATTTGATATAATTATAATAGGTAATATGGGATAAATTACAAAATTCAAAGCATATATTGAAAAGGGTGAAGGGTATGGCACTAGGTGAATGGAAAACTTTTTTAATACCATATAAGCAAGCGGTAGAGGAACTTAAAGTTAAATTTAGAAGTATAAGAAAAGAATATAGAGAAGAAAATGAATACTCTCCTATAGAATTTGTTACAGGAAGAGTAAAAGAAATTTCTAGTATCCTAGAAAAAGCAAATAAATTCAATATACCATTAGATAGAATTTGTTATGAAATGGAAGATATAGCAGGAATAAGAATAATGTGTCAATTCACTAGTGATATAGAGAAGGTAGTGGAATTAGTAAGACAGAGAAAAGATATGCAAATAATATATGAAAAAGATTATATAACTAATGTTAAAAATAGTGGGTATAGAAGTTATCATATGATTATAAAATATCCTGTTAGTATGGCAGAAGGCCAAAAGGAGATTTTAGCAGAACTTCAAATAAGAACATTAGCTATGAATTTTTGGGCTACTATAGAACATTCATTAAATTATAAATATAAACATCAAATACCTAAGGATATAAAGTTAAAGCTTAAATCAGCGGCAGATGCAGCTTTTAACTTAGATAAATTAATGATGGAAATAAAAGATGAAATAAAGGATGCACAAAAACTTTTTGAAGTAAAATCAAGTTTAGTATCTTACATAATGGATAATATTTTAACATTGCAATCTATGGGGAAGATTATAGATTCTAATAGATATCAAGCGCAATTAAACAAACTTATAGAAGAAGGGGAAGTATTTGAATTAAACAGTCTACTAAAATCCACAGAAAAAACTATAGAAATGTATAAATAATGTTTAAAGAGGATATCTTAAAATAGATTTAATTTTAACTTAGTAAATATAGAGAATACATGTAATAAGCATATGAATAAGCTTTAGAAGTTCTTAATTTGACGGAATTAAAAATTGACCTAATTCCTCACAGGACGTGAGGAGCCAGTAGTGAAGCCAAGGATGGCGCCTGTACTGGGTAGAAAATTTTTAATGGAGTCAAATTAAGAACTTCTTAGCAAAATGAATTGTCTTATGAATGTATTTTCTATATTTACGGGTTAAAATTAAATCTATTTTTATTTTGAGATAGCCTTTTTTAATTTATTATATTATTTAGCAACTATATTAACTAATCTATTTTTTATTACTATAACTTTTTTTATTTCTTTATCTCCTATAGAATTTTTAATATCCTCATTATTTAATGCTGCTTCTTTTATTTCATCTTCTGATGAAATAGTAGATATATTTATTTTAGCTCTTATTTTACCATTTACTTGTATAGCTATTTCAACTTCATCTCTTATTAGGGCCTTAGGTTCAAATTTAGGCCATTTTTCATTGAAAACAGAAGAATTCATACCTATAAGCTCCCATTGTTCTTCAGCAAAATGAGGAGCAAAAGGTGCTAATAATGTTATAAAGTCAATTATACTTTCTTTTAAGAATGAAGCATTTTTAAAAGTATTATCACCAAGATATTTAGATAGAGCATTTGTAAATTCCATCAATCTTGCTATAGAAGTATTAAATTGCATTTTATCTATATCTTCAGTTATAGATTTAATGCTATGATGTCTTACATAATTCAATTCTTTTTCATCTTTATCCATGGTAGACTTATTATTTTTAGAATTTTTTATTTCTTCTCTAGCATTTTCTAGTATTCTTTCCACTCTGTCTATGAATCTGCCTATGGATTTTATACCATCGTCACTCCAAGCTCCACCTTCTGTATAATCAAATCCAAACATTAGATACATTCTGAATACATCTGCACCAAATTCCTTTATATAATCGTCAGGAGAGATGGTATTCCCTTTTGATTTACTCATTTTTAAACCATCAGGGCCTAATATTAGTCCTTGATGAGTAAGAGATAAAAATGGTTCATCAAAGTTTAGATAGCCCATATCCCTTAAAGCCTTAGTTATAAATCTAGCATATAAAAGATGCATACAAGCATGTTCAGGACCACCAACATATTTATCAACTGGAAGCATTTTATTTATTAATTCAGGATCAAAAGCTTCTTTTTCGTTATTATTATCTGGATATCTTAAATAATACCAAGAAGAACATACAAAAGTATCTAATGTGTCTGCTTCTCTTCTAGCTGCACCACCACATTTTGGGCAAGTTGTATTTATAAAGTCATCACATTTACCTAAAGGTGATTTTCCATCTGGAGAGAACTCTACATTATATGGTAATTCTACAGGAAGCTCAGCCATAGGAACTTCTACTGTACCGCACTTTTCACAATAAATTATAGGAATAGGAGCACCCCAATATCGTTGTCTTGATATAAGCCAATCCCTTAATCTATAGTTTACTTTTTTTCTACCAAGATTCATAGATTCTAGCTTAGAAATTACAGCTTCTTTAGCTTTATCTCCAGATAAGCCATCGAATTCTTCACTATTGATCATTTTTCCGTATTCTGTATAAGGAAGAGAGTCACTACCTTCTATAACTCTTTCTATAGGAAGGTTATATTTAGTAGCAAAAGCAAAATCTCTTTCATCATGAGCAGGAACTGCCATTACACAACCTGTTCCATAGGTATTTAATACATAATCTCCTACCCATATAGGTACTTTTTTACCGTTTATAGGATTTATAGCATAGGAACCTGAGAATACACCAGTTTTTTCCCGAGTTATAGATTGTCTTTCTATATCAGATTGGTTTTTAGCTTGATCTTTGTATGCTTCAACTGCAGCTTTATTTTCTGCTGTAGTTAGTTTATCTACTAAGTCATTTTCTGGAGCTAAAACCACATAAGTAACTCCAAATAAAGTATCTACCCTTGTAGTAAATACATTAAAGCTTAAATCTGAATCTGCTACGTTAAATGTAACTTCAGCACCTACAGATTTCCCAATCCAGTGTTTTTGCATAGCTTTAGTTTTTTCAGGCCAATCTAATTCATCAAGTTTTTCTAATAGTTCATCAGCATAGTCAGTTATTTTTAAGAACCATTGTTCTAGATTTTTTTTATCAACATTGCTATCACATCTTTCGCATTTTCCATCTAAAACCTGTTCGTTAGCAAGAACAGTATTACAACTTGGGCACCAATTAACAGGTGCTTTCTTTTTATAAGCTAAACCTTTTTCATAAAGCTTTAAAAATACCCATTGAGTCCATTTATAATAGTCTGGTGAACAAGTTATAACTTCGTTTTCCCAGTTGAACATAGCGCCCATAGCTCTTAATTGAGCTTCCATAGTTTCAATATTTTTGAAGGTGGAGTCTTTTGGATGTATACCTGTTTTTATTGCATAGTTTTCAGCTGGAAGACCGAAAGCATCAAAGCCCATAGGTTGAAAAACATTATATCCTTGCATTCTTTTAAATCTTGCCCAAGAGTCCACAGGACCATAGTTAAACCAGTGACCAGCGTGTAATTTACTTCCTGATGGATAAGAAAACATTTCAAGAACATATAATTTTTTATCTAAATTTTTATTATTAAACTTGTATAGAGAGTTTTCTTCCCATTTGTCTTGCCATTTCTTATCGATTTTAGTACTATAGTTTCCCATAATAATCCTCCTATCTATTTTATAAATTATTATTTACAAATAAATATTAAAAATAGTTAAATATTTATATAATAAAATTTATTTAATTATATAAAAATAAGTTTAGAATATTTTTATATAAAATAAAAAAACCTATCATCTCTTAATAGAGACGAAAGGTTATCCGCGGTACCACTCTAATTAAATCTATAAATTAATAGATTCCTCTTATAAAAATAACGGTTTTACCCGTGCCTATTTTTGATAGACAAGCTCCCAGGCAAGTTCACATTTCCCTATACTGTTTCCCACCATCCAACAGTTCTCTTTATATAGAAAAAATATTACTACTCCTGTTCAAGACCTTTAATATTAATTTATACTCAATTGTATATTATGATATATATATTGTCAAGGGATTACTAAATATATATCTTTATTAATATTCTAAAGGATAGGGCCATGAGTTTAAGCGGTCTAAAATATATACATTAGTAAATCCTAATTTATCTAATAAATTTGATGCATTTTTAGCTCTTACACCAGTATTGCAATAAATAATTATTTTAGTGTTTTTATCTATATTTTTAGATAACATTGTATCCTTGAAACTATCCATTGGAATATTTAAGCTTTTAGGTATATGACCATTACTAAATTCTTTAGGGGTTCTAACATCTATTACTAGGGCAGTAGAATATGGTGTTGATATTATGTGTTTTACCTCCTTTGGAGAAATATCTTTATAAGCTTTTGCTTTGTATAGAGGTATTAATAGAATACTTGTTAGTAATACTACAAATAAAGAGTAAAATATAAATTTGTTTCTAATTTTATAATTCAATTTATACACCTCACTTAAAAGTCATATATATATTTTGCACAAGTGAGCGCATTTTATTAGTAAAATATTATATATTAATTTTAAACAAAGTTTTTACTATTAAAATTGAAAATATTATATAATTTTTTATAAAGGAGAAATTTTATAAAATAAAAAAGAGCTCTTTAAAAGAACTCTTTTGGCTGCCCATGCTGGATTCGAACCAACAAATGCCTGCTCCAGAGGCAGGTGCCTTACCATTTGGCGAATGGGCAATAATTATATTAACAAAATTTATTATAACAAATTGAGTAATTTTGTCAATATATCAAAGCCTTATATTTTTAATAAAGTGTTTATCAATATAAAATATGAATAGAGTTAAAACATAATCAAATGCAATAAAAGCTATTTGAGCTACAATAAAATAAATATATATGTATTTATTAATTATAGGAATACCCTGAAAAAATAACTTATATATATAAAATAAAATTATTAAGCATATATTAAAAAATAAAAATTTTAATATTATTTCTATGTAAAGTCTATTGAAATTTTCTATATAATATTTAATTATTCCATATATGCCAAAAAATATTATATAAAAAATTACAGAGATTCTACTTATGCCAACTACTATGGAACATAAAATTGATGTTGATAAGTACACTAAGAAGCCATTTTTTACATTTGTACTTATTATAGCTATAGGAATAATAGCAGAAGCAGTAGCTAATAAGGATAGTTTATTTACTGGTAATATAGTGCTTAAATAAATAAGTAAAAAACTTATAGCTGTAAATATTCCACCTTTAGCTATATTTGAAGATTTTAAATGGGTAGTTTTCATAAACTATCATCTCCCCAAATTATTTTAGCAACAACTAATAAAATCTCCTCCGCAACATTCACAACAACAATCAATACAATAAAGAGTACCACAAATTCTACACATATCAGGATCACTTCTTCTTTCAGAATAATAAGGTTTTCTATAAGAATTATTATTGTTGCTCATTTTGTTTAATGCATCTCTATACTCAAAATTTGAAGGATCTAAGCTATAAGCATTATTAAAATAATTATGGGCTACATCATACCAACCTTTAGAATAATTTACACGTCCCATAAGATAGTACCATTCTGCATTTCTGACATTTATACTATTTAATTTTTGTTCCGCAGAAGATATATCTCCTCTATCTATATCAGCCCTTATAGAAGCATAGTCATTAGAAGAATGACTATTAGAGCTACCATTATAATTATTTGAATTATAGCTTTGGGAATTATTATTTTTCATTAAATAATCATAGGCTTCATTAATTTCTCTCATTTTTTGCTCGGCTAAATCTCTAAGAGGGTTATTACCATATTGATCAGGATGATATTTTTTAGCTAGTTTTCTATAAGCTTGCTGAATTTCTTCTTTAGAAGCATTTTTATTTATTCCTAAAATTTCATAGGGATTCATTTTCTGTATTCACTCCTTTTAATACTCGTTCCATTTTTTCCATTAAACCAAATTGTAAAATATTATATAATAAACCTTTATTCTTTACAATAGGCATAGTGTTAAAATTATTTAAACAGGCACTGGCACAGTTAACTAGTAGAAAATCTATTTTATCTTTTATGCTGTCTCTAAACTCTTTATAATTCAAATTATTTTTATTATAAACATTATTTATAACATTAAATTTGTTTTCATTTATATCTTTTTCTAAATCATCAAAAGCATCAATTATATAAATCCACTTCCCTAAATTATATCCTAACCAATAAAGACTATCTTTAAAAGAAAAATCTTTATAGGAAGATAATATATAGCCCGTTAAATGGGCAAAATGATGAGAAATTTCATCAATGCTTTTATTTTCATAATCCTTTTCACAAATATATAAACTTTTCAAAGAATTATCCACAGTGTGGATATGTTTTTCATATAAATCATTATTTTTGTGTATGTATTTTTTTAGAAATTTAGAGGATATATTACTTTTAATAGAGTTATCATCTTCTATATTATCTAAAAGTTTATAATAACTTAAAGCTACATTAAAAAATGCTGCATATTTTAGTGCTTCGTTATTGGTTATAATAACTTTTTTCTTTATAGGATGAATAATGCAATGTTCTTTTGTAAATGTATTTTTATTATCCTCCAGGGAATCTAATAATATGCCTAAAAAAGTCATATCATAATTTATGGTGACTCTAGGCAATTCACCATAATCTTTTTTTATAGTTTTACATAGTCCACAATAATAAGCTCTAAATTTTTCATATTCCTTTATTTTGAGCTCCATTTTGCAGGGAGTAACGTATCCAAACATAAATTATTTTACCTTTTCTTCTTTTAATATTTCATATATAGTTTTTGAAGTAGTATCATTCATAGAATAACCCAATAATTCTACTAATTTTTTTAATTCTTCTTCATTATTGGATTCTAGTTCTATATAAGGGAAAGGACAAAAACTTTTATCATTAATATCTATTTCTACTAGGGTTTCTTTATATTTATAGCTTTCCCTAAATTTCGATATAGACTCTATTAATTGTAATCCTAAGGCCTTAAAAATATTTTCACCTTCTTTAGAATCTAATATTTCAGTTTCATTTTCTTCCATAATCTTATATTTTTCTTGACTTATAAGTTTTTTCACAGTCATATAATAATGTTCTTCATTTTTAATAACATCTTTTATATATCTAATTCTTGCATAGCCTTTGTTTTTTAATAGTTTTTTATCAGAAAAATCATAAATATTATTAATTTGATTTTCCTCTTTAACTTTTACTGCACCTAAACTCAATAATTTTTTTCTAATTTCTTCCACATTTATTTTTATTATTCTAGTTTCTATTTCTTTCAATAAAATCACTCCTAATGGGGATAATTAAATGATGTTATTAAGTTTATATTATATATTGTACCATAATAGTTATAAAAACAATTTAGGAGTATCTTAATTTTATATTAAAAATTGTAGTAAATTAAATTTTGTTGGATTTTAGTAAAATATTTTTAATTTATTATATAAAAATGAGCTTTGGAAAGAATAAAGCTTTTATGTTAATATATTTGTTATAGAATTTTGAATTTATTTAGAGTTTGAAATATAATGTATATGTTAAATAATGTAAATAAGGAGTGTTATTTTTGGAATATATAAAGGAAGTAAATATTAATGAGGCTATAATACATATATTAGATAACAATAGTGAGGAACCTATATTAAATGAATATAAATTAAGATTGGATGATGAAATATATAAATTTATATTAAAACATGTAGATAGATGTTTAAAGGATGAAGAATTGAAATATGCTATATTTAATGAGGAAAGAAATATAGTAAAAGAGCTTTCACAGGAATATTTAAATGGTCAAAATGATTTGTTAGATGTTTCTAAAGAGCTGGCTAGACAACTTTTTATATTAATGAAGGGTAATGATAATATATCCTCCTGTGATTTGATGATAGTTTCTATATCCACAGAATATGGACCAATGTTAGCCATATTAAAAATGGATTATGTTAAAAATTATATCCATGTAGTGGATATGGTGGAAGATAAGATAGGTATAGATATAGTTCCAGAATTTACAGGATTACCTGCAAGTGCCCAAAAGATACAAAAATGTGCATTCATAAAACCTATAAGAGAAGAGCAAGAATTTAATTTAATGGTTATAGATAAACAGAAAAAATCTAAAGATAGTGAAGAATATGGTTCAAACTATTTTATAAGTAAATATTTAGGTTGTAAGATAGTAGAGAATGAAAGAGATGTTACAAAAAATTTTGTGAAAGCCACAGAAAAGTGGGCTAAATCTAACCTAAATGAAAACGCAGATACCTCAGAAAAAATAATAAGAACAGTAAATAAGTTATTAAAAGAAGAAGATACTATAGATGTAAAAGAAGTTTCTAATGATATATTCGGAGAAAATCCTGATATTAAATTAAATTATGAAGGTTTTATTTCTAAGCAAGGAGTAAAAGATAAAATATCCGTAGACAAAGAATGGGTAGATAAAAAATTTAAAAGAATAAGAGTAAAGATAGATAAGGATATTGATTTGTATATAGATGAAGAATCTTATCATGATGAGTCAAGGTTTGAAGTAAAAAGAGTAGGGGATGGGTCTGTAAATATCATGATTAAAAATGTTTATAATTATATGCAAAAGTAGACATTTATGATTTAAAAATAAAAAATATTTTTATTAAATTTATATAATAATTACTTAAAAGACGCGAATTAATAATAGAAAGATAGTAGATAGATTTGTTTTTAATACAGATCTATCTACTATTATAATAATTACTAATATAACTTGATAATTATTTTATTTATTTTAAAGAATCAGTTGAACCTAAAACATCTTTTATTTTATCTTCAACGATTTTTTCTATTCTTGCTCTACCTTCACCTAAGTATTTTCTTGGGTCAAATTGTTTGGGATCTTCAGAAAGAACTTTTCTTATACCAGCTGTCATAGCTAATCTTAAATCTGTATCCATGTTTATTTTACATACTGCCATAGAAGATGCTTTTCTAAGCATATCAGCTGGAACTCCCTTAGCTCCTTTTATTTCTCCACCGTATTTGTTACAAGTATCAACAGATTCTGGATCTACAGAAGATGCTCCGTGAAGAACTATTGGATATTCAGGTAATTTTGATTGGATTTCTTCTAATATATCAAATCTTAATTGTGCTTCTCCAGCAAATTTGTAAGCACCATGACTTGTTCCTATAGCTATTGCTAAAGAATCAACACCTGTTCTATTTACGAAGTCTACTGCTTGTTCTGGATCAGTGTAGATATGTACATCACTTTGTACATCATCTTCTACTCCTGCTAGTACTCCTAATTCAGCTTCAACTACAACACCATGGGAGTGAGCATATTCTACAACTTCTTTAGTTTTAGCTACATTTTCTTCGTAATCATAATGAGAACCATCAAACATTACAGAAGTAAATCCGCTTTCTATAGCTAATTTTACAACATCTAAGCTTGCACCATGATCTAAATGTAGAGCTACATCTATTCCAGTATCAGCTATAGCTGCATCTACCATTGCTTTTAAGTATTTAGGACCAGCATATTTTAAAGCACCTGCAGATACTTGTAGTATAACAGCTGAGTTTGCAGCTTTAGCAGCATTTACAACTCCTTGTAATATTTCCATATTATTAATGTTGAATGCTCCTATAGCATACTTACCTTCATAAGCTTTTTTAAACATCTCTTTAGTTGTTACTAATGCCATTTAAAATTCCACCTTCCAAAAATAAATTTAAAACAAATTTATAGGGACGCATTAAGTCCCTATGGGACTTTTATTTATTAACTATAATTATATTATAAATTATTAATTAGATATTTTCCACAATTTAATTATAATTCATTTATATATTTTTTAAAAGTGTAACAAATGAATTGTGAGTAATATATATAATATTAGTATACTCTTATATATAAAAATCAATTAATATTATACTATATTTTTTATGTTTATTTTTTCCATTTGCATAATATGCTCTAATAAAAATTTAACTGCATGGATAGAAGCTAATGATTCATCTTCACTCTCACATTTTACATATTGGGTAAGTTTCCATAATTCAATATTTATATTATCTATTTCTGAATGATTTATAACCATAGAAATAACAAAATTGTTGTCTTGCCAGTCATTAAATAATTCTAAGGATTTACCATATGCTTTTTCCCAGGATTGAGAAGAGACTAATTCTTCTAATTCATTGCATTGATTCATGAAGCTTTTACAAGTAGTATTTAATTTAGATGAATAATTAACAAGAGTAAAAATTAGAATTAAAAATAATATAAATGATGTTATACTTCTTTTGATAATATCACCTACTTATAATCTTATTTTTTTTGATAATATAAATTACCCTTAGAATTTAAAACAGCTATTAATAATTCATCATAACAACTAATATTATATTTTTCCAACTTATTTTTTAACCATCGTTCATCCTTTTTTATTAATTTTAAATTTTTTCTGTTAATTTTTCCATCTAATATTAATGTTACAGGCAATCTTTCTTGAGTAGTTTGCAGGGATAAATCTTTTTTAGTGACAGGTGATTCTTCTGTTTTAGGAATTATAGATAATTGACCACTAGTTTCTAATATGGCATATTCTACGCTTTGTAGATCATAATATCCTTGAAGTCTTAGTTCTTCCATCATATCGTTGATGCTAAATCTTTGGTTTTTTAATTCTTTAAAGTTGATTTTACCATTTTCTATTAATAAACTAGGTTCTCCAGTAATTATACTTCTTAGTTTCTCACTTTTAAGCTGTACAATAGAAAGCATAGTCTGAACTATTAATAGAGTTAGTATGGGAACTATTCCATGTAATAAGGGTATACGAGAATCTTGCATGGGTAGTGATGCTAATTCTGATATCATTATGGTTATAGCTAACTCAAAAGGCTCTAATTCACCTATTTGTTTTTTCCCCATTAGTCTCATAGATAATATAACCAAAAGATATAAAATTATAGTTCTAATTAAGACTATAAACATATGCAAACCTCCTTATAATCATATTGTGGCAAATTTAAATAAAAATATGAATAAATATAGGTAACAAAATATAATAAATGAATTATAATAATATTACAGCCTAAGATAAGGAGATGAATAAAATGGAGGAATTAAAGTTATATATGCCTAATGGTAGTGATATTCTGGTATCTGAGGATAAAACCTTATATGATGTAGTAAAAGAAAATAAATTAGAAGATAATATACCTATTGTTTTAGGAAAAATAGATGAAGAATATTATGAACTAACTTCCACAGTGAAAAAAGAGGGAGCATTCATTCCTGTAGATATAACAGATGAAATGGGATTAAAAACTTATGTTAGAACTTTGCAGTTTATATTTATAAAGGCAGTTTTAGATTTATATCCTGAATCTACTGTTGTTATAGAGCATTCTTTAGGCAAAGGACTATATGGTGAAATTCATAAGAAGCTATCACTAAATGAAAATGATATATTAAAGATTAAAAATAAAATGAATGAAATAATAAGTAAAGACATAAAGATAAAAAAAATTTCAGTTAAAAGAGAAAAAGCTATAGAAATATTTAAAGAATATGGGATGAAAGATAAAGTTAGGCTTTTAAGTCATATTCCACATGAAGAAGTGAAGCTATATGAATTAGATGGAAGATACGATTATTTTTATGGACCTATGGCATATTCAACAGGGGCAATTAAAAATTTTGATATTATGTATTATGATCCAGGTTTTATATTAAGATACCCTAGAGAAAAAGATCCATTTAATATACCAGAGTTTGTTGAATATAAAAAGCTTACAAAAATATTTAGGGAAACAGAAAAATGGGCTAAAATTTTAGATGTAGGGGATGTAGGGGCACTAAACGATAAAGTTGTATATGGCGAAATAAAAGATATAATAAGAGTATCAGAGGCCCTGCATGAAAAGAAAATAGCAAACATAGCAGATATGATATATGATAAAGAGAACATAAAAATGGTATTAATATCAGGACCTTCATCATCAGGGAAAACTACCTTTGCTAATAGATTAGGAATTCAATTAAGAGTTAACGCTTTGATTCCTGTGCCTATTTCGTTAGATAATTATTTTGTTAACAGAGAGGATACTCCAAAAGATGAAAATGGAGATTATGATTTTGAATCCATTGATGCTCTAGATATAGATTTATTTAATGAAGATTTAAAACATATATTAAACGGAGAAGAGGTACAAATACCTACTTTCAATTTTAAAAAAGGTAAAAGGGAATATGATGGTAAAAAGATAAAACTTCCTAAAAATGGGATACTCATTGTGGAAGGAATACATGGATTAAATCCAATATTAACAAGAGAAATACCGGATAAAAATAAATTTAAAATATATATAAGTGCATTAACTCAATTAAATATAGATAATCATAACAGAGTATCTACAACAGATGTAAGGATAATAAGAAGACTAGTTAGAGATTATTTATCAAGAGGTTATAAAGGAGAAGAAACCTTAAAAATGTGGCCATCTATAAAGAGGGGTGAAGACAGAAATATATTTGTATTCCAAGAAAATGCAGATGTAATGTTTAATTCCACAATAGTTTATGAACTTTGCATATTAAAAAAATATGCTCTTGCAGAACTTAACAAAATAGATAAAAACAGTACTGTTCATTATGAAGCAACTAGGTTAAAAAGTTTCTTAAACTTCTTTAAAGAAGTTGACATGAACTTAGTTCCAGGTAATTCTATATTAAGAGAATTTATAGGTGGAAGTTGTTTTTACGAATATTAAGGAAAGTGCGGCGCACTTTCCTTAATATTGTTTAGTAACAACTTTATGAGGTAAGAATAAAATGAATATGAACAAAGATATTTAAAAAATATACTATGGAAATTACAAATAATTCAAAGAGGTGAAAAAAATGGAGTTGTTTTATCCAGATGAATATTTTTTAGAATTGCTAGAAGAGGATTTATATAATTTTAATAAAGAAAGTTACGATAATTTGACAGTAAATATAGATTTGGATTCAAGTGTAGATGAATTAGATGGCGAATATTTAAAAAGTATAAAAGAGATTTAATATGAAAAACATAGATTTTAATGTACTTAAGTTATTAATAATAAAAAAATCGTGGAAAACCACGATTTTTTTAGAATTTTTTTAATTTTACATTACTAACCATAAGATAAGATAATGTTATGATTAAAATTACAGTTAAACTTGAAGCTCCAATTCTATTTAAGCTAATTAAACAATATAGAGCCATAAACATACCAGCTAAGGTTATTGGTATACCAGAAAAAGAACCATCAAATTCAGTAATATTATATCTAGCAAGTCTGTATGCTCCAGCTATAGGGAACATTAATACCAATAAATAACCAAGTATTCCTAAATTGCTAAAGTTATAAATGTGAAAGGTTAAAATAGAAGGTGCTACACCAAAAGAAACTAAATCAGCTAAAGAATCTAATTCTTTACCAATAGCACTATCAACCTTTAAAAACCTAGCAACTCTTCCATCATATCTATCCATTAAACCTGCAATTAGTATAAATAAAGCAGCCCATTTATAGTTTTGTTGAAATGTCATCATTAAAGACATAACTCCACAACCTAAATTCCCTAAAGTAAAAGCATTTGGTACGGCACTCTTTGCTATTTTTGCCATTATATTATCACTCCTAAAAAAATATAATTCCTATTACTTGAAATATATAATATTATACAACATTTTGCAAATATATATAAGCTATAAATAACATTAAAAAGGAAAAATAATAATTAATTAAGAAATTTATAATAATTCTTAAATAAAAAATAGGTACGTGGATAAACTATGTTTGGAGGTGTTAGTATGAAAGTTATGGACGTTATGACCCAAAATGTAGCAACAGTGAATAGAAATGATTCTGTAGAAAAGGCAGCTCAACTTATGAGTGAACATAATGTTGGATCTGTACCTATTTGTGAAAATAATAAAGTGGTTGGAGTTATTACAGATAGGGATATAGCTTTAAGATCCGTAGCAAATGGATCAGATAATAATATTAAAGTTGGAGATATTATGACATCTAATCCTGTAATAGCTAATAAAGATATGGATATACATGATGCAGCTAGGATAATGAGTGAAAGACAAATAAGAAGATTACCTGTAGAAGATAACGAAAATATAGTAGGTATAGTTTCTTTAGGTGATATAGCTATAGAACCTAAACATGAAAATGAAGCCCAAAAAGCTTTAAGTGGTATTTCAGAGCAAAATAATTAGGTTAAAATATCCACAGGATTTATTGTTAAAATCTTGTGGATTTGCTATTATATAATGGTACAGCTAATTTAATTATAAAGTAAAAACTATAAGAGGAGATTTGAAATGAGTAAGGTAAAATTTATCTATAACCCATATTCAGGAGAAAAGGCCATAATATCTCAAATAGACCAGGTAATAAGAATACATCAGAAATATGGATATGAAGTAGTGCCTTATAGGATAAGTTTAGAATATGATCTTGATGACGCTTTTAAATCTATTGATGAAAGCTATAAATATATATTGGTAGCAGGGGGAGACGGTACTGTAGATAATGTGGTAAATCATTTAAAAAAATTTGCAATTGATCTTCCAATTGCAATATTACCTACAGGTACTGCTAATGATTTTGCTAAATTTATTGGTATGCCAATAAATGTTGGGGAGGCCTGTGAGCAAATATTAAAGAGCTCTGTAAAAAAGATTGATTTAGGAAAAATAAATGATAAATATTTTATTAACGTTGCTAGCACAGGATTATTTACAGATGTATCCCAAAAAACCGATGTTAATTTAAAAAATACTATGGGTAAACTTGCTTACTATGTAAAAGGATTAGAACAGCTTCCTAATTTTAGAAGATTGAAGATTAATGTTAAATCTGAGGAAGTTAATTTTGATGGAGATATGTATCTTATGATGGTCTTCAATGGACAAACAGCAGGTAATCTTCATATGGCTTATAAGGCAGAGGTTGATGATGGCATGTTAGATGTAATAATAATAAAGGCTTGCGCTATTAAGGATATGATAGGATTATTTATAAAAATGATAAAAGGAGAACATCTAGAAGATGTAAATGCCTTAATATATTTTAAAACAAATAAGCTGGAAATAGAATCTAATGAAGATATAGTTACGGATATAGATGGAGAAAGAGGCCCAGATTTTCCTTTATGTATAGAATGTGTGAAAGAAGGTTTAGATATCTTAGGCATATTAGATTAATATAGGAATATTTTAATTTTAATTTTAATAAATATAAGTAGTAGTATTGTTAAATTGGAGAGTTTATTTAATTATGATAAATTTATTTATTTATATATCAGCCATATTACTTATGTTTATTATATGTATACAAGGTGGAAAAGTAGCCTTTAAGGCACCTCATAAAATAAAGATTATATCTATAATAATATATTTTTTAATGATTTTAAGATTCATATCTTTAACCTTATTAGTATTTGTTAGCAATATTAGAAATTTATATTGGCTAAAGTGGATATATTTTTTAGATTTTTTAGCTATACCTATAGCTATATTAATATGTTTTTATATATGTATAAAAAATAATAAATTTAACTTAAATTATATAATTTCTATAACAGTATTAATAGCTTCTATTTTAATATTTTTTATGAGTAAATATAGTTTGAAAATAAATATGTTTAACGGGCAGTACTATATAATGGAATTATTAACACCTATTAATATGTACATGTTTTTTATAGTTATTAATTTAATATTTTTAATATTATGTTTTATAAAACATAATAACAAGCATATAAATAAAAATATATCATATTTAATGTTTTTTAGTACAATAGCAAATATATCAGATATTATACTAAGTTTTTTAAATATTAATATATTACCACCCAATATATTAGGGAGTATTATTTGGATATACACTTTATATATAGCTGTGAATAAATTGATAAGATAAAACTAAATTTATTTAACTATTTAATGGAGTATAGAATTTATGATAATTTTTATTTAATAATATATAAAAAATAAACAGCACTAGAGGCTGTTTATTTTCTTTTTTTATGCTTAGAAAGTGAGTTTTTCTTAATTTTTTTATTGTTTTTACTAGTATCCTTATTTTTACCATTACTTTTATTATAATGGTTATTGTTATTCTTAGAATTATTTTTTTTATGAGATTTTTTATAAGGTTTATTGTAAGGTATTAAACAATCAGGTCCATTTCCTATTAAATCTTCTCTGTGAGCTTTTATTAAGGCTTCTTTTACTAGATCATAGTTATCAGGAATAGAGAATTGTAATAATGCCCTTTGCATGCTTTTTTCTTTTTGATCTTTAGGTACATAAACTTTTTCCTCGGTTAAAGGATTTATTTCCGTATAATACATAGTAGTTGATAAGCTACCAGGAGTAGGGTAAAAGTCTTGTACTTGTTCTGGAGTATAGCCCATTTTTTTTATATATTGAGCTAGTTCTATGGAAGCCTTTAAATCGCTACCGGGATGACTAGACATTAAATAAGGAACTAAAAATTGATTTTTATGTATTTTTTTGTTTATATCATAATATTTTTTAACAAAAGAATCATAAACATTTCTAGTAGGCTTACCCATTAAGTTTAAAACTTTATCACTTATATGTTCAGGAGCAACTTTTAACTGTCCACTTATATGATGTTCACATAATTCTTTAAAAAACTCATCGTTTTTATCATACATTAAATAATCAAATCTAATACCAGAACGTATAAATACTTTTTTTACATTAGGCATTTTTCTTATTTTTCTTAATAAACTTAAGTATTCTTTATGATCTACAATTAAATTTTTGCAGGCTTTTGGGAATACACATTGTTTGTTTTTGCAAGTACCATGTCTTTCTTGAACTTTACAAGCCCTATGTCTAAAGTTAGCTGTAGGGCCACCTACATCATGTATGTAGCCTTTGAAGTCCTTCATATTAGTCATCATATTTGCTTCTTTTAAAATAGAATCTTGGCTTCTATTTTGAATAACTCTTCCCTGATGAAAGGTCAAAGCACAAAAAGAACAACTTCCATAGCAGCCTCTATGGCTAGTAATTGAAAATTTAACCTCTTTAATGGCAGGAATTCCACCTTCAGCCTCATACATAGGATGATAAGTCCTAGCGTATGGAAGTGCATAAACTTCATCCATTTCTTCTTGAGATAAAGGTGGTTGGGGCGGATTTTGCACTACATATCTTTCTTTATGTTTCTGTACTAAGGTTTTACCCCTTATGGAATCTTGTTCATAATATTGTATTTTGTAAGTTTCTGCATAGGATTTTTTATTTGTAGAAGCCTCTTCAAATGATGGTATTTCAATATAATCTTTTAAAGAAGATATATCTTTTTCAATATACGCTGTGCCTCTTACATTTTTTATACTGTCTATTTTCATACCATATCTTAAAAGATTAGAAACTTGAACTATAGGTTTTTCTCCCATACCATATATTAATAAATCTGCGCTAGAATCTTCTAGAATACTTCTTCTTACTGAGTTATCCCAATAATCATAATGGGCAAATCTTCTTAAGCTAGCTTCTATACCGCCTATTATTATAGGTGAATCTTTGAAAGCTTCCTTTATCTTATTACAGTAAACAATAACTGCTCTATCAGGTCTATATCCAGATTTTCCACCTGGGGAATAGAAGTCGTCATGTCTTCTTTTTTTAGATGCAGTATAGTGATTTACCATAGAATCTATATTGCCAGAGTTAACTAAAAATCCATATTTAGGTTTCCCTAGTTTTTTAAAGTCCTCTATGTTCTTCCAATTAGGTTGAGCTATGATTCCCACACTAAATCCTTCTCTTTCTAATACTCTCCCTATAATTGCAGTACCGAAGGATGGATGGTCTACATAAGCATCACCAGTTACTATTATAAAATCTAAAACATCTATGTTTCTTTTTTTCAAATCCTCTTTACTTATGGGTAAAAAGTCCATACTATTCAATATTTTCATTCTCCTATCTTAAATACGATTTTGTAATAATATTATTATACAGTTCATTTTGTTTAATATCAAAAATAATTTAAAAATAAGAAATACGGCATAAAAGTAAGATATATTAAAATAAAACAATATAAATTTAAATAATGAATAAATTTAAAAAAATTTGATAAATTCAGTTGCAAAACAAAGGTATAAACAATATAATAAAAATATAAGGCAAAATGTTAATAGTGTACGTTAGGTGAGGCTCCTATATAGATATACGCTACTGCCCGGAAACATCGAGAGATGCCAATGGGTCACCAGGTATTACCGAAGTAAGGTTTTACTTAATGTAGCTGGCTGTAGTCCAAAGCTATATAGTGCTAAAACTCAACGATTGATGTTAAAGTTTTAGTTATGCATGTATAAGGAGCCTAATGGGCTCTTTTTGTTTTATAAATTTTTAGGATGGTGATATAAATGGAAACTGGTCCGTATGATGGGAGCATAGGCCAAATAAAAATTATATTATTTTGTAGAGGAATATTTATTTAAGCAGAACTATTTATTTGTAGCTTAAGGTATTCCTTTACAAATGTGAAAGGAGGAATATTTATGAAGAAGCTACAAAGTTTTTTCTTAAGTAAAATTATTAATAAAAGAGTTTATGATGAGTATGGTGATTATATAGGTAAACTAATTGATATTTATGTAACTTCTGAGGATGATTATCCAAGAGCCATAGCCTATAAGATAAAAAAGGGAAGAGAATTAGCAAATTATGAGTTTAAAAACATTTCTTTTTATGATGATGAGGGTAAAACTATTATAAAAGTAATAGGAACTAGAGATATAATATTAAGAAAATATTCCTATTTATTGTCACAACATCTTTTAGATAAACAAATAATTGATATAAATGGCAAAAAGATGGTTAAAGTACATGACTTAAGAATTGGAGAAATTGCAGGAGAATATAAAGTAATAGCTGTAGATACAGGTGCACTAGCATTAAGTAGAAGAATAGGAATGGAAAATTTATTAAGAAGTATTTATAAAATATTTAATAAGAAAATAGAAGACACTTTAATAATGTGGGATAGTGTAGAATCTTTAGAAATGGTAAATAATAATTTGAAATTATCTGTATCTTACCAAAAGCTCTCAACATTACATCCAGCAGATTTAGCAGATATTATAGAAGATATGAATGACAGTTATAGAAAATTAGTTTTTGAAAGCCTAGATGATGATTTAGCTGCAGATACTTTTGAAGAAATAGACTTGGAAGTAAAAACAGAAATGTTAGAAGGAATGACTTCCTCTAAAAAAGCTGAAATTATATATAACATGTCAAAGGATGAGGCGGCAGATATACTGGCACAAATGAGAGAGGAAGAAGTGGAAGAAATTCTTTCTATCATGGAAGAAAGAGATGCTAAGGATATAAGGAAACTTATGGATTATAAAGAAGAAACTGCAGGAAGCATAATGAATAAAGATTTTATATCTTTTAATGTAAACATAACTACGGAAGAAACTATAGATTTATTAAGGGAAATAAAACCTAAGGATGAAGAATCTTATTATATATATATTGTAGATGAAAAAGAACAACTAAAAGGAGCTATATCGCTTACAGATTTAATAATATCTACTCCAGAAGCTAAATTAAAAGATATAATGGATAAGGATATAGTAAAAGTTAAAGATACAGACCATATAAATGAAGCTGTAGAATTAGCAATAAAATATGATTTATTATCTATTCCCGTAGTTGAAGGAGAAAATAAATTATGTGGAACAATATCTATAGATGATATTATAGAGGATGTATTTGCACCTATGTGGAGAAAGAAAGTTAAAATAGTTACGGTTTAAGTTATATTTATTATGAAAGATGGTATCTTAAAATATTTTTAAGATAGTAAATATAAAAAATACATGTAATAAATTTATTAATATGTTTATTACATGTGTTTTTTATTTTTTGATGTTATTTTATTTTATAAAAGAGTATTTTTTATAATTTTATGCACAAACTAATTTTAAAATAAATAGCAAAACTATGAATTTTGTGGGAGGAGTATTATGAGGAAGAATATATATTTAAAAAGGGCAATAATATATGTTTTAGCTTTAATGATAGCTTATGGCAGTACTACTCTTTATATATTACCTTATACAAATGCTACTAAAGCTGTAGCATATTATTATGGACATAGAGGAGACATTATTTCACAGGTTCAAAGAAAACTTAAAGCCTGGGGGTATTATAATGGAGGAGTAGATGGAATATTTGGCCATGGAACTTATACAGCCGTAAGAAGTTTTCAATCTAAAAATGGTTTGACAGTAGATGGAATAATTGGAGATAAAACTTTAGCTGCAATTGGAATAAACACAGGATCATCAGGATCAAGTTCAAGCTCCAATAACCAAGATGTTATGCTTTTAGCTAGACTTATAAATGGAGAGGCTAGAGGAGAACCTTATGAAGGTCAAGTAGCAGTAGGAGCAGTAGTTTTAAACAGAACAAGAGATGCTAATTTTCCTAATACTGTAGCTGGGGTTATATATGAACCACTTGCATTTACTGCCATAGCAGACGGACAAATAAATGCACAAATGCAGCAAACCTCTATAAATGCAGCTAGAGATGCTTTAAATGGATGGGATCCTTCAGATGGGGCTACGTATTATTTTAATCCAGCAACTGCTACAAGTTCTTGGATTTGGTCAAGACCGCTAATAAAAGTAATAGGTAAACATAGATTTTGTAGATAAGTAGTTGACAAATTCAAAAAATAGCATATAATTATATTATAGAATTCATACTAGAATAGTCGGAAATAAAAACGTTGAAAAAGGAAAGTAGCATAATTAATCTTTTCAGAGAGGAAATTGTTTTGCTGAAAAATTTCTAAAGAAGATTTATGTGAAGTGCCCTTTGGAGTTGTGTACCGAATAAAGTAGGCTACATCGGGTTCACCCGTTATAGTGATAGGGTATAAATTTATTAAGTACCTGATAAAGTGAGATTTTAATATCTAACTAGAGTGGAACCACGGAGAATATACTTCGTCTCTATATTTTTATAGAGACGAAGTTTTTTTAGATTAAGTTTATTTTAAAAAAGGGGAGATTGATATGTTATATGAAAATTCTATAGACCTAATAGGAAATACTCCTATGTTTAAATTAAATAATATGCAGGAAGAAAATATGGCAGATGTTTATGTGAAGTTAGAAAAATTTAATCCTGGTGGTAGTATAAAAGATAGAGCAGCTTTAGGGATGATTGAAGAGGCAGAAAACATGGGAAGAATAAAACCAGGAGATATAATAGTAGAACCTACTAGTGGAAACACAGGTATAGGACTTGCTATGGTTGGGAGATTAAAAGGCTATAAAGTAATTATTGTTATGCCGGATTCTATGAGTATAGAGAGAAGAAACATGATAAAAGCTTACGGAGCAGAATTGGTTCTTACAGAAGGAAATAAAGGAATGACAGGTGCTATAGAAAAGGCAGAAGAATTAGCTAGAGATAAAAAGGGCTATTTTATTCCTCAACAATTCTCAAACAGAGCTAATTCAAAAAAGCATTATGAAACCACTGCTGTTGAAATATTAAAAGATGTAGAGGATTTAGATGCTTTTGTAGCTTCAGTAGGTACAGGAGGTACTATAGCAGGTATTGGAAGAAGATTAAAAGAATCTAATAAAAATATAAAAGTTGTAGCTGTGGAACCTCATAACTCTCCAGTAATATCAGGGGGAAAAGCAGCACCACACAAAATACAAGGTATAGGAGCAGGCTTTGTACCAGAGGTATATGAAAAAGATGTAGTAGATGAGGTAATGACTATAACAGATGAAGAATCCTATGAATATGCAAGAAGATTTGGGACAGAAGAGGGAGTATTAGTAGGTATATCTTCAGGAGCAAATATAGCAGCAGCTATAAAAATAGCTAAAAAATTGGGAAAAGGTAAAAAAGTTGTAACTGTAGCTCCAGATGGTGGAGAAAAATATATATCCACCGGGTTATATGATAAATAAAAGAGGTGAATTATATGAAAAATCCTTTTAAAACTTTAATATATGATTTAAAAAATGCTAAGGAAAAAGATCCAGCTGCTAGAAATGTTTTAGAAGTTTTTATATTATATCCATTTATTCATGCTTTAATAGCCTATAGAATATCCCACTTGTTTTATAAAGCACATTTATTTTTCTTAGCTAGACTTATTTCTCAAATATCAAGATTTTTTACAGGCATAGAGATTCATCCAGGGGCAACTATAGGAAAAGGTCTTTTTATAGATCATGGTATGGGAGTTGTTATTGGTGAAACTGCGGAAGTTGGGGATAATGTAACTTTATACCATGGAGTAACTTTAGGCGGAACGGGAAAAGATAAAGGAAAGAGACACCCTACTGTAGGTAATAATGTTATAATAGGAAGTGGGGCAAAAGTACTAGGACCTATAAATATAGGAGATAATGTAAAAATAGGCGCTAATGCAGTGGTATTGCATCATATACCAGCTAATTCTACAGCGGTAGGTATACCAGCTAAGGTAGTAAGATATGAAAAAAAGGCATCTGTTATAGAAATAAGAGATTATAATGGTGTTAAAAAAGTAATATACAACGATATGATAATATAGTTTTTGGGAGAAAAGATTAATATGGATTGTAAGGAATCTGTAAAAGAATATTGCAGAAATTTAGGATTAGATTTAATAGGGTTCACAAAATGTAGGATTTTTCATGAGCTTATACCAGAGCTTACAGAAAGAAAAAATGAAAATAGACAGAATGAATTTGAAGGTAAAGATATAAATAAAAGAGTGAATCCATTTCAATATATGAAAGAGGGGAAAACAATAATTTCTATTGCTTTTCCCTATTTATTTAATTTAGATTATAAAAATAATATATATTTTTCAAAATATACTCAAGGTAGGGATTATCATACTATAGTAAATGAATATTTAAAAAAAATATGTGAATTTATACAAAATAAAGGTTACAGAGCAGAATATTTTGTAGATAGCAATGATCTGCCAGAAAGATATATTGCCTATTTATGTGGTATAGGATTTATAGGAAAAAATAATATGCTTATTACAGAAAAATATGGTTCTTATATATTTTTAGGTGAAATAATCACAGATATGGAAATCGATGAGGATGAACCAATGGAGTGTAAGTGTAAGGATTGCAATATATGCCTTGAAGCTTGTCCGACTAATTCTTTAAAAAATAAAGACCCTAATATATGTTTATCTTACATTACTCAAAAAAAGAATATAGAGGATAAGTGGTTTGATAAACTAAAAGGAAGAATGTTTGGTTGTGATACTTGTCAAAGGGTATGTCCTTATAATAAGAATATAAACACTTCTAATATAGAGGGATTTAAGCCTTTTAATTTTATGGAAAATTTAGATTTAGAAGAGCTGATATATGTTAACAATAAAGAATTTAAAGAAAAATATAAACTAACATCCTGTGGATGGAGAGGAAAGAGCATATTGCAAAGAAATGCTTTAATTAATTGTATTACAATGAATAAAAATGTAGATATACAAGGAAAAAACATAAAATCTCCCTATGTATTAGATTATTATCATAGACTTTTAAAGAAATAATAATTATAATTTATTTAGAACAGTATTTATAAAGGGAAACTTAATTTAGATTGAGTTCTTACTCTATATAAATTTTAGTTGAACCAATCTAGATACTTTATAATTATTAGTAATGAGACAAATTAGGAGCTTTGAGAGGTGTTATAAATGATTTCTCCTACAATGACAAAGATAATAGGATATATGCCTAAGGGATTTTTAAAATTTTTATCACAAAAAATTTTAAATAGATATATAAACAAATATGCTAATTTAAAAATAAATGGTAAAGAAAACTTAAAAAATATAGATAGGCCAATTATTTTTATTTCTAACCATTTAAGTAATTCAGATGCTTTAGTTATAAATAAAGTATTAGAAGATCAAGATATAACTTTTATAGCGGGAGTTAAGCTTAAAGATAATTCTTTGACTAAACTTGGATTAGAAATAACAAAAACTATACCAATAAAGCCGAATACTGCAGATAAAGAGGCTATATATAATATAGTAAAAACTTTGAAATCAGGGAATAATATTTTAATATTCCCTGAAGGAACGAGAAGTAGAACTGCAAAATTAATGGAACCTAAAAAAGGTGTAGTTTTAATACAAAAATTAAGTAAAGCGACTATAGTACCTTTAGGAATTAGTGGAACAGAAAAACTTTTACCTATAAATGATAAAGACATGGCTTTAGAGTGTTTTCAATCTGCTGATGTAACAATAAATATAGGTAAAGCATTAGAACTACCTAAAAAAAATAAAGAAGAATCAAAACATGAATATGAAGATAGACTTATGGATTATTTTATGAGTGAAATAGCTAAATTAATACCAAAAGAATATAGAGGTATATATAATAATTAAAACTTGTTTTATTTGGAAGCTTAATAACAACTAAGGATTACTTTAATAGATGCAGTCATTTATTAAACTAAAATTATGGGAGTGATTTTCAATTGAATAATCATGAAATAAAAAATGTTATAGATATATTAGTAGACACATATCCTGATGCTAATTGTGAATTAGAACACAGAAATCCTTTTGAACTATTAATAGCTACAGTCTTGTCTGCTCAAACTACAGATAAAAAAGTAAATGAGATAACAAAGGAACTATTTAAAGAATATTCTACTCCTAAGGATTTCTTAAAATTAACAAGGGAAGAATTAGAAGAGAAAATTAAAAAAATAGGTTTATATAGAAATAAATCTAAGAATATATTATTACTTTGTAAAGAGTTAGAAGAGAAGTTTGGAAGCCAAGTTCCTAATGATTTCAATGATCTAACTTCACTACCAGGAGTAGGTAGAAAAACTGCTAATGTGGTTTTAGCAAATGCTTTTAAGGTACCTACTATAGCAGTAGATACTCATGTTTTTAGAGTATCTAACAGAATAGGATTAGTAGATGCTAGCAATGTATTAAAAACAGAGGAACAGTTACAACAAGTTATACCAAAGGAACTATGGATATTAATGCATCATGTGTTAATATTTCATGGAAGAAGATGCTGCATAGCTAGAAAACCTAAATGTGAAGAATGTACTATAAAAAAATATTGCAAATATTATAATGAAGAGGTTAAACCATCTTAAGTATAAGTGCTTACTTATAACAGCAAATTATCTTATATCTAAGATGGTTTTGCTATTAAAGATATCCACATGTGGATAACTTTTTTTAGATTTTGTTTATAAACAGAGCTCTTGGCTTCAGAGGGAGTTTTTACTCCCACTAAAGCTTATTAACAGAATTCTTAGGAGTTTTACTCCTTAGAAGTCGTTATCCTTTAGGAGAAATCGTTATCCAGGGACGTAGCCGCTCTTTACTCCCACTTTGAAGAAGATGGGAGTATTAGAGCGGGTAGTCATCGGGTAAATTAAATAAATCCTGTATACCGATATATAATTAAAGAGAGGAGAATAATATGGATATTAAAGAAAAATCACTAATGGTACATAAAAAATTTAAAGGGAAATTATCAATAGAAGGGAAAATACAAGTCAAAAATAAAGAAGATTTATCCATAGCATATACTCCAGGAGTTGCAGAACCCTGTGTAAAAATAAGTGAGGATAAATCTTTAGTTTATGAATATACCATGAAAGGAAATACAGTAGCTGTAGTAACTAATGGTACAGCAGTTTTAGGTTTAGGGGATATAGGACCTTATGCAGGATTGCCTGTTATGGAAGGAAAAGCTCTTTTATTTAAGGAATTTGCAGATATAGATTCATTTCCAATTTGTATAGATAGTAAAGACCCTGAAGAAATTATAAAAACAGTTAAACTTATAGCTCCAGGATTTGGAGGAATAAATTTAGAGGACATAAAAGCTCCAGAATGTTTTTACATAGAAAAAAAATTAAAAGAGGAATTAGATATTCCAGTATTTCATGATGATCAGCATGGAACAGCCATAGTTGTTTTAGCAGGAATATATAATGCACTAAGATTTGTAGAAAAAAAATTAGAAGAAGCAAGAATAGTTATAAATGGTGCTGGTTCTGCAGGAATATCCATATGTAAGTTATTATTACAAGCAGGAGCTAAAAACATAATAATGTGCGATAAAGAAGGATCTTTAGTAAAGGGTAATAATAATTTAAATGAAGCACAAAAATTAATAGCAGAAGTAACTAATAAAGAAAATGAAAAAGGAACATTAAAAGATGTAATAAAAGGGAAAGATGTATTTATAGGTGTGTCAGCACCAAACATACTTACAGAAGAAATGGTAACTACTATGAATAATGATTCTATAGTATTTGCTATGGCAAACCCAACTCCAGAAATAATGCCAGATAAAGCAAAAAAGGCAGGAGCAAGGGTAATAGCTACAGGAAGATCTGATTTCCCAAATCAAATAAATAATGTATTAGTATTTCCAGGAATTTTTAGAGGTGCATTAGATGTAAGATCTAAAGTTATAAATGAAGAAATGAAACTAGCAGCATCTAAGGCTATAGCCTCTTTGGTACAGGATAATGAACTAAATGAAGAGTACATAATACCAGGAGCCTTTGATAAAAGAGTAGCACAGGTTGTAGCAGAGGAAGTAAAAAAAGTAGCCTTAGAAATGGGATTATCAAAATTATAACTTAGAAGAGTGTTATACTATCTGTGATTTAAAAAAGGGATATGTGGTTAAAAAGTCAACTCACGACCATAAGAGATTCTAATTTGTTTTTTCTTAAAATATATGGTTTCAAATTATAACTCACTAATCCGTTAGGACAATAATTTGAAACATACATATATTTTGAAAAAACAATTAAGAATCTCTGATCTTGTTCAAATGCCTTTTATACCCCATATCCCTATTTTTTAAATCACAGTAAGCTAGTATAACTTTTTAAAGAAAATTTCCTGTGAAGCAAGAGAGAAAAGGAAGATTTTACTTTACTTTGTTATGTAAAATCTATAATTATATTTTCTTGTTTTAACCTTTAAAGGGTGTTAAGTTACAATTTACTTATTCTAAGCTTCTTCTTAAAAAGTCTAGAGCTCTAGTTACAGTTATATTTCTTATAAACTGTCTATTACCAGAATAGTTTAATTCTTTAACAAAGGTTTTTCCGTTTATATAAAGACCTATGTAAACTAAGCCTATAGGTTTATCATAGGTTCCACCACCAGGACCTGCTACCCCTGTAGTAGATATTCCTATATTTGTACCTGAAGATTTTGCTATACCCTCAGCCATCTCTAGGGCCGCTTCTTTACTTACAGCTGTATATTTTTCTAAAGTTTCTTTTTTTACATTTAATCTATTTATTTTAGATTCATTGCTATAAGTTATAGCCCCTTCTAAAAATATAGATGATATACCAGGAAAGTTTATAAGTTTTCCTGCTAGTAAACCACCAGTACAAGATTCTGCTGTAGCTATAGTTAAGTTTCTTTTTATAAGAGTATTAGCAATAACTTCTTCTAATGAAGTTTCACCAGAACCATATATATTATCTCCTAGTATTTCTCTTATTTTTTCTTCTACAGGGCTTATTAAACTTAGGGCTTTTTCTTCAGAATCTGCATTAGCGGTAATTCTTAATGTAGTTTCTCCTTGTTTGGCATAGGGAGCTACTGTAGGATTAGTTTGATTTTCTAAAATATCACTTATTAAATCTGCTACATCACTTTCTCCTATGCCTGTTATTCTTAAAACTTTAGATTTTATAGTATAATTTGTTAGTTTACCTAAATAAGGTATTACTTTGTTTTCAAACATAGGTTGCATTTCATAAGGAGGACCAGGCAGTATTATAGCTATTTTACTATTTTTTTCTATTATAAATCCTGGCGCGGTCCCATTAGGATTTTCTAGTATTGTACAATTTTTAGGAAAGTAAGCTTGTTTTTTATTACTTTCTGTCATAGATTTATTAAAACATAATAGTCTTTTTTCTATTTGATTTAAGGATTCTTGATGTAGTATTAAATTTTCCTGAAAAAATTTAGCTATGGATTCTTTAGTTAGATCATCCTTGGTAGGTCCTAAACCCCCAGTAGTTATAACTAAATCGCAATAATTAAAGGCTCTTTCAAGTTCTTTTAATAATCTATCTTCATTATCTCCAATTACAGAGTGATGATAGACCTCTATACCCATATTAGCTAATTCTTTAGATATATATTGGGCATTTGTATTTACAATGTCACCTAATAATAATTCTGTTCCTACACAAAGTATCTCTGCTTTCATGATTTTAGCACCTTCCTTAAATAGTTTAGTTAATTTTTACGTATTTATCTATAAATTTATATAAATTTTTTCTGTATTCTTTCTTGTTATATAAATAGGCTTGAGCATGACCTGCATTAGGAGCAATATATATTTCTTTTACTCCTGGTTTTATTTTATACATTTTTTCACTCATTTTTTTAGGTATATAAATATCTTTATCACCATGTATAAACATTATAGGTGTTTGTACAGTTTTTATAGAATCTATAGGAGAAACACTGCTATAGAGAAACTTTGATTTTAAAAGGGTACAAACACCAGAATAGAATAATAATGAATCAGTAATGATTTTATTATTAATGTGTAGTTCTTCATTTAACTTATTTTTTAAAAGCTCTTCTAAATTAGAATAGGGACAGTCTGCTACATAAAATTTTACTCTATTTTTAGATAAATTCATTTTAGAGTGAAGTAATATTGTGGATGCACCTAAAGATTCTCCATGAGCACCTATAATCCCACCAGGATTTTTTCTTTCTAGCCAATCAATGCATTGGTCCAAATCATATTTCTCATAATATCCATAGGTTACATCAGAACCACCACTCGAACCATGATATCTAGAATCGTATATTAAAACATTAAAACCTTTATCTAAGTATAAATCTGCATACTTCATTGATTCCCAACGAGAGGAGCGGATACCATGAACTATAACTACAGAATTTTTAGTCTTATGGGGGTTTTCCATATAAGTTCCTTTTAGAGTATAACCATATTTAGAGTTTATAGTTATGTTTTCTTTTTTCAATGTATTGAAACGTCCTTCATCAAAAGTTGATTTATAGGTATCGTACATGTTAGTGATGTTTCTACTAGAAGGTTCTATGCATGCCCTAACATATATTAAATTACCATTATAAAACCCTATTGCATTAATGGCTATTAAAATTATTAATATAGGTATTAAAAATAATATTTTATATTTTTTAGTTTTGGTATTTTTAATATTGGCTGTGTGATACATATTTTCCCCCTTAATAAAATACATTAAATTAGAGTAATTTATATTAATATATTATCTTCAAATTAAATAGTGTGTAATTTTTAAAATTAAAGGAGGTGGATTTTAAATATTAAGATACACAGTATTTTATTATTAGATCTAATGTGGCTAGTATTGAATCCATATGGGTTCTTTCATAGGCATGTGAGGCATATACTCCAGGGCCTATTAAAGCAGTTTTTATATCGAAACCTGCTTTTAAAGCAGCACTTGCATCAGATCCGTAAGAAGGATATATATCTATTTTATAAGGGATATTGCTAGTTTTACATATATTAATTAAGTTTTTCCTGAAATCTAAATCATAGGGACCTGTGGAATCTTTTGCACATATGCATACACTATATTCAGAGGAGTTTTGATTTTCTCCAGGGGCACCCATATCTACAGCAATAAATTCTTTTGTATTTTTGAGTATGTAACTAGCTCCATGACCTACTTCTTCATAGTTACTAAATAAGAAATTAGTAGTACAAGATAATGGCAGATTATTTACATGAATATATTTTATAGCATAAAGAAGAATGGCTAAAGATGCTTTATCATCTAAATGTCTGCTTTTTATAAAACCATTTTCAGTAAATATATTTCTTGTATCAAAGGAGATAAAATCTCCTATGTTTATGTTTAAATTTTCTACATCCTTTTTGGAAAATATTTTTTCATCTAATATTACTTCCATGTTCTCAGGAGAACGCTTTAAATCATAAGCTTCTTTACCATGAATATGAACGGAAGGTTTTATAGTTTGTATTGTTCCAGAATAAACTTCATCATTTAGTGTGTGGATACTACAATTTTCACTTTCAATAGAATTCATCATAAATCCACCTAATGGAACTATGGATAATGTTCCGTTATCATTTATGTTTTTAACCATAGCACCGAGGGTATCCATATGAGCAGATAAGGTTCGCTCAAAGCTTTTATCTTCTCCTTCTAAGGTAACTATTATGGAACCTTTATTTGTTATTTTATATTGTATACCAATAGTATCTAATTCTTTTTTTAGATAATTTGTTATATGATTAGTAAAGCCTGTTGGACTTGGAATAGTTAATATATTTTTTAAATAATTCAATATAAGTTTTTTGTGGTAATCCATATAAACACTCCCTAAAAATATACTTTTATTACTTCCAAGTATATACTAAAATTTAGTATTTTAAAATATTCATTGCAAAGAACTTATTAATCCATAGGAAATTTATGTCTTTTGTAGTATAATATTTATGGACTTTAGAGAGGTGATATATTTGGTTAAGTCAAGAAAAGATAGAAGAAAGAAAAAATTAAAACCAATGAAAATAGCATTAATTACCTTATCAGTTGCAATATTGCTAACGTTATCTGCTTTTGCAACATATCAATATAATAATATAAAATTTTATAATAATTTAATTTATCCAGGGGTTTCTGTAGAAGGTGTAGATTTATCCGGAAAAACTAAAGAGGAAGCAAAAAAGATTGTACAAGAAAAGTATTGGAATAAATTACTGGGTAAGAATATTAATGTAAAAGTTAAGGATAAGACTTATACATTAAAGTATTCTGACTTAAAACCTACAAGTAATTTAGACAATGTATTAAGAGATGCAGAAGCTTATGGGAAAAATTTAATAATCTTTAAAAGGTATAGTTTGATAAAAAATAAAACTCCTAAAAATTATTCTATAAATTTTAAATATGATAAGAAGGTAGTAGAATCATTAATGAACAAAATAGAAAAGGATATGAATATAAGTCCTATAGACGCATCCTTAGCTTTAGATGGAGGTGGCTTTGGTGTTATATCTCATAAAAATGGAGAAAAATTAGATAAAGATAAATTAAAGAAAGATCTGATTCCTAAAATAAATAATGATATATCTAGTGATATAACAGAAAAAGCTGTAATGAAAACAGTGACGCCTAGAATTACAGAAGACAAGCTACAAGGGATAGGTAGAATGATAGGATCTTATTCAAGTCATTATGGATCTATATCTTCATCTCAAAGAGCAAACAATATAGCTACATCTACAAGTGCTATAAATGGTAAAATATTAATGCCAGGAGATGTGTTTAGTTTTAATGGAGTTGTAGGTGAAAGAACAGCAGAAAAGGGGTATCAAGCAGCACCGGTTATAGTAGGTGAAAAAATAGAAAATGGATTAGGTGGAGGAGTATGTCAAGTTTCTTCAACTTTATTCAATGCTGTAGCAAGCTCTAAATTAGAATCTGTAGAAAGATCTCACCATACCAAACCAGTGCATTATGTACCACAAGGTATGGATGCCACTGTAGATTATGGCAATATAGATTATAAATTTAGAAATAATTTACAAAGCCCCGTTTATATAGAGGCTTATACAAGCAATGGTAGTGTAGTATTTAATCTTTATTCAAAATAATAGTAATTATAAATTAATTAATAATACAATTAAGTTTTTAGAATAAGCCCTCTTAAAATAGATTTAATTTTATTTTGAGAGGGCTTATTTTTATATAGATTAATTAATAATAAATATTAATTAATAATAAAATTCATAGGGTTTTTATTTAAAGTTATATATTTTTATAGTATAATTTTAATATTAGTTAATGAGGTGATTTTGTGTGAAGAGTAAAAAAGCTAAAGGAGTATTAACTCTTATTTTCTTATTAATGGCAATTTTGTTTGGAGTATTTTATTATATTTATAAAGAAGTGACTGAATTTGATAGTGTTATTTATCCAGGGGTTTCTATAGAAGGCATAGACTTAACAGCGAAAACTAAAAATGAAGCTAAAAATATAATAGAAACTAAATACTCAAAAACTATAGTTAAGAAAAATATAAATATAACTTGGAATAATAAAAAATATGATTTATCCTATGCTAAATTGAATCCTACATATGATATACAAGAAACTATAAATAATGCTTATAATTATGGAAAAGACTTAAATATATTTAGTCAATATAAAATAATTAAGTCTAAAAGTGTACAAAACTATCCATTAAAGTTTTCTTATGATAAAAAAGCTATGGATGGATTTATAGATTCTATAGAAAAAGATATAAATAAAGAAGCTGAAAATGCTAAAATCAATGTAAATAAAGGTTCAATATCAATAGTTGAGGATAAAAAAGGATCTAAATTAGAAAAAGATAAGCTAAAGAAAATATTATATTCTAAGATGGATGGTAAAAATTTAAAAGATATAAATGAAAAGGCTCCCGTAAAGACACAGGAAGCTAAAATAAAAAAGAAACAATTAGAAACGGTAAATTCAAATATATCATCATATACTACTAATTATGGATCTATATCTTCACCACAAAGAGCAAACAACATAGAAATATCAACAAAGGCTATTGATGGAACTTTACTAATGCCTGGAGAAAGTTTTAGTTTTAATAATACTGTAGGACCAAGAACAGCAGAAAGAGGATATCAGGGAGCACCTGTTATTGTTGGGAACAAAATAGAATCAGGATTAGGTGGAGGTATCTGTCAAGTATCAGGTACATTATATAATGCTATGTTAAAGGCAAATATAAATGCCACAGAAAGAGTCTGTCATACATTTCCATCTACCTATGTTCCTATAGGAATGGATGCTACAATAGATTATGGTAATATAGACTATAAATTTAAAAACATATTGAAATATCCTATATATATAGAAGGAATAACAGATGGAGCAAATGTAATTTTTAATATATATTCTAATAGCTCTTTAAAAAACAAGACATATAATATAAGTTCTGAAATATATGAAACTGTAACTCCTAAAGAGCAATATATTGATGATTCCAATATTCCATTAGGCAAAACAGAAATAGTACAGGAAGCTCATACAGGATATAAGGTTAAAGTTTATAAAAGTACAGTAGAAAATGATAGTGTTGTAAAAAAAGAATTGTTATATACTGATTTTTATAAACCTGTGGATAAAATTATAAAAAGAGGAACTAAGAAATAAAATAGATTTAATTTTAAAACTGCAAATATAAAAAATGCACTCATAAACCAGCTAATTTCGCTAAGAAGTTCTCAATCTGGACTTATTAAAATTTTCCTATCCGGTGGAGGTGACGTCATTGGCTTCACTACCAGCTTGTCACGTCCTGTGATAAATTAAAGCAATTTTTAATTACGAAAGATTGATAACTACTATAGCTTATTCATATGATTTATTGCGTGTATTTTTTTATTTTTACTATATTAAAATTGAATTTATTTTCAGGCACACTTTTTATAAGTTTATTTATATAGGTATTATATAATGTTGTTACATATACTTTAGAAATAAATTGCATACTATAATTAAGGAGTGATAGTATGTTTATTCCCCAAACAGTTATATTTGAAGAAAAAGCTTTAGAATATGATAGAGGAAAAGAAATTTTAAAAGAGTTAAAAAATAAAAATATAGAAATAAAATATTCAAAAACAGGAAGAGTAACAGGGAGGAAAGATAGAACTCCAAATGAAATGTATTTTAAAGGTAAAAATACATTAGTAATAGGCATAAGAAAGTCCTTAGATTTTCAAAGTTGTAAACCATCAGCTCATTATCAATTGCCTTTAGTAAGTGGATGTATGGGAATGTGCGAATATTGTTATTTAAATACTCAAATGGGAAAAAGACCTTACACAAAAGTTTATGTAAATACAGAAGAGATATTAAATAAGGCTGAAAAATACTCAAAAGAAAGATTGCCTGAAATTACAGTTTTTGAAGGGGCTGCTACATCAGATCCTATACCAGTAGAGCCGTATTCACATTCCTTAAGGGATACTATAGAATTTTTTGGTGAAAAGCCAAATATGAAATTTAGATTTGTAACTAAATTTACAGATGTAGATAGTTTAGTCAACTTAAATCATAATAGAAATACTACTATTAGGTTTAGCATAAATACAGATAATGTAATAAAAAATTTTGAACATAGAACACCGCTAGTTTTAGATAGGTTGGAGGCTGCCCAGAAAATAGCTAAAGCTGGATATAGTTTAGGATTTATTATAGCACCAGTGTTTATATATGAAGGTTGGGAAAAAGATTATTTAGAGTTATTAAAAAACATAAATGCTATGTTTAAAGGTATTCCAGTAGAATTTGAGGTGATATCCCATAGATTTACCAAAAGAGCTAAGGATAATATATTAAATGTGTTTTCAAACACAACTTTACCTATGGTAGAGGAGAATAGAAAATTTAAATATGGTCAGTTTGGATATGGAAAGTATATATATAAGGATAAGGAGTTACAGAATATAAAAAAGTTCTTTAGAGACAATATAACAAAATTTTTTGGAGAAGGTAACATTAATTATATTATATAGAGAATTAACATTTTGTTAATTCTTTATGTTCTTTACTAAAGCTTTAGAATAGAGTAATATAGTTATTGTAATAACCCTTTTATCCGATGACTACCCGCTCTAATACTCCCATCTTCTTCAAAGTTGGAGTAAAGAGCGGCTACGTCCCTGGATAACGATTTCTAAGCTTCAGAGGGAGTAAAAACTCCCTCTGAAGCCAAGAACTCTGTTTATACTTATTAGTTTAAACATATATTATAAAAATGGGAGGAAATGTTTTGAGTTTAAATATAGTATTATTTCAACCAGAGATACCACAAAATACTGGTAATATAGCAAGAACATGCGTGCTTACCAATTCTAGATTACATCTAATAAAACCTTTAGGATTTAGTTTAGATGAAAAGCACTTAAGAAGAGCAGGATTAGATTATTGGAAATATTTAGATTTAACTATATATGAATCCTATGAGGAGTTAAGAGAGAAATACAAAGATTCAAATTTTTATTTTTCAACTACTCATGGCAATAATTTTTATACAGATGTTGAATATAGTGATGGAGATTTCATTGTTTTTGGAAGAGAATCTTCAGGGCTACCAGATGAAATAAGAGATAGTGATCCTAGTAAGTGTATAAGAGTTCCAATGATTAATACAACTACTAGGTCTTTAAATTTGTCTAATACTGTAGCTATAGTTACCTATGAAGCTTTAAGACAAGTTGGTTTCCCAGATATGAAATAGGAGGATCTTGGCATGGAGAAGATAAAAATTATAACAGATAGCACTGCTGACTTACCTAAAGATATAATAGAAAAGTACGACATAGAAGTAATACCTTTATTTGTAAGTTTTGGAGATAAAGTTTACAAAGATGGTATAGATATAAAATTAGGGCAGTTGTTTACTAAAATAGAAAAGGAAAATGTGTTTCCACAAACTTCTCAAGTGAATCCTCAAAGATTTTATGAACATTATAAGAAATATATAGATAAGGGATACAGCATACTTTCTATACATTTATCCTCTAAAATGAGCGGTACTTATCAATCAGCATGCTTAGCAAAAGATATGTTAGATAGTGATAATATTACAATTATAGATAGTAATAATGTAACGTCAGGTTTAGGTCTTTTAGTTATTAAGGCTTGTAAATTAAGAGATCAAGGGCTTTCTATGGATGAAATAGTAAAAGGTGTAAAAGAAACTATACCACACATTAAAAGTGTACTAGCCTTCGAAACTTTAGATTATTTAGTAAAGGGTGGAAGGCTTTCAAAAACAGCAGGCTTTATAGGAAATGTATTGGGAATAAAACCAATATTGGCTGTAGAGAATGGGGAAATGGTAGTTAAAGATAAAGTAAGGGGCAGCAAAAAAGCTATAAGGGCTATATTTGAATATATAGATAAATTAGGTTTAAAGCAAGGGGAACCTTGTATTTTATTGCATGTGGAAAATAAAGATATATTAGGGACTTTAAGGGAAAGTTTGAATCGAGACGAGACTGATTTTATAGAATGTATGGTAGGTTGTGTAGTAGGAATTTATGCTGGACCGAGAGCTTGCGGTATATTCTTTATAGAAGATTATTAATTAAGAAATCTTTTTAGCTATATTCTAATTATAAGAATATGGCTAAAAATATGAGAGCGGTGTATACGGTTTCATATTTGAAATATAATAATATATAATTATACTATATAAAAAATATGAAATTTATCATATATAGTAATTATAATTAATATATATAAAATAAAAAGGTAAAATTAACAAAAGATTAACAAAATTTTATATATTCAGGCAAAAAAGAAGGGAAAAAAAATGATTTGTAGAATTTATTCATTGCTAGATAAATTACCAATTATATCATAGGAGGGGAATTTAATGAAAAAGAAAAAGATAATAGCGCTGTTAGCTACTGCGGTTATGGCAGTTTCATTATTTGCCGGTTGTGGGAGTAAAGATAGTGCTGGGGAAAAATCAGCAGAAAAGAAAGAAAAGGTAAAAATAGGCCTTTCTACAGATGAAGGAGGATTAAATGATAAATCTTTCAATCAATCTGCAGATGCAGGAGTCAAAAAAGCACAAAAGGAGCTTAAGGTAGATTATAAACCGATTGAATCAAAACAAAAGGAAGACTACGAATCAAACTTAGAAGCTCTAGTAAATGATGGATCAAATTTGATATTTGGCATAGGATATCAAATGGAGACGGCTATGACAAATGTTGCAAAAAAATATCCTGATAAAAACTTTGCTATAGTTGATAGTAATAAAGTAAAAGAGCCAAATGTTCAATGCTTAACATTTAAAGATAATGAAGGCTCTTTCTTAATGGGTGCTATAGCAGGTAAAATGACAAAAACAAATAAAGTGGGCTTTATAGGTGGTAAGGATTCTGCAGCTATAAATAAATTTGAAGTTGGTTTCATAGCTGGTGTTAAATCAGTTAATCCAGAAGCTGCAAAGGGATTAATAGGGACAAAGGATAAAGCTGGGGCAATGGTAAAATATGCAGATAGTTTTACCGATACAAATAAAGGATATGAATTAGGAAAATCACTATATGGCGCAGGTTGTGATGTTGTGTATCATGCAGCTGGTGGAGTTGGAATAGGATTATTTAAATCAGCAAAAGAATTAAATAAACCTGACAAAAAAATATGGGCTATAGGTGTTGATGAAGACCAAGCAGCTAAAGTACCGGAATATGCTGATATAATACTATCAAGTATGATGAAGAGAGTTGACTCTGCAACTTTTAATGCAACAAAAGAAGTTGTAGATGGTACATTTAAAGGTGGAAAACATATAGAATTAGGCTTAAAAGAAGATGGTGTAGGTATAGCACCTACATCAAATAAAAATACTTCAAAAGAAACATTAGATTTAGTTGAAAAATATAACAAAGCTATAAAAGAAGGTAAGATAAAAGTTCCAGCTACAAGAGAAGAATTAGTTAAATTTACTCCAACAGAAATAAAATAATTTATATAAGTAATATTAGAAAATATAATGTTATAAAAGCTAGATGTACTCAACATCTAGCTTTTATAAACTATATATATTATAATTTTAGTTGTAGAACGTTTACAAATTTAAGAGTATAAAAAATACATGGAGGGAGGCATCTAGTCTAGAAGGTATATAAACTTGCGACTAGAAAAGAATGAATGGAAAAAGTAATTGAGATGAGAGGAATAACTAAAGTTTTTCCTGGAACCATAGCTAATGATGATGTTAACTTTGATTTGAATAAAAGCGAAACTCATGTATTGTTAGGTGAAAATGGTGCAGGAAAAACTACCCTTATGAATGTATTATATGGATTATATCAGCCAGAAAAAGGCGAAATATTTGTTAATGGTGAAAAAGTTAATATATTAGGACCTAATGATGCTATTAAACAAGGAATAGGTATGGTGCACCAGCATTTTATGTTAGTTCATAATTTTACTGTAGCAGAAAATATAGTACTTGGAACAGAACCTAGAAAAGGGTTTAAGTTGGATATAAGTAAAGCTATAAAAGATGTGGAAGAAATATCAAAAAAATATGGTTTTTCAATAGATCCTAAATCTGTTGTAGAGGATATATCAGTAGGACAACAACAAAAAGTAGAGATATTAAAAGCATTATACAGAGGAGCTGAAATACTTATATTAGATGAACCTACAGCGGTTTTAACACCTCAGGAAATTGATGAATTAGGTATAATTATTGATAATTTAAAAAAGCAAGGAAAATCTATTATACTTATAACACATAAATTAAAAGAAGTTATGAAAATGAGTGATAGAGTTACAATAATAAGAAGAGGTAAGGTTACAGGTTCCGTTAATACAAAGGAAACTAATATAGATGAGTTGGCAGAACTCATGGTAGGAAGAAAAGTTAATCTTCAAATGGATAAAAAACCTCAAAATCTAGGAAAGGAAATATTAAAGGTAGAAAATCTTAAGGCTAAAGATAAAAGAGGTGTTAATGTATTAAAGGAGGTTAATCTTTCTGTAAGGCAAGGAGAAATTGTTGGTATAGCTGGAGTAGATGGCAATGGACAAAGTGAATTTATAGAAATTTTAACAGGTCTTAGGAAGGCTGATGCTGGAAGTATAAATCTTAATGGAGAAGAAATACTTAATAAATCATCAAGACAGGTAATAGATAAAGGTGTAGGTCATATTCCTGAAGATAGACATAAGAGAGGGTTAATACTTAAATATTCACTTTATGAAAATGCTGTTTTAGGAAAACACCATAAATCTCCTTTTAGTAAAGGTATAGTTATGAATTATAAAGCTATAAGAGAACACTGTAATACACTTATAGAAGAGTTTGATGTAAGAACTCCAAATGATGAAGTTAACGCATCTGCATTATCCGGAGGTAATCAACAAAAACTTATAGCAGCTAGAGAAATATCTAAGGATCCAGATTTGTTAATAGCATCTCAACCTACTAGAGGATTGGATGTTGGCGCTATAGAATATATTCATAAGAGATTGGTAGCAGAAAGGGATAATGGTAAAGCTGTTTTATTAGTTTCGTTAGAATTAGATGAAATATTATCTTTATCCGATAGAATTGCTGTTATGTACGATGGTAAAATAATAGAAATATTAGATAGAAAAGACGCCACAGAGCAAAAACTAGGTGTATTGATGGCTGGTGGAAAATTAGAAGATAATAAGAAAGAGGTGAAATAAGGTGAGTGACAATAGCAAGAAAAGAACTATAAGTAATGGTCTCATAAACGTTCTAAAATCTTTAGCATTTCCACTTGGTGCAATTGTAATTTCTATACTTGTATCCGTATTCTTTGTTATGTGGGCAAAGGGATATTCAATAACTCAATATTTTTCAGCTTTTAGTGATCTTTTCACTACTATATGGCAAGGAAGCTTTGGAGATAAAAGAAAAACTCTTGAAACAATGATATATGTCACTCCTTTAATATTTACAGGAGTAGCCAATGCTATAGCCTTTAGATGTGGATTATTTAATATAGGGGTTGAAGGACAGTTTATAGTAGGAATGATATCTGCAGCAATACTAGGACTTATTCCAGGATTGAATCCAGTTGTACATGGGATATTAATAATATTAGGTGGAATAGTAGCCGGTTCTATTTGGGCAGGAATACCAGGATATTTAAAAGCTAAGATAGGAACAAATGAAGTTATAAACACAATAATGATGAATTATTTAGGATTATATTTGGGAAATTATATAATATTAAGATCTAGATTTGCGGTTAAAAGTTCAGCTAGTACGCCTATAATTCAAAAAAGTGCTCAATTATTAAGGTTTAGTAATATGAGTAGAGCTAGTATAAGTTTAATAATAGGAATAGTGTTTGCTATATTTATATATTGGCTTTTATGGAAAACTACTATAGGATATGAAATAAGAGCAGTTGGATTTAATCCATCTGGAGCTGAGTATGGCGGGATTAATATAGCTAAAAATACAATTTTAGCTATGGTTTTATCAGGAGCTATTGCAGGTATAGGTGGAGCTACCCATGTAGCAGGTGTTATGCATCAAGCGCAGGATATGATGGCATTACCTGGATTCGGATTCGATGGTATAGCCGTTGCACTACTTGCCAAAAATAATCCTATAGGGTGTATAGCTTCTGCTATATTATTTGGAGCATTAAATAGTAGTTCTAAGATGCTTCAACTTAATGGCATACCCAAACAAATAGTTTATCTTGTTCAATCAATAATAATAATATTTGTAGCAACTGATTATATAGTAAAATATTTCTCAGAGAAAAAGAATAGGAAGGTGTTAATCAATGGATAGTTTAATCATAATAGGATTAGTAACAGCCACATTAAGGACAGCTACACCTTTAGTTTTTGCAGGTCTCGGAGGAGTATTTTCAGAAAGAGCTGGTGTAGTTAATATAGGACTAGAAGGAATGATGGTCATGGGTGCCTTTTTTTCAGTATATGGTACATATTTAACAGGAAGTCCTTTAGTGGGTATATTATTTGCAATAGTAGCGGGAGCGTTGATTGCATTGTTACATGCATTTTTAAGTATATCATTGAAAGCAGATCAGGTTATATCAGGTACAGCAATAAATTTATTTGCATCTGCACTAGCTAGCTTCTTAATTTTTAAAATTTTTAAAAAGGGTGGGCAAACAGATATAGTTAAAGCATTAGCTTACAATGTACCAGCCTCAGCAAAATCAATACCTATAATAGGACCTATACTATCAGGAATAAATTGGTTTGTGATCATTGCTTTAATACTTGTTGTTATATCTCATTATGTTTTATTTAAAACTCCAGTTGGATTAAGAATCAGAGCAGTAGGTGAACATCCTAAAGCAGCAGATACTTTAGGAATAAATGTTTATAAAGTTAGATATCTATGTGTTATGTTATCAGGGGCTTTAGCGGGGCTTGGAGGAGCAGCATTAATAGGTATAACCCCTGTTTATAGAGAAGGAATGGTTGCAGGTCGTGGATTTATTGCCTTAGCAGCTATGATATTTGGTAATTGGAAACCTTTTGGAACTATGTTTGCTTGTTTATTATTTGCTTTTGGAGGTTCCTTCGAAATATTTGCTCAAGGTTTTAGTTGGAATTTGCCATCTGAATTTTATTCAAGCATACCATATATATTAACAATGTTAGCATTAGCAGGATTTGTAGGTAAAACTACAGCACCAGCTGCAGATGGACAGCCATATGAGAAAAATAGTAGATAATTTAATGGAGTTAGAAGTAATCTTCTAACTCTGTTTTTATTTTTTGAATAAAAATAAATATTTTTGAAACAATATAGTGTTAGATGTTATGTTAATAAAAAGGAGGATAAAATGAAAAATTTTTGGGTTAAGGTTAGTATAAGTTTGATTTTATTATTGTGTGTATCAAGTAGTTATGTATATGCTTTTAATGAAGAATCAAAAGTAGATAATAATTCAGAAGAAAATAAGATAATATATTTAACTTTTGATGATGGACCTAGTACAAACACTAACAAAGTATTAGATATATTAAATGAATATAATGTTAAAGCAACATTTTTTCTTATAGGAAATCAAATTAAAGATCAAGAAGAGGTTGTAAAAAGAACACAAGATGAAGGTCATAGTATAGGACTCCATACTTATACTCATGATTTTAAAAAAATATATTCTAATAATCAGGCTTTTATAGATGAGATGTTAAAATGTCAGGAAGAAATTTATAGAGTAACAGGTACTAGGCCTAATATAATTAGATTTCCAGGTGGTAGTGTAAAAAGATTAAATAAAGGATTTAAAAAGGAGTTAGAGGAAAAACATTTTAAAGTATATGATTGGAATGTAGATTGTCAAGATGGTATGAAACCAAAGATGTCACCTAATAATATATTTAAAAAAGCTACTAAAAGTAATGTTAAAGATGAACCTATAATATTACTTATGCATTGTGATTATATGCAAAAAAATACCTGTAAAGCCCTACCAGAAATAATAAAGTTTTATAAAGATAAAGGATATGAATTCAAGACTATTAATAATGAAACACCAGAATGCTATTTCCCATTAAGAAAATAAATAATTATAAGTAAAAGAGAGACCATTTTATATTTAATAATGGGCTCTTTTTATATTGGCTTATATATACTAATATAAAAGCTAAACTAATTAATATTAGAGCTATAAGTATTTTTAATTCTTAAGTCTGATGTAGTAAAATTTTTTTTATGATATAATTAAAATGAAAGGGGGGTGTAGGAATTTATGAATATGAATTTTGGATTGTCCTTAACACAGGAACAAAAGTTAATAATGACACAACAAATGCAGCTATCTATTAAACTTCTTCAGATGTCTACCTATGAGTTACAACAATATGTTGAGAAGGAAGTTCAAGAAAATCCTGTTTTAGATTCTCAGAATATTCATAAAGAAGATAAGGGGATAGAGGATATAAACTATAAAAAATTAATCAAACATTTAGAGGATAATGGAAATGAATATGGTAGTTATAGTAACTACAATAAAGAAGAAGAAACCTCACCTTTTAATTTTATATCTAATGAAAAATCATTAAAAGAATACTTACAAGAACAAATTATAGAATTAAATGAAAACAAATACATAAAGTCCATATGCATATACATAATAGAAAACATAGATGATAAAGGATATTTATCTGTAGGAGAAGAGGAAATATCTGAGGAATTAAAAGTACCATTAGATCCAATAAAAGAAGCCATAGATATAGTACAGTCATTAGAACCAGATGGCATAGGTGCCAGGAATTTAAAAGAATGTTTAAAGATACAATTAAAAAAGAAATCCATAAATAATAGCAAGATATGTGAAATTATAGACAATTATCTTCCTTTAGTAGCAGAGAATAGATATAATGTTATATCTAAAAAACTTGGTATATCAATAAAAAAGGCCCAGGAATATGGAGATGTTATAAAAACTCTTCAGCCTAAACCATCAAGAGGATTTTATACTGGTGATGAAGTAAAATACATAGTTCCAGATGCATATATAAAAAAAATAGATAACGAATACTATATAATTATGAATGAAGAACTATTACCTAAGTTAACAGTAAATAATTTATATAAAGAGATAGTTTTAAATGATACGGATGAAAATGCAGTAGAATTTGTAAAAGAAAAATTAAATAGTGCTATTTTTTTAATTAAAAGTATAGAAAATAGAAAATCTACAATTTATAGAGTATTAGAAAAAATTTTAGAAATACAAAGGGATTATTTTGATTTTGGAATTGAGTTTTTAAAACCAATGACTTTAAGGGAGATAGCTGATAGTTTAGGTATGCATGAGTCTACTATAAGTAGAGCTATAAGAGATAAATATATAAATACCAATAGAGGGACCATACTTATAAAAGATTTATTTACTACAGGAATTACTGCTAATAATAGTACAGGAGAAGATATTTCTGTAGAATTTATAAAAAAAGAAATAAAAGAATTAATAGATAAAGAAGATAAGAAAAAGCCTATATCTGATCAAATAATATGTAATATATTAAATAATAAAGGTATACAAATATCCAGAAGAACTGTGGCTAAATACAGAGAAGAGCTAGGTATACAATCTTCAAAATGTAGAAAGCGTTTTTAAAAGCATGAGTTATAGATTATCATGCTTTTTTTATTTAAATATTAAGTGATTCTTAGATTTTTAGGCGGAGTTTGCTTAGAATAGTTTATCTAGTGATTGTCATTGATAGTATAACGATTTTGAATAACTGAAGCCTTACAATTCTATATCATTTTGCTAGAAGATAGGATGGTATAAATACTATCAATGGAATAAATTAAATTTGGTGAATTATGTAAAGATGTAAAATTAAAGATATAGAATTAAAAATACTGTTCGGGGGAAAAATAAATTTGAATTTTTAGAAATAATATTGAAATTAAAAAAAATTTTTGAAAAATTTTAAAAAAACCCTTTAAAAGTAGCAAAGATTATCTTATAATATAAGTGGGACATAAAAAAGATACAAGGGACTTAAAAAGTCCAAGGGTTTAATAGAAGCTGAGGAGTGTTCACAATGGAAGATATTCTAAAGTTGCAGCAAAAGATAGTTCCGGAAATGTTAAAGTTATTAGAAAAAAGATATAACATATTAAGGACTATTTACTATAAACAGCCTATAGGAAGAAGAGTTTTAGCAAATGATTTAGAAATAGGTGAAAGAATAGTAAGGACAGAAATTAATTTTCTAAAAAGTCAAAGCTTAATAGATATTAATTCTTCAGGTATGACTGTAACAAAAGAAGGGGAAGAAATAATAGATAAGTTAAAATCCTTTATACATGAAGTAAAGGGATTAAAAGAAATAGAAAATACAATTAAAAATAAATTAGAAATATTTGAAGTTATAATTGTTCCAGGAAATTTAGATGAAGATATAACAGTTAAAAATGAATTGGGAAAAGCTGCAGCTAATTATTTAAAAAATATAGTACAAGATAAAGATATAATAGCATTAACTGGTGGTAGTACTGTAAAAGAAGTTGTAGATAATATGCCAAAAATAAATACCTTAAAGGATGCAGTTGTAGTCCCAGCAAGAGGTGGCATAGGAAGAGATGTAGAATTACAAGCTAATACTTTAGTTGCAAACTTAGCTTCTAAAATTAATGCTAATTATAAATTGATGCATGTACAGGATAACCTTAGCGAGGCAGCATTAAAAGCTGTTATGGAAGAAAAATCAATAAAAGAAGTATTAGATATGATACACAAAGTTAATATACTAATACATGGCATAGGAATAGCTGAAGTAATGGCCACTAGAAGAGGAATTGCATCAGAAGAAATAGCATATATAGAAGAAAAAAAAGCTGTAGCAGAAGCTTTTGGATATTACTTTGATATGAAAGGTAATGTGGTACATTCAAGCCCAACTATAGGAATAAAAAGAGAAAGCATAAAAAATGCAAACAAACTTATAGCAGTATCAGGGGGCAAGAAAAAGGCTAAAGCAATACTGGCAGCAGAACTTAGAAATACAAATAGTGTATTAATAACAGATGAGGGAGCTGCTAGAGAAATTATTAATATTTTAGAAAATGAATAATACTAAATAATTTAATTTATAAAAGATAAAAATATATATAAAAAGAAAAATGTTTATAATTTTAGGAGGTACTTATAATGGTTAAAGTTGCTATTAATGGATTTGGAAGAATAGGAAGAAATGTGTTCAAGGCTTTGGTTAAGAACTATAAAGATGAATTACAAGTGGTGGCTATAAATGATTTAACAAGCCCAGCTACACTAGCTCATTTATTAAAATATGACAGTTTATATGGAAAATTTGATGGAACTGTAGAAGCTAAAGAGACTTCAATAGTAGTTAACGGAAATGAAATAAAAATATTTGCAGAAAGAGATCCAAAAAATATAGACTGGAATTCAACAGGAGCAGAAATAGTAATAGAATCAACAGGTTTATTTACAGATGGAGAAAAAGCAAATGCTCATTTAGGTGGAACAGTTAAAAAAGTTTTAATTTCAGCACCAGCTAAAAATGAAGATAAAACAATAGTTATGGGTGTTAACCATGAAGAATATGACCCAGCAAACCATAATATAATATCAAATGCATCTTGCACAACAAACTGTTTAGCACCATTTGCTAAAGTTCTTGACGAAAACTTTGGAATAGAAGCAGGATTAATGACAACTATTCATGCATATACAGGAGATCAAAGAGTACTAGATGCTCCACACAAAGATTTAAGAAGAGCAAGAGCAGCGGCAGAATCAATGATACCAACAACTACAGGAGCAGCTAAAGCGGTTGCTTTAGTATTACCACAATTAAAAGGAAAATTAAATGGAATGGCTGTAAGAGTACCAACTCCAACAGTTTCATTAACAGACTTAGTTTTCACAGTTAAAAAAGATGTAACTGTAGAAGAAATTAATGCAGCACTTAAAAAAGCAGCTGAAGGTGAATTAAAAGGAATATTAGGATACAGCGAAGAACCACTAGTATCAATCGACTACAGAGGAGACGAAAGATCTTCAATAGTTGACGCATTATCAACTAGTGTAATAGATAACAGATTAGTTAAAGTTGTTTCATGGTATGACAATGAATATGGTTATTCTCACAGATTAGCAGATTTAACTAAATTCGTAGCTGATAGACTTTAATATAAAAAAGTATAGAGGATACTTTTAGTTAGAATATAATTTAATAATTAAAAGTTCTCCTTTTATAAAAAAGGTTTGGTTTCTCTATAATTCCAAACCTTTTTTACACATTATTAATATTAAGTTAAATATATTGATTTAATATAGTGTTATAAGGAATAAATTTCTTGTAAATATATAGTAAATATTGACATTGTTACAGCAATAAAGCTAAAATAGAATAAGATAGTATAGCATAAATAAATTAATTGTATATACTAATAACCCCATAATATTATATAAGAGGTGAATGTCAATGAATTATAACAAAAAAAGTATAGAAGATATAGATGTAAAAGGTAAAAAAGTATTAGTAAGATGCGACTTTAATGTACCACTAAACGAAGGCAAAATAACAGATGAAAATAGATTATTAGGAGCACTTCCAACAATTAAGTATTTAATGGAGAAAGGTGCTAAAATTATACTTTGTTCCCATATGGGAAAACCAAAGGGAGAACCTAAAAAAGAACTTTCATTAGTACCAGTAGCTAAAAGATTATCAGAAATGTTAAATAAGGAAGTAATATTTGCAGATGACGATAATGTAGTTGGTGAAAATGCTAAAACAGCAGTAAAAGATATGAAAGACGGAGATGTAGTATTACTACAAAATACTAGGTATAGAAAAGAAGAAACTAAAAATGAAGAATCTTTTTCAAAGGAATTAGCCTTTCTTGCGGATTTATTTGTAAATGATGCCTTTGGAACAGCTCACAGAGCTCATTGTTCAACAGTAGGGGTTACAAATTATCTAAAGGAAGCTGCTTGTGGATATTTAATACAAAAGGAATTAAAATTCTTAGGAAATGCAGTGGAAAAACCGGAAAGACCATTTGTAGCAATATTAGGTGGAGCTAAGGTTTCAGATAAAATAAATGTTATAAATAATCTATTAGATAAAGTAGATATATTAATAATAGGTGGAGGAATGGGATATACATTCTTAAAATCTCAAGGATATACTGTAGGAGATTCTTTATTGGAAGAAGATAAAGTAGAGTATGCAAAAGAAATGATAAATAAGGCAAAAGAAAAAGGTGTAAATTTATTATTACCAGTAGATATTACAATAGCTGATAGATTTGATAAAGATGCAACACCTATTATAACTGAAGACCAAAATGTTGGCAAGGGATATATGGGATTAGATATAGGACCTAAAACAGCCCAAATATACTCAGATGCTATAAAATCAGCAAAAACAGTAATATGGAATGGACCTATGGGAGTTTTTGAATTTAAAAACTTTGCAAATGGAACTATAGAAGTAGCTAAGGCCATGGCAGATTCTGATGCTGTAACAATAATAGGCGGAGGAGATAGTGCAGCTGCAGTAAATATTCTTGGATTTGGAGATAAGATGACTCATATTTCTACAGGTGGCGGAGCTTCTCTAGAATTCTTAGAAGGAAAAGAGCTACCAGGAATAGCAGCTCTTAACGATAAATAAAAAGTAGAAAATAAATAGTTATACAGTAGTATTTATAAAATATATTGGAGCGTGATTTAAAATGAGAACAGCTATAATAGCAGGAAACTGGAAAATGAACAAAACTGTAAAAGAAGCAGTAGAATTAGTTAAAGAATTAAAACCTCTTGTTAAAGATGCAAAATGTGATGTAGTTGTATGTCCTACTTATGTATGCCTTCCAGCGGTATTAGAAGAAGTTAAAGGAAGCAATATAAAAGTAGGTGCTCAAAACATGCACTTTGAAGAAAGTGGAGCTTATACAGGTGAAATAGCACCTAAAATGTTAGAAGAACTAGGAGTTCATTATGTAATTATAGGACATAGTGAAAGAAGACAATACTTTAATGAAACAGATGAAACTGTAAATAAAAAAGTAAAAAAAGCCTTTGAACATAACTTAATTCCAATAGTTTGTTGTGGAGAAAGCTTAGATCAAAGAGAAGGAAACATAACAGAAAAAGTTTTAGAAGAACAAATAAAAGTTGGATTAAAGGAATTAAATAAAGAACAAGTAGAAAAACTAGTTATAGCATATGAACCAATTTGGGCTATAGGAACAGGAAAAACTGCTACAGATGAACAAGCAAATGAAACTATAGGATATATAAGAACTGTAGTAAAAGCTATGTATGGTGAGAGTGTTGCAGATAAAGTAAGAATCCAATACGGTGGATCTGTTAAGCCTGGCACTATTAAAGCTCAAATGGCCAAAGAAGAGATTGATGGTGCATTAGTAGGCGGTGCAAGCTTAAAAGCAGAAGATTTTGCAGCTATAGTAAATTACTAAAAGTGATAAGCTATAAGTTACGAGTTCTTTTAGATTAGTACTTCTCATTTGTATATTTTTATTTAATGAGATTTGGAGGTAAAAATGAGTAAAAAGCCAGTAGTTTTAATGATACTAGATGGATTTGGATTAACAAATAAGGTGGATGGCAATGCAGTATCAGCAGCCGATAAGCCTAATTTAGATAATATATTAAAAAAATATCCATATACTCAATTAGGTGCCAGTGGGATGGAAGTAGGTCTTCCAGAAGGTCAAATGGGTAATTCAGAAGTAGGACATTTAAATATAGGCGCAGGAAGAATAGTATATCAAGCTCTTACAAAAATAACAAAATCTATTTCTGATGGAGATTTTTTTGAAAATGTAGCTTTAAATAAAGCTATAGAAAATGCAAGAAAAAATAATTCTACTCTACATCTTTTAGGGCTTTTATCACCAGGTGGAGTACATTCGCATATAGGCCATTTAAAGGGACTAATAAAATTAGCAAAAGAAAAAGATATTAAAAAAGTTTATATTCATGCATTCTTAGATGGAAGAGATGTAGCACCATCATCAGCTAAAGAATATATAGAAGACATAGAAGACTATATGAAAGAGATTGGTGTAGGGGAAATAGCTACAATATCAGGAAGATATTATGCAATGGATAGAGATAAAAGATGGGAAAGGGTACAACTTTGTTATAATGCTATTGTATTAGGTAAAGGTGAAGAAGTTAATTCAGCAGTAGAAGGTTTAGAAAAATCTTATAGAGACAATAAAACTGATGAATTTGTTTTACCAGCAGTAGTATTAAAAGAAGGAAAACCTAAAGCAAAAATAGAAAATAAAGATTCAGTGGTATTCTTTAATTTTAGACCAGATAGAGCTAGAGAACTTACAAGAGCTATAAATGATAAAGTTTTTGATGGTTTTGAGAGAGAAACCTTAGATTTAACTTATGTTACTATGACAGAATATGATAGTACTTTAGAAAATGTAGAGGTAGCTTTCCCTCCAGAACATTTAAACAATACTTTAGGAGAATATGTAAGCAGAAATGGTAAAAAGCAATTAAGAATAGCTGAAACAGAAAAATATGCTCATGTTACTTTCTTCTTTAACGGTGGAGTAGAAGAGCCTAACGAAGGAGAAGATAGAGTTTTAGTTCCATCACCAAAGGTAGCAACTTATGATATGCAACCAGAAATGAATGCATATGAAGTTACAGATAAACTTTTGGAAAAATTAGATGAAGATAAATACGATATGGTAATATTAAACTTTGCAAATCCAGATATGGTAGGTCATACAGGAGTATTTGAAGCAGCAAAGAAAGCTATAGAAACTGTGGATGAGTGTGTAGGTAAAATAGTTAATAAAATTTTGGAGAAAGATGGGACTGCATTTATTACAGCTGACCATGGAAATTCAGAAGAAATGATAGACTATTCTACAGGAAACCCTATGACTGCTCACACAACAAATCCAGTACCATTTATGTATGTATCTAATAATAGTAAAGAACTAAGAGAAGGCGGAAAATTAGCAGACATAGCACCAACAATGCTACAAGTTATGAACCTTCCTAAACCTATTGAAATGACAGGGAATAGTCTTATTAAATAATAGAGAAACTATATTTAAGATAAAATAATTTTTTTTAAAAATAAGGAGGACCCAACATGAAAAATTATATTGAAATAGTAGATGTATATGCAAGACAAATCTTAGATTCAAGATGCAATCCTACAGTAGAAGTAGAAGTAGAATTAGAAGACGGAACAGTAGGAGTAGCAGCAGTTCCATCAGGAGCTTCTACAGGAGCTTTTGAAGCAGTTGAATTAAGAGATGGAGATAAATCTCAATACTTAGGTAAAGGTGTTTTAAAAGCTGTAGATAATGTAAACACTACAATAGCAGATGAACTTGTTGGAATGAATGTTTTAGATCAAGTAGCTATTGATAAAACTATGATAGAATTAGATGGAACAGACAATAAAGCAAAATTAGGTGCAAATGCAATGCTAGGAGTATCTTTAGCTTGTGCAAAAGCTGCAGCTAACTCTTTAGGAATGAGTTTATACCAATACATAGGAGGAGTAAATGGAAAAGTTTTACCAGTACCTATGATGAACATAATAAATGGTGGAAAACATGCGGACAACAATGTTGACCTTCAAGAATTCATGATAATGCCAGCAGGAGCTTCTTCTTTCAGCGAAGCTTTAAGAATGTGTTCAGAAGTATATCATGCATTAAAATCAACATTAAAAGCACAAGGATATGATACAGGGGTAGGCGACGAAGGTGGATTTGCTCCAAACTTAAAATCAAATGAAGAAGCTATAGTAGTTATAATAGAAGCTATAAAAAAAGCTGGATATACTCCAGGAGAAGATATATTCATAGCTTTAGATCCAGCTTCATCAGAAATATTTGAAGATGGAAAATACAACCTAGCAGGAGAAGGAAGAGTATTAACTCCAGAAGAAATGGCAAACTACTATGTAGAATTAGCAGAAAAATATCCAATAATCTCTATAGAAGACGGTATGGCAGAAGAAGATTGGGATGGTTGGAAAATCCTTACTGAAAAAATAGGAAACAAAGTTCAATTAGTAGGAGACGATTTATTCGTTACAAATACTGAAAGATTATCAAAAGGAATAAAATTAGGAGTTGCAAACTCAATTCTTATAAAACTTAACCAAATAGGAACATTAACAGAAACATTAGATGCTATAGAAATGGCAGAAAGAGCTGGATATACAGCAGTAGTATCTCATAGATCAGGAGAAACTGAAGATACAACAATAGCTGACTTAGTTGTTGCAGTAAATGCAGGACAAATAAAAACAGGTGCTCCAGCAAGATCAGAAAGAGTTGCTAAATACAATCAATTATTAAGAATAGAAGAAGAACTTAATGATATGGGAGAATACAGAGGATTAAAAGCATTCTACAATATCAATAAATAATAATTTTTAAAACAATGGACTGCTCATAGTATGGGTAGTCCTTTAATCTATAAAAATGTAAATATAAAAGTATATATGTAATTAAAATATAAATTAATCATTAAAGTTAAGTCGTTGTGTTAGTGTAAATTATGTGTTAAAATAGTTTTGTATATTGTGTATTAAATGGGAAAATTATAACAGTAAAGATATATAATCTTTTACATATTAGGAGGATATAAAATGCATACATTTTCAATAATATTATTAACTATAGTTTCAATAACATTAATAGTAGTAGTTTTAATGCAACCTAGTAAAACTAATGGATTAAGTGGTTTTATGGGTGGAGGTTCAGAAACTTTTTATTCAAAAAATAGAACTAGAACTTCTGAATCAGTATTATCAAGGATTACTGTAGTATGTTCTATATTATTTGCTATCATAGTATTAGCACAAAATTTATTAGCTAAATAATAAAAATTAAAAGAGTATGATTTAATTAGCTGTTTAATGTGAATAATTAACAGCTATTTTTTTATAAAAAATTTTAAAAAATGTTAATTAATTAGTGGATAAATTTGCTATGATATAAATAACATATAAAAATCATTAATTGTATTATAAAAAATAGATTAATGCTTAGAATATATGTTATAAGCCTTTAATTAGTAGGAGGGATTTTATGAATATAAGAGAAACAATATTAGCTTTTATGGAAGAACAGGCATATAAACCTATGAATATAAAAGAATTAAAGCAGGTGTTTGGAGTAACTAAACATGAATACAAAGATTTTGAGAAAATGTTAAAGGAGATGGAAAAGGACGGGCAAATAGTTAAAACAAGAACGGAACACTATGGTATACCAGCCAGAATGGGATTAGTTGTAGGAAAGCTTCAAGGCCATCAAAAAGGTTATGGATTTGTTATACCAGAAGAAGAAAGAGAAGATATTTTTATACCAGCATCTAGTATGAATGGAGCTATGCATACTGATAGAGTATTAGCTAAAATTACTAAAGAATCAGCTAATGGAAAAAGATGCGAAGGTGAAATAATAAGAATATTAGAAAGAGGAAATAAAACAGTCATAGGCATATACGAAGATAGTAAAAACTTTGGTTTTGTGGTTTCTGATGATAAAAAGATATATCAAGATATATTTATACCAAAGGGAGATAAAAATGGAGCAAAAACAGGTCAAGTAGTTATAGCAGAAATTGTAACCTATCCAGAAAAGAGAAGAAATCCTGAAGGAAGAGTTATAGAAATATTAGGTAATAAAGAAGATAAGGGTATAGATATATTAACCATAATAAAGAAAAATAAATTACCAGAGGAATTCCCACCAAAGGTACAAAGTTATGCAGACAATATATCAGAAGCAATTCCAGAAGAAGAGTATAAAAGAAGGAAAGACTTAAGAGATTTAACTATTGTTACTATAGATGGAGAGGATGCTAAGGACTTAGATGATGCTATATCTTTAGAAAAACTATCAAATGGGAACTATTATTTAGGAGTACATATAGCAGATGTATCTCACTATGTAAAAGAGAAAAATCCACTAGACAAAGAAGCTTTAAAAAGAGCAACTTCAGTATATCTTATAGATAGAGTAATACCAATGCTGCCTAAAAAACTTTCTAATGGAATATGTAGTTTGAACCCTAAAATTGATAGATTAACCTTAAGCTGTTTTATGGAAATAGATAAAAATGGTAAGGTAGTAGATCATAAAGTGGTAGAAAGTATAATAAAAAGCACTGAAAGAATGACTTATACAGATGTAACTAAAATACTAAGAGATGAAGATGAGGAAACTATAAATAAATATAGTAATTTAGTAGATTATTTCAAACTTATGGAGGAACTTTGCAAAATACTTTACAAGAGAAGATTAAAAAGAGGAGCTATAGATTTTGATTTTGAGGAATGTAAAATAATATTAGATGAAAAGGGTAAACCAATAGATATAAAACCTTATGAAAGAGCTATAGCAAATAGAATAATAGAGGAATTTATGCTTGTTTGTAATGAAACTATAGCAGAGCATATGTTCTGGTCTAATTTACCTTTTGTATATAGAATACACGAAGATCCAGATGAAGAAAAATTAATGCATTTTAACGAATTTGTTCATAATCTAGGATATGTTATAAGATGGAACAACGATATTCATCCAAAATCATTGCAAAGTATTATAGAAAAAGTAAAAGGAGAAAAAGAAGAAACTGTAGTTAGCACATTGCTTTTACGATCTTTAAAACAAGCAAGATACTCCCCAGAATGTATAGGGCACTTTGGGCTAGCTGCAAGATATTACTGTCATTTTACTTCCCCAATAAGAAGATATCCAGACCTTATCATACACAGAATAATAAAAGAATATATAAATGGACAGATTGATGATAAAAGAGCTACAAGGCTTACAACAGAAGTAGAATATGCTTCTAAACAATCTTCAGAAATGGAAAGAGTAGCTCAAGAAGCTGAAAGAGAAGTAGATGATCTAAAGAAAGCAGAATATATGAGTGAAAGAATAGGAGAAGAATACGAAGGAATAATATCCTCAGTAACCAACTTTGGAATGTTTGTAGAACTACCAAATACAATAGAAGGATTAGTTCATATAAGTACATTATCTGATGATTACTATATATATGATGAAAGAAGATTAAGTTTAATTGGAGAAGCTAGCAAAAATATATATAGATTAGGAGATACAGTAAAAATTAAAGTTTCAAAAGTAGATTTATTTAGTCATGAAATATATTTTGATATTATAAAAGATGATGAAGAAGATAAAGAAGAGGCTGAATTTATAGAAGAAACAGAAAAGTATAATACCAATTTATAGGTTAAAAATTATTTAAGAGAAACTCAGTTTAAAATTGATGCTGAGTTTCTCTTATAAGTTTTAAAAAAATGTATTTTATGGACAACTCTATAATATATGATTTCCATCATATAAAACTCATTACTTAATTATTTGAAAAATTATATAGTATTAAATTAGACAGAGAACATGTTCAATGGTAAAATTAATAAAAATATACTAATATTATAAGTAGATAATTTCAAATATAAAAATAGAAATTTATAAAATGGAGGCAAAATATGAATATATTATTGACTAACGATGATGGAATAGATGCAGAAGGAATAAACACCTTGGCTGAGCTATTAAGTAAATATCATAATGTTATTATGGTAGCGCCTGAAAATCAAAGAAGTGCATCAAGTCATTCTATAACCATATATGAACCCATAATAGTAAAACAGGTGAAAAAGCCTTATGATGTAGAGGCATACGGTATAAGTGGTACTCCAGCAGATTGTGTAAAAGTAGCTTTAGATAAATTAGTTCAAAATAATATAGATATAGTTATATCTGGAATCAATAAAGGGCTTAATATAGGTAATGATATATTATACTCAGGGACGGTTTCTGCTGCTATAGAAGGATCCATGTATAAGGTGCCATCTATTGCTGTATCTGCTGAATTTATAAAAAATAAAAAAGAAAATTATGAAATAGCTGCTAAATACACATTAGAAATTTTAAGTAGAGTTAAAAAAGATGACTTAAAAAATGATGTAGTATTAAATTTAAATATTCCTTTTTGCAGTGAAGAAGAAATAAAAGGTATAAAGGTATGCAAAGTAGGTAATAAAATTTTTAATACTAGATTCTCAGAAGAAATAGATGAAGAGGGTAATAAAGTATTAAAATTAGAGGGAGATATAAATAAGGATATTTATGAGGGCACAGATGTATATTATATAAGAAATAAATATGTAACCTTAACACCTCTACATTATGATTTAACTAATTTTAATATATTAGAAGAGACAGAAGAGCTATTCTTAGGATAAATTATAAATCAGTAACTATGAAAAACACAATTGATATTTTTTATAGAATTAATATGTTTTATTTCAAAATAAAACATACTTAAATAAAGAACTCAAGTGATTTATAATAGTTATGTTTGAAATGAATATATATAGATGATATACTATGTATTATTATAACTAAAAAAGTTATTCCGTTAGGCGGTGATTTCATGAGTAAAAAGAAGGGAAGCAATACTCTTGCAGAAAATAGAAAAGCAAGGCATGATTATTTTATAGAAGAAACCTATGAAGCTGGTATAGAATTAGTAGGAACAGAGGTTAAATCTATAAGACAAGGAAAAGCAAACTTAAAAGATAGTTATGCTGAGATTAGAAATGGGGAAGTTTTTGTTAGAAATATGCATATAAGTCCCTATGAACAAGGGAACATATATAATAAAGATCCACTAAGAGATAGAAAATTGTTGCTTCATAAGAGTGAAATATATAAATTAGTAGGCTTTACAACCCAACAGGGGTATACCCTAATTCCTTTATCATTGTACCTTAAACATGGCAGAGTAAAAGTTAGTTTAGCTGTAGCTAAAGGTAAGAAAAATTACGATAAGAGAGATGCAATGCTAGAAAAGGCAGCAAAAAGAGAAATGGACAGACAAATTAAGGAAAGAAGTAGATATTAGAAATAAATTAGGGATCCTTAAAATATATTTAATTTTAATATAGCGAAGATAAAAAAATACATTTCATAAACATATGAATAAGCTTTAGTAGCTCTTAATATGGTAAAATTAAAAATTTTTGTAATTCCTCACAGGACGTGAGGAGCCGGGAGTGAAGCCAAGGAAGGCTTCTTGACCGGGTAGAAAATTTTTAATGGAACCATATTTAGAACTTCTTAGCAAAATGAATCAGTTTATGAAATGTATTTTTTATCGTAGCGGTATTAAAATTAAATATATTTTAGTTTATAAATTCTTTTTCTTAGCAATACCTGTAAGCATTAGTGCTATGGCCCCGTCTCCAGTTACATTACATGCAGTTCCAAAGCTATCTTGAAGGGCAAATATAGTTAAAATTAAAGCGGTTCCAGCTTCATTAAATGCTAAAACACTAATTATTAATCCTAGAGATGCCATTACTGTTCCTCCAGGAACTCCAGGAGCTCCAATTGCGAATATACCTAATAATAATATAAATAATAGCATAGTTGAGAAAGTAGGTAATTTTCCATATAGAATTTGAGAAACTGTCATTACAAAGAATACTTCTGTTAAAACAGAACCACATAAGTGGATGTTAGAGCATAGTGGTATAGCAAAATCCACGATATCTTCTCTAAGAACCTTTGATTTTTTAGCAGATTTTAAAGCTACAGGTAAAGTAGCTGCACTAGACATAGTTCCAACTGCTGTAAGGTAAGCAGGTCCATAGTGCTTTAATACTTCCCATGGATTTTCCTTTGAAATAGCTCCTCCAACTAAATAAAGTACAGTAAGCCAAATAAAATGACCTATTAAAACTATAATTATAACCTTTAAGAATATTGGTAATTGTGTACTTAGACTACCTTCATATGCTAAAGCAGCAAAATTTGTTGCTATAAAAAATGGCAATATAGGAATAATAACTTTATTTACTATGCTTAGAATTATATTCTGGAATTGATCCAGTATCTTTTCAATTAGATCAGAATTAGTCCATCCAGTAGCCAATCCTAGTAATAAAGCCAAAGCTAAAGCACTCATAACGCTCATTATAGGCGGTATATCTAATTTAAACACTAACTCAGGTAATTTTTTTAATCCTTCTGGATTAGAAGCTATGGAAAGCTTAGGGATCAAGACATAACCGGCCATCATAGACAAAAATGCTGCTGCCACAGAAGAAATGTATGCTATGAGGACTGTTATACCTACAAATTTACTAGCATTTTGTTTTAATTTTGCTATAGATGGTGTTATAAAACCTAATATTATTAAAGGTACAGCAAAGAAAATAATCTGTCCTAAAACATATTTTATGGTAATTACTACACCTATTGTAGGTTTAGAAGCATAGGATCCAATTAATATACCTATAATAACTCCTAAGATGAGTTTAAAAATTAAATTATTAAAAAGTTTTTTCATTTTATAATCCCCCTTGTATAATATAGTCGTAATATTTTAAATGGAAAAATATTTTAATTTCTAAATAAATATTAAATCTTAGCTTTAATGATAAATTTGCTTATTATTTAAATTTTGAGAAATAAAAAAACTCCTACCTCTAATACAGAGGCAGAAGTTATATTCCGCGGTTTCACTCTGTTTATATGCAAATAAAAAACATGCATATAACTCAAAAATATCAGGTACAAACATACCTTAACGCTATAACGGGCGTCCACGCTAAAATCTACTTAATTCGAAAAAGAGCTCCTAGAGGCACTTCTGATAATTTTCACTTAAAGTCTCTTTCAGCCAGGGGAGACTTCTCTCTGAAAGTTTCTATTAACGTACTTTCTCTATTCATAGCTTTTAATACTTAGTATTCCTATTTGAATAATATTTTTAAATAGATTATAAATAATACAAAGTCATATGTCAATATAAATTTAATAAAAAAACTCAGAATTTTTTATTAAAAGAGTTAAAAAATATATATTGAAATTTAAAAAATATTACTATATCATATGTTTACGGAAGTGATTTGTGAATATTTTTTACAGAGTAATATTATTAAAAAATAGTTACACTAATATGTAAAAGGAGTATTTCATAATTTCACTTTCAAAGTATTTACAAATTTTACTGATAAGAGTATTTGACAATTACATTTTCATATTGTAAACTATAGATACTAAAAAACTTAATATTTAAATATCGTTGCAAAAACCCATATAAATTTTATAACATGGGGGCGCAATGGTTTCGACGGGGGCAAGTTGCTCCTGGGAAGCGAGTCGAAGGGATCCTGTACCTGCGTTAAAAAACTGGGAACTTAAATATAATTGCAAACGATAATTTTGCATTAGCTGCCTAATAGTTGCAGCTCGTCAGCCTAAGAGTCCCACGACTTAGGGTCTGGCGTCGACAGTGGGGAACCGAGCCTTACAAAGCTTTGAGTAAGGAACGGAATTAATGAAGCTACTAAATCTAAGAGCCTGTTTATCGGCGCTTAGAGGAGGGAATGTAAAAGGATAAACTGCACTCGGAGATGCCCAGGGGTTGCTGCTTTCGGACAGGGGTTCGATTCAAAAGAGTCGCCTTATGAAGTGATTCATAAGTGAAAACTTGGCTTTATCGGTGAAACCGAAACGTAAAGACGTCGGCAATACCGAGTGGTATGTGGGGAAACCCAACAGCCGTGTATCGACTCATAGGTTTCTAACCTTAAGAAATAAAATTTTCTTAAGTAAGAAATACTAGGATAGAAGTTTTAAACTATAATATAGCTTCTATAACACGCCAAGGTACTTAAAACTTATAAGTTTTAAGCACGAGATATAGTCAGTGCCATTAGAGATAGTGGAATAGCATGTCCCCTCGCCTCCACCATGAAACCCTCGACTAATTAGTTTAGTCGAGGGTTTTTACCTATGCATAAGTTTAGAATTATTTAGAATGAACCGTGCCGTAAATGACATAGTTTAAGGATCAATGAATATAAAAGTAGAAGAAAATCCATTGTTAGTACCAAAGCATGGTAAAGAGAAAACAAACATATTTAATGCAATTCGAAGAAAAAGTCTGAATACATGGATTGATGAGTCTGATGGAACAGACATATATATTTTTTATGGAAAAGTAAAGTTAGAAGCAGAAAAACGAACTAGTAAAAAGGCAAGAGAAGATGGAACTTATCCTGAGTATTATTTGCTAAAGCTGTATACGTAGAACAAAAATGGGGAGTATAAATTTAGGACAACTATTTTTAGAGGAATGCATAGGGATGAGGTTGACTCAGAAAAAGTGTATAATATTGCAGTGCTTGGATATCTAGATTTTACATATAAGTATATGGAAATCAAAACAAATTATAGTGATGCAGTTTTGTATAAAGTATGTACTAGTTAGTCTAGTGTTATTGAGTAAGGTAAATTTATTACAACATGTAGGAAAAATCAAGGGATTTGAAATTGATGCAAAATTATTTAAAATTTCTACAATTAAATAAATAAAAATTAGTGGATTTTTACTTTATACAGATAAATAAATCATACCTCAAAATTTTTACATCTCTTTTATAAAATACAACCAATAATATGCTCAACTATAAAAATAGTCTTTTTTTATAGGTTCTATTTTTGTACAATAAAGATATTAATTAAAGTTTTTTAAGGCGATTTAAATGAAGTAGAGAAAGAGGATAAGGTTAATGAAAAAGAGGGAGTTTATAGCTCAGGATATTATAGGGAAGATATATCAAAAAAAGTTTGAAGGTAATAAATTGCCAACTCAAAGAGAGTTAGCTAAAAAGTATGGAGTTTCACGATACACTATTCAAGAGGCGTTAAAAAGATTAACTGATATTGGAGTTGTATATGCTATACAAGGAGATGGAATTTACATAAATGATAATATTTATAGTAATCCATTGATATATAATTCTATGACAGAAAATTCTTATGAGGATATTATATCCAAAACTATTTATTTGAAGAAGATTGAACCATCCTTAGAAACTCAGAGAATGTTTGGTTTAAAGGAAGATGAATTAGTTTGGGAATTTCAACGTATTAGAATTGTAAAATACCAAATTACTCAAATAGAAACTTCTATACTTCCCTGTTATCTTTTTGAAGAATTAAGTAAGGAAGATATTGAGGGCTCAATTCAGAATTATGTTCAAAAGAAATATAAAATTTCTTACTATATAGTAAACTATAAAGCCGTTAATATCTCTAAAGAACAAGCAGAGTTATTACAATGTAAAAAGGGTACTTCTGCAATGGAAATTAGTAATAAAGGTATATTGGATGATGAAACAATATATGAATTCAGTAAAGTTATTGCATTAGACTACAATTGTACATACATATTGCCATTTAATAAAGAAAAGCATAAAGAAAGACTGAAAATAAAATAATAACTATAGTAATTAGGCTGTCTTGCGACAGCCTATTAGATTTATGGAGTAACAAGGGTTCCATCTGGAATACGACTTTGAGTCCATTCATGTGGACGATATTCTACAGGATATTTTACTATCTCAGTTTCAGAGATATCAACTCCGATACCTGGTAAATCAATAGGGTAGAAGAAGCCATTTTTTGCCTCTGGGATTCCTAAAAATACCTTTCGAGTTGTTTGATTGATTTCAATGTTTTCTTGTATAGCAGCATTATGAAGGTGAATATTTAAGTGAATATTTACAGCGACTCCAATTGGTGTTATGTCAGATGGTGTATGCCAAGCGATTCGTACACCAAAAGCAGCACATAATGCACCAAGTTTTAAAGCAGGAGTAATTCCTCCAATTTGTGAAACGTGACAACGAATGAAATCTATTTGTCTATTTGCTATTAAGGACTTCCATTCCATAGGATTGTTAAATAATTCGCCTGTAGCTATAGGAGTAGAAGTTTGACTTCTAAGCTGAGATAACCATTCATTTTGATCAGGTGGTAAAATATCCTCTATAAAATATGGCTTGTACTTCTCTAAATCTTTTGTAAATTGAATTGCTTGATTTGGAAAAAGCCTTTCGTGAACATCGTGAAGAATGTGAAATTTATTTTTATATTTATCTCTTATATCAGCAAACATAGAGATTGTATTATTCATATAGTCATCTTGATCAAAATAACTTCCATGAGTGGGATTATCTGTTGTGTGGAAATCTATTGAATTTCCTCCGTAAAATCCTAATTGACATCTTATATGTTTATATCCTTTTTCAAGTATTTTATCAATTTCTTTATATAAGTCTTCTATGTTATCTGCTACAGCATGAGTATATGCAGGGACTGCATCTCTTGATTTGCCTCCAAAAAGTTGATAAAGAGGCATATTAGCTAATTTACCTTTAATATCCCAAAGGGCCATATCAATACCTGCAACTGCATTGTTTATTACTGGTCCATTACGCCAATATGAGTTTACCATCATCATTTGCCATAAATCTTCTATATTATTTGCATCTCTACCTAGTAAAAGAGGCTTTAAGTATTCAGATACCATTAAACTAACAGCTTTAGGTCTTTGTTGAAAAGTAGCACATCCTAACCCATATACCCCTTTATTTGTTTCTACTTTTACTACCACCAAATTATGTCTATCTGGTTTTGTTATATAACACAAAATATCAGTAATTATAGTTGGTTCCATTTTAGTACCTTCTTTCTTAAATAATAGTTCCTTACTAAATTTAATCATTAATTTTGTAGTAAAGTCAAACTGGATTTTTAAAATGCAGAAAATATCATATTTAGCAGTCCAATTTAAATAAAAATACTTATGATACATTGAAATATAAGGAGTTTATAAAATGGTGAGTGAATTTTGGACTACTTTTATTTTGAAAAAAGTTATGATAATATTTAGCGTGTAAACGGAAACAAAGTTATTTGTGAAAGGAGTAATTAAGTATGAAAAAAGAAGATGTTATAAGAGAAATCATCAAAAGTGTAGGTGGCAAAGATAATATTAATAATGCTTGGCATTGTATGACCAGATTACGCTTTGACTTAAAAGATTTAAAAAAAGTCGATGAAGAAGCAATAAAAAGTTTAGATGGAGTTATTGGTGCTGCATTTAATAAAGAGCAATTCCAAGTCATTATTGGAACAGCAGTAGATAAATATTATAATATTTTACTTTCTGAACTAGGTACGGAATTTAGTAATGCACCTAAAGAAAACAAAGAAGAGGAAGGTAAAAATAGTTTACTAACTAAATTTATGAATACAGTATCTGGTGTATTTGGTCCAATAGTACCTGCCATTGCAGGAGCAGGTATGATAAAAGGATTAATATCTGGTTTAATTGCATTAAATATTATAAACGGATCTAGTGATACAGTTAAAGTAATTGATATGATGGCTAGTGGCGTATTTACTTTTTTACCATTCTTTTTAGCAGTTTCTGCTGCAAAGAAGTTTAAAGCAAATCAATATTTAGCTGTAGCAATAGCAGCAACTGTTATGTTCCCTACAATGGTAGATGCGGCTAAGGCTGGAGGAATAAGTGCCTTTAGTTTTGCAGGCATTATACCTATACCTGTGTTTAATTACTCAGGAAGTGTTATTCCTATAATCTTCGCAGTTTGGATGTTAAGTTATATTCATAAGATTGTTGATAAATATGTTCCAGATGTAATGCGTACAGTATTTACACCAACAATAACATTATTTGTTTTAGGATTCTTAACATTAGCGTTAATTGGACCAATAGGAATTTATTTAGGAAAAGGATTAGCTTTAATTGTTAGTGGATTATTTAGTATTTCTCCTATTTTTGCAGGTGTTATCGTTGGAGCAATTCGTCCTATTGCTATATTAACAGGAATGCATCATGCTATGACACCAATTGCACTGCAAAACTTTGAAACTCAAGGTTATGATATACTTATGCCAATGATGTTAATGGCTAACCTTGCAATTACTGGAGCAGCAGCAGCTATTTATTTTAAAGAAAAAACAAAACAAGAAAAATCAGTAGTAGTATCTTCAGCTGTTTCTGGACTTTTTGGAATAACTGAACCTGCTTTATTTGGAGTATTAACTAAATACAAGAAAGCATTTTTAGCAGCAACAATTGGAAGTTCAATTGCTTCAGCATTTATAGGAGCTTTTGGGGTTCGTATATATGGATATGTTCTATCAAGTGTATTTAGTATTCCTGCTTATATAGGACCATACTTTGTTTTTGCAATATTAGGAATGATTATGGCTTTAGGTATTTCATTTGCATTATCATATATTATGGTTGTTAAGATTGACAAAAAGAATAAAGCGTAATTAGGAAATATATTTGTAAACTAATAAATTTATTTTCTGGTGTAATTAGAATTTAATACTATTAGTTATTTTAGGCTCATATAAAATAAACGAGAGGATAGATACTATGAATAAAGTGAAAGTTTTAAATGAAATAGAGAATTGTGGTATTGTTGCTGTTGTAAGAGGGAATTCAAAGGACGTGGGAATAAAGATATCAGAAGCTTGCATTAGGGGTAATATTAAAATAATAGAAGTAACATATACTAATAAGTTTGCTAGCGATATAATTAAAGATTTAGATGCAAAGTATAGTAGATACAAGGATGTTGTTATAGGGGCAGGTACAGTGTTAGACTCTGAAACTGCAATGATTGCAATTTTAAGTGGAGCTAAATTTATAGTTTCTCCATCTTTTAGTGAAGAAACTGCAAGATTATGTAATAGATATAGAGTACCTTATATGCCAGGTGTAATGACTATAAATGAAATAATTAAAGCATATGAGTTAGGGGCAGATATTGTAAAAGTATTCCCAGGAAACGTTTTAGGAAGAGAGTTTGTAAGTTCTGTAAAAGGTCCATTACCTTATGCAAGTATTATGGTTACAGGTGGAGTTAATCTTGATAATATAGAACTATGGAAAAAGTCTGGGGTAGATGTAATTGGAATTGGTGGAGAAATAAATAAGCTTGGGGTTAATGGAAAGTTTGATGAAATAACAGAATTATGTACAAAATATGTGAAAAAATTTAATGAAGTGAGATAATTGTAATATGAAGGTAGTTGGTTTAGGTGAGATAATGATGAGGCTATCTACTGATAAAGGTGTGCTTGTGTCAAACACAAATAACTTTAATGTTAATTATGGCGGTGGAGAAGCTAATGTACTGATATCATTATCAAAGTTTGGCATTGATACAAGATTTATAAGTAAAATTTCTAATAATTCTATAGGGCAAGCTATTTTGGAGTATTTAAATAGTAAAAGAATAGATACAAATTTTATTTCTAAAGGTGAAGAAAGAACAGGTATATACTTTTTAGAAATGGGAAGCGGTAATAGAAACTCTAAGGTTATATATGATCGTAAGAATTCTTGCTTTTCTAATATAAAGTTATCGGATATAAATATTGAGGAAGCTTTAAAGGATGTAGATATTTTTCATTTTTCAGGTATAACATTAGCTCTTTCAGAAGAGATAAGAAAGATAATATTAGAAATAATAAAAGTTTGCATGGGAAAAAATATTTTAGTAAGTTATGACTCTAACTATCGTTCTACATTATGGTCGTTAGAGGAAGCAAGAGAGGCAACTTTAGAAATATTACCCTATGTAAATATTTTATCAGCAGGAATACTTGATGCAGAAAACATATTAAAGATTAATTGTGAATATGATGATAAATATGAAAAGTTAAATTATTACTATAATCATATTTCAAATAACTATCCTAATATAAAGTATACTTTTTCTTCATTTAGAGATATAAAATCTGCATCAACTAATACATTACAATGCAATTATTTTATAGATAATAAATTATATTCGTCTGAAATTAGGACTATAGATGATATTGTTGATAGAGTTGGTGGTGGTGATGCATTAACAGCAGGTATTATTTATTGCATTTTAAATAATAAAGAGCCAAAATATACTGTTGAATTTGCAAATTGTGTATCAGTATTAAAACATACTATATATGGAGATGCTAACTTTGTATCAGTAGGAGATGTTGAAGATTTAATATATAATGGTGTAGGTAAAATAAACAGATAGTAATGAAGAATATATAGAAATATTCAGTTAAAGAGATTAATGCACTTACAATGGCGGTTGTAGGTGTATTTTTGTGTTTAAGTGAATAATAGATAGTTGTTGTATAGAGGCTAAGCGAGAAATATGGAAAATTATAATATTGTGAACAGTATATTTTAGATAATATTTAATCAAAGCTGTATATAGTATTTTTTATGGAATAATAAGGGATTTATTTGGAGAAAAAATTGTATTGGGAATGCCTATATTAGGAATTCCTTTAGCCGTTGTAGTTTCAGGAGAGTTAGTGACAATAAGTGTAGATTGATGTTAATCAAATTTTTTAGAAGTGAGCATAATTTTCTTTTGTGAAGAGATAATGTATTTGAGAAAAGAACACTTAAAGTATATAATTGGTGGATTTTAAAGGTAATGATTCGCCTCCACCATGAAAACCTCGACAATACAGAAATGTGTTGTCGAGATTTTATTTATATATAGAATTAGAAATAATGAACTGTATCATAAGTAAATGGCTATTATCGTATAATAAGGATAATAAAGAGAAGAAATATGAGTAATAAAAAATACTTAAGATTTTTCATTGATTTGGAACTAGAGTTCGATTACTATTAAAGTAGTATAAAAAGACTAGGAGTATTTCTTATGAGTAAATTTAATGATACAATTACTGAGCTAAACAATAGAATATATAATCCGAATAATCTTGTAATCAAGAATGTACATGAAGAAAAACAAAACTCAGAATATGCTGGTGGTATATTCCAATTGAACCATAGAACAATCAGATTCAGAATGTCTAAAGTTACTCCTAATAAAGTTGGACAATTTGTTTCCTTTTGGGAGAAAGATGAAAATATGCAAAATCAAGCATTTTCCTATGAATCAGCACCTGACTTATTAGTTATCACTTGTACTACGGATAATAAACTCGGGCAATTCATTTTCCCTAAAAAAATACTCTTAGAAAAAAAAATACTGAGAACTTATTTGGAAAAAGGCAAGATGGCAATGAGAGTTTATCCTATTTGGGATACTCCAAGCAGTAATCAAGCTATAAAGACTCAAAAGTGGCAACTTCCATATTTTATAGATTTAAGTGATTCAGAAAAATTTTCTATAGATAAATTAACAAACCTATATTCATAGTCTTTATAAATAGATTTGAGTATATATTGCACAATTTAATTCCTAAAGGAGTATATTTAGAGATTTACAAAGAGATATGGATATTATATTTGAAACAGATACATATAAATGATATTGCAAAATATAGATGAATAGAATTTAATCTATATAATAAGGCTAGGATATGTTATAAGTATTCTAGTCTTTTGATTATCTTTAAAATCTGATATTAATATCTGCTGTGAGTTTAACATTATACGCATCGCCTCCACCAATAAAAAACCCATCACATATTTGTGGTGGGTTTTACCTATTTTATGCTTATAAACTCTTTATAAAATTCCTCTTTAGCCTTAAGCATTTCATTAATTCCGGCAATATAAGCTTTTTTGTTCATTAGTCATATTATCACATTTAATATTTTTATTTTAGTATTTGTAAATAGATGCGTATTTATAAATCTATTATTAATTGTTTTAAAGTAAGAGATGGAATGGAGATTCATGTTTTAAAGGATATAGTATAGTAGTACAACGCTAAGGAATAGTGGATTTTAAAGTTGTGCTTCGCCTCCACCATGAAATCCACGACAGTGATTGTCGTGGATTTTTTATTTTTTATTTCAATATATTAAATATTGGAATGAAGCTTATAATAATTTATACTGACTTTAAAATTGTTATCAAACTTAAAATTGAAGTCATATATTATACAATAATGAATAAAAAAGATTATAAGGAGGTAGGGGTAAAATGACGAAACTTACTGGCAGAATTGTTTTCCCGGATGATCCAGGTTATGATAATGCTCGAATGGATTATAATACGAGATTCTCAAAGTATCCCTGCGCTATTGTTTTTTGCCAAGAGATTCAGGATGTAATTAATGCAGTTAAATGGGCAAGAAAGAACTATGTTCCAATACGTACTCGCTGCGGAGGGCACAGTTATGAAGCTTTTTCACTATTGAATAATGGAATTGTTATAGATGTAAGCGAAATGAATAAAGTACTTCTTGAGAAAGAGAATATGGAAGTAACTATCGAGGCTGGAGCTACCTTGCTGCCGATTTACAAGATTTTATGGGATAAAGGTGTTACTATTCCGGGAGGAACGTGCCCAACAGTTGGCATTGCCGGGATTACACTGGGAGGCGGATTTGGCATGCTTACAAGAAAGATGGGTATGCTTTGTGATAGCTTGATGGCAGTTGAGATGGTCAACGCAAGAGGGAAAGTAGTATACGCTGACCGATACGTTAATTCCGATCTTTTTTGGGCTTCCTGTGGAGGTGGGGGTGGAAATTTTGGGATAGTAACTTCATTTATTTTTAAGGTTCATCCTATTTCAAACGTTGCAGTTTATAATATTACGTGGGATTGGTCGGATGCTAGAGAAATCATCAAGACATGGCAGGATTGGGCGCCATTTGTTGATGAACGATTGACATCAATTCTAGAGATATTCACTAAAAAGGATGGTCATATTTCTTCATCCGGCGAATTTTTGGGCCATGAAGACCAGCTGAGATGCTTACTAAAACCATTAACTTCTGTGGGCAATCCTATTCAGATTGAAGTTCAAACAATACCTTATATTGAAGCAGTAATAAAGTTTGATGATGGGCCAGGCCCTCATAAGTTCAAAAATACTGGGGCTTTTGTGTACCATAGGTTACCTGATGAGGCGATCGACACCCTACTTTGTTATATGGAGATTTCACCAAACAAAGATAACTCCATTCAATTTCAGAGCTTGGGAGGAGCAGTCAGGGAGATTCCTCCAGATGAAACGGCCTATTTTCATCGTAAAGCAAGCTATATCATGCAATATATAACAAACTGGAAAGTTGATAATGAAAAAAATCCGAACATCGTTTGGGTAGAAAGGCTCAGACGAGCCATGTTAAAATATGTGAATGGAACCTACGTCAATTGGCCTGATATCTTTATTAAAAACTGGCCATGTGCATATTATGGTACCAATTATCATGAGCTTATGCGAATTAAAAGCAAATATGATTCGGAAAATATATTTCACTTTGAACAGAGTATTCGTCCAGCCAAAAAAAGAAATTATAGATAATACACACAATAAAATAGGTTTAGTAGATAATGTAGAAAATTTGCATTCACAGGAGCAGAAGTATATCCAACTTTCAATGACCAAAGTTTAACTCTTTATAGTGGATTTCACCAACCATGTTTCGCCTCCACCAATAAGAAACCCACCACAGATTTGTGGTGGGTTTTACCTATTCAAAGGACCCAGAGCTAGGAAGTGTATTTTCTGTAAATGGTTCTCCGGGTACAGATAAAATAACTTCATTAAAGAAAATAATAGCTACACATATAGTTGAAAAAGTTGAATAGTCCGGAACTTCCTTTAAATTTACGATAGCTGGAAATATAGGATCTTGTTTTATTTATATTCAAGTTCTCTTAGACTAAAAATACTATTCTTTACACCATATAGCATACATACAACTATTTGCTGGTCAGAGTACTTTTTTGGTCTACCTTTTGTATTTAGTATTGTTACCTTGAAGATTCATAAAGGTAATGTTAACAGATCTAAAAATTTTATACTCTAAGATTCTTTTACGCTTACAATTATTAATAGTAAAGATTGGAGTTTATTTATACTGTGCTATCTAGAAAAAATATTAAAAATCTAATGGGTTAGTAACATAAATGTTAAATGTGTAATATATTATAAATGAAGGAATTTTAAAAGAAATAAAGAGGTAACTCAATATGTCAAATTACTGTTGTTTAAATGAAGAATCACAAGAATTTAAGTCATTAATATTCAATGCAGGAAGCATGAATGACGGTACTGAGAGTATACCTGATACTGTACCAATTGGAACCGCTGATTCTAATATTAGAATATTAGGATGGCTTTTACCTCAAGGTGATACAGATGAATATCCATTAACTTTTAGTGTACCAAAAGATGCTCGTAATAAATGTGGAAAAGCTAAAGTATTTGTTCATTTATTAACTGATAATTCAAATACACCAACTGGAGATATGTTTGCAATTAGACTTTCATCATTATTCACTAGAGCTAATGGTGTAGTAAATGCAGCTAATATAATGGTTAATAATAGTGGCAATATTCCAATTCAAAACTCACCGGGAAATTTTCAATATAATCATTATGTGTTAGAGTTCGACTTAGACGATATTATTAAAGCTGAAGATTTTGCATTGTTGAGCGTTGCTCGTATTGCAGTTAATAATGACTATGCTGGTGCATTACTTTTAACTAGTATAGAGTTTAGATATTTAAGCCACTAAGTATAAAAATAAGATCAGCTAATCAAAGTTAAGTAAAATATTAAAAAATATTTTACTTAACTTTTTGCATGGCAAATAAACCGCCTAAAATACAAAAATTATAGAAAATGTAAATAATTAAGCTGCATGGTTAAGATATATTCTAGAATGAATTTTAGATTGTCTTTCCTCATACGGCTTTTCATTTATAAATAAAAGGACTTTTAGGCATACTCATAACAGTTCCGGTTGGGTTATGATAGGTCGGTATAGTATAAATTAATCTTGGAGAATAAGTATCACAAAGATTTAAAAGTAATTCTATTCGCATTCCATCTTTATCAACAGGAACAGATAAAATAGTAGCTCCCTGCCAGCGGTAAACGTCAATAGCAGCTGTATATGGTGGAGCTTCTATAACTACAATATCACACCTTAACCAATAAAGGTTCTGGTAACTAAATTTATTGCTTGCTGTACATATTGAGCATATATAATATGATATATTACAATATAACAATATTAAGTTACAAAGAAAACTATGAAAGGAGTATATCTATGGATATAAATTTAAAGAATGATTTAGAGAATATCGACATGCTATTAGAAAAAGTAACAATTAGCGCCTTTGATTTTCTAAAAGATATTAATGAAATAGCGACTTTCCCAAACAGTATATAAAGGAATAGAAGGAATAAGGGCAGCTATAAGCAATTGGAGGACAGAGGAAAAAGATATTGAAATCGCATGGGAAGTACTAAATAAGGCATATGAGTCCTATTATGAAACAATAACAGCAGATTGATTTAGAAAAGTATTTTACAAGTTTTCAAACAGGTAAGAATTTAAAGAAATTTAAGGTTTTTCTAGCGTTAAGCACCATTTTAAGATTTTTATATGTATTATGGGATAAATGTAAACATTATGATATAATAAAAATAGTTACTATATGTGAATATGCAGTGTGTAATATCATGAGAGGGGATATTGTTATGATAATTAATCATAATGTGAATGCTATGATTGCATATAGAAATATTATGATAAATGGCTCTTTAGCTGGAAAAGCCATGGAAAGGCTTGCTTCCGGTATGAGAATTAATAGGGCAGCTGATGATCCAGCAGGACTTGCAATATCAGAAAAGATGAGAGCACAGATAAGAGGTTTAGAAATGGCATCAAGGAATGCTCAAGATGGTATTTCTATGATACAAGTTGCAGAAGGCGGAGTTAATGAAATTCAATCTATGCTTCAAAGAATGAGAGAATTAGCAGTACAAGCGGCTAATGGTACAAATTCTCCGGAAGATTTAAAGAATATTCAAGATGAAATTAACGAGTTGACAAAAGGAATTGATGATATTGCAAAGGGTACGGAATTTAACACCATTAAGGTTTTAAATGCTAATGCAGTAGATCAAGGAGAAGTAAAGCTTCAAATTGGTGCTAATGAAGGTCAATCTTTTGGAGTGAAATTTCGAAACATGAATTCTGCAGCTTTAGGTATAAAAGGGGATAAGGATAATTATGGGGTGGATGTTTCTACTCCAGAAAAAGCGTCAGCAGCTATAAAAGTCTTTGATGATGCCATAAATAAAACTTCATCTTTTAGGTCAAGTCTAGGAGCATCATCAAATATGTTAGAGCATAGGATTAATTATTTAGAAAATACAATAATTAATTTGACAGAAGCAGAATCAAGAATTAGGGATGCCGACATGGCAAAGGAAATGATGAATTATACCAAATATAGCATTCTCCAGCAAGTAGCCCAAGCAATATTTTCGCAAGTTCTCAAGCAACAGGAAAGTACAATTCAATTGCTGAAGTCTTTGAACAACTAAAATATGAATTTTAAAAAGAAATATTATGCTAAGCACCAATCTATGGAAGTATGTATTAAACATATTTAGTGTGAAGATAGAATGTAGATATTTTGATTAAGAAGCAATTAAATGTTTGCTTATAGTAGTAGGTTTTAAAGATCATGCTTCACCTCCACCCAAAAATCTACGACAGAAATGTCGTGGATTTTTTTAGGTTACATATTAATTAAAACTATAGTGATTAAATTATATAACATTTGAGATTAAGAATAGAAACTTAATCACTCCATACATATAATATACTGAAGAATTGATTTAGATAGTATATTTAAATTTGAATATAATAAAGTTTTGATTAAATAATAGGAGTGATTAAGGTGGAAGAAAAGCAAGATAAAAATATAGAAAAATATGAAAACGAAGATAAGGTTTGCATTACTAAACCTTCATGTCCTAAATATAATACAATAATAAATCAGTGTGAGATTGGACCTTTGACACCTGAACAGAGGCGCAGTGAGGCCTTTGAAAAGCGAATTCAATCTGCTTCATTTCAGAAGGATTTGATTCTTCAAGGTCAAAGATGCAATGACGATGAAATTTTATATGTAAATAAGATTGGAAATTATACAAAGGCTTTACCTCATAATTTGTTAGGAGAGGTAAATTTAGAGGCCTACAACATTTTGATAAGCGCATTAACCACTGGAAATCCAGAAAGATTTGAGTTGATACCACTAGGAGGAACTAGAAAATTCAGTGACCCTCAGGCTGCCTATGCGTATGAGATGGTAGGACCCGATTCTCATCATCTTACTATAGCACCGGCTCCGAGCTTTTCCAGTGCCATAGAAGCAAGTGAAATGGCTGAGGACTATTGGATGGCTTTAACTCGTGATATCCCTTTTGTAGATTATGATATCAGTCCTAAAACTAAGGCTGCGGCTGAAGATTTATCGAAGCTTTCAGCTTATGATGGCCCTAAGTGCAAAGGTAAAGTCACCACGGAAACACTCTTCCGTAGTAATGTACCTGACACTTTGGAAGGACCCTATGTTTCACAGTTCCTCCTAAAGGATATTCCCTTTGGGGCAAAAACTATAACACAGAAATATATTGTACCTGTAGAAAAAATCGATTATATGACTTCATATAATGAATGGCTTAATATACAGAATGGACAGGCACCATCTTCAATATTAAAACTTGACCCAGTGCCACGATATATTAGTAATGGTAGAGACCTCGGCGAATATGTTCATAAAGACACTAGTATTCAGGCAGAACTAACGGCTTGTTCTATATTACTAGGCTTTGGACAGGAAGCTCTATCTTTAAGTAATCCCTATTTATTCTCAAAAACCCAGGATGGATTTGCTACCTTTGGTGCTCCACATGTTTTAGATTTTGCGACTCGTGCATCTAGGATGGCCATTGAAGCGGCATGGTTCCAAAAGTTTTTGGTGCATCGAAGATTAAGGCCCGAAGAGTTTGGGGGATGCGTACAAAATCTTAAAACAGGCGCCACAAAGTATCCTATTAATCCAGAACTATTAGATTCAAAGGTATTAGATATAGTATTCAAAAAATATGGAACCTATCTTCTACCTATGGCTTACACTGAAGGATGCCCAACTCATCCGGCATATCCTGCTGCCCATGCAACCCATATTGGAGCGGGAGTAACTATTCTAAAAGCGTTTTTCAATGAGGATTATATTATTCCTAATCCAGTAGTAGCTAGTGCCGACGGACTTGAGTTACAACCATATCTTGAGGGTGATCTAAAAGTAGGGGGAGAATTAAATAAGCTTGCTGCCAATATTGCACTTGGACGAGATTTTGCGGGTGTTCACTGGCGTTCAGACTGTTTAGAGGGCATGAAACTCGGAGAAGCTGTAGCAATAGGATTACTTCAGGATTATAGAAACACCTACAATGAAGAATTTCATGGTTTTTCCTTCACAAAATTTGATGGTACAAAGGTAATAATTTAAAAAATATATCTGTAAAATATGAGATGGTAAATACTAAGTATTTCTAAAAATTATCATTCTGTAACCTTCTAAAAAAATTTGTAATAAGAGGTATGCTTGAAAGTGAATTTTAAATCAGTTTCAAGCATACTTTTTTGCAGTTTGAAAAAAAAGGATCCTTCTGATCATGGATTTTAATAATATCATTTGGAACATGCTTTAGTCACAGCTTTTACCTATACTAATAAGTCTATGGTAGTTGAACTTATGATTATATATGGAGAAGGGAACGGATTATTGGGAAGTTTTAAAGGCATGATGCTATACAATTCTAACTATATAAGATTTTGTTCATTAGTCATACTATCACTTTTAGTATTTTTATTTTAGTATTTGTAAATAGATGTATATCATTGCTATTTTTGTGTTTTTTCTACTATGTATTGTTGAAAATAGGAGTATAGCTATAATGAATACAAGCACATTTCCAGAATTTAGAACATATTATAATTTTATAAGATTATAAAGGGAGAGAAAAATATGTATAATACTTATATGATGTATTCATGTCCTTATTGTGCTAGCATACCAATGTATAACTCATATGACATGTATAGTCCTTATGGTACTTATTCATGTCCTTGCTTCGTTAACACACCAAGTTATAATGATTCAGATTTTTCCATGCATCGTAATAACAGGTATATTCCTTTTACTGATGAATTCGAGTATGGTTCAAGATTTGGTTCTCCACAATCAGTAAATAGCAATAGGCCAATTGAGCTAAAAGATTATGGGCCACAACCATTCGTAGTTAACATCAATGAAGCTACTAAGAGAAATGATACTTTTCGAACCGCTTTATGGACAGGAAAGCACCTACAAGTTACATTGATGAGCATTAATGTTGGTGATGATATAGGATTAGAAATTCATCCTAATGTTGATCAGTTTATACGTGTTGAAGAAGGTCAAGGACTTGTTAAAATGGGAAGTAGTAAGGATAGGTTGAATTTTAGAGCAAAAGCCTATGATGATTTTGCAATCATGATACCAGCTGGTACATGGCACAATATTATCAATACGGGCAATAAACCACTTAAAGTATATTCTATATATGCACCGCCTCAACATCCACATGGTACAGTTCATGTAACTAAAGCAGATGCAGAAGCTGCCGAGGAGAGCCACCACTAATTAAGATCAACTATATACAAGATTATCACAAAGATAATTTGCGTAAATATTATTATTGTTTAAAAAATTATCATACATGTATGCATTCCAACATAGGACTCAGTACCTCGAAATGGCAATTTCGGGGTATTTTTGTATTTATCTACTACAATATAACTATCTTTTGTTTTGTACCCCAAAATGATATAATTAACGATATCTTAAGAAAATAACAAAATACGTAAATGAATAAATTAGTATAGGTTAGGGCATTAAAATGAGTAATACATATAAATTATTAATAATTGAAGATGATAAAGGCATGTGCGAAATGCTAAGTAATCTTCTAAATAAATGGGAATTTGAAGTAAATGTTTGTGAAGATTTTGAAAAAATAATAGAGTGCTTTTTAAGATGTGAACCTGATGTTGTCCTTATGGATATTAATCTTCCAGTTTGTGATGGATTTTATTGGTGTAAAGAGATAAGACAGATATCTAAAACACCAATAATATTTGTATCTTCAAGGGATAGTAATATGGAAATAGTAATGGCAATGAATAATGGTGGAGATGATTTCATACAAAAGCCATTTAATTCAGAGGTGTTAATTGCAAAATTACAAGCTATTATAAGAAGGACATATGAGTATAAAAATGAAGACGCAAAAGTATTAAAATGTGACGATTTATTATTAAATTTAGATAATTCGACCCTTTTATATAATGAAAGATCCTTAGAGCTTACCAAAAATGAAATGTTGCTTTTAAAAACTCTTATAGAGAATAAGGGAAAAGGGGTTTCTAGAAGTAAGCTAATGAGAAAGCTTTGGAATGATGATATATATGTTAATGAAAATACTTTAACTGTTAATATTAATAGGCTAAGAAACAGATTAGATAAATTTGGAATAAAGAATTTAATAGTAACCAAAAAAGGTATCGGATATATGATATTATGATATTAAGTCAATTGTTTAGATGAAAATTCTAAATAGTTGGCTTTTTTAAAGGAGAGAAAAGTATCGATGAAGATAATGGATTATATTAAGATTAATAAAATATGGTTAATAAGCAATTCAATAATTTTTATAATTCTTAATTCTATATTATATAGTAGCAGTACTATAAATAAAAGTTTCCAAGATATTATGTATATGGATGTACTTATTTTATTAACAATACTTATAGCTTTTATCTATGGCTTCATAAAAGAAAAGAATAAATACAGCAATATTTTAAAATGCAGCGAGAAATTAGATAATAAAATAAAGGATTTTCATTTAAATGTATTTTCAAATATGCTGGAAAAACAAAAGCTGGAGCATTTAAAGATGGAAAAAAGCTTAAAAAATAATATAAATAGTTTTGAAGATTATATTACAAAATGGGTTCATGATATTAAAATTAATATTGCTGTTATTTATCTATTATTAGAAAACTTTGAAGAGGAGAAATCTGAAAAAATAATCTATGAAATAAAACAAATGGAGTTTAGTGTAAATCAAGTTCTATATGTTACAAGGGCAAACAATTATAATTTAGACATAAAAAGTGAGCAGGTATCAGTAAAAGATGAAATTAAAAAGGCAATAAAAGAAAGCGCAGAGTTTTTCATAAATAAAAACATTGAAATAATATTAGAAGTTGAAAGTTTTAACATAATAAGCGATAGAAAATGGATTTACTATATACTTTCTCAAATTATTAATAACAGCAGCAAGTACACTAATGAAAATGGAGAACTATATATCTTTAGCGAAGAGGATAGTAAAGCTTGTTATCTGCACATTAAAGATAATGGAATTGGTATTCCAAAGGAAGATATAAGCAGAATATTCAACAAAGGATTCACTGGAAAAAATGGAAGGACAAGAACTAAATCAACTGGTATTGGTTTATATTATGCGAAAAAGATGTGTAATAACTTGAATATAGATTTAAAGGTAGAAAGTGAAGAGAGAGAATACACTGAATTTATTTTAAGTTTTTATAAGTTAGCAGATTACTTCAATGTTACATCAATGTCACAATAGAATCTAATTTGTAACCTAGATAGATGGAAGAATGTTTAGGTGCAAATTATACTATAGATATGAGGTGATAATTTATGAAAAAAATAGTAGAGGTATCAAAATTAATTAAGGATTATGGAAGGTTAACTAATAAACATAAGGTATTAAAGGGAATAGATTTAGAGATTAATAAGGGAGAATTTATTAGTATAATGGGTCCTTCAGGGTCAGGAAAGACAACCCTTTTAAATATCATGTCAGCAATAGATAAAGCAACTTCTGGAAAGATTATAATTGATAGTAAAGATGTAAATAGTCTAAAAGAAGATGAATTAGCTAGATTTAGAAGGGATGTAATAGGTTTTGTTTTTCAAGATTTTAATTTGTTAGATAGTATGACAATAAGAGATAATATTGCATTACCGCTGACATTAAACAGTGAAAAGATAGAGATAATACTGGAAAGAATCAATAATCTAACAAAGCTTTTAGGTATAGAAAAACATCTAGATAAATATCCTTATCAATTATCGGGAGGACAAAAGCAAAGAGCAGCAATTTGTAGAGCATTAATTACATCTCCAAAGGTAATTTTTGCAGATGAGCCAACTGGTGCTTTAGATTCTAAATCATCTGTAGAAGTTCTTGAGTGCTTTACAAATATTAATAAAAATTATAATACCATAATTGTTATGGTAACTCATGATGCCAGGGCTGCAAGTTATGCAGATAGAATAATGTTTTTAAAGGACGGGAGTATAAGTGGCGAGTTATATAGCAGCGGGAATAAAAGTGAGATGTTTAAAAAGATTCTTAATATGATAGCAGTGGTGGGAGGAGAAAGCGATGAACTCATTTAAACTATCATTTAAGCTTTTTAAGGATAATATAAAGATATATAAACTTTATTTGCTTATTACAATTGCTTCTGTTGCAGCTTTTTATAACTTTTTAGCAATAGAAAATAATGAAGCATTTATTTCTGTAAGCGAAAGATTTCAGGCAGCAAGTGTAGCAAGTATTTCCTGTGGTTTTATCTTAGTATGTACAGTAATATATTTTATATTTAATGCAGATAAGTTTTCCCTATTAAATAGGCAAAAAGAGACTGCCTTATATATGTTAATGGGAGTTACTCAATCAAAAATCGGACAAGTATTTGCAATAGAAAGTTTATTTCTTGGAGTTGTTTCCATATTTAGTGGACTTGCATTTGGAATAATATTATCTAAATTATTTTTTATGCTTTTAGGAAAATCAATCTTTTTAAATGTAGAAATACCTTTCAAAATCTCATTAGATTCTATCCTTACAGTTATTTTAGTATTCTCATGTATTTTCGTAGTAATAGGTTATAGAAAATATAGAGTAATAAAGAAAAGTAAACTTATAGATATGATTAATGCTGCAAAGAAAAAAGAAGATCTTCCAAAGCTAAGATATTTTAAAGGAATTTTAGGGGTGTTATTAATTTTAACTGGATACATAGTTGGCGTTATGATTAAAAGCTGGGAGTTAGATTTGATGATTTCATCTGTGACAGCGCTAGTATGTGTTTCAGCTGGAACTTATTTTTTCTTTGGAAGCTTCATGTCCATAGTTCTTAATAAGGTAATTAAAAATAAAAAGCTAGTATACAAAAATTTTATGTTAGTAAGCATTTCTAATGTGTATTTTAGATTAAAGGGAAATTATCGAAATTTAGCTATGACTGCAATATTATGTGCAGCAGCGATAACAGCTTTTGGAGCAAGCTTATCTTTTAATGAAGTTGCAAAAAGAGAATCTATTAGACAATCTCCATATAGTTTTAGTTATGAAAGTGATGATGAAAAATCAAAGAAAAAAGCAGTAGAGATAATTAAACAATCTAATCATCAGTTGATTGGGATTAATGAAAATAGATTTTCCTTAGGAAAGGTTAAGTATAAAAACTACTCTAGAAAAGTAGATTACAATCATGAAGCCATAATAACCAGTTATTCAGTATTAAAAAAGAACTTAGAATTTTTACATTATAAAGTAAAAGATAATATTGAACTAAAAGGAAAAGAAGCTGTTTTTATAGCAAGTGCAACAACATTATCATCTCCATTTAATGTTGTTAAAAAAGAAATAGAAATAAATGATAGAGAGTTTGTTATAAAAACACAAGAAGAAGTTCCATTTATTGGAATTATAGATAAATTAGGAACAAAAAATATATATGTATTAGAAGATAGTGAATATGAAAAAGTAAAGAAAGGTTTTAATGAGATATCATTAAATTGTGTTAAAATAAGCAAGAAGGTAGATTCAAAACAATTAATTTCAGATATAAAAAAAGTCATACATCAAGGCAAGGTATACCCAGCTATTAGTGAATATACATGGGATTATTATGCAATGGAAATATTTCATTTCCTTGGGATGGTAATGTCTATAATATTTATACTTTCAACCTTTAGTACAATATATTTTAAAATATTAAAAGATGCATTTATGGATAAAGAGCAGTACATAACATTGAAGAAAGTAGGAATGAGTAAAGAAGAAATAAAAAAATCCGTATATGTGCAAGTTGCAATCTCATTTATTTTACCTTGTAGTGTAGCAATATTACACAGCATCATTGCTATGAAGATGTTAGAACAAGTAATGAATTTTTCTTTTAATCTTCAGATAATAATTTCTTTAGGATTATATTCAGTAACAATGGTCTTATTCTATATTTTCATTAGTAATAATTATGTAAATATGGTTTATGAAGAAGGTGATAATAATGCTTAAAAAAATAATAAAAATATAAGTGAATTTAAAGAATATACTAAATTTAGTTATTGTGTTTTAGAAGGACGGCATTATATATATTATACAAAATCAAAAGAGATTGGAAAAGAAACTCGAGAGTTTTTAGCTAAATATGATAATTAATTATAGTAGTTTAAAATGGGGTAGAGGATTTCAAAGGTTACACTTCGCCTTTACCATGAAAACCTCGACAATTTTGTTAATATATAATTGTATATGGGAAATTAGTATGGAATAGCAGAATGCTATTCCATTATTTTGTTTATCAGAGAACCAAAAGTGACCTCAACTTATCTAATAGATGAATGTAAAATATAGGTATATTGTAATATGGAGGTTAAAATGGAACATGTAGGCTTAATAGAGTTGGGTAGGTTAGCGAAGAAAGGTGATAAAGCAGCATTTAGTAAGCTCATAAAGATTTATGAAAAAGATTTGTATAGAGTATCTATCGCTATGTTAAAAAATGATGATGATGCTTTAGATGGGATACAAGATGCTATACTTAAGGCTTTTAAGAGTATAAAAAATTTAAGAGAGCCTGAGTACTTTAAAACATGGTTAATAAAAATCCTTATTAATAGTTGTACATCAATTATTAATAAAAAAAGAAAAATTGTTGTATATGAAGAGTATATAAATAAGTCCTATGAAGAAGAATGCTTCAGAGAAATTGATATAAAAGATGCGGTGAATAAACTTGATTATCAACTTAAAATACTTATAATCCTTTACTATTATGAGGATATGTCCTTAAAAAATATAAGTAAAGTTTTGGATATTCCAGAAGGAACTATAAAATCAAGATTATCTAGAGCTAGGGGATATTTAAAAGAATATTTAAGTGATAATATAAGGAGCGTGTTTTAATATGGAAAATAATTTTGAAAAGGAGTTAAAAGAACTTATAAAAAATAGTGAAGATATAAAAGTTCCGCCTAAAATATCAGCAGGAGTGGAGGAAGTTTTAGATAATTTACCATCTAATAGTACTAATGGTAAGAAAATTATCATAAAAAGAATAAGTATAGCAGTAATATTAGTTTTAATTTTTTTAACTGGTTTTGTTAGTACTTTTCCAACTTTAGCAGCTGAAATACCAATTATTAATAAACTTGCAGGTAATAAATCTTTATTTAATAAGATAGAATCTAGTGAAGATGGAGATGAATTTAAAAATTTATCTAAATTAAATAATGTGTCAGTTGAGATAAATAAAGGACTTTCTCGTAAAGGAATTACTATAACAGTAAAGGAAATAGCATATGATGAAGCAGCTTTTTATGTAATTTATGAAGTTAGTTTAGATAAAAAATTAAAAAATAAAGATTATCTAAATAACTTAAGATCAAATGTAAAAGTAAATGGCAAAAGTTATGAAGCTAGTGCACAAATTCCATTAAATTCTGATGATAAAAAGACTACAATTACAGAAGTATTTGCAGTAACTGGTGGAGATACAATTCCAGATAAATTTGATTTTAATATTAATTTTATTCAAGATGATAATTCAAAGGAAAGCTGGAATTTTAAAATTCCGCTAATAAAACAAAACTTAAAGAATAAAGTTGATATTTTTGGAGTAAATAAAAATATAAGAGATGGTTTTAATTCAATGAAAGTAGTAAAGCTATCAAGTTCACCAACATATTTATCACTATTAACAGAATTTAAAAAATATGAACCAGATAAATATGACTATATAATAATGGATTCAAAAGGAAATGAGTATGAACAAGTAGATATTGGAGGGATAGTGGAAAAGAAGTTTTCAACTGATGTTACATTCTTTTATAAGTAAATTGAAAAAAGTAAATTAAAAAGTATTATTATATTAAAATCAAAGGTTGAAAAAATTCTCCAAATCAGCTTAAAAATGTACAATATATACCATTAAATTCTAAATTGCCAATTGATGTTTCAATAGGTAAAGGTAAAAAGGTTACAGTTAATTCAATAAGTCAAAAAAATGATCAACTTGAAATCATATTTACTGCAAAGGGAATTCCATTATATACTTTTGGATTTGAAGGTGGAATAAGTATTTATGATAAAAGTATGGATAAGAAAGATAAAGAAGCTTATGATATTATACGTATGAATGTTTTAAGTAATAATAGATATAAGGCTATCATACCTATAAAGAGGGGGATAAATAAAAATGATAAATTTATAGAGTATGATAGAGATATTAATAAAGCATTTATATGCATAGGCAATTATGATGAAATGTATAAGGAAATTGGAAAAATAGATTTAAAAAAATAAACAAAAAATTTAAGATTATAATAAGAGGTAGCCTATGTGGGGTAGCTCTTATTATATTTAAAGAATATATTTTTAAAAAGATGAATTTATTGTTATTAGGTTTTATTATTTTGAACCATGACTACATTTTTAAAAATAATCTATATGTTTAAAGAAAATAAACTTTATTTTGAGCTATAATAAAATTATATGGCTTATAAGGTATCAACAAGGACTTAATTTTAGTATAAGATTACTAAATATTATGTAATTATAAATTGTTAAAGGCAATATTCTGTCTAATTTTAATGTAAGAAAATTACTATAATTTATAGAAAATTTGATTGTAATTTTTTAGTTTGACACAGATATTTATCTACTTTATAATTTAATTGGATTATAAAAAGAATTGAGGAAGCGAGAATTAATATGATAAATGTTATTAAAACTGCAATTGTGACTATAATAATATCATTTATATCTGGGTTACTATTAGATCGTTATAGAAATTTAGCACCTAGAATACTATGTAATATAGGCAAAGGTATACCTATAGAGATAAGTAATAAAAAATTTAATGCATACATTATAACTGTTAGAAATATATCAAGTAAAATAATTCATGAGATAACTTTGCATGTACAAAGCCCACAAAGCAACTTAAAAATTACAGATGCTAAAATAACAAAGGGCTTAAAATTTGATTCTTCAATAGAAGATAATATTTTAGATGTATGTATACCTTTTTTAAGTAAGGATGATGAATTTTCAGTTACTGTATATGTAGAAAATCAGCATGGAGTGCATAATAAGCCTGCTGTTATAATTAGATCACCTGAAAAGTTTAAAGAAGTAAACCATGAAGAACGAAAAGGGATATTTTCAATATTTACTAATATACCTAAAAATATAAAAGAGATAATTTCTGATGCAACAAAAAAAGATGAAACAATAAACGAAGGAAATAGAGAAATAACAAATAAAAACAATAAGCTTGGCAAAAATAAAAAAGTAATGATAATCGCTGCATCAGTTGCTTTAGTTGTAATTGTTGGTGTTGTAGCAAGATTTTATTTTAAAGGAAAACCTGCTGATACTAATACGAAAACACCAAGTGTAGAGACTAAGACTTCAAAACAATCTAATGATTCAAAAGGGTCAACAGATAAAACAACTAAAGGTACAGATGTAAAATCATCAACAGATGGAAAAGCTAAAAATACAGATGGAAATTCATCAACAGGTGGCTCAAGTAACAATACAGATAAAAAGCCATCAACTGATGGAACAAATGGCAATACGAATAAGAAACCGTCAACCGGTGATACGAATAAAAGTCCATCAACTGGTGATACAACTGGAAATAAGGATGGAAATTCATCAACAGACGGAACAACAAATGGAAAAACAGATGGAGATTCATCAAATAGTGGAACAACTAATGATGGAGATAAAAATCCATCAACCGGTGGAGGAACAACTGGAAATACAGATGAAAAGCCATCAACAGATGGGACAAAAGGAGATACAGGTAACTAATTTATCAAAGTATCTTTGTAGCAAAAATAAAAAGCTTTTTATATAGGCATAGAAATATGAAGAGAAAATCATAAAAGCCTCTTTCAGGGGATTATAAGTATATTAAAAATAACAGTTAGTCTATGTACTAACTGTTATTTTTGCATCCAAAGCAAACATTAGATTTAATTAAAGAATAATATTTAATAGTGTACATTTTCTAATACCCTGAGTTAATTTTAGGGTATTTTTTTATTTAACAACCCTAGTTTATAGAAATAGGTTAGTAAAATTTATAGCTAAGCATAAAAATATAAAAACTAACACTTATTTTGTTATTTACAAAGAGAGAATAAAGAATAGAAACAATGTAAACGTTGTTAATGGTATAACAAAGTATTTTTTATGACCATAATATATTTTTAAAGTTTAAAATATTTTAATAATTTAAAGTTGATGTTATGCTTTATTCAAAGCAAACGGTTACAGAAATGATATAGAAAATGAAAGGATGATATAAGAATGAATTATTTTGAAGAAAGCTTAAAATTGCATGAAGATAATAGAGGAAAAATAGAAATAAAATCAAAGATGGGAGTTAAAACAAGGGATGATTTAAGTTTGGCTTATACTCCCGGAGTTGCAGAGCCATGTAGAAAGATTCATGAAAACGAAGAAAATGTTTATAAATATACTTCAAAAGGAAATATGGTTGCAGTAGTTACAGATGGAACGGCAGTATTAGGATTAGGAGATATAGGGCCTAAGGCCGGATTACCAGTTATGGAAGGAAAAGCTCTTTTATTTAAAGAATTTGCAAATGTTGATGCATTCCCAATATGTTTAGATACAAAGGATGTTGATGAAATAGTAAAGACTGTAAAATTTATAGCTCCAGGATTTGGTGGAATTAATTTGGAGGATATTGGAGCACCAAGATGTTTTGAAATAGAAGAGAAGTTAAAGAAGGAACTTGATATCCCTGTATTTCATGATGACCAACATGGGACTGCCATAGTTGTTCTTGCAGGAGTAATAAATGCTCTAAAAGTAGTTAATAAGAAAATAGAAGATGTAAAGGTGGTTGTAAATGGTGCAGGAGCTGCAGGAACTGCCATAGCTAAACTATTACTTTCTTTAGGAGTAAAAAATTTAATTGTATGTGATAAGGTTGGTATTCTTTATGAAGGAATAGAAAATGTGGATGATGCAAAGAAGGCGCTTTCAAAGGTAACAAATCCAGAGAATATTAAAGGAACTTTAGCTGATGCATTAATAGGCGCAGATGTGTTTATAGGGGTTTCAGCTCCAGGAATAGTAAGTAAGGATATGGTAAAAACAATGAATAAGGATTCCATATTATTTGCTATGGCAAACCCAACTCCAGAAATAATGCCAGATTTAGCAAAAGAAGCAGGAGCTAAGGTAATTGGAACAGGAAGATCAGACTTTCCAAACCAAGTTAACAATGTGCTTGCATTCCCAGGAATATTTAAGGGCGCATTGGATGTTAGAGCAAAAGAAATTAATGAAGAAATGAAAATAGCAGCAGCATATGCTATAGCTTCTATGATAAAAGATGAAGATTTAAATGAAGACAATGTAATTCCTTATGCATTAGATAGATCTGTTGCAGATAATATAGCAAAAGCAATAAAAGAGGCAGCGAGAAAAAGCGGAGTAGCTAGAGTATAAACAGAGTTCTTGACTTTAGAGGGAGTTTTTACTCCAACTAAAGCTTAGAAATCGTTATCCAGGGACGTAACCGCTCTTTACTCCCACTTTGAAGAAGATGAGAGTATTAGAGCGGGTAGTCATCGGATAAAAATTATTTTAAAGTAACGGAGGTATAAGAATGCAAATTCCAATTAAGAAAACCCTTGATAAAATTCCAGGTGGAATGATGGTTGTTCCTCTTTTCTTAGGGGTATTAGTTAATACATTTTTTCCACAATTTTTACAAATTGGTGGATTTACAACTGCATTATTCAGTGCAAAAGCATCATCAACAATTTTAGCGTGTTTTATGTTTTTAATTGGTTCACAAATTAATTTTAAGTTAGCACCAAAAGCAATAAAGAAAGGTGCAATATTAATAACAGGAAAATTTATAGTAGGTGCTGGTATTGGTATATTTGTAGGAAAAGTTTTTGGCCCTGCTGGAGTATTAGGTTTATCACCATTAGCAATTCTTTCAGCACTAACAAATTGTAATGGTGGATTATATGCATCTCTTGCTTCACAGTATGGTGATGAAACTGATGTAGGTGCTTATGCTTTATTGTCTTTAAAAGATGGTCCATTCTTTACATTAGTTGCATTAGGAGCATCAGGGCTTGCTCAAGTTCCTATTATGGTACTTGTAGCAGTAATGATTCCAATAGTAATAGGAATGATTTTGGGGAACTTGGATCCAGATATGAGAAAATTCCTTGGAAGTAGTAAAATGTTATTAATTCCATTTTTCTCTTTCCCATTAGGGGCAGGAATGAATCTTGAAACTATTATAAAAGCTGGAGGCCCTGGAATATTATTAGGAATAATAGCTGCCTTTACTGGAATAGGAGCTTATGTACTTTTGAAATTATTTAAAGAAGAACCTATAATTGGGCTAGCAACAGGATCAACTGCAGGGAATGCTGTAGCAACACCAGCTGCTGTTGCAGCGGCAGATCCAACATTAGCTGTTGTAGCAACAGTAGCTACTGCACAAGTGGCAGCAGCATGCGTAATATCTGCTATACTGTGTCCATTCATTGTTTCTTATGTGTTTGGAAGAATTAGTAAGAATAAAATGAAAAAGTTAAACAATAAAATCGCTACAGGATAAAACAGCTATTTGAATTTTTATCCACCAGCACAGAATACTAAATACTTCAGTATCGAGATGAATGTGACATGAACTTTTAATATAAGTATACAAATGGTGAATTAAACATGAAAAAATAAAAGACAATAGCAGAAAAAATACTATATAATAAGATTAGAATATCTATTTTTATATTAATCTTTATATGTGTATCTATTGTGTTTTATGATTTCATGTTTTTTAAATTTGTAATTGTGAAATGTAAATTTGTATATTAAGGCTAAGGTGAGAATATGAGAAAAGCAATGAAGCTACAAACGAAAATTACATTATTAATTATTACAGTGGTTTTTCTTTCTATAGCTATAATTATTTCTTTTGTTGTTTCATGGATGACTGGAAATATTGAAAATAAAGCTAAAACTAATATTATGAATGTAGCTGAGATGGTAGCACATTCCACACAGATCAGAGATGCTTTAGAAAAAAAGGATCCTAATGGAAAGATTGGACCTTATGTTAATATGCAACTTAAAAACTTACAGCAGATTGAGTATATAATTGTAGCAGACAATGAAGGAATTAGATATTCTCATCCAAATCCTAAAATGATAAAGAAGAAATTTGAAGGAGGGGATGAGTATAAGGTAATCAAAAAAGGAGAAACGTATATATCTGAAGCTACAGGCACATTAGGGAAATCCATGAGGGCTTTTGCCCCAATATATGATAGAGAAAGCAAAAGAGAGATAGGTTTTGTTTCCGTAGGCACACTTACTGAAAATATTGAAACGGCTAAGCATACAGCTATTTTATATATAATTTTAATTGGGTTTGGAGGGCTTATGGCAGGAACGATAGGGGCAATATTACTGTCTAATAATATAAAAAATATTTTGTTGGGCCTAGAACCTGAGGAAATAACAAATCTTTACAATGAAAAGATGGGAATTTTGGATACTATTCATGAAGGATTAGTATCAGTTGATTATATGGGAAGAATTACCCTTATAAATAATTCAGCTTTAAAAATATTAAATCTTCAACATAAAGTTGATAAGGATGAGATCATAGGAGAAAATATAGAAAATATTATTCAAAATACAGGAATGATTAATATATTACAAACGGGAGAATCTGAATTTGAAAGAGAGCAGAAAATAAATAATACAACCATAATGACTAATAGAATTCCTATAATGAATAAAGGAAGGATTGTAGGAGCTATTGCTAGTTTTAGAGATAAAACAGAAGTAACTAGAATGGCAGAAGAACTTACAGGTGTGAAAAAAATGGCGTGGTCTTTAAGAGCTCAAAATCATGAATTTATGAACAAACTTCATACTATTTCAGGACTTATACAGCTAGAAGAATATGATGAAGCTCTACAGTTTATTTCAGATATGGCTAAGATTAGAAGTAATATAAGCAATATTTTAACTAATAATATAAAAAATCTTTCCATATCAGCATTGTTATTATCGAAATATAATAAAGCTGAAGAATCCAGAGTCAAATTAAAAATAGATGAGAATTCAAAGCTTACAAAGTTACCTCAGCATATTACTGCAGAGGATATCGTATCAATTATAGGTAACTTAATAGAGAACTCTTTAGATGAAGTTAAAAATGATGGTACTGGATTAATATATATAAAGATAGTGGAAAATAAGAATTTTCTTAATATAATAGTTAAGGATAATGGTAATGGAATTCCAGTAGAATATAGAGAAGAAATATATAATCAAGGATTTTCCACAAAGGAAGGACAGCGCGGTCATGGAATGTATATAGTAAAGAAAATAATTGATGAAGCTAAAGGTACAATAAAACTTGAGGTGGACAATGGTGTTCTTTGGAATATAACTATACCTATGACAAGGAGTGATAAGTTTGATTCAAGTAATGATAGTTGAAGATGATCCTATGGTTAGAGAAATAAATTCTAAATTTTTAAAAAGAGTAGAAGGATTTGTCTTGTATAAGGCAGTATCTAACCTTGATGATGCTAAAAAATTTATAACTGCTAAAAAGCCAGATCTTATATTGCTTGACGTATATCTTCCTAAAGAAAATGGTATTGATCTTTTAAAGTGGATAAGGGGAGAAGAGACAGATATAGATGTTATTTTAATTACAGCAGATAAATCTATTGAACGAATACAGGAGGCCTTTAGAGGTGGAGTAGTGGATTATCTTATAAAACCTTTTAACTTTGAGAGATTTAAGGAATCGCTTCTTCAATTCAAAAGTAGATATGATGAATTTAAAAAGAATGATGTAATAGAACAGAAGGACTTAGATAAGTTAATAGGTAGTTATAATATATCTCAAAATGAAGATGACTTTGCTAAAGGACTTAATAAATACACTTATAAATCTATATGGAATGAAATAGAAAAAAGTAATGATGAGGATTTTACAGCAGAATATTTAGCAGAAAAACTAGGAATAGCGAGAGTAACGGTTAGAAGATATCTTGAATATATGGAAAAAGAAAATAAAGTAGATAAATTAGTAGAATATGGGAAAGTAGGTAGACCACAACATAAATATCACAAAATTTGATGAAAGTAATGTGTTAAATATCATTAAAAAAATATGTTTACTTATTTAAAAATATGGTGTATATTAAATAATCATAAGTGAATTACTGAGGTAGAGGAGCGAACTTTAAGAGTAAAATTGTGGAGATAAGCACTGTGAAGCAGTTTGAAAGGAAATTTCGCCGAAGCATACAACTAATGGCTTTAATGTTGTATTGTTGGTTTTGTATAAAACATATGCAGGACTGTCACAAAGATAATTTGTGGGGAGCTATCATTCGTTGTGGAATTAACATGTATTTGTAGTCTAAATACATGCTTTAATACCCTGAGGTAGAGTCTCAGGGTATTTTTTTATGCTCGTCTTAGTTAATTCGCTTATCGGAAAACAAAAGCAATAAGGAGGAAGGAAAATGAGTAGTACAAAAGAAAAGGATTCTAATTCACATAATCTTAAAAGAAGTTTACAAGCAAGACATCTTAATATGATTGCCATGGGTGGAGCTATAGGAACAGGAATATTCCTAGCACTTGGTGCTATTATCAAGCAAGCAGGACCTGGTGGAGCACTTACTGCTTATGCTTGCATAGGAGTTATGGTTTACTTTCTAATGACAAGCTTAGGAGAAATGGCAACCTTTATGCCTGTATCAGGTTCCTTCGAAACTTATGCTTCAAGATTCATCGATCCTGCATTTGGATTTGCACTTGGTTGGAATTACTGGTATAACTGGGCTATTACAGTTGCTGCTGAAATGGTGGCAGGTGCACTAATTATGAAATTTTGGTTTCCTAATGTTCCAGCTATTATTTGGAGTGTTTTATTCCTTGTATTAATAGTTAGCCTTAACTTATTATCTACAAAAGCTTATGGTGAATCAGAATATTGGTTTGCAGGTATTAAAGTATTTACTGTTATTGTATTTTTATTAATCGGTACTGCTACTATTCTAGGTATATTAGGTGGACATACAATAGGACTCCAAAACTTTACTATTAAGGATGCTCCATTTGTTGGAGGAGCTAAATCTATTTTTATGGTATTTTTAATTGCAGGTTTTTCTTTTCAAGGTACAGAACTTGTTGGTATAGCTGCTGGTGAAAGTGAAAATCCTGAAAAAACTATTCCCAAAGCCATCAATACAATATTTTGGAGAATCATAGTTTTTTATTTAGGAACAATATTTGTTGTAAGTGCAATAATACCTTATACAGATGCTGGGGTTAATACAAGTCCATTTACATTAGTATTTGAAAAAGCTGGCATTGCAGCTGCTGCATCACTAATGAACGCAGTTATTTTAACTTCAGTAATATCCTGTGGAAACTCAGGAATGTATGCTTCAAGTAGAATGCTGTATGCAATGGCTAAAGAAGGAAAAGCACCTAACTGGTTAGGAAAGCTTAATTCAAGAGGAGTTCCAGTAAATGCACTAGCATTAACTACTCTAGTAGCATCAGCTTGTTTCTTAACAGGGCTTTATGCTGAAACCACTGTTTATGTGTGGCTGGTTGCAGCTTCAGGGCTTGCAGGTTTTATTGCTTGGGTTGGTATAGCATTATGCCATTATCGTTTTCGTAAAGCTTATGTTGCTCAAGGACGTGATTTGAATAAGCTTGTTTATAAAGCAAAGCTATTCCCACTTGGTCCAATAATAGCGCTAGTATTATGCATAATAGTTATTTTAGGACAAGGTATTAGCTATTTTGAAGCTGCTAAAATTGACTGGAATGGAATAATAGCATCTTATATAGGATTACCAATATTCTTTGGTTTATGGTTTAGCTATAAAAAGAAACATAAAACAAAAGTTGTTAACTTACAGGAGATAAGCTTTGATGTAGAAGATACTCATTCAAAAACAGAAATTGTTTAAGATAAAATATAAAGACTGCTGATATTTAATCATCAGTCTTTATATTTATTAGGTGATAGTATAAGACAATATATAAGGTAAATTCATAAATGAAGCTATATAAACTCTTTGTTCATTAATCATACTAATAAGTAAAAAATTATTGACAACAAGAAGAGTAAACTATATACTTAAAGAAAATTATGGTTATAGAAAAAGGAGAGTTGGAGAGATGATTTTAGTTGTTCTTAATTAAACTATTAATAAAAGTAAATAGTTTGAAATGCTTTTAAAGTTCCATCATGGAGCTTTAGTTAATGATGCATTTTAAGAATAATATCATCTATTAAACTCTTTTATATAAAAATAAAATAACTATAAGTACACGCATATAAAAAATATATATGTTTATTTATATTATCATCACAATATGGATAAATATATATTGTGTATTAAGTTAAATTTGAATATAGTAAAAGGTGTTTATATAAACAAGATCCCCATAGATGATATTGTTCATCTGTGGGGATCTTTTAATTTTATATTAATAAAGGCGGTGTATTTTATGACTTTAACAAAAGTTACAGATAGAATTTATTTTCTTGAAAATGATAAAGAAGCAGATAGAGCGTTAATTGGATACATTAAAGGAGATAAGTACTCCTTAATGGTGGATGCAGGAAACTCGAAAAATCATGTTGAAAAGTTCAATAATTCTATAGAAAAATTAAATTTAAGATTACCTGATTATGTAGCTATTACTCATTGGCATTGGGATCATACTTATGGTATGAATGCAGTTACAGGAAAAACAATAGCATGTGAAATAACTAATGAAAGATTAAAGATTATGTCTAAATGGCAATGGACAGACGAAGCAATGAAACAACGTCTTTTAACTGGAGAAGATATTGAATTTGCGGATACGAATATTCGTAAAGAATATAAAAACCTTGAAGATATAAAAGTTACACCTGCTGATGTAGTTTTTAAAAATGATTTAGAAATAAATTTAGGAGGATTAAAGGTTATTTTAAAAAATGTTGTTGCACCTCATTCAGAAGATTCTGTTATAGTCTATGTACCTGAAGAGCGAGTAGTATTTATAGGAGATGCTTACAGTATAGATTTTTATAATAACTACAAGTATGATTTAGCTAAATTACAAAATTTTATAAATATGTTGGAGAATTTAGAATTTGATATCTGCTTTTTAGGTCACTCATCACCTCTAAAAAAGGCAGATATTATTGAATATTTAAAATCACAATATAAGAAAATTTCTATAAGTAATAATTAACTATAATATAAATTTGGCTTTTTAGAAAGGCAAAAGCAGTTAGTTTATGAAATTATGTGGAGAACTTGAATAAAGAATATAAGGCTTTATTAAGTATATATAGATAACAATAAAATTGATTACTAAGGAGTTGAGATATATGAATAAATTTGGCCCAAATCCAAATAGTATTTATCCTAATGAAAATATAAATAGTGTTTGTTATATAAAAAATGTTATAAAAAATTCTAATATTCAGGTTGGAGATTACACATATTATGATGATATAAATGGAGCAGAAAAGTTTGAAGAACATGTTACTCATCATTATGAATTTATAGGTGACAAACTTATTATAGGTAAATTTTGTGCAATAGCAAAAGGAATAGAATTTGTTATGAATGGTGCAAATCATAGAATGAAATCTATAACCACCTATCCTTTTAATATCATGGGGGGAGGCTGGGAAAAAGCAATGCCAACTCTTGAAGATTTACCCCTAAAAGGTGATACTGTGGTTGATAATGATGTATGGATTGGACAAAATGTTACAGTAATGCCTGGCGTACATATTGGAGATGGTTCAATTATTGCTGCTAACTCTGTAGTAACAAAAGATGTTCCGCCATACCATATTGCTGGAGGCAATCCATGTAAAATTATAAAAAAGAGATTTGATGATGAATTAATTGATTACTTATTAAATTTAAAATGGTGGGATTGGTCAGAAGAGAAGATTTTTAAAAATCTTGAAGTACTTTGTAGTCCAGATTTAGATAAAATTAAGTCCATCAAATAACTTCTTAAAGTAAGTATAATTTTGAAAGGAGAGATTTTATGGATAAAGGGGTAGATATGGAACAATATATTTTTGAGTTAGCTCAGTATGGTGATATAAGAGATATTTTATCATTGGTTAAGTTGCGCATTAAATGGATGGATGAGAAGGGTATTGAACAATGGAATAAAACCGATTATCTTAACTGTTATCCTAGTGAATACTTTGAGAATTGCATTTTAAGAAAAGAGTTATATGTTTTGAAAGCTAGAAAGAACAAAACAATAGTAGGTGCAGTTGCTTTGCATACATACGACAGCCGCTGGGAAGATAAAGATTCTTCTTACTATATTCACAATTTAGTTACTTCTGTAAATGCTTGTTGTGCAGGAACCGTTTTAATTAATAATTGTGAATTGGTTGCAAAAAATAATAATAAAAGATACCTAAGACTTGACTGCCAAGCTTCAAATATTAGGCTAAATGAATATTATGAAAGATTAGGATTTGGATATGTTGGAATTATTAAAGATGGATTATATGTTGGTAATAAGCGTGAAAAAATAATATAAAAATTTATTTGAAAGGAAAAACTAAAAATGAGTGAATTTTTATTAATTAATGATAAAAAATATAGGTATATTTGTAATTACAAAGATGACAGTATTTTAAGAAATAGTTTTAATACATTAACAGAAAAAACTTATGGTTTTAATTTTAAGCAATGGTATGAAGATGGATATTGGGGAGACAAATACATACCATATTCTTTATTAGATGGAGATAATGTAGTATCTAATGTTTCAGTAAATATCATTGATTTCTTGATTTTAGGAGAAGAAAAGAGGTATGTACAAATTGGAACAGTTATGACAGATGAAGAGTATAGGGGACAGGGGTTATGTAGAGCACTTATGGAAAGAGTTATAAAAGAATGGGAGGATAAATGTGATCTTATATATCTTTTTGCTAATGACAGTGTTCTTGATTTTTATCCGAAGTTTGGATTTGATAAGTGCGATGAGTATCAGTACGTTATAAACAAAATAAAAAAGAAGAAGTCAGGAAAAATAAGAAAGATGTCCATGGATAATGAAGAGGATAGAGAATTTGTTTATAATATGGCTTGTAATACAATATCCCTATCAAAGCTTTCTATGAAAAATAATGCATCTCTTATGATGTTTTATTGTACATCATTTATGAAGGATAATATTTATTATCTTGAAGATTATGACACTGTCGCTATTTGTGATTTTGATGAAGATATTTTATATCTTCAAGATGTGTTTGCGAAAAAAGAAGTAAACTTAGATAATATTATAGATGTAATGATGAAATATGAAACAAAGAAAGTTATTCTAGGGTTTACTCCAAATAATAGTTCTTCTTATGAAAAAATTTTGGTGAATGAAGATGATACTACTCTTTTTATTAAAATGGGAAAAGATAATCTATTTAAAACAAGAGATTTAATGTTTCCAGTATTATCTCATGCATAATAATAAATGAAAAGGAATGATTATATGAAAAGAAAAATAATATTAAATTTAGCAATGAGCATAGATGGATATATAGCATCAAAAGATGGTGGATTTGATTGGATAGTTGGAGATGGAGATGAAAAATTAGATACTGAAGATAAATGGGATTATGATAAGTTTTTAAATGATGTGGATACTGTAGTTATGGGAAAAAATTGTTATGACCAAAGATTCCATAATGATTTTAATGATAAAAAAGTATATGTAGCAACCTCACAAAAATTACAAGACTATGGCAATATACATTTTATAAATGGTGATATATGCAAAGTAATAGAAGAAGAAAAAGAAAAAGAGGGTAAAGATATCTTCTTATTTGGTGGCGGAGGTCTTGTAGATAATTTTATTAAATCAAATATTATTGATGAGTATATAATTGGGATAATTCCTACAATATTAGGCAAAGGTAGACCTTTATTTTTAGAGAATAATCCTAAAATAGATTTACATTTAGATCAGTATATTATGGATAAGGGTGCTGTAATATTAAGATATTCAAAAATATAAATATATATTCATAAGGGAATAGCTTGCTTATTAAGCAAGAATATAAATGTAGGAGAAGATAAATGAATTTTGTAGCTATAGATTTTGAAACTGCTAATGAAAAAAGAAATAGTCCATGCTCTATAGGGATTGTGGTTGTGAAAGATGGGGAGATAGTAGAAAAAGTACATTATTTAATAAAGCCTAAGGAAATGAGATTTATGCCAATAAATATTGGAATTCATGGAATAAGGCTACGCATGGTCCAGGACGAATTAGAGTTTGATAAAATATGGGGTAAAATTAAGCATTATTTTAATAATAATTTAGTAATAGCTCATAATGCTTCCTTTGATATGTCTGTATTAAGAAGTACGTTGAAACTTTATAATATAAAAATGCCAAGTTTTGAGTATATATGTACAATGAAGCTCTCTAAAAATTTTTATAGTAACATTGATAATGCGAGATTAAATACAGTAAATAATTTCTTAGGATATAAATTCCAGCATCATGATGCTCTGGCAGATGCAATGGCATGTAGTAATATTTTACTTAATATATCAAAGGAATTAAATTCAAAGAATATTAATGAAATATCAAAATTAGTTGGAGTGACTTTAGGATATGTAAATGAAAACGGATATAAACCATCTTCCATTAAAGGAAGGATTTCAAAAAGATCTAATAGACAAGCTCTGAAGGAAAATAAAAAGATAATAGAAAGCTTTAGTTTTACTGCATTTAAAGAAGAGGTTGTTGTATTTACAGGTGGATTAGCTTCTATGACAAGAGATGAAGCAATTATATTAGTTAAAAAGCTTAGTGGAACTGTTGGAAGCTCTGTAACTAAGAAGACAACATACTTAGTTACAAATACAAATGATATAGAGGATTTGAATAGAGAAGAAATGAGCAATAAGCTTAAGAGAGCGGCAGATTTAAGGAAAAAAGGCCAAAATATAAAGTTCTTAAATGAAGAAGCATTCCTACAAAAGTGTAAAGAAAAGTAAAAAAAGTTTTGTTTGTTTAAAAGATGATTCGTGTATTGCTCAGGAGTTATCTTTTTTATTACTATAATTATTATGTCTTACCTAAATATGCAATTTTTGCATTGATATAAAAGTTCTTGAATAGTAAACTATTGATGTATGAGAAAAGAGGGGGACAGTATGGAGAAAATTTTAATCGTCGAAGATGATGCCGACATAAGAGATATATTAAAGCTTTACTTGGAAGGTCAATCCTATGAGATATTGAAGGCTGAAAATGGGGCTGAAGCCATGAAGCAATTAATTAAACAACCAGATCTTGTTATTTTAGATTTGATGCTTCCAGATATTGATGGGCTAAGCATTTGTAAAAGTATTCGTAAAAAATATTATTACCCTATTATCATGATTACAGCTAAAAATGCAGATCAGGACAAAATATTAGGTTTAAGCTATGGTGCTGATGATTATATTACCAAGCCCTTTAATCCATTAGAAGTGGTTGCTAGAGTAAAGGCACAATTAAGACGTTATAAGCAATATGATGAAAACATAACTGATACGGAAAGTATTTATTATAAAGCGCTTACTTTAAATCAAAAGAGTAAACAAGTAAGTATTAATGGAAAAGAGATTAAGCTTACACCTACGGAGTTTAAAATATTAGAAGTTTTGTTAAAGAGAAAAGGGGAAGTTTTAAGTGGAGAGGAATTATTTAATTTGATTTGGCAAGACGAATATTATTCTAAATCAACTAATACTATTACTGTTCATGTTAGAAATTTAAGAGAAAAAATGGGTGATTCTTTTGAAAAACCCGAGTATATTAAAACAGTATGGGGGGTAGGCTATATCATTGAAGCATAAAAAATGGAAATGGAATTATTATATTATCTCATTCATAGCTTTTATACTCATATTGTTTTTTATTGATATATATTTAGAAGGCAGTGTTGGTGAATACTTTGTACGGGAATTACTTGATGATAGAGAAGAAGTAATATTAAGTTACAGTAGATATCATGAAATAAGGGGAACTTTTAGATGGGATAGATTAAGAAGCATATTAACATTTATAGCTATTTCGGGTTTTTTAATAGTGGAAGTTAGTATTTATCTTGCTTCTAAAATATCGCGAAATCGTGAGAAGAAGAAAGTAGTAACCCAAGTGGAGGAGAGACTATGTCAGTTTCGAGATGATGAAAATCCTACTGAAGATCAAGAGTTAAGGCCTATTGATGTGGAGATTAAATCAATTTTAAATGAAAAGGCAAGAATAGAACAAGAAAAAGAAATGGAAATTCAAAAGAAAAATGATTTGGTAACTTATTTGGCACATGATTTAAAAACCCCATTAACAGCTATTATTGGTTACTTGAGTATTTTGGAAGAATCTGAAGTTCCAGAAAAGATTCAGAAAGATTATTTAAAAAAGGTTTTAGATAAAGCCTATCATTTAGAGGAATTAACCAATCAGTTTTTTGATATTACAAGATTTAATCTTCAAGAGATTCCAGTAAATAAAACAAAAATTGATGGAGAATTTTTTTTGCAACAGATAACAGATGAGTTTTATCCATTGTGTATACCAAAAAAATTACAGATTGATTTAAATATATCACCAAACTTTAAAATATATGGTGATGGTGGCCTTTTAGCAAGAGTTTTAAATAATATTCTAAAAAATGCTATCAGCTATAGTAATAAAGATTCTGTTATTAAAGTTAGTGGTAAAGAAAAGGGAGAAATAACTAGTATAACTGTAGAGAATGATGGAGATATAATCTCTGAGGAAGAACTTGAACTAATATTTCAAAAATTCTACCGCAGAGATAAAGCAAGAAGTCAATCATCAGGGTCAGGATTAGGACTTGCTATTGCTAAAGAAATAGTAGAACGTCATGGCGGAACATTAAAGGCAGAAAGTGTAAATGGTCATACAACCTTTAGTATTCATTTACTAAAATCTTTATAAAATCTTTATAAAACCTATATAAATTATGAATAAACTTTTGTCTAATAATTGATAAATTAATGATTAGACAAAAGTTTATTATTTTTTGGAGGGTCTAAAATGGAATTAAAGATTAATAAAGTAACAAGAGAATTTAAAGGTTTAAAGGCTGTAAAAGATGTTAGTTTAAATTTTACACCAGGTATATGGGGACTTTTAGGACCAAATGGGGCTGGAAAAACAACCTTAATGAGAATGATGGTAGGAAGTTTAAAACCTAGTCAAGGAGAAATTTATTTTGATAATAATAAAATATCTAGTTTGGGAGGGAAATATCTAGGCAGGATAGGATATTTACCTCAGCATTTTGGATACGACAAGAATCAAAGTGTAGAAGACTTTCTAAACTATATAGGTTCTTTAAAGTGTATTGACAAAGTTACAAGAAATAAACGTATTACAGATTTATTAGAACAATTTAATTTATCTGATGTAAAGCATAAAAAAGTAGATAAACTTTCTGGTGGAATGAAAAGAAGAGTAGGAATTTGCCAGGCGATGCTGAACAATCCAGATATATTAATTGTTGATGAACCTACAGCAGGCTTGGATATAGAAGAAAGAAGAAATTTTCGCCACTATCTAACAACAATTAGTAAGGAAAAAATTATTATTCTTTCTACGCATATTGTATCGGATATAGAGTTTATTGCAAATTATCTTATATTGATGGAAAAGGGAGTAATTATTGAATCAGGAGAAAGTCACACATTAATTAATTCTATTGACGGTATGATTTTTGAAGCAGTTGTGCAATACAAAGAGATGAACATGCTAGAAAAGAAATATAGAATCATGAATTTTCGTAATGAAGGTGATGGGTTAGTAACCATTCGATATATTGCAAAGTCCCCATTAAAAGATAGTAAGCTGGTTAAACCTAATTTAAATGACTTCTATCTTTCAAAGGTAAAGGAGGTTTAATAATGGATATATTTATTTCTGAATTGAAACGTCAAATGGGAGGGAAGAGATTTATATATTACCTTTTAACTTCTATTATTCTTGGGATACTATGGGCATGGTTTGTTATAGGAGGAAGAACAGAAGGATTTATGATGACAGATTGCTATAAAGGTCTTAAAGGAATGAAAGCTATAGAAACTGCAGCTAAGGATAGAAATGTATATTCTGGGAAAATGACTTTAGATAATTTCCAAAAAAGCGGTGAGGTTTTTTTGAAGTCTAAAAATAAAGAAGGCAAGATCATTATGAATGATGATTTGTTAAAGTTGGCAGTTTATGCAGATACACTAGTTACGCAAAATTATAAACTTAAAAAAATATCAGGAGGCGACACTTCCCAAGTGGAAAAGTTTCCTTTAGACTTTGGGTCTCATTTTTATGAAAATGAAAACTTATATTATGAAAATCTCATTGCTACAAAAACAAAAAACCAAGCAGAAAAAGATTTAGCTCACAACATGTGGAACAAAGTAGAAAAACCATATACTTATTATGGTGGTTATGAAATATGGGAAGATAGTATGTGCCACATTCAATTATTTACTTTTGTACTTTTAATAATTATATGTTTCTTTTCAAGTGGAATTATTGCACAGGATAAAGAATGTGGGTTAGATGAAATTATATCTTCAACAAAAGGTGGAAGAGGGAAGTTATTATTTGCTAAACTTTTTATACCAATTATTATGGGAACCTTTATGTATGTATTTGGAATGGGAACGTATATGGGGATATTGAATCATTATCTTCCAGCAAATGCTCTTAAAACATCAGCGCAACTATCTACAACTATTCTACCTTATAATTTAGGTGATGTAATGAAAAAGATGATTGCGGTAGGATTTATTGGGACACTTACATTTTGTTCATTTACGATTTTTATTTCATCTAAAGTTAAGAAAAAATCAACAGCAATGAGTATTAGTGTATTAGTTATTGTAAGTGGATTTTTATTATATGTTGGCATGGGCTTAAATAATTTAAATAATCCAATATTGGAAGCAATAAGAATAGTTTTACCAGGTAGCGCGGTATTTTCATTCTGTGAATATGGGGTACCTATAACTTCTATATTCGGCAAAGCATTTTTGTATTTCGAATTTTGCTCAGTTATCAGTTTATTAGTGCTTTTTATCAGTTTGATAATTGGTTCATGGAATTACGTTAGGAGGTAATAAATTCATGATTTTATTAGAAATGAAACGTCGCTTATATACCAAAAACGTATTATTTTCCATATTGGCTATTCTAATTATAACTATAGGTTTAAATTTCATAACAGTAAATGATCAAAAAGATTTTATTTATGATTTAAAACAAAAGGTTTCCTATGAGGGAGATATTACAGAGAAAAACCTTTCTTTAGCCTTAAAGAAAGTGAGAGATGAAAAATCTAAAGATTACTATTACGAATCACAAACTTGGGTAATTAATGGTCTTGTCAAGAATTATGAAGGAATTCTCTATAATGAGAACAAAATCGAAGACTATCCTGATAAATATGCTACAGAATTTTATGATTGTTGGAAAAATAAATTTAAGGCATTAATTAAAAGGCTCCCAGCATCACAGCAGTCAACTGCAATGAACAAATTAAGCAAAGTGAAGACCCCATTTGTACAATATTCTGGTCATTATTTTTACGGTGATGTCTTTTCAAATATGAAATTACTTTTTATAATAATTATATTTTTAGTGACATTTTTTGCTTCAGGAACCTATTCTGACAGCTTTGAAGATGAAAGCATAGAAATTATTAGAACTACTAAAAGTTACAAAAAGAATATGATGATTAGAACTTTACCAGTAATTTTTTATGGAATTTTATTGGCACTAATTGCTACTTTAGGAACGGTAGGAATAATGGGTTTTGCCGTAGGATTTAAACCATTAAAAAGTAGTTTTAAGATGATTTCTTTATTCTCTTTTGGAAACTTTTCTATAGGGCAAGCTATCATGATAGTGGTGGTAGCAGAAATCCTTGGAATTATTGCGTTATCAACTTTGATGGGATATATTTCTCTTAAAACAAAGAAAACCACCACAGCTATAGCTTCAGGTGTTAGCTTAAATATATTTTATATGGTAGGAAGCAAAATTGAGTTAATTTCAACAAGTTTTATGGAACATTTACTAAATGCAATTCCTATGGCTAGTCCTCAGATATCAGATAATTTGTCTGGGTTTTCCTTCAATTTTGGGATATGGGAGCCATATGCAATTATATTAGAAATTTCAATGGTGTTTATATTGTCCATTGTGGCACTAGCTGTTTCTATTAATCATAGCTAATCATCTAGATTATTGTGGTACGAACCTTATCTTATTTAAAGATATTTTGGCTCCAAAATTTTTAGCTAGTACATTTTGAAGTGCACCTCAAAGTTTAGACAAAAATCTAAATTTGTGGAGGTGCATTTTCTGGTAAAAAGAATATTTAACTAAATTGAAATTAGAGATTGAATTATTTTAACCGCATATTACGTTAGTACTATGAAATATAACTTAAAATTGTTAATGGTTATTACATAAAAGTTTTTATTTATATAATATATTTTTACTACTTGATTTTACTAGATTAAAGCTGAACTTCACTTTTGTTATTAATTATCATGGTAAAAGCTAATTAAATCAACCTTTGTTAGGACTGCCCGGTTTCTAGTTCCAGGACTATTAAGCATATGCCATGCAGTGTATTGTTCGGCATAAAGATTATTAGCAGACATGCAGTCAACGGGAATAATAACATTGTAACCTCGAAAAGCAGCACTAGTTCCTGTATGAAGAACTGCACCATTAGCGGCATAGCCAGTAACTACAACAGTTTTAATATCTTTTTCTTGTAATATTTTTTCTAAATTGGTTTCATAGAATTTATCTACGTTTGATTTTACAATAGGATCACTTGGCGAAGGGGCTAACTGCTTGAAAATATCTCTGGGATTTCCCACATGCGTAAGGCTATATACAATTAGCATGTCATTTTTACGGGCTTTCGTCAATAAATTATGAATATTAGGAATAGAGGCTATACAGCGAGGGCTTTTGCATATAGAGGCCTCCATATCTAATATTAATAATGCACTGTTTTTTGGATCAACTGTTACTGATTTCAGTTCAGGTGCAGGAGGGGGAGAGACTGTATTCCATTTATCGATGATTGTTTGATCAGTTACTTCAGCCCTTATGTTCCTAGGAGGCCAGTATCCACTATAGTTAAGATTATCATCGCTGGAGTATTCAACCCAGTTACCATAAATAGGACAAAAATATATCACATTAATCCTCCTAATATGATTTTATATCATTACATACTATGTAATATATAATAAAAAGTTGAGGGTATCTCAAAATAAAAATAGCCTTAATTTTAATATATAAATGCCTCTAAAGTAATCATAAAAATGGTTGAGTTTACATATTTGATGTAGTTATCTTTATGCAAAGGTAGGATTACATTCATAATAATTAATTATGATAAATATATTATAAAAGAAAATGATATTATTCTAGGGAGTAATCAATGTATGATTTAAATATTATAGGTAAAAATGTACCAAGAAAAGAGTCCATAGACAAAGTAGCAGGTGCAGCAAAGTATACAAATGATTATGAAGCCACTGGACTTTTATATGCCAGAATGGTGACAAGTCCCTATGCTCATGCAAAAATAAAGGCTATCGAATATGAAAATTCACTAAAGAATTCCGGAGTTAGGGCCGTGATAACAGGAGAATACTTTCCCCAGCTTGTTGGATCCACTATTGTTGATAGACCTCCCATTGCTATAGATAAAGTAAGATACAATGGTGAACCGGTGGCAGTGGTAGTAGCTGATAGCGAGATTGAAGCTAAAAAAGCTGCTCAGATGATAAAGGTAGAATACGAACCTCTACCTGTAGTGAACTCTCCAAGTGAAGCGATAAAAAAAGATTCACCGCTGGTTCATGAAAAACTTAGTGATTATGAGATTATTGATGAAGTTTTTCCAGAACCTAACACAAATATCGCTAACAGAACTAAGATTAGAAAAGGTGATATAAAGAAAGGGTGGCACGAAAGTGAGGTAACTGTGGAGGCAAGTTTTTCATTTCCACCTTCTGATCATGCTGCTATGGAGACAAGATCCGTAACAGCAAAGATATTACCAGATGGAAGGGTTATTATATACTCTTGTTCTCAGGCTCCATTTGCTATAAAAAAGCTTATAAGTCATTTCTTTAATATCGATCCTGGCAAGGTTATTGTGCATGTACCTCTTGTAGGTGGAGCCTATGGAGGAAAAACAGCCGTGCAGCTAGAATTTATTGCTTATTTATGCTCAAGAGCTGTTGGGGGAAGACAGGTTAAACTCACCAATACAAGAGAAGAAGATTTTATTACATCTCCGGTTCATATAGGTCTTGATGCGAAAATCAAACTTGGATGTACAAAAGCTGGAAGGCTTACTGTTGGGGAAATAACCTATTTATTTGATGGTGGGTCATATTCTGATAGAGCTGTAATTATAAGCAGAGCAGCGGGAGTAGATTGTACAGGACCTTACAATATTGAAAATGTATGGTGTGATTCACTATGCATGTATACTAATCATCCTTATGCTGCAGCTTTTAGAGGATTCGGTCATCCTGAACTTACCTTTGCAATAGAAAGATCAATGGACATTTTAGCGGATAAGCTAGGAATGGATCCCTTAGAATTAAGGTTAAGAAATGCAATTTTACCAGGGGATACTAGTGCTACTCAGATCTTGCTTAATAAAAGCAATTTAGGCAATTTACCACAGTGTATACAAAAGCTAATTGAATTAATACATTGGGGAGAAGTAGATGAAGCTGAAACTGAGGACGGTAAAGTTAGGGCTAAAGGTGTAAGCTGCTTCTGGAAAAATTCAAATACATCTTTAAATGCAGGGGGAGGAGCGGTTCTTACATTTAATTTAGATGGAAGTATTAATCTTATTTGTGCTGCAGTTGAAATAGGTCAGGGAATCAAAACAGCTTTAGCACAAATATTAGCAGAAAAAATGAAAATGGATGTAGATCAAATTCATGTAACAATGGAAGTTAATACTAAGACCAATCCTGAACACTGGAAAACAGCTGCGAGTAGAACTACTTTGCTAGTTGGAAGAGCAGTTTTAAGGGCAGCAGAGGATGTCATTAATCAACTATGCAATATTGCCGCTGTTGTTCTGGGACGTTCACCAGTTGAACTGGAGGTTGGTAGAGGAAGAGTATTTTTAAAAGATAACCCTCGAATAGGAATAGAAATTAGTAAAATTGCATTCGGGTATATCTTGCCTAATGGGAATTCAATTGGTGCACAGGTTATTGGAAGAGGGAGTTATGCTTTTAATAATCTAACAACATTAGATCCTAAAACCGGCAAAGGCAATCCAGGACCTGAATGGACTGTTGGAGCAGCAGCTGTAGAGGTAGAGCTTGATAAAAAAGAATATACCTACAAAATTATAAAGGCTGCTTGTGTTATAGATGCAGGTAAAGTTATTAATGCTGGAGCGGCAAGAGGTCAAATATCCGGTGGCATGAACTTGGGTTTAAGCTTTGCCACTCGTGAAGCATTTTTGTTTACAAATAAGGGCATTATTCAAAATAAGCAGTTAAGAACATATAATATTATGAGATTAGGAGAAAATCCAGAATATCTTGTAGATTTTGTAGAAACTCCAAATTTGGATGGTCCATATGGTGCAAGAGGAATTGGAGAATATGGCGTAATTGGAATGCCTGCAGCACTTGGAAATAGCTTATCCTGTGCAGTAGAAGTACCTCTTAATCAATTGCCGTTGATCCCTGAATTTATATGGAAAGTAAAAGAGGGAGGACATTAATGATTGCATTTAATTTTGAATACTATAAACCTGATTCATTGGATGAAGCGGTAAAGCTGTATAAAGAGCTTAGTAAGAGTGGAAAAGAACCTTTATATTATTCTGGCGGTACAGAAATAATTACTATGGCAAGAAGAAATGATTTGGTTACAAAGGCAGTAATAGATATTAAAGGAATTCCTGAGTGTAATGTATTTGAAATAAAAGGCAATCAGCTAATAATAGGAGCTGCAGTTACACTCAATCATATTGCTGAGAATAAATTAATTCCATTTCTAAGTGAGACAGCAGACTTTCCTGCGGATCATACATCACGTAATAAGATAACAATTGGCGGAAATATTTGCGGTAAAATTATATATAAGGAAGCAGTTTTAGGCCATTTAATTGGAGATAGCAGTGTAAGTATATATGGGAAAAAAGGTAAAAGGATTCTTCCAATAATTCAGGCTTTTAATCAAAAACTTCAACTGAAAAAAGGAGAGTTTCTTTTTCAATTGTCAACAGAAATTAGTTATTCTAATTTACCTTATATAAGTGTGAAGAAAACTAAACAAGGAAAGATGGAGTATCCTTTAATTAGCATGGCTGCACTTAAAAAAAATAATAATATTCAAATGGCATTTAGTGGGGTATGCTCATTTCCATTCAGGTCTATGGAAATGGAAAAGTATATAAATAATAGAACTCTTACTAAGGAACAGAGAATAGAACAGGCAATAAGCCATTTGCCTGCTCCTATATTTGGTAATATCCAAGGCTCTTCTGAATATAAAAAGTTTGTATTAAAAAATTTACTTGAGTATACTTTAGAAACACTGGATGGTGAGGGGAGATGATATCATATATAGAAGAGACAAAAATAGAACTAGACATAAATGGCGAAAAGAGGGGCGTGATTGTAAGGCCGGCAGACACACTTCTTAGAGTACTTAGAGAAAAATTGGGATTAACCGGAGCAAAACCTGGCTGTGAAAATGGAGATTGTGGTGCGTGTACTGTACTTTTAGATGGAATACCAATAAAATCATGTATTATATTGGCAGTTGAGGCTGTTGGACATAAATTGATCACCATTGAGGGGTTGAAGAAAGAACCTATTCAAAAAGCTTTTATTGAAAAAATGGGATTTCAATGTGGATATTGTACTCCTGGTTTCATAATGAACTGCTATGGACTTATAAAAAACAACCCTTATGCAGATGATGAAACTATTGAGAAATGGCTACAATCTAACATCTGTAGATGTACTGGATATGAAGAGATTAGAGAGGCTGTAAAATCAGTATTATTTTCAAACAAAAAATAAGGGGGATACCTCTTCATTATACGCTTATAGGGACTAAAGCCATAATATATCTTATTACAAAGCATATAAGAATTTAATATAAGTAAAAATTTAATTTATTTAATTCCATCTTCTCTCTATAAAATTTAATATTGTGTAATAAATCTGAAATATTTAATGTTTATACGAAATTATTAGACACTAGGATATAAGCTATCTTATAAAACAAAATATAAAACTTCGATAGTACACCAAGGGACTTAGCCTAAAATTAAGTTCAATATATAATAAGCACTATTAGAAGTAATGGAGAAGGGTGTCCCCGCGCTTCAACTATGAAATCCCCAACAATACAGAAATGTGTTGTTGGGGTTATTTTAGTTTGTATGAATTTAGAAAAAGACTTTATATTTATAATTACTATGTAAAGAAGAATAGCATATTAAAAGCAAAATCTATAAGTTTAGTATTAGTACAGGTGAGCTGTATCATAAATGATTTAGACTTTTTTATATTTGAGTTACTATAGTAATAGTTGCCACATCCATTCAATATATGTAGGTATATGAAAGAGATTTAAATTGTAACATATTTTTTCATATGCTTAACCTTTTGGTTTAAATATTATGGCAGAAATAAATCCGAAGATTATTGCTGCAGAAACTCCTGCACTTACCGGTTTTAGAACACCAGTAAATATTCCTATAAAACCGATTTTCTCAGCATCAGTTATAGCTGCTGTTACAAGGGAATTTCCAAAGCTACTTATAGGGATAAATGCCCCCGCACCTGCGAACTTCACCAAAGGATCATATAGACCAAGTCCTCCTAAAATTGCACCAATTACAACTAGTGTACAAGTTGTATGTGCAGGAGTAATCTTTAAAGTATCCATTATAAGTTGCCCAATAACACAAATTAAACCACCTATTATAAATGCAAAAATAAATTTTCCCATAACTTAACTCACACCTTCTTTTTTACATTTCTATAGAAACAGCATGGGCAATGCTAGGTATGCTTTCCTTTTGTTGATAGGAGATAGGAGACATTAAGGCGCCTGTTGCAACAATTAATATTTTCTTTAATTCTCCTTTTCGCATACGATTAAGTAAATGTCCATAAGTTACAGTAGCGGAACAACCACAACCACTGCCACCAGAAAAGCTTGGTTGATCTTTTTTATATATTAAAAGTCCGCAATCTGTAAATATGTGTGTTGGCATATTTATGTCATGTTTTTCTAATAAAGCATTAGCAAGTTCATGACCAACTTTCCCCAAATCACCAGTAGCAATAAGATCATAATGAAAAGCATCAATATTTAAATCTCTAAAATGAGCTTCAATGGTATCTACAGCCGCTGGTGCCATAGCTGCTCCAAGGTTAGAGGGATCTGAAATTCCCATGTCTATTACTCTTCCTATGGTAGCAGAAGTTATTTTAGGTCCATTTCCATTTTGTCCAAGGATTGCAGCTCCAGCTCCAGTTACTGTCCACTGAGCAGTAGGTGGTCTTTGTACACCATATTCGGTAGGATATCTAAATTGTTTTTCAGCAGCTGCATTATGACTACCTGCAGCTGTTATAACATATTTAGCTGCTTTACTCTCTATTAATTGAGCTGCTAATGATAAACCTTCCATGGAGCTAGAGCAAGCACCAAAGATTCCGAAATAAGGTATTCCTAAAGTTCTTGCAGCAAAGCTGCTAGAAATGACTTGATTCATTAAGTCTCCACTTAAAAAAAAGTTGATATTTTCCTTTTTTATCCTTGATTTTTGTATTGCTCTTTCACAAGCATGCTCAAGTAGAGCCCTTTCTGCTTTTTCATAGCTATCTTGCCCAAGCCATAAATCTTCATAAAGTATATCAAAGTCATTAGCTAAAGCACCATTAGCTTCAAAAGGACCACCGACAGCTGCAGAAGCTAATATTGTAGGTTTAGAATTAAAAATCCAGGATTGATGTCCCTTAAGCACTTACATCGCCCCCAGCCATGTTATTATCATTCTTATTGTAGCAACTACAAAAGCAGCAAAAACTCCATAAACAACAATGGCGCCTGCAAGACTGAACATATTTCCAGCTACTCCAAGTACAAATCCTTCACTTTTATGTTCAATTGAAGCAGAGGCTATAGAATTAGCAAAGCCTGTAATAGGAACAGCAGTTCCACATCCAGCCCATTGACTAAGATGATCATAAATTCCAAGACCAGTAAATAGAGCTGCAAAAAAGATTAAAACTATGTAAGTAGGACCTACTGATGTCTTTTCATTAAAATTAAAATAGTTTATAAAGACCCACTGTAATCCTTGACCAATTGTACATATTGTGCCACCTACGAGAAATGCTCTAATACAATTAGTTAAAATAGGTCTTTTAGGTTCTATATTCTTCACTAATGCATCATATTGCTGCTGAGTTGGAGTCATTTTTTTCTTTTTCATATTTGACATTTATTTCACCTTCTAACGTAATAAATATGGTTCTAATTTTTTTATGACTTTTTCTAATTTTTCAGCATTTTGTGAGTATATAGTTTTTGCATCTTCATTGTCACAGTCTAAAGAAAATGACATAAGATCTGCTTGACTTTTTTGAATGCTAGCATATAGCATTTCTTTAACCTGTGTTTTAGGGACTTGTATCATATCATCAAAAAGATCTACATATAAGTCTCCAGAAGAATCTACTTGACCAAGAAAAACATTTTCAATGTCAACTCCTTTGATTTTTAGCTGGGTTGTAAGCCAACCTCGATCTAATCCAGCATTAGTAAGACCTTCATTTAATATATTTCCATCTAAAATAACTGTTTGTGGTTCAGTTTTAGGTCCTATTTGTTTTCCTAAATCATATGAGGTAATAGGTTTTTTATCAGCTTTTAAACTAACATTTATATCGCCAGTTGTTTCCATTACAGCAAATTCAACATCGGCTAAGTTAAATACTTTTTTTGAACGCATTTCTTGTAGGAATTCTTGACCTGTAATTCTCTCTTTAGATAAGTTATCTTCCATGATTTTACTGTTTTTAACTAGTACTCTTTCCTTACCATGCATTAGGTTATAAATCCACTTACTTCTCATAGAAGCATAATCTAGGATAATAGGCATCAGCGCCCAAACAGCCAATGTAATTAGTCCAAAGTAAATATTATCAACGATATTTAAAGAAATTAAAGTAATTATAATAGCAATGACGGCATAAGAGATAAAGTCAAAGGGAGTAGCCCTAGATAATGTCTTTCTCTTCATATATTTTGTTATAACTAATGCTAAAAAAAATAAAATTATTGAATTAAATAATATTATTAACCAAGAATTCATACGCCACCTCGCTAGTTTCCTTTGTATTGGGGTTCCTCAAACTCCATAGCTCCTATTCTTTTTTCTAAATCTGTATTAATTTTACTTATTTCTTCAGATGTCTGATTATAAATAGCTCTAGATTTTTTATCACGTTCTTGTAATGAGTACATTTCTAAAGTGGCCTCGGCTCCCTTTAGTGTAGCCAATGTTTGTTTTACCTTTGAAATCGCAGTCATATAAAAGTCTCCTTTATATTTATTAAATTACTTTTTAACTTACTTTAACCAATGAGATTAATTTTAATTCATTTCTTAATATGAATATTTGTTGGAATTATTAAAGATAAATTACTAAAGCTTAATAAATATAGATTAAATTTAAAAAGGAGTATATTTTATCATGAATAAAAGGAATATTTAAATTGATTATGAACAAAATATAGTTGCAATAAAAAATTATAAAGGAGGAATTTTTATGCCAACAGGAACTAAACTTGAAACAGCATTATCTAGTGCTAAAGGCCTAGCTGCTGATATGGAGACATTTTCTTTAGATACAGATGATCAAGGAGCAAAACAAATGTTTAATCAGCTTGCAAATACAATGGAAGGTGTACAACAATCCCTTCAATCAAGACTTGACTTTGTAAAACAAGAAGAACCTCAATATAATAAATAATTAATATACTCTCATATCTAGTTAAATTTATATTTTATAGATATGGGAGTATATTAATTTAACATGAGCTCGAAAAATGAATTATTAGTGGATAAATATGGTTATGAAGAATACGAAAAAGTTATTCTGTAAAATTGAAAACTTGTTAAGTAATGCTATAAAATATGCAATTTAACTTGTTATATTAAGTGGTTTTGAGTTTGTAAAGGAATATTTCCCTATGGATGATATTGTTCATCTGTGGGGAATTTTCGTTTTTTGTGTAGGGTAGAGAGAATAAATTTCTAAAATGAAGTTTATTAAAAAAAACTCCAAAGGCTTTGACGGTAGAGTTCTAACCATAATTCTTCATTACTCATTCTTAATTTTTAATTCATGGTAAAAATTTTATTATAGAAATTAAAATCATGTATAAGTTAAATCTTCATAATATCAACAAGTAATTTAGGTATTATTATTATATTATCAAGCAAAAGGAGTGATGCTATGATGGGAAAAATCTTAACAATATTAGGAGCAAGTATACTAATTTTAACTGCAGTAGGTTTTTACATATTCAACAATGAACCTAAAGCCCTATCAGATAATAAAGCAGAGAATATTAAAAAATTTGATGAGGTATATAGTAGTGAAATAAATAAGAGTTATGACGGAATCTACTTAGATAAAATAGTAACGATGGTTGACTCTAAAGAAGAATTTAATATAAAAATCAATGATATTAATAAGGGTAGTAAGATAATACTTATTAATCCGTCAAATGGAGAAAAGCAGGATATGACTTATACGGAAAATAATGAATTTGTTTTAACCACTAAACTTGATGAAGGTGTAAATTATGGTATTCTTATGGACAATAAATTAATTGGTGGCATAAGAGTTGTAAATGAATTAGATAAAGTGGATAAAGAAAAAATATATGAAGAAGTAATGAAAAGTTTACAATGCGGTATTTAGGAGGAAAACTATGAACTATATATTACTATTTTTAGAAGGGATAATAACTTTTATATCTCCTTGTATATTGCCAATGATTCCAATATACGTTTCATATTTTGCAGGAGGAGATATAGATAATAAAAATTATAAAAACAGAGCATTAATAAGTTCAATAGCATTTGTTGCAGGATTTACCTTTGTGTTTACCTTATTAGGTGTAGCAGCAGGAACAGTAGGTGTCATTTTTAATACATATATGAGAGAGATAAATATAGTATCAGGATCTATCATGGTAATATTTGGTATGAATTATTTAGGTATAATAAATGTAGGATTATTGCATAGAAGCTTTAAAATAAATAAGCCAACAGCACATAAAAAATCATCTATTATGTCTACAGCATTATTTGGAATGATATTTGGATTTGGGTGGACACCATGTGTAGGACCATTTCTAGGATCAGCACTTATGATAGCATCAAATTCCACTAATGTATTTATGGGAGCATCAATGCTAATGATTTATAGTCTAGGTCTTGGAATACCATTCATACTATCAGCACTTCTAATAGATTCTCTGAAAACTACTTTTGAATTCATAAAGAGAAACTATAAGATAATAAATAGAATATCAGGGGGACTGCTAATTATTATAGGGGTAATGATGATGACTGGTTACCTAAACTTATTATTATCAATATTGGCATTTTAAATTATAAAAGGAGCGATAAATTTGAAAAATAATAAAAATATATATATAAGTGTTATAATGTTAGTTTTACTTGTAGGGGTTAAATTTGGATATGACTATTTATCAAATAATTACAAAAGTAATGAAGCTATTAATAATGTATCAAATAAAAATTCTAGTTTTCAGCCAGCAGTAGATTTTACAGTTTATGATAAAGATAATAATGAAGTAAAGCTATCAGATTACAAAGGGAAGAAGGCTGTAGTAGTAAATTTCTGGGCAAGCTGGTGTTCTCCATGTAAGTATGAGATGCCACATTTTCAAGAAGCAACAAATAAATATAATAATGAGGATTTAGAAATACTAATGGTAAATCTTACAGACGGAATGAGGGAAACTAAAGGGTCTGCAGAGAGATTTATGAAAGAAGAAGGTTATAATATGAACGTGATGTTTGATATAAACCTTGATGGAGCTAATAAATATCAATTAAATGCTATTCCAAGAACATTATTTATAGATAAAGAAGGAAATTTAGTGTATGATCATGTAGGAATCATTGATAAAGAAATAATTGATGAAAATATAAATAAGATAATTAATTAAGTACCCATATGGAGGTATAATTTTATGAAAGAAACTATACTTGTTATAGATGATGAAGTTAAGATAATAGAAGTTATAAAATTGTATTTAGAAAATGAGGGATATACTGTGATACAGGCTACAAGTGGGATTGAGGCATTGAAAAAGCAAAGTGAGTTTAATCCTGATCTATTAATATTAGATTTAATGTTACCTGATATATCAGGTGAAAATGTCTGTGAGCGCATAAGGAAAGAATCTGAAGTACCAATAATTATGCTAACTGCTAAATCAAGTGAAGATAGTATACTAAATGGATATTCAATTGGAAGTGATGACTATATAACAAAACCATTTAGTCCAAAGCAATTAGTAGCGAAGGTTAATGCAGTTTTAAAAAGAGTTAAGGGAAATCAATGTGAAAACTTAATTTTTAATAATGAATTAATCATAGATATTGTTAATAAAAAAGTGGAATACAATAACAAAGAAATTATATTAACTGCTTCGGAATATAAAATACTATCTATACTAGCTAGAAATCCTGATAAAATATTTTCAAGGGAAGAGTTAATGGATTATATAAGTAGAGATAATATTTGTATCTATGATAGAATAATTGATACTCATATAAAAAATATAAGGGCTAAACTAGATCAAGATAGTAAAAATCCAACCTATATAAAAACTATTCGTGGTATGGGATATAGGTTCAATGTTTAATAAATTAAGATATAGAGTAAGCTTGATTTTTATATTATTTTCATTGAGTATCATATTTTTAGCAAACATAGTCAACCATTATTGTATTGAAAAGAAGTTTAATATATATACTAGCGAAAAAATACAACAGTCGAAAATGGAAATCAAAAATAAAATATCAAATACATACAGTAATAATTCATGGGATAAGAAAGCTATTGAGAACATAGGAACGGATGCAATAACTGGAGGATTGCTTATAACAGTTAAAGATAAAAATGATAATATCATATGGAATGCAAGGGAATATGATAATATTGTATGTGAAAAGATTTTAAATAAAATTATAGAAAATACTAATAAAGTAAGTCCAGATGTAGATATTAAAAATACATTTGATAAATTTGACCTAAAACAAGGTGAAGCTTTAATAGGGAAATTAGAAGTTGAGTATATAGGTCCAATTTATTATGAAGATTCAGATGTTATATTTTTGAGAATGCTAGACAGAATATTATTTATACTAGGGCTACTATTTTTCATTATATCTATTATAGTAGGATGGCTATTGTCCTATGCTATCAGTAAACCTATCTTAAAGGTAATAGATGCAACAAATCTTATATCAGAAGGAAATTATTCCAAAGGCATAAAAGAAGATTACAGTATATATGAAATCAATAAACTTATAAAATCAATAAATATGATGGCAGGAGATTTAGATAAGCAAGAAAAAATAAGACAAGAGCTAACGAAGGATATATCACATGAGCTTAGAACCCCTATAACGACTATGCAAGCACAACTTGAGGCAATAATGGATGGTCTATGGGAGCCATCACAAGAAAGGTTAAAGAGTATATATGATGAACTTCAAAGATTAAATAGATTAACTGTATCCATAGAGGATTTATCAAGATGTGAGGGCAGTAAACTAAGGCTAAATAAGTCAGAAGTAGATTTAGAGACTGTAATAACTACAATTTTAACAAATTTTGAAAAGCAGTTATTAGATAAAGATATAAATTTACAAGTAGATATTAAACATATTAATATTATGATAGATAAGGATAAAATAAGCCAGGTAATAATTAATATTATCTCAAATGCTATTAAGTATACTCCAGATAAAGGAGAGATATTTGTTAGGTGTTTTACTAAATCTGATAATGTATATATATCCATAAAAGATAGCGGAATAGGTATAAGTGATGAAGATAAAGACTATATATTTGAGAGATTTTATAGAACGGATAAGTCAAGGGCTAGAGAGACTGGAGGAGTTGGGATAGGACTTACAATATCAAGAGAAATAGTCAAGGCTCATGGTGGCAGTATAAATGTATATAGTAGATTAGATGAAGGTAGCAACTTCGTAATAAAACTGCCAATAAAATTTTGTGGGACATAATATTTGAACTTAATTTTTATATCAATCTAGAAGACACTCTTACTTTTGGTAGGCATGAGTGTCTTTTTAATTTTTCGAATATATAATCCTTATCCTCTTCTAGATTTTTTTTATATAAATGGAATAAATGCAAGAGAAAACGTATTATAATTGTATGTTTATTTATGGAGAATACAGGATAACTATATCCTGCATTAGGTTTAACCTGAATATAATAAGAGACCTTTATATAATTACTCACCAGAGATACAGATATATTTGCAGTTTTTGCAATATGACTCATTTTCGTATCTAAATAGCCTTTTTGAGAAAAAATTTTTAATGCTGCGCTTTCTACATATAAATTTTAAATTTTCGTAAGAAAAAAGTTAAAATTAAAAATTTATTTTCATATAGAATTTAACTATAAAATAATTAAGGGGTTGGGATATATGAAAACGAAAGCAAGGAGATTTATAGCAATATTATTAAGTACTATTTTTATAACATTAGGGTTAAGTAGTAATAGTTTTGCCAAGCAAATAGATAATACAAAGGAAATTAATAAAAAACATGTTGTGACAAATAATAGTGAAGATTTACAACAATTCATGGATAAGTTTTTCAAGAAAAATATGGAGAAGTATTCAATTCCAGGAGCAGCTATAGTTGTTGTTAAAGATGGCAAAGAAGTATTTAAAAAAGGATATGGATATAGTGATGTAAAAGAAAAAATATTAGTAGATCCAGATAAGACTGTGTTTCCGGCTGCTTCTGTAAGTAAGTTGTTTACTGCAACAGCTATAATGCAACTACAGGAAGAGGGAAAAATAGACTTAAATGAAAATATTGATAAATATATAAAACCTTATAAGATTATAAATAATTATAAGGAACCAGTAACATGTAGAAATTTATTAACCCATTCTAGTGGGGTTGATGAAGCTAGCGAACTTAATGGTGGTACTAAGGATGAAAAAGCAATAAAATCACAGGAATACTATTTTGATAATCATATACCTAGAGTGGTAAGAGAGCCTAATACCGTTAGTAGATATTGTAATCAAGGATATAATCTTTTAGGATATATTGTAGAAAGAGTGTCTGGTATTAGCTATGAAGAATATATAAAGAAAAACATATTGGAACCTTTAAAAATGGGAAATAGTTTAGTTAGATTAAAAAATAATAATAATACAATTAAGAGCTATGGATATGGTGGTACGGACGGAATTTATAATGAAAGTCCTTTAGCTTATCAATATACTTCTGGATCTTCAGGAATAAATGCAACAGTTAAAGATATGGAAAATTTTATGATAGCCCATTTGAATAATGGAGTGTTTCAAGAAAATAGAATTTTAAACGAAAAAACATCAATAATGATGAAAAACAAGCAGTTTTCAAATGATAATAGTTTACCTGGAATGGGATATGGATTTATAAGGAGTAATAGAAATGGACAAGAAATATTAAAACATGAGGGTGGATTACCATCAGGCAGTACTACTACATTGTTTCTAATGCCAAAAGAGAAATTAGGAATATATGTGGCAACCAATTCTTTAAATCCACTTCCATTTAATTTTGAAGAGGAGTTTTTAAATTATTTTTATCCTAACAAAAGTAATAATTTTAACAAAATAAAACCAAATCCATCTAAAGATTTTAGCAAATATGAAGGAACATATAGAAGTTATGATGGAATAGCAAAAAGTAATATTATGAAAATTGGTTTTTTGTTTGATCCTTCAATGGATATGAGAATCACAGATAACAAAGATGGCACATTAACTCTTAAGGAATGTACTTCTGCTAAAGAAGAAGTTGCAACAACTCTTGTTGAAAAAAAAGATGGAGTATTTGCAAGAAAAGATGGTAGAGGAAATTTTGCATTTAGGATAGATGATAAGGGCAAGGTAACTTATGCATTTAATGACGTAAGCCATAATTCATTTGAAAGGATAAGTTTTTTTGAAGGAAGAGAATTTAATATAGCCATATTTGCTGTAGCTATGATTATGTTCTTTATAAATTTAGTTGGTACAATAGTTTTATTTATAAAAAGAAAATTAAAAAAAACAGGATACAAAAGTTGTAGAAGTATTAAATTAATTAAGGAAATAAACTTAGCTATTAATGTTCTTAATATATCTGGAATTGTTGGATCAGTTATAATGGCAATGACTATGATTAACATTAATGATTTTAGTTTTATATATTTACTTTATATATTTTTATGTTTTCTTATAATATCAACTATTTTAAGTATTTGTGAGTTAATTATTTTAATATATATTTGGATTAATAATTGTGGAAGAAAAGTAGAAAAAAATTATTTTACTATATTAACTATAATTAATTTTACCTTCATATGGTTCGTATATTATTTCAATCTTTTAGGATTCAAAATATAACATGATACACTAATTACTTTAGAGTATGATATAATTTCATTTAGATTAGTTATGTAATGGGAGTGTTAGTAATATGTTTAATGTACTTATTGTAGATGATGAAGCAGAAATAATTGAACTTATGGAAGTATATTTACTAAATGATGGTTATAGAGTATTTAAAGCTACAAATGGATTAGATGCACTTAATATAATTAATAAGGAAAAAATTCATCTTGTAATTTTAGATATAATGATGCCAGGAATAGATGGGTTACAGGTTTGTATGAAAATTAGAAAAGAGTATAATATACCAATTATAATGGTTAGTGCAAAGGGACAAGAAATGGATAAAATACAAGGTTTATCTACAGGTGCAGATGACTATATAGTAAAACCATTTAGCACAATGGAATTACTAGCTAGAGTAAAAGCTCAAATAAGAAGATATGTATATCTTAATGAAAATCATAAACAGCTTGATAATAAAGATGTTATTGAAATAAAAGGTATTACTATAAACAAAAGAAATCATAAAGTTCATTTATTTGGTGCAGAGTTAAAATTAACTCCAACAGAATATAAAATATTGTTATTATTAGCTAGCAATAGTGGGAAAGTATTTAGTGCTGAAGATATATATAAAGAGATTTGGGCGGAAAAATATTTTGAAGGAAACAATACTGTTATGGCTCATATATGGAGGTTAAGGGAAAAATTAGAGGACAATCCTAAGGAACCAAAGATAGTAGAAACGGTATGGGGAGTTGGATACAAAATTGAAGCGTAGTATTAAATATAATATTATTATAAATCTTTTTATAGCAATGGTATTATCAATAATATCAACACTTATAATAGTTTTTTCAGTAATTTTCGAGTTGTATATTTTCCATCCAAGACTTTATATGAAGTTTATTAATGCATATAATAAAAACAGTTCATTTATGTTGGAATTTGCTATGGTTGTTTTTGCACTTTTTATAGTGTTAATGTGTTTTATATTTATAAAAAAGATGAATAAAATTACTGATTATATACAAGAAATATCACAAAATGTAAATATAGTGGCTAATGGAAATATGGATATAAACATACCTATTAGAACAAGGGACGAGCTAGGAGCATTAGCTTCAGATGTTAATAAAATGGCATATAGTATAGAAGAGCTTATGAGAAAAGAAAGACAATGGGAAAAGCAGAAGAATAATTTGATCACAAATTTATCTCATGATTTAAGAACTCCTCTTACATCAGTTGTTGGATTTTTAGAGTTAATCCAAAAGAAAAAATATAAAGATGATGATGAGTTAAATCATTATTGTGAAGTTTCATTAAATAAAGCAAGACAATTAAAATGTTCAGTAGATCAACTTTTTGAGTTTACAAAGTTAAGCAATGGGGATGTAAAATTAAATATAAGTAGTATATCTTTACAACAATTAATAGAACAAGCTTCTATTGGGTTTATACCATCTTTTGAGAATAGTGGTATGGAATACAGGGTATTTTCAAAAGATACAGGTTTAATAATAAATGGAGATGCTATTTTACTAGCTAGGGCATTTGAGAATATAATATCTAATGCTATTAAATATGGAAGTAAGGGCAAATATTTGGATATACATATAGAAAAAGAGAATAATATGGCTGTAGTTAGTTTTGTAAATTATGGAGATATAATAGAAGAAAAAGATGTGAAAAATTTATTTCAAAGGCTATATAGAACAGAAAAATCTTGTGATAAAAAAGAAGGAACTGGACTTGGACTTGCAATCGTAAAAACAATAGTACAATTACATAATGGAGATATAGACATTACAAGCTCTAAAGAAAAAACAGAATTTAAAATAAAATTACCATTTAATTTATAAAGTAAGGATATAAATGTAGGAAAAGATAAATGAATTTTGTAGCTATAGATTTTTAAATCTCTAATGAAAAGAGAAATAGTCCATGCTCTATAGGGATTGTGGTTGTGAAAAGTGGCGAGATTATAGAGAAATTACATTACTTAATAAAGTATAAAGAAAAATAATGTACAGAATGTTAATTTACATGAGATAAGCTTTGATGTAGAGGATACTCATTCTAAAACAGAAGTTGCCTAAGATAAAATAGAAAAAGAGTGTCTCAAAATTAAATTAGATTTATTTTGAGACACCTTTTTTATTTATTAAATAATATAAAGATTTAGATTGTCTTTACATTGGAGCAACATCTAATACTTTGTGGAAAATTAAATACATTAAGAGGATCGTATTTAGATTTTATACATTTAAGTCTTTCAACATTTCCACCATAATAATCATAAAGATAATTTGGTAAAGGGTAATAAGGGAAATTAATATAAGAACCACTAGTAATATTATAAATATATTCAGAATTCCTATTTATCCAATTAATATTATCTTGTTTATATAAATTATTTCTAAAATCAGTTTCTAGTAATATTATATAATTACTATTTCTATAATAAAAAGCAGTATCTTTTTTATTAATTTTGCTAACTTGTCCACCAAGTCCATACACATTTAATTCGGTAGTAGTAGAGCCATTAGGTCTTTCTTCATTAATTATATTAATTAGGTTTTTTAATGTTTCATAAGAATAGATTTCTGATACGAATCTACCATAAGATATAAAGTATTCATATTGAGGATATACAGAGGCTATAATTTCGGCAGCTTGTAAAAAAGAAGTATATCTATAACTTAATTTGTAGCCTTCAATCTTACTAAAAGGGACTAAGAGTTTATATAATTCTTTAGGTGTACCATAAAGGAGGCCTGTACAAATAATATTTACACCATCAGTCTCTGAGTTGACTATGCTACCTTTCATATTAATTTTATTAGAAGTTGTACTAATCCAATTCTGCCAAGTATTTAGAAATTTAAGTTGAGTATTTTTACTTGGCTTAGTGTAGTAAATATTAAAGACAGTTACTTTATCTACCTTAGGAGGAAGTTTAAATGTCATTGATACTACTATACCAAAATTTCCACCGCCACCACCTTTACATGCCCAATATAAATCAGAATTAATATTCTTATTTGCAGTTAATAAACAACCTCTATAATCAATCATCTTGAGTTCAAGTAAGCTATCACAAGTTAAGCCCAAATATCTAGATGAATATCCCCATCCACCTCCAAGTACTACACCACTAATTCCAACAGTAGGACATGAACCACCTGGAAATGGATATTCACTTGCTCCAAGAAAATTATAAACTTGTCCTAAATAAGCTCCACTTTGAACAGTAACAGTATTGCATTCATAGTTTATTTGTATTTTATTTAAATTGCTAATATCAATAATTAAAGCATCATTAGCTATTGAAAAACCTTCATAATTATGACCACCACAGCGAACTCTTATTTTAAAATTATTTTTTCTAGCAAATAATATAGCTTTTTTTATATCTTCATAAGTTTTGCAATAGGCTATGGCAGCTGGATATTTATCAATAGCTCTATTCCAGACTTGTCTGGCATCATCATAATAATTACTTGTAGGAGTAATCACTTCGATCAATTTTATCACCAGCTTTAAAAATAGTTTTTAATTTATCTTATAAAGGTAGGAGAAAAAAGGTGACAAAATTTAGATTATAATAAAATTTTCATTAGAAAAAGGTATTAATAAATATAGGGTAATTTACATAAAGAAAGATATAATAGCGTAGTAAAATGCACAGTGTCATAAATAACATTTAAGGTTATAAATTACATACGTCATTATACATGACTATACTTTTAAGATATATTGATAATGATTAAATAAAAACTTAAAATATCATTAAAGATAAGTGGCCATTATCAAAAGAAAATTAGGAGTGAATGTTATGAAAAAATATAATGTAGTTATTGTAGGTGGCGGAAGTACTTTTACACCAGGATTTTTAAAATCCTTTTGTAGATGCAAGAGAGATTTACCTCTTAATAAGTTAGTATTATTTGATATAGATGCAGAAAGACAAAAGCCAATTGGGGAGTTTGGTCAAATCTTAATGAAAGAAAATTATGAAGGATTAGATTTTAAATATACTACTGATATTGAAGAAGCTTATAAGGATATGGATTTTGTATTTATGCAAATGCGTGTTGGCGGTTTACACATGAGAGCAAAAGATGAGCATATTCCTTTAAGTATGGGTCTTATAGGACAAGAAACTTGTGGAGCAGGTGGAATGGCTTATGGATTAAGATCTACAAAAGAAATGATTAAAGCTATTTATGATATAAGAAAATATTCTCCAAATGCATGGATACTTAATTATTCTAATCCAGCGGCAATAGTTGCAGAAGCATTAAGAAGAGAATTCCCTAATGATAATAAGATTTTAAATATATGTGATCAACCTGAAAATGTTGTACGTTCATGCAGCCGTTTGTTAGGATGCGATTGGGAAACTTTAGACCCTGTATATTTTGGATTAAATCATTATGGTTGGTTTACACACATATATGATAAAAATACAGGAGAAGATTTATTACCTAAATTAAAAGAATTGATTAAAGAAAAAGGATTCTTACCTCAAGATGCAGAACAAAGAGATCAATCTTGGTTAGATACTTATGGAATGGTTCAAACACTTATGAATGATTTTCCAGATTATCTACCGAATACTTATGATCAATATTACTTATATCCAGATTATAAGGCTTCTCATCTTGATCCAAATTTTACAAGAGCAGATGAAGTTATGGCTCATAGAGAAAATCGTGTTTTCACTGAATGTAGAAAAGTAATCGATGCAGGAACCACAGAAGGAATTATAAAAATTGAAAGTGATGCTCATGCAGAGATGATGATAGAAGTTGCAGCATCTATTGCTTACAATAAAAATAAAAGATATATAATTATTGTAGAAAATAATGGAGCAATAAATAATATGCAAGATGATGCTATGGTAGAAGTAGTTGCTGAACTTGGCATTAACGGACCAAGACCTATGAGAGTTGGTAATATTCCACAATTTTATTTAGGATTATTAGTAAATCAAGTATCTTGTGAAAAATTATTAATAGATGCTTATTATGAAAGATCTTATAACAAAGCATTACAAGCTTTTACGATTAATAGATTAATAAATGATGGAAAGAAAGCTAGAAAAGTATTAGATGCATTAATTGAAGCAAACAAAGGATATTGGCCAGAACTTAAGTAGAATAGGATTTAAAAAGTTTATTAAGAAAGGTAATTAAATAGATACAACCTTAATTACCTTTCTTATATTTAGAATTTTTAGGAAAATCTGCATATTCATGTAATTTGAAGAGCTTTAGAATATTGAAATATCACAAATGTTTAATTAAAAAGGAGAATGTGTATGAGCAAAAAAAATAAAATAATGGATTTCTTCTCTGCCTTGGGTAGAAGTTTAATGTTACCAATTGCTACTTTAGCTGCTGCAGGTTTAATATTAGGTCTAAGTTCTGCACTACTTAAACCACAAATTCAAGCAGTATTACCTTTTTTACAAAATTCAGTGGTTGTATATGTTTTAACTTTAATTAAAACGATTACTGCTACAGTTTTTGGAATGATTCCAGTATTATTTGCTATATGTATTGCTTTTGGATTAGCAAAAGAAGAAAAAGAGATTGCAGCATTTGCAGGATTCATTGGTTATTATACATTTTTATTAAGTGCATCAATTATTATTAATTCCGGAGCATTTAACTTTGCTTCACTTAAAATGTCAAATATTTTAGGCATTGAGAAAACCATAGAAATGGGAGCTTTTGCAGGTATCCTTACAGGTATATTAACATCAATGCTTCATAATAAATTTTATAAAGTTGACTTCCCTATAGCTATTGCCTTTTATGGCGGAAAGAGATTTGTAGCAATTGTAGTTATAGGAGCCATGACCCTTCTTGGACAAGTTATGCCATTTGTTTGGGTTCCAATTTCATCAGGAATAAATTCTTTAGGAAGTTTAATTGCAAGTTCAGGACATACAGGTGTATTTTTGTTTGGATTCTTAGAAAGAATTTTGATTCCTACCGGACTACACCATGTTTTAAATGGTGTATTTCGTACAACATCTGTAGGTGGAGTATATCAAGGAGTGGAAGGATGTTTAAATATTTTCCTTCAATTCTTTGATAAGGTAGATATTTCTCAATTAAAACAATTTACAGCATTCTTAGGACAAGGTAAAATGCCATTTATGATGTTCGGACTTCCAGCAGCAGCCTATGCTATATATAAGACATCCCCTGATAATAAGAAGCCTAAAGTAAAAGCTTTAATGCTTGCAGGAGTTGCTGCATCTATTGTATCAGGAATTACAGAACCATTAGAATTCTCATTTATGTTTATTGCTCCACAACTATTCTTATTCCATGCTATAATGGGAGGTATTTCTTTTGGTATATTAAGTTTACTAGGTGTTGCAATTGGAAATACTGGTGGAGGAATTATTGATTTCTTGATTTATGGAGTTTTAGTACCTGGATCAAGATGGTATATTGTAATATTAGTAGGTATAGTATTTGCAGTTATTTATTATATGGTATTTAAGTGGTATTTCACAAATAAGAATATTTCTATTGATGTAAATGAAGATGTTGAAGAAGAAGATTTTTCCAAAGATTCATCTGGAAAAACTACTTTAGCTGTCAAAATTATTAATGGATTAGGTGGAATTGATAATATAGTAGCAGTTAACAATTGTATCTCAAGACTTAGAGTAGATATTAAAGATATGTCATTAGTAAATGAAGATTTATTAAAGAAAACTGGTAGTATGGGAATTGTGAAACCTTCTTTAACTCATATACATGTTATTTATGGACCTAAAGTTGAAAAAGTAGCAAAGCAAGTAAAAGAAGCTATGAAATATTAAATTATATAAATATAAAAATAGCAACTTAAAATGATGCTATTTTTATAAATCTAATGTGAAACAATATTCATACGTGACATATATAATTCTATAATTATTTCTACAATGAATTGTATAGATAATCTGGAGTTAATATCAATGCCAGAAAAAAATCTATTTTGGGTTTTCCCAATTAAAACAATATCAGCTTTTTTAGCTAATTCACTATTAGGATTAGAAGTAATAGCTATAACAGTGCCAGTGTTGTTCTTACTAATTTCTACTGCTTTAACAATAGGGTCTGTGGATCCTCCAAAGCTTCCAATTATAAATACATCATTCTCATCCATTTGAGAAGCAGTTTGGTAAACAAGTGGGGGATCAAGGTAAAACATACATTGTCTGTTTAAGGATATTAATATATTATAAAGATATTCTAAAGACATTTGAGTAAGGCCCCTACCAAATATATGAATATTTTTATCGCTGCAAAGATAGTCTACTATGCTATCTAATTGTTCTAAATTCAAAGATAGCATAGTTTCTTTTAATTCCAAAAGACGTCTAGAAAGTAGTCCATTAAGTCCTATAGAAGAATCATAGCCCTTATTTTTTAAAGTTAGAGATTTTTTTAGATTAAATTTTAGTTCATTAAAGCCATTAAAACCTAATTTTTTACACAATCGTAAAACGGTTGCAGTAGATACATAGGTGCTTTGTGCAAATTCATGTATACTCATTTTATAAATCTCAAATTTGTTAGAATTAATATAATTTAATAAATCCTTTTCATTTGGAGTTAGTTCTTTTAAAATTTTTTCATCTAAGTCATCTATCATGACGTGGTTCTCCTTTTAATATAAATTATTAAATTTTGATTTATCTAAATATTTAATATAACATTCTATTATCATATCTACAATATAGAAAATACAGGTTCTATTTTTTATATCAGAGTCAAAAAAATCTCTTTCTTTTATAAAAGTATAGAGATTTATATCTGCAATTTTAGATAACGGATTGTTAGTAAATGGAGTAATTGCCACAATGATTGTATTACTATTTTTAGCAATTTTAGCAAGTTTTAAAGTAGAAGGATTTGAGCCAGTAGAACTAGATAAAAATAAAACATCATTTTCCGTTAAATTATTTACAGCTTTATATGCTAAAGTATCTGTTTTATATAAAATAGTTTGACGACCAGTTGCTAAAAGATATCTTTGCATATATTCAAATGCCATATTAGTTAGCCCATAGGAGAATAAGTGAATTTTTTTATTGCTTAAAAGATAACTAACAATAGTATCTAATGTTTTTGTATCAAGAAGACGTCCTGTATTTTCAATTTCACTGTATAAATCTGTTACTATTTTTTTAGTAGAAACAGATGTGGATTTAAGTGAATTGCTGGAAGAAACATTATTTTTTAAAGTAAATTTAAGTTCGGAAAATCCACTAAGATTAAGTTTTTTACATAGACGTAAAATTGTAGCAGTTGAGAAAAAAACTTTTTCACTTAATTCCTGAATACTCATAGTAAGTACTTCATTGGAGTGGACATCGATATATTGAAGTACAGATAATTCACTTTGAGTTAGTGTATTTAAAATATTATTATCGATACAATCTAACAATTTTCGTCAAATCCTTTCTTTATATTTCACATAAGTATATCAAAATAAATTATATCTTTCAAGAAATGGGAGGGATTGATAAATATAATAATATTATTAGAAAAAAAGAGTATTATTATTTGTTATACAGTACAAAACCTATTATAATTTTAAAGTTTATATAATTTTTTCAAATTAATGATTAGGATCGTTATCATTTTCCCCAAAGTTATACAAAAATAATTTTTAAATAGAACTATTATAAAACAAATTATATTCTAGGAGGTTAAATATGTTTTCATTATTTAAAAAGAAAGAAAAAAATTTAAAATTAAAAGCTTATTTATCAGGAAAGGCAATTTCAATTAATAAAGTGCCAGATGAGGTATTTTCATCAAAAATCATGGGAGATGGATTAGCAATTATTCCAACTACAAGTATAGTAAAATCACCAGCAGATGGTGAGATTACAGTAGTTATGGAGGAGTCTAAACATGCAGTTGGAATTAAATTCGAGAATGGAGTAGAAGCATTGATTCATGTTGGAATTGATACAGTCTCTATGAATGGAGAAGGGTTTGAAGTTTTTGTGAAAACAGGAGATTCAGTAAAAGAAGGACAAGATCTTATTATGTTTGATGAAGAATTAATTAAAAATAGAGGCTTATCAACATATACTATGTTAGTAATAATTAATTCTTCTGAGTATCTTAATATGGTCATAGAAACAGAAAAAGAAGTTAAAGAAAAAGAAAGTGTAATTATAACTTTCCAATAAAATTATGTTATTAATATTTAGATATGTAGATTTAAATAAAGGTAATTTTGTTCATAATTACTCCTCTAAATTTTATTTAGAGGAGATTTTTCTATTCATAAAATTATATATAAATAATATTTATATATTTAATTTAATAAATGGTACAATTATATATATATGTTTAAAGGTTGTGATAATTTTGTATAGTATTATGATTATAGAAGATGACAAAAAAATGGCTAAACTTATAGAAAATCATTTAGAACGATATGGATATAAAACATTTTTAATTAAAGATTTTTCAAATATAAAAGATGAAGTTCTAGAGGGTAAGCCAGATCTTATTTTAATGGATATAAACCTTCCTTTTTTTGATGGATTTTATTGGTGTAGTAATATAAGAAATCATTCTAAAGTACCCATAATATTTATATCAGCTAGAGACTCAGATATGGATCAGGTTATGGCAATAGAGAATGGTGGAGATGATTTTATAACAAAGCCCTTTTCTTATTATGTACTATTAGCAAAGATAAAAGGTGTATTAAGAAGAGTATATGGTAGTTATGCCAAAAATGATACGGATTTTTTAAAGATTGGTGATTTAATATTATATACAAACAAGAGTATATTAGAATTTAAAGGGAGAAAAACTGAGCTTAGTAAAAATGAATTTTCCCTTTTATTATATCTTCTTAAAAATATAAATAAAATTGTTTCAAGGGATACTTTGTTGGAGATTCTTTGGAGTGATACTGATTTCATTGACGATAATACTCTTTCTGTTAATGTTACAAGACTTAGAAAGAGGCTAGAAGAAGTGGGCATTACTGATGCTATAGAGACAAAACGTGGCCAAGGATATATGCTAATTAATAATTGGGAGAGTAAAGAGTAGGTGAAGAAAATGAAATTTATAGATTTTCTAAAAGATAGGGTAGCTTATATAATAGTATATTTTATAAGTATATCTTTAGTTATTTTGATAATGCATTTGACCTTATTTATAAAAGTAATAAATTTTCCTATAACAAACATATTATATGCATATTTTGTTTCTATAGTTATACTTATTATATTTTTGCTATATGAATATTCAAAAGTAAGGGTATTTTATAAACAGATTTATAGAGCTTTAAATTCCGAAGATATTATAGAGGATATCGTAAATATAGGTGAAGCTAGAGCTAGAGAACAAAAACTTTTTACAGAGCTATTAAAAAAAATACATAAATCCTATGAAGGCAAAATTTATAAATATGAAGATATTCAAAAGCATTACTCAAATTTTATAAATCAATGGGTACATCAAATGAAGACTCCTGTATCTGTAATTAATTTAATATTAGAAGAAGAAAATATAGCTGAGTTTAAAGCGGTTTTTGATAGTATTGGTGAAGAAAATGAAAAAATATCACAGGGGCTTAATATTATGTTATATAATGCAAGGATAAATGAATTTAATCATGATTTTAATGTGGAAGATGTAGATATGCTATTTATTTTAAGAAAAGTAATAAACGACAATAAAAAATTACTTATTAGACATAAGATATTTCCAAAGATAGCAGGTGAAACTGCAATTGTTCAAACTGATAAAAAGTGGATATACTTTGTTATAAATCAAATTGTTATTAATGCAATAAAATATACAGTTGCAACAGAAAAAGATAAAAAAACTATAAACCTTAAAATAGAAGAAGATACTGCAAAAATAATTATAAGTATTGAAGACAACGGTATTGGGATACCAAAAGAGGATTTAGGACGAGTATTTAATGCTTTCTTTACAGGTAAAAATGGTAGAAAGACCTCTGAGTCTACAGGTATGGGAATGTATTTATCAAAACGTATTTGCAGTGAGCTTGGAAATGAATTATACGTTGAATCAGAAGAAGGGGAAGGAACAATATTTTATATAGTTTTTTATAAGGGTAAAAACATATTTAAATTATAATCTTTCAAAATTGTAATGTTAATAGCGAAAATGAAAGAGAAATCAATACAAAGATTTCTCTATTTTTTTTATAATAAACTTGTAGTTTAAAAGAAGATATGAAGCAGGAGGTTTTTATTATGTCAATTTTAAAAGTTGAAAATATAACAAAAATATATGGTGGAAAAAAAGGTGGAATGAAATTTAAAGCCCTAGATAAATTTAGTTTAGAAATTGAAAAAGGGGAATTCGTGGGAGTAATGGGACCCTCAGGTAGTGGTAAAACCACATTATTAAATATAATGGCAACAATAGATACACCTACATCAGGAGAACTCTTTATAAATGGTACAAATCCTACAAAACTAAATGAGAAAAATATTGCTTTGTTTAGAAGAAAAGAATTAGGCTTTATATTTCAAGACTTTAATCTCTTAGATTCTTTATCTATTAAGGAAAATATAATATTACCACTTGTATTAGAGAAGGTTAAAGTACGTGAAATAGAAAAGAAAGTAGAAGACATTGCAAATCTTTTAAATATTAAAGATATTTTAAATAAAAAGCCTTATGAAATTTCAGGAGGTCAGCAGCAAAGGGCAGCCTGTGCTAGAGCTCTTATTCATAATCCTTCTATAATCTTAGCGGATGAACCTACAGGAAATCTTGATTCTAAAGCATCTCAAGATGTTATGGAAACTTTAACAAATTTAAATACTAAAAAAGAAGCTACTATAATGATGGTTACTCATGATCCTTTTTCTGCAAGCTTTTGCAAAAGAATAATTATGATTAAGGATGGAAAGTATTTTTTAGAAATTGTGAATGGAGGAAACAAGCAAGCATTTTTTAAAGAAATTATGGATTCTCTTTCACTTTTAGGAAGTAGATCAAATAATTATACATTGTAGGAGGAGGATTAAGATGACAATTAATAATATAGCTATTAAAAATATTAAAGGAAATTTAAATAAATATGCTATGTATTATTTGAGTAATGTAATAGTCGTAACTATATTTTTTATATTTGCTAATTTTATATATAATCCAGGTGTTAGTAGCGGGAATATTAGTGACAAGACTATAAGTGAAGTTGCCAGTAAATTAATGTATTTGTGCGAGTTTGTAATAATAATTTTTACTTTTATATTCTCAAATTACTCAATAACTACTTTTTTAAAGTCTAGAGAAAAAGAATTTGGACTTTTATCAATGTTTGGTTTAACTAAAACTCAAATAAGAAGATATGTTATGTTTGAAAATATAGTAATTTCAATTATTTCTATTATAACAGGAATTTTCTTTGGAATTTTATTTTCAAAATTATTTTTCATGGCCCTGTCTGTAATTTTAGATTTAAATGCAGAAATTCCATTTTTAATATCAAGTAAAGCTGTAAAAATAACAATATTAAGTTTTTTAGTAGTTCTTAATTTTATAAGTTTTATTACAAGTTTTAAAATAAAAAATAATAACATTGCAGAATTATTAAAAGGTGAAAGAATACCTAAGACAACACCAAAATTTTCTAAAATAAAAGCAATACTAGGAATAGTACTTATAATTTCTGGATATATTGTAGGAATATTTTCTGGAACAGCTATTATAACTACAATGATTCCAATACTTATAGTTGTAATAATAGGAACTAAACTTTTGTTTTCTCAGTTTAGTGTGTTCTTCACAAATAAGCTTCAAAATAATAAGGGCATTTATTATAAAGGGATAAATTTAATAACCTTGTCTCAAATTATATATAAATTAAAAGATAATGCAAAGGTATTGTTTATTACTTCAATACTTAGCGGAATTACCCTTGCATCAGCTATATCAGTTTATTCTCTACAAAAAGTAAGTTTATCTTCAATGGAAGAGAATTGTCCACAGGATATAGGAATCATAGAACAAGGGATAAATTCTCATAAAGTTATAGCTAATGGAAAAGTTGAAGATATATTAAAAAAATACAAATTCGATATACAATATAAAAATAAAATAGAATTAATAAAAGCAAAAAATAATGATATGGTAAAAGAAAATAAGAAAAATCCTTATAGTATAAAAATAAATAAAACTGATTTTAATATAATGCCTCAAAATAGTTTTAATGAGCTTGCAAAACAGTATAATAAGAAGCCTTTAGACTTGAAAAATGGAGAAGTAGTAATATATACTTACGATTTCACTAATAATCTAGCTAATTTAAAAACAGAACTTCCTTTTAATCATCAGAAGACCTTAAATTTAAATATTGAAGGTAAAGCAAGCAGCTTTAATATATTAGATAACTTAAAAGGTGGAATTATAAATGCAGATAACCAAAATACTAATACTTTAATTGTTAATAACAGTGATTTTAAAAAGTTGTGGAGCAGGGTTTCAAATAGTAACAAGTATGTTTATTATGGATACAACATCAAACATAATTTAAAAGCTGTTGCTGCAGTAACTGAAATAAAAAATGCAGTTACAAAAGGTCAAGAAGCATTCTTTACTGAAAGGGTAATAAGTGCAGCAAGCGTAATGCAGCTCTTATCTGTACTTTTATTTATAGGAACCTTTATTGCAATGATATTTTTTATTGCAACAGGAAGTATATTATATTTCAAAATGTTTAATGAAGTTCAGAAAGATAAGCAAGATTTTATAGGACTAAAAAAGATAGGTGTTACACAAGAAGAAATAAAAAAGATAGTTAGTATTCAAAGTTTTACAATGTTCTTCTTACCACTTACAGTTGCAATCCTTCATGCTGCTTTTGCTGTAAAATCCGTAGGACTTTTATATACAAAATACTTTATATTTATTGCAGGAATATATTTAGTTCTACAAATAGTATATTATCTATTTGCTAAGTGGATGTATATGAAACAAATTAATAGTTGGAATATTTAGTTGTTTTGTATATATTATCATTCTTTTGATTATCTTATATAAACATGAAAAGCCATCATAAGTGAGTGATGGCTTTTATTTATTTTATACTTATAAATTCTTCTTTTATGTGTAGTTATTAATATATATGTTGAAATATACACATTAATTTAGTGAGCTTAAGATGATTAATGATACTTCTAATATGCAAATCCACAGCAGTGTAAACGTTAAAAACAGGTTATGAATTAACTTAATTTGTTTTTTAATATTGATTTTATATTCAACAAGATTTAAAAATTTGCTAAAGTGTAAATGTAAACATTTTAATAAATTTTTAAAGAAAGGAGAGAAATATTATATACGGAATAATTATTAATTTTACAATTTTTTCAACTTAAATTCAAGCATTTATGTAAAAATTATAAGTTGTATTTAAACAAAATAAAGCTATGTTTAAAAAGGAGATGTTATTAGTGAAAGATTTAATAGTAGACAAAATGCAAATGTTCGCCAAAGCTATAATTGTTCCCGTATTATTTTTACCTATTGTAGGTGTAATTTTGGCTTTATCTTCTATTTTAAGTAATCCATCTATTGTAGGGGAAAGTGGTTTTCTAATGAACATAGGTAAATTCATTAGTAGTGGACTTTGGCCTATTATGACAAATTTAAGTATTATTTTCTGTGTAGGAATAGCTATGGGGTTAGCAAAAGAAAAGAAAGCAGAGGCGGCACTAGTAGCAGTATTTTCATATTTAGTATATTTGGGGTCTAATAATCAATGGCTTACTCTAACAGGAAAGTTAGTAAAATATAAGGTTCCAGCAGATTTATATGGAACTGGACAGACTCTACAACTAGGATTTCAAGTAATAGACATGGGAGTTTTTCTAGGAATGATTCTTGGTGTGGTAGTTGCAATTATTCATAATAAATATTGTAATAAGGAATTTCCCGGAGCCTTTGGATTATATGGAAACACTAAATTAGTATTTATAGTTTTAACTCCTATTACATTAATATTAGCAGTAGTGTTTAGTTATATTTGGCCTGTAGTAGCTGCTGGTATTAGCGCTTTAACAGGTTTTATAAATGCAGCTGGAGCTATAGGCGTATTTTTATACGGATTTTTGAATAGATTCTTAATTCCAACTGGATTACATCATTTAATATGGACACCATTTTCTTACTCTAATATTGGAGGAGAATTGATTATAAATGGACAAAAATACTATGGAGCTTACAATATATTCTTAGCACAGCTAACTGATCCGGCTATAAAGGTTTTTGATCCATCAGCAAAATATTTACAGTATGGTATGGTTAAAATGTTTGGATTGGCAGGAGCAGCCTTGGCTTTTTATAAAACATCTAAACCTGAAAACAAAGTTAAATTGAAGTCTATATTGATACCAGCAGTAGCGACATCAATATTAGTCGGAATCACAGAGCCTTTAGAATTCACATTTTTGTTTGTAGCACCATTTTTATGGGTAGTGCACTCAGTATTGGATGGTATATTCGAAGCTGCAGTTTCATTATTAGGAGTTAGAACTTTTGCGGCGAATGGATTTATAGATTTTATAGCTTATAATTTACCAGCAGGAATCGCTAAAACTAAATGGCCTATATTTATAGCTGTTGGATTAGTACAATTAGCAGTGTATTTCTTTGTATTTAAATTCTTAATTAAAAAATTTAATCTTAAAACTCCTGGTAGAGAGGATAAGGAAGTAAAGTTAGTAACTAAAAAAGATTTTAAAGAAAATTTAGCTAAAGCTTCAGGAGAGGTTGCTGCATCCAAAGATTCAGATTTGGCAGGGATAGTAGTTGAAGCCTTAGGTGGTAAAGAAAATATAGAAAGTGTTGATAATTGCTTTACACGTTTAAGATTAAAACTTAAAAATATAGACGTAGTTGATGAAACAGCTTTAAAAGGAACTGGAGCAGCTGGTGTAATAAAGAAAGGTAATAACGTTCAAGTAATATATGGACCAAAAGTAAATGGAATCAGAAATATAGTAGATAAATATCTTGGTAATTAATATTAGAAAAATTCAAAACGAATTACTATTTAACTTAACTTGTTTTTTTATAAGGCTTTTGTATTTAAATAGACTAAAAAGTTTGCTAAATTATAATCATAAACATTTGATATCAAAAATTTATGATACAAAGAAAGTTGATGAGATATCCTTAAAAGAAACTGTAACATATTGATTAATAAATAAAAATACTTTTTAAATAAGTACCTAAAATTAAGCAAACAAATGAAGTTAAGGATGTAGTCAAAATAATTGATGGTAAATAATTTATAATATGAAAATAAATACAAAATAAAATTAGAAAGAAGGAATAACTATGAAAAAATTCTCAGTAACAATAGCTGGTGGTGGAAGTACATTTACGCCAGGAATAATATTAATGCTGTTAGATAACTTGGATAAATTTCCTATAAAAAAATTAAAGCTATACGATAATGATAAAGAAAGACAAGAAGTAGTTGCTGGAGCTTGTGAGGTTATTTTAAAAGAGAAAGCACCAGAAATTGAATTTTTAGCTACAGTGGATCCAGAGGAAGCTTTTACAGATATAGACTTTGTTATGGCTCATATAAGAGTAGGTAAATATGCAATGCGTGAATCAGATGAAAAAATTCCTTTGAAATATGATGTACTTGGACAAGAAACTTGTGGTCCAGGAGGAATGGCTTATGGTATGAGATCTATCGGTGGAGTTATTGAAATACTTGATTATATGGAAAAATATTCACCAAATGCATGGATGTTAAATTACTCTAATCCAGCAGCAATAGTTGCAGAAGCTACTAGAAGATTAAGACCTAATTCAAAGATATTAAACATATGTGATATGCCAATAGGTATAGAAGTACGTATGGCTGAAATTTTAGGATTGGAGTCAAGAAAGGATATGTCAGTTCGCTATTATGGACTTAACCATTTTGGTTGGTGGACAGACATACGTGACAAAGAGGGAAATGATTTAATGCCAAAAATAAAAGAACATGTTTCTAAACATGGCTATGTAGTTGATAAGGGAGACAGTCAACACATTGAAGCAAGTTGGAATGATACCTTTGCTAAAGCAAAAGATGTATATGCTGTTGATCCAGATACATTACCTAATACTTATTTAAAATATTATTTATTCCAAGATTATGTTGTTAAACATGCTAATAAAGAATATACAAGAGCAAATGAAGTAATGGATGGAAGAGAAAAATTTGTATTTGGAGAATGTAGAAAAGTTATAGAAAAACAATCTACAGAAGGTTGTGAACTTCACATAGATGAACATGCTTCTTATATAGTTGACCTTGCAAGAGCTATAGCATACAATACAAAGGAAAGAATGTTGTTAATTGTAGAAAATAATGGTATAATTGAAAATTTTGATTCTACAGCTATGGTTGAAGTACCTTGTATTCTTGGTAGTAATGGACCAGAACCATTAGCAATAGGTAAGATTCCACAATTCCAAAAAGGATTAATGGAACAACAAGTTTCTGTAGAAAAATTAGTAGTTGAAGCTTGGATAGAAAAATCTTATCAAAAATTATGGCAAGCTATTACACTTTCTAAGACAGTACCTAGTGCATCCGTTGCTAAGAATATTTTAGATGATTTAATTGAAGCAAATAAGGATTATTGGCCTGAATTAAAGTAGTATTTAAATATAATTTAATAATATTATTTTAAAAAATAGAAGAATTATTGTAAAATTAATTGAGACTGCCAAAAGTAGATTAAAATCTATTTTAGACAGTCTCTTTTGAAAATAAGGTATACATAGGAGGAATTAAAATGTTTAAAAAAATTAAATCTCTTTTAACTAATGAGCAATCAGATATTCAACAAGAAAATTTAAATGAAGTATTTGTAAGTCCTATTTCTGGAGAAATAATAAGTCTAGATGATGTTCCAGATGAGGTATTTTCTCAAAGAATGATGGGAGATGGGTTTGCTATACAACCTGAAAATGGAGAGGTATTTTCACCAGTGGATGGAACAATTACAGCAGTTTTTCCTACTAAACATGCTATTTCTATAAAAAGCAAATCTGGAGTTGAGATCTTAGTTCATTTTGGATTGGATACAGTTAACTTAAATGGAGAAGGTTTTCAGGTTTATGTTGAGGAAGGAAATAAAGTAAAAGCAGGAGATATGTTACTGAAGGTTAATATTGAAGAAATAAAGGATAAAGTTCCCTCACTTGTTGTTCCTATAATATTTATGGAGCTTAATGGAAGGAGTTTTAATTATAATGTTGGTAAGGTTACAGCTAAAGAGCCAAATATAATAATATTAAAGTAATCTGCATATATACATATTTTAAAATTCTAATTATGATAATTATATATTTTAAGTTTATTAGTTTATAAAAATTTCTAACACATGTTCCTTTGTTATATTTATTTTCTAGCATTTTATAAATGTATTACTTAATATTTTAGTAATGAAAATATCTATAGGTAAGTATCTTAGTCAAATAGTCATTGCTTTTAATTCAGCAGAATGTGAGATATAATATAGTAATGCAATTAAAATAATATTTATCAATTAAATAATAAGGTCTTTATAACAGAGGTGAAGTATATGAAGTTAGATATTAGTAAGATTGTAGATAAATATCACTTAAGCAAAGTAGAAGAGAGTATATTAATTTATATAATAAATAATATAGATCATGTTAAAGAAATAGGGGTAAGAGGAGTAGCAAAGGAACACTACACCTCTACTACCACTATTGTGAATTTAGCAAAAAAAATAGGATATTCTGGATTCTTAGATATGTATTATAATTTAAGTTTTACTTTGAAAGATAAAAGAAATTATTTTAATAGCGAAAAAAATAATAAATATTATGGAGTAGAATTAGAAGAACTGTTAGCATTAATAGAAGATAAAGATATAAGTGATTTTATAGATTTATTAATAAAAAATAAAAATGAAGTTATATATACTAATGGGCTAGCATTTTCATATTTTATTGCACAATATTTTACTAGAAAACTTATAGTTCTTGGTTTTAGATGTATTTATTCTGAAGCATATGAAAGTTATGATGTAAATGCTATAAAAGCTAAATTACTAATAGCTATTTCTAAATCAGGCGAAACAGATTTTATAATAAGGGCTTCTGAATCTGCTAAGAAAAATGGGATAAAAATAGTTTCTTTTACAGGAGAAGCAGAAAATACATTAGCTAAAATGTCTGATATTAACTTTAAAATATATGATATGCATACTATAGATGATCGTAATAAATTGTCTAATTCATTCTATCCTAATACATTAATGCTATTTGAATTTTTAATAGGTAAATATTTAGAAAGAATTAAAGCTGATTCAGTTTAATACCAAAATTTAGTATTGCATTTCATCATAATGTTTTATTTCATTGGTATGTTTTTTAATCTTATTAAGGAGATAAGCTTTGTATTTTTATCAAATTCAATATGAAGTTCTTGTCCATATTTATCAAGATCACTTACCCATCCTACTTGTTTCATATAATCAACTTTTCAAGAACCATAGGCTTTAATAACATCATTATATGTTGATTTTAAAGTGATATCTTTTGGTAATACTAGAGTGTTTTTGTATGAATCTTTTGTCTTTTTTATTTCAAATTCCCCTTAATAAATGGGTTGTTTAATATTAAAATAACTTGTTTTATATAATAAACTGTGTTATTCTTAATAAGAACTTAAATTAAGAGTAAATAATGTAACACAAATATATTTCAATTAGTACTTAATAAATATAGTATGGTGATATCGAAATTTTATTAGTGGATTATTACAATGAATTTAAGAATAAAATTTCGGAGGTACACATTATATGAATGGTACAGTAAAATGGTTTAATGGAGAAAAAGGATTTGGATTTATTACAGGAGAAGATGGAAATGATGTTTTTGCACATTTTTCTCAAATAAATTCAGAAGGTTACAAATCACTTGAAGAAGGTCAAAAAGTTTCTTATGATGTTGTTAAAGGCCCAAAAGGACCTCAAGCAGAAAATATCACTATTATTTAATTAATGAATATTTTACCCCTTGAATAGCTAGTCTATTCAAGGGGTTTTTAGTTGTTTATAAATCTATACAAGATTTGTTTCAAATATGAAAAAATTATCCTAAGGTTTAGTAGCCTATTTAAAAAATATGAAGTAAACTTACAAGTTGCATAGGTTATTTAAAAATATTATAATTTATACTAATAAAGGAGAATATATACCAAGAAGAAGATTTACTATTAGGGATGAAATAGGCTATTGTATAAAGAAATACTTGTTGTAAGGGAAGAAAGAATTTTAGAATATACAGAGGATTAATGTGAAATATTAAAAAATTAAATAATGAACAGGGGAGATTATTTATGGATGATAAGAATGTAATGTCCTACAGCAAAGAAGAGTTAATACGAAAAATATTAGAAAAAGATAAGGATTTAAAAGGCAGTAATATTGATGAAGAATTGTTTCATGAACTTATTAGTGGCAAGATTTCAAAGAATATAAATAATGCACATGATAACAATTTAACATTAGGACAAAGAACTGCTGATAAAATAGCTACATTTGGTGGAAGTTGGACATTTATAATTACTTTTGGTGTAGTATTATCAATTTGGATTATAGGTAATGCTGTCATTCTAAGTAGTAAAGCATTTGATCCATATCCTTTTGTATTTTTGAATTTAATATTATCTTGTCTTGCTGCTATACAAGCGCCAATAATAATGATGTCGCAAAATCGTCAAGCGGAAAGAGATAGATTAACTGCTGCAAATAACTACCTTGTTAATTTAAAATCTGAAATTATAATAGAAGATTTGTACAATAAAATTGATATGTTAATAGATCAACAGGAAGAGTATAAAAAAAATCAAGAAATATTATTAAAGAAAATAGAAGAATTAGAATCTAATTAATTTATAATGAATGACCTTATTCTAAATGATTTTGAAAAGGTTTAAAGATCTTATAGATAGATGTAGAAAAAAATAAAGCCTCCAATGAAAAATGAAAGTAGATTTATCAATCCAAATAAGTAAAATCTTATTGAGGTGATAATTTTTGTATTTTTATTAAATTCAATATAAAGTTATCATCCAAATTTACTGATATCTTCAATAAAATTGGAAGTCCATTCTGCTTGTTTTATATAATTAACTTTTGGAGTATCATAAGTCTTAATAACATCGTTATATATTGATTTCAAGGTAATGCCTTTTGATAATAATGCAGTGTTTTTTATAAATTTATCCTTTATTTACCACAAAAGCTATAATTTTATAGTAAAAAGAACTTATAAAACTATTGACTTTAATCATAGTTAGAACTACAATAGTTACAACAGGAGTGATAATAATGAAAATAAGTAGTAGATTTTCTGTAGCAGTTCATATTTTATCCATATTATCGATGGAAGATAAAAACTTATGTACTTCTGAGTGGATAGCAGGTAGTGTAAATACCAATCCCGTTGTTATACGAAGAGTAATGGGAATGTTAAAAAGAGCTGGTTTAGTTAATGTTATAGCAGGCACTGGTGGAGCTTATTTATTAAAGGATTTAGATCAGATAACATTGCTAGATGTTTATAGGGCTGTAGAGGTGGTGAAAGAGGGAGAATTATTTCAATTTCATGATTCACCAAATATAAATTGTCCTATTGGTGCAAATATTCAATCTGTTATGGAAGGTGTTTTGTTAAATGCCCAAGAAGCTATGGAACAGGTATTAGAGAATGTAACCATGGAATATATAGTTACAGGTATAAGAAAAAAAATTAAGAAATAAATCAATTTTTTTTATAATGGGTGTAACTTAGAATGTTACAACTGCTTATTAAATTCATAACTTGTGGAAATAGGTTAATTATCATAGATGAAAATTTTTTTAGAATTGTTGTAATCAAATTAGTTACAACTAAAAATAGGAGGTTATTAAAATGTCATTAAATATTAAAGTATATTTTGATTTTGTTTGTCCATTTTGTTTTTTAGGAGAGGAGAGTTTAAGTGGAGCCATAAAAGGAAAGGATGTAAATATCCAATGGATGCCCTTTGAATTAAGACCAGAGCCATCACCTAGAATAGATCCTTGGAATGATCCTTCAAAATTAAATGCCTGGAATAATTTCATTGAACCCATAGCTAATAAGTTAGGAATAGATATGAAATTACCGAAGCTTTCACCTCATCCATATACTAACTTAGCTTTTGAAGGATATCATTATGCAAGTGAGCATGGAAAAGGAGATGAATATATTAAAAGAGTTTTTAAGGGATTTTTCCAAGAAGAATTAGATATTGGAAAAATTGAGATATTAGCTAATTTATCTGAAGAAATAGGTTTAAATAAAGAAGAATTTATAAAAGTTTTAAAAAATAGAAAATATAAGGATAAGCAAGAAAAAGCATTAAAGCATGCTTATGAAGAAGCAAATATTACAGCAGTACCTACAATGATTATAGGTGATGAAGTAGTTCAGGGTAATACTTCAAAAGAAAATTTAGAAAAAATAATAAATAAACAAGTAATAAAAAATAATTAATTTTATAAATGGAAGGAAGAGATATTATGAAAATTGCTTTAATTGGATCAACAGGAAATGCAGGAAAGGTAATATTAAAGGAGGCTCTAAACAGAGGACATGAGGTTATCGCTATTGCAAGGGATGTATCAAAGATAAAAGATACTAATGAAAATTTAACTGTAATACAAGGAGACATTTTAAAATTAGATACATTAGAGGATAAATTAGGGGAAGTAGATGTTTTGGTTAGTGCTTTTGGACCTAAGGTTGGAAAGGAAGATACATTAATAGAAGCAACTAACAATCTAATAACTTTAGCTAAAAAATTAAATGTTGAAAGACTTGTAACAATGGGTGGAGCTGGAAGTTTAAAGGTTCAAGGAGACATAGAATTAGTCCATACAGAAGGATTCCCAGAGGATTGGAAACCAATAGCTTTAGCTCATTCAAAATCTTTAGATATATATAGAAATGAAAAAGAAATAAATTGGACATATTTAAGTCCAGCAGCATTAATATCATCAGGAGTAAGAACAGGAAAATACTATGTTGGAGATGAATATTTGGTTGTGGATGAAAAAGGAGAAAGTAAAATTTCTTTTGAAGATTTTGCGGTAGCTATGGTCGATGAAATTGAAACCCCTAGACATATTAGAAGTAGATTTACAGTAGCATACAAGTAAAACACAGATTCAAAAGTGAAGATATTATGTTTAATATCTTTATATAGACAATAGTATATTAATAAAGTAAATAAAATATAATGAGCTTGTATATTGGTATTCACAAAAATAAGAGAATAAAATATAGAAAATATCACTCAAATTTAAGTAGTCCCCTTAACATCTACAGGTAAAACCTATGACAATTTTGTCATAGGTTTTTATTTGTATGAAAATGCTTTTAAATTCAAATAAAAGAAAATGTGATTTTAAGTGATTATAAAATACAAGTAATAATTTTTTTCGTAATTTTAAGTTAAGATTATAATAACTAGTATCGATATTTACAGTGAATATTTAAAATAAATTTAATTTAAACTGAAAAGGGGCGCATAAAATGGAGAAAACTTGGAGTTTTAGTTTTGAAAAAATACATAAGGTCAATTATATAACTATATTTGCAATGTGTTTACTTATGAGTCTAACCACTATGTCAATGACTAACTTTGTAATAAATATAGATGAATTATTCCCCTTTATAATAGTAATTGTAGTTTCAACAGTAGTATACTTTTTAAAACTAAAGGATATGACAAAGGCAATAATCTTTAGTTCAGTTATAATACTTTCAAACTTTGGATATTTTTTATTGGGAAATTTTAACCAGAAAACTATAGCTTCTGACATATTAGTTTTTATTGCAGGAATTATATGTGCAACATTATACTTTAGAAAAAATTTGTTAGTTATAAATGCAGTTCTCTTAGATACATGTGTTATAATTTTGTTTTTGGTAAATCCTAGTAGTATTTTGAGTAAAAATTTTTCATTTTCAAACATGTTAAATTTTTTTGCGATATTAAACGGTGTTATAATTTTAATTTATTGCCTTACTAGTTGGGGTGGCAATCTAATTCAGTCAGCAAATAATAAATCTTTAGAGAGTAAGGAGTTACTTGATAAATTAGATCTACTTTTATTAAATATTAAAGAGAGTACTACCGATTTAGATAACAATATAGATACTTTTTCTGAAGATATTAACCTTGTTAATGCCACTAGTGATGATATAAGCAATACTATGGGTCAAATAAATATTGGAGTTCAAGAAATAGTAGAGAGCATTTTAGGTATAAATTTAGGAATAGAGAAATCTAATTCTTCATTAGACAAGGTGAGAAATATATCTAATAGAATATCTACAACATCAAATGAAATGAAGGGAAATGTTATTGATGAGTCTGAAAAAATTAACTCTATGAATAGCACTATGAAAATGATAAAAGGTGCGGTAGAGGTATCTTTAGATACAGTAAATACATTAAAAGGTAGTATTGATAAAATAAATTGTGAGATTAATAGTATTTATGAAATTTCAGCTCAAACTAATTTGTTGTCATTAAATGCAAGTATAGAAGCTGCTAGGGCAGGTGAATATGGCAAGGGATTTTCAGTAGTTGCAGAAGAAGTTAAAAAACTAGCTCAGCAAACAACTGAAATAGTAAAAAATATCTATGAAATTATTACAGAAATTAATATTATTACGAATGATGCAGTTATTAAGGTATCTGAGGGCAATACAGCCGCAGAAGAGGGAACCAAGGTTGTTGATAATGTTTATACTTCTTTCGGTAAAATTCAAGAGTATTTTGAAAAAATGAGTGAATATTTAGATGAAGAACATAGATTTATTGAAAATGTAGTAGAGAATTTTGTTCCTATAAAAATGGAGCTTGAGGGAATAGGAAGTATTACTGAAGAACATTCAGCGTCCACAGAAGAAATTGAAGGCATAATTAGGGAGCAAGGTGAAAAAATTACTTCAATGGCTTCATCAATAGAGGAAATTAAAATATCAAGTGAAAATCTAAAGGAACTTTCTTCTAATAGATAAGATTAAGTAAATTTATAAAAAATAATGTATTAAAATGTTATATTTTTAAAGGTGATTTAAGGCAAAAATAGGATTGTACTGGGAAGATAGTATGGTCCTTACTTTATGTATTTATTTTTAAAGTAGAACATAATAAAGTTTAAGATTATGATATAATTTAGTTTAAAATAATAAATTTTACAAATACTATTTATTAATTTTTAAATTATTTATGGAGGCAATGCAATGGATATATCTAAGTTTATTCAAAATAAGGGACTCACAGAAATAGAAAAAGAAGTTCTCGATTATATGATAGATAATATTCATGATATAAATAAGATGGGAGTAAGGGGAGTAGCAAAAAATAATTTTACATCAACATCTACTATTATGAGATTAGCCAAAAAACTTGGCTATTCTGGTTTTTTAGAAATGCAATATAATTTATTGTCTTTAACTAAAAATGAACTAAATGATAACTTAAATGATAGTAGCTTCATAGAAAGTCTAAATATGGATAGCCTATTAGAAGAAAATAGTACAGAAGCAATTAATAATTTTATAGATATTTTATTTAATGACAATCATAAGTTTATTTTTATATATGCTAATGGATTTTCTGGCATCGTAGCAGAATATATAAATAAGAAACTTCTAGTTATGGGCAAGAGATGTATTTTGTCTAATGGAACAGATTCTATAGGAGTATTTGAAAATAATTTAGATTTTATAAGTGCTATTATAGTAATATCTAAATCTGGAGAAACACCAATGGTATTAAATAAGGTTAAAACAGCAAAGGAACATAATATTAAGGTTATATCTTTTACAAATGAACGGGAAAATAGCATAAGTAAGCTTTCTGATATAAGATTTAAGATTAAAGATACAAATAAATTAGATGATAGAAATTTAATGCCAAACACATTTTTTCCAAAGGTACTAGTGTTAATAGAGTTATTAGTATATGAATATTATAAAAAGAAAAATAGTAATGTTGAGTAACGTGTTATCTAAAGAGGTAACACGTTTCTTACATAAGAAAATCTATATACATATAGATATCTAATTATTATAATGTGAAATGTAAATGGTTTCTCAAAAATAAATAATGGGGGTTACGATGATGAAAGAAAAGATATTAAATCAATTACAAAACTTTTCTAAAGGAATGTTTGTTCCTGTATTGATATTACCAATAGCCGGTATAATAATTGCAATAGGGAACATTTTAACAAATGCAAAATTAGCAGAATATCTTCCATTTTTAAAGAATGGAATGGTATTTGGATTAGGAAAGATGTTATCTGGTTCATTAGTTTCAATTTTAACTAATTTAGGAATTATATTTTGTGTTGGTCTTGCAGTAGGACTTTCTAAGAAAAAGAAAGCAGAAGCAGGATTTACATCACTTTTAGTATTCTTAGTATTTATAAACGCAATGAACATTTTTTTAGAATTAAATAATAGATTAGCACCACAAGATGCCTTAAGAGGATCTGGTCAAACTATGGTTTTAGGTGTTCAAGTTCTTGATATGGGGGTTTTCTTAGGAATTATTTTAGGTATTGTTGTTGCTTATATACATAATAGATTTTGTGAAAAAGAATTTGATGGAGCTTTTCAAATTTATGGTGGTTCAAGATTAGTATTTATAATATTAATACCTATTACTGTTTTTTTAGCAATAATATTGAGTTATGTTTGGCCTTCAGTACAATATTTAATTTCAAGTCTTGGTAATTTTATAACAGGGGCGGGAAATTTTGGTATATTTACTTATGGTACTTTAGAGAGATTACTTATTCCTACTGGATTGCATCACTTAGTTTATACTCCATTTTTATATAGTCCTTTAGGTGGAGTGGCTGAAATAGGAGGAAAAGTATTTGAAGGAGCAAGAAATATATACTTTGCAGAAATGGCTGATCCTAATATAGCAAAATTATCAGCATCAGTAATTTGGGATGCTAGAGGATTGTCAAAAATGTTTGGTTTAATTGGTGCATGTTTGGCTATGTACCATACAGCATTACCAGAGAATAAGTCTAAGATAAAGGCAATTTTAATTCCAGCTGCGGTTACATCAATATTAGCAGGAGTAACAGAGCCAATAGAATTTTCATTTATGTTCGTAGCACCAATATTATTTGTTATACATGCCGTTTTAAGTGGATTAGGAATGGTGGCATTAAATATTCTTGGAGTTACAGCTATAGGTCCAAATGGGTTAATAGACTTCTTATTATACAACATACCTCTTGGAGTTGCTAAAACAGGATGGCCAATGTTTATTTTGATCGGTTTAGGACAATTCGTTGTATATTATGTTATATTCAGATTTTTAATAGTTAAGTTTAAACTTAAGACTCCAGGAAGAGAAGAAGATGGAAATACAAAGTTATATAGTAAGAAAGATTATAAAGAAAAGTCTAAAGCAAATACAAAGCCAGGTGATTCAAGTATTGCGCCAATTGTAGTAGAAGGTTTAGGTGGCAAGGATAATATATTAAAAGTTGATAATTGTTACACTAGATTAAGATTAGTGGTAAAAGATTCTTCATTAGTTAATGAACAATTATTAAAAAATGAAACAGCTGCAAATGGAGTAATAATTAAAGGAGAAAACGTACAGGTTGTCTATGGTTTAAAGGTTACAAGTGTAAGAAAGAACGTAGACGAATATCTTGGAATAGAATCAAATTAGAATAAACAGAGTTCTTGGCTTCAGAGGGAGTTTTTACTCCCACTAAAGCTTAGAAATCGTTATCCAGAGATGTAGCCGCTCTTTACTCCCACTTTGAAGAAGATGGGAGTATTAGAGCGGGTAGTCATCGGATAAAAAATTTAGTTAGGAGTGACTATTAGTTTAGTCACTCTTATAAAAATATAGTAAATTATAACTTGAATAAAAATTCCATTGATTATGAAACAGGTTGTTAGTTCAAGTAACATGTATTTTTACTCCTTTAAATTGTTTACTCTGATAAATAACTTTACTATAATCAGCTTGTAAGAAATCAATAAAAATAATATAGAATTTATAAAAATAAATATTAAAAGAAAAAGTCCTATAAAATATAAAAAAAGGTGGTTAATTTTATGGAACAAAATAAAAAATTTTCAATTGTTATTGCAGGTGGAGGAAGTACATTTACACCAGGAATAGTAATGATGTTATTAGATAATATTCATCGTTTCCCATTACGCAAATTAAAGTTATATGATAATGATGGAAAGCGTCAAGAAACAATAGGAAAAGCATTGGAAATACTATTAAAGGAGAATGCACCAGAAATAGAATTCATATATACAACTGACCCAAAGGAAGCATTTACTGATGTAGATTTTTGCATGGCTCATATTCGTGTTGGAAAATATGAAATGCGTGAAAAGGATGAAAAGATTCCTTTAAAATATGGTGTTGTTGGACAAGAAACTTGTGGACCAGGTGGTATAGCATATGGAATGCGTTCTATTAGTGGAATGATGGAACTAATAGATATTATGGAAAAGTATTCTCCAAATTGTTGGATGTTAAATTATTCAAACCCAGCAGCTATAGTTGCAGAAGCATGCCGTATATTAAAGCCAAATTCCAAAGTGCTAAACATTTGCGATATGCCAGTTGGTACACTTCGTCGTATGTCTCAGATAGTAGGTTTAACTCCAGCAGATTTAGAAATTAACTATTTTGGGTTAAATCATTTTGGATGGTGGACAAGTGTTAGAGACAAGCAAGGAAATGATTTAATGCCAAAACTAAAGGCTTATGTAGCAGAAAACGGTTATTTAAACCAAGTAGAAGTAGATACACAACATACAGAACCAAGTTGGCAAGAAACCCATAAAAAAGCAAAGGATTTATTAGCTGTTGAACCTAATTTCTTACCAAACACATATTTAAAATATTATTTATATCCAGATTATGTTGTGGAGCATTCAAATGCTGAATATACAAGAGCTAATGAAGTAATGAATGGAAGAGAAAAGTCTGTGTTTAGTGCTGCAAAAGAAATCATTAAAGCTGGTACAGCAAAAGGTGGAGAATTCCATATAGATTCTCATGCTTCATTTATTGTTGATTTAGCAAGAGCTATTGCTTATAACACCCATGAAAGAATGTTGTGCATTGTAGAAAACAATGGGGCAATACAAAATTTTGATCCAACAGCTATGGTAGAAGTACCTTGTATTGTAGGAAGTAATGGACCAGAGGCATTAGTTCAAGGAAAAATTCCTCAATTTGAAAAGGGATTAATGGAACAACAAGTATCTGTAGAAAAATTAGTTGTTGAATCATGGATAGAAGGAAGCTATCAAAAATTATGGCAAGCATTAACTCTTTCTAAGACAGTACCAAGTGCCAGTGTAGGAAAAGCTATTTTAGATGATTTAATTGAGGCTAATAAAAATTATTGGCCAGAATTAAAGTAAAGGAGATTAGATATGTTTCAGATATTTAAGAAAAAGAAATTATATTCTCCAGTAAGTGGGAAAAGTGTAGCATTAAGTAATGTACAGGATGAAGTTTTTTCTTCTCTAATGATGGGAGATGGAATAGCTATTGATCCAACAGATCAAGTTGTAGTAGCACCTTGGGATTGCTTAATTAAATTGATAATGAAAGGTTCAAAACATGCACTTGGTTTATTAATGAACAATGGTGTTGAAGTATTAATTCATGTAGGTATTGACACTGTAAGTTTAGAAGGCGAAGGTTTTGAAGTATTAGTTGAAGAAGGACAAAAGGTTAAGTTAGGAACACCTTTACTAAAGTTTGATAAGGATTATATTATATCAAAGGGATACTCTCTTATGACAATGATGATTATTACTGAACCTAATGGTAATAAGATAAGTAAAAAATATGAGGATATCAGAGTTGAAGGTGGAGAAACTCCAGTAATTGAATTTTCTTAATAAATAAAAATTTTATCGTAAATACATCTATAAAATATATTTAGTAAAAGCTCGGAAAGTGGATATACCATGTTCCGAGCTATGTTTTAAACAAGAAGCATATAAAGGGAATATTTATGTTAAATAAGGAGGTTAATATGATTAGTCAAAATATTAGAAAGATTGCTCCAGAGATGGATCCACTTCGTAGGGGAATGGGATGGTCAGTTGAAGATTTATCTAAGCCTCAAATTATAGTTGAAAGTACCTTTGGAGATAGTCATCCAGGAAGTGCTCATTTAATAAAATTTGCAAATAATGCGGTACGAGGTGTAGCAGAAAAGGGAGGAAAAGCTGCCAGATATTTTGCAACAGATATATGTGATGGTATGGCTCAAGGTCATGATGGAATCAATTATTCATTAGTCTCTAGGGATACTATAACATCACTTATTGAGATTCATGCAAATGCTACTCCATTTGATGGAGGCGTATTTATATCAAGCTGTGATAAGGCTGTCCCATCTCACTTAATGGCTATAGGAAGACTTAATATACCATCAATTATTGTTACAGGTGGTGTAATGGAAGCGGGGCCTAATCTTTTAACTTTAGAGCAAATTGGTGCTTATAGTGCTATGTATCAACGCAAAGAGATTACAGAGGAAGAATTAACTTATTATAAACACAATGCATGTCCATCTTGCGGAGCTTGTTCTTTTATGGGAACAGCTTCAACAATGCAGGTCATGGCAGAAGCCTTAGGATTAATGTTACCTGGTAGTGCTCTAATGCCTGCAACTTGCAAAGATTTAGAAGATGTTGCAGTAGAGGCTGGTAAACAAGTTGTTGAACTAGCAAAGATGAATCTTAAGCCAAAGGATATAGTTACAGAAAAATCCTTTGAAAATGCAATTATAATTCATGCAGCAATTTCGGGATCTACTAATTCATTATTACACATTCCAGCAATAGCTCATGAATTTGGTATAAAAATTGATGAAGAAAGTTTTGATAGAATACATCGATACGCTCCATATCTTTTAAATATACGTCCAGCAGGAAAATGGCCGGCAGAATATTTTTATTATGCAGGCGGAGTACCAGCAATAATGGAAGAAGTAAAGCATTTATTACATTTAGATGTAATGACTGTTACAGGTAAAACTTTAGGTGAGAATCTAGAGGACTTAAAGAAGAATGGATATTATAAGAATTGTGATAAATACCTTAAAAAGGTTGGACTTACAAGAAGAGATGTTATAAGACCAATAAGTGAACCTATAGGTAAAAATGGAGCTATTGCAATTTTAAAAGGAAATATAGCGCCAGAAGGAGCAGTAGTTAAACATTCAGCCGTACCAAAAGAAATGCATAAAGGAATTTTAAAGGCAAGACCTTTTGATAGTGAAGAAGAAGCGATATCAGCTATTATATCTAAAAAAATAAATCCAGGAGATGCTGTATTTATAAGATATGAAGGCCCAAAAGGAAGTGGAATGCCTGAAATGTTTTATACAACAGAAGCAATATCCTCAGATAAAGAATTATCTGCAAGTATTGCACTTATTACAGATGGAAGATTCTCAGGGGCATCCAAAGGGCCTGCAATAGGACATGTTTCTCCCGAAGCAGCAGTTGGAGGGCCAATTGCTTTAGTTGAAGATAATGATTTAATTGAAATAGATATAGAGAAAAGAATACTACAATTAGTTGGCGTTAATGGACGAAAATTAAGTGAAGAAGCCATAGATAAGGTTTTAGTAGAACGTAAAGCTAAATGGGAAAAAAGAGAAAATAAATATAAATCAGGAATATTAAAGATATTCTCAGAAAGAGCAGTTTCGCCAATGAAGGGTGGATATATGGAATAATAATATTTCTGTAAGAGTTAGTACAATAATAGATTTATGGAGGTTTTTATTGTGATTAAGATGAAGGTTTTAAATGCTCTAAAAAAATGTAAGATAGTAGCAGTTGTTCGTGGGGAAACAAAGGAAGTAGGTATTAAAATATCAGAAAGCTGTATTAAAGGAAATGTTAAGGCTATAGAAGTTGCATACACAAATAAATTTGCTAATGATATAATAGAAGAACTTTCAGAGAAGTATTCAAAAGATGATGAGGTTGTTATAGGTGCTGGAACAGTTTTGGATTCAGAAACAGCAAGAATGGCAATATTAAGAGGAGCAAAATATATAGTTTCTCCATCATTTAGTGAAGAAACAGCAAAGATTTGCAATAGATATAATATTCCATATATACCAGGAGTAATGACTATAACTGAAATAGTTACAGCTTATGAAAGTGGGGTAGATATTGTGAAGGTATTTCCAGGAAGTGCATTTGGACAAGGTTATATAAATTCTATTAAAGGTCCATTACCATATGCAAATATAATGGTAACAGGTGGAGTGAACTTAGATAACATAGATTCATGGGCAAATACATCTGTAGATTTAGTTGGTATTGGTGGAGAATTAAATAAACTTGGAGAATTGGGAAAGTTTGATGAAATAGAATTAATTTGTAACCAATATGTAGATAAATTTAATAAAGCAAGAGGTATATAAGATGAAAGTAGTTGGTTTTGGAGAGATATTACTTAGATTATCTACTAAGAAAGGCATGCTTTTTTTAAATTCTAAGGAATTTGATGCTAATTATGGTGGTGGAGAAGCAAATGTGTTAATATCGCTATCTAGATTTGGTATTGAAACTAGAATGATTACAAAGGTTTCAAATGATCAAATAGGAGAAGGTATAATTAGCTATCTAAAAGAAAAATCTGTAGAAACATCTTTTATTAAAAGAGAAAATAAAAGAACTCCTATATATTTTGTGGAGGTAGGTAGTGGAAATAGATCTTCAAAGATTATTTATGATAGGGATAATTCAGCTTTTGGATCTATTACGGGCGAGGATATCAATATAAAAGAAGCATTAAAGGATGCAGATATATTTCATTTCTCAGGAATTACATTAGCTATTTCAGAGGGCGTAAGAAAGTTAACATTAAAAATATTAAAGTATTGTAAGAATAATAATATTTTGGTAAGCTATGATTCTAATTATAGAGCTAAAATGTGGACTTTAGAAGAAGCAAAAAAAGCAACAAAAGAAATATTGCCTTATATTAATATATTTTCTGCTGGAATATTGGATGCAGAAAATATATTAGATATGAGCTATGATTTAGAAGATAAAGATGAAAAGTTAAACTACTATTATAATGAGATTACAAAAGCTTATCCTAATATAAAACACATTTTTTCTTCAACTAGAGAGATTAAATCAGTAAGTGCAAATAGCTTACAATGTAATTATTATACAAATAATAAGTTATATTCATCTAAGAAACATACTTTTGATGATATTATAGATAGAATAGGAGCAGGGGATGCCCTAACAGCAGGAGTAATTTATAGTATTATAAATAAAAAGTCTCCTCAATATACCTGTGAATTTGCTACAGCATGTTCAGTTTTAAAACATAGTATACATGGAGATGCAAATTTAGTAAATATCGAAGAGGTAGAAAATTTTATAAGTAATGGAATTGGAAGAATATCAAGATAATTAATAAACAGTTTAGAAGACTGGTTCAATAATTTATTTATATATTATCCCTAATGCCTTGAAGTATACTAAAATATATATTTTCTAAGTTAGTATTTACGAACAAATAGTAAAGAATTAAAGAAAATGTAATGTATTATACGAATAAAATTGTAAACGATGGATAAATAATGTGGAATATATTATAAAAATATAATATAATGTATAAAAATATACAAAGAGAAATCTATAAAAATATAAAAGGAGACGGGGATATGTTTAATAAATTTAATACAAAACCTCTTTGGGAGGTAAGTAAAACTTTATCAAGTGTAGCACAGGGTTTTGAACCAGCAGATATGGTTATTATAAATTCAAAACTTATAAATGTCTGTACAAGAGAAGTAATAGAAAACACAGATATAGCAATTAGTTGTGGAAGAATTGCTTTAGTAGGTGATGCAAAACATTGCATAGGGGAAAAAACAGAGGTAATTGATGCAAAAGGACAATATATTGCACCAGGTTTTTTAGATGGTCATATTCATGTTGAATCATCAATGCTAAGTGTAAGCGAATATGCTCGTTCAGTAGTTCCACATGGTACTGTTGGAATATATATGGATCCACATGAAATTTGTAATGTACTTGGATTAAATGGCGTACGCTATATGATTGAAGATGGTAAGGGCACTCCACTTAAAAATATGGTAACCACACCATCCTGTGTACCAGCAGTTCCAGGTTTTGAAGATACAGGAGCGGCTGTAGGACCAGAAGATGTTAGAGAAACAATGAAGTGGGATGAAATAGTTGGATTAGGAGAAATGATGAACTTCCCAGGTATACTTTATTGTACAGATCATGCTCATGGAGTAGTAGGAGAAACTTTAAAAGCAAGTAAAACAGTAACAGGACATTATTCTTTACCTGAAACAGGAAAAGGACTGAATGGATATATTGCATCAGGTGTAAGATGCTGTCATGAATCTACAAGAGCTGAAGATGCTCTTGCTAAAATGCGTCTAGGAATGTATGCGATGTTTAGAGAAGGTTCTGCATGGCATGACTTAAAGGAAGTAAGTAAAGCCATTATGGAAAATAAAGTAGATAGTAGATTTGCTGTTCTAATATCTGACGATACTCACCCACACACATTGCTTAAGGATGGACACTTAGATCATATTATAAAACGCGCTATAGAAGAAGGTATAGATCCATTAACTGCAATTCAAATGGTAACAATAAATTGTGCACAGTGTTTCCAAATGGATCATGAATTAGGTTCTATAACTCCAGGAAAATGTGCAGATATTGTACTTATAGAGGATTTAGAAAATGTAAAAATAACAAAGGTTATTATAGATGGAAACTTAGTTGCAAAAGATGGAGTGTTAACTACTTCAATAGCTAAATATGATTATCCTGAAGATGCTATGCATTCAATGCATATTAAAGATAAAATAGCACCAGATTCCTTTAATATTATGGCCGAAAATAAAGAAAAGATTACTGCAAGAGTTATCGAAATTATACCTGAAAGAGTTGGTACATATGAAAGACATATTGAACTTAATGTTAAAGATGATAAAGTTCAATGTGATCCAAGTAAAGATGTTTTAAAAGCAGTTGTATTTGAAAGACACCATGAAACAGGAACAGCAGGATATGGTTTTGTTAAAGGTTTTGGTATTAAGAGAGGAGCTATGGCTGCAACAGTTGCCCATGATGCTCACAACTTATTAGTTATAGGAACAAATGATGAAGATATGGCATTGGCTGCTAATACATTAATAGAATGTGGTGGAGGAATGGTAGCTGTACAAGATGGTAAAGTATTAGGTTTAGTTCCATTACCAATAGCAGGACTTATGAGTAATAAGCCTTTAGAAGAAATGGCAGAAATGGTAGAAAAACTAGATAGTGCATGGAAAGAAATTGGATGTGATATAGTTTCACCATTTATGACAATGGCACTTATTCCACTTGCCTGTCTACCAGAATTAAGGTTAACTAATAGAGGATTAGTTGATTGTAATAAGTTTGAATTTGTATCGTTATTTGTAGAAGAATAAATTAGAGAAACGTATTTTAAATTTATAATTATTTTTGATTATTAAGAGAGTTATCACATAAATTGTAAGAATTTTAATGTGATGATTCTCTTTTTATACTTAGACTAATTTGAAATGGTGAACAATGAAATTGTATCACATAATTTTCACACAATAATTACATAATCACTTGATATTTTAAATTTAAAATTAGATTAGAAGAAAAGTGTTTTTAGTATTAAACTTTATGTTTAAAAAGAAACTATCTAAGATTTAAATCATGGATATATTACCATAGAATATTTATATTGATTTTTTAAATATTAGTAATGTCATAGATGTAAAGTGAATGGTGATTGTAAAATTAAAAATAAGGTTTAATGGATAAACTAAGATACTGTATTATATTTTGAGGTGATAAAGATGGGAAGAAAAGTCTATCTTGTTGAAGATGAAAAAAGTCTGAATATATTATTAGAAAAGTATCTACAACGTGAAGGGTATGAAGTAACTACTTTTTTTAATGGAAGCTCTGCAATAGAGAGAATAAAAGATGTCCCAGATCTTTGGATATTAGATATAATGTTACCTGATATAGATGGATATCAAATAATTAAAGCTGTAAAAGAAAACAATAAAAATACTCCAGTTATTTTTATGTCTGCGAGGAATGAGGAACTGGATAGAGTGGTGGGATTAGAATTAGGAAGTGATGATTATTTATCAAAGCCATTTTTACCTAGAGAGCTTATAATAAGAACTAATAAACTTATGGAAAGAATTTATGGGAAAAGCAATAATTCTATGGACATAATTACAAATATTGGAGAGTACAAAATAAGTAAAAGACAAAGAGCTGTTTTTTTCGGAGAAAAAGAAATTCAGCTAACAAACAAAGAGTTTGAACTATTAAATTTTTTTGTAGAGAATAGAAACAATGTTATATCTAGAGAACAAATTTTAATTAGTATTTGGGGAGAGGATTATTTCGGATCTGATAGAGTTATTGATGATACAATTAGGAGATTGCGCAAAAAAATGGATAAGTTAGATCTTGAAACTGTATATGGATATGGTTATAAATTGGTGGTTAAATGATGAAGAGATTAAGATTTAAATCATTAACAATGAGGATATGGACAACATTCACCGCTATAATTTTAATAATAATATGTAGTATTTCATTTTTATATTTAGTTGCCTTTAAGAGAATTAGTGAAAATTCAAAGCTAGAGGATTTAAAAGTCGCTCATGATGTTTCATTAAACAGCAATAATTTTAATGAACAAAATAGATTTGATGAATTAAGAAATCTTAAGGGAAGTGATCATTTTATTGTAAAAATAGATGAGAATGATAAATATAAAATTATAGATATAGGTAAAAGAAAAGAGGAACCACCACCAATAGAAAAGAAGAATCCACCCCCAAGACCTGCTAGTGATGAAATAAAAATGTGGATGGCTAGTTATATTATAGGTAATAATATTCAGCAAAAGCAATTTAAAGAATATCATAACAACATGAAATTTATCTTTATAATAAGTTCAATTAAAAATGCAGGAGGGGAAAAACTTTATTTAATATCGTATATACCTGAAATACAAGATAATGTATTGTTATATACAGTAATAATTATAGGTATTATATTTATTGTTATAGGATTTTTCACTGCTAAACTAGTTGCAAATTATATTTCAAGGCCTTTAAGAGAGCTTGAGGATTATACTGTAAAAATAGCTCATAAGGATTGGAGGGAGCCTATTAAAATTAAAAATGATGATGAGATAGGTAGATTAGTAAATTCAATGAATCGTATGCAAAAAGAATTAAAAAAAATTGATGAAGAAGAAAAAATGTTTCTACAAAGCATATCTCATGATTTGAAGACTCCAGTAATGGTAATTATGACCCATGCTCAAGCTATTATTGATGGTATGTATATAGAATCAGTTGAAGAAACTGCTGAGATAATAAAAGATGAGGCAGTTATTCTTGAGAGAAAGATTAAACAGTTATTGTATTTAAATACTCTTGCCTATACTTTAGAAAATAATAGTGAAAATATAGAATTTGAGCTACATAATTTATTGTTTAATATTATAGGTAGATTTGAGATAGTTAATAGTAAAATTCAATGGAATTTAGATATTGATAAGGTTGTTATAAAGGGAAATGCTGAAAAAATACGAGCAGCTATTGAAAATATATTAGATAATGGACTTAGGTATGCAGAAAGAGAAATTGCTATAACTCTTAAAAAAGAAAATTCTGTTGCAGTCTTAGAAATTTATAATGATGGACCTAATATTAATAAAAATAATATAGAGCACATTTTTGAAAATCTATATAAAGATAGGACTGGAAATTTCGGCTTAGGTTTAGCTATTTCTAAAAAAATTATAGATTTTTATAATGGAGAAATAAAGGCAGTAAATAGAGATAATGGTGTAAGTTTTATAATTAAATATCCTATAGATTAATAGCTCGCTCCTTGGAAAGTAAAAATAATCATTATTTATACTTTCCAATAAATTTTAATAATTAAGTTTAGAGAATGTCTCAAAATAAAAATAGCCTTAATTTTAAAACCGTAAATATAAATAATTCATTCATAAAGCAATCATTTTGCTAAGTAGTTCTAAATTTGATTCCATTAAAAATTTTTTACCCAGTAGAGGCGCCTTCTTTGCCTTCACTACTGGCTCCTCACGTCTTGTGAGAAATCACAAAAATTTTTAATTATGTCAAATTAAGAACTACTAAAGCTTATTCATATGCTTATTACATGTATTATTTATATTTACTATATTAAAATTAAGGCTATTTTTAGATATCCTCTAATTATATAAAATCACAAAAATTTCACATAATGATTTGAAACTGATGCAACAATTTATAGTTACAATCTTAAATAAGGAAAGTTTGAGAGTAGCTTAATTTTAATAAATGATTTAAGAATTCAGTTCAAAGATATAAAAAAATAACAATTTCATGAGGTGATAAATGTGATTAGTAAAATAGTTTATTCCATAATAGTTCCTTTATATAATGAAGAGCTTGTTATTGATGAAAGTTATAGAAGATTAAAGGAAGTTATGGATTCTACAAAGGAAAATTATGAAATTATATTTATAAATGATGGAAGTAGAGATTCAACTAAAGAAAAAGCAGATAACATATGTAAAAAGGACGAAAAAATAAAACTTGTAAATTTTTCTAGAAATTTTGGACATCAAGCTGCTATAACTGCGGGAATGGATGTAGCTAGAGGTAAGGTTATTGTGGTAATTGATGCGGATCTTCAAGACCCACCAGAAGTTATTCTTAAGATGATTGAAAAATGGAAAAATGGGTACGAAGTAGTATATGGAAAAAGGGCTAAAAGAGAAGGTGAAGGATTTTTCAAAAAATTTACTGCTGGGATGTTTTATAGACTGTTAAAAAACATAACCAATATAGATATTCCAGTGGATACAGGAGATTTTAGGCTTATAGATAGAAAGGTATGTGATACTTTAACATCACTTCCAGAAAAAAATAGATACGTAAGAGGATTGGTAAGTTGGGTTGGGTATAAACAAACTGCAGTAGAATTCGTGAGACAAGAAAGATTTGCTGGGGAGACTAAATATCCATTAAAAAAGATGATAAAGTTGGCCTTTGACGGAATAACATCTTTTTCATATAAACCACTTATAGTTGCCAGTTATGTTGGAGGAATAATATTTTCTATAGGTACTATTGTATTTATAACTGAAATTATAAAGGCAGTAATAAACTGTACAGATATATTAAGTTTAGGAATGATATTATCAATTAATTTAATTATGTTTGGATTGATATTTTTTACTATTGGCATAATGGGACAATATATTGGAAGAATTTTTGATGAAAGTAAAAATAGACCTATGTATATAATTGATAATACTATAAATTATGAGAAGGTTGATAAAAAATATGAAATTAATGACTAAAGTAAACCAATATATATTCCATGGCAAATTTAAACATATAAGTCGTTTTTCAATGGTAGGTGTTGCAAATACTACCATAGACTTTTTAATGTTTACAGTATTTAATGAGTTAGTTGGAGTAGGATATATAACCAGTCAAATCATAGGTTATAGTTTTGGCATAATGAATAGTTTTATATTTAATAAAAAATGGACTTTTAAAGAACGTAAAGTTAGTAAGAAGGTATTATATGAACTTATGCAGTTTATAATAATTAACTTAATTTCGCTTATTATAACAGTTTTTGTAATGAATTTGTTAGCAAAAAATTTTAATATAAATGTATATTTAGCAAAAGTAATAGTTACAATTATAGCTCAAGCAACAAATTTTGTAGCATATAAATTTATTGTGTTTAAGTAAGTATATGAGAGTAAATAAAAGATAACATGTAAATAAACATATAAAAAATAAGAAATACTTAATTTTAGAAATGGATAAAGTGAAAACTAACATATATTTTGAGTGGGGGATATAAATAATGAAAAAGATAAAGTTTACAAAAGAGAATATAGCGTTATCGTTAATTTTGATATTATCTTTAATATTGAATTTAGCGAATTTGAGTATAGAAGGATACGCAAATCAATATTATGCCGCAGGTGTAAAAAGTATGACTTTAAGTTTAAAGAATTTTTTCTTTGTATCCTTTGATCCAGCTAGTTTTGTAAGTATTGATAAACCACCTTTGGGTTTTTGGATACAAGCTATATTTGCTAAGATATTTGGTTTTAGTGGATGGAGTATAATATTACCTCAAGCTATTGCTGGGGTAGTATCAGTAGGATTAATATATGTTATTGTTAAAAGAAGCTTTGGAACTGTTGCGGGTCTTATTTCTGCAATATGTCTTGCAGTTACGCCTGTTTTTGTAGCCGTAAGTAGAAATAACACTTGTGATAATTTACTTGTTTTAACATTACTATTAGCTTGTTTAGTTCTTTCCAAGGCAGCGGAAAAAGGGAAACTAAAATATCTTTTAATAAGTTTAGCAATTGTAGGGATCGGATTTAATATAAAAATGCTTCAAGCATATATGATAATACCAGCTATATATATAACTTACCTTCTTTCTAATGCAGTATCTTTTAAAAAAAGAATAGTTCATCTTATGGCTAGTACAATTATTTTAATTTTAGTTTCATTGTCCTGGGCTTTTATTGTGGATCTAATACCTGAGGAAAATAGACCTTATGTGGGAAGTAGTACTAATAATTCAGTTATGGAACTTATAATAGGACATAATGGACTTGAGAGACTTGGTATTGGTAGTAAGTCCACTCAGGGAGGTGGAGCCCCGGGAGGAATGGATGGAAAAAATCAACAAAAAACTGATGGGACTTCTAGTGCAACTAAAAATAAAAATTCGGAGCAAACATCAAAGGATAATGGCCAAACCGGAGGAGAGCCACCATCAATAGACAATGATCAAATGCAAGGACAACCTCCATCAATGGATAATGGAGAAATGCAAGGGGCACCTCCTAATACTCAAGATGGAGGAAAAGGGAATGCTAATCCTCCTAATGGTGATGGAAAAGGTCCCGATGGAATGCCTCCAGGAGATAATGGAATGCAGAAGCCTAATGGAGGAGGAATGGGAGGAACCTTTGGGGGCCAAGAAGTTGCAAGTATTGCTAGATTATTCTCTAATAATAGCTTATCAGACCAAATTATTTGGTTATTTCCCCTTGCCCTATTTGGATTTATAGCAGCGGCAATAAAAGAAAAGTTAAGTAAGACTTTTGATAATAAAAGAAAGTTGTCATTAGTACTATGGAGTATGTGGTTATTACCTGAATTTATATACTTCAGTTTTACAAAAGGGTTATTTCATCCTTATTATTTAACTATGCTTGCTCCACCAATTGCAGCTTTGGCAGGAATTGGAATTGTGTCAATGTGGGAGTTATATAATGAGGAAGGATGGAAATCTTGGATTTTACCAGTGGCACTTATTGCAGATGGATTAACTCAGATATTAATATTATCTTATTATTATAATATATCAAATACGGCTAAAATTTTAACTACAATAGTAGCAGTTTTATGTATTGTATCTTCCATTATACTAGCTATTGTTAATTTAAGAAAAAATAAAAAAGATATATTAAAGTTTAAAAATATAAAATTTAAGAAATCACTGGTTACTATTGCTTTAATGGGCCTTTTAATAACTCCTTTAGTTTGCTCTGCTACTACAATTTTTTATCCAGTATCTGGTACCTTCCCATCTGCTGGATTATCATTAATCACTAATAAGCAAAAGGATGGTTTTAATATGGATAATTCTAATAGTGGAAACACAAAGTTGATAGAATTTTTAAAAAGCCATAAAACAAATGAAAAATATCTTCTTGTTACTTCATCTACTAATGGTTATGCTTCAGATATAATTATCAATACTGGAGAATCAGTAATGGCACTTGGAGGTTTCTTTGGAACAGATAAAGTAATTACTTTAGATGGATTTAAAAAATTAGTTAATAATGGAGAAATTAGATATGTAATGGTAGGTGGTATGGGAGGAAACTCAAGCAGCGATATTATGAATTGGGTTAAAGAAAATGGTAAAGTTGTTTCAGAAAGTGAATGGAAAAATTCAAATGAGGTAAATAGTGAAAGACTTAAAAAAGGCAACAACAATAAAGAAAACTCAAATTCAAATGTTGGACAATCCCCTCCAGAGGAGAAAGGCAGTTCTGAACAGTTATATGACTTAAAAAATTATACTGATACTACAACAAAAAAATAGCTAACTATATATAGGAAGGCTTGGCATATAATGTTTCAAAACCACCACAGAGATGTGGTGGTTTTGAATTATTGATTTAGCCAATTTCAAATGTGATAACACTTGAAATCTAAAAACCGCCTGCTAAGGGGGGGGTTATTAATAGCTTAAGAAAGGATATCATGGTTCTGATATAATGATGATTTTATATTTGAGAAGAGATAATTTAGTATAAAAAATATAATTTCTGTATTCATTACGAGTTTATCATTAGTAAAATTAGCTATAATAGTATTATTATGATAGTAGAAGTTTGTATAGTAATTATGTATAAAAAGTTATTTTTGACAAAATAATGATAAACATAAATAGAAAGGAAGATTCTTATGCTTAAAATTGCAGTTTGCGATGATGAGGTGCTTCAGAGAATTGATATTATAAAGAAGATTAAAAGTGTTTTAGAAAACAATTATTGTCACTACCATTATGATATTGAAGAATTTAGTAGTGGGGAGCAACTGATATTTTCTGATATCTATTTTGATATTGTGTTTTTAGATATAAAAATGGGCAAGCTTTCTGGTATAGACATAGCTAAACGCATGAGAGAAAATAATAATGCTACAAAGATTATTTTTATAACAGCCTTTGAAGAATATGTTTTTGAAGCCTTTGATGTATCTGCATTTCATTATCTTATAAAACCTGCTGAGGAAGAAAAGATATTAGAGATCATGGATAGAATTTTAAAATTGTTTAGTTATAAAGAAAATACTGAACAGTGCATTATATTTAAGAAAGGAAAAAGCACAATAAAAGTTTTATTAGATAACATACACTTTTTTGAGGTGCAGAATAGAATTATAAATATACATACGGAAAGAGAAGTAATACAATATTATGATAGGATTAAAAATATAGAGGAAAAGGTTCATAGAAACAGCTTCTTTAGATGTCATAGGAGTTATATAGTAAACCTAAAATATGTAATGAAATTTGATAAAACAGAAATAGTGCTTGATAATAATACAAAGATAATGCTATCAAAGGGTAAATATGATGAATTTGCTAAGACATTTTTAAAGTACATAAAGGGAGGTTCAGTATAGTAAGTGTCTATTTTAAATATGATAGAAAAAGGACTATCTTTAATTTTATACATAATAGACTTTTATATATTATACATAGTATTTAAAAGATTTTTAGGTTTTAAAATAAAGCCTCAATATATAATTATAGCAATGCTTATAATACCTAATGTCCCTTTTTTTATTGTAGAGAAATTTAATATAGAAAGTATCTATCAGTGGATACCAGCAGCTATATACTTTTTTTCATTTTCCTTAATATTTTGTAATGGGACGTGCTTTAAAAAAATTATAGTTACTATAATCTATAATTGTTTCAATGAGATTTTTCAGTATATAACAGTACCTTTGATTTTTATGTCAAATTATATTTATATATCAAATTTACCTTATCAGACAGAACAGATAAAGGGAATAGTAAACCAGATATTTTTAATTATTTCACGGTTTCTATATATTCTAATACTTAATTTTATATTAGAAAATTGCTGGATTGATGATAGGCTTAAAGATTTTAAATATACGCTATTGTTTGTAATTCCTAATGTGTTTATAGTAGCTTTACTATGTGAATATTTTAAGCTTTATTACAAAAATAATAATGTAAATAATTCATTATTTAATAATATAAAAATGCTGGGATTTGCATCTATGGCTTTAGTTTGCGCAGTGTTTACAGTAATAACTTTAGATAGGCTTATAAAAGAAAATGTCATGAGACAGAAAGAATTGTTGTTAAGACAGCAATTTAATATGCAAACAGAGCATTATAAAAATTTGCAGATACAATCTAAAAATACTAGAGCATTTAAGCATGACATAAATAATCATTTGGTTTGTATTAAAAATTTAATTGCAGATGGTGATATAAAAAGTACAGAGGTGTATTTAAAAAAAATAACAAAGTCATTAGAAAGTCTTAATTTAAAAGTAAATACAGGAAACCCCTTTGCTGATGCTGTTATAAGTGAAAAATATAATATTAGCATAGATAAAAATATAGATTTTAAGTGTAATGTAAAAATATCAGCTAATATAAAAATTGATTCTTTTGATCTATGTGTAATACTTGGTAATGCATTAGATAACGCAATAGAGGCTTGTGAAAAAATTACAGATAAGAGCATAAAAAAATATATACATATAACAAGTATTGTGAATAAGTCATTTATAGTATTTGAAATAAAGAATAGCATGGAAGGCTATATAAATAAAGATTATGTGCTTACAGATAAAGTTGATAATATAAATCATGGATTGGGACTTTTAAATATTGAAAGTATTACTAACAAGTATTGTGGAACTACTTATATTGAAAGCAGTGAGAATATGTTTGTGCTAAATATTATGCTCCAAGTTTTATAATACTTATTCACTACCAATAGGAGTCTATTCACAACAATAAGATTAGTTTTTTTCTTTTATTTTCGAAGAGGTTAATAAATACATGTTTATATTTATTAACCAAAAGGAGGTATATGTATGAGAATAGGTGCAGTATCAAATACATTTTTTAGTACTACTAGATATATGGGTTTAAAGGGAAATAACCTTTCTAATAATGCTATGAGTCCTTTAGAAAAACAAAAGTTGCAGTTACAAGAGGAAATGAAAAAAATTGAGGAAGGTAAAGATTCTAAAGAAAACAAAGAAAAGTCAATTAAAGAAATTGAGAAAAAGCTTCAAGAAATTGAAAAACAATTAACAGAAGAAAAAGCTATGAAATCAAAAGAAAAACTAGAAGGTAAAGAAGAAAAGGGAAATGATACTAAAAAAGAAAAAATAAAAGAAGAACATTGTGAAAATCCTCAAGCAATAAATAAAAATGTTATGATAGGAATTACTTCGGCCTTTTCTCATGAAAAGGTTGCGAAGGTTGCACACTCAGTGTATAGAGCAGCAGAGGCTAAAGGAGATATGAACACAGCGCAAAGGGCATTAAGGTATACTATGTCTGAGATTAAAAAATCATCAGAAGATAAAGAGTTGATTAAAAGGGGGATGAAAGAATATAAAAAACAAATGGAAAATCTTAAGAAAGGGAAAGCTCATATTGAACAAGGATCAGGAGATATTAATATTATTAAAAATAGTGTTGATGATGTGGAAGAGAGTAAAACTAATATAGAAGCACATAGTTTAGATACTTTAGAAGCTGTTCCAAATGGAGAGAGAAAAGCTGAAATTAGTATAAAAGAAATTTCAAAATAGAGAAAGTAAAATAATCTGTGTAAACTCTATAGGAATGATAATAAGATTCTTATAAAAATGGAGGTTACGCAGATTATGTTTTTATTCCATTAGTTATTGCAGATTTCCATATTACATATTTCACTATTTAATCTTGCTAGATTTTCTCTAGAGTCATAGAGTTATGATGATATATTTTTAAAGGATTGCATATATTGTTCTTAATTTTATGCATTATAAATTATATAGAAAATAAATTGATAAAATAAATAAAAAGAAATATAATATATGATAATGAATTACATTATCATATATTGCATTGTTATATATTAAATGTGAATTATATAAACATTGAAATAAATCATAGGAAGTAGAAAAAGATTTATTGAGAACAAGAAAGGAGGATATAGAATGAAACATAAATTTCATATAAATACGAAACAAGGATGTTCATCAATGATTATGCAATATTCATCAATACGTACCCAATTCGCAACAATACGAGATTCTATGAATTTTAGTGATGAAAAAGAAATTATATATGATATAAAGCCCCAATATGGTAAAGGCTGTATAAAATTTTATAAACTTATGGGAAATGTGATGCTTATAATTTATGATACAATATTTAATCATGATATGATAACAGAATTTGACTTATCGGAAGAGTATTTTGAAATAGAATATTGTGTTGATGGTTGCTTAAATATTCATGAAGATAAAGTAGGAAATATGTGTCTTTCTAAAAATGAACTTTCCATATCAATGTCCCGTGAAACTTGCGGAAAGGTGATTAATTGTGCAGGTCAGAAATATCAAGGTATTTCAATTACTACTGAAAAATCAGCTATAGCATCATATTTTGGTAGCTGTGGGATTGAACTATGGGAGGACACGATAGAGGAATTAGAGAATGAACTTAGAAATCAGTATTATCAAGGAATAAATGTTTCTCCTGAAATTGCAAACATATTTTTACAAATATTTAATTGCAGTTTACCAGAAAAATCGAAAATTTTATTTTTTGAAAGTAAGGTAATGGAAATATTATCAAAGATAGTATCCTATGAAATTCTAGGGACAAATAAAATAAATCAATTGCAGCTGGATGAATTTGAAATTAATCAGATAAAAAAGATACCAGAGGTGTTAATGAAGAATCTATATGAGCTTCCAACAGTAAATATTTTATCGAAACAGTTAGCAATAAATAAGAATAAATTAGCAAAGGGATTTAAAGCAATATATGGTGATACTATATTCAGATATCACAGAAAAACGTGTCTGGAGCGTGCTGCTATATTATTATTAGATACCGACAAATCTATTAATGAAATTGCTCTTGATGTAGGATATTCAAATCCAAGTAATTTTTGTTATGCTTTTAAAAAGGAGTTTGGAGTAACCCCTTTGCAATATAAAGATGATTCCTTAAAACTTGTAAATTAATTTTTTTCATAATTTTTATTTATTTAAATTGCCACAGGTATAGTACCTGTGGCTTATTTTATTGGAGAAATTTAGTTATATACTCATATATTTTACAACATATTATCACATTTAAAGATAACAGATATTGTCCTTATTTTTAAAGTTTTTTTCTCAATATAAACAGTGACTACATCAATATAGATAATATGAATTTTTTTGTATTATAGTTCTTAAGAAGAAATAAAATTTTTGTAGTTACTAGAATACATAAGGAGGTAAAAAATGTTAAAAAAGTGTGTAACATTATTTATAGGATTTATTTTTATTTTAGGGATGGTAGGATGCTCTCAATCTATAAAAAAACACAATGGGAAAGGTGAAACCATAGATGAACAAGAGCAAAAAGAAAATAAATCTAAAAGTAATTATCCTGTAAATATTAAGGTTTATACTGATGAGGGAAAAGAGATAGTACAAACCATAGAAAAAGAGCCTAAGAGAGTGGTGATAATGGGACAATCTATGGCTGAATTAATGATTAAATTTGGATTACAAGATAAAGTTGTCGGGGTAGGATATCTTGATAAATCTTTTTCAAAATATGATAGTCAAATATCTAAAATGCCAATTATTGCAAAAACGTGGCCTTCTAAAGAAGCAATAATTGCTTTGAAACCTGATATTATTTATTCTATGTCTTCAGCCTTTAAAGAAGATAGGGTAGGTGACATTTCCTTTTGGAATGATAGAGGTATTCCAGTTCTTCCAGCGGTAAATTTTACGATAGGACGAAGCATTGATGAATACTTTAAGGATATTAAGAATTTTGGATTAGCTTTTAACATTGAAAATGAGACAAATAAGTATTTAAAAGAACAAAAGGAGAGAATAAATAAAGTTAAAGAAGTAGCTAAAAAAGCGAAAACTACCCCAAATGTATTACTTGTAGCAAGCGCTGGACGTGAAAATTATGATTATTATCCGCCATCAGGATGCATCATCGATGAAGTAATTGAAGATGCAGGTGGAAAATATATAGAATTATCAAAGGATTCATATATGGAGATGTCAATTGAGTCAATTATTGCTGCAAATCCAGAAAAAATAATTATAACTGAGTTCCAAGGGTCTGATAGGGAAAAGATAAAAAATAAAATACTTTCTAATAAAAGACTTCAAAATGTTACTGCAATAAAGACAGGTAATGTGATGGTTGTAGACTACACCAATGCAATACGTGGAAGCCTTGAACTTTCAGATTTGTATGAAGATGTTGCAAAATTCATTCATCCTGAATTATTTGGAGGAAATTAGTTATGTTACAAACAGGAAAAGTAGGAGTAGCAAAATATAATACAGTGAATTATGAAGGTACTTCTAAGAGACGTTCTCTGTTTACTGCAATAATTATTGGGTTAGTTACTATCCTTATATTATCTATCATAATTTCAGTATCAATAGGACAAGTATCTATTCCATTCAGCCAATCTTATAGAATATTAATCTATAAATTAACTGGATTACAAACTGGTAATTTAGATCAATTTATGAATGGAATGTTTGAGGAGATTATTTGGCAAATTCGTTTTCCTAGAGTGTTATTAGCTATGATTGCAGGAATTGGGCTTACATTATGTGGTGTAGTTATGCAGGCTTCTGTACAAAATCCTTTAGCTGATCCTTATATATTAGGAATTTCGTCTGGTGCTTCATTAGGAGCAACATTTTCAATTATGATTGGATTTGGTGTTGCAGGGACTTTTGGTGAACTTGGAGTTGCTTTTTGGGCATTTATTGGCGCATTTGGTGCTGGGGCTTTAGTTATGGGGCTTGCCAGTATTGGTGGAAAAATGTCCTCTATAAAATTAGTACTCGCTGGAACTGTTATCAATGCTTTATGCAATGCAATTTCAAGTTTTATTGTTTATTTTGCTAAGGATGCAGAGGGAATTCGTTCTGTAACATTTTGGACTATGGGAAGTCTAACCTCTGCACAGTGGGGAAAGCTTCCTATTATTACTATCATTGTAATGTTAGCTGTGGTGTTATTTTTATCCCAGGCAAGAATAATGAATACTATGATGATGGGAGAAGAGACGGCAGTTACTTTGGGAATAAACCTTAATTTTTATAGAAGACTTTATATGGTGATTTCAGTTGCAGTAACAGGTGTTATAGTAGCAACTTGTGGGATTATAGGATTTGTGGGGTTAATTGTTCCTCATATTGTTAGAAGTATTGTTGGCTCGGATAACAAACTACTTTTACCAACAAGTATCCTATTTAGTGCAATATTTTTAATCTGGGCAGATATTTTTGCTAGAACAATTATTCCAAATGGAGAACTACCAATTGGCATTATTACATCTCTTCTTGGAGCACCTGTGTTTATGTACATGCTAGTAAAGAAAAGTTATGGATTTGGAGGTAAGTAAATTGAATTTAAAAGTAGACAATATATTTGTTACTTTATCAGGAAGAAAAATTGTAAAGGATATTTCTCTACAGGTCGATAATGGAAAATTTGTTGGGATTATTGGACCAAACGGATGCGGAAAATCAACTTTATTAAAAAGCATATATAAAGTAATAAACCCCGAAAAAGGATCTGTTTTTTTAGGAGAGAAGGATGTTTTAAAATCAAAAGCTAAATCAGTCTCAAAAGAGATGGGTGTCGTTGGACAGTTTAATGATTTGAGTTTTGATTTTTCTGTTTACGATATGGTTATGATGGGAAGAACACCTCATAAGAATTTAATGGAGCCTGATAATAAAGAGGATTATGAAATTGTGCATAATGCTTTGAAAAAGGTGAATTTAACTACATATTCTGATAGAAGCTACCTAACTCTTTCAGGTGGAGAAAAACAAAGGGTCATATTAGCTAGAGCTATAGCGCAGGAGCCAAAGTTTTTAATTCTAGACGAACCAACAAATCACTTAGACATTAAATATCAACTCCAAATTTTTTCTATTGTAAAATCATTAAAAATAGGCGTATTGGCGGCATTGCATGACTTATCAATGGCAGCTACATATTGTGATATTTTGTATGTAGTAAAGAATGGAGAAATAGTAACCTATGGAAAGCCAAATCAGATTTTGACTAAAGGGCTTATAAAATCAGTATATGAAATTGACTGTGAGATATATACCAATCCTATAACGGGAGAAATGGCTATTGCTTATAAAATGCCTAAATATTAAAGCGTGCATATTTGAAAAAAAGGAGGTTTTTATCATGGAAACTGACATGACCAAAGGAAAACCAATGGGAATCATTGTAAGGTTCTTTATTCCTATGTTTATCGGAAATTTATTTCAACAAATATATAATGTAGTAGATTCTATTGTTGTAGGACGATTTGTAGGAAATGAGGCTTTTGCAGCTGTAGGGTCCTGTTTCCTCATTATGAGTTTTATGACATCTATTTTAATTGGACTAGCTATGGGAGCATCTGCATTTTTTTCACAACTTTATGGTGCAAAACAATATGATGAAATGAAAAAAGCTATATCTACTTCATTTTTTTTCATATTATCTATAAGCATTCTGTTAAGTCTTATAACAAATGTATTTCTTTATGAAATAATTGAATTATTTCAGATGCCCAAAGATACTGTAACATATTCTGCTGAATATTTAAGATATATCTTAACAGGGCTTATATTCACCGGACTTTATAATATATGTGCTTATTTACTACGTTCCATTGGAGATTCAAAATCCCCACTATATTTTTTGATTGTTTCTTGTATTTTAAATACTATTCTAGATTTAATTTTTGTCTTAGTGTTTAACATGGGAGTTTCAGGTGTAGGATTAGCTACATTTATAGCACAAGGATTGTCCGCATTATGGTGTGCATTTTATACTGTAAAACATATGAAATTCCTTGATTTTAAGAGAAGAGATATTGTATTTAGTAGAAAACTTTTTAAAACTATTTTAAGCTACTCTGTTTTGACAGCAGTGCAGCAATCTCTATCAAGTTTTGGAATGTTAATGATTCAAGGGTTAATTAATACATTTGGAACTACTGTGATGGCTGCCTTTGCAGCTTGTTCAAAGATTGATGAGTTTGCTAATCGTCCTTTACAGGATTTAAGTAATGCATTTTCAACTTATGTGGCACAAAATAAGGGAGCAGGGAATATAGAAAGGATTCGCCAAGGGTTTTATGCTATTTTAAAAGTTATTGCCTTAATTTCTTTTATAATATCAATAGTTGTTTTTATTTTCGCACCTAATCTAATATCAATTTTTGTGAAAAAAGAATCCATAGATATTATTCAGGTTGGGGTAGGGTATCTTAGGATTGTATGTATTTTTTACATATTACTTGGTTGTATCGTTATGTTTTATGGATTTTTCCGTGGTATGGGAGAAGTTAATATATCAATTATTTTAACTGTTGTATCTCAAGGAATAAGAGTAGCCTTGGCCTATGGGCTAGCCAGAACATCTATGGGATTTACAGGAATATGCTGGTCCATTGTAATTGGATGGTTCTTATCCAATGCTTTAGGTGGATTTATGTATAAAAAAGTAATGGCAAATTCAATATAATTATATAGATAGGAGTGTTATATGAACACTCCTACTTTTAGTGCACTCAGTACTGGCAATAACTTAGCTTATTAGTGAAAGTCTAAGATTATCTTAATAGTGAAAATTAGGAAATGACAATAAGTCTTTAGCTTTCAATCATAATTACAGATTAAAGGATTTTCTAAAATCACTAGGAGTAATTCCATGGACATTTTTAAAGGCAGCAGCAAATTTGGCTGGATTTTTGTAACCACATAGTTCAGATATATTACGAATACTTAGATGGTCAGCAGATAAAAGCTGCATGGCTCTTTTCATGGTTTCTATTCTAATATATCTATAAAGAGGAATTCCATAATGGTTTTTAAAAGATTGGCGAAGTTTACTTTCGCTCATTCCAGCTATTCTGCATAGTTCAATTGTATCTGGAAGATTTAAAATATCTTCATCAATTTTATTTTTAACTTTATAAATTTTTTGCTCATTTTCCCAAGTAACATAGTGACGACGGTTGCTTCTTCTTTTAGGTATATCAGGGAAATTTCTAGTGATTGAAGATAATAAATGCAAAGTCATACCCTCAAAGGAAAGTAAAGGCATGTCTGTATTTCGTACAGCCCATCTAATTTGTTCAAAAATAAGCATTATATCCGGCGTGTTGTAATGTTGTGTTTTCCAAAGTTTCGCATCCTCCACACTAATTCTAGGTGCATTGGTACGCTCTTTGAGAAAAGGTTTTATAAAGTCATCAAAAATCAAAATACTGGTAAAACAATAATGTACATCTTTAAAGAAAGTAAAGGTAAATTGTTTTTGGGGATTAATAATTAGATGAGTGATAGGGAATAAAGCTTGCTTCTTCTTTCCTTGCTGCGAATAGACTATTTCTCCGCAGTCAATACAAAAAAGCATCATAAAAGGATTACTAGAATTTATTGTATGTACTATTTGCTCACTTGGAGTAAGCCAAGCACTTGAAACAAATAATCCTTTAGCAGGGTTTACTTCTGCAATCCATCCATTTGACCAATGAGGAGGGAAATCATAAATCTGCCCTTTACCATAAGGTCTTTTAACAAGATTATATTTATCTGCTAAAGCACTCCAAGAAGAATCACTATATTTAACCATAAAACTTTTACACCTCTTTTTTCTTTGATTTAAAGTAATAAAATTATAGCATTATTTGAGAAGAATTTTCAATTAAAATATAATCCATTTTATTTTAATTACAATCCATAATGAAGAGAAGCGTTTTCAGTTAGCTCTTATAAGACAACAAACTGCTATCATTTTAATAGGAAATGACTTCGGAAAAGGAGCCTCTTAAGCCATTGACAGCAGAATTTATAAATGCTACGATTTTAAAAGTTAGACTAGTCTTACATTTATATATAGCGCAGACGTTATCAGATTAATATAAGATATTTATAAGGGAGAGATATAAAATGAAAAAATTATTGTCATTATTTTGTGCAATATTTATGACTACTGTGATTTTTGCTGGTTGCTCTTCATCTAAAAATGAAAAAAAAGAAGAAGCAACTGTTCGTACTATAACTACCGTAAAAGGGGATATTGAAGTTCCTGCTAATCCTAAGCGTGTTGTTGCTAATTGGTACGTTGGAGAGGTTATTACTTTAGGGCTAAATTTAGTTGGATACAATGCTTGGGAACAAGAAACTATGCCTTTTTATGATAAACTTAAAGCTACAAAAAAAATAAAAAAGTGGGAACCAGAAGAGGTTATGAATTTAAAACCAGATCTTATCATCACATATGATGAGGCAGATTTTGATAAATTTAGTAAAGTAGCTCCAGTTCTTGTTATTCCAGAATCTAAAAATTCCATTGATAGAATAAAGTTCATTGGAGAAGCTACAGGACGTACTACTGAAGCAAAAGAGGCTGTTAGCAAATTTGAAAAAAAACTTGATGCTGTGAAAAAAACTTTTAAAAGTGATAAGTTTGTAGGAAAAACTTTCAGCATTATGGAAGACTGGGGTCCTACTGGGGAATTTAGTGGTATATATTATGAAACAGGTTCTAGGGGTGGTACTTTAGTATATGACTATCTTGGACTTAAATATCCAGATAAACTTAAAGAACTAATAGAGAAATCCAAAAAAGGTCGTGGATCTATAAGTTATGAAGTGGCTCATGAGTATTTTGGAGATTATATATTATGGTTCCAACAAGAAGGTAAAGAATCTAAATATTCAAAAACAGATATTTGGAAAAGCATTCCTGCGGTTGCAGCAGGCAGAGTTGTAGAAATACCAGGGAAGTATTCAGGTCTTTTCTATTATTCTGATATTACAAGTCTTACTGAACAACTTGACTATATGAGTAATGCAATAAATTCATTAGTTAAATAATTCTAATATAAGAAAGGAAAATAAATATGCAAAAGACCTATAATAAAAAGCGACAATTAGGAGCTTTGAATTTTACAATCTATATGATTGTAGGAGTGGTTTTGCTAGTGATTATGTCAGCGGCGTCAATTTCTTTTGGTGCTGCTGATATGAATTTGACTACAGCTTGGGGAGCCATTTTTAATTTTGACTCTTCTTTAACTGAACACCAGATTATTCAAACTCTCCGACTTCCTCGTATAGCAGCTAATATAATTGTTGGGTCAAGCCTTGCGGTATGTGGTGCTATAATGCAGGGAACTACAAGAAATCCTCTTGCTGATTCTGGACTTATGGGTATAAGTAGCGGTGCTACTTTTGCTATAGCTTTTTGTATGGCATTTTTACCTGGTGGAAGTTACGGACAGATGATGCTTTTTGCCTGCATTGGTGCAGCTGTTACTACAGGTATGACTTATTTTATTGCATCTATTGGTAGAGGAGGTATGAAACCACAGAGACTTGTTTTAGCAGGTATTTCTATATCAATGTTATTTGGCGCTTTTAGCCAATATCTTTCTATTAAATATAGACTCGGATATGCTTTAACTTATTGGACTGCTGGAGGAACAGCAGGTGCTAAATGGAGTGAACTTGCTATAGTGTTCCCATTCTTTATTGTAGGTATTATTGTAGCCCTTGTTATATCACCTTCAATTACAGTTTTAAATCTTGGAGATGATGCAGCTATAGGTCTTGGACTTAATACTAAGAAGGTTAAAGGGATATCTACTGTAGTAGTTTTAATACTTACAGGGCTTTCTGTAATTGTTGTTGGACCTGTTGGGTTTGTAGGATTAATAGTACCTCATATTGTACGCTACCTTATAGGTGTAGATTATAGATACATTATTCCAGCTTCAGGATTATATGGAGCCTTGATTACTGTGACAGCAGATTTAGTTGGAAGGCTTATTAATAAGCCTTATGAAACTCCAATTGGAATTATTTTTGCTTTAATAGGTGTTCCGTATTTTCTTTATCTTACAAGGATACAAAGGAGGGAATTTGAATGAAGAAAAAGGGTTATTCAGTTTCACGTGGTTTAACTATTATTTTGCTACTTACCATTATTTTGTTAGCCGTGGCAGTAATAAGTGTGAACTCAGGTAAAATGAATCTCTCTCCTTTGGAGGTTTTTAATGTTCTTATCGGAAGAGGTACAGATAAACAAAATCTTATAGTATATAATTTTCGTCTTCCACGTATTGTATTAACCATGCTTGTAGGCATTGGTATGGGAACAGCTGGTTGTGTAATGCAGAGTTTACTTCGCAATGATATGGCTAGTCCTGGAACTTTGGGAATAAGTTCTGGGTCAGGGTTATTTGTACTATTGTTCATAGTTATTTTTAAGGTAGACAGTGTATCTTCAGCTATTGCTCTCCCGCTTCTGGCCTTTGTAGGAGGAATGACAGCAGCTATATTGATATTTTTACTTTCCTATAGAAGAGGAAAAAGTATATCACCTACAGGATTAATTTTGACAGGGGTAGCCGTTGGAAGTGGATATAGTGCTGTTACTATGATGCTTACTTTAAAGCTAGATGAAAAACAGATGGATTTTATTCAAAGATGGAGTGCAGGAAGTCTTTGGGGAGACAATTGGACATATATTTCTATTCTTGCACCTTGGGTGTTGATTCTATTTTTATATGTATTTTATAAATCTCGTATTTTAAATACCTTAAATCTTGGGAATCAAACTGCAACAGGATTAGGGGTAGCAGTAAAGCGTGAATTTATAGGGTTAACTGTAGCAGCTGTTGCTTTATCATCAGGTAGTGTAGCTTTAGGTGGAAACTTCTTTTTTGTGGGAATGATTTCTCCACATATGGCAAGAAAGTTTGTAGGATCAAATCATAAACTATTAATTCCTACAGCATCTTTAGTAGGCTCAATAATTATTCTATTATCAGACACTATTACCAGAACCATAAGTTTTGGAAGTGATATTCCTACAGGAATTGTTATTACTGTATTAAGTACACCTTACTTCTTATACCTGTTAGTAAAGTCAAATTAAGGAGGTTTTTATGAAAAGTATTGAAACTAAAAATTTAGATATAGCTTATGAGGATACTCTCATTGTAAAAGAATTAAATATGCAGATACCAAAGGGAAAGATAACTTCTATTATAGGAGCAAATGGTTGCGGTAAATCAACTATCTTGAAAGCTGTTGGACGTATATTAAAACCTAAGAATGGTTTAGTACATCTAAGTGGACAAGATATAAGTAAATTGTCTACAAAAGAAATAGCTAAAAAGATGGCTATACTTCCTCAAAATCCTACCGCACCAAGTGGACTTACTGTAAGTGAGTTAGTTGCATATGGACGGTTCCCTCATCAAAAAGGTTTTGGAAATCTTACAAAGGAAGATAAAAGAATTGTTAAGTGGGCTTTGGATGCAACTAAGCTAAGTGAATTTGATAGTAGAGAGGTTGATACTTTATCAGGAGGGCAAAGACAGAGAGTTTGGATCGCTATGGCTTTAGCACAGCAGACTGATTTGATTTTATTAGATGAACCTACTACTTATCTTGATCTTGCTCACCAATTAGAGGTTTTAAAGCTTTTATATGAGCTTAATCGTAATCAAAAGTGTACTATTGTTATGGTACTTCATGATTTAAATCTTGCGGCAAGATTCTCTGACTATATTATTGCTATTCAAAAAGGAGCTATAATAAAATATGGAAATCCTGAGGAAGTTATGACTCCAGAGGTCCTCAGGAAAACCTTCAATATTAATGCTGATATTGTTATTGAGCCTAAGAGTAATCGTCCAGTATGTATTACCTATGATATTATAGATGAAAATGAGGGTGTGCAATTGAAGGAAAGGGAGGCAGTAGGTATATGAGAACCACCTTACGTATTTTTATAGGAGCCAGAAAGTATTGGATTTATTTAATATTAGCATTAATAGCTGTTGTAATTTCTACTATAGCAGGATTTTATAATCCCTGGGCCTTAAGAGAGCTTACAAGTATAGCAACTGAAGGAAGTGCTAATTTTGGACAGCAATCTTTACGAATTGGATTAATGCTATTAGTTGCAACGATACTTCAATCAGCTGGAAGTGCTATTTCAGGATATTTAAACCATCATGCAGCTTTGCATTATGTTGCAGATATGAGAACAGAACTTTACTCTAAGCTTCAACATATGGGGCTTAAGTATTTTAATAAAAGTCGTACAGGAGATTTAACTAGCAGAGTTATTAATGATGTTATGGAGGTAGAGATTCTTTTGGCTCACGTAATTCCTGATTTTGTTGTTAATATATTGACTTTCGTAGGTGTAGGGATATTATTATTTTCTATTAATGTAAAGTTAGCTTTTATAAGTCTTGTTACTATTCCTTTTATTATTATGATTACTCTTTGGCAAAGTAAGCATCTTTCCCCCATATGGAAGCAGAATTCTATGATTAGAGGAGAACTTTCTGGTACTGTTCAAGATAATTTCTCTGGAATTAAAGAAATACAGATATTCAATCAACAGGAAAGAGAAGAGAAAAAGATTAAGAACCTTTCTATAAAACATAGTAAGGCATATTTAAAGGCAAGCTTCTTTTTTGAAACCACTTTTCCCCTTCTTGCATTTTTCACGGCTCTAGGTTCTGTTATAGTTATAATATTTGGTGGATTTATGGTTTCAAGAGGAGAAATTAATATTGGAGATATTGTAGGATTTTCTATGTACCTTGGTATGTTTTATGGACCTATAAAGAGTTTTTCAAGGCTTATGGAAATGGCAGGTAATGCAGTTGCAGGATGCAAGCGTGTCTTTGAGATTATGGATGAAGTTCCAGATGTCAAAGAGAAAGTTAATGCAAAGAAATTACCTAGGGTTAAAGGAGAAGTTGAGTTTAAGGGAATTTCTTTCTCCTACAATGATGAGATAAAGATTTTAAAAAATATAAATTTAAAAGTAAATTCAGGAGAAACTGTAGCTTTTGTTGGAGCAACTGGAGTTGGCAAAACCACAATAGCTAGTCTTTTAAATCGCTTTTATGATCCACAGAATGGAAGCATTTTAATGGATGGAATAGATATTAAAGATGTAACCTTAAAGAGTCTTAGGGATAATATAAGCATGGTTTTGCAGGACACCTTTTTATTTAACGGAACAATTTATGAAAATATTGTTTATGGCTGGAAAGAAGCTACTAAGGATCAGGTTGTTGCAGCCTCAAAAGCAGCCAATGCTCATAATTTCATTGAGAATTTAGAAGATGGTTATGATACCACAATAGGTGAGCGTGGAGTACGTCTTTCCGGAGGACAAAAACAGAGAATTTCCATAGCTAGAGCAATTCTTAGAAATTCACCTATCCTAATTTTAGATGAAGCCACGTCAGCTCTGGATACAAAGACAGAGAAAGAAATTCAAGCTGCATTAGATGAAATTTCAAAGGATCGAACAACTATAGTAATTGCTCATAGATTATCAACTATTTATAATGCAGATAAAATTGTAGTTCTAGAAGGAGCAGGCATTAAAGAAATGGGAACCCATGATGAGCTAATTCGTTCTGGAGGAACTTATGCTATGCTCTATAAAAGTCAGGTATCTTAAAGGTAAAAAATTAACGACTTAAAATCTAAAAGCAATTTTGAGTCGTTAATTTTTTTATTTATTCTCATGTTCGGAAAGAAATTTTTGCATAGCATAAACAGAATCGGAACTAATAACATGTTCTATAGCACATGCGTCTTCATCTGCAATAGAACTATCTATATTTAGAGTTTTTATAAGGAAATCTTTAATAATGTGATGCTTTTTATATGTAAATCTAGCTATTTTTAAGCCTAAAGGAGTTAAAAATATTTTCTTATACTTTTCATTAGTTATAAGTCCCTTTTCAGCTAAAGTTACCATAGCACTATTAGTACTGGCTTTAGTCACTCCAAGCTTTTCTGCTATACGAGTCATTTTAACTCCGTTACTTTCTTCTGACAACTCATAGATAGCTTCTAAATAATTTTCCATTACAAAAGTAAGTTTTTCCATACAAATCTCCTGTGATTTTTAAAGTTGAGTTTATTCATTCTATATTAATAAAAAGTCTTTTAATAATAATAACATATTTTAAATGGAGTTCCAAGAATAGAGATATAATATATTGATACATAAATTTTCTTTAAAATGAAGTAATTTTTTTATTTAAATTTTGTATTTGATTATTAATAGTGTAAAAAATATGTTATAATGTCATATATCATATAAAAAGCTCGTATATCATCGGTAATATGGTCCGAAAGTTTCTACCTGCTAACCATAAATTAGCAGACTACGGGGTATTGTGTATTTAGTAAATAGATATAGTTTATGTCTATTTGTTATGAACTCAACACCTCAATTTGATTGAGGTGTTTTTTGTTTTACAAAATTATCTCCTATATAGGTGGATTCTTATTTATGTACCTTAAGATGCTGTATGATAAATAAATATTTAGAGCATTAATAAAGTTAGGGAGGAGAGTAGTAAAATGAAAAAAAATGAGACGGATATTCAGTTAATGTATGGGGTTAATGATAAGCCAAAAATATTAATGCAAATTTTATTAGGATTGCAGCATATTTTTGCGGCTTTTGGTGGAATAATTGTTGTTCCAATTGTTATTTCAGCAGCATTAGGCTTTGATGCTAAAACTTCAACAGCATTAATTAGTAGTGCAATTTTAGCGGCAGGAGTGGCTACTTTCATTCAGTCAAGAGGAATAGGTCCTATTGGCGCACGTGTTGCCTGTATTATGGGAACTGATTTTACATTTGTTGCACCGGCAATTGCTGTTGGTGGAAAGTTTGGATTATCAGGAATTTTTGGTGCAACAATTTTAGGTGCTGGTATAGTAATTATTTTAAGTTTTTTTGTTAAGCCACTAATGAAACTATTTCCACCTATTGTAACAGGAACAGTTGTGAGTTTAATCGGGTTAACATTATTACCAGTTTCAATAGATTGGGCAGCAGGTGGTGTTGGATCAGCTAATTATGGAAGTTTAAAAAATATTTCTATTGCTTTATTTATAATGATAGTTACATTATTACTAAATCATTATGGAAAGGGATTAGTAAGTAGTGCTTCAATCTTAATAGGTATGGTTGTTGGATATATAATTTGTATTCCATTAGGAATGGTTGATTTTTCATCAGTAAGCCAAGCTAGTTGGGTATCATTACCTAAAATTTTTGGCTATGGTATAACTTTTAACTTACAGGTTTTATTACCTTTTATTCCTGCATATTTTGTTACTATCATTGGAACTGTTGGATGTCTTAAAGCCATTACAGAAGTTTCTGGAATTAAAGCAGATGAAAAACCTATTACAGCAGGAGTTCTATCTGATGGTGTAGGAAGTATGTTAGCAGGGGTTTTTGGTGCCTTACCCAATACATCATTTAGTCAAAATATTGGATTAATTCCTCTAACAAAAGTAGCTAGTCGTTATGTAACAATGATGGCTGGAATATTATTAGTTATTTTGGGATTGTTCCCTAAATTTGCTGCACTAATCAATATAATGCCACAGCCGGTACTTGGGGGTGTAGGAATTGTTATGTTCGGAACAGTTGCTGCAGCAGGAATTCAAACTTTAAGTAGTGTAAAGTTAAACAATAGAAATATGTTAATAATTGCTACATCTATTGGATTAGGATTAGGGGTTACCTTCCGTCCAGAATTTATTGCTCAATTACCAGAATCCTTAAAAATGATTTTTTCATCAGGAATTTCAACTGGAACAATTGTAGCTTTATTATTAAATGTAATATTAAAAGAAAAAGAATAAGGAATTTTACGGGGTGATATAAGTGGAAAAATTACAAAATCGTATTTTACAAGAGGGGCATGCATTATCTGAAACTGTATTAAAGGTGGATTCTTTTTTAAATCATCAAGTAGATCCAGATTTAATGTATGAAATAGGAACTTATTTTAAAAATTATTTTAAAGAACATAAAATCACAAAGGTATTTACAATTGAAAGTTCAGGAATTGCTCCAGCTGTTATGACTGCAATGCAAATGAATTTGCCAATGGTAATATTAAAAAAACAAGCATCAAAAATTTTAAATGGAGATGTTTATCAAACTACTGTACACTCATTTACAAAGGGATTGGATTATGAACTAACATTATCCAAAAAGTATATTACAAAAGAAGATAATATATTAATTATAGATGATTTTTTAGCAAACGGAGAAGCTGCATTAGGGGCTGCACGCTTAGTACAAGAGGCAGGAGCTAAAGTCGCAGGAATGGGAATTGTTATTGAAAAATCATTCCAACCAGGACGAAAAATGTTAGAAGACAAAGGATATGATGTATACTCACTAGCACGTATAGCTAAATTAGAAAAAGGCTTAATCGAATTTGTAAAATAAATTATATTTATTATTGAATTTTATAAATAGTGCTTAGTAGTAACTATATAAGATAATATTTCAAAATAGATTTAATTTTAATATAGCAAAGATAAAAAATACATGTAGTAAACTAGATTTATAAAGTTATTTTTTATCTTAGCATTGTTAAAATTAAATCTATTTTATTTTGGATAATATATATGAATATTGGTATAATTAATATGATTTTATCCGATGACTACCCGCTCTAATACTTCTATCGCACTCTGTGAAAGCGATTCGCACCAAATCGAAGATTTGGACTCTCTGCTTTTCTTCAAAGTGGGAGTAAAGAGCGGATATGTCCCTGGATAACGATTTCCACTAAAGGATAATGGCTTCTAAGGAGTAAAACTCCTAAGAATTCTGTTAATTAAGCTTCAGAGGGAGTAAAAACTCTCTCTGAAGCCAAGAACTCTGTTTATAATGAATAAGGAGAAAACAATATGAATTATAAAATATATATTATAGAAGATGATTTATCAATAAGCTTGTTATTAAAAGACTATATTACTAAATATGGATTTCATGTGAAGGTAGCAGAAAACTTTGAAAATATAATGGAGGACTTTAACGAATTTAATCCTGATGTAGTATTATTAGATGTGAATTTGCCCAAATATGATGGATTTTATTGGTGTAGAAAGATAAGACAGAAATCAAAAATCCCTATAATTTTTATATCAGCTAGAGATAGCGGAATGGATCAGGTAATGGCACTTGAAAATGGAGCTGATGATTATATAATTAAACCTTTTTATTGTGATGTTATTATGGCTAAGATAAAAAGTCATATAAGAAGAGCCTTTGGAGAGTATGCACCAAAGATTGATGAAAAAATAGTGGAACTTCAAGGATTAAAATTTTACCCGGAAAGGTCTGAGATAGAATTTAAAGATGAAAGAGTGATTATAACTAAAAAGGAAGGAATATTATTAGAATATCTTATGAAAAAATATCCTAAGGTTGTAAATAGAGATTTCCTTCTAGAGAAAATATGGGATGATATTGAGTTTGTAGAAGAGAATACATTGAATGTTAATGTAAGTAGAATTAGAAAAAGACTTCATAAGTTAGGAATAGAAGATGGAATAGAAACCGTAAGAGGGGTAGGATATAGATTGAATAAAACTTGGTAGGGAGCAGAAAAAATGAAGTTATTTATAAAAGACAATAAAGGATATATAGTTATATATTTTATAAGTATTTTTATTACGTTGGGATATTTAGCTCTTTTGAGATTTGTACAAATTGGTGAGTATATATATATATTATTATTCAATACATTTATTTTAGGATGTTTTTTATTTTTTAGATATTATAAGAATAAGGAAGTATATGGATTTTTAGACAGGGGTCTAAAAAATTTAGATGAATCTTTTTTAGATTTAGGAAATTCAGTCTTAGGAGAAGGTATCTCTAATATTTTAAAGAAAGAGCATAATTTATATGAAACTGAAATTATAAAATATAATAAGGTTCATAATGATCATCTAACATTTATAAATCAATGGGTTCATCAGATGAAAACACCTCTATCAGTAATTCAATTACAAATGCAAGAATGCGAGGGAGAAGAACCTGTTGAAAGTATGAAAGTAGAGATAAGTAAATTAAATAGAGGATTAAATATGGCTATGTATTTTGCTAGGCTTGATTCTTTTAAGCAAGATTTTATAGTAGAAAAGTTTTCTCTATATAATTTAGTTAGGAGTAAAGTTAACGAAGAAAAGCAGATATTTATTAAAAACAGGATATTACCAAAGGTTGAAATAGATGATTCTATAGAAGTACACAGTGATTTTAAGTGGATGAAATTTGTATTGGAACAGCTTATTGTTAATGGAGTAAAGTATTCCAAAGACAAGGGGAAAGAATTGATTATAAGAGCTTATGATGATGAAAATTCTGTTAAGTTAAGTATAATTGATAAAGGTGTAGGAATACCAAAAAAAGATATTAAAAGAGTTTTTGAGCCATTTTTTACAGGGGAAAATGGACGTAGTTTTGGAGAATCTACTGGAATGGGATTACATATAGTTAAAAGGATATGTGACAGTTTAGAGCATAATGTATTTATAGAGTCTAAAGTTTCAGAGGGAACAACTGTTTCCATAATATTTAAAAAGTAGGATATCATATTAAATATATAAATAGGATAGATAGTTTAAAGCTATACTATTCTATTTTTTTATCAATTAATAAGTGTGACATACATGTCATACTTATGTAAGGTTTTGAGATAGTATTTTTATATGGCATCTTTTAAACTAGATACATAAGTATTAGTTTAAAGGAGATGTAGTTATGGGTATTGATGTAATATTTATATTAAAAGCTATTATAATAGCAGTTGTAGAGGGACTTACAGAGTTTATTCCTGTGTCTTCTACAGGTCATATGATATTAGTAGGAAGTGCAATTAATTTCAATGGGGAGTTTGCTAAAATGTTTGAGGTTGTAATTCAGCTTGGGGCAATACTCTCAGTAGTAGTTCTTTATTGGGAGAAGATTAAAGAGAGTATAGTAGAATTCTTTAAGTTTATATTTACTAAAGGTAAGGAAGGTAAGACTGGATTTAAATTTGGAATTAATGTTATAGTAGGTTCTATTCCCATTGGGATTACAGGCCTATTATTATATCATAAGATAAAAGCATTATTTAGACCAGAAGCAGTAATTATAGGATTTATAGTAGGCGGTATTCTACTTCTTATAATAGAAAATATGTTTAGAAAAAAAGAACATGCTGTACAGGATATAGATAGCATAACTTTTATTCAAGCTTTAAAGGTAGGTTTATTACAAATTTTATCTATATGGCCTGGAATGTCAAGAAGTGCATCTACTATAATGGGCGGCTGGATTGCAGGAATATCAACACCAATAGCAGCAGAATTTTCATTCTTTTTAGCTATTCCAGCAATGATAGGAACATCTATAAAGGACTTATTTGAATTTGATTATTCTATAATGACACCAACTTTATGGAGTGCATTAATATTAGGTTTTATTGTAGCATTTATAGTGTCAATAATAGTTATGAATAAGTTTGTAAGTTACTTAAAGAAGAAACCTATGAAAATATTTGCAATATATAGAATTTTAGCAGGTCTTTTACTTGCTGTATTAGTATTTACTAAAATTATAATATTAACTGCATAGGATGGTGAATAAAATGGAAATTTTAAGAGTTAGTAATTTAAAAAAAGTATATGGTAAAAAAATTATATTTACCTCTTTAAATAATATAAGCTTTAATATAGATGAGGGTGAATTTGTAGGAATTATGGGTCCTTCAGGAAGTGGTAAAACAACGCTTTTAAATATGATTTCTACAGTTGATAAACCAACTTCAGGACAAATAACAATAAAGGATAAGAACCCTTTAACACTTAAAGGGGAGGATTTAGCTTTGTTCAGAAGAAGAGAATTAGGATTTGTATTCCAAGATTTTAACTTGTTGGATACATTAACTATTGGAGAAAATATAGTATTACCATTAACTTTAGATGGTATATCAATTAAAGAACAGGATGAAAAGTTAACTAGAGTATCAAAAATTCTTGGAATAGAGAATTTATTGCAAAAAAGAACCTTTGAAGTATCAGGAGGACAGGCACAAAGAACAGCTATTGCAAGAGCTTTAATACATGATCCTTCTCTACTTTTAGCTGATGAACCTACTGGTAACCTAGATTCAAAAGCATCAAAAATTGTAATGGAGTTGTTTGAAAAGATAAATAAAGAGGAGAAAGTAACTACTATGATGGTTACCCATGATCCACTAGCTGCTAGTTATTGCAATAGAATACTTTTTATAAAAGATGGAGCTATTTACAATGAAATTTATAAGGGGGATAGTAGGCAGCAATTTTATCAAGAAATAATAGATGTTCTTGCTCTATTAGGAGGTGGTAACTAATGAATTTTAGAGAGTTTTCCACCAGAAATGTAGTAAGAAATATTAGAGCATATTTTGCATATTTATTAAGTAGTACTATATCAGCAGCTTTATTATTTTCATTTACTATGCTTGTATTACATCCTAATTTAGATGTAACTATATTCCCAATGTATTTACAGAAGGCATTTAACATAACAACAATAATTGCATATCTATTTTTATGCTTCTTTATATTTTATTCTGTAAGTGTGTTTATAAAAAGTAGGTTTAAAGAGTTGGGTATACTATATATTCTAGGTGCTTCGGATAAACAAATTAAAAAGATGATAGCAATTGAAAATGTATTAATTAGTTCATTGTCTGGAATATCTGGAGTTACATTAGGACTGGTTTTTTCAAAAATATTTTTAGTACTTAGTGGAAAACTTTTAGGTTATAATGCTTTGCTATTCTATTTTCCAGTTAAAGCAATGGCAATAACTTTCTTAGCTTTTGTTTTAATGGGAATTTTAATTTCTATTTTTACTACATTTATAATAAAGGAAGATGAAGTTTTAAATTTACTAAAGGGAACTCAAAAACCCAAGAGTGAACCAAAGACTTCAAATATTATTGCAATATTGTGTGTAGTATTATTGCTTGGAGGATATTATTTTTCTATTACATCAACTATGAATAATATAGCTTATAGAGTTATACCCGTAACAGTAGCAGTTATAATTGCAACATATTTGTTATTTTCACAGTTAAGCGTTTTTGTAATAAAGATTTTAAAAAAGAATAGAGAATTTTATATGAATAAAACAAGGGTATTATGGATTTCAACTCTTTTATATAGAATAAAGGATAATACAAGAATGTTCTTTTTAGTTACCATAACTTCTGCCATGGCATTTACATCTATTGGAGCTGTATCAGCTTTTTGGATAAATAAGGAGGCTGAAGTTGACAGAAATTTTCCACAATCATTTTTTTATGCATCTAATAAAAAAGATTATAAAAAATTAGATTTTATAGAAGCTTCTCTAAAAAAAGAAGGTTATAATTATACAAAAGTTCAAGGGCAAATTAAGTCTTCAGTATCTAAGAAAAATACTATACCTATAAATATAATTAATGAAAGTACCTATAATAATATAGCTGAATCACTTGGACAAGAGAAAATACATATTAAAAGGAATGAAGCTATAGCAGGGTCACCATTAATGATTAATAAGAGAGATAATATTTTAGTAGATAATATGGATATAAAAGTTGTTACAAAGTTAAAAGAGAGGGTAATACCTGCATTATATGATGATGTATATATTGTAAAGGATGATGTATATAATAAGATTAATGGCTCGATATCTTTATTTTCTGCATTAAATGTAAAGAATTATAAAGATACTTTGAATATTTGTAAAAGCTATAAGGAGAAATTTGGAGAAGATAATCATAAGGAAAATTATATTATTTTAATGAAAGCTGATATATTAGAATCCCACAAAATTGGATATGGGGTGGTTCTGTTCTTAGCTATATTCATAGGAATAATTTTCTTTGTAACTACAGGAAGTTTCTTATATAACAAATACTATATGGATGTTAAAGAGGATAGAGTAAAGTATGAACAGTTAAATAAAATTGGGTTAACCTTTAGAGAAATAAAAAAAGTATCAACTATTGAAATCGGAGTATTATTTTTATTTCCTTATATTGTTGCAGTAATACACTCATCATTTGCATTGTCAGCATTAAAAAATGCCTTTGCAATGGATGTTAATATAGTAGCATTCTTTGTAATGGGAAGTTTCCTTGTTATTCAAATAATATATTTCTTTATTATAAGAGGGAATTATTTATTAGATATAAAGAAAAGCTTAGCAAATAGAATATAAATAGAAAAAGTCTATACATATTGATAAAAAATATATATAGACTTTATATAATACTTAATATGTTTAAATAAACTAACTGTTAGTATATAATAATATATAATAAGTTAAATGTTTAGGAGAGATAGCTATGTTTTTAGAGAATGAAAGTAAAAAAAAGATAGTTGAGTTTTTAAAAGAAAAATTACAACCAAATTTTATATACTTATTCGGGTCTTTTGCTAAGGGAGAGGGTAGAGAAGATAGTGACATAGATATAGCTATTCATGCAAATAGAGAGTTAGATGAATATGAATTATTTATCTTAGGAAATGAATTAAGTTTTGTTATGAAAAGAGATGTTCAAATTATTGATTTAAAGGATATAAGCACTGTATTTGCCGCACAAATAGTGGGTACCAAAGAGATTCTTTATAGCCAAGATGAAAATCTAAGAATCCAGTATGATATGAGAGCTTTTAAAGATTATGTAAAATTAAATGAAGAAAGACAAATTATTATGGATTCAATAAAGAAGGATGGTAAAGTTTATGGTTAATGATGTTTTATATAATAAAAAAAGCATAATAGAAAGGTGTTTAATAAGGATCAAAGAGGTATATGATAATAATCCTGAAAATCTTAATGACTATACTAAGCAAGATTCTATAATACTTAATATACAAAGAGCTGTAGAAGCATGTATAGATATTTCAATGTATATAGTTTCAAAGGAGAAGTTGGGTATTCCACAAAATAGCAGAGATGCCTTTGAGGTTATGAATAATAATGGATTAATAAGCGATGAGTTGTTAAAGAAAATAAAAGGAATGATCGGCTTTAGAAATATTGCAGTTCATAATTATCAAAAACTTAATTTAGGTGTAATTCAGAAAGTTATAGAAGAACATCTAGGAGATTTTGAAGAATTTTTATATGAAGTAAATAGATTTTTATAAATGATACAAAATATACACAGGTTATATTTTTAATATCTGTTAATAAGAGTGTTTAAAGGGTAATGTAGCAGCTAGCTGCAATACCCTTTAGTAATTAGGCTTATAATTATTTGGCAGGGTTATTTTATTAATCTAAAAGTATTAATTCTCTTGCATATGGTAAAGTTTCAATCCATTGGCAGAAAGTATGCCATTCCTGCAACTTATGTTGTTTTCTAGAATGATATATATTAATCATAGTTTCATAATTAAAAGTACAGGTTCGTAGTTGATTATAGCTTGATGGTAACAATTGAATAATATCATACCAATATTGTTTATCTTTCGTTTCAAGATATTTTATTCTTAAATCTTCTAGATACTTTATTAAAAGTATCATTTGTTCTTTGGTCTTTTCAGTCATTTGGTCACAACTAAAATGATTCAAAGTGAACTCTTGACTATGAATTTTGTGCATTGTGCTTGTTGAATTAGCAACTGTTCCTATCTTATATGTATCAAATTCTTTCCACCAATATAAAGGAGCATTTATATCAACGGAAATGAAAATTTGTCGTAAAAACTTTCTATGATCACTTCCTGCCCTGCAAAGCCTTCTAGCGAGGTTTAAATCATTTTCTCCAATAATAAATAAGCCTGTAGAATCATAATAACTATCACTTTTACCCCAACTGTTCATTGGATTTCTTGCGCCACGCAAAGCATTTTCGAAGTTCATAACATTTATATTCTCAATATTTAACATAAAATTCATCTCCTTAAGTATAAATTATATACATCGTTGTATGAAATTTTTTAGCTTGTTTTATTATAGAGTAAGAGGATTATTTTTGCAATTTATATTATTAATTATATATTGCCACAATACTAATTTGTTTAAAAATTTCAACTTTTATTTTACTATGGTATTTATAATAAAAAAGTAATAAAATAAATACTAGTTGTTAAAAACTTAATATTTAGAAAAGAGGTGTTACCTTGAGATTATTAAGACAGTTAGGAATAATTTTGTTAATTTGCCTACTAGGTGAAGCCATACATGACTTCTTTAAGTTGCCTATACCAGGAAATGTTATAGGGATGATATTATTATTTCTATGCTTATCCTCAGGTATAATAAAATTAACTAAAATAAACTACATAAGTAAATTCTTACTTGATCATTTAGCTTTTTTCTTTGTACCGGCGGGAGTGGGAATTTTATCCTGTATGCCTATGCTAAAAGGTAAATGGTTAGCATTTTTAGGAGTATGCTTAATAACAAGTATTATTATAATAGTTGTTACAGGTTGGACTATTCAATTATATATAAAACTAACAAGTAAGGAGGTACAATAATGGTCCAAGATCTTTTAAATTCTCCTGTTTTCGGAATACTATTATCAATAATAGGTTTTGAAATAGGACTTTACATATACAGAAAAACAAAAATAGCCTTATTTAATCCTCTTTTAATATGTATAGCTTTAATAGTATGTATATTAATATCCTTTAATATTAAATTAGATAATTTTAATAAAGGTGGCAATCTTATATCTTTCTTTTTAGGACCTGCTACTGTAGCACTTGCTGTACCATTGTATAAAAAAATAAATGTAATAAAAAAATATGCTATACCTATATTACTTGGGGTAACTGTGGGGTGTATAACTGCTATGATAAGTATATTCTATATTTCTAAAGCATTTGGTCTGACCAGTGAATTATCTTATTCATTGATGCCAAAATCTATAACAACACCTATAGGCATAGAAGTGTCTAAAGTTTTAGGTGGTATACCTGCCATTACGGTATCTGCCATTATAATAACTGGTATAATGGGAGCCGTAATAGCTCCTATAGTGTGTAAGATATTTAAAATTAAAAATAATATAGCTATAGGTATTTCTATTGGAACATCATCCCATGCTATAGGTACCACAAAAGCTATAGAAATGGGAGAAACTGAAGGAGCTATGAGTAGCTTAGCTATAGGTATAGCGGGACTTATTACTTCTTTCTTAGCTCCTATAATAATAAAATTTCTACATTAATTATTGATTGTTTTTATTTTGTTTTATTTTAACTAATTTATTTTTATATAGAATCTTATTAAAATAATTAATTTTAATAAGAGGGGGCCTCAAAATGGTATGAACCCAAATAAGTAGACATTTTTAAAAGAAGCTGTTTATTTCTAAACCACACTTCGGTATTCAACTGGAGTGTGGTTTTTTAATTTTGAGATGCCCTCTTTTTTAGTTAATGAAAATTAGTATGAAATTTTTTGTAAAAATATCAATTCAATTAAAAAATTAATATTATTAAAAATTAGAATCAACTTATAATACATGGGATATATAAAAAAAATTGACAAAAAGCTCAAAATATAATATATTTATTTTAAAAATATATTATATTAGGGGGAAAATATGAAAAAAGCAAAAAAAAGTCTAATTTTATCATTAATTTTACTATTTATTCCGATAATGGCCATGGGATGCAGCTCTAAGCCAAAGGTAGGTGCTGATGAAACAGCAACGATTTTATTTGATTTTTATATTAAAGGAGATCAAGAGTCTTTATCAAAAATTAAAATATCTAAAGAACAAACAGAAGAAATTTCAAAAATGCAAAAAGATCAAACTATATCAACAATAAAAACTAATCTTACAGCAGCAGGTTTGAAAGTTAACGATGAACAAATAAACAAAATATATGCAGCTCGTGTATCTGCTTTAAAGAAATTATCAGCAAAAACAGAAGTTGTTTCTCAAGATGATAAATCTGCACAAGTTAAAGTAAAAGCAACTCACATTAATGAAGTTGCCCTTGATGAAAAAGCAGCAACAGATGCTGTTGAACAAGTTAAAAAAATGAATATTACAGATAGACAAGAAGCTATTAATAAAGCCACAGGTATCTATATACAAAATCTTATAAAATCATATGAAAATGTAAAACCATCATCTGATATGAAAGAACAAACTTTTAAATTTACTATAAAAGAAAAGACTTGGATACCAGAAGATATGAAAAATTTTGGTGCAGGCATTGTTAAGTTAACTTCAGGAATAAAATAAACTTTGTAAAGATAGAACTTATTTTATACATAATAATACAGTTTTAAACAAAAAATTGTTAATTAAAATTAAAAGATTAATTTAAAATTATATATTTATATTAAGGAGATGGAAAGAGATTTTCCATCTCCTTAATTTTGATTATAATAAATATTTTTTTATCTTTAATATAATCAAATTAATAATTACAAGAAATTCAATAGATTAGTGGATATAATATAGAAGTAATGAAATTAAAATTTATTAGACAATAAATGAAAAGCTTTAAAATTATGATAAAGATTTATTTAATATGACATGCAGGTGTCACGTATGATTTGATAATATGAATACAAATAGTTAATAAAAGATTTATTAAGGAGTGATAGTAAACTTGGAGTATGTTCCAGCAAAAACTTTAATATCAAATTATAGTAAGGACAATTGGTGGTTTGGGATAAATTATAATATGAACATTTATAAAGGTTGCTGTCATGGTTGTATTTATTGCGATTCTAGAAGCGAATGTTATGGTATAGAAAACTTTGATAAAGTAAGAGCAAAGGAAAATGCAATACAGATTATTGAAAATGAATTAAGAAGAAAAAGAAAAAAAAGGAGTTATAGGAACAGGAGCTATGAGTGATCCTTATAATCCTTTTGAAAAAGAACTGATGCTTACAAGAAGTGCATTAGAGGAAATAAATACTTTTAATTTAGGAGTAGCTATAGCAACTAAAAGCAATCTTATAGTAAGAGATACTGATATTTTAAAAAAAATTAAGGCTCACTCACCCGCACTAATAAAGATTACCATAACTACATATGATGATGAATTGTGCAAAAAAATTGAACCCAATGTTTGTGTAACATCTAAAAGGTTTCAAACTATAAAGGAGCTTTCTTACAATGGTATATTTACGGGTATATTGCTTATGCCTATTTTGCCTTTCATAAATGATAATGAAGAAAATATTATAAAAATAGTAAGAACTGCTCATGAATGTGGTGCAAAATTTATTTTTGCATATGGTATGGGATTAACTTTAAGAGGAAATCAAAGGGAATACTTTTATAAGAATTTAATAAAAAAAGTTTCCAAAAGAAAATATGGTAGCAAAATACAAAGATACCTTTGGAAATAAATATGAATGTGCCTCACTTAATCACAAAAAATTATGGAATATATTTAGAAATGAATGTGAAAGATTAGGTATTTTATATAAAATGGAGGATATAGTTTTGGCATATAAAAAGAACTATGGAAATAATCAGCTAAGTTGGTTTTAGTAATTTAAATAATTAAAAAATCCATTATATAATAATTTACTTTCAATCAAAACTATGTAATAATATAAAAATGTAAAAACTTAAAAGTTCTTATAAATAAGAATAAAATAATAAAGTATAGTGAGGCGTAAATATGAGAATAGGATTTGATCACCAAAAATACCTTGAAGAACAATCAAAGTACATATTAGAAAGAGTTAACAATTATGACAAACTATATTTAGAATTTGGAGGAAAACTTTTATTCGATTTGCATGCAAAAAGAGTTTTACCTGGATTTGATGAAAATGCAAAAATTAAACTACTACATAAATTAAGAGAAAAAGTAGAAATAATTATTTGTTTATATGCAGGAGATATTGAAAGAAACAAAATAAGAGGAGATTTTGGTATTACTTATGATGTTGATGTTTTAAGACTTATTGATGATTTAAGAGAATACAACCTTGAAGTAAACAGCGTTGTAATAACAAGATATAGCGGTCAACCTGCAACTAATATATTTATAAATAAATTAGAACGTAGAGGTATAAAGGTTTATAAGCATGAAGCTACTAAAGGATACCCTACAGATGTAGATACTATTGTAAGTGATGAAGGATATGGTAAAAATCCATATATTGAAACAACAAAACCTATTGTAGTGGTGACAGCACCAGGCCCAGGAAGTGGTAAATTAGCTACTTGCCTTAGTCAACTTTACCATGAATATAAAAGAGGCAATGTGGCAGGGTATTCAAAATTTGAAACTTTTCCAGTATGGAATGTACCTTTAAAACATCCTTTAAATATAGCCTATGAATCAGCTACAGTAGATCTTAAAGATGTGAATATGATAGATTCTTTCCATTTTGATGCTTATAACAAAGTAGCTGTAAACTATAACCGTGATATTGAAAGTTTTCCTGTACTTAAAAGAATTATAGAAAAAATAACAGGAGAAGAATCCGTTTATAAATCTCCAACAGATATGGGGGTAAATAGAGTGGGATTTGGTATAGTTGACGATGAAGTTGTTAAAGAAGCATCTAAACAAGAAATAATAAGAAGAGCTTTTAAAACAGCCTGCGAATATAAAAAAGGCTATGTAGATAAAGAAACTTTCCATAGAGCTAAACTTATTATGGAAGAGCTTAATTTAAAAGAAGAGGATAGGAAAGTTGTTATACCTGCAAGAGAATATGCAGCTAAATTAAAAGAAAGAGCTAACAAAAGTGAAACTTGTACAGTTGTAGCTTTAGAATTAGAGGATGGAACAATATTAACAGGTAGAAGTTCAGAGATAATGGATGGAACAGCTGCTGTAATTTTAAATGCAGTTAAGCATTATGCAAATATATCTGATGAAATACATCTTATTTCACCAGTTATATTGGAACCAATTATAAACTTAAAAGCAAAGACTTTAGGAAGTAAAAGAACTGCTTTAAGTTGTGAAGAAGTGTTAATAGCACTTAGCATATGTGCAGCTACAAATCCAACAGCTCAAGTAGCTATGGGCAAATTACCAATGTTAAAGGGATGTCAAGCTCATTCAACTACAATTTTAAGCACAAATGAAGAACAAACTTTTAGAAAGCTTGGAATAGATGTAACCTGTGATCCAGAATATATTTCAGAAAGTCTTTATTATAATAACTAGAATTAATATAAATCACATGCCTAAAATTCATTATTTCAAAATTTGGAATAAGGCTTTTGGGCATGTTTTTTATTGTCTATGAAAAAAATATTGCTTTATAAATTTAAATTAGATTTTAATTTTTTAATATTGACAATTGGGATATTTATATTATAAAAGGAGAATTATGAAAAATATAGATATAAAAATTTAATTGATATAAAATATAATGGTAAATATTTGACTTAATAAGTAAATTTAATTTAATATTTATTTATATTAATATAAAGGTAAATTAATATAATAGAACTAATAAAAATATATATAAGAAGGGAGGAGAGTATCTATGTTAGAAACAATAATATTAGCCTTAATAATAACTAAATTAAAGGGATATGAAATAAAGTCATTATTTAAATCGTGGCATATTTATCCTGTGTTAACTATTGAATTGACATATATAATTATACAAATAAACATATTCTTAGAAAATTATGGTTTAATAAGGCATGCTAAAATATTAGAGACTATATATATTTGTTCCTATTTATTTATTATTATAAAATATGAGCAATATACAAGTGCTATTATAGGATCTATATTTATTTTAATAGGTGGTATGTTAAATAAAATCGCTATAGGAGTAAATAATGGCAAGATGCCGGTATTTCCTACACTATCTTATTCTACAGGATATGCAAAACCTTATTCTTTTCTTAAAGTTAATGATATACATATTATAGGTGATTCATCTACTAAATTTAAATTTTTAACAGATATAATTGACGTAGGTTATAGTGTTATGAGTATTGGAGATATATTTATAAGATTTTTTGTTTTTATTGTTATTTTTAATACTATAAAACATATAAATAATATAAAATCTATAAAAATTTAAAATAATTTCTAATTATTAGGATGATAAATATATTAGAATATATTATAATTTTAATTATTGAAAAATATATATAAATTGCTAAATATTAAAAGTAAGTTCATTTTATTTCGATAATGTTAGTGATATAATTATAAAAGATGTATAAATATTTACATAATTAATAAAGGAGAAATAAAATATGCTAAAATTATCCGTGGTAGAATTTGTTGCAAGAGCTATTCCAGAAGCATTTTTACTCATTTTTGCAGTTTATACATTTTCCAATACTAGAATGAATAAAAAAAACTATTTATTATCCAGTTTCTTAATGATAATAATGATATTTATAATTAGATCTTTGCCAATCAGTTATGGTATTCATACAATACTTAGTATTATGGTGATTATTTTATTAAGTTATATTATAAATAGAATAGATGTAATGAAGGCAGTAAAAAGTACTATTATTACAATAATTTTTCAGCTTATTTGTGAGGGCACTAATATTTTTATAATACAATACATTTTAAAAGAGGATATGAACCATATATTTAGTAATCCTAATTTGAAAACTATATATGGTATTCCATCTTTGATTATTTTTGCTTGTATTATAGCACTACGTTATATTAGATTATTAAAAAGGAAAAAGTTGCAATATGATTAATGCAGAGACAATATCCAATTCTGTTGCTACAAAAATAGCTTCAGAATTAAATTTGGATAATAATAAAAAAGAAGTTATAGCTTACGGGACTTTTGCTTTTTTTCAAACTATATTTTCTATATTTCTTATAATTATGCTTGGATATCTATTTAATGTTCAAATTGAAGCTTTGATGATATCCTTTACAATAAGCATACTAAGGAAGTTTTCCGGTGGAGTACATGCTAATTCTCCAAATAATTGTGCTATTATAGGAACAATTATTTGTGTTGGGTTTGCTATAATAGTAGTATTTTTAACAAGTTCATTAGTTAATTTAAATATACTATTATTTTTAGGGGTAATTATTTTTGTGTGGTCTTACTATATTATTTATAAATTAGCCCCTGTAGACTCTAAGGCTAAACCTATAAAGAAATCTAAAAAAATAAAAAGGCTCAAAAAAAGCTCTATTATAACATTAAGTATTTATTTAGTTATTATATTAATTAATTTTATTTTATATTATAAAATGGGAAATAAAAAATTTATTATATATTCTTTATGTGTATATAGTGGAATAGTATGGCAAACATTTACTCTTACACAATATGGGCATTTAGTAGTGAAAAAATTAGACGATTTTTTAAATTATATATATAGATACTACAAAGGGGGACAAAAATCATGAAAAAATTAAGTAAAAGGGTATTAATGCTAGTTGCAACATTTACAACTCTTCTTGCATCTATAGTAGCATCATCAGCGTGTTATTGGTGCGTATATCAACCTAAAGAGCCAAAATGTTTAAGAGAAGAATAAAGAAGAGATTAGTTTAGTCGATCTTTCTTATTAGAAAATAATTTATATTAACGAGGTACAATGACATGAATGATGTAGGAAATGATAAACGTAATCAGATAAATAATATAGTATCCGTAGTAAAATTATCTTCTTTATTATTTTCAGCTATAGCAATCTTTAAATGTTTTTTTAGTGGAAATAATAAGATGTTGGATTATAAAAATAACATGTCTGCTATACATATTATTTCCGCTACTATATTAATTTTTTCTTTAATATATTGTATATGGGCATTTTTAACAACTAATAAATTTAGAGGAAGATATATTAAGAGTATATACTTTATTGAAAATATAGTACTTATTTTATTATTTTTTGTTGTAGTTTTAGGAACAGGTACTTATGCTAGCCAATATAAATTTTTATTTTTATTTATGATTATAATAACAACTATACAATCAGGAATGAAATATGGAATAATAATAGCGTGTTTAGCTTCATTAATTATTTTAATTATGGATATTGTATGTGTGCCTAATCTAGTAGTTAATGAATATTTTGAACAGGATTTGATATTAGCAGGAGTGTTCATACTTACAGCCTGGCCTTTAGGTTTTTATGTAAAGGTGGAAAGTGAACATATTAAAAAACTTGAAAGTTTAGTCAATAAGGATGGACTTACCAATGTATATAATCATAGATTTTTTCATGATGCTTTAAGCAAAGAAATAATAGAGTGTGAAGAAAAAAACGAAGCTCTTTCTATGATATTTATTGATATAGATTATTTTAAGCATTATAACGATTTATATGGTCACCAAAAAGGAGATAAGGTACTTAAAACTATAGGTGAAATATTAAAAAATAATACAAGAGAAGAAGACATAGTAGCAAGATACGGAGGAGAAGAATTTGCAGTGCTGCTACCTAATACTCCAGAGAAAGAAGCTATTAACATAGCAGAAAAAATAAGGGGAAAAATAGAATATACTTATTTTGAAGGTGAAGAAAATCAACCTAATGGTAATTTAACTGTATCAATGGGGATATCTGTATATCCTTATAAAGCTAAAAGTGATATGGAACTTATTAAGAGCGCTGATGATGCTCTTTATAGAGCTAAATTTTTTAATAAAAATAGGGTTGAAGCTTACACTTCTATTTTAGATGAACTTAAAAATGATATTGATGAAAAACACATAGATTTGGTTACATCAATAAAAACATTAATAAGTGTTATCAATGCTAAGGATAGATATACATATGGGCATGTTGAAAGGGTAGTTCTTTATAGTAGATTATTAGCGGACAAGCTTAAATTATCTGAAGAGGATAAAAAAATTTTTATATATGGAGCCTATATGCATGATATAGGTAAAATAAATATTTCAAAGGAGATATTAAATAAAAAGATGCCTTTAGCAAAAGAAGAATGGGAAATACTAAAACAGCATCCTGTAAATGGAGTTGAAATAATAAAACCTGTCAGTTCCCTTCAAAATATTTCTGATTTAATATTACATCATCATGAAAGATATGATGGAAAAGGTTATCCAGATAAGCTTAAAGGAGACAATATACCTTTTCTTGCTAGAGCATTAACGGTAGTAGATAGTTTTGATGCTATGACCTCTAATAGACCTTATAATAGAAGAAAGACTTATGAAGAGGCTATTGAAGAACTAAAAAGGTGTAGTGGTACCCAATTTGATTCGTATATTGCAGAAAAGTTTATAGAGGTTATTATAGAAAATAAGGATAGTTTTGATGATTTAAGTTTATTATAATGAAGGTATATGCCAATTATGAAGATAAAATGAGTAATATTCATTTTACCATGGCCATTCTTCACCAATCTGTACTAATGCAATAGAAACTATATTAAACGTCAAATACAGTATTTGAAATAAATAGATAATCCTGGTACAATCCAATTGTATGTAGATAAATCCTATTGTAAATGCAAAATTTGCACTTATAATAGGGTTTTTTATTATGCTAGGGAGGATTAATGTTAATGGGAGATAATAATGTAGAGCTGAGACAAGAAGTTTTTAAATCAGATGCTTCAATAATTGCTAATTGGTTAGAAGATACTGAAATAACACAATATTTAAACGAAAAACAGAATGTAAGTAAAAGTATTAAAGATATAATGTATAGAATAAATATGCCTATTCTTACTCATTTATTTAATCAAAATGGTAGTTTTTTTATGGTAACAACTAATGAAAAGGAACCTGTAGGATTTTTAAGACTTGTTCCTAAGAATAATATTGCAGAAATGGTTATAGTAATAGGAGATAAAGATAAATGGGGTAAAGGATTAGGAACTAATGCAATCTTAGAAGGGTTAAAACATGCATTTTTTCAGTGGAGAGTTGATGAAGTTGTTGCAAAAATTAATTTTAAAAATCAACGTTCAAGAATGGTATTTAAAAAAATTGGATTTACAGAAGATAAAGAGTTAGCAAAAGAAATGCAATATTCTATGTCTATAAAGAAATTTTTAAAATTAGTAGCATAATACTAGTTGTAAAATATTGGTAAAAAGATACAGAAGACGTAAGATATATTGCTAAATTTACATATATGAATAAATAATCAAATAATAGTTATGAAAAGTCATATGCAATATAAGTGTATATGGCTTTTTATTTATAATAAATATGGAATATAAATCCTTAATAATTAATATAATTATTAAATAGAAATTATAGTTTAAATGGAACAAAATTTGACAAAAAATGATTTTTTGTATAATATAGAGTTAAAATTTGTTGTAAAAACTAAATTTTTATAAAAATATGACGAAAATAACAATAGAACAAATAAAAAACATATTTTTTCTTGTCATTAATTTTATATAATAGAAAAATATGATATAATTACATATAGATTCTATAAATGAAAAGGAATAAAAAATATGCTTAAATTATCTATATTAGAGTTTTTTTTAATAGCGATACCAGAAAGTTTTACATTTACAACGGGGATTTATTTTTTATCAAAGAAATTTTTTGATAAAAAAAGGTTAATAATAATGTCTTTATTATCAGCTATAGAAATTTATTGTGTTAGAATGTTACCTATACATTTTGGAATTCATTTAGCTATAAATATTATTTTTTCAATAATATTATCTGTTAATATTGGTGAAATATCCATGGAAGATGCCATTTCTTACAATATGATTATGACAATAATTTTATGCATAAGTGAATTTATAAGCATTTTCGTTTTAACTAAGGTATTTCAAATTAATGTACCTTTACTAAGACTTACACCTATCACTAAAGTAATATATTTTATTCCGTATTTTATTCTATTTGTATTTAATGTTTTTCTTATAAGCAAATTTATGGATAGAAGGAAACAATGTAAAAATATATAGGAGTTAAATTAATGAATTTAGATAAAATAAAAATTAAAAATTGGAGTCATGATAAAAAAATATATAATAGTATGCTTATAGTAAAATTTATTATATTGCTTTTTTGTGCAGGTGCTATTTATTTAAATTATGCAGAAAAGAATAATATTACTGAAAAATTTTATTTTGATGCATTAAATTTAGCTATTATTATAATATGTTTAGTTAGTGTATATCTTATTTGGATGTTTATATCAATAAAAGCTTTTAAACTGAAAAAAATAAAAACAATTCAAGTCATAGAAAATATCATATCAATGATAAGTTTTACATTCATAATAATATTGTCAGGAAGTTATAAAAGTTCTTATAAGTTTTTATTCTTATTAGTTATAATTATTACTACCATACAATTAGGAATGGAATATGGAATAATTACAGCAATTGTATCTTCCAGTATAGTATTAGCTATAGATTTAATATTAGCACCAAAGGCTCCAATAAATATATATTTCGAAACAGATTTAATTTTAGTAGGGGTATTTATAATGACAGCTTGGCCTTTAGGGTATTATGTGAATATTCAAAAGGAAGATTTACGACAAAAAGAGGAAGAAGTAAATATATTAGCTAGCAAACTAGGCCAGAAGGAAATGCAAAAAAGATGTATGGAACAATTACTTATAAAAAATGAAAATTGTTATAATTTACTTATAAGAAATTCAAAGGATGCTATATTGGTACATAGATATGGTAAAATTATATTTGCTAATGAGAGATTAAAACAGATGTTAGGATACAAAAAAGAGTATAATTTTGAAGATATAGATATAAAAAGTTTAATACCTAAAGATCAATATAATACTGTAAAAAATAAATTGGAAAATTTATATTGTGGTAGTGAAAATATAGTTAAGTTTCAGCACAATGTAATTAATAATAAAGAGAAGACAATACAAAATACATCTACTTATGTTATATATAATGGTATGCCAACAATTTTTAGTATATTACATGATGTAACATCTAAAATACAAGTAGAAAAACTTGAACAAGATGTTAAAAAGAATATAGAATTATTAAATGAAAGTAGGGAGTATAACAAATTAATTACAGAATTTTTATCTAATATATCTCATGAGCTAAAAACCCCATTAAACGTGATTTTTACAGCAGTACAATTATTAGGATTTTATGAAAAAGATATTAACAAAGATCTTGATTATGAAAAGCAAGATAAATATTTAAAACTAATAAAACAAAATTGTTATAGGCTTATGAAGTTGATAAATAACTTATTAGATACAACTAAATTAGATTCAGGGTATTTAAAATTAAATTTAGTTAATTATAATATAATAAGCTTGATAGAAGAAATAACATTATCTGTAACATCCTATGCGGAAAGCAAGGGTATAAATATTGTATTTGATACAAATGCGGAGGAGAAAATAATTGCGGTAGATCCAGATAAAATAGAAAGAATTATTTTAAATTTACTTTCAAATTCTATAAAATTTACTAACTCTGGAGGTAATATATTTGTAAATATAAAAGATTCTGGAGATTATGTATATATACATGTAAAAGATACAGGGGTTGGGATACCTTCAGATAAATTAGAATCTATATTTCAAAGATTTTTTCAAGTGGATAAAACTTTAAAGAAAAATAAAGAAGGAACTGGTATAGGATTACATTTAGTAAAGTCCTTTGTAGAAATGCATAAGGGTGATGTTACTATAGCCAGTGAACTAGGAAAAGGAACAGAATTTATAATAAAATTGCCTGCTACAGTTTGTAATAAGAATATAGAATCAAAGAATATAATTTATGAGGCTAATATAGAACGTATAAATATGGAATTTTCAGACATAACTCGATAATATTATAACTATTATGTATCATGAAATAAATTTTCTAAAATTGTATCATACAATTTTAGAGAATTTATTTTATTTTTATCTATTAAAACTTATATAAGTTTACAAGTTGATAAAAAAATAATACTATATATCCAAAAATGTTAAAATTTTAGTTAAATAGAAAAATAACATTACATTAATTTCTAAAAGTGTTATAATTATAGTGTAAATACACTAATAAAGGAATGATTTAATCGTGTTGAAAAGTAGTGTAGTAGAGTTATTTATGAGATTAACTCCAGAAGCGTTTTTATTTATTTTTATTATACAAGCTTTTAGCAATAGTAAGATAAACAAGAATAAATATGTTTTATCTAGTATTTTATTTTCTGTAATTATATATTCAGTTAGATTACTCCCAATACATTATGGTGTACATACTATTTTAAATATTATAGCAATTATATTAATATGCACTTTCATAAATCAAGTTGCTCCTATTAAAGCTATAACCTATTCTTTAATATTAGTGAGTTTTTTAGCACTAAGTGAGGCTTTAAATTTATATTTTATGTATAAGATATTTGGTGAAAATATAGAAAATGTTTTAAAAAGTCCATTAAAAAAATGCATTTATTTAATGCCATCTATCCTTGTTTTGGTAATTATAGTTTTACTTATATTTAAAATAAAAGATAGGAGAGTAAAGGATGTTTTTAATTGAACAGATTTCAAATAAAATAGGAAGTAAAATTTCTAGTAATTTAAATCTAGATAAAGATACAGAAGAGATTATTGCATATGGAGCCTTTTCAGTATTGCAAACAATATGGGCATTTTTATGTGTAGTAATTTTAGGATATATATGTAATGTATTGATAGAATCTGTAATTATTGCATTAACTTCAGTTATATACAGAAAGTATTCTGGTGGAATACATGCTAATACACCTAATAAGTGTGCAATTTTAGGAGCTATAGTTTTTGTAGGATTTGCATTAATAGTAAAAAATATTAATATAGGTTTGAATTTATTTTTCCCAGTAATTTGTATTTTGATATTCATTTATTCATATTATGCAATTTATAAATTTGTGCCAGTAGATACTAAAACTAAGCCTATAGAAAATGAAGATGAAATATTAAAATTAAGAAGGTATTCTTTTTTTATAATTAGTATTTTATTTTTCATTGAAGCCCTACTTTTGTTAATTTATTTTCAATATAAGAATGAAATGTTGATTTATTACGCTAAATGTATAATTGCAGGTGTTTTATGGCAGAGTTTTACTCTTACACCCTTAGCTAAAAGAGTGTTTGCTAATATAGCCATGGAATAACAAATTATTTCATTAAAGTTAATTATATGTTAATATGTTAATATGTAATAATATAAAATTATAGGGGGAATTATAATGAAAAAACAATTAAAAGAAAAATGTATAAAGGTTACTGCAAAATTTCTTAAATCTGTAGCTTATTCTACAGCAGATTCAGCTTGTGTAGCGGGTATATATCAGCCAAAAGAACCAAAGTCATTAAGAAAATAAAAATTTTAAATAGTGTATAGGGAAAGGAAACTTACCTATACGCTATATATTAATGTGACTGCGAGTGTGAGGTATATGAGCGAAATTAATCAAATTAAAGAAAAAAATATATATAATATAACTTGTATAGTAAAGTTAATATCTTTACTTTTTTCTTCTATAATACTATATAATTATCTTTCTGAAAACAATTGTGCTAATAAAAACAGTTATTACAATACTGCTTTTGCGATATTATTATCTTTAATAATGACTGTAATATATTTAATTTGGTCTTTTTTTGCCATAAAAACTAGAATGTTTAAAAATATATTACTTGTTCAAAGAATAGAAAACATGTTTTTCATTTTAATTTTTACAGTATTGATTATAATGTCAGGAAAGTATAATAGTCAATACAAGTATTTATTTTTATTTATTATAATTACAACTACTATCCAAAGAGGATTAAAGTCTGGTATGATTATTTCAATAATATCATCTCTTATAATTTTAACTATAGATTTATCTATGGCTAATTATAATTGCATAAATACTTATTTTGAAAATGATTTAATTCTTTCAGGAGTGTTCATTTTAACAGCCATATCTCTAGGGTATTATGTTAAATTAGGTAATGAGAGCATAAAACAAAAGAATATTCAACTAGAAAACTTAAACAAGAAATTAAATGAAAAAGATAGTCAAAGAAAGTATATAGAGGAACTTCTTTTTAAAAACGATACTTGCTATAATTTACTTATAGAAAATGCAAGGGATGCTATCATAATACACAGAAAAGATAAGATTGTTTTTGCCAATGAAAGTGCATCAGAATTATTAATTTGTAATAATAATGATAAACTTCAAGATATAAATATAAATAATTTTATATTAAAAGAAGAGCAAAAGAAAATAAGGAATAAATTAGAGTTAGTATATAGAAATAAAAGTGATATAATATGTGTTGAACAAGTTATACAAAATAATAAAAAAGAAAATATAAATGTTGAAAGTATAAGTACTTATATTATATATAATAATAAGCCTGCTATATTATCTATACTAAGAGATATTACTTCACAAAAACAGGTAGAAAAACTTCAAAAGGATGTAGAAAAAAATATAGAATTATTAAATGAAAGCAGAGAATACAATAAATTAATAACTGATTTTTTAGCTAATATATCCCATGAATTAAAGACACCTTTAAATGTAATATTTACAGCAGTGCAAATATTGGATTTATATAAAAAAGATGCAAACTCTTATGATAAAAAGGAACAGTATATAAAAGTTATAAAGCAAAACTGCTATAGACTTATGAGGTTAATTAATAATCTATTGGATACAACTAAACTAGATTCAGGATATTTAAAACTTAATCTAGTAAATTGTAATATAGTAAATTTAGTAGAAGAGATTACTTTATCCGTTGTATATTATGCAGAAAGTAAAAATATAAATATCATATTTGATACAGATGTTGAAGAAAAAATTATGGCTGTAGATCCAGATAAAATAGAAAGAATAATATTAAACTTATTATCTAATGCTATAAAATTTACAGGTAGTGGCGGAAATATATATGTAAATATAAAAGATTGTAAAGATAGCATTACCATATCCGTAAAAGATACAGGGATAGGTATACCACAAGATAAAATAGAAAATATATTTGAAAGATTTGTTCAAGTAGATAAAACTTTAAGAAGAAATAAGGAAGGCAGTGGTATAGGCCTATATTTAGTTAAGTCCTTTGTAAATATGCATGAAGGTACTATAGATATCCAAAGTGTAATAGGTAAAGGTAGTGAATTCATAATAAATATACCAGTTAAATTGGTAAAAAAAGATTCAGAAAAGGAAAATAATGTACTGTATTCACCAAGTAAAGAATATGTAGATATGGAATTTGCAGATATTTATTCAGAGTTTTCATCGAAATAGAATAGTTTTATATCTATAATTTTATTTGGATGCATAATGAATCCTTTTAAAATGATTGAATTTCTATTAAGATAGATTTTATGTACACGTTAGTGTTTTTAATATAAATAATAACCTTAAATAAGCTGTATTTATTTAAAAAATATAATATAGCTTATTTTTGATTTATTAAAAATCTTTTAACACAAAATAATATAAAAGTGTTATAATATTTTGCATAAGTGAGGTGAAAATATGAGTGGTATAGCTGGTAAAGGTTGTGAGGTTTTAGTACCTTTTAATGAGAGAATACCTCTTAAAGATATAGAAAAAAGTATTATTAAAAAATATAGAAAACCTATATGGAATAAATTTATTAAAGCTATTAAAGAATATAACCTTGTAGAAGACGGTGATAAAATAGCTGTGGCAGTTTCTGGGGGAAAAGATAGTATTTTAATGGCAAAATTATTTCAAGAGTTAAAAAAACATGGCCAAATAAATTTCGAAATAGAGTTTATTTCAATGAATCCAGGTTATCATGAGGATATAAAGAAATTATTAATAGATAACTGTGATTATTTAAATATACCTATTAATTTGTTTGATTCTGATATTTTTAAAGTTATAGATGATATAGCTAAGGACTATCCTTGTTATATGTGCGCTAGAATGAGGAGAGGAGCTCTTTATTCTAAAGCTCAAGAATTAGGATGCAACAAATTAGCTTTAGGTCATCATTTTAATGATGTTATAGAAACTATTTTATTAAATGTACTTTATGCGGGAAATTTTAAGACCATGTTACCTAAATTTAAATCTACAAACTTTGAAGGATTAGAATTAATAAGACCATTGTATTATGTAGAAGAAGAATATATACAAAAGTTCATACAAAATAGTGGGATTTGGCCTCTAAACTGTGCTTGTATGGTGGCGGCAGGTAAAATAGGTAATAAAAGACATGAAATAAAAGACTTAATTAAAGAATTAAAGAAAAACTTTAAGGACGTAGATAAATCTATATTTATGTCATCTAAAAATGTTAATATGGAAGCTATATTAGGATGGCAAAAGAATAAAGAAAAATATTCTTACCTAGATTTTTATGATGAAGATTAATATGTTTAAAAAACATATTAATAATTAAAAAAGATTTCCAAACATTTGTAAGTATAAATTTACTTTAATATTTGGAAATCTTTTATATATAAATAGCACATGAATATCAATTATATAATTATTTTTAAAAAATTACAGGAGATACTACTGTCAATATTTTAGAATCTGTTTTAAGAGGATTAGAAAGTATATGCGGTATAGTAGAAGGGAAATGAATGGAATCACCTTCATTTACAAAATATTCTTCCCCATCTAGATTAGCTATAATAGCTCCTTCTAATACATATATAAACTCTTCTCCTGGATGACTAAATTTATGACCATGCTGTTTTTCAGCAGGTATTACAACTAATATAGACTCCATATTTCTTTCCGTAAAATTACCACTTAATTTTATGAACTTAGAACTAGAGCCTTCAAGTTGAAAAACTTCTCTTTCTTGCTTTTTCACTAAATATCTATGAAGTTCTGGACTTTTGAAAAAATAGGTTATAGGTACATTTAATGCATCTGCAATTTTTTTTAAAGAAGTAATTGCAAGAGAAGAGGAACTATTTTCCACTTGTGATAAAAAACTTATAGATAAACCTGTCTTTTCACCAAGATCTTTTAAGGTTAAATTTTTTTCTTTTCTTAGATTTCTAATTTTTTCAGCAATTTCATTGATCATTTTGACCTCCAATATGTATATTAGCAAAATCCAGAAAAATCTTACTTTTCTTTCAATAATAATAGCATAATAACCTTGGTAATTCAAGATTATTAGAAAAGTATATAATAAATATTAAAAAAATATATGACATAATAGAGTGTTTTACCAATAATTCAAAATTCTTAATATAAACAAAAAAACAACAAATTTATTACAGTAAACAATAAAAAATTACTGTAATATCGAAAAAAATATATATACATCAAGAAAAAATTATGGTATTATCAAAATATACTGAAAATATTTAAAAATTTTTAATTTGAATATTTAACGAAACTAAAGAATTTACGTATGGAGGGATAGACATGAAAAAGAAAATAGGTCTATGGGACTTAGTTTTCATGAATGTATCAGCGCTCTTTGGAATTAGGTGGATAGCAAAATCTACAGCATCTAGTTTTGGGTTAGGTCTTGGTGCTATACCGGCCTGGGTATTATTCGCATTTATATTTTTCTTACCAAGTGCGCTTATTTGTGCAGAACTTGCAGCTACTTATCCAAGAGATGGAGGGCTTTATGAATGGGTAAAAGAAGCCTATGGAGAAAAATGGGGATTTATGGTTTCTTGGTTAAATTGGACAGCTAAATTATTTTGGTATTCTTCATTTTTAACATTTTTAATAGTAAACGTTTCTTACGTATTAGGAAAACCAGAACTTGCAGGAAATAAAATGTTTGTACTTATATGTTCATTAGTTATATTTTGGATACTTTCATTAATTAGTACTAAAGGTATGGCCTTTGCTAAGATATTTACTAATGTAGGAGCATTAGGCTCAACTGTGCCAGCAGTTCTTTTAATAGTAATGGCTCTTATATCTGTATTAGTGTTTGGACATAAACCAGCATCAACTTATACAGTAGCTACGTTAACACCAAAATTAAACATGGATACTTTAGCAGCAATTTCATCAGTTATGTTCGGTCTTGCGGGAGCAGAAACTGCCGCAAACTTTGTTACAGAAATAGATGATGCTAAAAAAAATTTCCCAAAGGCAATTTTAATATCAGCAGCTATAGTTGGAGGTCTTTATGTATTAGGTTCAATTGCTATAACTATGATTATTCCAACAGATAAGATAACTGCATCTGAAGGTATATTAGCAGCCTTAGGGACTGTTGCAGCTAATTTAGGAATAGGACCATGGTTTATAAGAATAATAGCTTTTGGTATTTCTTTATCAGTGCTTGGAGCTATAATACTTTATATAGCATCACCAATAAAAATGTTATTTGGTAGTGTTAAAAAAGGAATATTTACAGAGAAGTTTACAAAGGTTAATGAACACAATATACCTGTACAAGCAGTTATATTACAAGCGGTTATAGTAAGTATAATATTATTAACTACTACATTGTTACCATCCGTTGATGCAATATATAATGTGCTTGTTACAATGACAGCATTAACATCATTATTCCCATATGTTTTATTATTCCGTTCGTATATAAAGTTAAGACAAGACAGACCAAACGAAGTAAGACCATATGAAATGTCTAAAAATAATGGAAAAGCTATATCTATAGCTAATATGGTACTTATAATATCAGTAGTAGGAATAGTTTTATCAGCAGCACCAGTTATGCCAACTTTAAAAGAAAATATTATATATGAATTAGAAATGATAGGCGGAGCAGTTTTAGTTATAGGTATAGGCTTATGGAAATGGAATAATTTTGTTAAAAAAACAGGATTTAGAGAAGAAAAATAGAAATATGAATTAAGAGGCTATCTAAAAGGTAGTCTTTTTCACAAATAAATATTGATTTTGTTTCTCTTTTATATAGAGAATAAAAAAATAAATATAAATTTAGGAGTGGATTTTTATGAACCAAGAAAGACTTAATAAAGTTTTAGAGGGAATGAAAGAAAGAGAAATTCCTCAAATGTTGATTTCAGATGCACCAGCTATATTTTATTTAACAGGAAAATGGATTCATACAGGAGAAAGGCTAATAGCTCTTTACCTTAATGAAAATGGGAACCATAAATTATTTATAAATGAATTATTCCCAGTAACTGAAGACTTAGGAGTAGAAAAAGTTTGGTTTAATGATAACCAAGATGGAGTAGAAATAATTTCTAAATATGTTGAAAAAGATAAAGTAATGGGTGTAGATAAAAATTGGCCAGCACGTTTTTTATTAAGACTTATGGAATTAGAAGGCGGAAGCAAATTTGTTAATGGTTCAATAATAATAGATAGAGCAAGAATGTTCAAAGATGAAAAAGAAAAAGAATTAATGAGAGCTTCATCAAAAGCAAATGACGCTGCTATGGAAAAATTATATAGCTTATTTAAAGAAAATCAAGATTTATCAGAAAAAGAAGTTGGTGAAAGACTTGCAAAAATTTATAGTGACTTAGGTGCAGAAAGATTCTCATTTGATCCAATAGTAGGATATGGGGCAAATGCAGCAGATCCACATCATGGAAATGATGGTTCTAAACTTAAAGAAGGAGATTGCATAGTTTTAGATATAGGTTGTGTAAAAGATTCTTATTGTTCAGATATGACTAGAGTTTTCTTCTATAAAAGTGTTCCAGAACATTCAAAAGAAGTTTATGATACAGTAGTAGCTGCTAATATGGCAGGTATAGCTGCTGTTAAACCAGGAGTAAGATTCTGTGATATAGATAAAGCTTCTAGAGATGTTATAGAAAAAGCTGGATATGGAAAATACTTTACTCATAGAACAGGACACTCAATTGGTATAGAAGATCACGACTTAGGAGACGTTTCAGCAGTTAACACTGAAGAAATAAAACCAGGAATGATATTCTCAATAGAACCAGGTATATACTTACCAGGTGAAGTTGGTGTTAGAATAGAAGACTTAGTTTTAGTAACAGAAGATGGTTGTGAAGTTTTAAATAAATATAGTAAAGAGTTAGCTATAATAGAATAAATTTTTTATATAAGTATCCTATAAACAGAGTTCTTGGCTTTGGAGGGAGTTTTTACTCCTACTAAAGCTTAGAAATCGTTATCCAGGGACGTAGCCACTCTTTACTTCCACTTTGAAGAAGATGGGAGTGTTAGAGCGGGTAGTCATCGGATAAACAGTACCCTTTAGTAATAAAAATAACTATGTAAAAAGTATATTATAAAATATATTTTTTCATAGTTATTTTTTTATCCATAAATATTAATTTTAAATATAATAAATTCAATTTTAACATTAACGTGTAAAGTTTTGCTACCTTCTATAAGTGGGGGTAATTTACAAACAAATTATATATATCAAATTAATAATTTTATAAATGTACTATGTGATAAAAATAAAATAAAATAAAAAAAAGAAAAGGTTAACAAAATAAAATATGATAAAAGTTTAACAAATACTATTGACTTTGATTTAATAAAGTATTATTATGAAATTGTTAAATAAATAACAAGTAAGGAACTCCAAGTATTATTAATTATTAATACTTTTATATTTTAGATAACTTTGTGAAAAAATAAACTATTATTAAAAGAGGTGTTATTAATGAAAATTACAACCACTGAAGAACTTATGAAAAAAATTGAAAGAATTAAAGAAGCACAAAAGATTTATTCAACATATTCTCAAGATGAGGTAGATAAAATATTTAAAGCAGCAGCTATAGCAGCTAATAAAGAAAGAATAAAACTTGCAAAATTTGCAGTAGAAGAAACTGGAATGGGAATTGTAGAAGATAAAGTTATAAAAAATCATTTTGCATCTGAATATATTTATAACAAATACAAAGATGAAAAAACTTGTGGTGTAATAGAAAAAGATGAGGCTTTTGGTATAACAAAAATTGCAGAGCCAATAGGTGTAATTGCTGCAATAGTTCCAACAACTAATCCAACCTCAACAGCTATTTTTAAATCATTAATAGCTTTAAAAACTAGAAATGGTATAATTTTTTCACCACATCCAAGAGCTAAAAAATCTACAATAATGGCAGCAAAAATTGTGTTAGATGCAGCAGTAAAAGCAGGAGCACCAAAGGAAATAATAGGATGGATAGATGAACCTACACTAGAATTATCTAATGCAGTAATGAGCAATGTAAATCTAGTACTTGCAACAGGTGGACCAGGTATGGTTAAAGCAGCTTACTCTTCAGGAAAACCAGCTATAGGCGTAGGACCTGGAAATGTACCAGCTATAATACATGAAACAGCAGATATTAAAATGGCTGTAAGTTCAGTAATACTTTCTAAGACTTTTGATAATGGTATGATTTGTGCTTCAGAACAATCAGTAATAGTAATGGATAGCATATATGAAGAAGTAAGAAAAGAATTTGAATTAAGAGGTTCTTATATATTAAATAAAGAAGAAACAGAAAAAGTTAAAAAAATAATTTTAGTTAACGGAAATGTAAATGCTAAAATTGTTGGACAAACACCACAAAAAATAGGAGAAATGGCAGGAATCAAAGTCCCAGCTTGGGCTAAACTCTTAGTTGGAGAAGTTCAATCAGTAGAATTAGAAGAACCATTCTCTCATGAAAAATTATCACCAGTTTTAGCAATGTATAAAGTTAAAACTTATGAAGAAGCTTTAGCTAAAGCAGAAAGATTAGTAGAATTAGGAGGATTTGGACATACATCCTCATTATATATAAATACAGTAAAATGTAAAGAAGAAGTAGAAAAATTCTCAAACAATATGAAAACAGGAAGAACAATTATAAATATGCCATCAGCTCAAGGTGGTATAGGGGATATATATAACTTTAAATTAGCACCATCTCTAACTCTTGGTTGCGGATCTTGGGGTGGAAACTCAGTATCAGAAAATGTAGGACCAAAACATTTATTAAATATTAAAAATGTAGCTGAGAGGAGAGAGAATATGCTTTGGTTTAGAGTACCAGAAAAAGTTTACTTTAAATATGGATGTCTTCCAGTAGCTTTAAAAGAATTAAAGAATATGAATAAGAAAAAGGCCTTTATAGTTACAGATAAGGTGTTATATGAATTAGGAGTTGCTAAAAAGACAACAGATGTATTAGATGAAATAGGAATAAGCTATAAAGTATTCTTTGATGTAGCCCCAGATCCAACTTTAGAAATAGCTAAAAAAGGTGCAAAGGAAATGATGGATTTCAATCCTGATACAATAATAGCTATAGGTGGAGGATCTGCTATGGATGCCGCTAAAATAATGTGGGTAATGTATGAACATCCAGAAGTAGAATTTGAAGATTTAGCTATGAGATTTATGGATATAAGAAAAAGAGTATATCAATTCCCACATATGGGTGACAAAGCAATGATGATATCAGTAGCAACATCAGCAGGTACTGGTTCAGAAGTAACTCCTTTTGCTGTTATAACTGATGAAAAAACAGGAGTAAAATATCCATTAGCAGATTATGAATTAACTCCAGATATGGCTATAATAGATGCAGATTTAATGCTTAATATGCCAAAAGGATTAACAGCAGCATCAGGAATTGATGCATTAACTCATGCAGTAGAAGCTTATGTATCAGTTATGGCATCAGAATATACAGATGGATTATGTTTAGAAGCTATAGAAACTATATTTGAATATCTACCAAAAGCTTATAAAGAAGGAGCTAAAGATATAGAAGCAAGAGAAAAAATGGCTCATGCATCAACAATAGCAGGTATGGCCTTTGCAAATGCTTTCTTAGGAGTATGCCACTCTATGGCTCATAAATTAGGTTCTATGCATCATGTACCACATGGTATAGCTAATGCTTTATTAATAAATGAAACAATTAAATTTAATTCTGAGGATATGCCAAGGAAGCAAACTGCTTTCCCACAATATAAATATCCAAATGCTAAAGCTAAATATGCAAAAATAGCAGATTATTTATCATTAGGTGGAAAAACTGATGATGAAAAAGTGGAATTATTGATAAAAGCTATAGATAAACTAAAAGCAGAAGTAAATATTCCAACTTCTATAGAAGAAGCAGGAGTATCAAAAGATAAATTCTTTAAAACTTTAGATGAAATGTCTGAACAAGCTTTTGATGATCAATGTACAGGAGCTAATCCAAGATATCCATTAATAAGTGAAATAAAAGAAATGTATACTAATGTTTTTAGTAACAAAAAATAAGTTTGTTTAAAATATATAGTATGAAATATTATTATAGTTACACAAAGCTAAAATTTTAGTTTTTACCCATAAACCAAACATCTATACAAAAAAAAGTAGTGCTGTGTCAAAATAGAGTTAATTCTATTTTGACACAGTATTACTTTTTTAATAAATAAACATGATTCATTTTATTTTGTATTAATAAATATCAAATTATTTCTTAAATACTATTGATTTTATGGCTCATTTGTTATATAATCTAAATGAAATTGATTCTCAGTTTCGGGGTGAAAGATATAATATAAATTAAAAATAGATAGTTTAGGGGTGTTATTCATGAGCGTTTTCGTTGTGGGAGGAGATAAGATTCAAACCATAAAAGAAAACTTAAAAGAAATGGGATTTAATAAAATAAGTCATGTTACAGGTAGAAGGACTAGACATAGAAAAATACAGGTACCTACCAATACAGATTTAGTTTTAGTATTAACAGATTATGTTGGGCATACTGTTGTAGAATCTATAAAAGAACAAAGTAAATCTCAAAACACTAGGATAGTTTATTCTAGAAGAGCTTGGACTAGCATTGAGAAAACATTAAAGGATACCATAGGGGAAAATTAATGTTAAGAGTGTTATTAAATTAACGTGAAAGGAAGTAATACACTAAAAGGAGTTAAATATGAGTAGAAATTTAGTGACAAAGTATATGAATGTTATAAATGCCATGGAAAATAAAAAATATTTATATTCCTTGCTTTTGTATTTAATTGCTCCAACCTTAGATGGAGTAAAACCATCCACTATTGTTACTTTAAGCACAAGCGGTAAAAATTTAGATTTATTATGGAGTAAATATAAAAAAGGATTTTTAGAAATTTACAAAATTAATTATATAGAATTGAAAAAAACAGATAAATGCACAACTATTTTGTTTTATCATAAAGAAGCCTTAAATAAGGTACTATACAATAAATACAACTTAGAATTTTTAAAAGAGATAGGATATAGAGATTTTTCTAATGAAGAGTCATTTTTATTAAAATTAAAAAGTAGGTTTAAAGATACTTGTCCTCATGAAATAGGTATTTTTTTAGGTATACCTTTAGAGGAAGTAAAATCTTTTATACAAGACCCAAAGAGAGAATGTATATATTGTGGTTATTGGAAGGTTTATAACGATATACAAAAGGCTAAAAAACAATTTACCACTTATGATATAAGTAGGACTAATATGATTTTAGAAGTATTAGAAAAAGAACAAGTTTGCAATTAATATTAAAATATATTTTTAGTTATAAATATGATAGATGAAGAAAAGTAAAAGATATAGAAATAGATTTACATAAGATATCTGATAAATTAGGTATATCAAGTAGGTAGATTATTTGGATCAAGTTAAAACATAAAAGAGAAAGTAAAAATTAATTTCATATAAAAAGCATTATTAAAATACAAATTGGTGTCTCAAAGTTTTACATTGGGACACCAATTTGTATTTTCTTTTTTACTTTTTCAACTAAATTAACAATTTCCTTATAGGATTTTAATGTACCATAAGTTACAATAGGTCTTCCTATAGGCACGATACCTAATTTTCTAGATGTAAAACCACCAATTTTCATCCATGTATTTACAAAAGGTTGAGAACTAACCAATATTAAATCATCATCAAATCCTTTGATTTCTGTATACATGTCTCTAAGAGCTGGTATTACTATATTAGGTTTATATTGTACACTTATAGTATATACTTTATGACCAAATTCATCTACTCCTATAAATTTAAGATGACCTACATCTTTTTTTGTAATCTTATCAAAGGTGGGTAGTTTTAGTAAATCTTCTTTGGCAGCAGTTGTATTTGATGGTAAATTTTTAACATGTATATTAGCTGCTACACAGCTAGAGTGAGAACCTCCCACATCATGATATATAACCATAATAATGTTCACCTACTTTTATAATAATAAGAATTTTATTGCTATGATATATGTTATTTTTACCTCTTTAACATAATATATGTATTAAATAATAATAAACAGTAGAAAAAATATAATTAATTTTGATATAGCAAGATAATAAATAAGCTTTATAAACATATGAATAAGCTTTAGTAGTTCTAAACTTAGCCTAATTAAAAATTCACCTAATTTCTCATAGGGGATAAGAAATTAGGTGTGAACTTAAGAAAGATGAATCAAATGGGTAAAAAATTTTTAATTCAGTCAATTTTAGAACTTTTTAATAAAAATAAATTAGTTTATGGGGTGTATTTTTGTTGTAGATATTAAATCAAATATAATTTAAGAGTATATTCTCTCTATAACATTTTCTCTAGGACCTTTTGCAAATATATTTATGGTAGATGAATCTCTAGAAACAGAAACTGGCTCAGATGTTAAGTTACCATTGAGATCACTCCAATCACTCCAACGAGATCCATCCCAGTATTTATATATAAGTCTATTATTTCTTCCACGAGCAAAAACATCAATTCTATTTTGCCCTCTAGAGGAAGCACAAGGGGCAGAAGTTAAGAATCCACCTAAGTCCTCCCACTGACTCCAGCTAGTTCCGTTCCACCATTTATGAATTAGGGTGTTGTTCCTACTACGGGCGAATACATCAATTCTATTAGGTCCCCAAGAAACTGCACCTGGACCTGAAGTAAGATTTCCCCCTAGAGCTTGCCACTGACTCCAACTAGAACCATCCCACCATTTATGGTGTAGTTGGTTATCAGTACCCCTAACAAAGCAATCTAATCTGTTGGAAGCCCAGGAACAAATAGTAGGAGCTGATGTAAGATTACCGCCGAGATTTTCAAAGTCACTCCAACTAGAGCCATTCCACCATTTATGATACATAGCATTATCAGTACCACGACATACTACATCAATTCTGTTAAAACCCCAAGATACAGCTTTAGGAGAAGAGGTTAAAATTCCTCCAAGATTTTCCCAATAATTCCATATACCATTATCGAACCAATTATGAATTAATTCTCCATTTCCTCCTCTAGCAAATAAGTCTATTCTATTAGCAGCCCAAGAAGAAGCCCCTAAACCAGAAGTAATATTACCACCTAGATTATTCCAAGAGCCCCAAGCTCTAAGAAAACCTTCATACTCAGTTTCTTCTATATTTCTATTTTTCATGTTTTCTTCTGAATTTTCAAAGTTACAATATTCTCCTCTAAAGTTTTCACAGTTGTTCTGAGAATTATTATAAGAACTTAAAAAATATGGACATACAAAATTTTCATTTGCATCATAAGTATTAGAATAATTTGGATTACCAAAGAATGGGTACATAAAGAACTCCTTTTAAAATTGCTCAATTTATAATATTCTATAATAAAAAATATGTTACAATAGTATTTTAAAATATAATTATGGTAAGTTAGATTGGAATAAAAAATTAACGGAGGATAAGAGATGAATTTTATACAAAATGTGGACATATACTTATTAGACTTTATTCATAGGAATATAGCAAATGATTTTTTAGATAAAATAATGATATTTATAACATCTATAGGGAATTTGGGATTAATTTGGATAGCAATATCTTTATTATTGTTAATAAGCAAGAAATATAGAAAAGTAGGAATGCTATGTATAGCTTCATTAGTACTAAGTTCATTAATAGGTGAGGTGGTACTTAAAAATTTAGTACAAAGAGGACGACCTTTTACAGCTATAGAAGGAATAAATCTATTGGTTAAAGCACCTAAAAGTTTTTCTTTCCCATCAGGACATACAGTATCATCTTTTGCAGTGGCTATAGTTATAGGAAGAAAAATAAAAAATTTTAAATTACCCATATATATATTAGCCTTTTCTATAGCTTTTTCAAGATTATATTTATATGTTCATTATCCATCAGATGTATTAGTAGGAGCTTTAATAGGTATAATTAGTGCTAACATAATACTTTATATTTATAATAAACGAAATCCTTAACTTCAGTTGAAGTATTGGATATAGTGATTAGATAAAAAGTTTTAAAATTATATATTCAAATATAAAAAATGAGATGTCTCAAATAGATTTAATTTTGAGACATCTTTTTTATGTATATTTTTATATTTTAAATTGTAAAAGTAAATAAATAGGCTATATTCTGTTAAAAAAAACTTAAAAAATTTTTAATATAAATAGCAAAAAATAGTATTGACTTTAAGTCATTTTAGTATATAATTGGTATTGTAATAAATGACTTAAAGTCATTATGCTCTGATAATTATAAATGAAATAGGAGCAAAGTATATAGAAATCATAAATTTTAAATTTATATAGGGAGATGATTCCAGTGAAAAAATTTGGGAAATTTATTACAGAAAAGAGGGTGCTAGTTCTTATAGTAGCAATAGCTTTGTTAATACCATCTTTTTATGGAATGGCAAAGACAAAGATAAACTATGATATACTATCTTACCTTCCAGAGCAATTAGATACGGTAAAGGGGCAAAAGGTATTAGATAAAACTTTTTCTAGTGCTGCTACTTCCATGGTGGTAATTGATAATATGGAAGCCAAAGACATAGTGAAGATTAAAGATAAAATAGCTAAGGTTGATGGTGTAGAAAAAGTACTTTGGGTAGATGATCTAATGGATACATCTATACCAAAAGAAATACTGCCAGATAAAATAAAAGATTCCTTTTATAATAATGATTCTACACTAATGATTATAAAGTTTAAGGAATCACCGGCATCAGAAACAACACAAAAAGCTATAGCAAACGTAAGAACGCATTTAAATAAGCAATGCTTTTTAAGCGGAATGTCAGCAATAATAAAAGATACTAAAGATTTATCAGACAAAGAAACACCTTTTTATGTATTGACAGCAGTAGCTTTATCAGTAGTAGTTTTAATGCTTACTATGGAATCCACATTGGTACCATTTATATTTCTTATATCCATAGGTTTTGCAGTAGTTTACAATATGGGAACTAATGTGTTATTAGGAGAAATATCCTATATAACTAAAGCCTTAGCAGCAGTACTCCAATTAGGGGTTACCATGGATTACTCAATATTCTTACTTCATAGGTATGAAGAAGAAAAAGAAAAATTTGAGAATAGAAATGAAGCTATGGCAGAGGCAGTTAGCAATACTATTACAGCTATAGGGGGGAGTTCTCTTACAACCATAGCAGGGTTCTTAGCATTATGTGCAATGAATTTAACTTTAGGAAAAGACATAGGACTTGTAATGGCAAAGGGAGTAGTTTTAGGCGTTATATCTACTGTAACAATACTTCCAGCTTTTATATTATACTTTGATAAAGCTATTCATAAATATACTCATAAAACTATATTGCCAGAGTTTAATAAGACAGCAGGATTAGTAACTAAAAAATACAAATTATTTATAGTTATATTTTTAATAGCATTCCTACCTGCAGTGTATGGGGAAAAAAATGCTAAGGTTTATTACAATTTAGATGAAACTTTACCTAAAGATATGCAATCTATTGTAGCCTTAAATAAACTAAAAGATAATTATAATATGACAACAACTCATTTTATAATAGTAAGAGATAAAGTGAAACCTTATGAAATAAAAGAAATGGTAGAAAAAATAGAAAAGGTAGATGGTATAGGTAAAGTACTATCCTATGATAAAATAATAGGTTCAGCTGTACCAGAAAGTTTTTTACCACAGGAAGTAAAAGATACCTTTAAAAAAGGTGGTTACAATTTAATAATAGCAAATTCAGAATATAAAGCAGCTAGAGATGAAGAAAACGCACAAATAACAGAGATAAATAAAATAGTAAAAAATTATGATAAAGAAGCAATGATAGCAGGGGAAGGACCTTTAACAAAAGACTTAATAGAAATTGCAGATAAAGATTTTAAAAATGTAAGTTATGTTTCTATATTAGCTATATTTGCAATAATATTCTTTGTGTTTAAATCAGTATCAATTCCAGTGATATTAGTATCAGCTATTCAATTAGCTATATTTATAAATATGGGCATACCATTTTATACAGGAACAGAGATACCATTTGTAGCTTCTATAGTAATAGGTACTATACAGTTGGGGGCTACTGTAGACTATGCTATATTAATGACAAATAGGTTTAAAGAAGAATTGGGATATGGTCATGATAAATTTGAGGCTATGAAAATATCTATACAAGGTTCAGCAAAATCTATAATAACAAGCTCTTTAACATTCTTTAGTGCAACTGCAGGAGTTGCTATTGTTTCTAAAATGGAGTTAATTGATAGCTTATGTATATTAATGGCTCGTGGAGCTATCATAAGTATGTTTGTAACAGTATTTATATTACCATCCATATTGATAGTAGCAGAGCCTATAATAGCTAAGACAACAAAGGGATGGAGAAAAAGTAATACAGCAAAAGAAGCAAATAAAATGTCAGCTTAGAAGATAAATAAAATTTGAGGAGATGGTTAGGATGAATTATAAATGTATGTCTAAAAAAGTTGCAAGTTTAGTAATAATAGGTTTAATGCTTAGTTCAAATGCAGTATATGCTGCGGATACTATTAAAAAGGATGAATCAGTTTATGTTACATTAAATCAAAACGGAGTAATAAAAGAGAAGATAGTTAGTGATTGGTTACATTCAGAAAACGCAGGCATAAGTATAAAAGATAAATCAGAACTAACAGGAATAAAAAATATAAAAGGAAATGAAAAACCTGAAATTTCAGGAGATAAAGTAACTTGGAAATCAGATAAAAAGGACATATTCTATCAAGGAAAAACAGATAAAAAACTACCTATAGAAACAGATATAGTTTATAAATTAGATGGAAAAGAAATAAAACCACAAGAATTAGCAGGGAAATCAGGAAAAGTAACTATCAATATAAAAATTAAAAACACAGATGCTCATAAAGTAACTGTAAATGGAAAGGAAAGAACTATATATACACCTTTTGCAGTAGCTTCAGTAGTAAATCTTCCAATAGATAAATTTACCAATGTAGAAGTAAGTGAAGGAGAAATAATATCTGATGGAAATAATCAAGCTATAACCTTTATAGCAATACCAGGATTAAAAGAAAGCTTAAATGTGGATGAAAATATACTTGATATAGATTTAAAAGATGAAATAGAAATAACAGCGGATGCAAAAGATTTTGAATTAGCACCTATAATGATGACAGCTACAACAAAAGTACCAGAAATGGATAAAATAGAAAAATCAGATAAAATAGATGAACTACAAAATGGTATAAATGATATAAAAGATGCCACATCAAAATTAGAAGAAGGATCCTCTAAATTAGCAGATGGAGCTTCTAAATTAGCAAATGGTAATAGTGAATTAGCTGGTAAAACAGGACAATTAGCATCAGGTGCATCACAATTATATAGTGGTATTGGACAATTATCAGGAAATATGAATAAATTTGGTGGTGCTATAGGACAAATGGAAGCAAAAACAGGAGATTTAACAGCAGGAATAAAACAATACACAGGAGGGGTAAATACATCTAAAAATGGTGCAGTAAAATTAAATGCTGGAATATCAAAATTAGGTAAAGAGACTGAGAAGATGAAGGAATTACCAAAAGCAACAAATCAGATTCAAGATGGTTCTATAAAATTAGAAGTTGGAGCAAAAAATATAAATGAAAATACAGCAAAAATAAATGGTGGATTGGGAGAGTTAGTTAAAAATACAGAAAATATAAAAGCAGGAACCCAACAAATTGCAGGTGGAATGGAACAAGCAGCAGGAGCTGCAGCTAGTATTAAGGCTGCTAAACAGCAGGAGATTAATGGAATAAATAATAATTTAAATAATATGAGAAATCTAAGAGAAGTAGCAAATCAGATAGAAGATGAAAATACAAGAGCATCAGTACTTCAAAAAATTGATACAGAAATAGCCTCATTAGAATCAATGCAAGGAAGTAGTCAACAAATCATTGGAGGATTATCAAATTTAGAAGGTAAACTTGGAGAGGCAAAACAAGGTGCACAAAATTTAGATACAGGCATAAGTCAAGTGCAACAAGGACAAAAGAATTTATACGAAGGCTCACAAAAACTTTATCAGGGCACTAATGAGTTAGTAAGTGGAACATCAGACTTAAGCCAAGGAGCAAAAGAGCTTAATAAAAATGTAGAACAATCAACTCCTAAATTAGGAGAAGCAATAGGTCAATTAAATGAAGGAAGTGAAAAATTAAAAGTAGGATTATCTGCATTAGATTCAAAATCCAATGTATTAGTAGATGGATCTAATAAGCTAAATGGTGGTTTATCAGCAGCAAAAGGAGCAACATCACAATTAAGTGCAGGAGCAAGCAAACTAACTGGGGGAGCAGGAAAATTAAATGGTGGTCTATCATTAGCAAAAGGTGCTACTTCAAAACTAAGTGACGGTGCAAATAACATTGCTAAAGGAAATAAAGAATTAAGTGTTAACATGACAAAGTTTAATAGTGAAGGCGTAAAGAAAATAGATGATAAATTAGGTACAAAGATAACAGATGTAAAAGAAATATTAGATGTAAAAGATGAAATAGTTAATTTATCTAAGAATTATGGAACTTTTACAGGCTTAGGAGATAACATGGAAGGTAATGTTAAATTTATAATGAGAACAGATGAAATAAAGAAACCGAAAGAAGAAGAACCTAAAAAAGAAGAGAAAGCATCAGCACAGGATAAAATATCTGCTCAAAAAGAAGAAAAAGGTGGAATAGGCAACTGGATAAAAAATTTATTTAGTTAATTTTCATAATAGAGAAAGGCAGTTCTTAATTATTAAGAACTGCTTTTTTATGTTCATTATTAAATAAATTTTTCATATATTATTAAAGATGATATGAAAAAAATTCTAACAAATCTATAATAAATACTAAATAAATTTTATGTAGTATTAATTTAATATAAGGAAGGTGATAAAATTGTTTCAAGTTTTATAGGTAAAGCTTATTTAAATATAACTATTAGTTATATTAACTGTTATATGGTAAATAAGACTAAAAATAACTACAATATAATTATAATAGCTATTATTTATAAATATATTTTAATAAGTTTGTAACCCAAAATCCTATTTAAATTAGTATTATTATAATGAAAGTTTTTGGAGGCTGTTAATATGGAGAAAAAAAATAAAATTTTATTAATAACAATATGTGCTCTGCTTTTTATAGTAGGTTTTTTTGTCACCAAAAACATAGTAGATAAAAATAATAAAAAACAATTTATGAAAAAAGAAATGATTAACAATAGTAAAATGGTAATTAAACAAATGGATGATAAGGTAGTGTTTAGTGAATATATAAAGGATAAATATGATGCTAGGCAGGTATTTCAGAAGGATGGTAAGAAAATAGCTTTTTTAACCTTTGATGATGGACCAAGCTATCTAAGTAATGATATATTAGATATATTAAAAAAATACAACATAAAGGCTACTTTTTTTGTAGTGGGAAACTTAGCAAAGGAGAATAAAAGTATAATAGAGAGACAAATTAAAGAGGGGCATTCCATAGGTAATCATACTTACACTCATAATTATAAAAATATTTATTCTAGTGTAGATGTTTTTGTAAATGAAGTAGATAAAACTCAAAATGTTATAAAATCTATAGTAGGATCTAACTATGATATAAAACTAGTAAGGTTTCCTGGAGGATCTTTTGGAGATAGATTAAATCCTTATAAAGAGGCTATAAAAAAGAAAGGTTATTATAACATGGATTGGAATGCTTTAAATGGAGATGCAGAAGGAAATAATATACCAAAAGAGAAATTAATACAAAATATAAAAAATACCATTGAAGGGAAAAATCATGTGGTTGTATTAATGCATGATTGTGCAGCTAAAAAAACTACTGTAGAGGCATTGCCAGATATAATAGAATATTTAATATCACAGGGCTACGAATTCAAAGCCTTAAAATAGTATATATAAAAAATATCTTAAATTTACAGTTAAAAGTTGTAAGGAAAGTAAAAATTACAATATACTAAAGATATAAAAATAATATACTAAAAACTGAGGTGGAATAATGGATAAAATATTAATAGTAGAAGATGAGCCTTCTATAAGAGGCTTTGTAAAAGTAAATTTGAAGATGAATAATTTTGATGTAATAGAAGCAGAAACAGGAGAAGAGGGGGTAGAAAAAGCAAGAGAACATAAACCAGAGGTAGTTATATTAGATATTATGTTACCAGGGATGGATGGATTAGAAGTGTGTAAGATTCTAAGACAGGAGTTCACTAATATGGGAATAATAATGCTTACCGCTAAAAGCCAAGATACAGATAAAGTTTTAGGATTAGAATATGGGGCAGATGATTATATAATAAAACCCTTTAATCCTTTAGAACTTACTCTAAGAATAAAAGCTATATTAAGAAGAGTTAATGCAGTAAAGGAAAATGATGATAATATAATAACTGGAGGGCCATTTAAAATAGATCTTTATTCAAAAAAAATCTATAAAGATGAAGAAGAAATAGACATAACCCCAACAGAATATTTACTTATGAAAATATTTATTGAAAATCCAGGGAAAGCTTTTAATAGAGATGAGTTATTGGATTTAGTTTGGGGCTATGATTTTATGGGAGATTCTAAAATTGTAGATGTAAATATAAGAAGATTAAGATCAAAAATAGAAGAAACACCATCTGAGCCTAAATTTATAAATACTGTATGGGGCACAGGTTATAGATGGCAAAACACTTAAGGAGTTATTATGAGTAAAATAAGTGTAAAAAGAAGGCTAATGGTAAATTTCATATTAATTATAATAATAAGTGTTTTTATACTAGAATTTTTATTAATTCTTTTTACAAGACATTATTATTATAATAATTTGGAGGATGCTATTTCTAACCAGATAAAAACTTCTGCAGAATTTTATAACAAATATTTTTCAAATTCATCCTTAGAAGATAATGTATTAGATAATGTAGATGTATTTTGGAGACAGACCTCTGCTCAAGTACAAATAATAGATATCAAGGGTAAAGTTTTAATGGATTCTATAGGAGTATCAAATAAAGAACAGATAAAAACTTCAGACATTCAAAAAGCACTAAAAGGAGAAAAAGGAGTTTGGTTAGGCAAAGTTGACTATGATACTTCTGGTGTAATGGCAGTAACCTATCCATTAAAATCAGACAATCAAATAGTTGGAGTATTAAGATTTATAACTTCATTAAGATATGTAAATAGTGATATAGCAAGGATATCCTTAGGCTTTTTACTTATTGGGTTAGTAGTAATTTTAATATCTGGCTTAGTTAGTCTATTTTTGGCTAATAGTATAACAGAACCTATAAAAGAATTAACTTATGTAGCAAATAAGATGGCTTCTGGTAACTTTAAGGTTAAAAGTGAAAAAATGTTTGATGACGAGTTTGGAGAACTATCAGATACATTAAATTATATGGCAGATGAGATAGTAAAAAAAGATCAGCTGAAAAATGAATTCATATCTTCTGTATCTCATGAACTAAGAACTCCTCTGACCTCCATAAAGGGATGGGCTATAACATTGAACTCTAATGAAGTAGATAAAGAAGTTTTAAAAGATGGATTAAAAATAATAGAAGATGAGAGCGAAAGACTAAGCGGAATGGTAGAAGAATTATTAGATTTTTCAAAGTTTGTATCAGGAAAGATGAATTTAAATAAAGAGGAAATAAATATATGTGAAATAATAGATACAGTAAGAAAGCAATTAGAGCCCTATGCTTATAGAAATAGAATAAATTTTAAAGCAACCTGTATAAATAAACTGCCTAATATATATGGTGATAAAAATAGAATAAAACAAGTTTTAATAAATTTATTGGATAATGCTTTTAAATTTACTCCAGAAGGTGGATTAGTGGAGTTAAATGTTAAGTATGAAGAAGAATATATAACAATTTTTGTGAAAGATACAGGTGTAGGGATAGGTAAGGAAGATTTACCGAGGGTTAAGGAAAAGTTTTATAAAGGTAACAGTGGTAAATCAAAAAATGGCATAGGGTTATCCATATGTGATGAAATAGTAAAGCTTCACAATGGAGTATTACATATAGAAAGCGAAGAGAATAAAGGCACTACTATATCAGTAAAATTACCAGTAATAAAACTATAATACAAATTTATTTTATAGTTAAATATAATTAATATTAATTTAGTATAACTAGGAGAATTCATATGAGAAAAAGTAAAATTCTATTAATATTTATGATTTTTATTTATTCATTAACCATAACTGCCTGCGTGAGTTTAGATAATAAAAATAATATAGTAGCCCCTAATAACAACTCTTGTCCAATACAGGGAACCTGGAAAATTGATTTCAGCAATTTAGACAAAGATAGTAAATTAAGGCTAAGATTAAAGGATAAAGATGTTATTATAAATTCTCAATATATAATATTAGGAAATGAAGTATGTAAATTACCTGAATTTAAGGTTAAAACCGTAAAAACAGAAGAGTATTTTCTATATAAATTAAAACTTAAGCCTAATAGATTAAATATAAATAAAAAAGAAATAGAAGTTATTTCAACTTCCTGGGACAATAATCCTTTCTATGATTTTATAAAAATAGATGAAAAGAAATTATTAGTATGTGTGGATAATCAATTATTAATCTTAACAAAAAAATCTAATGATTCATATATTGAACCTAAATACAATATAAAAGAAAAAAATTCTTCACAGGATATAGTAATGCCTAAAAGATATACATTGTTAAGGACCGGTATATTAATAGGATTAAAAAGTTCAAAAGAGGACTATGTAGATGAGTATAAAAATGAAAAAAAATACAGAACTATTTTTATTTCTTCCCGAAATAGAAATCTAAAGAATGTAATAGAAACGGAGAACCTATTTGTGCCTAGGAAAAATGGATTTTGTGAAATTGGAGTAAATAGAATAAATAATTTAAATAATATACAAGATACTATATTTGTAAATCCATTATATAATAACTATCCAATAAAAAATAATTTTATACTAGAACAGGATATTAAAAATAGAAATATATATAGGGATATATTATTTGTAAGTAATGATTACATATCTATAGAATATAATAATATTCATAAAAATAAACCTACGGAGTTATATAAAGTTAAAATGTTACCTATTGATAATATAAATGCAATGGCGGGGGTAAATATAGGTGATATAATAGAGAAGGATAGTGAAAAAATATTAGCATCATCTTTAGAAAGTTGCATTAAATCTAAGGATAAAGATATATTAAATAAAGTAGAAAAAAGCTGTAGAAATGATAGTTTTTTTCTTAGTAGAAGAAATGGGCACTGGATACTTAAGGGTAGATTAAATGGAATAGATGATAAGGAAGAATATATGGATTTTAATATCAATACTGAAATACCTAAAAAAATATTAAATTATGACGATTTACATTTATCTTGGAATAGTATTAAAAGTAAAGTGCCTAATGCCTTAGATGCCTATACTTCTCCTAATAAAGATTTAGCTATAATAACCACAGAAAAAGAGTTATATGTATATACTATGGAGGATGGAAAACTATCTAATAAGCCTATTTATCAAATGGAGCTAAATAAAGAAACTGTAGTTATGGCAGAGTGGGCTACGGCAGATTACGTCAAGAAATGGACAGATACTATTTTAAAAAATAGAAACACACACATAATAAAATAATAGAAATATAGATGGGTTAATTATAAAAAGGGAATGGTGGAAAATGCCAAAAGAAAAGTTTAATAACGCAGTTAGCATAGCAAAATATATATGTGAAAATACATTAGAATTTGGTGATATAGCTGTGGATTGTACTTTAGGTAAAGGACATGATACTATATTATTAGCAAATTTAGTGGGAAATGAAGGGAAAGTAATTTCCTTTGATATTCAAAAAGAAGCTATAGACAAAACAAAAGAAAAATTAAAAGATATTGATTATAAAAATATAACTCTTATAAATGATGGACATGAAAATTTAGACAGGCATATACAAGAAAAGGTAAAATTGTTTATTTTTAATTTAGGATATTTACCAGGAAAAGATCATAATATAACAACTAAAGCAGAAACTACTCTAAAAGCACTAAAAAAAGCTTTAAAACTATTAGATGATAATGGTATAGTTTTATTGGTAATATATTATGGTCATGAAAATGGAAAAGAAGAGAAAGCTGTTTTGGAGAAATTTACAAGTGAGCTAGATCAGAAGGTTTATAATGTTATGAAAAATTCATTTATAAATCAAGCTAATGATCCACCATTTTTAATTTGTATAGAAAAAAGATAGAATGTGTTGAGGAGAATGTTAACTTATGAAAAATAAAAAAGACTTATTTAAAATAGTTGGGTTAAGTTTAATAATTATTATTGTAGCTGTGTTTTTATCAAGACATGGACATACAATTAAAAAAATGAATATAAAAAATACGGTAAAATATATTCAAAGTTGTGGAAAATTTTCATCTATATGCTTTTTATTAGTATACGCCTTAAAACCATTAGTGATTATTATTCCAGCTTCTATGTTGTCCCTTGTAGGTGGAATTTTATTTGGACCTGTAAAAGGATTTATATTAAATATGTTAGGTTTTTTCTTATCAGGAAGTTTGGCCTTTTGGTTAAGCAGGCTTCTAGGCAAATCTTTTGTAGATAAGATTTTAAGGGGAAGAGCTGTAGAGTTGGATAATAATATAGAAAAAGAAGGGTTTAAGATTATATTTCTTTTAAGGTTTCCACCAATATTCCCCTATGATCCTTTAAGTTATGCCTCAGGACTTACAAAAATGAAATATAAGCATTTTGTTTTAGGATCCTTATTAGGAGTTATACCAGAAACACTATGTTATTCTTATATGGGAAAAAATGTTATGAATCCTTTAACTTCAAAATTTATAGTCCCTGTACTTTTAGTTATACTAACTACAATTATAGGAATTTATGTCTATAAGAAGAGCAAGATTAATGTTGTAAAAAATGAAAAATTATAGTTTGAAAACAAAATAGCCTTAATTTTAAAACCGTAAATATAAATAATACATTTATAAAGCAATTCATTTTACTAAGTAGTTCTAAATTTGACTCCATTAAAAATTTTTTACCCAGTAAAAGAGGCAACCTCCTCTGGCTTCACTACTGGCTCCTCACGTCCTGTGAGGAATTACAAAAATTTTTAATTCCGTCAAATTAAGAACTACTAAAGTTCATTTATATGTTTATTACATGTATTATTTATATTTACTATATTAAAATTAAGGCTATTTTTATTTTGAGACACCCTTTTTATATTCGCTAGATTAAAATTAAATCTATTTTGAAACAACTTCTTTTTAGTCTAAATATTTAGAGGTTTTTTAGAAAAATTTTAACTGTAAAATTATTTTATAAAATTACTTTCAAAGTTTTTTATAGGTAATGGTTCAGAAATATAAAAACCTTGAATAAAATCGCAATCTAGTTCTTGAAGAATTTCTAGCTGATCAATTGTCTCAACGCCTTCTGCAATAATATTTATATCTAAACTTTTAGACATAAGTATTATAGATTTTACTATTTGTAAACTTTTATTATCTTTGTGAATATTTTTTATAATACTTTTATCTATTTTAATATTATCTATAGGTAACTTGGTAACATAACTTAAGGATGAATAACCAGTACCAAAATCATCTAGAGATATTTTTATTCCATGTTTTTTTAATTCTTCTAAAGTTCTAATACTTAAATCCACATCTTCCATAGCCTCATCCTCTGTTATTTCTAGACATAAGTAGCTAGGTGGTAGTTTAGTAGTTTTAAGTATATTTAAAACATTATCTACAAAATTTTTATCCTTCATTTGTTTAAAAGATATATTTGCAGATACATACAAGGGATTATTATTTTGTCTTTCCCATAAATGACACTGAGAACAAGCTTTATTTAGTACCCAATTATCTATATTAGCTATTTCACCAATATTTTTAGCTAATGGAATAAATTGATTAGGATTTATAATTTTATTATCAAATTTCCATCTAACTAAAGACTCTACTGCTATAATTTTGGATGTTTTTAAGTGGTAAATAGGCTGAAAATACACTAATAATTCATTTTTTTCTAAAGCTCGCCGTAATCTATTCTCTAGAATTAAATCATCTAGGGCTCTTTCATTCATGCTTCTAGAATATACTTCATATTTGTATCCACCATTTTTTTTTGCCGCATACATTGCAGCATCAGCATTTTTCATTAGTGTAGAAGTATCTTTACCATCCTCTGGATAGGCACTTATACCGATACTAGCACCAATAAATAAATCATCTTTCTTATATTTTATTGGGTGATTTAAAGTGGTACATATTTTACCAGCTAATTTTTCAGCATCACTTATAGAATTTATAGTTTGTACAATTATAAATTCATCTCCACCTAGTCTACCAATCTTATGATTAGGACCTATCAACATTTTGAATCTAGCAGAAACTTTTTCTAAAACGTAATCCCCAACGTCATGACCTAAAGTATCATTTATAGACTTGAAGTGGTCTAAATCTATAAATAAAACAGCAAATTTTTTATTTATATAGTTGTTTATAGTTTTATTTATAGTTTCTATAATTTTTTTCCTATTTGAAAGACCAGTAAGAGAATCATAATAAGCTAGTCCTAAAATTTTCTCTTTATCTTTTTTATTTTCAGTTATATCTGTTAAGAGTAGGGCAAAATAATCTAACTCCATACTATAAACCACTGCGGAAAACCATTTTCTTAATTCTTCTACATAAATTTCTTCCAAAGTATCTTTTCCACCCATAGAAGAGATTTTTTTTATGGATTTTGTTAAAATTGGATTTTCATTTAAGATAGAGGGAATAAATGAAGATATATTTTCTCCAATTATATTTTCCTTATCTGTATTCAATAATTGGCTAAAATAGTTATTTATTTCTACTACTTTAAAATCTATAATAGCAGAATCTTTATTTTTTACTATTTTGTTATAGGAGAAGTTAGTTATAACACTAGAAAAAAGATAGTTATATTTTTTTTGGTTTTCTATAATTTCTTCTTTTGATGTCTCTAACATATCAAACATATTGTTAAAGTTTTTATTTAAACTTGTTATTTCATCATTTCCTGTAGTGTCTAAGCGTACAGATAAATCTGTAGTTTTAGCTACATAATTTAAAGTTTTTTCTATAATATGAATTCTTTTAAGTACTAATTCGTTTAAAATTTTTATAAGAAGTATACTCATAAAAATACCTAAAATAAATATAACAAATATAAAAAATTTGATATTCTTTTTCCCAGCAAAGTAAATATCTCTAGTTATATTTAGTTTTAACATAAAGGCATTATTATTAAATATATCTTTTATTAATCCATAGCTTTCAATTAAATTATCATTACTTTCAACTATAGAGATATGGTTTTTTTTATATATAACATTATACAAATTTTTGTAATCTATAATTTCAAAATTAGCATTATTACCATAAATTTTATTAATATTCTCTTTGGTTAAAAATTTAATAAATATCATTGCACCGTTAGGGGTTTTAGAATTTAAAGTATCTGTAATAGGTGCAGCGGTCATTAATAGCAATGAATCATCAAGTTTTGTTAGTCCTTTAAGAGGATGAGTACTTTTAATATTAGAAATAGCGATGGAAGAAAGATAATTTATATTTTTTTCACTTAATTTTTTATTTTTATTATAATATTGCTGAAATACTATATCATTATCTTTATTTACAAATAATATTAAATCAATATTAAAATTTTTAAAAATGCTACTTTCTTTTAAAATAGTTTCTATATAATTATTATTTTTATCATTTATAAATTTATAAGTATCATCCCATATAGCATAATCTTTATTTAAATCATAGGTACTTTTAATATCTTTATTTATTAATTTTAATAATTGTTCAGTTTTAGATACATTATATTTAATTTCTATGTTATTAAACTTTTTTATTATATAAGTTTCTGAAAAAATACTAGTAATAATTATGGATACTAAAAAAATCAACAATATTATATTTAGGGACTTTTTATATAATTTCATTATGATCACGACCTCTATATAATTAAATAATGTTATAAGAATTATTAAAAAATAATATATATTTATTATAATATATATTAACTTATAATAGATACATATATATTACAATAGATAAAATTTTAAAATAAAAAATAAAGTTGCCTATAAAAATTTATTAGTGGCAACTTTGTATTAAAATATTATTTAAAATCTATTATAATATTTATTTTATATGAATCAAATGAAAAAATATATTTTTATCTCCCCAACCTAGATCCCAAGGAACTCTATATCTGTTGGTAGTATGAGAATTTACTAAAGGATATCCATGGGAATCCCAACCAGTAACTACTGCAAAATGATCTATATTACTTCCTAGAGCATAACAAATCATATCACCTAGTTCTAATTTTTCTATAACACCGCAAGTGTGATCATCAGTTGGTTTTATTAAGTCTTCAAAGGAACCTTTTTTTATTAAATTTCCTTTTCCACTATATATAAGGTAATTTCTAAGAGCATCTGCATTTACCCAAGCTTTACTTCCCTCGCCTCCGCCATATTTATGATATCTACAATACCAAGCTCCATCGAAAGGCAAGCCGCCAGCTTCTTTATCGCCTAAGACTTGAGAAACATAATTTGTACAATCTCCTCCAGCACCAGTGAAATTTTTATATTTCTTATTATGTCTTAAATCATTTCCGCTAGCCCAAGGAATACCGCAATATTTATCTGCATACTCTATAGCCTGTAATCTATTATATTTACCCTCAGAATTAGGTTCATGATTTCTAGGACATGAGTTAATATTATATTTTGGAGGAGAAGTTTGTTTATCTAAACTATCTGTATTAGCAGAATAAGATTTAAGAGCATCTTCAAAACAATCAGTATACCAGTCCGTAAATATGATCCACTTATCATCTTTTTTTATTAAATCTACAGTATGCTGTATGGAAACACCAAAAGAGTCTTTGGTAGGTGTTTCATCAGATTTATATTCATAATCAAATTTATAAATTTCATCCAAAGATACCCTTACACCTCTTTTAGTTGGTGATATTTTTCTAAAATTTAAAGAAGAAGCTACATTAGTAAATTTAATTCCCCTATTATAAGACCAATCATTTAAATATTTAATTCTTTTAACTTCATGTGCTAAAGCCCATTCACCATATTTATGAGACGTATTAAAATAATCATTTAAAGATTTTAAATCTAAAGAAGTAAAAGCTTCACATCTTTTTTTATATATTTCTTCTATGCCATTTTTAACTGAATCCTTATCTAAAGAATTCTCTTCTTGTAAAGAAGTATAGACATAGGTTTTGTTATTGTTATATAAAAAAAGATATGTAATAGATATACATAAAGTTATAATTAAAATTAACTTCTTTTTCTTATTCATTTTATTTTTGTCCTCCTAGAAATTTTATTATAAATGAGGTTTTTCAAATTGCTACAAAAGGAATAAAATATTTAAAAATGAAATTATTCATAACCAAATATAAGTATGAATATATAAAGTAATAGAGCTTAATGCTTTAAGTTAACGTACTTCATACTTTAGTATTTCCCAAAAGTTTAAATAAAAATTCTATATAAAATTTGTTAAATCAATTTTAAGGTACAAAATATAATTAATTTTTATGAGGGATGATATGACAAAAAGATATCCGATGAAAGAAATTTTGGACACTTCTATTCCCATCATAGCAGAAATGACATTATATAATCTAATGATAGTATTTGATATGATGATGATAGGGAATTATGGAGGAAATAAATGCTTAACTGCAGTAGGATTAAGCAATGGCGTGATTTTTACTCTTTGTGATGTATTTATTTCTGTAGGACTTGCAGTTTCTGTAACTTCACTAATAGCTAGAAGCATAGGAAGTAGACATTATAAAAATGCACAACAATACTCTATATGTGGTTTATTTTTGGGAGTTATAATTTCATTTTTAATAAGTTATCTTATGTTTTGTAAAAGCGAAAAAATTTTGTATATAGCAGGTGCCAGAGGAGATATACTTAAAATAGCTAATGTTTTTAATAAGACAATGGCTATTTCAATTTTTTTTAAAATGAATACGGAAATTATAAATTCTATACTAAGAGGATATAAGAATACAAAAATACCTTTTTTTACAGCAGTAATAGTAAGTAGCTGTAAAATTATATTGGATTTTATTTTTATATTTGGTATAGGGAAAAAAGGCTTAGGTGTATTTGGAGCAGCATTAGCTTCTATATTATCTCAAATAGTAGGTTTTACATTTTCCTTTATATACATGTTAGATAAATTAAAATCTCATGGTAATATAAATTTGTTTAAATTGTTTAAAATAGATAAGATAAAGGACATCTTAAATATGTATATACCAGCATCTTTAGAAGAAGCTACATATAGTGTAAGTAGATTATTGTGCGCTTTTATGATAATAAAAATTGGAAGCATTTCTTTTTCTGCTAATGAAATAGCAAATACCATAGAAACAGTCTCCATAATACCTAGTGCTGCTTTGGGAGTTTCTGCTACTACATTGGTTGGAATGAAGATAGGAGAAAAAGATTATAGAGGTGCAAAAGAATATGCAAATAAATCTGTCTGGTTTGCAGTTAGTATATCTTTAATATTTTCTTTATTATTTATTTTTATGCCTAATTTATTAGTAGGGTGTTTTGTAGGAAATAAAGAAAAAAATGTTGTAAAATTAGCAACTTTATGTTTGTTAGTTGGAGCAATAGAACAACCCTTTATAGCTGCATCTACTGTTGTTGAAGATATATTAAAAGGTATGGGAGATGCCAAAACTCCATTTATTGTAACTTTGATTTCTAGTTGGTGTATAAGAGTTCCATTGTTTTATTATTATATATATAAATTAAAGTATTCTGTAGTATGTGTTTGGTGGATAACAGCTTTTCAATGGTTCATAGATTTCTTACTTATGAAAATAATTTTAAGGAAAAAATTTAATAAATTTAAATTATAATTTTTCTGTAAAATGTAAATTTAATAGTTCTTATATATTTATATTATAAAGTAAAAAAGTTTTAGATATATATAACTACAGTATATTTAAAATTATATAAATAAATTTCTAAATTTATAGAATATACTTGAAATTACAAGATATTATTATATAATAAAGTCTAAAGCGAAAGATTTATAAGGGGGCTATTACATATGTTTAGCAGAGAAAAAGCAGAAGAACTATTATTAAATAACTTAAAATCAGAACACTTAATAAAACATTCCTATGCTGTAGAAGCAGTAATGAGAGGGCTAGCAAAAAAGTTAGATCCAGAAAATATAGATAAATGGGGGATAACAGGACTTTTACATGATTTAGATGCGGACATAGTAGATTATGTACAGAATCCTCATCTTCATGGACCTAAAACCCTTGAAATACTTAAGGCTGAAGGTTTTGGAGATGAAGATATGTATAATGCTATATGTGCTCATAATCAGGAATCGGGAACAGAAATAAAATCAAAAATGGATCAGGCTATATATGCAGCAGATCCTATAACAGGATTTATAACAGCCATAACATTAGTATATCCGGATAAAAAAATTTCTAGCGTAAAGGTTAAATCTATAACAAAAAGAATGAAAGAAAAAAGGTTTGCCGCAGGAGCAAATAGAGAAGCTATGAAGTCTATAGAAAAGCTTGGAATAGAATTTCCACAATTCGCAGAATTGTCACTTAACTCCATGGAAGAAATTTCAGAAGTGCTTGGATTATAGGATTTGTAAGAAATATTCAATTGAAGTTAAAGGTAACAAAAACTATATTAATTTGATTAAAAACTATTTAATATATAGTATTTATAACTAAATAAGAACAAAAAGGAAACCCTAACATATAATAAAAGGGTTTCCTTTAGTTTTTATAGATAAACATATAATATGTAATCTTATCCTACATAAATGTTAAAAAAGTGACAAAAAATTGAAAAAATTAACAAAAAACTTTTGAAAAGTATATTGTAATTTAAATATAAAGGTGATATAACATATACAGTAATATAAAAAATTGCTTGGAGATGATTTTGAAATGGAGACAAATGTAATTTTATCAGCTAATAATATATTAAAGTTAATTGCATTGGTTATTTTAGCTGGTGTAGTATTTGGGAAAATAAGTAGAAAAGTTAATTTGCCAGATGTGGTCTTATTTATTTTAGCAGGGGTTATACTAGGGCCAGAAATATTGAATCTTATAAATATAGATTCTTACCCTGTAGGAAATCAATTGATATTAACTTTTGGGGCAGCTTATATTCTTTATGATGGTGGTAGAGAAATTGATTTAAAAGTTTTTAATGAAGTAAAAATATCTGTGTTACTCTTGTCAACTTTAGGGGTTTTTATATCTACAGGTATTACAGGATTTTTTGCTTATAAAATATTTCATATAGATTTTATATATGCATTATTGTTAGGTGCAATAATATCATCTACAGATCCATCAGTATTAGTGCCTTTATTTAAAAATATGAATGTAAGTAATAAATTAAAGCAAACCATAATATCTGAATCAGCATTTAATGATGCAGCAGCAGCAATAGTAACCTTTGCTATTTTAGGGGTTATAGCAGGTGGAGAGTTTTCATTAGGCAAGAGTACTTTTGAATTATTAAAGTCATCTTTAGGAGGAATTTTAATAGGAGGTATATTTGGCTATATTTCTACTAAATTAATAGCAGGAGAAAAGTATGCATTTTTAAAGGAATTTCCTTCAGAAATATCAATAGTAGCAGTAATAGGAACTTATTTAATTGCAGATAAATTAGGCGTTAGTGGGTTTATGGCAGTATTTATAATAGGTATGGTATGTGGAAATAAGAAAAGAATTAATTGCTGTATACCAGATGAATACAATCAAACTCATCTTAGATTTAAAGAAGTTTTAACTATAATATTAAGAATGATGATATTTGTTTTATTAGGAAGTCATATAGATTTTGGAGTATTATCTAAATATTTTACAAAGGATTTGATGGTAGTAGCATTATTAATATTTGTTTCAAGACCAGTATCAGCATTTTTATCAGTTATATTTGATAGAAAAGCAAAATGGAATATAAAAGAGATGGTTTATCTTATGTGGGTTAGAGAAACAGGCGTTATACCAGCAGCTTTAGTAGGTATGTTATTAACAATGCATATAAAAAATTCAGATATAATAGCATCAGTCACATTTACAACCATAATAATAACATTAACATTCCAAGCAAGTACATCTAAATCTTTAGCTAAATTATTAAAATTAGATCTAGATGAAGGCAAGGAAGAAATAGCAGTAGATAGTATAGAAATATAAAATATATAATAAATTATAAAGATGTACTAGTATAATTTATTTATAAATATAAAGTTTTAAAAATTAAAATTATAAAGGTATAAATTAACACCTATAAGTTATGGGGAATAATACAAACTTATAGGTGTTAAATTTTAACTATATTTTTCTAAATATTTATTTTTGTTTTGAACTATTTTATTAAGAGCCATAACTAGAAAGTCTATTTCGTAAATGTCATTATACATACCAAAGCTTAATCTAACCATACCTGGTCTTTTATTCATAGGATCATTTGCATATGACCCTATCTCTTCTTTTGGAATGTTTAATATTTTTTGAACATAGGGTTGAGCACAAAAACAGCCATTTCTTACAGCTATACCAAACTCTTTAGAAAGTATTTCTGCAGTTACACTATGGTGCATACCATTTATATTAAAAGGTATTATAGCAACTCTAGGGTAATCTAGATTTTTGCAAGAATAAATTTCTATATCTGGTATTTGTGCAATGTTTCTAAAGGCATATTCGAAAATATCTTGTTCATAAATTTCAATATTTTTCATTCCTATGCCTGTCAGGGTATTTATAGCTTTGGCAAGAGCTACAACACCCATAACGTTTGGGGTACCTGCTTCATCCTTTTCAGGAGGATCTGTCCATAGTACATAATCTTTAGTTACTACATTTACAGTACCTCCACCCTTGTAATCTGGATTCCCTCTCTCAAAGGTTTCTTTAGGTCCTACTAAAACACCTATACCAAAGGGTGCATACATTTTATGCCCAGAAAAAGCTAAATAATCAATGTGTTCTAAACTGTCATGGGGTTTCATGCTGATTTTGCAATGTGGTACAAGTTGTGCTCCATCTACTAAAATTTTGCATCCAAATTCATGAACTAATTCTGCTATATCATAAATAGGGTTTATATATCCTGTTACATTAGATGCGCCAGTAATAGTAACTAATTTAACTTTATCACCATACCTTACTAATTTGTTTCTTAAATCTTCCATTACTAATCTTCCACAGTCATCTACCTCTATATAATCTACATTATATTTATCTCTCCAAGGTAAATCGTTAGAATGATGTTCCATAGAGGTCGTTAAAATTATAGAATCATCATCACAGGAACAAAGCCTATAGGAAAGTTTATTAATAGCTTCTGTAGTATTTTTTACATATATAATGACATCTCTATCTAAATCAGCTCCAATAAATTTGCTAACTGTTTTCCTAGAATCTTCATAAATTTTAGAAGATAATTGAGATTTATATCCAGTACCTCTGTGAATGGAGGAATACCAAGGAGAAAAATTAACAATGGCATTCATTACAGAAACTAAAGGTGGTGTAGTAGCTGCATTATCAAAATTTATACAAGGAGATAGTTGGCCATTATATAGAGGTACTTCAGTGTCACTACCAACAACTAAATATCTATAAGGAGATCTTTTGTTAAAATACATATAATCACCTCTATTCCCCTACTATATAATATTAAGAACATAAAAAAATGTAACTTAAATTTTAAAAATATTATGGTATTATTTTTCTAGATATCTATTTTCTCTAAAAGCATTTCTTGTTTTAATAACTTTAAGAGATGTTTTTATAAAAATAGAGTTTATAATAAGTAAATGCTTATTATAATTATAAAATAATAATATTTAACTTTTAAGTATAAAGAATATAAAATAATAAAGGGAAAGAAAAGTAATAATATTAGTTTATATTTAAAATTAAAAATCACAAGATAAAATGGGAGATGGGAAAAATGGAAAGACTAAAAACTATATTACCAGGGATTTTGCTATCATTCTCTATAGCTCTATTAGCAACTTGGCTTGGAAACTTAATGCCAGTAATAGGAGGAGCAGTCTTTGGCATAATAATAGGAATAATAATAAACAACATTATAGGCAAACCTAAAAATACTATAGAAGGAGTAGCATTTACATCAAAAAAAGTATTACAATGGGCTATTATAGTTTTAGGGGCAGGATTAAGTTTATCACAGGTTAGGAAAACAGGGCTAGAATCCTTAGAAGTGACTATATTTACAATAGCTACAGCCTTCATAACTGCCTATGTAGTTGGTAAGTTTTTCAAAATACCAGACAAGCTAAAAACTTTAATAGGGGTAGGAACAGCTATATGTGGAGGTTCTGCTATTGCAGCTATATCTCCTATAATAGAAGCGGATGAAGTAGAGATAGCTTACTCTATATCAACTATATTTTTATTTAACATAATAGCTGTTTTAATATTTCCACCATTAGGTCATCTATTAGGATTTTCAGATAAAGCCTTTGGATTATGGGCAGGAACAGCTATAAATGATACCTCCTCTGTAGTAGCTGCAGGATATGCTTTTAGCAATAAGGCAGGAGAATATGCCACCATAGTTAAATTAACAAGAGCTACTCTAATAATACCAATATCATTAATATTTGCATTTATAACAGCCTATAAAAAGAAAAAAGAAGCTAAAATGGCAAAGGGAGAAGTGAATTATTCCTTCAAAAAAATATTCCCATGGTTCATATTATGGTTTTTAGTAGCATCCCTATTAAATACTATGGGATTATTTAAAGGAAGCACAATTCATTATATAAATGAGCTAGGAAAATTTTTAATAGTAATGGCACTATCAGCCATAGGGCTAAGTTCAAACTTTAAAGAAATGACTAAAGCAGGATTTAAACCAATACTTTTAGGCGTTATAGTATGGTTTAATGTAGCAGTAGTAAGTATAATAATACAATTTGTAACAGGACAAATATAATTTTATAAGTTACTTATTATATATTGTATAAAATATATTTTAAACTAATTATATACTATTTTATTAATTCTAAAGTTAGGATATAATGGGGCTGCTATAGCAACTGTTATTACATTTATTATTTCTTCTTTAATTTCTAATATATATTTAAATAAGTATTTAAATAATTAATTTATAAAATAAACTCAAAAAAGACCCACTTAGTAAAGGTATTTTTGAGTTTATTTTATTGTTTTTATAGGAACTAAAATTATTTTTCTGGTGTTAACATTATTCTTTGACAAGGAGCACTCTTTTCCTTCATTATTGAAATGTTTTATTAAATTAACTTCCCTTTTTAAAACCAATGGTAGAATAACTTCTCTTCAAGCCAGAATTTCCTTATATTAAGAAAGAGTTAAGGATTATTAAAAGATTTTATTAAGATATTTTAAGTACAATTATTATATAAGATAAAAATGAAAAAAGGTTATGGGGGAAGTTAAATTGATACACAAAATTAAAGAAAATATTGTGCCATTAAGCTTAATGTTAATAATACCAATAGTAAATGTTTTTTATGGTATTTTAAATAACTCAAATAGGGGAGTATACACTTTAGTTACGGACTTGGATAAATCTATGCCTTTTATACCTGCATTTTCTGTTCCTTATATGGTTTGGTATCCCTTTATAATTATATCTTTAATATATATGTGTTTTAAAAATAGAGAATTATATTATAAGTCTTTAACAAGTATAATAATAAGTCTAATTACAAGTTATATTATATTTTTCTTTTTTCAAACTACAGTGCCAAGACCAGAAGTAATAGGTAATGATACATTTAGTGACATTGTTAAATTTATATATAGTACGGATAAAGCTTATAATTGTTTTCCAAGTATTCATGTTATAACTACTTATATTATTATGAGGTATATGTTAAATCATGAAATAAAAAATAGTAAAACAATTAATATTACTGTTACAATATTGGGGATACTTATTATATTATCTACTGAATTTATAAAACAACATGTTTTATTCGATATAATATTTGCTATAATCTTAGGTGAAGGAATTTATAATATGATAAATTATTATGGTTTGGAGATGATTAAGAAATGTCAGCAGAAAAAATACTCATTGTTGATGATGAAAAAGAAATCAGAGATTTAATAGATATATACTTAACCAATGAAGGGTATACAACTTTAAAAGCATCTAATGGGATAGAAGCTCTAGAACTTTTAAAGACTAATAATGTTCATCTTATAATATTAGATATAATGATGCCTAAGATGGATGGAATAGAAGCTTGTATGAAAATAAGAGAAGAAAAAAGTATGCCTATAATAATGCTTTCAGCTAAAAGTGAAGATATGGACAAAATAATAGGATTGACGACAGGTGCGGATGATTATATAACAAAGCCTTTTAATCCTTTAGAGCTTTTAGCTAGAGTTAAATCTCAGTTAAGAAGATATATAAAGCTTAATAATTCAAATGGAAATGAAAATGAAGATATTGTTACTATAGAAGATATAACTATAAATGTAGCAACCCATGAAGTTAAAATTGGAGATCAGCTAGTTAAACTTACACCAAGAGAATTTGATATTTTGGAGCTACTGGCTAGAAATAGAGGGGTAGTGTTTAGTATAGAAAAAATATATGAATTAGTATGGAAAGAGGAATTTTTAGATTCTAATAATACAGTAATGGTTCATATAAGAAAATTAAGGGAAAAAATAGAACAAAACCCTAGAAATCCGAGATATATAAAAACAGTTTGGGGAGTTGGATACAAGGTTGAAAAATAGAATAAAGAGATTATTTAATAAGATAATAAAACCTTTTAAATATGTATATAAATTAGTATCTTATAAAGTAAAAAAAAGCATAAGACTAGAACTTATATTTACATTTGGATTATGTTTTTTAATGGCTATTATGACATATATTATAGCTAATAGTTATTTAACTAAAGCTAGTAGGTATTCAGAGATAGATTATGAGAAAGGAATAAATGAAATTTATAATAATTCTTTGGCTATATCAAATGAAATTAATAGCCAAAAATTAAAAATAGAAGATAAAAAGACTATACAAGATATTATAGATAGGCATTGGAGTATAGATAAGAACAATAAAATATTTATAGCTAATACTGAAGGAAAAATTCTTTTTAAGGTAGGAAATGTAGAGGCCGAAAAGGTTGATATATTTGAAATTATAAAAAATAATATACAACTTCAAAATGCAGGGAATTATCAATATGATTATGATATAGGAAGAAAAGAATTTGTAAGTATTAATCCATTGATTTTTGAAAATGAAAAGGCTTATATAATAGTTCAAGGGATACCAAGAGCAGAGACTGTATATTATACCAAGGATAAATCTGTAAGTGCGTTTTTGTTAGCTGTTATAGTATTTATATTTGGATTTTTATTTATAACAAAAAAGAAAATGAATTATATAGAACAAATATCAAATGGCCTTTTACAAATATCAAAAGGAAACTTAGATTATAGAGTAAAAAGAGTAGGAAACGATGAACTAGCATTATTAGCAGATAATATAAATTATATGGCAAAAGAGTTGAGTGATAAAATGGAAAAAGAAAGAAAGATAGAAAAAGCTAAAAATGACTTAATAACAAATGTTTCACATGATTTAAGGACACCACTTACATCTATAATGGGTTACTTAGGATTAATAAAAGAAAAAAAATTCAAAAGTGAACAAGAGTTGATGGAATATGCAAATGTGGCTTATAATAAATCCGAAAAGCTAAAAAATCTAATACAGGATTTATTTTCTTATACAAAATATACAAATGACAGAGTAACCCTAAACAAACAAAGGATTATTTTAGCGGAATTATTAGATCAATTAATAGAAGAATTAGTACCTATATGTGAAGAAAATAAGGTAAGTATAAATAAATATGCCTGGGATTCTGAAATAGTATCAGAAATAGATGCGGACAAAATGGTAAGAGTTTTTGAAAATCTAATAATGAATGCTATAAGGTATAGTATAAAACCAGGAGAAATAAAAATTAATTTGTATAAGGAAAGAGTATTTTCTATGGTATCCATATCAAATAAAAGTGAAGAAATATCAAAAGAAGACCTAAAAAAATTATTTGATAGATTTTATAGGTTAGATAAATCAAGAACTGCATCAACTGGTGGAAGTGGTTTAGGGTTAGCTATAGCCAAGAGTATAGTAGAAATGCATAAAGGCAGTATTTGGGCAGAGTACCAAAAGGGATATATAACTTTTTATATAAAATTAATTATGGTAGAGGATGAATAAAATTTATTAAAACCTGATGCAATTGTATCAGGTTTTAAATTATAATATAATGAAAAATATTATGTATTAAATAAACATTGTAATATAAAATATAACTTTGATAGAATATAAGAGATTAAGAAGATATGGAATTAAATCTTGTAAATTATTATGAAGATTTAATAAAATATATTAGTTTAAAAAAATCATAAAAAGAAAAAACATAGAAAGGAGAGGTTGTGGTTTGTTATGATTTCCATAACTAGTTTATTGTGAACGGATATTTAATATTTATAATAATATATGCCATAATACTTATATTAGCAGGATTTTTTGTCAAAAAATATGTAAAAGGTGCTGCAGATTTTTTTGTAGCAGGAAGAAAACTTAATTCTAAATTATTATTTACTACACTAATAGCAGCAAATATAGGGGCAGGGTCCACTGTGGGGATAACCGGTATTGCATATAAGTATGGAGTATCTTCTTATTGGTGGATATTTATGTCTGCTATAGGAACAGCTGTATTAGCTTTTTTGGTAGGACCTAAAATATGGGAAAAATCCATGAAATACAATTTGTATACCTTAGGAGATTACTTAGATATAAGATATTCTAAATATTTCAAAGGAGCTATATCTATAATGATGACCATAGGTACGCTAGCATTATTTGCAGGTCAACTTATGGGAATTGCATGGATATTAAATGTAACTTCAGGCATTGATAAAAATATAGGAATTTTAATTGGAGCAGTAGTTGTGGTTCTTTATTTTTCATCCGGTGGGCTTTTATCTTCAGCTATAGTAAACGTATTAGAATTAGTAATAATAATACTAGGGTTTATAATTGCAGTACCTTATTGTATAAAGAGTGTAAATGGATTTACTGGATTACATACAGCCATACTAAATAATTTATCAGCAAATGAAAGTGTAAATTATTTTAGTTTAAAAGGTATAGGTATAAGTACCATAGCAGGGTGGTTTTTAATGCTTACACCATCATTTTTTATATCACCAGGATTAATAGGGAAAGTTTACGGGGCAAAAGATATAAAAACTATAAAAAGAGGAGCAGGAATATGTGCAGTAGTTCAAGGATTGTTTGCATTTTTACCTACCATATTAGGAATGTGCGCCTTTGCAGTGTTTCCTAATCTTAATCAACAGGAATTAGCATTACCTATGGTCATGAAAAACCTAATGCCTTTTTCAGTATCTGCTTTAGCATTAGCCGCTATATTTGCAGCGGAAGTTAGTACAGCAGATGCGGTTTTATATATGCTAACAACCACCTTTACAGAAGATATATATAAAACTTTTATAAATCCTAAAATAGAAGATAAAAAGCTATTAAAGGCAGGGAGAATAGTTACAGTCATAGGCGGAGTATTGGGAGTAGCTATGGCTTTTATATTGCCTAATATAATAACAGCATTGTCTATATTTTATACACTAATGTCAGTTTCTTTAACAGTACCACTATTATTTGGATTATTTTCAGAAAAACCTAATACTAAAATAGCCTTTATATCATCAATAATAGGAATAATAGTAACATTGTATTTACAATTTCAAAACAATGATAAAGGTATATGGATATTAAATGCACAATCTACAGGCATATTATGTTCTTTGATTGCAATGATAATATTTCTAGCACTAAAAAAGGAAATTAGGACTTAAAATAGAGTTATGCTACCCTTGGTTTAAAAAAAAGGATATGTGGTTAGAAAGGCAACTCACTTCAATAAGAGATTCTAACTTGTTTTTCCTTAAAATATATGGTTTCAAATTATAACTCGCTAAACGCTCAAACAATAATTTGAAACACACATATATTTTGCAAAAACAAATAAGAATCTCTAATCTTGTTCAAATGCCTTTTACACCATATATCCTCATTTTTTAAACCAAGGAAAGTTAGTATAACTCTTTAAAGGTAATTTCCTGTGGAACACAAGACACCAGAGGAAGATTTTACTTCACTTTGCTATGTAAAATTAACAATTATATTTGCCTTTTTAACACAATATCTGTTATCTGTTCATTGTACTCTGTACTCTAAAAAAGGAAAGTGGTGCGCACTTTCCTTTTTTAAGTAATGGAGAAGACAAATTTTTATTCAAATGAATAAAAATTATTTTATGCATAACTATGTTAAAAATATAACAATAAAACCGAAAATTCTTATTATAGCTTAAAAAGTTAATGTATGAAGCATATATAAAAATTTCCAAAAAGCTATTATATACAAATATAAGTAACATATATTTATATTGTGAAATTCATTAAAAATCAATATTATTAATAGAAACAATACTTAAAACATATAATTAAAATAAAGCACATAATAAAAGCATTCAATAAATATTTTGACTATACTTTTAAAAATTTGTATATCCTCATAGCTTAAAATGCATTTTTAATTTTATCAGTTATTTTTAAAGCATAGAGGACATAGTATTTTTTCTTAAGTTATAATGTTGGCAAATGAAGAAAATGCAAGATTTGTTTTTAAAACTTACAATTGTATATTGTAGCAAAAAAAGAACAAGAAAAAATTACAAAAAAACTGTAATTTTTAAACATATAAGTATATAAAATGATATAAAGTATGTTATAAATTAAACTTAGTATTACTCTTGTAAATCGATTACAAAAAACTTATAATATGTATGAGTATAATTTTATTTTAATTTAATTTAAAATGTAAAATTTTGTAATGATAGCTAGTAAAATTACACTTGCAGATATGGACAAATTCCTATAAAATAATTAGTGTGTTCTTAAAATAAAATTAATATATTAAAAATTTCTTAATAATTACTATTTACTATTTAAAAAATAAGATAAAAATTATAGGGAATTTTTTTGCGCTTTATTTTGGCACAGTTGTTGCTTACAATTATTATGTAGTAGTTTTAACTTTATGAAGTTGTTTATTATTTTATTTTAATCTTTATTCTTAATTAATAATAATAAATTTACTGTTTTTATTCAATCCATATTTTAAGTAATAGTATTGTGTATTTCATGAGTTTTACCATGTATGCATAAAGATAGGAGGATTAGTATGGAACTATTAACTTTTAAAAAAGGTGTACATCCACCACATGGAAAATACCTTACAGAGAAAAAGCCTATAGAAGAATATTTACCAAAAGGCGATTTAGTTTTTCCTATGTCCCAACATATAGGGGCACCTTGTAATCCTGTAGTTAAAAAGGGTGACAGAGTATTAGTAGGTCAAGTTATAGGAGAGGCTACAGGCTTTGTATCAGCGCCTATACACAGTAGTGTTTCAGGTACTGTAAAAAATCTTGCTCCAGTATTAACTGCAGCAGGAACAAAGGTAATGGCAGTTATTGTAGAAAATGATGGACAATATGAAGAAATTGAAATGCCAAAGCCAAAAGACTACAACGAAATGACAAAAGAAGAAATAATTAAATTAATCCAACAAGCAGGTATTGTTGGTATGGGTGGAGCCTGTTTTCCAACTCATGTAAAACTTTCACCACCACCAGACAAAAAAATAGACTCAATCATAGTAAATGCAGCGGAATGTGAGCCATATTTAACTTGTGACCACAGACTTATGCTAGAAGAGTCAGATAAAATAGTAGAAGGTTTAAAAATAATATTGAAAATATTCCCAGAAGCTAAAGGCTATATAGGAATAGAAAATAATAAACCAGATGCTATAGAAGCTATGAAAAAAGCATCACAAGGAATAGCAAATATAGAAGTTAAAGCTCTTAAAACTAAATACCCACAAGGAGCAGAAAAACAATTAATATATGCTATAAAAGGAAGAGAAGTTCAATCAGGAAAACTTCCAGCAGATGCAGGATGTGTTGTTCAAAACACTGCAACAGTTAGAGAAATATATAATGCAGTAGTTTTAGGAAGACCATTAATAGAAAGAATTATAACAGTTACAGGTGAAGCTGTTAAGGAACCTAAAAATATAAGAATGAAACTTGGAACAAACCTTAGAGAATTAGTAGAATTCTGTGGAGGATACAAAGAAGATCCAGTTAAAGTTATATCCGGTGGGCCAATGATGGGTATGACAATACCAACATTAGATATACCAACAGTAAAAGGTTCTTCAGGCTTATTAAGTTTAACTGAAGCTCAAGCGGTATTACCACAAGCATCAAGCTGTATTAGATGTGGAAGATGTGTAGAGGCATGTCCAATGAACTTGATACCATCTACATTAGATTCTTTATCTAACAGAGGTGAATTAGCTAGCTTTGAAGAATTACACGGTATAGATTGTATAGAATGTGGATGCTGTACTTTTGTATGTCCAGCTAAACGTCATTTAATCCAATCTATAAGAACAGCTAAACGTACAGTTATAGCTTCAAAAAGAAAAAAATAAATTAAGTAAGGAGTGACCTTGGATGTCTGAATCAATGTATACATTATCTTCATCTCCACATATTCGTTCAAAAGATTCTGTTCAATCAATAATGAGAGATGTTGTAATAGCTTTACTTCCAGCAACTGCGGCAGGAATATATTTCTTTAAATTACAAGCACTTTTAGTTATATTAACAGCAGTTATTTCCTGCATAGCAGCAGAATATATTTGGGAAAAAGCTACAGGAAGAGATATAAGTATAGGAGATTTAAGTGCAGTAGTAACAGGAATGTTACTTGCATTTAATGTACCACCAACACTTCCATTATGGATGGTAGTTATAGGAAGTTTCTTTTCTATAATAGTTGTTAAACAATTCTTTGGAGGAATTGGACAAAATATAGTAAACCCAGCATTAGCAGGAAGAGCATTTTTACTTGCATCTTGGCCAGTAGCTATGACTACTTGGACTGTTGATGGAGTTACTACAGCTACACCACTTGCTATTTTAAAGGGCGCACCGGGAGAATTACCAAACTTAGCATCAGCTTTTGTAGGACACATAGGAGGATGTATTGGTGAAACATCAGCTTTAGCATTACTTATAGGATTTGCTTATCTTTTATATAGAAGAATAATAACTTGGCATATACCTGTTACTTATGTAGGAACTGTATTTGTACTTACAACAATAATAGGTAGACATGGAGCTATGTCTGGAAATGCAATATATGAAATATTTGTAGGTGGATTAATGTTAGGTGCTATATTCATGGCAACTGATTATACAACTTCACCAATGACTAAAAAAGGACAGGTTATCTTCGCAATAGGATGTGGTGTTATAACAACAGTTATACGTATATTCGGAGGATATCCAGAAGGAGTTTCTTACTCAATAATATTAATGAATTTATTTGTACCTCTAATAGATAAATTTGTAGCTCCAAGAGTATTTGGGGAGGTGAAATAATGGAAAAGAATGAAACACTAAAATTAGGATTAAAGCTTTTTATAATAACAGCAATAGCTGGTCTTATATTAGGAGGAGCTTTTGCAATAACTAAAAAACCAATAGAAGCACAAGTAGAAAAAACAAATACTGAAGCCATGAAAGAAATCCTTCCAAAAGCAGACAAATTTGAAAAAATGGAAGGAAAAGCTAAAGATGCTGTAACAGAAGTTAATGAAGGAAAAACAGGTAGTGATGTAGCAGGATATGCTATTAAAGTTTTAACAAAAGGTTACGGTGGACAAATAGAAATGATGGTAGGAGTTTCTAAAGAAGGAAAAGTAGAAGGAATAAAAATTCTTTCCCATTCAGAAACACCAGGACTTGGAGCAAATGCACCACAACCAAAATTTTCAGGACAATTTAAAGGAAAACCAATTGAAAAAGATTTAGAAGTTGTTAAAACAGCACCAGGAAAAGACAATGAAATAGAAGCAATGACAGGGGCAACCATAACATCAAAGGCAGTTACAAAGGGTGTTAATGATGCTGTTAAATTTTATAAAGATGAATTATTAAAAACCCCTTCTAACAACAAAAAAGTAGATGGTAAATCCGGAGCTACAACAAGCTTTAATACAGAGGACACAAAAGAGAATAAGTATGTTGTAAATTATGAAAGAATGAATTAAAGGGGGATAAATAATGAGCGTTTTAGGTGAAAGATTAAAAAATGGAATTATAGACGAAAATGTTACCTTCGTTCAAGTTTTAGCAATGTGTCCTACTTTGGCGGTAACATCAAGTGCTCAAAATGGTATAGGTATGGGACTTGCATCCACAGTAGTTCTTATGGGTTCAAACTTAGTTATATCATTACTTAGAAAAGCAATACCAGAAAAAATTCGTATACCATCATTTATAGTAGTAATAGCAGGATTTGTTACATTACTTCAATTTTTAATGCAAGGTTTCGTACCAGCATTATATCAATCATTAGGTATATTTATACCACTTATAGTTGTTAACTGTGTTATCCTAGGAAGAGCGGAAGCTTATGCATCAAAAAATGGTCCAGTATCTTCAATATTTGATGGATTAGGCCAAGGATTAGGATTTACAATATCATTAACAGTAATAGGAATGATAAGAGAACTATTAGGAGCAGGACAATTATTTGGACATCAAATAATGCCATCTTCATTCCAACCAGCTTTAATAATGATACTTGCGCCAGGAGCATTCTTTACATTAGGAATATTAATGGCAATAATAAATAGCAGAAAATTAAAAAAAGCTAAATAACCAAGAGAAGGAATTTTAAATATCCTTATTTAAGAAAGAAGGGTGAAAAAAGTATGAAAATATTTGCTTTGATTATATCAGCGTTATTTGTTAATAACTTCGTTTTAGCAAGATTTTTAGGAATATGTTCTTTCCTTGGTGTTTCAAAGAAAGTTGAAACTGCTACAGGGATGGGACTTGCAGTTACATTCGTTATGGCATTGGCATCACTTATATCTTATATAGTATACAATGCTATACTTGTACCACTTAACATAACTTACCTATATACTATAGCTTTTATATTAGTTATAGCAGCACTAGTTCAATTTGTTGAAATGGTTATTAAAAAGAAGAGCCCTAGTTTATACAAAGCTCTAGGAATATTCTTACCACTTATAACTACAAACTGTGCTATATTAGGTGTGGTTATTATAAACATGAACGATAAACTTAATTTAATAGAATCACTAATATTTGGAACTTTCTCAGGAGTAGGATATATGCTTGCAATAGTTCTTTTAGCAGGTTTAAGAGAAAGAATGGAAGCATGCGATAAAATGCCTAAAGCAATGGAAGGTCTTCCAATATCATTAATAACAGCAGGACTTATGGCAATCGCATTTTTGGGGTTCCAAGGACTACTACATTAGGAGGTGTAGATAGATGAATGAATTACTATTTCCTATATTAAGCTTAGGTGCACTAGGTCTTGTATTCGGTGTTCTTTTAGGATATGCATCTAAAAAATTCGCCGTAGAAGTAGACCCTAAGGTACCATTAATAAGAGACTCTCTACCAGGAGCTAACTGTGGTGGTTGTGGATATGCAGGATGTGACGCATATGCTCAAGCAGTAGCAGAAGGTGCAGCAGCACCAAACTGCTGTACAGTAGGTGGCGCTGGAGTAGCAGAAAAAGTAGCAGAAATAATGGGAGTTTCTGTAGATGAATCAGAACCATTAAAAGCATACGTAAAATGTAACGGAACTTGTGATAAAGCTAAACAAAGAGGAGAGTACTATGGAACAATGGATTGTCAACAAGCATCAGTAGTTCCAGGTGGTGCATCAAAATCTTGTCAATATGGATGTTTAGGTTTAGGAAGCTGTGCAAAAGCCTGTGCATTTGATGCTATCCATGTAACAGAAGGTGGAATAGCAGAAGTAGATCCAGAAAAATGTGTAGGTTGTGGAGCCTGTGTAAAAGCTTGTCCAAGAGCAGTAATAGATCTAAAACCATTATCAGCTGTAATTAGAGTAGCATGTAACTCTAAAGATACATTAAAAGCTGTTAAAGATATTTGTCAAGTTGGATGTATGACATGTAAGCTATGTGAAAGAACTTGTCCAGTAAAGGCTATAACAATGGAAAACAATCTACCAGTAGTAGATAAAGAAAAATGTGTAAAATGTATGGCATGTGTTAAAAAATGTCCTACAAATGCATTAATAGCTTATGGAAAAGACATAGTGGTAAAAGAAGAAAAGCCAGCAAACTAGGGACAGAGTACAGAGCAAAAAAGAGTTAAGTAAATTAATTTACTTAACTCTTTTTTACTTAATGATTAATGTTCAATAGTCAGTGTTTATTGTTTATTTACAATTGATCATTGATAATTGCATATTGTTTATCGTAAATGCTTTTACATTACCTAGCGTTTTACTAACATATTTAGTTTCAGGTTTACAAAATATGCTGTCAATATATTATAAATTACAAAAATAGTAAATATACATATATTATAAATTTAATATATAGAAAATTTATATTAAGTAAGAGATATTTAAAAATAAACTCTAAAAAACAAAAGATTTTGTACGAATATTATATAGAATCTATAAATGTAAATTGATTTAGTATATAATTAAAAATATAGAAAATTATATAAATGGAGGGAAACTAATGTTAAAGAAGAATAAAAAAATTCTTTCAGTTATAACTGCTACTTTAGTAATGGTAATAGGAATCTCTTTTACTAATGTACAAGCAGCTTCTATAAAAAGAATGAATGGAACTAACAGAATAGATACAGCTAACAAAACAGCAAAAGAAATATTCCAAAAATCAGAGGCTGTTATTTTAGTAAATGGTACAGGCTATGCAGATGCAGTAAGTTCAGCACCACTTTCAAGATTATTAAATGCTCCAATACTTTTAACTGAAAATAAAGGAGCATTAGAGTCAGAGGTGCTAAAAACTATAAGTGACTTACAAAATGTTAAAAAAATATATATAGTTGGTGGTACTGGCGTTGTATCTACAACTATAGAAAGTTCATTAAAAAGTAAGGGGTTCCAAGTTACACGTTACGATGGACAAAAATATAGTGACAAAACAAGATATGGAACTAATGCCAGAGTGGCAGAAGAAATATTAAGATTAAGTCCTAAATCAAAAACAGGGATTTTGGTAAATGGACAAGATGGATATGCAGATGCATTATCTGTAGCTTCAGTAGCAGCTACTAATGGTTATCCAGTATTATTTGGAAATACTAAAAGTGTACCAAATGTAGTAAAAAATAATATAATATCAAAAAACAAATTACAGATTCTTGCAGTAGGTGGTAGTGGTGTGTTACCTTCCTCTGTGGTTAGTTCTGTAAATGGTACAAAGATAACTTCAGATGCTCAATCTAAAAACAGATTTCAAACTAATCTAGCAGTGCTAGAATATTTTAAAGGTAAAGGTGGATTAGACTTTAGTCATGTATATATAGCAGCAGGAGGACAAGGCGGAAAAGCTGGACAAGGTCAATTTGCAGATGCTCTAGTAGCTTCAGCAGCAGCAGCTAAAACAGGCTCACCATTAGTTCTAAGTGGATTAGGAGCAGGTACAACAGAAATAGCTAATGCAGAAAAATTTGTTGAAACTAATATAGAGGACGAGGGTAACTTAGTTATTGTTGGAGGAAAAGCTTCAGTATCCGAGGCAGTGGAACAAAAATTAGATGAAAAAGTAGGAGATTTTAGAATATTAGATATATTTTAAGAAATACCAGAGTACAGAGTATAAAGAAGCGTTAAGTAAAATTTTACTTAACGCTTTAGTTTTATTGTATTTTGTACTTTTGATCTGAATTAAGTTGTAGGGCAACTTAATTATTTTAGTTCATTAAATAGTTTTACATTGCCCAAATTTTTATTAAGATGTTTAGTGCATAGGCCTATAAAATAGCCTGTTATTATACCGGAAATCATAAGTACTGGTAAATACACATATATTCTAAAATCTTTTACCACAAAGGCTGCTATAAAGAGTTGACCTATATTGTGAAAGATAGCACCGCAAATGCTTATGGAACTTAAACTTAAGTTTTCTTTAAATTTATAATAAAGTATAATCATAATAATATTACTTAAAAAACCACCAGCTAGGCTAAACATAAAAGAAGACATATTTCCTGCAAACATAGAGCCTAAAAGGGTTCTTAGAAACATAACCAATAGGGCTTCATATCCACCTAGCATAATTAAGGTAACTAGTGAAATAACATTAGCAAGACCTAGTTTAATGCCAGGAAAAAGTACAGGTATTTGAGCCTCTATTATGTATATAATTAATGCTATACCTACCATCAAACTTAAAAAAATCATTTTTCTAGTATTATAATTTTTATTTTTCATATAGATTACTCCTAAATTTAATAAGAAACTCCGTCTACTTTATCATTATTTTTTTCAATAGTAATTATAAGTTTATGAGGAAGACAAGCAGCCGTTTCTCCAGGTTTCTTTAATACACCTGATTTTACACAAACCTTATCAGGACAATCCGCATCAATAAATCTAATAGAGCCTTTATCTATCTCTATAGTATTATAACCCTTATGATCTTTATCATTATAATTAATTTTTAATTCTTTTTTTTCTTTTACCTTAGATAAATCAATTTTTTCTATAATTTTACCATTCTGTTTTATTACAGCTACAGCATTTTCAGATTTTACAAAGAATTTGAAGAAAATAATGCTTATTACGCTTAAAGCTAATAGAATAGAAACTATATATTTTACAATTTTATCACCTTTTTTCATTAGATCACCACCTATTATCTTATAACAAAATAAAATTTATTAAATTTAAAAATTAATTTTTTTACATTTTAATATATTCTTATTAAAATATAAAAATAAACTATTTAAAAAAGCTATTTATTTTGTAGTTTAAAACTTGAGTCTTCTAATTTAAATGTGTCTTTGAGTCCAGAGGTTATATAAACTTTTTTATCATTGGTTACAAATATAGCCTCTACACCTTTTAAGCTTTCTATTAATTTTTTACCTTCATCTAAGCCTAAAGTATAAACACTTGTAGATAATGCATCACCGTCTATGGATTTATCGGATATTATAGAAACACTAATAAGACCTTTCTCTGCAGGATAGCCTGTTTTAGTATCGAATATATGATGATATCTTTTCCCGTTTTTTTCAAAAAATCTTTCGTAATTACCAGAAGTAACAATAGATTTATCAGAAATAGATACTATACCTAAAGGATTTCCTCTTGGTCTTAAAGGATTTTGAACACCTATGTTCCAAGGGGTTTTGTCTGGTTTATTTCCTAAAACATATACATTTCCACCAAGACTTAAAAAAGCAGAACTAATATTGTGGTTTAACAAAACTTCTTTTAATTCATCGGCAGCATATCCTTTAGCGATAGCTCCTAAATCTATAGCCTGACCTTTCCTTTTAAGCATAACGGTGGATTCCTTTTCGTTCATAACAACATCCTTATAATTTATAAGTTTTAAGGCATTGCTTATCTCATCTTTAGATGGGATTCTTGCTTTGTCTGTTCCAATACCCCAAAGAGATACTAATGGTTCTACAGTTATGTCAAAGGAACCTTTAGTTTTTTCACTATATATTAATGAAGCTTTTACTACATCAAAAGTATTTTTACTTACTTTAACAGGAGTTATTCCAGCATTTTTATTAATTTTATTAACTTCACTAGTAGATATATTAAGAGACATTTTATTTTCTATATCAGAAATTTTATCCACAGAAGCCTGTACTGCCTTATCAGCATTTTTCCCATAGGCTTTAATATTTATTATAGTTCCCATAAGATAAGTTTCTCTAGATACAGGCTCCTCTGATTTAGAATCACAACCTACAAAAACTAAAGGCGAACAAATACATAGAAGAAGTATAGTAACATATTTAATTTTCACAATAAATTCAACTCCAATCCTTAGTCTTCAACAATAGTTTATAATCAATTTTAAATTAATTATAAATAAGAGTTTTAATAAACCCTATATTTAATTATATATTGTATGTGATCATTATAAAAGCATTCTAGGAAAAATAACATTAAATCCTAGACATTTAATAATATATTATAAAAATTTAATAAAATCACTACCGGAAAGGAGGACTTTACCATTAAATATAGAATAATGTAATTAAAATATAATATGGGTATGTATACAATTATTATGAAAATATTTAAATAAAATAAAAAAACAAAAATACGACAAGAGAAAAATGTCGAAAGATATATAAAAATGGAATAATTTAATGATAAATGTAAAAATATAATATAATATGTAATATTAAATCATATTATGTAAAAAATATTATTTAATGAAATAAATATTACTTATAGAAAATGTTACAAGCCTGTGTTATAATTAAAAATGACTTAAAAAATCCTGTTTAGGAAAACATAGCATATTCAGGAAAAGTTAACATATCTATTTAAGCTAAAAGCAATAATAGAATGTTATTTATTTATATTTTATTAATTAATGTTTACACATTTAAGGAGGTATAAGCACATGAATAAGAAAGGTACAAGAGCACTAGCAAGTGCTACAGTTGTTGGACTAGTTTTAGCAACTGTTGCAACAGGAAATGTTAAAGCAGCACCAGGAGACGTTAATAAGGTACAAGGAAATGACAGATATGAAACAGCTGCAAACGTAGCAAAAGCTAATTGGAAAGATGGAGCTAAAGATGTAATAATAGCTTCAGGAAATGGTTATGCAGATTCACTAAGTGCATCTGTATTAGCTAAAAAATTAAATGCACCAATAATATTAACTACAGCAGGAGAATTAAATTCAAATGCTAAAAGTGCATTACAAACATTAAAACCAGAAAATGTTTATGTTATAGGTGGAAATGCATCTGTATCACAAGCAGTAAGAGATGGACTTAAAAAAGATTACAAAGTAACTGAATTAGGTGGAAAAACTAGATTTGAAACTAACCTAGCAGTAGCTAATCACTTAGTAGACAAACTAGGCGTAAAAGCTGATAATGTTATGGTTGTTAATGGACAAGATGGTTTCTCAGACGCTTTATCAGCAGCACCAGTAGCAGCAGCTAAAGAGCAAGTTCTATTAATAGTAGGAAGAGATGCGTCTACAGCAGATTTAGCAGCTGACTTTGTTAAAAAACATAGTTCAAAAGTAACTGTAATAGGAACAGAAGGAGTTGTTCCAACAGCAGTTTACAATAAATTAGGAGCAAGTGAAAGAGTTAATGGTGGTGCAGATAGATTTGACACTAACCTTAAAATAATGGAACACTTTAAATTAAATGCTGACAATATATATGTAGCTAATGCAACTGATGGACAAAATGGTTATGCAGATGCTTTAGTAGCTTCAGCATTAGCAGGAAGAAGTGGTGCACCATTAGTTCTAGTTGACACTAAAGATGCTCAAGGAACTAAGAATGCAATAAAATATATACAAGATAACAAAACTGACAAAACAGAAGTTTCTACAGTAGGTGGAAAAGGTGTTATGCCAGATGAAATAGTTAATGAAATAGAGAATACTATTAATCCAGAATTAGCAGCAGTAGAAAAAGCTGTTAAAGCTTATGAAGATGCAAAAATAGGAACAGCTCAAGAAATAACAGCTGCAAAAGCTTTAAAAGCAGATGCTGTTAAAGCTGTAAACAATGTTAAAGATGCAACTAAAAAATCAGCTTTCGAAGCTAGAATAGCTGCTAAAGACAAAGCAATAGCTGATGCTGAAGCTAAATTAGGAGTTAGAGTTGAATCAGTAAGTGCTATTAATCTTAATCAAATAAAAGTTGTATTTACACAAAAAGTAAAAGAAGATTCTGCTACAACAGTAGCAAATTATAAATTAGCTGGAGATAAATTAACAGATGGTGATGCTACAGCAAAATTATTAGATGATGATAAAACAGTTATCATTACATTAAAGGATGCAAAAAATCAAAATACAACAAAGAAATTTGAAGTTAAAGATAGTGTAATTCAAGAAAAAGATTCTGGTAAAACAGTTTCAGCTTTTGAACAAGATGTAACATTTAAAGATGTAACTGCCCCAACAGTTGAAAAAGTAACTATGGATGGAGCAAAAACTTTAAAAATAACATTTAGCGAAGGTGTTCAAACAGATAATGCAGAAGCTTCAGAAAATTATAAAATTGACGGACAATCTATATCTTCATTTGGAGCAAAAATAACTTCAATGAATAAAGTTACAAATGTAACTCCTAATATAACAAATGAAATTAAAATAGAATTTGATTCTCCAATAGCTTCAGGTAAACATACTTTAACTATAGGAACTTCAACTAGCAAAGAAATTCTTGACTTACAAAACTTTACATTACAAAAAGTTGATATGTCATTTACAGTAAATGATGTAAAATCAGAGCCTAAAATAGTATCTGCAACTGGTAAAGTTAATGGAGAAGTTACACTTGAATTTAATGTAAAAATGGATGAAAGTTCAATAAGTAATAATAACTTTGTATATAATGGGAAAAATGCAACTAACGCTGAATTAGATTCAGATGACCAAGATGATAAAACAGTAAAAGTTTATTTTGATGATACTTCATTTGAAGAAGGCGCTAATGTATTAAAAATTCTTCAAGGTAAACTTAAAGACGTATATGGAAACAAAGTAGCTCCAGATGATGATAAGAGAATATCATTCACAGTTTCAAAAGATAACACAGCACCTGTTTTAAAAGATGCATATGCAGTAAGTGAAACAAAACTTCGTTTAGTATTTAGTGAATCTGTTGATAATAAATATTTCGAAGATATGAAATCTAATGGAAGCATTAAATTAAAGAATTCTGATGGAGATACTGAATATGGTAACAAAACTAATCCATGGGGAGCTATAGAATTAGTTAAAAATCACAGCAATGAAATAGAATTAACTATGCCAGAAAAATCAAACTATGCTAGACTTGGTAAAGCTAATTATGATATAGTTGTAAAAGATATCTGTGATAAGGCTGGAAATGAAATTGCTGAATCTAAGAAGACAATTACTACTATAGATAATACAGATCCAACATTAAGAGTAGGAGACAATCTACTTGTAAATGTGGATAAAGAAACAGCAAAAGTATTATTTAATGAACCAATGGATAAAGATTCAATAGGACAATTAAATAATTATCTATATAATACTGGTGATGGATTCAAAAAATTACCAAGTGGTTCATCTATTACAGTAGCTAATGATGGAAAATCAGCAACAATTAATTTCCCTAAAGATACTGTAAAATCTGGATGGTTCGGTAATGCTGAAGTAAGAGTAATGAATGTTAAGGACGCAGCAGGAAATACAATTGATGGTAATGTTGCAACAACAGGAAAGGCAGTAAATGCTACTACATCAACAGTAGATGCACCAGATTTTATAGATAACTTAACTGTTTATGGAAATGACAATGAAGTTTGGGCAGAAGTAGATGTAAATGATGCTATTGATGCTTTAGATAAAAATGACTTTAAATTAAGTAATGCAGCAGTTGATGGATATTTAACTATATCTCCAACTGGAAATTATGAACCAAAGTCAGTTGTTAGAAATGGTAAGAAATTAACAATTACTTGGGACAATGAAAATGCAGTTAAAGAATTTAAAGCAGCAGGAAAGAAGATAAGAATACCAAGTAGTTTTACAGCTAATACTACAGCAAATGAAGAAGGAATAAAACTTGTTGCTACTGATAATTATGATGCAACAGATAAGATTGCACCAGAATTAATGGAGAAAGTTGGTACAGACAAAGAAACATATCCAGTAATAGTAAATAAACCAGATGTAGCTACAGAAGATGCTAATATTACTGTTAGATTTAATGAAGTTATTAAAAATACTGCTTCACTTTACGAAGATGATTTTAGTATTTCAATAAAAGGTAAATCAGTAGATTCAGATGATATAACAGCAAATGTTGTTGGAAGTACAATAACATTAAGCATTAAGAATACTGATGATTATGAAACTGCATATACAGCAAATGATATAACATTTAAATTAAAATCAGATGTTGATATAAAAGACGAATCTGATAATTCATTTGTACCAAGCACAGATGAAAAGACTGGTAGAATAGATAAGACAGAGACACAAGCAGCAAAAGACGCAGGAGATGCAGTAGCAGCAGCAAAATCAGATGCAACAGTTAAAAAATCAGGGACAGCAGAAGCTGGATATACAATAGCTGATGGAACAATCACAGGTGTGCCAGCAGGAAAAGTAAAAGATTTAAAAGCTGATATAGTAGTAAACAATGATAAAGCAACATTAAAGGTTGTAGCAGCAGGAACAGATGTATCTGACGCAGCTAAGTTTGATGCAGCATCAGCATTAACAGATGAAACTGAATTAGCTAAGGATCAAATAGTAGCAGTAAAAGCAGAAAATGGAACAACTAAAGCTTATGTAATAACATTAGCACCAGTACAGAGTAATGATGCAACAGTTAAGAAATCAGTGGCAGCAGAAGCCGGATATACAATAGCTGATGGAACAATCACAGGTGTGCCAGCAGGAACAGTAGCAGATTTAAAAGCTGATATAGTAGTAAATAATGCTAAAGCAACATTAAAAGTAACAGATGCAAGTGATGCTGAAATTACAGATGATACAACAGCATTAGCTAATGGACAAAAGGTAGTTGTAAAAGCAGAAGATGGAACAACTAAAACTTATGTAATAACATTAGCATAATAACGCTACTAAGTTCATAAGGCCTTCGAGAATTATGAACAAAATGTAAGAATAAATTAAAAGAATATAGAGAAGGGTAGATTATTCTATCCTTCTCATATTTAAGATATATGATGAACGGATACATTTCAACAATAGAGCATATCAAATTCTCATAAATCTCATAAAATAGTCAGATCATATCACTGATTGAAAAGATGAAATAGTCATATCAAAAGGCTATTGAATGGATTATTCTATTCAATAGTCTTTTTTATCTTTGTTCGTATTTTATTATAAGAATGTTAGCCATGTACTTCTAGGCTGATAATTAAATAATAGAATTTAAATAGAGATAGGATTATGTATAAAAAACAGAATGACTTCCATAATTGTTTTATTTACACTTTATTCACAATAGTTGGGTGAATTTTTATCCATGATTATGGTAATATAGTATGGTTATTCATTATATGAAATATTTAGGGGGTATACAATATGGTAAAATCTAAAGAAAAAAGCAAAGTATTTTTTACCTTATTAGCCATTACTTTAATTTTTATTGTTAATTCTAATAAGGTAAAAGCTGATGATGAGATTAATTTTAAAAGGTTATGTGGTAAAGGACGATATGAAACCTCAGCTTCTATATGTAGTGGTGGATGGGAAACATCAGAGTATGTTGTTCTAGCAAGTGGAGAGGGATTTGCAGATGCTTTAAGTGCAGCTCCATTAGCTAAAAAATATAATGCACCTATAATTCTAACAGGGAAAAATAAGTTGAATGATAACGCTAAAGATCAGTTAGAAAAATTGGAAACTAAAAAGGTAATAATAGTTGGAGGCCCTGGTTCAATTTCAGAAGATATAGTAATAGAATTAAAAAATCTAGGAATAAAGGTTAATAGAATATATGGTGAAGACAGATATAAAACTAGTTTAAAAATTGCAAAAGAAATAGGAGTAAAAAACGGAGTTGTAGTTACAAATGGTTTAGGATTTGCTGATGCATTGGCTATGGCACCTATAGCAGCTACTAAACAAATGCCTATTTTGTTAACACCTAGTGACAAATTAACAAATGACACAATGGAGTTTTTAAAGAAAAATTCTTATGATAAAAGCTATATATTAGGAGGAACTGCTACAGTTAGTGATTATATAAAAAATTCATTAAAAAATCCAACTAGATTAAGTGGAATGGACAGATTTCAAACTAATATAGCTATATTGGACCATTTTAGAGACGAGATAAACTTAGATGAAGTATATATTACATCAGGAGATGGATATGCAGATGCTTTGTCTGGTTCAGTATTAGCTAGTAAAAATAAATCTCCAATAATATTAATAAATGATGATTTAAACAGAAGTACAAAATCTTTTGTAAGTACTAATAAATCTAATTTTAAAAATGTAACAATATTTGGAGGAGAAGGAGTAGTAAAGGAGCCTACTTTAAGTAATTTATTTGGAGCATTTAAGTCTGGTGAAACAAGATCAGATACTAAAGAAGTTGTTGCAGAAAGATTGGATAGATCCTATCTAAAGGATTACCATATTGATTTACCAGAAGAGGGTAAGTTAGATATAGAGTATGATTTTAACAACTTTACCCGTTTTGATTTAATTGTTTTAGATGAAAAGAATAATGAAATTATAAAAAAATCTTATAATTATTTGAAGAAAAATAAGAGTGTTCATGATAATTATAATGATATAAGACTGCCTAAAGGAAAATATATAGTTAGGGTACATGTATTTAATATGGACGGAACTTATACAATTAAATCAAAATATACTCAAGAAGGACAAGGTTTTGAAAAGGAATTTAATAATGATCTAAAAACTGCAAATGCTATAGAACATAATAAAAGTATTGTAGGAAGTATTCATAGTTATAATGATGTAGATTATTATAAATTCACATTAAATGAAAAAGGAAATTTAAAAATAAATTTAAAACATAATCAATATGGTAGATATGGATTTAAGGTTAGTTTATTAGATGAAAATAATAAATCAATATCAGAATTTATTAGTGGAGGAGAAGATATAAATTCTTATAGTAATAAATTAAGACTTCCTAAAGGAAATTATTTTGTAAAAATAGAGTGTGAAAAATGGAATGATGAACCCTTACAGTATGAGCTAAATTTAGTTTATAATATTGAAGGTGAAAATTATGAATCAGAGCCAAATGATTATATACAAGATGCTAATTATATAAAGTGCAATACAGAGTATATAGGAAATATACAATCAAGAGATGATAGAGATTATTATAAAATAAATTTAAATTCAGATTCAAAAGTAACAATCAACTTTAAACATGATGAAGGTTATGGAAAGTGGACTATTTATTTATGCGATAAGGACAATAACCCAATACAACGATTTAAGTCTTATGGTTTTGAGGTGAATAAGGATTTTGATCCAGTAGAATTAAAATCAGGAGAGTATTATGTGTCAGTAGAAGGAAGAGATGATTCAGATTATAGTATAAATATTCTAAAATAGAAATTTTATGATTTTAAAGAAAAACTCTCCTAAAAATGAATTAATTTTATATTCATTGCTGCTATTACACAATTTTAGATGGTATAATGGATAAAGTAAAAGGAGGTAGAATTTATGAAGAATTTTTTAAAAAAATTATTTGCACTAATGATAGTATTAACTGTAGTATTAAGTCTTGTAGCTTGTGGTAATAGCTCAAAGCATGAGACAGTAAAACCAGATAAAGATCCTAAAAAAATAGTTCAAGATAAGAATTATACAAAAGATCTTACAAAAGATAAGAAAGTTAAAGATGGGCAAGTATATATACAAAATAATACTGTTGTATGTGTTATGATAATAAAAGATGATGTGAAAGAAGCAGATGCTAAGGAATTATTAAATAAATATGCTAAAGAATTGAAAAAATCCTATAAAGATATGCCTGTAAATGCACAAGCTGTATTAAAAGGTAAAAACATAGGAAATGTAGTATTAAAATAGATACTAAAGACTATTAAATGGAGTAATCCATTTAATAGTCTTTTATTTTCATGTAATGAATATTTATTATAGATAATAAAGTAACAAATATGAATCTTTATTGCTTTACAAAAACTACATTAATAGCTTTAACTAAAGCTTCTACTTTATCCCCTTCTTTAAATCCTGCATCTTCTAAACTTTCTTTTGTCATTACAGACGTAACTACAGGTGAAGTAGTTCATCCATCAACAGTCATTTTAATTTGTGCCATAACATTGTCAGCTTTTATTTCATCTACTTTTCCTATAATTTTATTTCTTACTCCAGCTTCCATTATTAAACCTCCTAAAGTTATATCTCTCTATTATTGTTTATTATAGTTAAATATAAATACATAAGTTTTATTTATAGGTATGATTAAATTTAGTTATAAACTTAAGTTTAAGAAGATAAATAGCTATTACCATTTCTTATAGTTAACTGTTAATATATAACAAAATAAAATAAATTGCAAACGTAGGAAATATTACAATATATGCTATAATTAGACATGAATTGAGAATATTTTTCCAGTAAAATTAACATGTGCATCTCATTAAAAAAGAGATAACAACATGTTAGTTATTTTTATATATTTAAGGGGGTAAAATAATGAATAAGAAAGGAACAAGAATGTTAGCTAGCGCTACAGCCCTAGGTATAGTGCTGACAATGCTTCCATCAGGAAATGTTAAGGCAGCACCAGGGGATGTTAATAAGATGCCAGGAAAGGATAGGTATGAAACAGCTGCCGATGTAGCAAAAGCTAACTGGAAAGAGGGGGCTGAAAATGTAATAATAGCTTCAGGGGAGGGATATGCGGATTCATTAAGTGCATCAGTTTTAGCTAAGAAATTAAATGCACCAATAATATTAACAAAATCAGAAGAATTACATAAAAGTGCTAAGGAAACCTTAAAAACTTTAAAAGCAAAAAATCTTTATGTTATAGGTGGGAATGCATCTGTATCACAATCCATAAGAGATGATCTAAAAAAAGAAGGTTATGCCTTAACTGAGCTAGGAGGAAAAAATAGATTTGAAACAAACCTCGCTATAGCGAATTATTTAGTAGAAGAGCATAATGTCAAAGCTGATGAAATATTAGTTGTAAATGGTAAAGATGGTTTCTCAGATGCATTATCAGCAGCACCCGTAGCAGCAGCTAAAGGGCAAATCTTATTAATAGTAGGGAAAGATCCATCTACAGCGGATTTAGCATCTAAATTTATACAAAAACATAATTCAAAGGTAACTGTAATAGGAACAGAAGGAGTGATTCCAAAGGCAGTTTATGATAAATTAGGAGCCAAAGAAAGAGTTACAGGTGGAGCCAACAGATTTGAAACAAATCTTAATATAATGAAATATTTTAAATTAAATACAGATAAACTATATGTAGCTAATGCTACAGGAGATGGTTATGCAGATGCTTTAGTAGCTTCAGCATTAGCAGGGAGAACTGCTTCTCAATTAATCTTAACTCATACTAAAGATTCACAAGAAACTAAGAATGCAATAGATTATATAAAATCTATTAAAAATGACAAAACAGAGGTTGGATTAGTAGGGGGAGATTCTGTTATACCCCAAGAAGTAGTAAATAAAATTAAGGAAGTTGTTAAAGAAGAAAACATAAAAAACCCAGAAAAACCTTCAAGACCATCAAAGCCATCAAAACCAACTGAGCCTGAAAAAAATAAATTTGAGATAATTTGGTCTTTTGCAGATGTAGATGAAGACTTAGATGTTAACACAACAAATGGAAAAGATGATGCACAACGTGATTACGTATACATTAAGTTTAATAAGCCAATATCAGTATCTGGTGAGGCTAATAACGTATTAAATACTTCAAATTATAAATTAAATAAAATGCCTCTTCCAAAAGGAACAGAAATCAAGCCTAATATAAAAGGCCTTGATGATGCTGATAAAGTAACAGATTCTATTACAATAGTACTACCAAATGAATATTTAAGTGGTAAAAATGAACCACATGTAATAACTATTTCAAGCTATTTAGAAAGTTCAACTGCTGGTGATGTATTATCAAATGGTGGCGATAAAATTCTTACTTGGTCAGCGGATGGTAGAGAAATATTTAATGCTTCATTGGTAGCAGAAAAGCAAATTTATTTAGCAGAAGTAACAGCTAAGAAGGATTTAACATTAAAAGATAATTTAATTAATGCAGAAAAAGCATTAGAAACAGCAAAAGCAGCAATAAAATCTTTGAATAATGAAACATCAGGAAAATCTGCTTTAGAAGAAAGAATTAATGATGTTGAAAAAACCGTAAAGGATGCAAGAATAAAATTTGATGAAAAAACAGATTTTGAGTTTTCTAATGGTAAGATTACTAAATACATAGGAAATGAAACGGATATAGTTATTCCAGAGACAATTAGGGGAGAAAAAGTTACTGCTATTGAAGATAGTGCCTTTAAAAATAAAAACCTAACATCTGTGAAAATACCAAAAACTGTAGAAAGCATAGGAATGCAAGCATTTGCGAAGAATCATTTAACATCAATTGAATTACCTGAATCTTTAAAAGATATGGGAAATATAGCTTTTATGGATAATAAGCTAGCATCAGTAAAGATTCCTAAAAACTTAATTAATATACCTACAGGAGCTTTTTCTCAGAATCAAATAACTTCTGTATTAATTCCAGAGGGAGTTACAACAATAGGAAGAGCTGCATTTATGGATAATAGTCTAGAAGCTATAATTATTCCATCAACTGTAGAAAGTATTGGAGGTACTGTTTTTAGTAGTAATAAGCTAAAAGTTGTAACTATTCCATCTGGTGTAAAAAATATTGGGAAAGATGCTTTTGCTAAAAATGAAAATGTTAAGTTAACTTATTCTAAATTAGTAGAGTTTATTGAATATGGAGAAAAAATAAAAACAGATGGTAAATCAGAAGAAAAGATAAAATTGTTAAAAGAAGCTATTGAAGCAGGAAATAATTTAAATAAAAAACCTAATGCCACTTTGAATGAGGTAAATAAAGTAATTGAAGAAATTGATAATGCTATAGAAACTTTAGTTGGTATAGAGAATTTTGAATTCTCAGATGGTAGAATTACTAAATATATTGGAACTGAAACAGATATAACTATTCCACGTACAATTAAGGGAGAAAAGGTTACTACTATTGGAAATGGAGCTTTTGCAAATAAAAAATTAACATTTGTAAATATACCACAAACTGTAGAAAGTATAGAAATGCAAGCATTCGCCATGAATAATTTAACATCTATTGAGCTACCAGAATCTTTAAAAAACATGGGAAATATAGCTTTTATGGGTAATAAGCTAACATCAGTAAGAATTCCTAAAGGTTTAGCTATTATACCATCATCAGCTTTTTTTAAGAATGAAATAAGCTCTGTGGTAATATCAGAGGGAGTTACAGAAATAGCATTATCTGCGTTTGCCCAGAATAAATTAGAATCTGTAGTTATTCCATCAACTGTAGAATTTATTAGAAATAAGGCATTTAGTGGCAATCAATTAAAAATAGTAAATATTCCATTAAATGTGAAAGATATTGGAAAAGATGCCTTTGATAATAATAAAAATATTAAATTAGTTTACTCTAAGCTAATAGAAGCCATTAAGAGAGCAGAGAGTATAAAAGCAGAGGGTAAAGAAGCAGATAAAGTAAAGGCATTAAAAGAAGCTATTGAAGAGGGGAATAAATTAAATGACAAACCTAATGCTACTTTAGAAGAAGTGAATAAAGTGGTGGAAAGTATTAATAATGCTATAGAAGCTTTAAATAAAGAAAGCTATAAAACTACTATAAAACAAATAAAGCCATTAGGAATAAAAAATATAGATGTGGATTTTGGAATTGCTGAGGCTAATGTGAAAGCAAAACTACCTAAGAAGATTACAATAGTTGATTCTAAAGATAAAGAACATAATGTAGATATAAACTGGTCAATTTTAAAATATGATGGAAATGTTGCAGCAGATTATATTGCTACAGGAATTTTAAAATTACCAGAAGGAGTACTTCAATCAAATCCGGAAACTGATTTAAAAGTAACGTTAAAAGTGACAGTAACACCTAAAGGTGTAGAGAATAAAGAATGGGAAGTAAAGGATTTTACTTTTAAGGGAACAGCTATAACTGGCTTTGCTGAAAGTGGAAAAGAAAAATTTAAAAAAAATAAGGATTTGATCTTACCTAAGACAAACCAGTTTGGAGAAAAAATAAATGAAATAGCAGATGAAGCCTTTTGTAGTGAATTTGAAATAAAAGGCGATTCTAATGAAAGTTTTAAAGATAAAGATAAAGCTAAACAAGATCCTAAAATAGGAATAAATTCTGTTATTATATCAGATACTGTCAAAATAATAGGGAAAGAAGCCTTTCGTAATAATTGTTTAACAGATATTAATATTCCTGAAAGTGTAACTACCATAAAAGACTTAGCTTTTAATAACAATAAATTAAAAACTTTGACTATACCAGATAGTGTTACAGAATTAGGAAATGGAGCATTTACTCTAAATGATATAGCAGATTTAAAACTTTCTAAGGAGTTAAAAACAATACCGGTGGCTTTTGGCTATAATAATTTAGTTAGTGTAACTATACCAGAAGGAGTTACTAGGATAGAGGATATGGCTTTTAGTGATAATAAATTAGCTCAAATAACATTGCCGAATACTTTAAAGTATTTATCTGGATTTAACAATAATAATTTAAAATCAATAAATATTCCTACAAGTGTTACGGATTTAGGTAAAAAAGCATTTGCAAGAAATAAGATATCATCAGTAAAAATACCTGGTAATGTTAAGACAATAGGAGTAAGCGCATTCCAAAATACATGGCATGATACTTTCTTGACTTCTATTACTATTGAAGATGGGGTTGAAAAGATAGATGAATATGCTTTTTCACTAAATCATTTAAAGGATGTAAATATTCCAAAGAGCGTTAACGAATTGGCACCAAACGCTTTCCATAAAAATTTAGGATATGATGGTGTAGTTCATTTATTTACAGATCATTATAATAATCCAAATAATTTAAAAGATTCTAAGTATCAAATAATTAATCCAGCAAAACTAACTATTAAGTATGCATTTGAAGATAAAATTTTAGAAGAAGAAAAGATATGGAAGATTGGAAAAAAAGAAGGGGAAGAAAAATACCTTCATATAGGTGAGAAAGATATAGAAATAACTCCTAAATATGAAGATAATGAATATGAATTAGAAAATACAGATGCAAGAAAGGTTGATTTAAATGATAAGGAAAATGAGCTTATTGTTAAATGTAAGAAAAAAGATTCAGTGGACAAGCTAACAATTAAATCAATAGGTAAAGTAACACCAGTAGTAGTGGATTTTGGAAAAGAACAAAATGTAGTAATGGATAAATTATCTAAAAACACTTATATAGTTGATTCAAATGGTAAAAATTATGAAGTGAAATTAAATTGGACACTTAAAAATTATAATGGAAATGCATCAGGAGAATATACTGCTATAGGAACATTTAAACTTCCACAAGGTATATCTCAATCAGAACCAGAAATGACATTAGAAGTTCAAGGAATAATAATAGTAAAAGAAGATTTCGAGAATATACAGGATAGTAAATGGGAAGTAAAAGACTTTAATTTTGAAGGAACAACTTTAGCTGGTTTTTCTGACAAAGGAGAAGAAAAATTAAAAGCTAATAAGGATTTGATTTTACCTAAAGCAAATGATAAAGGAGAAGCTATAACTAAGGTTAAAAATTATGCATTTGCCAAGAATGGATTAACTAGCTTAGCAATTCCTAACGGTTTAAGCGGATTAGTAATTGGTACAAATGCTTTTGAAGAAAATCAAATAAATACATTATATATTTCAGAAGGAGTAAAGGAAATTGATGCTTATGCTTTTTCTAAAAATAAATTAAAGTATATAGATTTTCCAGGAACTTTAAAGAAAATAGGAAATCATGCTTTTGCAGATAATCAATTAGTATCGGCTAGCTTTTCAGAAGAAACTAATATGATAGCTATAGACCGTTTTTCTTTTGCAAATAATAAAATAACATCTATAACCTTATTAAATGATGTAACAAAGGTGAATGGAGAGGCATTTAAAGATAATAAGTCATATAATAGTGATGATAAAGTTCATATTTTTACAAAAAGCTTTGACCCTAATAATTGCAATCAATGGTTCCCAGATTCACAATATCATAAAATAATTCCTTTAAATAAGTAGTAGATCACCAAAGTTGTGGTTAATGAAAATGTAGTAAAAAAGTGGGAAGTAAACTTCCCACTTTTTTGCTTAATTTTTAATTACCCATTTATTATTTTCTTTCACTACCATCCAATAATTTGCGTCTTTTTTCTCATTATCGTCATTAACATTTTTTAAATAATATACTTTATATAAATCTTTACCTTTTTCTTCTGATTTCATATGTTTCATTATCCCTTTTATAGAATCACCATCATATTTAAACATATCTTTACTTTTATTAGAATTTCTATAAGCTTCAAATTGTTCTTTAGTGATAACTTTATTAGGATTTGCAAATAATTCTTTGTATTCCTCATAGGTTCCTTCTTTAAAGTTTTGTATTTTTACTATTTTATATATTGGTTCTAAAGGTGTATTTACAAAGCTGTGTTTCTTTTGATAATAAGTATAAGATAATATCCCTACCAATATTACAATTATCCCTAAGATAATAAATTTACTCTTTCCTTTATTCATGTTATTTCCTCCATCTAGTTTAATTAATATTAATTACATAATATATTATATAGGTTTTTAAAATAAATATAAAGGAATATAATGAAATTAATACATTTTTAAGAATTTATTGGGTAAATAAAATTTATAATGGTTTTATTATAAAAATATGGGTTAAAAGAAATATGTAAAAATTGCATTTATACATATTTTATAATAAATTTTCAATATAATAACAAGTGAGAATATGATATAATTAATAATAAATTTACATAATGTTAACTTATGGAGAAGATTTTATAAATTTTTGTAGTTAACTACAAGGGGAGGGCTATATATGAAAAAATTTAAAAGAGTTTTAGCCAGTTCAACCATTCTAGCTTTAGTTTTGCAAACTAATATTATTGGTAGTAATGTAAAAGCTTATGATGGACAAGTAAAAAGATTTGAGGGAAATAATAGATACGAAACGGCTGCTAAACTAGCTACATCTAATTGGACAAAGTCTGATAATATTGTTCTTGCATCTGGTGAAGGTTATGCAGATACTTTAAGTGCTTCTGTGCTTGCTAAAAGATTAAATGCACCAATAATCTTAACTAATCCTAATAATTTAAATGATAATGCAAGACAAACTATAGAAAAATTAAAAGCTAAAAATATTTATGTTATAGGTGGAGAGGCATCTATATCTTCTAAAATAAGAAATGAACTTAAAGATAGTTATAAATTAATAGAATTAAAAGGTAAAGACAGATTTGAAACTAATTTAAGTGTAGCTGAAGAGATGGTCAAACTAGGAGTAGATACTAGCGAGGTTATGGTAGTAAACGGGAAGGATGGTTTTTCTGATGCTTTATCAGCAGCTCCAATTGCAGCAGCTAATGGACAAATACTTTTGATAGTATCTAAAGATAATGGAAAAACTGCTACAGAATTTATACAAAAGCATAATTCAAAAGCTACAGTAATAGGAACTAAGAATGTTATATCTGATAAAATTTACAATAGTATTGGAGCTAGTAGAAGAGTTGATGGTGGTGCAAATAGATTTGAAACAAACTTAAAAATATTAAAAGAATTTAATGTTAAATCTGATACCCATTTATACATAGCCAATTCTACGGGGAAAGGCTATGCAGATGCTTTAGTAGCCTCTGTATTAGCAGGAAAATTTAGTGCACCATTAATTTTAACTGATACAAAAGATTCAAAGGATACAGAAAAGGCTTTAAAATATATAAAAGATAATATTAAAGGAATGACAGAAGTAAATGCTGTTGGCGGAAAAGTTGTTATACCTCAAAGTATAACAGAGGATATAAATAAATATATAAAGAAAAAACCAGAACCAAAGCCAGATAAGCCGGAACCAAAACCAGATAAACCAGAGCCAAAACCAGACAAACCAGAACTAAAACCCAATAAGCCAGAGCCAAAACCAGAAAATAAAGCTCCTATAGCAACGGGAACTTTAAATAAAAGTATATATAATATAACTAAAAATAAATGGGAAATTACAGTTAATCTTAAGGATTTAAATAATGATGGAAATCAATCTGATATAGCTTTTAAAGATCCTGATGGAGATAAATTAACCTATACTGCTACAATAGACGGAGAAAACAAAGATAAAGCAGAGGTAACGGTTAAAGATAGTAATATAACTATAAAAACAAAACAAGAATTCAAAGGTCAGGTTAAGATAATTATTACAGCTAGTGATGGTAAAAAATCTGTATCTGATTTCTTTAAAGTAAATGTAGACAATATAGATAATAAAGAAGAAATTAAAACAGTTTATGCTAATTTAGTTCAAAAAGAAAAAGCCAAATTAGATTTAGGAGATTTAAATAATGTAATAGGGGATTTAAATTTACCTATTAAGGGAGAAAATGGTGTACAAATAGATTGGAAATCTACTAATGTAAATATAGTAAATAATACAGGTAAAGTTACAAGACCTAAGGCAACAGAAGGTGATACTATAATAACTTTAACAGCTACTTTATCAAAAGGTGAAGCTAAGGACACAAAGAATTTTGTTATAACTGTTAAAGCTAAAGAATTTACAGATGAAGAACTTGTGGATATTTCACTAAAAGATTTAAAATTAGAAGGTAATCTTAATTCTGTAGTTGATAATATAAAATTACCTACAAGAGATGAGAAAAATAAGGTAGATATAGAATGGAGATCAAGCAATAATGATATTCTTTCAAATACAGGTGTAGTTAAAAGGACAAATAAAGATGAAAATATAACATTAACAGCTGTAGTAAAGAGAGGCACTGTAAAAAAGAATAAAGAATTTAATGTTGTAGTTAAGGCTAATGAAGCTAAAACAGAAGATAATCTAAAATTAATAAGTGATTCTTTAAAAATAGATAACATAAATAGTATAGAGAAAGATATTAGCTTAGAGACTTCTTTAGATGGAGCCAATATAATATGGAAGTCCAGTAATGAAGCTATAATAGATAATACAGGGAAAGTTAAAAGACCTAATATAGGACAAGCGGATGCTAATGTAGTTTTAACAGCTACTATAAGTAAAAATGGAAAGAGTGTAACTAAAGAATTTAATTTAAAAGTTAAAGCTTTAAAAGAATTAGTAGCTAATAATAAAGAAGAATTTTACAATATAATAAAAGATGCTTTAGAAAAGTTTCAAACTAATATATCTATAAAAATATCAAATTATAATGATAAGGATTATAAATTAGATATATTAAATCAGATAGTTCTAGAATATCCAGAAATCAATTATGGTTATTCAGGTGTAAGAGGCCAGCTTTCAGGATATCAAGGTAGTTCTGAGAAAACAATAAACTTAACTATAACTTATAAATTAGATAAAGCTACCATGGAAATGGAAAAAACAGCAGTAAAAGTTAAGGTACAAGAAATTATAAAGAATGTTATAAAAGAAGGTATGTCTGATGCAGAGAAAGAATTAGCTTTACATGATTATATAGTTAAAAATGCAGAATATAATATAGACAATTACAATAAGGGAATAATTTTAGCAGAAGATCATAATGCTTATGGTGTTTTAGCAAAAGGTATTGGTGTTTGTGAAAGCTATGCAAAGGCTATGTATGAATTGTTAAATGCAGCAGGTATAGAATGTAAATATGTTACAGGGGTTTCTGTACATAATGGTAAAGATGGTGGTGGACATGCGTGGAATATGGTTAAATTAGATAATGAATGGTACAATCTAGATGCTACATGGGATGATCCAGTTTCTGATAGAAATGGTGCTGAAAGTGTAAATAAAAATACTAATTCTATGGCAACAGTTAATCATACTTATTTTAATATTCCTGATAGTATTTTTAATAAAGATCACAAAAGAGGAAATTTTGAACAAAATTATCCAACATGCACAGCTACAAAATATTCATATAATAATATGGATGTAGATGAGTATACAGCAGATGGAAAATTAATTAAAAAAGTTACAACTAAGGATGAATTGGATGAAGAAATTTTAAAAGCTTTAAAAGAGAAGAACTTAGCATTAAGTTTAAGAATTAAAGGATTTAAAATGACGCAAAAAGAATTAAGTACTGAATTAGAGAAGGTTGCAAATAATAATAGTGTAGGTGCATTGAAATGGATAACAAGTTCACCAGATGAATATCATGTTAACTATACTATACAATGGACCAATTAACTAAAGGTGTATATATTATTAAAAAATAAGAGGTAACTAAGGGGAATACTAAAGGGCAGATACAAAAATTGTATCTGCCCATGTTTTATAATAATTTTTTAAATTTATTTATTAATATTGATATTAAAAGACCTCCGATAAAACAAGTAAAAAAAACAATTATAAAGAATTTATAGCTTCCTATTATATATTTATTTTCAATATAATATTTTTTTAACCAATAGAGCAGTAAAGGATGGGATAAATATATTGTATAGGAATGTTTTGATATCATATAGAATATTTTTTTAAAACTTAAATCATTAAAATTAAAACTCATTATGTATAATATGAAAAATGTACTAAATAACATAACAGAAGGTCTTATAAAAGTTGTTCCATAATCTAAATCATTATTTGCTTTTAAACATAAAAATGTATCTTTTAATAATATATATGTAGATAATAACAATAGAAAAAGTAATTTGTTTCTATGTTTTTTTATAAAAATATGTACTTTATCATAATTACTACAAAAATAAACTCCTAAAACAAAATAAAATATCCAGCTAACTACACTTTCTCTAGTTAAATTTTCACTAATACTTTTTGGTATATTAGGATATCTAAGTAATATATATATGTCCATATTCAGAAAAAAGGTAATAAATAATGCCAATTTAGTTCTGAAAAAATTATAAAATATAGGAAATATTAAATATAATATAATTATTATAGGAACAAAATAAAAGTGATAGTATAGTGTCCCATGAAAAATGCTAATTATTTTATCATGATAACTTAGGTTTATATCTTCTAGTAGAAAAATATATACAATATACCATGCAAAGTAGTCTGGTACTACTTTTTTTAGTCTATGGCCTAAATAGACTAGGTATTTACTTTCCTTTTTATAGCTTAGGGCTAGTCCAAAACCAGATAAAAATATAAAAGCAGGTACTGAAAATCTTGTTAACTGGTTTAAAACAAGGGAAGAATTATAAGTTAAACTTCTATTATTGCTATTATATAATATAGTGCCTGTTACATGAATTAATATAACTGCTATGGTAGATAAAGCTCTTAATAAATCCATAGCTACAATTCTTTTGTTCTTTATTTTTATTACCTCCCTCAATGTAAATTTCTAAATATTATTATACCAAAAATAAAAAATATTTACTAATATCCTTTATAACTTATGTTGATAATTAGCGAAGTATGGAGATTAATTTTTTTCAAAAAAGTTATAAAATAATGTATTTAATATATTTATAAAATCATCTATTTTATCATTATTTTCAGAATTATAATCTGGATTTTCTTTTGCTTTTAAGTAGTTTTTATATCATTCACAATTATACAATAAAACCAAAGAATATTATGATTTCCTAGGAAATAAATATATTAATATTTAAATTACCAAAATAGAACAGTAATATATCGTAAAATGTATTAAAAAAAATATAAAATAGTCGATAATTAACATATAAAATAAGAAGTTATTTAAATAAAAATATATTTTATTGTAAATTTAATAAAAGTTAAATAAAAGATTACTATACAAAATCTAAAATTTAGGTTTTATATAGTTAAGTGAGGGTAGGTTTATGAAAAGAACAAGACAAATTTTATATTTAATTATTCTTATATTTTCTCTAAATGTTAGTAATGTTTTAGCAGCGGATAATATAAAAAAATATCCAGCACCGGATGTAGAAAAGCGTTCCTATTCTACAACGGTAACATATGATAAGTATCTTTATGATAATATCTTAAATGGACTTATAAACTTAAAAGATAAGGTAGATACATCTGCTTATTCTAAAAATGCGGATGAGGTTTTTAAGGTTTTAGAAAAAGTTTTAGATGATCATCCAGAAATATTTTATTTTGATTATGAGAAATGTTCATTTTGGAGTAATGGAGTATTAGAATTAGGATATAGAGAGAGTAAAGAAACAATAAACACCATGAAACAACAATTGGATACTAAGGTACAATCTATAACAAATAATGTGGTAACTGCAGATATGTCTGAACTTGAAAAAGAAATGGCTATTCATGATTATATAGTTTTAAATACTAAATATGATGAAGAGGCCTTAAATGGAAATATTAGTTCAGAGTTAATTTTTACTTCCTATGGATGTCTTGTAAATAACTTCGCTGTATGTGATGGTTATGCCAAAGCTATGCAGCTTCTATTAAATAAAGTAGGGGTTTATACTATAAGGGTAACTGGAAGCGGTAATGGTGTTAGCCATGCTTGGAATATAGTAAGAATAAATGGTAAGAACTATCAAGTAGATGCTACTTGGAATGATCCAGTGCCAGATAGCGGCTATGTTCGTTATAAATATTTCAATATGTCAGATGCAGATATTGCAAAGGATCATTACTGGGTTAAAGCTGATTTCCCTGTTTGTAATGATAATTCTTTTAAATATTTACACAAAGCAGATTATGTAGTTAAAGATTTAGATTATATTTATTATAGTAACAATGAAGATGATTATAATCTTTATAAAATGAAGATAGATGGAAGTAATAATCAAATGCTTACAGAGGATAGAGCTGTAAATTTGGTTTACTACAATGACTATATATATTTTAGTAATTATTCAGATGAAGGAACTTTATATAAAGTAAAGAATGATGGTACAGAATTAGAACAAATTTTGGACAATCATGTAGAAAATTTACATTATTCAAATGGGTACTTAACCTATTATAATGAGGATCTTTCTAAAGATGAAAAAATGAAATTAGATCAAATAACCTATGAAGTAGAAAATAAAGAAAAGTTTAATGAAATTTTTTCTTCCTATAAAGACTGGGGACAAGCAAAAGAAGTTCCACGTAATAAGATTTGGAAGATTAGTTTTAATAGGGCTATAAATCCAGAGAATTTGAAAGATCAAGTTTATGTAATGGATAGTTCATTCAATAAAGTAACAGATATAGATGTAAATATTAATGAAGGTAAAAATATAATAATAACGAAAAAAACTCTATATAAAAGAGGTGGATTATATTATTTAGTTATAAGTAAACCTATTAAAGATATTAAAGGAAAGGAAATAAAAGAACCGGTTATAATGAGATTTAAAGTATATTAAATTTAAAACATTAATATTTAAATAAAATAATATAGATATAGAATTTATAGTTTATAAGGTTATTTATTCTATATCTTTTTTATTTAATATTTATATTAGTAAATCTTCTTAAAATATATTCAAGTTAGAATTTTATTTGAACTCTTTTTTATTCATCTTATCAGTTAAGTTTTTGTATTTTAAAATTATCTGTGAAATAAAATATATTTTTATTAGATAAATATAATAAAAAGCATATAAATAAAACAAATAGATACAACAATTAGTATAAATAAAATTTATGGGGAACTTTGTAAAAATATAACTAATGGTGTAAATATTATGCTAAAATACTATGTGAGACAGGTATTTAACATATATTAACTTAATAGGTAATATTACGAGGGGGGAATATTTATGAAAAAAAAGCTCAGTGTATTGTTAGGTGTTTTATTAACATCTGCGTTACTTTTTACTGCCTGTGGAAGTAAACAAACTTCTAATAGCAATGAAGAATCCTCAAAAAAAGAATCAGGCAAAATAATGTGCATAGGTTCTTCAACTTTAGCTCCAGTAGTTTCTAAAGCAGGGGATACTTTAAAATCTAAACATGGTACATGGAAAAAAATGAATGATAAACTTCCAGATGAAAATATAGAGTTAGCAGTATCTTCAGGAGGTTCTGGAGCAGGAGTAAAGGCTGCTTTAGAAAAAACAGCTAATTTTGGCTTAATATCTAGAGAAGTTAGTAAAGATGAAAAGGCTAAAATGAAAGAATACAATGAAATAAAACTAGGATATGATGCATTAACCCTTTCAGTTAATCCACAGAATCCAATATTAAAAAATAAAAAAGGTCTTACTTCAGGAGAAATTCAAAAAATATTTTCTGGTGAAGCTAAAACTTGGAAAGATGTAGATCCGTCACTTCCAGCTAATAAAATAGTACTTGTAGTTAGAGATGCTGGTGGCGGCGCCGCAAAAGTATTCCAAAAGGCTGTTATGGGAGATAAAAAAGTAAGCAAAGATGCTGTACAAGCGCCCTCTATGGGAGCATTAACTCAAAAGGTTATAGAAAATAAGGATGCAATAGGATATGCTTCAGTAGGACTTGTAGATCAAAATAAGGGTAAGTTAATACCAATGGAAGTTGATAATATAGCCCCAACAAAAGAAAATATATCTAGTGGAAAATATAAGATAGCTAGACCACTTTTACTTATAAAAGATGGTAAACTTACAGGAGTAGAACAAACTTTTGTAGATTTCTTAAAATCTGAGGAGGGCTTAAAAATAATTGATGAATCAGGTTTTGTTTCTATAAAATAAATTTAGGTTTTTTAGAAGTTCTTATTTGTTTTAATTTGTATGTTAATTATATAAGTTATTTTAAACTTATGATTAATGCATATATTTTAAAATGGATTAGGACTTCTTATCCTATTTAAATAATTTTTATATAAAGTTTATGTATGGAAGAATGAAATACCAATGTTTTTAGGTGATGCTATAGGATATATTAAGGAGGTGAAAATTTTGTATAAATTTTGGGATAGACTTTTTTATTACATAATAAAATTTTTTACATTTCTATCCATAGTAATTTTATCTTTGATACTTATATTCATATTGAAAGAAAGCTTAAATATATTCCAAAATATATCCTTTATAGACTTTATAACTAAAAGTGTATGGGACCCCTTAGGAGAGCCGCCTAATTTATCTATACTAAGTTTTATAGTATCTACTATATATATAACTTTTTTAGCAGTAATAATAGCCCTGCCTATAGCAATAGGTACTTCTATATTTTTAGCTAATATAGCCTTAAAAAGATTAAGAAATATTTTAAAACCTATGATAGATATGTTGTCAGGAATTCCATCTGTAATATATGGCTTTATTGGACTTTCTGTAGTTGTAAAATTTTTTGAGAGAAGATTAGGTGTTTCATCTGGAGAATGTATTTTAAGTGCAGCCATAGTCTTAGCCATTATGATACTTCCCTTTATAATATCTAATTGTACTGATACTATGATAAAAGTTTATGATAAATATTTTCTTTATTCAAAGTCTTTAGGTATATCAAAATGGTATATGATGAATAATTTGATAATTCCAGCATCTAAAAAAGCAATATTAGCTTCTATAATTTTAGCAGTAGGAAGAGGTATGGGTGAGACTATGGCAGTTATGATGGTTATAGGTAATAGTCCATTAATGCCAAAACTATTAGGTAAAGGAGAAACTATACCTTCCTTAATAGCCCTAGAAATGGGTTCAGCTCAGGTAGGTAGTATGCATTATAATGGACTTTTTGCATCAGGATTGATACTTATGATAATGCTCTTTATTATAAATTCCATATTTTATATGCTAAAGAAAAATATACAACAATAATTTTATTTAATAATTTTGTAGAAAAGGTGACTTGTATGAAAAAATCCTTAAAAGATATTTTATTATTACTTTGGTATTTTTTAAGTACCTTTTTAGTAGTATTTATAGTTTTTTTTATAATAGCTTATGTGATTAAAAATGGTATACATACTATAAACAAAGATTTCTTATTAGATAACCCAAAGGGTATGCCCCTAGGGAAAGAAGGGGGAATATTTCCAGCTATAGTAGGAAGTCTATTACTTATGTTTATAAGTTCCATAACTGCATCAATACTAGGTATATCTACAGCAGTTTATCTTACTTTATACAATAAAAATAAAAAAATAGATAGTATAATACATATAATAATACATTCCATATCCGGCATTCCATCCATAGTTTTAGGCTTGTTTGGATATTCATTTTTGGTATTCTTTTTAGATTTAGGAGTATCTCTTTTAGCAGGAGCTATAACTTTGTCCATAATGATTTTTCCATATATAGAAGTGGTTACGGAAAAGGCTATAGAGGAAGTAGATAAAAAATTAATAGTATCCTCATATTCTTTAGGTATAGATAAGACCTATACTTTTTTTAAAATAATATTGCCTCAGTGTGTAGAAGAGATAGTGTCTGGAATAATGTTATCTGGTGGATTTGCTATGGGGGCAACAGCACCTATTATGTTAACCTCTGCTGTGATTTCAGCACCAACACCGAATTCTATAATGTCACCAGTGATGGCTTTATCCTATCATCTTTATATATTAATAAGTCAGGGGATATCTATGGAGAATGCTTATGGAACGGCTTTTGTTTTAATGAGCATATTAATAATTTTAAATTTTTTATCTATGCTAATTGTAAGAAGAAGGAGGGTGTAAATTGAATATATTAGAGACAAATAATTTAAATATATATTTAGATAAAAATCACATATTAAAAAATTTGAATTTAAATATAAAAAAGAATAAGGTAACAGCCATAATAGGCCCTTCTGGCTGTGGTAAGTCTACATTGCTTAAGACTTTAAATGGCATAATAAAAGAAGAGATAAATTTTAAAATAGAAGGTGACATTTACTTTAATGAAAAGAACACAGAAAGTATTCCATTAGAGCTTTTAAGGAGAAAAATTGGTTGTGTATTTCAAAGTCCAGCGCCCTTTCCTTTTTCTATATACAAAAATTTTAATTATGTTTTAAAGTATTATGGAATAAAAGATAGATCTGAAGTAAACAAGATAATAGAAGAAAAATTAAAATTAGTGGGTTTATATGATGAAGTACGGGATAATTTAAATATGTCTGCTTTAAAATTATCAGGAGGACAGCAACAAAGATTATGTATAGGAAGGGCTTTACTTCCAGAACCAGAAATACTTTTAATGGACGAACCTTGTTCTGCTCTAGATATAAAAAATACGGCTATAATAGAAAAGCTTTTATTAGAATTAAAGAAAAAATATACTATATTAATAGTTACCCATAATTTAGCCCAGGCCAAAAGAATTTCGGATAATACCATTTTTATGTTAAATGGAGAAGTAATAGAAATGGGAGAAACAGAGAAAGTATTTAATAGTCCCCAAAATGAGGAAACAAAAAATTATATAAGTGGAATTTATGGATAAAATGAAATATAAAAATTAAATCTTATTGAATAGTTTTCTTATAGAACTTAGCTTAAAGTTATATAATTATAAATTACAGTATCTTGTGTCATAGTACATTAGATGTGAAAGAAAGTAGGTATAGAATGATTTTTGTAGAAATTCCAGGTAGAGATAACCTTAATATTAAAAATATTGTTTTTGATTATAATGGAACAGTAGCAGAGGATGGAATTATGGCCTCTCAAACAAAAGAAAACTTAAAAAAAATAAGTGAAAAATTAAAGGTATACATAATAACTGCAGATACTTATGGAAATGTTAAAAAGCAATGTGAAGGTTTACCAGTAAGTGTAGAAACTTTTCCTAAAGGTAATGCTACTTTTTATAAAAAATCCTTTGTAGAAAAATTAGGATCAGAGGAAACTATGGTAATAGGTAATGGGATGAATGATATAGAAATGTTTAAGGCAGCCGCTCTTTCTATAGCTGTAATAGGTGAGGAAGGCTGTGCAGGAAAACTAATAGCTCAATCAGACATAGTTGTTAAAACCATAGAAAAAGTGTTTTCTATGATTGAAAATACCAATAGAATAGTAGCCACTCTTAGGGATTAACAGTAAAGTTAAAAACAATTCTCATAAAATATATGAGTATAAATTTTTATAAAGGCCATTTAGAAATAAAAGAGAGTGTTGTTATATTAAAATTAAATATTTTTTATTAATTCAGAAATAAAAACAAGCCAATAAAAGCTATGAAATTAATGGGGATAAACCTAAATTTCATAGCTTTTATTTATTTAAAATTAAATTTATAGTTTGTAAAATTCTATAAATTAGATTTCAAAGGCTATTTTTATTATTAGGCAATAAGGTTTCCCTAAGTATAAACAGAGGTTTATTAAGAAATTTATTTAAAAGTTTAAAAAAATATGTGTATATATATTCAGAAATGGATAAATGCATAAATTTTTATAGCCTAGGAACTGGTAAAATTTAAGCAAATTTATTAACAAAAGTAAAGTTTTTATAGTGTAAAATAACTTAAATATTAAATATTGGAAAATATGTTGACAGTTTACTATTGAAAACATTATAATGAAGTAACAACATCACTGATGGTTAAGTTGCAAGTTGTAACTTATACCTTATAATATTGTTAAATAATCTTATTATTAAAATATTAAAAAATTAACTATAAATTAAAGGGGGATCATTATGTCTAGGGGAAATGACGTCAGTAGCAGTGATCAAAATTTTGAAAGGGTTCTATCGAAAAAGGATATTATGGCCTTAGCCTTTGGAGCTATGATTGGCTGGGGTTGGGTTGTATTAACAGGTGAATGGATACAGAAAGCAGGAAGCATGGGTGCTATATTGGCCTTTGTAATAGGCGGAATCGTAGTATTATTTGTAGGGCTAACCTATGCAGAACTTACATCAGCTATGCCAAAGTGTGGGGGCGATTTGGTATTTAGTTATAGAGCATTAGGCAAGAAAGCAGCTTTTATATGTACTTGGGGAATGATTTTAGGATATATTTCTGTTGTAGCCTTTGAAGCAGTTGCATTCCCTTCAGTATTAGAAAATTTATTTTCTGTTTCTTATTTGAAAGGTTATATGTATACAATCGCAGGGTATGATATTTATGCTTCTTGGGCATTAATAGGCTCTATAAGTGCCATAATAATAACAATAGTAAATTACTTTGGAGCAAAACCAGCAGCTTTTATGCAAAGTGTAGTAACACTTATGATTGCTTGTGTAGGAATTGCATTGTTTACAGGAAGCTTATTTAATGGAAGTATACAAAATATGTCACCTGCATTTGTTACAGGAGGTTCGGGAAAGGGAATTTTAGCAGTAGCTATAATGACTCCTTTTATGTATGTAGGCTTTGACGTAATACCACAGGCAGCAGAAGAAATAAATGTACCCTTTAAAAAAATAGGGAAAATAATAATTTTGTCAGTAATTATGGCAGTGATCTGGTATGCTATGATAATTTATAGTACATCAGTAGCATTAAATTCTAATGAAATAAATAGTTCAAGCTTAGTAGCTGCAGATGCTATGAAAAAGATGTTCGGAAATAGTGTGGTAGCATCAAAAATATTGATACTAGCTGGTATAGGAGGTATTTTAACTAGCTGGAATTCCTTCTTTATGGGAGGAAGTAGAGCAATATATTCTATGGCAGAAGCTGGAATGTTACCAAAATTTTTAGCTAAAATACATCCTAAATATAAAACACCAACTAACGCTGTAATATTAATAGGATTAGTATCAAGTATTGCACCATTGTTTGGAGAGAAGATGCTAGTATGGCTTAGCAATGCAGGCGGATTTGGTATATTGATATCCTATTTACTTGTTTCTATATCTTTCTTAGTATTAAGAAAAAAGGAACCTAATATGGAAAGACCTTATAAAGTAAAACATCCTAAATTTGTAGGAACTATGGCTATAGTTTTATGTGTAGGAATGCTTTTAATGTTTATGCCAGGCTTACCATCAGGACTTAGCTGGCCTTATGAATGGGGAATAATATTAACATGGTTTTTACTTGGAGGTATATTCTATTTAGTTGCAAGTAATAAAGCTGAAAATGAATCTAAGCATACTAAATATAAAGACGATTATTATACAAATAAAAAAGTTAGTGTATAGTTAATTTATAAATTGAAGAAAAAACAAACAAAAGTGCAATAAAAGGAAAGTGCTAAGCACTTTCCTTTTATTGTGGAATTATTCTATTAAATAATTCTTTAAATTCAGTACCAAATTCTTGAATTCCTCTTCCTTCTTTGATACCATCTGCAATTTTAGTTATTCTATCATATACGTCTGCATCTGCAGATACAGCTACAGTATCTATTTCTTTATCTGTTTTTTTCACAGTTTCGTCTACTTTTTTCTTTAAGTCACTTGTCATTTTTCCTTCAGCAGAATTAGGAATGGTAACTCCTACTAGAGCTCTTCTTTCAGATATAACTACTCTAGCTTTTTCTATACCTTTTATCTTAACTAATTCATCTGCTATTTTTTGAGATCTTTTAGATAAATCCCCGTTTGCTGCTGTTGTATTCTCTTTTGCTTTTTCCTCTGCACTTTTAGTCGTATTCTCTGCTTTTTCAGTTACATTTTTAGTAGCATTGTTTGCCGGAGGATTTTTTGCGCTTTTGTTTGTACAACCAGTGCCTAAAAGTAAAGATAAACTTAATAGACCAGTGGTAAATAACAATTTTTTATTATTCTTTATCATTTTTATCACCTCAATCTATAGTTTATACAGTTTATAAATTTTTATTTAAGAAATTTAATTTTATTTAAAAAATAGAAAATATATAATTTTAATTAAATATATAATTTTACTTCAAATTAAGTTTGATTTAGAAATTTGTACATATTATAATATAATTTGTAATATAAATTATATTTGGAGGAATTTAGATGAAGCAGCAAAAAGAAGTTAATAAAGAAGAAGCTTTAGATATAAAGTTATCATTATTAGAAAAAGATCAGGAAGTAATGTCAAAAGTACAAAAGGAAATACTAGAAGAAGAACTAGATGAATTAGTTCCTATAAAAGAAGGAGAAGTTAATGTAGCAGGTATATATGCTTATGACCTTGGAGATAAGTACGAAGTTAAGGCTTATTTGAGAAATGGTATAGAAAAACAAATAAATTTTGAAAAGATTCCTTTTAAAATAATAAATTCTAAGGGAGAGCTTTTAGCGTCTCAAATTTTTGATTTAGAATCAATGGGAAACATTCCATCTTATTGCGCTAGGCCTTGTGTTTTATATTTTGATAAAGAAAATGTGTTTGTAGATAAAATACCTGTAGATGATTGGAAATTAGTTTTTGATAATTCTTTAAAGGCTGTTAGAAATTTAACAGTGGATATTGAGAATTTACCAGATGGAATTGATGCTGAAAGTAAAAAAGTTTATACAGACTTTTTAGATGGACTTCCAGATTTAAAAGAAGGAGAAGTAAGCTTTTCAAAATTTAGTATAGGTATAAATGAAAATGGTCATTTATTAGTTACTATAGTTGTTAGAAATGGTTGCAATAAAGGAATAAATATAGAAGAATTACCTATGACCATTAAAGATGAAAAAGGTAATTTTGTTGTTTCAGAAGTATTTAAACTAGAGGATCTAAAGGTTAGTCCAATGAAAGCTAAAGTGTGCAATTTTGCTTTTCCATTACAAATTAAGGAAAAAGCAGTAATACCTCTAGATTCATGGAAAATAGAATATAATATTTAACATAGACAAAAAGGTGTCTCAAAATAAAATCTATTTTCAGACACTTTTTTTATTTAAGATAAAAGAAGGATATAAAATGAAAGATATAATTTTAATGGGAGAAAGGTTTCAATATATTTTAAAAACTAAAAAAAGAAAAACTATTTCCATAAAAATTGGCAAAGAATTTGTTATAGAAGTTACAGCACCTTTAAGAACTAATGAATACACAATAGAGCAGCTTCTAAAAAAAGAGGAAAAATGGATTATAAAAAAAATAAAAAAGCTTAAAGAAGTAGAAAATTTTCATGGATATTATTATCTAGGTCAATTGTATTATTTAGAAATTAAAGAGGTAAAGTCTTTATATTTTAAATTAGAAGTAAATAATAATAAATTTATTATTTATATAAATTCTGGTATTTTAAAAGATAAAAGAGAAGTGATAATAAAAGATAATTTAGAAAAATTTTATAAAGAGCAGGCTATAAATGTATTAAAAGAAAGAACGGATTATTATTCTAATATATTAAAAGTTGCACCTAAAAATATAGTAATAAAAAATCAAAAAACTTTATGGGGAAGTTGTTCTTCTAAAGGAAATATAAATTACAATTATAAAATAGTTATGGCTCCTTTAGAAATTTTGGATTATATAGTAGTTCATGAACTTTGCCATTTAGTACATATGAACCACTCTAAGGATTTTTGGGATTTAGTTGAAAGTATAATTCCAGATTGCAAGGAAAGAAGAAATTGGCTTAAAGAAAATGGATATAAACTAAAAATTTAATAGCTTTAATAGTTGTTTCTGATTATTATCTCTAACAATGGATATAAATATAAATAGTAAAAAACAGTTATTGTGGAGGTAGTAGTATGAATAGAGTTATGCTCATAGGCAGATTAACTAAAGATGCAGAACTTAAGTATATAGAGGATAGAGATGTTTCTTTATTAAGATTTGTAATAGCTGTAAATAGATATTACAACAAAGAAAATTCTAAAACTGATTATATACCTATCGTTGTATGGGGAAGACATGCAGAAGCTATACATAAGTATATGGAAAAAGGTAAACTAATTAGTGTTGTAGGAAGAATACAAGCTAGAAATTATGAAGATAAAAATGGTAATAAAAAGTATGGAATAGAAATAATTTCTAATGAAATAAAATTTTTAGATCCTAAAAAAATAGATAAGGTTGTTAGCAATTAAGTAATTAATCTTTAAAAATAATAGATTAAGTCCTAATAAAAATCTGTGTGTATCCCTCTATAAATATTTTAAATAATATATTTTTAAATTTTCTTAAGAATTTATTTTATAGATATAGAGTTAATTTATAAAAAATTAAGTTGTTTATTAAATAACTTTGCTCGTTATAAAAGTAGTATTTTATATATATAAATAATTAAGAATGTATTTATTATTTAATATTAATAGGGGGATATGATGGAAGTACAAGAGCTTTTTTTATTAGGGTTAGCACTTTCTTTAGATGCTTTTGGAGTAATACTGTGTATAGGTATAAATAAAAGTATTACTTTAAAATCAATTATGATTTTTGTCTTTTCCTTTGGATTTTTTCAGTTTTTTCTTTCTTTTTTAGGCGGTTATATGGGGGTTATTTTTAATAAATATATATTTCCCATGCCAACTATTGTAGGTGGATTAATAATAATAATAGTAGGAATACTAATGATACTAGAGGGTTTTAAACAAAAAGAAAAAAGTATATTTTTAAATAAAAGCATGTATTTTATATTAGGTATTTCGGTTAGTATAGATGCTTTAATTATAGGTTTTACGACTTTAACTTATATTAGTAATTTATTTTATTTATTTATGAGTTCTTTATTTATAGGATTAATTGCTGCAATAATCTGTAGTTTAGGAGTTATTTTATCTAAATATATTAAAAAAATATCTATAATCTCAAGTTATGCAGATTATATAGGAGGAATAATATTACTATTATTTGGTTTGAAAATGTTATTTTTTTAAAATTATCAATAAGTATTGAGTTATGTTTACTAATTATTGTATTATTATCATAAGGTGATAATTATGATAGAAGAGGAATTATTGAAGAAAAATAATTTAAAGATAACAAAAGGTAGGATAAATATTTTAAGTATACTTATAGAAACGACCTATTCTTTAGATGTGGAGAGTATATTCAAAAAATTAAAAGAAAAAAATATAAATTTAGATTTATCTACTATATATAGAACACTAGAAGTTTTTGAAAATAAGGATTTAATAGAAAAATTTGATTTAGGAAATTCAAAATATAATTTTAGGTTTAAAAGAAAAAAGCATACTCACACTATACAGTGCAAAGTATGTCATAAAGAGGTACAAATAGAATGTCCTTTATTTCATCTTGATGAAATAGTAAATAAAGAAACTGGGTTTTCTAACATTGATCATCATTTAAAAATAGAAGGTGTATGTGAAAACTGTATAAAGCATAGTTTTATAAAAGAAAAAAAGGATTAAGGCATATTTGGAGTTATTTCTTTTGAATATTTATGATTTTCATATATTTTTTTTACTTTCCATGCTCCATTTTTGCTTTTAGTAAGAAATAAATTGTAGGATATACTTTTATGTGGAGAGCTATTACTAGTCCCATAGACTTTTACAACAGCTATATTACCGTCAGAAAAAGTTAGGTTAAGGCTGTTAATAGAATGCATTTTATATTTATTAAATAAACCATGGGTCATATGTTGTTCAACTACATAATTTAAGTCTTTATTTTTGTAAATTTTATATTTATAGCTTAGAGGTAGAAACAATAAAAACAAAATACATATTATTAAGATTAATTTTTTTTTCAAAACAGACCTCCCTATATAGATGTGATAATATAATTTTACCTTACCTTGAAATAAAAGTAAATAAATACATATATTTAAATTGTATCTTAAGCATTGTTTAAAGTTATACGAATATATTAGAGTATTTATTTTTAATATATATTTTTAATATATAAGCTAATTTTATTATGAAAGGGTTTTATAATATATAAATAAAAAGTATAAATAACAATGTTTTCTAATTATGTTTGTTATATTTTTAGGCGGATTAATATAGGTTATGAGGTGTTTATGATAATGCGACTTGAATTTATTAATAGAGTTAAAGAAAATGATGTTTTAGGAAGAAATATTTTTTCCGAAGATGGACAAGTTCTACTTAAATCTGGTATTAAGTTAACAGGAAATTACATAAAAAAATTAAGAAATCTAGGTGTTTTTTATATTTATATACAGGATGAAAGATTAGAAGATGTAGTAATAGATGATCCTAAATTAATGGAACTTAAGCAAACTACTATGAAATCTATGACTGAAATTATGAAGAATATACATGATTTTAGTGGTAAAAGTTTAAAAAAATCCTTTAATCAAGTAGAAGAAATGATAGATTATATAATAGATATGGGGGATGTAAATAGAAGTCTTTATGATATTAAAACCTATGATAATTATACATATATACATAGTTTAGATACCTGTATAATGACTACATTTATAGGCCTATCTAGTGGATTAAATGAAAAGGAATTAAAGGATGTAGGTATAGGGGCGATACTTCACGATATAGGAAAAACTCGAATATCTAATAAAATAATAAATAAAAAAGGTCCATTAACAGATGATGAATTTATAGAAATAAAAAAACACCCTATTTATGGTAGTGAAATACTAAAAAAAGATTTTACAATGTCTGATACAGTTATAAAAATAGTAGAACAACATCATGAAAGAATAGACGGTAAGGGATACCCATATGGACTGAAAAGAAAGGATATTTCTAAATATGCAAAGTTAGTTTCTATATGTGATGTATATGATGCCATAAGCAATGATAGATGCTATAGAAAGAAATTTACTCCTAATGATGCCTATGAGCTTATATTGTCTGGTTCAGGAACTATGTTTGATGAAGATTTGGTTAAATCATTTAAAAATACCTTTGCTATATATCCTTTAGGTTGTAGGATTAGATTATCAAATGGAGAAGAAGGATATGTAATAAACCAAAATAAGGGCTTCCCAGATAGACCTATGATTAGGATTTTTAGAGATAACAATATGAAACACTTTCATCAAATAAATCTGCTTAAAAATCCTAATTTAGTTATAAAATCCATGGTTATGTAAAGGTTGTTAATATGACTATAAGCACAACATATAATTTTGAATTATATGTTGTGCTTATATGTATAATAATATATATTGGTTAGTATAAAGAAATATTTTTTAATGGTGTCTAAAAATAATTATTATTTTTATTAGGAAGTGATTGGTATAGATAAATTTATAAAAGACATTATAGAAAAACTTATGACTATAAATAATTATAATGTTATGGAGATAAATACAAATGAGGGGCTAGAGAGTAATTGGATAGCTGTTAAAGATAAAGATGATTTTTATGATGTATTAATTTTTTCTAGTAACTTTGCAATAAAAAATTTAAATAAAGAATATATAAAAGAGTATATTCAGTCTTTGGTTATGGACAAAACGATAAATTTAAACATAGCTATATTGACAGATGAGGAAATAGATAATTCTTTAATTAATTTTTTAGATAGTAATTTAATTAAAGATATGTCTTTTATATTAGATTACAATAATAGAAATATAGTATATGCTGGAGAAGGGACTAGAAGTATTGTAGAAGATATAGTAAGTGTTCCAAAACAAAGAGAAAATATTTATTATAATGAAAATAATATGAATAGCCATGAGAAGTCAACTATTACTAAAATAATAATAGGTATAAATATTTTTATGTACTTAATAACAGCATTTTTATCAGGAAGTATATTTACCAGTGATATTAGAGTGTTAATATTTTTAGGAGCAAAAGTAAACTCTTTTATAAATAATGGCGAGTATTATAGGTTAATAACAGCAATGTTTTTACATGGAGGATTAATTCATTTAGCATTAAATATGTATGCATTAAATTCTATAGGACCTTTGGTAGAAATATATTTTGGCAAAGTAAAATATTTAATTATTTATTTTATATCTGGAATATTAAGTTCTTATTTTAGTTATTTATTTTCATCTTCAGTTTCTATAGGAGCCTCAGGAGCTATATTTGGTATATTAGGAGCTACTTTGATAATAGCTTATAAAAATAGGAAAAAAGGAGGAAAAGAATTCTTAAATAATATAATATCAGTTATAGTTATTAACTTAATATTAGGGTTTTCTATCCCCAATGTGGATAACTTTGGACATATCGGTGGATTAATTGGAGGAGTAATTGTAACATTTCTTTTAATGAACAGAGCGCAGGGGAGAGAGGATAGAGTATAGAGTATAGAGTAAAATGTACAGAACATAGAGTATAGGGCATAGGATACAAAGTATAAAATATAGATAACAGAGTAGGAAGTAAAAAAAGAACAGGAAGTAGATATAAAAGATTTTGGTTAGAGAGTCCAAAATCTTTTTATATATTTTCTGTTCTGTCTACTCTGTTATCTAGATAAGATACTGTCTCAACATAGATTTAATTTTAATGTAGCCAAGTTTAGAACTTCTTAGCGAAATAAGGTGGTTTATGAATATACTTTTCATATTGCGGTGTTAAAATTAAATCTATTTGTATTCTCTTATCTTGATACAACTTCTTATTAAATTTTAAATATATTTATATCTTTTTCAAGTTTTAAAGACATTTGAGAAAGATTAGTTGCAACTTCAGCTACTTCTTTCATTATAGCTGTTTGCTCTTCAGCAGAAGCTGCAACATTTTGCGTATTACTACTGGACTCTTTTATTATTGAGTCTATTTTTTCTAAAGAGTTTACAACAGTTTCTGTGCTAGCAGTTATTTCTTCTACTACTGCAGACACATCTTGCATTTCTCTAGAGACTTTATCAATATCAGATAATATATTTTCAAAAGAACCTTTAGTATTTTGTACTATTACTATACCCTCATTAACATTATTAGTTTCAACTTTCATAGAGTTAACTACTTTTGCAATATCATTTTGGACTTCTTTTATAATATTTCCAATACTTCCAGCTGAGGCAGAAGATTCTTCAGCTAATTTTCTTACCTCTTCAGCTACTACAGCAAAGCCTTTCCCAGCTTCTCCTGCACGGGCTGCCTCTATAGCTGCATTTAGTGCTAATAAATTTGTTTGATCTGCAATAGATGTTATTAGGGAAACTATATTGTCTATATTATTTGATTTTTCTTCTAGTGTATTTACAATATTTGCAGAGTCTGTTACGCTTTCTTCTATATCTTTCATTTTATTTATAGCCGTAGACACTGTTATATTACCTTCTTCAGCTTTTTTATAAGTGGCCATGGAGTAGTTAGTAACGGATTGAACATTGTTAGATATTTGTTCCATGCCTTTATATATTTCTTCTAAATTTTTAACGGAATCCTGAGAAGTTTTTGACTGAGTTTCACTTCCAGTTGCTATATCAGATATAGATTGTGCTATTTGATCTGAAGCACTTTGAGTTTGCTCAGCACTAGCAGACAATTCTTCCGATATAGATACTATATCTTTAAGGCTTATATTAAAATTATTTATTATATTATTTAGGGTGTTTTTCATACTATTTAAATTTTTTCCCATGGCTCCTAATTCATCTTTGCTATCTATGGATAATGATTTAGTTAAATCTCCATTAGAGATAGTTTCTGAAAATATGTTAACCCTGTTTATATTTTTAGTTAAGTAATTGCTAAACCATAAAATAAATATAATTATTAGAGTTAAAGCAATTAATATAAACACTATACTTTTTATTAAAAGTTGTTTTAAAGGGGCAGTAACTTCTGATTGATCTATGGATAAAGCTATAATCCAACCAGTTTCAGGTATAGAATCATAATAAACTAATTTTTTTATATTTCCTTCTTTATATGTATCTGTTCCTTTTTTATTAGATAACATTTCTTTTCCCAAAGTTGATAAACTATTTTCAGTTTCTTTTGTAATATTCATCTTTATAATCTTACTTTTGTTAGGATTAGTTATATAATTGCCGTCTTTATCTAATAATATAGCCTTGCCTGTTTTACCAAACTTTACATTAGCTATCATTTTTTGTAGACGATCTAAGTTTATATCAGCAGTAGCCACTCCAAGAAGATTACCGCTTTTATCCTTAAATGCAGCAGAAGTCGATACCATAGTTATATTACTAAGCTCATCTAAATAAGGTTTTGACCAAACACATGAAGCAGTAGAAGATTTAGCTGATTTATACCAATCATAATTCATATAATTATAAGATTCGGTACTATACTTATCAGTGTAAACTACTTTATTACCGTCTTTAAAACAATAAGGGCCAAAAAACTTTTCTTTGGCATTAAATTTGTAAGGTTCGAACCATATACCTGTTCCAAAGGTTTCATCATTAGTTTTTATAAAATTTCCAACTATATTTTTGTAAGTATCTTTAGGCATAATATCCTTTGAAGATTCTACAGTTTTAGAAAGAGTTTCAGCTATTTTTTTATGAGTTAATAGTGATTTTTCTATATTTTCACTTATAGCTTTAGTCTGGAATTTCATCTTATCTTCTATTTCATTGGAAATTATGTTTTTAGAATTACTATAACTTAAAATGGATAAAAAAACCATAGATAATATAGTTAGTGGTAGAATAGTACATAAAATTAAAGTTTTAATACTTTTAAAATTAAATTTCATTTCAAATCTCCTTGTGTAAAAATTATATTGTAATAAGGGTAATAATTATTATAAATAGTTAATTATTATTATATATGGTTAATTATACTATAGATATAATATAATTAACAAGAAAAGTGTCTAAAATTGAAATTAATACCTAAAAATACCATAAAATTAGGTAGAAAAGTAACTATAAATCACAAGAATTTTAAATTTTGCCACAAGGATGTATTTTTTCTTTGTTTTTGTGTTTTTTAGTAGAAAATTATTATAATAACTTTTATAAGATATTAAAAACAAAGAAATATTTTTAGAAAAAATAGATATCTAGAAAAATAATAAGAATACTTTATTTGTGAACTAATATTTAAGCGTGAAGTAAACAGGACTTTTATTTAGAGAAGAGAGTACAAAGTATAGAGAACAGATTCGAAAACAAATTTAATATATAAAATTCTTATAAATGATGACTACCAGCTCTAATATTCCTATCTTCTCTTCTTTAAGGAATTATACTAACTTCAGCCTATTAAAAATAGGGCGTTTACTTAGCTCTGGACTATAGAAAAATTAACTTTCCTTGGTTCAAAAAATAGGGATATGTGGTGTAAAAAGCATTTGAACAAGATTAGAGATTCTTAATTGTTTTTTAAAAATATATGTATGTTCCAAATTATTGTCTGAGCGTTCAGTGAGTTTAATTTGGAACCATATATTTTAAGAAAAAACAAATTAGAATCTCTTATCGAAGTGAGTTGCTTTTCTAGCCACATATCCCTTTTTTAAACCAAGGGTAGCATAACTACCTTTTAAGTTGTAATTTCCTTATTTAAAGTCTTCTTCATAAAGAGTTTCTTTTTCTAACAGTTTTTCAGATAATGAATCTAACTGATCTTTTTCTTTTAGTAATGTATCTTTAACATCTTTATAAATATTGTCTATCAAAGATTTACATTCTTTGATTATATCATTTTCATTTATGCTTAATTCATGTTTTAAACTTCCCATATTTAATAAGCCTAAGGTTTCACCCATACCATATTCTGTTACCATTTTATAAGCAATAGATGTACTTCTTTGGAGGTCATTATGAGCTCCTGTGGTTATGTGATCTTTTCCAAATATAATTTCTTCAGCAGCACGTCCACCTAAAAGTACCATTATTCTATTTCTTAAGTATTCTTTACTTTGATATAGGCTATCTTCAGGAATGCTTAAAGTATATCCACCAGCACCTTTTGTACTTGGGATTATAGTTACTTTAGATATTTTTTCCTTAGGTAAAAATATTGATGAAATTAAAGCATGTCCTATTTCGTGATAGGCAGTTATTTTTTTATCTTTATTTTTTATATAATCTCTATTTTGTTTTTCGTAGCCTGCCAATACTACAGAAAAGGCTTTATCAACATGATAATCTTCAATCTTAACACTATTTTCTTTACAAGCTAATATAGCAGCTTCATTTAATAGATTTTCTATTTTAGCTCCAGAGAAATAAGCAGTTTTTTTGGCCCAATCTTTAATATTTATATTACCTATAGGTTTATTTTTTAAATGAAGATTAAGGATTTTTTCCCTAGCTACTACATCTGGTAAGTTTACCTCTATATGTCTATCGAATCTACCTGGTCTTAATAGAGCTTCATCTAATATATCTAATCTATTTGTAGCCGCCATTATAATAATACCTTCTTTTTCATTAAAACCAGACATTTCTGTAAGCAGAGCATTTAAAGTTTGGTCTCTTTCTTCAGAACCACCAGCTTTTTCACTGGATCTTTTTTTACCAATGGCATCAATTTCGTCTATAAATATTACAGCTTTACCTTTACTTCTGGCTTTTTTAAATAATTGTCTAATACGACTGGCACCTACTCCAACATATACTTGGACAAAGTCAGAACCAGACATAGCATAGAAAGGAACTCCAGCTTCCCCAGCAACAGCTTTTGCCATTAAAGTTTTACCTGTACCTGGGTCACCATATAAAATAATTCCTTTAGGCATTCTAGCACCATAAGAAGAATATTTTTCAGGATTTTTCAAAAAGTCTACTATATCTTTCACACTTTCTTTAGCTTCTTCATTTCCTGCAACGCTGTCAAAATCAAGTTTTATATTTTCAACTTCATCCGCATCTAAAGAATCCACAGAGGAAAGTTTTTTATTTTTAAAAACAGCAGAATCCTTTAATCCAATAAAAACTATAGAAAGAACGGAAAGAACAAACAAGGATAGGGGAATTACTTCTTTAGGTGTGGTAGGAGAACTTTCAGATATTTTCACACCTTTTTTTAATAAATTTTCCTTAAAATTAATGGATCTTGGATTATCTGTTTCATAGATTTCCTTTGAATTTAGTTTTACTTTCATAGTAGGGGTATCTGTCATGTATACTGTAGATACTTTTTTTGCATTTAGATCTTTTAAAAATTCATTATAGTCTCTATTTGTTTTTTTAGAAGTATAGAAGTTAAAAGAAACCATAACTGCTATAGATAAAAGAGCAGTTAATATAGGTAAAATAATAATCTTATTTTTAATTTTATTCATTAAGTAACTCCTTTCTAACTAATAGGAATTTTAATATCTCTTTTAAACTTGTACAATAATACTATAATATTTTTAAAAATCAGTCTAATGATTATCATAAAAATTGTTAAAGTAATTTCTGGTATACTTAAAAGTTATTAGTAATAATTATATTAGTTTTAGTATGATTAATTTTAGTGTATACTTATTTATAAGTGAAAGAGTAGAGGGGGAAGTAATGGATGAAGGTGTCATCTGTAAAAGTTACTTTAACAGAAGTGGATATAATGACTTTAATAAAGGATTATTTAAAAGTTCCAGGATTACATATTGAAAGTATTTCTCTAGGGGATTTTATAGAGGTAAAAGGATCTTATACAAAGGGGATTTCTATACCTTTTTTTGCTAAATTAGCTTTAGGAAGTGTGGATAACAATACTTTAAATATAAGAATATTTAAAGTTAAGGTTATGAATTTACATATAATTGATACAATAAAAAAATTAGCTTTAAAACTATCTTTAAGTAGTTTTAAAGACTATGGTATATATGTTAAAAAAGAAAATATAAGAATAGATTTGGATATACTATCTAAAAAGATACCTTATACTTATTTTAAAATAGAAAAAATAAATCTATATAGTGGTTATATAGATGTTTTTGTAGATAATATAGTTTACTCTAAAGAAAATGAAAAAGAAGACAAAGAAGTTGAAGAAGAAAAGTTTCCTTTAAATAAAAAATATAAACCTATATATAAGAGGAAAGATAATTACTCTCTCACAAGAAAAAGTTTAAAGATTAAAGTACCTAATAAGTATAATAAATTTTTCGAGTATTCTATGCTTATACCAGATATAACAGTACTATTATATAGATTACTTAAAGACAAGAGAGTAGATGTTAAAACTAAAACTCTTGTGGTATCAGTATTAAGTTATATTGTTAGTCCAGTGGACATAATTCCATCTTTTATACCGTTTATAGGTAAAATTGATGATTTTGCTGTGGTGTTTTTTGGATTAAATAAAATAATAGAGGAAGTTCCAGAGGAGATTATTCTAGAAAACTGGGAAGGACAGGGGAATATAATATTTTTAGTAAAACAGGTAATAGGATATATATCAAATATAATAGGAACAGAAAATGTAAAAACTCTTATGAAATTTGTTAATAATATTGTAGGCTTTATAAAGAAAAAATCTGATGGAAAAAGCAACTTAAAAGCGCAGAAACAGGAAAAGGATAAAGCTTATGAGGAGGTGGCATCTGTAGATGAAAAAAGTAATAATATACACTGATGGAGCTTGTAGAGGAAATGGTCAAGAAAATACCATAGGGGCTTATGGAATAGTTTTAATGTATGGTGAACATAAAAAAGAAATAAAAAAGGCTTTTAAGGATACAACTAATAATATTATGGAATTATCTGCAGTAGTAGAAGCACTTTCTTTATTAAAGGAACCTTGCAGTGTAGAAGTTTATAGTGATTCTGCTTATGTTATAAATGCTATAAATCAAAAATGGCTGGATAATTGGAAAAAGAATAATTGGAAAACTGCCTCTAAATCTCCAGTTAAGAATAAAGAATTATGGGAAAATCTAGATGAATTATTAAAAAAACATTCTGTTAAGTTTATAAAAGTAAAGGGTCATTCAGATAATGAGTATAATAATAGATGTGATAAATTAGCAAATGAAGCTATGGATGAATTTAATGTTTAATATTTTACAAAAATGCATATCCTACATTTAGTATTAAAAATAAATAAAGGAGAGTGTAAAATATGAACAATAGATTTTTATCAGGTATTACTGCAGGTGCTATAATAGGTGCAACTGCTGGAATGTTAATAGTACCTCAATTAGACAGAGGAACTAGAAGAAGGCTAAAAAGAACAAGCAGAAATATGATGGGAATGGCAGGAAATATGATGGGAAATATGAGAGGAATAATGAGATAGAAAGATTTGGGGAAAGCCCCAAGTCTTTTTTATATACAATAAATACAAAAATGTACATTAAATTTGAAAAAATATGTAATTACTTTTATAAAAAATTTATCCTAATTGAAAAAATATGTTATAATGAGGTTATGAAAACTATAAAAAAAATTAACTATATTAATAGCGAGGAAGATACTTATGGAGATACTTTCTTTGGGGGAAAAAATTAAAAGAAGAAGAAAAGAACTAAATATGACATTAAAAGACCTAGCTGGAGATAGAATAACTCCAGGTCAGATAAGTCTTGTAGAATCAGGTAAATCAAATCCTAGTATGGATTTATTGGAATATTTGGCAGAGACATTAAATACGTCTATAGAATATTTCATGGAATCTGAGGATACTCAGGCAGAAAAAATATGTAAATATTATGAAAATATAGCGGAATCTCATATTATAAATGATAATTTAAATATATCAGAGCAATATATAGAGAAGTCTCTTTATTATGCAGAAAAGTATAACCTAGAATATAGAAAAGCTAGAAATCTTTATTTAAGAGGACTTATATACATGCATAAAGGAGATCTTCCTGTTGCGCAGCAATATCTTTTATCGTCAAACGTAATATTTATTAAAAATAATAACTATGAGGAAATAGTTAATACCTTTGTTAATTTGGGAAAGATAACAATATTTTTAAAAGCTTATCATTCTTCCTGTAGTTATTTTCAACAAGCAGAAAAGGTTTATGGTGATAATGATATAGGAAACGATGATCTTTTAGCAGAGATATATTATCATATAGCTTATACATATTTTAAGTTAGATAATATAAATAAAGCTATAGATTATTCTTATTTAGCAAAGGAAAAATATAGGCAACTAAACAATAAAAAAGAATATGCAAACTCTCTTTTACTATTATCTCAACAGTATAGTGAAAAGGGAGAAATGGATAGGGCTATAAAATATTCTGAAAAGGCGTTAAATATATTTAAAGAAGTAGATGATGTATTATACACCTCTAAAATAGAAAATAACCTAGGTAAGTTATTTTATGAATTTGATAATTTAGAGGAGTCTTTTATACATTTTAATAGAGCTAAAGAAATAAGGGAATCTAATAAGGATCCGCTGCTTTTAGAAACTTTAATAAATATATGTGAAAATTACATAAAACAAAAGGATATTTATAACTGTAAACTAACATTAGATGAAATAATGAATAATTTAGAGAATGGAAATGAAATAGCTTTAGTAGATTATTATTTATTAAAGCATAGAGTGGAACTTCTTCAAGGGGATTTAGAAGAAGCAGAAAGTACACTTTTAATGGCACTAAACTTTGTTAAAAACATGCAAAATAAAGAAAGAATAGGAGAAATATCCATAATAATAGGTAAATTCTATATAGACAATGGAAATGACAAAGAAGCGGCTAAATATTTAAATGAAGGTGTAGAAATGTTCAAGGAAGTAGGATTATTAAAAGACATGTAAGTAGATTTATTTTGTGGATGGGTGAGATTTTATGGAGATACTTTCTGTAGGGCAAAAAATTAAAAGAGCTAGGGTTTATAAAGGATATACCCTAAAAGAACTATGTGGAGATACTATATCTGTTTCTAAAATGAGTTGTATAGAAAATGATAAGATAAAGCCAGATGATGAAATACTAAAAATTATATCAGAAAAATTAGAAATAGATATTAAGTATTTAAAAGCTGGAGTAAAAGAGCAACTTTTAGATAATATTGATAAGCTTAAAGATAATAAAAATTCATCAGATTATGAAAAAATTTTAGAATATAATTTAAAGTACGCAGAAGAATACAAATATTATCATATAGCATTTTATATAATACATATGTTATTTAATCATTATTTAGAAAATAGTGAAATAGAGAAGCTACAACTTATAATATCTAAGTATTATGATTATTGGTTAAAATCTAGCATAGATGAAAATAAAATAATTTATTATATGGATATTGCTAAATTTTTCTTTGAAACTAAGGAATATATAGAAGCGGCTAGTTATTATAGGAGTATTAGAAAAATTGCGCACGAAAAAAATAATTATATATTATTATCTGAGGCTACATATGATGAAGCGGCTTGTTATATAAGAATAAAAGAATTTGATAAGGCTTATGAAATAGCTGTAAGTCTTATAGATTTAATAGATTTTTTAGATAACAATATTAAAAAAGCAGAAGTTTATAAAATATTAGCTATTTTATCTTTAAGATTAGATAGAAAAAAATTTGAAAACTATGAAGAAAAATCTTACGTATTATATGGAAATGATTTAATTCATAAAGCAGATGCTACTTTTAAATATGCTACAGCTATGTTTGATATAGGTGAAAAGGATAAAGCAATAAATTACATAAATAAAGCTTTAGATTTATATCCTAAAAATAATACAAGAGCTTTTGTATCTTTTATGTTAGACACTATGAAGATTTTATTAAAAAATAATATATTATATAGAGCTCAAGAAATTTCAGACGAAATATTAAATTATGCTATAAAGATAAATAATATAAGATTTATAGAAAAAGCTTACTATTATAAAGCTATAATTTTAGAAAAGCAAGGAAGTTTAGATACTGCTGAAATGTATATGAATCTTTCTTTAGACTCTATACTAAAGTTTGGAACAAAACAAGAAATATATGAAAGATACATGAAGATGGGAAATATGTATCACAAAATGAACCAAGTAGGAGAGTCTATAAAGTATTTTAATTTAGCGATTAAGCTTTCTAAAAAACTTTAGTGTATAAGAAAATTATGACTTAAAAGGGTGTTATACTACCCTTAGTTTAAAAAAGGATATGTGGTTAGAAAGGCAACTCACTTTGATAAGAGATTCTAATTTGTTTTTTCTTAAAATATATGGTTCCAAATTATAACTTGCTGAACGCTCGGACAATAATTTGGAACATACATATATTTTGAAAAAACAACTAAGAATCTCTAATCTTGTTCGAATGCCTTTTAAACCACATATCCTCATTTTTTAAATCAAGGGAAGATAGTATAACTTTTTAAAGATAATTTCTTGTGGAACAGAGTTAAGTAATTATTATTTATATTAGGTTTATTATAGAACAGAAAAGAGGAATAAATGGGAAAGATAGCAAAAAAGTAGGTATAGGTATCTTAATAATTATTGGCATTTTATTAGTAATTGTTTTGATTTCCTTTATTAATCATAAAAATGATTATGAGTATGAAAGAATTGCATTTAAAAGCAAAGAATTTATTAAAAACATTATACTTTTAAAATAAATATACTCATTAATAGAAAGGATGATTTTTATGGAAATTAACTACTTGAGTATAATTGCTTCGATTATTAACTTAGTTTTATTATTTTTAATCATCACAGCAATATTTAAAGGAATACAAAGTCTTAAACACTTTATCAAAAGGAATAAAGAGATGGATAAAAAATTAGATACGATTATAAAAAAATTAGAAAATAAGGAAGATAGTTAAACTTTATGTGAAATATTGTAAAGCAAGAGGAGGCAATAACATGCTTTATAGAGTGGATGTACTTTTATTTGATAAGTTTGAAACATTGGATGTATTTGGTCCTGTTGAAATACTTGGGAGTATTCCAGATATTTTTAAATTAAATTTCATATCTTCTGAGGGAGGAATTGTTGAAAGTTTTCAAAATGTAAGAGTAGATACCAACTTGTATACAAATGAAAATGATATAGAGAAAATCTTACTTGTTCCAGGAGGGATTGGAACAAGAGAAAAAGTTGATGATAATAATTTTATTAATTTCATTGAAAATATTTCTAATCAATCAAAATACATAATTAGTATATGTACGGGTTCGGCTTTACTTGCTAAAACTGGAATACTAAATGGAAAAAAAGCAACAACAAATAAACTCGCATTTAAGTGGGTTACAGAGCAAGGTAAAGATGTATTATGGGTAAAAGAATCAAGGTGGGTAAAGGATGGTAACATATATACATCTTCAGGGGTATCTGCTGGAATGGATATGGCATTAGGTTTTATAGCAGATATTATTGGAAAAACAAAAGCATTAGAAATTAGTCAAAGAATTGAATATTTTTGGAATGAAGATAGTAAATATGATCCATTCTCTAAGATGTATGAATAATTTATTTATATAAAATGCTTCATGTACAATATTTTTATTAACTGTATTAGTAGTGATTAATGAATTTACAGAATAACATAAACTTTTTATATAGTTTTTTGCAGATTATATCTAAAATTTATAAGTATAGCCATGCGATAAAAGTAATCTTTTGTGTATTCAATTAATATGATGATAGTGAAGAAAAATTTTTAAAGGAGAATTTATTATGCTATCTAGACGTGAGTTTATACGACAATCACTAGAATTACATCTTTTTTTTGGCAGAATTATGAAGGAACACTCCTTCTTTTTACAAATAGGTTTTACACCTAAAGATTCAAGACTTATGCAGCAGGCGAACGCTTTTAGAATGGAATTTGATAGACTTTTAGCTGATGCTATATACATTTCTAATGGTGTTGTTAGCAATAGTGTATTACAATCTGGTGAAGTAGTAACACCATTTACATTAAAAGCTGAAATGGCTTCAGCATATTTTACAGGAGTGAATATTCCAATTAGATTGACTGAAGCAGAGGAAGGATTAATGGGTGATACTTCAACGAAAGTTAATCCTATGCTTGAAGAGAAAGTATCTATGCTTAATCAAAGAGCAATGGGACTAACTAGAGCTTTAGCACAGTTTAAGACTAGAATACTATCAGATGTTATATGTTGCAGAATATTTACAGTTAATTATCCTTTACTTATAGATCATATTTTAAGGGAAGCAAAATTCTATTTTCAGTTAGTTAGAAGACTACAAAATCGTGAGGAAATCAATTTAGAAAAAGAAGCTTATGAACAAGAGACCTTCTGGAACAGAATTATGGCCGAACATTCAAAATTTATTAGAGGTCTTCTTGACCCAACTGAAGATGAACTTATAAAGACAGCAAATAACTTTGGAAATGAATTTGATAAGTTGACAGAAGAGGCAAAGGAAGCTATGGATAATGCAATGGCAATTTCAAAAGTTACAGATGATAGCCTTAAAGCAACTATAGAAATAAAGAAATTTAAGGCACAAGGTACTCAAGGATTAATAGAATGTAAAATCAAGTCCATAATAATACCGTTATTAGGTGATCATACTTTACGTGAAGCAAATCACTATTTACGTTTATTGAAAATATTTGAAAAAAGTGAATAAAATTTAATGGTATATAAGCATGGATAGAAATATCGATGCTTATTTATTTTGTGATAATATTCCAAATATCTATACAAGTACAAGTTATAATTTGTAGAGTATATTTTAATAAAAAACGAATTAGGATCTCTTATGGAAGTGAATCGTCTTTATAACTACCCGCCTATTTTTTAAATTAAGGGTAGCATAACTGCCTTTAAACCATAATTTTCTTATTCTCCCTCTTGAAAGTAGAATTTTTTTGAATATAATAGTAATTAAATAATCTATGCATATTAAATTAAATTTTGAAAATATTTAAATATGTAGGGATAAAAAAATTAAAGAATTAGAACAAGAAAATAAAAAAATAAAAGAACAATTAGAAGTTCTTAGAGGTAAACTATATGAAAAAATATAGACATGACAAGTGGCGTTGTAATTTGCACACGAGATATAAAAGGGAGGTAATTTTATGGATATTGAAAAATTAACTTTAAAGGTACAGCAAGCTATAAACGATTCTCAACTTGTTGCAGTTAAGTATAATCATCAGCAGATTGATACTATACATTTATTTTCATCTTTAATTTCTCAGGATGATGGATTAATTCCTAATATTTTAGGAAAAATGGGAGTGAATATAAGAGACATTAATGCTGAAACTAATAGAGTTTTAGATAGCATGCCTAAAGTATTAGGTGAGGGAGCGCAGTCTTCTTCAGTGTATCCTACTAGGAGATTTGAAGAGGTTTTTGTAAAGGCGGAAAGTATAGCAAAGGATTTTAAAGATTCATATATAAGTGTAGAACATGTTTTATTGGCTATAATGGATGTGGACAAAAATAATGTTCTTCCTATATTAGAAAAATTCGGAGTGAAAAAATCAGAGTTTTTAAAGGCATTATCAGCTGTTAGAGGAAGTCAAAGGGTTGATACTCAAGACCCGGAAGGAACCTATGAAGCTTTAGTGAAATATGGTAGAAATTTAGTTGAAGAAGCTAAAAAACATAAATTGGACCCTGTTATAGGAAGAGATGAAGAAATAAGAAGAGTTGTAAGAATTTTATCTAGAAGAACTAAGAATAATCCTGTACTTATTGGAGAACCAGGTGTAGGTAAAACTGCTATTGTAGAAGGATTGGCAGAGAGAATTGTCAGAGGAGATGTACCAGAAAGTCTAAAAAATAAAATAATATTTTCTTTAGATATGGGCGCACTTATTGCAGGTGCAAAATATAGAGGAGAATTTGAAGAAAGATTAAAAGCAGTATTAAAAGAAGTTCAAAATAGTGAAGGAAGAATAATTTTATTTATAGATGAAATCCATACTATAGTAGGGGCAGGTAAAACAGAGGGCTCTATGGATGCAGGAAATTTAATAAAACCTATGCTTGCTAGAGGAGAACTTCATTGTATTGGAGCTACTACTTTTGATGAATATAGACAGTATATAGAAAAAGATAAAGCTTTAGAGAGAAGATTTCAACCTGTAATAACAGATGAACCTACAGTAGAGGATACAGTATCTATATTAAGAGGTCTTAAAGAAAGATTTGAAATATATCATGGAATAAGAATACATGATTCAGCTATTGTAGCTGCAGCTAAGCTCTCTAGCAGATATATTACAGATAGATATCTCCCAGATAAAGCAATAGACTTAATAGATGAAGCTTGCGCTATGATAAGAACAGATATAGATAGTATGCCAACAGAAATGGATTCGATGAAAAGGAAGATATTCCAGTTAGAAATAGAAAAAGAAGCATTATCTAAAGAAAGAGATGTGGCTTCAAAGGAAAGATTAGAAGCCCTAGAAAAGGAACTAAGTGAATTAAAAGAGAAAGATAAAGAAATGACAGCTAAGTATGAAAATGAAAAATCTCATATAACAAAAATAAGAGATTTAAAAGAAAAGCTAGATGATGTTAGGGGACAAATGGAAAAGGCTGAAAGAGAATATGATTTAAATAAAGTGGCAGAGCTAAAATATGGCTTAATACCAACTCTTCAAAGAGAAATAGAAGAAAAAGAAAAGTTAATAAAAGAAAATAGTAATGGAAATGCTATGCTAAAAGAAGAGGTTACAGAACAGGAAATTTCTGAAATAATCTCTAAATGGACTGGTATACCTGTAACAAGATTAGTTGAAACCGAAAGACAAAAATTATTACAATTAGGAGATCAACTAGAAACTAGAGTAATAGGTCAAAGTGAGGCAGTAAAAGCAGTAACTAATGCAGTTATAAGAGCTAGAGCAGGATTAAAAGATCCAAGAAAACCTATAGGATCATTTATATTCTTAGGGCCTACTGGGGTAGGAAAAACAGAACTTGCTAAAACTTTAGCTAGGACTTTATTTGATACGGAAGAAAATATAATAAGAATAGATATGTCTGAGTATATGGAAAAATATTCAGTATCAAGACTTATAGGAGCTCCTCCAGGATATGTAGGATATGAAGAAGGAGGTCAGTTAACAGAAGCGGTTAGAAGAAAACCTTATAGTGTTATATTATTTGACGAAATAGAAAAAGCTCATGATGATGTATTTAATATATTTCTTCAAATATTAGACGATGGAAGACTTACAGACAATAAAGGAAAGGTTATAGATTTTAAAAATACTATAATTATAATGACTTCTAACCTGGGAAGTAACTATTTATTAGATAATGAAAGTAAAGAAGGCATAGACGAAAGTGTAAGAGTAAGAGTAAAAGAAGCTTTAAAGTCTAGATTTAAACCAGAATTTTTAAATAGAGTAGATGACATTATAATGTTTAAACCTCTTACAGTAGAAGATATTAAGAGAATAATAGATATATTCTTAGATGATATAAGAAAAAGACTTAAAGATAAGAATATACAGCTTAAGATTACAGATAGTGCCAAAGATATAATGGCCAAAGAAGGATATGATCCAATATATGGTGCAAGACCATTAAAGAGATATATAGAAGATACTATAGAAACAGAAATAGCAAAGCAAATAATAGCAGGAAACATATACGAAGGTACTACTGTTGGAGTAGACATAAAAGGAGAGTCAATAGTTATAGAAAGAATATAAGGAAAGTGCGATGCACTTTCCTTATATTATGATTTACTTTCTCTATTAACTATAAATTCTTTTGCTTTCATTTCTAGATTATCATCTAAAGGCTCTAGTTTTATATCTTCACCATATTTATTTTTTAAAGCAGTAGAAAGAAGTCTGTCTGCTAATTCTGGGTTTTTGGAAAGTAGAGAACCATGGAAATAGGTTCCAAAGGTGTTTTTATAGATACAACCTTCTTGTTGATCTTCACCATTATTACCATAACCGGCTATAACTTTGCCTAAAGGTTTTAAATTTCCTATATAGGTTCTTCCAGAATGATTTTCAAAGCCTACATAGGTTTCATTAAAATCTTCATTTTTTATTACTGTGTTCCCTATAAATCTAGTGTCTCCACCCTCGGTGTATATATCTAATATATTTAGTCCATCAAGTTTTTCACCTTCTGGTGTAGTATAATATTTACCTAATAATTGATAGCCACCACATATAGCTAATAAAACTTTTCCTTTTTCTATGTATTCTGTAAGGTCATCTTTTTTAGTTTCTACCATATCTTTTGAAACTATGGCCTGTTCATAATCCTGACCTCCTCCAAATAGAGCTATATCATATTTATCTATAGGAAAGCTATCTTTTATGGAAACATTAGATACATTTATTTTTATACCTCTTTGCTGAGCTCTATATTTTAATACTAGAATATTACCTATATCCCCATATACATTTAATAAATCAGGGTATAGATGACATATATTAAGTTCCATGTATTTCACCTTCTTTACATTAGTTTAAAATATTTAATTTAAATTGTTTTATATATTAATTACCATAATTTTTTAATATATCCTTTAGAATTTAGTAATTTTCTAAAAGATGTCATAGCAGTGTATGTAGCTAAAATATATACAGTTTCTTCCTTGCAACTTTTTATATCCTCTAATAAATCATCATGATTTTGAGATAGTTTAAATTTTTCATTTGGAAGACCTGCTATTTTTAATCTTATAGCCATATCATATAATCTAACGCCAGAGATTAGTATATTATCTATATCTAGAGAATTTAATTTTTCAAATTTTACATCCCATATCCAAGATACATCTCTACCATCTGCATAGTTATCATTTAAAAGTAGGGCTAAATTTATTTTTTTCTTATCTAAAACTATAGTATTTATGGCTTGATCATATCCAGCAGGATTTTTAACTAATATTATTTTAACATCTTTACCTTCTATGTTTATGCTTTCTTGTCTACCAAAACTACTTTTTTGACTCTTTAATGAATTAAATATAATGGATTTTTCTATACCTAATGTTTTAGCCATAGAATAAGCACATAGGGCATTATAAACATTGTATAGACCAGGTTGATTTATGTAATATTCTTGATTATCCATTATAATCAAAGATCCTTCTGGTGTTAATTCCTCTACTTCATCTAAAGAAAAGGTTAGGTTAGGTCTTTTGTACCCACAGCTTTCACAGTAGTAGTTGCCTAAATGATTATAAGTTAAAAATTCATAGGAATAAGGATGTTTACATTTTTTACAAAACTTTGAGTCTGCATTTACATCTATTACAGTATCAGCGTTTTTAGAGTGGGAAAATCCATAATATAAAACTTTATTAGGAAGAGAATTATTTAAATCACCTAAAAGTGATTCGTCCCCGTTTAATATAAGTTTTGAATTTGGAGATTTTTCAATACCCTCTAATATTTTTTTCAAAGTAGTATAAACTTCTCCATATCTATCTAGTTGATCTCTAAATAAGTTTGTTATAGTTATTATTTCAGGAGATACATATTCTGTAATAAATTTTACATTGGCTTCATCTACTTCTATAATTGCATACTTTTCTTCTTTATTATTGAAAGAAAAATTTTCTACAAAACAAGCTACTATGCCTGGAAACATGTTTGCACCAGTACTGTTGGATATTACAAATTTATTACTGTCTTTAATCATATTGTATATCATACTAGTTGTAGTAGTTTTACCATTAGTCCCTGTTACAAGGATTATTTTATAATCCTTAGCTACTGTTTTTAATATTTTTCTATCTAATTTTAAAGCAACTCTTCCTGGAAAGTTAGTTCCACCTTTAAAAAGTGTTTTAGATAGTTTTAGTACTATTTTTGAAATCATTATACTGAAAAAAGATTTTATATTAATTTTACACACTTCCTTTTTGAATTTTTAAATAAATAAGATTACAACTAACTATTATAATATAATTTTGACTATTTTACATTAATATTAATAAAATCATAATTTAATTTTTTAGGTAAATTTTCAGATAATCCGTTCATTTTTGCTAGAACCCTACCTTTTTGCGTATTCTCTATAGATGTGGAACAATAAGCATTTATATTATTTTTATTTTAGAATATATATTAAATGTATCTAATATATATTAAGTGAATTAATTTATATTTAAGGAGAAAAATGTACCCTTTAAAATTTGAGAATATATATTTAAATAAGGTGTGGGGAGGAAGAAGTTTAAAAAAATTCAGAGACAATCTTCCTGAAGGGAATATAGGCGAAAGTTGGGATATAGCATTTCACCAAGACTTAATAAGTGTAATCAAAAATGGGAAACTTAAGGGGAAAACATTAAAAGATGCTATAGAATTATACAAGAATGAATTAATGGGAGACTGTATATTTAATAAATATGAAGATTTTCCATTACTTTTAAAAATAATAAGTGCAGAAAAAAAATTATCCATACAGGTACATCCAGGTGGAAAAGATATTTTAGATTCAAAGGAAAGTCCCAAAAAAGAAGCCTGGTATGTTATGGAAGCTAAAGTGGGTTCTTATATAATTTTAGGTAGCAAAATAAAAGATAAAGCTGTACTTAGGAAGGTTATAGATAATGGTACAGTTGAAGATTATTTATATAAAGTACCAGTAAAAAAGGGAGATGTATTTTATATAGATAGTGGAATGATTCATGCTATAGGTAAAGGGGTTACATTAATTGAAATTCAACAAAACAGTGACACAACATATAGATTATATGATTATAATAGAGGAAGAAAACTAGATTTAGAAAAAGGAATGAATTGTGTAAATTTAGATATTAAACCTAATAAAAAATCAGGTTTAAAAGTGCAATTGAAAAATTGTAATAAAACTTATTGCTTTTTGTCAGAGGATTTTGCTATGGAAAAATATGAAGTATATTATTTCTTAAAAGAAAAAAGTGATAAAGACAGATTTTTTATTTTTACCTGTGTAGATGGACAAGGACAAATTAATTACAGTGAAGGGCGACAAAATTTAAATAGGGGAGATAGTATACTCATACCTGCTTATATGGGCGATTATACATTAAGGGGTAATATGAATTTGTTGAAATTTTATATACCTAATATAGAAAAGTCTATTAATAGTATTGTAAATATAATAAAATGCTAAATAAATTTTATCCGATGACTACCCGCTCTAATACTCCCATCTTCTTCAAAGTGGGAGTAAAGAGCGGCTACGTCCCTGGATAACGATTTCTAAGCTTTAGAGGGAGTAAAAACTACCTCTGAAGCCAAGAACTCTGTTTATGTTGTTGCTTTTAAATAGTATAAGCTAGAAGAAGGGTGTATGGTATAAATAGAAATTTAGAAGATGATGTATGAAAATATATTTAATTTTAATATGGTAAAGATAGAAAATACACTTATAGACTAATGTTTATTAGGTGTATTTTTTATTTTTGCTATATTTTAAATCTATTTTATGTTAAGTTTCTCTTTTTTTAAATAAGTTTTTACACTGTATTTCTAGTTAAAAAATATAGTGAATATTATATAAATAATTAAAATTTAAAATTAATACTATATACTTAATATACGATAAACATATTAATATATAAATAGAGAAGAGAGGGAGCTTAAGATGTATAGAAAAAGATTAAAATTAAAGACTGTGTGTGTTTTTATTATTGTTTTATTTATTAATATAGTGTTTATTTCCTGCAAAGGTGGAAATAGCAATAAGGGTATTGTAGTAGAAAAATGGGATAATTTCTATGAAGGGAATAACATACATTTTTATTATAGTGATGGCAAAAGTCCAAACCCTCAGCAATTAAAATCCAAGTATTCTTTAGATAAACTTACATCAAAAGGAAAAGATGATTTAGATAAGGCTTTAGAGATAACTAGTTGGTTAAATAATAAATTGAAGTTTTCTAAAAACAGTATAAAGACAGAAGAGGATCCTTTAACTATATTAGAAAAATATAAAGAGGGAGAGACTGTTTCAGATAAAGAATTTAATGAAATTTTTACAGAGGCTATTTCTTCTGTTGGAATATATTCAAGAATAGGGGAATTTAGAGTTAAGGACGCTCAGCATAGCAAGAAAGATGATTTTTTCATGGTTTCAGAAATTTGGAGCGATAAATATAAAAAATGGATAATGATAGATGTGGTTAATTCATGTTATATGTCTAAAGCTGGAGTACCTTTAAGTGCTATAGAAATTTTAAATAATGGAATAAGTGACCTAGAAATAAATGGAGTTAAAGATAAAAATAAATATATTAAAAAAATGGAGAGATATTTTTATAGTTATACTATAGGAATTGATAATAATGTTCATGATGGAGTTAAAAGTAATTCTTATATTACCTATATACCAAAGGGACAGTTACCAGAATTGAAAACTATTAAGGGATATATTAAGCCAACTATTTTTGTAAATAGTTATTCTTTATTTAATATTTCACCTAAAGTTCAGTATAAAGACTTACAAAATGATAAAAAACCTGCTCTAATAATTTCTAAAAAGAACACTGAAGGAAAAGAAGAAGAAACTCCAAGTTTTTATGTGGCTTCTTTTAAAGATAGTGTTATGGTTAAGGAGTTTTATATAAGTGTCAATGGAGCAGATTTTGGTAAGGTAAACACTATTTTTGAATTAAAATTAAAAGAAGGGCAAAACTCTATAAAATTATCAGAAAATGGTAAGGATGTCGTAAGGGAAGTAATAGTGAATTATAAAAAGTAATAAAGATTATTATTTTCTTATATGTTCATTAATATATTTGTATAAGTCATAAAAAATAGTATAATATAGAAGGTATTAAATAAAAAAGAGAGTGAGGAGTTAGGTCAATGCTATTAATATTAAAAGCAATAATAATAGGAATAGTAGAAGGTATAACGGAATTTCTACCAGTATCCTCTACAGGCCATCTGATAATAGTTGGATCCCTTATAGGATTTGATGGAACAGTATACAGAAAAGCTTATACAGATATGTTTAGTGTTGTTATACAATTAGGAGCTATATTAGCGGTGGTGGTTTTATATTGGGACAAAATTATGAGTACTCTTAAAAACTTTTTACCAAGTGATAGGGTACCAGTAAAAAAATGTGGTTTAAAATTTTGGATTAACATAGGAATTGCATCCATACCAGCAGCGGCTATAGGAATGCCATTTAATGATAAAATAGAAGAAAAATTATTTTATCCATTACCTGTAACTATAGCTTTAATTGTAGGAGCTATATGGATGATATATGCAGAAAACAGATATAGAAATAATTCTAAAACTACTAGTATAGATGATATAAATGCTAAACAAGCTATTATTATAGGATTGTTTCAATGCTTAGCATTATGGCCAGGTATGTCTAGATCAGCATCTACAATAATAGGAGCTTGGATAGCGGGACTATCTACAGTAGCAGGAGCAGAATTTTCTTTCTTTTTAGCTATACCAATAATGATAGGGGCATCGGGTGTATCATTAATAAAACATAATGTATTTAGTACATGCTCCTCTATAGAATTGATAGCTTTAGCGATTGGTTTTATAGTATCTTTTGTAGTAGCCCTTGTAGTAATAGATAAATTTATAGCATTTTTAAAGAAGAAACCAATGAAAGTTTTTGCTGTATATAGAATAGCTTTAGGAATAGTTTTAATGGTTCTTATATATTCAAATATAATAAAATGGCATTAAAATATTAAAAAGTATTGTTATATAGGACTATTAGCAATGTAAATTTGCTAATAGTCCTATGTTTTTATATGATATTAAAGATAACTGTGCCCAGTGTGTCTATATATAAAAAATTAAAAAATATGAAGGATATTAAAGAATTATAAAAGTAATTTTATTATATTAGGTATGAGAGGACAAACATGGTTGAAAGCTGTGATAGAATATTAATTGTCGTCGCGAGATGACAGGTCAACAAAAACAAAAAAAGTGTTGACCAAGATAAAAAAATGTGCTAGTATTATTAAGCACTGAGAAATGGTCTTTGAAAATTAAACAGAGAATTAACAAGAAACATTCTTGTAACAGCCAGTAAGATAAGGTAATAAACCTTGTCAATGAATTTGAGAAGAGATTAAACTTTAAAATTGAGAGTTTGATCCTGGCTCAGGACGAACGCTGGCGGCGTGCTTAACACATGCAAGTCGAGCGATGAAGCTTCCTTCGGGAAGTGGATTAGCGGCGGACGGGTGAGTAACACGTGGGTAACCTGCCTCAAAGTGGGGGATAGCCTTCCGAAAGGAAGATTAATACCGCATAACATAAGAGAATCGCATGATTTTCTTATCAAAGATTTATTGCTTTGAGATGGACCCGCGGCGCATTAGCTAGTTGGTAAGGTAACGGCTTACCAAGGCAACGATGCGTAGCCGACCTGAGAGGGTGATCGGCCACATTGGAACTGAGACACGGTCCAGACTCCTACGGGAGGCAGCAGTGGGGAATATTGCGCAATGGGGGAAACCCTGACGCAGCAACGCCGCGTGGGTGATGAAGGTCTTCGGATTGTAAAGCCCTGTTTTCTGGGACGATAATGACGGTACCAGAGGAGGAAGCCACGGCTAACTACGTGCCAGCAGCCGCGGTAATACGTAGGTGGCGAGCGTTGTCCGGATTTACTGGGCGTAAAGGGTGCGTAGGCGGATGTTTAAGTGGGATGTGAAATCCCCGGGCTTAACCTGGGGGCTGCATTCCAAACTGGATATCTAGAGTGCAGGAGAGGAAAGCGGAATTCCTAGTGTAGCGGTGAAATGCGTAGAGATTAGGAAGAACACCAGTGGCGAAGGCGGCTTTCTGGACTGTAACTGACGCTGAGGCACGAAAGCGTGGGTAGCAAACAGGATTAGATACCCTGGTAGTCCACGCCGTAAACGATGGATACTAGGTGTAGGGGGTATCAACTCCCCCTGTGCCGCAGTTAACACAATAAGTATCCCGCCTGGGGAGTACGGTCGCAAGATTAAAACTCAAAGGAATTGACGGGGGCCCGCACAAGCAGCGGAGCATGTGGTTTAATTCGAAGCAACGCGAAGAACCTTACCTGGACTTGACATCCCTTGCATAGCCTAGAGATAGGTGAAGCCCTTCGGGGCAAGGAGACAGGTGGTGCATGGTTGTCGTCAGCTCGTGTCGTGAGATGTTAGGTTAAGTCCTGCAACGAGCGCAACCCTTGTTATTAGTTGCTACCATTAAGTTGAGCACTCTAATGAGACTGCCTGGGTAACCAGGAGGAAGGTGGGGATGACGTCAAATCATCATGCCCCTTATGTCCAGGGCTACACACGTGCTACAATGGTAGGTACAATAAGACGCAAGACCGTGAGGTGGAGCAAAACTTATAAAACCTATCTCAGTTCGGATTGTAGGCTGCAACTCGCCTACATGAAGCTGGAGTTGCTAGTAATCGCGAATCAGAATGTCGCGGTGAATACGTTCCCGGGCCTTGTACACACCGCCCGTCACACCATGAGAGCTGGTAACACCCGAAGTCCGTGAGGTAACCGTAAGGAGCCAGCGGCCGAAGGTGGGATTAGTGATTGGGGTGAAGTCGTAACAAGGTAGCCGTAGGAGAACCTGCGGCTGGATCACCTCCTTTCTAAGGAGAATAGAAAGAAGAAAATTCTTTCTAAAGGCTGAATTCTCTGTTTAATTTTGAGAGACCAATATCTCTTATATAACTAAAATAAGTTAAGATAAATAAATCTTAACTATTAATTATGGAATATAACTTAAATATGGGGGTATAGCTCAGTTGGGAGAGCACCTGCCTTGCAAGCAGGGGGTCAGGAGTTCGAATCTCCTTATCTCCACCATTTAAGGGTCTATAGCTCAGCTGGTTAGAGCGCACGCCTGATAAGCGTGAGGTCGATGGTTCGAGTCCATTTAGACCCACCATGTTCTTTGAAAATTGCACAGTGAATAAGTAAAGCTAAAGGTATAAAATCCTTTGTAATTAAAATGAAACTCACTCAGCAAAGCTGAGGAGTATAGAATTCTAATAAATCTAAGATTTAAAGAATTCTTATTAGGTCAAGCTACAAAGGGCGCATGGTGAATGCCTTGGCACTAGGAGCCGAAGAAGGACGCGATAAGCTGCGATAAGCCTTGGGTAGCCGCAAATAGGCTGAGATCCAGGGATTTCCGAATGAGGAAACTCACATGGGTAACCCCATGTATCATGCACTGAATACATAGGTGTATGAGGGTAAACCCGGGGAACTGAAACATCTAAGTACCCGGAGGAAGAGAAAGAAAAATCGATTTCCTAAGTAGCGGCGAGCGAACGGGAAAGAGCCCAAACCAGAAACTTGTTTCTGGGGTTGTGGATAGATCATAAAAGAAGAGGTATCTTAATCGAAAAGGGCTGGAACGCCCTACCATAGAAGGTAATAGTCCTGTAGGTAAAAAGAGAAAACTTCGAGATCTAATCCAGAGTACCACGAGACACGTGAAACCTTGTGGGAAGCAGGGAGGACCACCTCCCAAGGCTAAATACTACCTAGTGACCGATAGTGAAGCAGTACCGTGAGGGAAAGGTGAAAAGAACCCCGGAAGGGGAGTGAAATAGAACCTGAAACCGTGTGCCTACAACCGATCGGAGCACGTTAAAGTGTGACGATGTGCTTTTTGTAGAACGAGCCAGCGAGTTACGCTATGTAGCAAGGTTAAGTACTTAAGGTATGGAGCCGAAGGGAAACCGAGTCTGAAAAGGGCGAAAAGTTGCATGGTGTAGACCCGAAACCGGGTGACCTATCCATGGCCAGGTTGAAGCGAGAGTAAAATCTCGTGGAGGACCGAACCACGTTGGTGTTGAAAAACCATGGGATGAGCTGTGGATAGCGGAGAAATTCCAATCGAACTCGGAGATAGCTGGTTCTCCTCGAAATAGCTTTAGGGCTAGCGTCGTGTAATTGAGTAATGGAGGTAGAGCACTGAATGGGCTAGGGGCTATAGTAGTTACCGAACCCTATCAAACTCCGAATGCCATATACTTGTATCACGGCAGTCAGACTGCGAATGATAAGATCCGTAGTCAAAAGGGAAACAGCCCAGACCATCAGCTAAGGTCCCAAAGTGTAAGTTAAGTGGAAAAGGATGTGGGATTTCTAAGACAACTAGGATGTTGGCTTAGAAGCAGCCACTCATTTAAAGAGTGCGTAATAGCTCACTAGTCAAGAGATCCTGCGCCGAAGATGTCCGGGGCTCAAACTTACCACCGAAGCTATGGGTGTACACTATGTGTACGCGGTAGAGGAGCTTTCTGTATGGGTTGAAGTCGTACCGTAAGGAGCGGTGGACTGTACAGAAGTGAGAATGCTGGCATAAGTAGCGAGAAATAAGTGAGAATCTTATTGGCCGAAAACCTAAGGTTTCCTGGGGAAGGTTCGTCCGCCCAGGGTTAGTCGGGACCTAAGCCGAGGCCGAAAGGCGTAGGTGATGGACAATCGGTTGATATTCCGATACCGCCTATTTACGTTTGAGAAATGGGGTGACGCAGTAGGATAAGATGTGCGCACTATTGGATGTGCGTCTAAGCATTTAGGCATGCTTGATAGGTAAATCCGTCGAGCTAAGCTGAGGTGTGATGGGGAGCCATTTATGGCGAAGTATCTGATTCCACACTGCCAAGAAAAGCCTCTATCGAGTGAATAGGTGCCCGTACCGCAAACCGACACAGGTAGGTGAGGAGAGAATCCTAAGGCCATCGGAAGAATTGCTGTTAAGGAACTCGGCAAATTGACCCCGTAACTTCGGGAGAAGGGGTGCCTACGAAAGTAGGCCGCAGAGAATAGGCCCAAGCAACTGTTTAGCAAAAACACAGGTCTCTGCTAAAGCGAAAGCTGATGTATAGGGGCTGACGCCTGCCCGGTGCTGGAAGGTTAAGGGGAATACTTAGCGTAAGCGAAGGTGTGAACTTAAGCCCCAGTAAACGGCGGCCGTAACTATAACGGTCCTAAGGTAGCGAAATTCCTTGTCGGGTAAGTTCCGACCCGCACGAATGGCGTAATGATTTGGGCACTGTCTCAACAGCAAATCCGGCGAAATTGTAGTGCAAGTGAAGATGCTTGCTACCCGCGATTGGACGGAAAGACCCCGTAGAGCTTTACTGTAGCTTAGCATTGAATCTCGGTATTGTCTGTACAGGATAGGTGGGAGACTTGGAAGCTTGGGCGTCAGCCTGAGTGGAGTCATCCTTGGGATACCACCCTGACAGTACTGGGGTTCTAACCGGCGGCCATGAATCTGGTCACGGGACATTGTTAGGTGGGCAGTTTGACTGGGGCGGTCGCCTCCTAAAAAGTAACGGAGGCGCCCAAAAGTTCCCTCAGCGCGGTCGGAAATCGCGCGAAGAGTGCAAAGGCAGAAGGGAGCTTGACTGCGACACATACAGGTGGAGCAGGGACGAAAGTCGGGCTTAGTGATCCGGTGGTACCTCGTGGGAGGGCCATCGCTCAACGGATAAAAGCTACCTCGGGGATAACAGGCTGATCTCCCCCAAGAGTCCACATCGACGGGGAGGTTTGGCACCTCGATGTCGGCTCGTCGCATCCTGGGGCTGAAGTAGGTCCCAAGGGTTGGGCTGTTCGCCCATTAAAGCGGCACGCGAGCTGGGTTCAGAACGTCGTGAGACAGTTCGGTCCCTATCCGTCGCGGGCGTAGGAAATTTGAGAGGAGCTGTCCTTAGTACGAGAGGACCGGGATGGACCAACCTCTGGTGCACCAGTTGTCACGCCAGTGGCACAGCTGGGTAGCTATGTTGGGACTGGATAAACGCTGAAAGCATCTAAGCGTGAAGCCAACCTCAAGATGAGATTTCCCATAGCGTAAGCTAGTAAGACTCCTGGAAGAACACCAGGTTGATAGGTCAGAGATGTAAGCGTGGCAACATGTTAAGTTGACTGATACTAATAAGTCGAGGGCTTGACCAAAATAAAATTCACTGTGTAATTTTGAAAGAACATTCTTTCATAGGAAACTCATTATACTAATGAGTACTAATTTAAAACGAAATCGTAGATTTCTGTAAATTAGCATCTGGTGATTATGGCTTGAAGGTAACACCCGTTCCCATGCCGAACACGAAGGTTAAGCTTCAAAGCGCTGATGGTACTGCAGGGGAGGCCCTGTGGAAGAGTAAGTCGTTGCCAGATAAAAATATTCCGCGATAGCTCAACGGTGGAGCACTCGGCTGTTAACCGATAGGTTGAAGGTTCGAATCCTTTTCGCGGAGCCATTTTTATTTTTTGACTAATATATAATATGAATATAAAAAGGATGTTGGTATATTTTATTCCAGCATCCTTATTTGCATACAAAAACTTAATTTAACATATATTGAATTTCAATATAGACCTAGTTTTAATATGGATTCAATTTCAATACATAGTTAATTTTAATGTAGCCATATTTAGAACTACTTAGCAAAATGAATAGTTTATGAATGTATTTTTTATTTTTGCGGTTTTAAAATTCACCTTATATACTAATTCTTTTTAATATTTTCTCCATCACTTGTTAAAAGTATATTTCCATCTATATCTGTTCTATAAACTTCAATATTTCTTTTTTTTAATTCTTTCATAGTTTCCTTGTGTGGATGCCCATAATCATTGTTCTTACCACAACTTATTATAGCCATTTTAGGGTTAACTTTATCTAAAAATTCTTTAGAGGAGGAAGAATGGCTACCATGATGACCAACCTTAAGTACATTAGAAGATAGATCAACATTTGAGTTTAAGATATCTCTTTCACTTGTTTTTTCTGCATCCCCTGTAAATAAGAATTTTGTATTTCCATGAGTTAATTTTATTACGGCAGAATAATCATTTGTATTTTCATAATTATCTTTAACTGGAGCTAAAAAATCTAAGGAGCTATCATTAGATAGGTCTAAAGATATACCTTTTTTAGCTACATTGATTTTCAAATTTTTCTTTTTAAGTTGTAATATCATATCCTTGAAAATTTTAGTATTGGCAGTCTTTTTAGGAGCATAAAAATTACTAATTTCAAATTCATCAATAACCTTTGGCATTCCACCTATATGATCTTCATGAGGATGAGTGGCTATTACATAATCTAATTTTTTTATATGTTGTTTTTTTAAATAATTTATTAGATTATCAGAACTTTTACGAGTTCCAGCATCTATTAATATATTTTTGTCCTTTGTTTGAACTAGAATACTATCTCCTTGTCCAACATCTACATAATGAACTTTTAACTCATTAGATTTGTTAGAAGTCTTAATAGCGTTAGGGGATTGCTGAGAACAAGCCGTAAATATAATTGATAAGCATATCAATAAACAAGCTATTATTAAATTTTTTTTCTTAAGTTTCATAAATTCAACTCCCTGTGTTATGTTAAATAAAGTATACATTATTTAATTCTAACATAAATTAACCAAAAGTAGATAAGTTTTTTTATATATATTATAATAGTAAAGTGAAGTTACATAACAAAAGGAGAGAATTTATAATGAAATCATTTATTTTATATTTAGGTTTTGCATTTTACATGATGCTATCTCTTTTAAGAATAATAAAATTAAAATATTTAAAGAGAAAAGGTAATAAAGAAGAAATAGAAAAGTATATTAATAAAAGTGTTTTAGGGTGGGCAAATTTCATAGTTAAGGGTATAGGTATAAGAATAAATAAAAAAGGATTAGAGAATGTGCCTGATGGGCCTTGTTTATTTGTTGGAAACCATCAAGGATTATTAGATGTACCTGTTATAGTTTCATCTTTAGATAGATATGTAGGTTTTGTAGCTAAAAAAGAAATGCTAAAGCTTAGAATATTGACTTATTGGATGAAAGAAATGAAATGTGTTTTTATGGATAGACAAAACGTTAGAGCAGCAGTAAAAACAATAAATGAAGGTGTAGAAAATTTAAAAAATGGATATAGTATGTTGATATTTCCAGAAGGTACAAGAAGTAGGGGAGAAAATTTAGGGGAATTTAAAAAGGGAAGTATGAAATTAGGTATAAAAGCGGGGGTGCCTATAGTGCCTATAGCTATTAATGGTACCTACAAGGTAAGAGAAGCTAATGGTGGAAAGATAAAAGCAGCAGATGTAGATTTAATAGTATGTCCACCAATATATCCCAAAGAACTTTCTAAAGAAGAACAAAATAATTTATCTGAGACTATTAAAGAAATTATACAAAAGGAATTAGAGAAAGTAAGAAATCAATAAAGGATATCCCAGAACAGATTGGGACATATAGAGAATACACTTAATAAATCATATCTATCATATGTTTATTAAGTGTATTTTTTTATATTTAATGTGTTAAAAAAAAGTAGATTTAGTCTATTTTAAGTACTTTTCTTTGGGATAAACAAGGTTCTATGCAAGATAGTAAAAAAAAATATCAATTGTATGATTTTTAAAGCAAAAGCAAACAATTGCAATATATTTATTTAAAATTGCAAAAATAGAGCGAAAAGATAGTTGATTAATTTTTATTAGGGTGATAGAATACCAATTATAAAGCATATATAATATTAAAATACAAGTTAAACAGTAAAATCAATTAATACATATTAAATATATTTAACAATTATAATATGATGGATAAAAGTTAAATACCATCTAAAATGAAGGAAAAAAATTAAAAAATGCATAATATGGTTTTTTGAAAAAAATGTGGGGTAAGAACAATAAATAAATTTAGGGGGAATTATGATGGTTAAAATAGTTAAGTCTTCATATAATCATGTGCTTCAAAATATATCAAGTGCTAATTTGTATAAGGATTTATTTCCATATGATGAAATACCAAAGGTAACATTCAATGATATACAGGTTCCAATGGATTTACCAAAGGATATATGGATTACTGATACAACATTTAGGGATGGACAACAATCGATGCCACCATATACTACAGAACAAATAGTAAAAATATATGACTATCTTCATAAATTAGATAACGAATCTGGGATAATAAGACAAACAGAATTTTTCTTGTATTCTGAGAAGGATAGAAAGGCAGCAGAAATATGTTTAGATAGAGGCTATAAGTTTCCAGAAGTTACTTCATGGATAAGAGCAAGCAAAGAAGATTTTAAATTGGTCAAGGAAATGGGAATAAAAGAAACTGGCATGCTTATGTCTTGTTCAGATTATCATATATTTAAGAAACTTAATACAACAAGGGAAAAGGCTATGAATATGTATTTAGAAATTGCTGAAGAAGCTTTAGCTAATGGGATTGTTCCAAGATGTCATTTAGAAGATATAACAAGAGCAGACTTTTATGGTTTTGTAGTTCCTTTTGTAAATAAATTAATGGAACTTTCTAATAAAGCTAATATTCCTGTTAAAATAAGAGCCTGCGATACTTTAGGATTAGGGGTTCCTTATAGTGGAGCATCACTACCAAGAAGTGTTCAAGGAATTATTCATGGACTTAGATATTGTTGTAATGTTCCTTCAGAGAGAATAGAGTGGCATGGACACAATGATTTTTATGGTGTAGTAGCCAATGCTTCCACATCATGGCTTTATGGTTGCTCATCTGTAAACACTTCTCTTTTAGGTATAGGAGAAAGAACAGGAAATTGTCCACTAGAGGCTATGATCATAGAGTATGGACAATTAAAAGGCAATACCGCTAATATGAATTTACATGTCATAAATGAAATAGCAGAATATTTCCAACAGGAAATGAATTACAATATACCACCAAGAACACCTTTTGTAGGAAGTGAGTTCAATGTTACAAGAGCTGGTATCCATGCAGATGGTATATTAAAAAATGAGGAGATATATAATATTTTCAATACAGAAAAGATTTTAGACAGACCAGTTGTGGTTGCTGTAAATCAATATTCAGGTTTAGCTGGTATTGCGGCTTGGATAAACACTTACTTTAAATTAAAGGGTGAAAATAAGATAGATAAAAAAGATGAAAGAATTTTGGCCATAAAAGAATGGGTAGATAATCAATATGAAAATGGTAGAACAACAATAATAGGAAATAATGAATTAGAAATTATAGTAAAACAGCTTATACCAGACTTATTTCAAAGAGCTAGTTAGTGATTAATATATAATTTTACAAAATTGTAAAGTTAAAATTGGTGAAAGATTAGTAGCTGAAAAGTAAAAGCTAGGATAAATCAAAGATTAGTAAGAAAAACAAAAGATAAATATTAAAGTACAAATTGATTGGGGGAATAACAGTTGGGTTTAACATTAACAGAAAAAATAATAAAATCCCATTTAGTAAAAGGAAATATGACTAAAGAAGAAGAAATTGCTATTAAAATAGATAATACTTTAACTCAGGATTCTACAGGAACTATGGCCTATCTTCAGTTTGAAGCCTTAGGTATAGATAGGGTAAAGACTAAAAGATCAGTGGCTTATATAGACCACAATATGTTACAAACTGGACCAGAAAATGCGGATGACCATTTATATATACAAACAGTAGCTAAAAAACATGGAATCTATTTTTCAAAACCAGGTAATGGAATATGTCATCAAGTTAATTTAGAAAGATTCGGTGTACCTGGAGAAACTTTATTAGGATCCGATAGCCATACTCCAACAGGAGGAGGTATAGGAATGTTAGCTATAGGTGCTGGTGGATTGGATGTAGCAGTAGCTATGGCAGGTGGGGAATATTATATAAATATGCCTAAAGTAGTTAAGGTAAATTTAATAGGAAAATTAAGACCCTTTGTATCTGCAAAAGATGTTATATTAGAGGTTTTAAGAAGATTATCTGTAAAGGGTGGAGTAGGAAAAATATTTGAATATACAGGAGAAGGAGTAAAAACTCTTACAGTTCCAGAGAGAGCAACTATAACTAATATGGGGGCAGAACTGGGAGCTACTACATCAATTTTCCCATCAGATGAAATTACTAAGGAGTTTTTACAAGCTCAAGAAAGAGAGGAAGATTATAAGTATTTAATAGCAGATGAGGATGCTATTTATGATGAAGAATTAGAAATAAATTTATCAGAGCTAAAACCTTTAGCAGCCTGTCCACATAGTCCTGATAATATAGTACCAGTATCAGAGCTTAAAAATATAAAAGTAAATCAAGTAGCTATAGGTAGTTGCACAAATTCCTCTTATAGAGATATGTTAAGAACTGCTAGTATATTAAAGGGAAAAACTGTATCAGAAAATGTATCTTTGGTTATAGCACCAGGTTCTAAACAGGTTCTGAACATGATGGCTAATAATGGAGCTTTAACAGATTTAGTTATGGCAGGAGCAAGAATATTAGAATGTGCCTGTGGACCATGTATAGGAATGGGTCAATCCCCTTGTACAGAAGGTGTATCCTTAAGAACTTTTAATAGAAATTTTGAAGGTAGATCTGGAACAAAATCCGCTAATGTATATCTGGTAAGTCCAGAAGTGGCAGCGGTTTCAGCTTTAACAGGATATATAACAGATCCTACAGAATTAAATGATTTTGAAGATATAAAGATGCCTAATAAATTTTTGATAAATGATAATTTAATAATAGAACCAGCTAAAGAGGGAGAAGTTGTGGAAGTTAAGAGAGGTCCTAATATAAAGCCTTTTCCTAAATCAGAAGCTTTAAAAGAATTAGTAACTGGAAAGGTATTAACTAAGGTAGGAGATAATATTACAACAGATCATATAATGCCATCTAATGCTAAACTTTTACCTTATAGATCTAATGTGCCTTATTTATCAAACTTTTGCTTAACTCCATGTGATGAAAAATTCCCTGAAAAAGCTAAAGAAAATGGAGGAGGTATAATAGTTGCAGGAACAAATTACGGCCAAGGTTCTAGTAGAGAACATGCAGCTTTAGCCCCTGTTTATTTAGGAATAAAAGCAGTTTTAGCAAAGTCTTTTGCTAGAATTCATAAAGCAAATTTAATAAATAATGGTATATTACCTTTGGTTTTTGAAAGAGAAGAAGATTATGATTCTATAGATGAAATGGATGAATTAGTAATAGAAAATGTTTTAAATCAAGTGGAAATAGGTAAAATAGAGGTAATAAATAAAACTAAGAATACAAAATATAAAGCTTTATTAGAAGCAACAGATAGACAAAAGAAAATGATTTTAAAAGGTGGATTATTAAATTTAATTAAAAGCATTCAATAATAGGCATAAAATTTGATAAGTTTTTGGAGGGATATTGTGAGATATGATATAACTTTAATACCAGGAGATGGTATAGGACCAGAAGTAACTGAGGCTGCAAGAAAAGTTATAGATGCAGTGGGAGTAGATATTAATTGGCATGTAGTAGAGGCGGGAGAAAAAGTTTTAGACAAATATGGAACCCCCCTTCCAGACTATGTTTTGGATAGTATAAAGGAGAATAAAGTAGCGTTAAAAGGGCCTGTAACTACACCTGTAGGGAAGGGATTTAGAAGTGTTAATGTTACTTTAAGAAAAAGTTTAAATTTATATGCAAATATAAGGCCTGTAAAAAGTTATAAAGGAATAAAATCTAGATATGAAAATGTGGATTTAATAATTGTAAGAGAAAACACAGAGGATTTATATGCAGGTATTGAGCATATGATTGGTGATGATATAGCAGAAAGTATAAAGGTAATTACTAAAAAAGCTAGTGATAGAATAGTTGATTATGCTTTTAATCTAGCAAGAAAAGAAAATAGAAATAAGGTAACTGCAGTGCATAAAGCTAACATAATGAAATTATCAGATGGATTATTTTTAAAATGTGCAAAGGAAGTTGCTAGTAGAAATAAGGATGTAAATTTTGAAGATGTAATAGTAGATGCTATGGCTATGAAATTAGTTTTAGATCCAGAAAAATATGATGTTTTAGTAATGCCTAATTTATATGGTGATATTTTATCAGATATGGCAGCTGGTTTAGTTGGTGGATTGGGATTACTTCCAGGAGCTAATATAGGACATAAGGGAGCTGTATTTGAAGCTGCCCATGGTGCTGCCCCTGATATTGCAGGTAAAAATAAAGCTAACCCAACAGCTTGCATACTAAGTGGTGCTATGATGTTAAAGTATATCGGAGAAAATGAAAAAGCTAAAAAAATAGAAAATGCTATAGAAAAAGTATTTGTAGATGGAAAATACCTTACAGAGGATTTAGGCGGAAATTCTACAACAGAAGAATTTACAGCGGCAATTATAGAAAATTTTTAAATTAGTATATAATTTTTAATTCGCTATTACCCTTTAATTAGATATATAAACAGAGTTCTTGGCTTTAGAGGGAGTTTTTACGCCCTCTAAAGTTTAGGAAATGGTTATCCAGAGACGTAGCTGCTCTTTACTCCCACTTTGAAGAAGACGGGAGTATTAGAGCGGGTAGTCATCGGATAAATTTTCAGGTCTCCTTTTACAATTATATTCAAGTTTTTCTTATGATTTTAAGATTATAAGAAAAACTTTTTTTTATAAAAAAATTATTTTATTATTTTCAAAAAGAAATTAATATGATAAAGTATTAATATAGAATTTATTACTGTATTAAGATAAAGCGATAAAATTACAAAGATAAAAATTAAATACATTGGAGGAGTAATGATGAGAAAATCTTTAATTATAGATGACTACAACAAGATGATAGATAAAGAAGAGGTTATGATAGAAACTAAAAATATTAAAAAAATTTTTGGTGAGTTAATAGTTTTTGAAAATTTAAATTTGAAAGTTAAAAAGGGTGAGGTGGTAGTAATAATAGGGTCTTCTGGATCAGGGAAAAGTACTTTTTTAAGGTGCTTAAATGGTTTAGAAGAAATAAATGCTGGAATTATAGAAATAGAAGGAAGGCTTTTAGATTCAAAGAATAAAAAGTCTATGAAAGAAGCATGTTCTAAAATGGGTATGGTATTTCAAAATTTTAACTTATTTCCTCATATGACCGCATTAGATAATGTAATGATAGGCCCATTAGTTTCTAAAAAGGAGAATAAAGAAGAAGTTTTAGAAAGAGCTAAAGAGCTTCTTAAAAAGGTTGGGTTAGAAGATAAAATGGATTACTATCCTAGTAAATTATCTGGAGGACAAAAGCAAAGGGTAGCCATAGCAAGGGCATTAGCTATGAATCCAGATATAATGCTTTTTGATGAACCAACTTCTGCCTTAGATCCAGAGTTAGTAGGAGAAGTTTTATCTGTTATGAAAAAATTGGCAGAAGAAGGTATAACTATGGTAGTTGTAACTCATGAAATGGGATTTGCAAAGGAAGTTGCAGATAGAGTTATTTTTATGGATGGAGGTAAATTTGTAGAAGAGGCTAGTCCAGAGGTATTTTTTACATGGCCCAAAGAAGAAAGAACTAAAGAATTTTTAAAAAAAGTACTATAGAAATAAAATAAAATTTAATGTATGAAATATTTTCAGCAATATACAAACCATTAAAAATTTTTAATGGATTTTTACAGGAAAATTTATATAATATTATGAAAGTGTGAAAATAATTAGAAAATAACTTGACTATATATGATATAAATACTATAATAAATTAAAAGTGAATAGCAAGTAGATAGAGGTGCGGTGTTAATTAGTACTTTTACAGAGATAAGCATTATGAAGTAAAAGGAAAGGGAATATCGCCGAAGTATACAACTGAGGCTTTAAGGTTGTATGCTGGGGTTACATAGAATATGTGTAACACTGTCACAAATTTATTTTGTGGAGAGCTATCATTCAAAGTATTCGTACTGTTTTATTTATGTGCGCACAAGTACGTCTATATGCCTTGAGTGTAAAGCTTAAGGCTTTTTTGTTTTTGATGATGGTTTTCCTCCCCATATTCACTTAAATTTTAAAGCTTATAGGGCTTGAAATTTATAAATAGAGGAGGAGATTTTTATGAAAAAAAATAGGGGAATATTATTAACTTTTTCATTTGTTTTAATGATTTTATTATTTAGTAACATGCCAGTATTAGCGGCAGACTTAGACCCAAAGGTTGTAGCACAAAATGCTAGCAGATTGGGAATATGGACTATTTTACCGCCAGTAATAGCTATTGTATTAGCATTTATTACGAAAAATGTAGTTATTTCTTTAGCACTAGGTGTTTTTAGTGGAAGCTTTTTATTACAGCTAAATGGAAACAACATATTCGGTGCTATTTTCAAAGCTTTTTTAGATTTAATAAATAGGATATTAAATTCTCTTGCAGATCCTTGGAATGCAGGAATAATACTTCAATGTATGGTTATAGGTGGACTTATAGCAGTAATTTCTAAAATGGGTGGAGCTAAAGCTGTTGCAGAATCTTTAGCTAAAAAAGCCAAAACTCCAAAGAGTGCCCAAATTATAACTTGGTTTTTAGGTTTATTAGTTTTCTTTGATGATTATGCTAATGCTCTTATAGTAGGACCTATAATGAGGCCTGTTGCAGATAAAATGAAAATATCAAGGGAAAAATTGGCCTTTATAATAGATGGTACAGCAGCACCAATAGCTGGCATAGCAGTTATATCTACATGGATAGGATATGAAATAAGCTTAATAAAAGATGCTTATGCAAGTATTGGTCAAAGTGTAAATGCATATGGATTGTTTTTATCAACTATACCTTATAGATTTTATAACATATTAATATTAGTATTTATAGTATTAATAGCTTTAATGGGAAGAGACTTTGGTCCAATGCTTAAAGCTGAAAGAAGAGCAAGAACTACAGGTAAGCTTTTATCAGATACAGCAAAACCAATGGTTTCTGATGAAAGTACAGAACTTGAACCAAGAGAAGGAATAAAGTTAAGTATTTGGAATGCTATAATTCCAATAGGAATATTAATAATTGGAGCCTTTGCAGGTTTTTATTATAATGGTTATCAAGCTATAATGGTAGGAGAAGATAAGGCTTTAATACAAATGTTACAAACATCACCTGCATCCTTTGATGCTTTAAGAGAAACCTTTAGTGCATCAGATGCCAGTGTAGTTTTATTCCAATCTGCATTACTTGCAAGCATAGTAGCAATAATAATGGGAGCATCACAAAAGATTTTTAAAGTAGGAGAAGCTATAGATGTTTGGATTACAGGAATGAAATCTTTAATTATAACAGCAGTTATATTACTTCTTGCTTGGTCCTTAAGTGCGGTTATAAAAGAACTTGGAACAGCTACTTTTTTAGTTTCAATTTTGTCTAACTCTATACCAAAGTTTTTATTACCAAGCATAATATTCATATTTGGATCTGTTATATCTTTTGCTACAGGGTCAGCTTATGGAACAATGGGTATATTGATGCCTTTAACAATTCCATTAGCCTATGCTATATCACCAGATCCAACTTATGTAGTAATAAATGTAAGTGCGGTTTTAACTGGAGCAATATTTGGAGATCATTGTTCGCCAATATCAGATACAACTATAATGTCTTCTATGGGATCTGCTTGTGATCATTTGGATCATACATCAACGCAAATGGTATATGCTTTAACTATAGCAGCATGTACAATATTATTCGGATACATTCCAGCAGGATTAGGGTTACCAATATATATAGTTTTACCATTATCAATAGGATTAGTTGCAGTAGTAATTAGATTTGTAGGTAAACCAAACGATATAGTAGAGGAAGAAAGTTTAAAAGAAGAAACATTAGAAATGAATGCATAAAATAAGGAGAGTGCTAAGCACTTTCCTTATTCTTCTTCTCTAGGTTCTTCGTTTCTGTCTCTACCATAGAATGAAATTGCATATAAACCTGCTATTCCTACAAGAGCATATATAACTCTTGTGAATGCAGACATATTTCCAAATAAAGCCGCAACTAAATCAAATCTAAAAAAACCAATAAGTCCCCAGTTTATAGCGCCAATTACTACTAATGTAAGTGAAATAATATCTAATGTTCTCATATTTACATCTCCTTTATTAGTTCTATAATGTTAGTATTTCCAAAATTTAATAAAATATGAGTTTTAGGAAAACATTAATAAAAAATAATTATATTATTTCACCATGTCTTTCATAATTAGTTAGTTTTTCTATGCTATTTGTATTATCTACAAATAATACTGTAGGATTAAATTTTTTAGCTTCATCTATAGTTAAATCACAGTAACTCATTATTATAACTTTATCGTCCTTTTGAACCATACGTGCAGCGGCTCCATTTAAACATATTACACCACTATTTTTTTCACCAGCTATTACATAGGTTTCAAACCTACTTCCATTATCTATATCTACTATTTGAACTTTTTCATATTCTAAAATATTAGCTTTATCCATTAGATTTTTATCTATAGTTATACTTCCTACATAGTTAAGATTAGCTTCTGTTATAGTAGCTCTATGAATTTTTGATTTTAACATAGTTATTGTCATTTATTTATACCTCATTTATAATTATTTTTCAAAAGTAAGATTATCTATAAGTCTTGTTTTACCTATATAAACTGCTATGGCTACTAATATTGAAGATTTTATTTCTTCAACAGGTTGTAAGTTATCGCTATCTACTATACTTACATAATCTATTTTTGCTAGAGGCTCTTTATTTAGCCTGTTTACTATAATATTTTTTATAGTATTTGATTTTGTTTCACCAGATTCTAATACATTTAAGGCTTCTTTTAGACTTTTATTTAATACTAATGCAGATTTTCTTTCTTTTATATTTAAGTAAGCATTTCTTGAACTTTTAGCTAAACCATCAGATTCTCTAATTATAGGACAACCTATTATTTCTATAGGGAAATTTAAATCTTGAACCATTTTTTTTACTACAGCCAATTGTTGAGCATCTTTTTCACCAAAATAAACTCTTGTAGGGGTTATTATATTAAAAAATTTTGTTAAAACTGTGCATACCCCTTGAAAATGGCCAGATCTTTTTTCGCCACATAGATTTTCTGTAAGTATATCCACATTTACATGGCTATATATTTTATTAGGATACATTTCTGAAGCTTCAGGATTAAAAATTAAATCTGCTCCAAATTCGTCACATAAGGATGAATCTTTATCTAAATTTCTAGGATAAGTAGAATAATCTTCATTTGGTCCAAATTGAATTGGATTTACAAAGATTGAAACCACAACCTTATCATTTTCTTCTCTAGCTTTTTTTATAAGAGAGGCATGACCTTCATGTAAATAGCCCATAGTAGGTACATAACCTATAGATAAATTTTCGTCTTTCCATTTTTTTATAATTTCTTTAACATCTTTTATTGTGTGAACTATATTCATATTGTTTAGCTGATATAATCAGCTTTTACCCTCCCTTTAGTTATTAAATAAGTATTTAATAACATTTATTATTTTAAAATTTATTTCTATACAGTTGTAATTGAATTATTTTTATATAGATTTTTTATACAATTGAAATTAAGTTATTTTACTATATAGATTTTTTTATATGGTTGTAATTGAAGTTTAAATTATTTTTTTATATAGTTTCAATTGCATAAATTATTAGTTTCTTTATTAATATAATTTATTTATTACATCATCATCTATTTTAAAAGTATGTTTTTCTTCTGGAAATTCAACTTCTTTAACTTCTTTTATATACTGTGAAACACCATTTTTTATAGATTTACCTATATTTCCAAAGGATTTAACAAATTTAGGTTTGAAATCTGAAAACATAGAAAGCATATCTTGATAAACCAGAATTTGACCATCGCAATATTTCCCCGCACCTATGCCTATAGTTGGAATAGATATGGATTCTGATATTATTTTTGATAATTTTTCTGGAATACATTCTAAAACTATAGAAAAAGCTCCTGCATCTTCTAAAATTTTAGCATCTTCTATTAGTTTTTTTGCTATTTTTTCATCTTTTCCTTGAACTTTGAATCCTCCAAACATATTTACAGATTGAGGGGTTAAACCTATGTGTCCCATTACAGGGATTTGAGCTTTAACTATAGCTTTTACTTCCTTTTCTACAGCAGCTCCACCTTCTAATTTTACAGCTTGAGCACCAGCTTCTTTTATAAATCTTCCTGCATTATACACCGCATCATAAGTAGAAGTTTGGTAAGACATAAAAGGCATGTCTCCCACAACTAAAGCATTAGAAGCTCCTCTTACAACTGCTTTGGTATGATGAAGCATATCTTCCATAGTTACACTAAGTGTATTTTCGTATCCTAGACACACCATTCCTAAGGAGTCTCCAACTAATATTCCGTTAATTCCAGAGGAGTCTATAAGTTTTGCCATAGAATAATCATAGGCAGTTAACATAGTTATTTTTTCACCTTTGTTTTTTAATTCTTGAAAAGTTGATACAGTATTACGCATTGTATCCCTCCTAAAATATTAATATTATATTGTAAATAATTTTGTAAAAATTTATTAGGATGGATAGAATACCAATGTGCATCCGAATTGTTTTTATAAAAAGATTAGACAATTAGACAAAATACTTTAAATAAGGATATCTAAAGTATATATTAATAGAAAAAATTTGAGATAAACATACTGTTTTGAGAAAAAATTTTCAAATACAGTTGCATTAGCATTATAATTTAAGACATTAAGATAATATTTTGTCTTAATTTTATTGATGTGAGCAGTTTTCATATAAATTTAAAAATAAAAACAATCAGGTGCAGTTCCATATTGGATACTACCCAAATTTATTTTAGCACAAATAATAATGATAATAAATATAATAGATTTAATTTTAACACCACAAATATATAAAATATACTTATAAAGCGACTTATTTCGCTAAAAAGTTATAAACTGAGCTCTATTAAAAATTTTCTACATTATAGATTTAAATTTGGTAGAATGTATATAGATGAAATTTAAGTATATTTAGGTTCAGATAGAGTTTTTAGAATAATTATATTTTGACCTCTAAAGAGTATTAACAATGATAGTAATGGGATAAAATTTTAAATAGGCATATACTATATTCAATTTATTTAAATGTATAGAATTTAGGGAGTGGATTTTATGAGTTTAAGATTTATATATGGAAGGGCTGGCAGTGGAAAAAGTCAATATTGTTTAAATAGTATAAAAAAAAGAATAGAAGAAGATGTAGATAAACCACTTATATTATTGGTACCAGAACAATTTTCTTTCCAAGCAGAAAAAAATTTAATAGAAGTATTAGGTGAAAAAACCGGTTTTAAAACACAGGTATTAAGTTTTAAAAGAATGGCTTATAGGGTCTTTAATGAAGTGGGAGGTATAACTGCCAAACATATGAATGAATCCGGTAAAAGCATGCTTTTATATAATATAATTGAAGATAATAAAAATAATTTAAAAGTATTTAAAAAAGCTGCTAAAAGGCAAGGATTTATTACTACAATTTCAGATATTATAACAGAATTTAAAAGATATAATGTAACTCCTGAAATTATAATAAATAATTTAGATAGTATTGAAGAGGATAATTTAAAATATAAAATGGAAGATTTGTCTTTGATATTTTCTGAGTTTGAAAGAAGATTACATAAAAATTATATAGATAATGAAGATGATTTAACTATATTGGTAGAAAAATTAAATAAAAGTAAGCAATTTGATAATGCGGAAATATGGATAGATGAATTTTCAAGTTTTTCTCCTCAAGAATACTCTGTACTGGAAAAATTACTTTTGAAATCTCATAGAATAAATATAACTTTATGTACAGATTATTTAAATCAAGGTGGATTTGTTGATACTACAGATGTATTTTCTCCTATTAAAAATACAGAGAATAAATTATTAGAAATAATAAAAGACAATAATATAAAATTAGATAAACCAATAGCACTTAAATGTGATCCTTGCGCTAGGTTTAAAAATAGCATTGAACTTCAACACCTAGAAAAAAATATGTTTTCTTTCCCATATAAAGAGTATAAAGATGAGACAAAAGATATTTGTATGCTTAAAACTTTAAATCAATACACAGAAATAGAAAATACTGCAAGGGATATTATAAAACTTTGCAGGGAAAAAGGGTGTAGATTTAAGGATATAGCTGTAATAACAGGAGATTTAGAAGGATATGAAAATATAATAAGTTCTGTTTTTTTGCAATATAATATTCCATTTTTTATAGATAAAAAGAGAGAAATAAATAATAATCCAATAATAGTATTAATACTTTCTGCCCTAGAGGTTTTATCTAAAAATTGGACTTATGAATCAGTATTTAGATATTTAAAAACTGGACTTTTAGATATTAATAATGAAGAAATGGATATTTTGGAAAATTACGTGCTTGCTAATGGCATTAAAGGATATCAATGGACTAATGATAAGCCTTGGGAACATAAATCTTTTAGCAATTATGAATTAGAAGAGCAGGTTGAAAAGGATCTATTAGATAAAATAAATGATATAAGATATGAAGCTATGGATCCTATTGTATCTCTTAATAAAAGTTTTAAAAGTAAAGATAGCGCAAAAGAGTTTTGTGAAGTATTATATGAATTTTTATGTAGTATAAACCTACCAGATAAAATACAGAATATGATAGAAAATTTTAAAGTAGAAGGTGAAGTAGAAAAAGCTAGTGAATACAATCAAATATGGAATATAGTGATGGAAGTTTTAGATCAAATAGCGGAGGTTATAGGTGAAGAAAAAATATCCTTAAAAGAATTTTTTAAGATACTTCAAACAGGATTTTCAGAATATGAAATAGGGCTTATACCGCCTACCTTAGATCAAGTAATAGTGGGAAGTATAACAAGACTTAGAAGTCACAATATAAATATCTTGTATATAGTAGGAGTAAATGATGGAATATTCCCAGCCCCATTAAAGGAAGAAGGAATTTTAAGTGATGAGGATAGGCAATTCTTAGGAGAAAAGGGCTTAGAAATAGCTAAAGATACTAAAAGTATAGCCTTTGAGGAACAATTTTTAGTATATTCTACATTAACTACTCCAAGTAAATATTTAAGATTGAGCTACCCTATAGCAGATGGAGAGGGAAAAACTTTAAGACCATCTATAATTATATCAAGGATAAAGAAAATATTTACTAATATATGTGAAGAAAATGATATAGTAAGACTCAATGGTGAAGAAGACGAACTAAAAAATATATCCTCTGCAAAGCCAACCTTTAATTATCTAATATCTAATTTAAGAAAAGATGTAGAGGGTGTAAAAATAGATAATATATGGGGAGATACATATAAATGGTATTTAGAAAATGAATTTTGGATTGAAAAATTAAATAGATTAATAAAAGGTTTTGATTATACAAATCAAAGCAAATATATAGAAACAAAAAAAATAAGGAATTTATATGGTAAACCATTGAAAATAAGTGTATCTAGAGTAGAGAAATTTTCTCAATGTCCCTTCGCTTATTTTGTACAATATGGATTAAAGGCTAAAGATAGAAAAATATTTAATTTAAGTTATCCAGATTTAGGAATATTCATGCATAGCATATTGGAGAAGTTTTCACATGAGCTAGAAAAGGGAGGGCTAGACTGGGATACTATGGACTTAAATTGGGCAGAAGAAGAAATTGATAAGCTAATTAATGGGGAATTAGATAATAAATCCTTGGACATATTAAATAGTTCAAAAAGATATGAATATGTAACAAAAAGTGTAAAGAAGATTTTAAAAAGATCTATATGGCTTATAGGAGAACATATAAAAAGAGGAAATTTTAAACCAAGTTATTATGAACTATCCTTTGATGTAGATGGAGACTATCCTCCTATAGCAATGGAACTTCATTCAGGAGAAGTTGTAAATTTAATAGGTAGAGTAGATAGAGTGGACCTTTTGCAAAAGGATGGAGCTACTTATTTAAAAATAATAGATTATAAATCCGGTACAAAGGAATTTAAATTATCTGATGTCTATTATGGGTTACAATTACAACTATTAATATATTTAGATGCTATACTTACAGAATTAGCTGAAAGATCTGGGGTGAATGGAGAACCAGGGGCACTTTTATATTTAAAATTAGATGATCCTATAGTAAAAAATACTGTAGATATCAGTGATGAGGAAATTGAAAAAAATATAATAAAAAATTTAAAAATGAAAGGATTAATATTAAATGATCCTAATGTTATAAAAGATATGGATAATATAATATCTGGTATATCAGATATAATACCTGTTATGCTTAAAAAGGATGGAGGAGTATCAGAAAGTAGATCCTCTGTAGCTACAAAAGAAGAGTTTGAAACATTAAGAAAATATGTAAGGTATACAATAATTGAAATTTGTGAGGAAATGTTAGAAGGAAATATAGAAATAAAGCCATATAAAAAGAAGGATGGATCCTCTTGTGATTATTGTATATATTCTTCAGTTTGTAAATTTGATACAGAAATAAGAGGAAACAAATATAATATATTAATAGATAAAAAAGATGAAGAGGTATGGGAGGCTATTAAGGAAAAATTAGGATGTTAAAAAATAATATAAAATAAAGAGTTTATTAACAGTTAATAAACTCTTTATTAAATTTGTGGAAAGTGTTTTCTATGTTTCTTAAAAGGAATAATTAGTGAAGAATATTGATCATTATAATCATCATTAGAATTATAATATCTTCTTCTTTATCTACCCAAAAGTTCGCTTATAAGTATTATTCTTATAAGATCATTTATAGCATGACGTCTTCTATAACGACGTTGTCTAGTGTAATCATCTTCGTCATCATCTAATTCAGGTTTTATTCTTTTATAAATTTCTTTACAAACAGTATCTACTTCTTTTTCAGAAGGACAATATTCCTTACCCTTTTCTTTTTTCATTATTTCACAATGCTCTTTAACTAAAGGATAGATTTTAAAATAAATTTTTGGATATAAACTTTTTAAATTATCCTCATTTTCTTTAATTTTATTTTCATAGCAACATCTCATAGGTACCATTGAATGAGTATCTCTAAGATAAATAGGAACAGGGATACACATAAAGCAAGGATTATAATAATTAAACATTTGTGAACCTCCTATAAAATAAACACACTTTTATTCTATGCAGAAAATAAATAAGTGTTAATGAAAGGATTCCGTTTGAAAATAAAAATAGACTTAATTTTATTATATCTTGGATAAAAACTTATTTAGTAATACAAATATTTATATTTTCTAAGTGTAAATTAAGTAGATAAAACTTAAATAGGACAAATTTCCTATATATTTATATAAAATTAATTACAAAAATATATAAAATTTTGCATGTAAATGAAAAAATATTGTATACTTATATGTGTTATATTATTTATTTTGAAGGGAGAATAATGGGCAGGAATGAAAAAAAACTTAAGTAAGAAGTACGAAAAACTTCTTTTAGATAATTATAGACAAAATATAGATAATTCTAATTATAAAGATTTAATATTAGAAGGAATAAGTAATCATAAAGCTATACATAGATATTTAAAAGATTATATAAAAAATAACAAAGAAGTCTTGGATTTAAATTGGGGAAAGCAAATGCTTTTGTTTATAATTTCTTTTAATGAAAAGGATCTGGAACTAGCAGAGGTTTGTTATAAATCATTAAAGAAATATCCAGATAATTATTTTGCAGAGTCTGTAATGGCAGATATTGATTTAAGATTTTATGGGAATTTGTTTAAGGCTAGAGATAAATATTTAAATGCTTTAAGTTTATATGATAGAGATGCTCTTGTGTACTATAACTTAGGATTAATATATTATTTGTTAGGTATGTTTCAAAAGAGTATGGATTTTTATAATAAGAGTTTAAACTACATAAATAAGATGGATAATAAAGAATTTATAAAATCTAAATGTTTATATAACATAGCAGTTTGTGAGATTAATTATAACGATAATTATAAAGAAGGAGAAAAGTTACTTAAAAGAAGTTTAAAATTAAATCCACATTATAAGGAAGCAAATGATTTATTAGAAAAATTAAGAGGTGAAAAATAGTCATGATGCCAAAACAAAAGGAGTTATGGATACCTAATGATGAGGTAGCAGAAAAAATAATATCAATACAAATAGAATGTTCTTTAAATGAAAAATACGAAAAATTAGAAAACAATACTATATTTATTGAAGCAATGAAAAGAAAAGATAATTCACCAGTATTAGATGTAGCACCTAAATTAAAAAATACTAATATATTAGGTTTATATGAAAGAATGTTACCACTTACTAACGGGGATTTAATATATGCTTCGGTTTACTCTAAAACTGGTGGAGTACTTAATTTATTTAATGAAAAAATTTCTAAAAACATAGATATACAATTTAAAGAGTTAAGTAGTAAATTTAAAGATAAAAATGAAGCTATAAAGAAATGGAAAAATGAACCTTCAGAATTATGGAGCGGATTAACACCAGCACAAATATGGGCAGGTGGAGGAAAGGTAGAAAAGGTTTTACTAATGGATTTTTTAAACAAGCTTACAGAGTTAATGAATGGAAAGCAATTTACTGCAAAAGGAGCAGCTTTTATGAATTGCATAGATGTATTAAGAACTTGGCAGCTTAATAAAAATGATATTTGTGAGGGTAAAACTCCTATGGAAGCTATAATAGAAGAAAGAAATCTTATATTGAAAGATAAGATAGACTTTATAAAAGAAAATAATATAGAATGTGACTTTATATAATAAAATTAAGACTTAACAGCCTTTAAAGCTTGAGAATTAAAATAAGAAATACTTTTGGTTCATAGATAACTATAAAAATAAAGAATACTAATATTTGTGCCTTAATATCTAGGCTAACGCTCTAATGTCACGTCCTGTGACAATAGAGCTAAGTAAACGTCCTGTTTACTTCACGCTTAAATATTAGTTCTCAAATAAAGTATTCTTATTATTTTTTTAGATATCTATTTTCCCTAAAAGTATTTCTTATTTTAATACATTTAAAAGCTGTTACAGTAATTTTAGAACAAAAGAACTAATCTCTAGTCAAGAAATAATAACTAATTACGGCTCTTTTTATAAATTTCTATTCTTTAAAAAAGTTCATATCCAAGTTTTTTATATCATTTAAATTTTTAGGTGTACACCAAATATCATAATTTTTATTGTAATTACTGATAGAAGTCATATTTAAATCTTCAGATATAAAGATAGTACTAAAATTATAGTTTGATTTACTATTTTTAATTTGACCTATGTATTTGTTGTGCACGGACTTATCGTCTATAAAGTTAAGTTTTTTTATATCATATTTAGTATTATTTATGAACAATTCTCCTTTAAACTCATCTGATTTGGTCAATTTAAATAAATGAAATTTAGTATAAGATTTAAAAACTAATTTTACTTTAATAGGATCTTTAGTTTGTATTTTTTTTGATTGATATGAATAGTAATATCCATTATATTCTTTTGTAACTTTGTTATATTTAATAGGAACCAAGGCAAAGAAGGAATCAATTAAAAGTATTAAGATTATAATATTCAACATATTTTTAAAAGATAGTTTCTTCATAATAACTCCTCACCTCCATTTAAAAATTAACTTTTTAACCATTAATTACAGCATAATATATAATTTGGAACATGTAAATGTTATAATTAAAGATTTTATATAAATAAGTCGAATGAAATTATTTATAACTTTTCCAAGTACTTTTTTAAAAAAAATATATTCCATTTTTCTACTCTGTAATCTCTCCTCTTTACTCTGTACTCTATACTTTGTATTCTATTTTTAAAATAAGGGTTATAATATATATATAGTTATAGAATAGTATTTAAAACGAGGTGAAAAAATGAGTAGCACTAAGTGGACAGATGAACAAAGGCAGGCTATTTTTACTAAGAATTGCAACTTGCTTGTGGCAGCAGGGGCTGGGGCTGGTAAGACTGCTGTTTTGGTTCAGAGAATAATTGAAAAAATATTGGATAAAGAGGAACCTATAGATATAGATAAATTATTGGTAGTTACTTTTACTAACGCAGCGGCGGCAGAAATGAGAGAAAGAATAGGAGATGCTATTTCTAAAGGATTAGATGAAGATCCAGAGTCAAAGGTATTAAGAAAACAACTTACTTTATTAAATAAGTCAAATATAATGACCATTCATTCCTTTTGTCTTCAAGTTATAAAAAATAATTTTCATATTATAGAAATAGATCCTAATTTTAGAATATGTGATGAAACAGAAGGAATACTTATGAAACAAGAAGCTATGGATGAGCTTTTTGATGAATTATATGAAATAGAGAATGAAGATTTTATTAATTTAGTAGAAAGCTACGCCAGTAGAAAGGATACTAGATTACAAGAAGTGGTTTCAGAATTACATAGATTTGCTAAAAGTGCACCTCTTCCTTATGATTGGCTTTTAAATATGGCAGAGGAATTCAATGTGGGAGAAGGGTTTAATTTTGAAGAAACATTGTGGGCAGATATGATTATGGAGGATATGAAAGTATTATTACATGGATTTAAAAATATGCTACAGAAATCTATAGATGTAATATTAAATTCAGAGGGCATAGACTATTATTATGAACCCTTTAAAATGGATTTGAATTTTATAAATAGTTTACTTCAAAAATCAAGTTTTAGAGAATTTAGAAATGAAATAATAGCTTATGATTTCCCTAAATTACCTTTAAAGAGAAATAAAGATGCGGATAAAGAGGCTAAGGAAAGGGTTAAAAAATTAAGGGATAAGGTAAAGAAAAAGATAGTAGAGCTTAAAGATATACTAGATTCCTATGAAAATGAATTTATAAGGAAGGAATTTATATTTTTATATCCATCAATGAAAGCACTATCCAATTTAGTAATACTGTTTGATAAAAAATATGAGGCTAAAAAAAGAGAACGAGATTTGATTGATTTTAATGATATAGAGCATTTATGTTTATCTATATTAACAGATAAAACTGATAAGGGACATATGATTCCTTCAAATATTGCTTTAGATTATAGAAAAAAATTTGCAGAAGTACTTATAGATGAATATCAAGATAGTAATTTGGTACAAGAAGTTATTATGAGTATGGTATCTAGGGTAAAAGGTTATTGGAGTTTTTATAATAGTCAATTAGTGTTTAATGAAGAAGAAATAAATTTTGAAGAACCTCAAGTAGGGCTAGATATTCCTAATAGATTTATGGTGGGGGACGTAAAACAAAGTATATATAGATTTAGACAGGCAAAACCTGAGATATTTTTAGATAAATATAATGAGTATAGTGAAGAAGAAGGTTCAAAATATAGAAAAATAAAGCTTTTTAAAAACTTTAGAAGCAGAGAAGAAGTAATTAATGGTGTGAATTATTTATTTAAGCAAATAATGTCTAAAACTATAGGAGAGTTAGATTATACAGCAAAAGAAGCTTTAACTGTTGGAGCTAGCTACGGGGAAGAGGTAAAAGGTGAGTCTATAGAATTATGTTTGATGGATAAAAAGTATGAACTAAGTGAAGAAGTATTAAAGGAATATAATATGGATGAAGAAGAAGCTTTAGATAACATACAATTAGAAGGAAGATTGGTAGCTAAAAAAATACAGGAAGTAGTAGGAAATAATTTAGAAGGTGGATTAAAGGTATTTGATAAAAAACTAGGAGAATATAGAAGAGTTCTATATAGAGATATAGTGATTCTCATGAGAGCTACATCAAATTGGGCACCAGTATTTGTAGAAGAACTTGCAAAGGAAGGTATACCAGTTTTTGCAGATACAAATTCGGGTTATTTTGATACAACAGAAATAAAGACTATTATATCTTTGTTACAAATAATAGATAATCCTCTACAAGATATACCATTACTTTCCGTATTAAGATCTCCTATAGCTTCTTTTACAGATGATGAACTTATAGATATAAGAATGGTAAATAAAAATATAGCTTTTTATGAATGTATGGAAATAATATATAGACTATATAAAGATGAAAAATTAGATTCCTATTATAGTTTTTATATAGAAGATGAGGATAAGACAAATAAAATAGTAAAAGGCATGAAAGAGGAATTGAAAAATAAAATATGTAGGTTTATAGAAAAATTAAATTTATGGAGAAAAAAGTCTATTCATATAGATATAGACGAGTTTATATGGTTTTTATATGTAGAGACAGGATACTATGGATATGTAGGAGCTCTTCCAGCAGGAGAGCAAAGACAGGCAAATTTAAGAATACTTTTCCAAAGGGCAAAGCAATATGAAAAGACTAGTTATAAAGGATTATTCAATTTTATAAACTTTATAAATAAATTAAAATTCAGTAGTGGAGATATGGGAAGTGCAAAAATACTTGGAGAAAATGAAAATGTAGTAAGAATAATGAGTATTCATAAGAGTAAAGGGCTAGAGTTCCCAGTAGTTATATTAAGTGGTACCGGTAAGAATTTTAATATGACAGATCTTAATAAAAATATATTATTTCATAGAGATTTAGGATATGGTCCAGATTATGTAGATGTAGAAAGAAGAATAGCTTATCCATCTTTAGTTAAGAATATCATAAAAAATAAAATAAGGTTAGAAACTTTATCAGAAGAAATGAGAATATTATATGTAGCTTTAACAAGGGCAAGAGAAAAACTTATAATAACAGGATTAATAAATAATGTAGATAAAACCGTGGAAAATTGGTTGAATTTATCAGAAGAGAAAAATAAAGTACCAGAATATGCTGTTATGAGTGGGAAAACATATTTAGATTGGATAGGGCCAGCTGTTATAAAACATAAAGATGCTGTAAGTTTTAGAGAAGAACTAAAGATGGCATCAGAGCTTTGTAATATAGTAGATGATAATTCAAAATGGAAAATAGAATTATGGAATAAAAAAGAATTATTAAAGGAAAAAGTTGAAGAGAATGAGATTGAGATTAGTGAAAAAATAAAGGAAACATTAATGAAATTAGAAGAAAGTAACTATAAAGAAGAAATATATAAAAGACTTTCTTTTAAATACAAATATGATAATGCCTCAAACATACCAACAAAATTATCGGTTTCAGATGTGAAAAAACAATTTATATTAGATGATGAAGAAAATACAGAAGAATTATTTAAAAAAGTAGAGCTTAGAAAACCTATGTTTATGGAAGAAAAAAAGAAAATATCTCCTTCAGAGAGAGGAACTATTATACATTTATTCATGCAACATTTAGATTTAAAAAAGGTAGAAAAGGAAGAGGATATAAAAGAACAAATAAATAGACTAATAGAAAAAGAATTTATAACCTATGAACAATCAAAGGCTATAAATCCATATAAAATATTAAAATTTTGTAGAAGTGAACTAGGAAAAAGAATGATTAATTCTAATAATATAAATAGAGAAATGCCTTTTTCTATTGAAATACCTGTGGTAGAAATTTATAAAGAGCTAGATAAAGAAATATATAAAGATGAAAAATTAATGATTCAGGGAATAATAGATTGCTATTTTGAAGAGGAAGAGGGGCTAGTATTATTAGATTATAAAACAGACTATGTTAATGATATAGAAGAGATAGAGAATAGATATAAAATACAGATTAAATATTATGAAGAAGCCTTAAAGAGAATAACAGGAAAAACTGTAAAAGATAAATATTTATATTTATTTTCTATAGATAATTATATAAAAATTTATTGATTTAAAATGGGCTTAATTGTAATTTGTTAATATATATAGTTTGTAAAAAAATTAACAAATAAGAAGGGAAAAAAATAATATTGTAGAAAATTATATATATTATGTAAAATTAAAATTTTCATAAATTTAAGGAAGGTTGGTGAGTGGCTTGAAAAATAAGCTTATAAGACAAGTAGCTCTTTTGTTTAATGCATTAATACTTATATTATGTGCCACTTTTTTTGTTGGGACTAGATCTATTTTAAAAGGGTTAGGAAATAATGATTCTAATTTATTAGCAAGCTTTAGCAGTTCCTACTTAAAATTTATAGTTATAATGTTTATAGTAATGCTGGCGGTTTCTTATATAATGGTTAGGGTTTTTGTGACTAAAGCATACAGATCCATAGAAGAAGTAGCAGAAATAATAGATAGAGTATCTAAGGGAGAATTTGCAACTAGGGTGCCAGAAAATGGGGCTTTAGCAGCTATTGGAGTAAGTGTAAATGCTATAGTTAAAAATACTAAAAAGATATTATCAGATTTATTACAAATATCACAAAAAAATAGGATTATATCAAATACATTGCATGAAAATGCATTAGATAGTAATCAGGCTACAGAAAATATAGCATCTTCTGTGATTTCTGTAGCAGAAACAGCAACAACTCAAGCAGATTCAACCACATCTACAAGAAACAATACAAGTGAAATGGCGGAAAATTCAGATGTAATAGCAGAAAAAGCCCAAAATACTAAAAATATAGCTGAAGAGATGGTTAAAACAATAAAGGAAAATCAAAAGACTTTTGAAACTATGATATACAAAATAAAAGCTACAGGGGATGTTAGTAAAAAGTTAGCTAAAAATGTAAAAATATTAGAAAATGAAGCAGAAGAGATAAGTAAAATAACAGATGTAGTAACAGAAATAAGTGAAAGAACTAATTTGCTTGCATTAAATGCAGCCATTGAAGCTGCTAGGGCAGGGGAGCATGGTAAAGGTTTCTCAGTGGTAGCGGATGAAGTAAGAAAGCTTGCAGAGCAATCCTCAGAATCTGCTGGAGAAATAAGAAAATTAATAGAAAAAATTAATTATCAGATAAGCAATATAACAGAAGAAGCAGAAAAGCAAAGTAAAGAAGTAGAAGAGGATATAGTTTATGCAGACGAGTCTAAGGAATCATTTAATGAAATAATATCTTCAACAGATGAAACATATAATTCAGTAGAACAAATATATGATTTATCAGATAAAAATACTACAATATCTAAAGAAGTAGATCAATTGATGGAAACTATAGCTTCAGGAGCTCAGCAAAGTGCTTCTATGACAGAAGAAATTTCTGCAGCAGTAGAAGAACAATCTGCATCAATAAATGAGATAACTCAATTAATAAAAGAAATGAATGGATATACAGATGAAATAGATAGTGAATTAAAAGCTTTTGTAACCAATATAACTATAAAAGAAGAGCAAAAACAACTAGTTAATGAAGGATTTAATATATTAGAAAAAGTAAGTAGGGAAATAAGTTCTAATGGGTTAAGTGTAGATGCCTGTTCTAACATATGTAAAAAGTATGTAGAGGTAAATAATCAATTTGAATATATTGGGGTAATAAATAAAGAGGGTATAATGAAATCTGCTAATGTACCTATAACAAAAGGAAATGATGATTTTTCTCATAGACCTTATTTTAAAAAAGCTATTCTAGGAGAAAAATATGCAAGCAAACCATATATATCTAGTGTTAGTTATAACTATTGTATAGCTATAGCTATTCCATTAAAAAATAAAGATGGAAATATTCAAGCTGTAGTAATGGGAGATGTTTGCATAGAACAATAGTATATTGTAGAATATAAGTAAACAATTACAAAAAATAAGAATAAAAACCATAATTTGTTTTAAAGGGGGATTATTAATGAAAGATGTATTAGAAAGATTTTTAGGGTATATAAAAATAGATACCCAATCATCAGAGGAATCAGAAACTGTGCCAACTACTAAAACGCAATTAGAGTTTGCAAAAAAATTAGGAGAAGAATTAAAGACTATAGGACTTAAGGATGTATCTGTAGATGAAAATGGATATGTTATGTCTACTTTAGAATCAAACATAGAAAAAGAAGTTCAAACAGTTGGTTTTATAGCACATATGGATACAAGTCCAGATTTATCAGGAACTAATATTAATCCTAGAATTGTAGAAAAATATGAAGGACAAGATATAGTTTTAAATAAAGAAAAAAATATAGTATTAAAAGTTGATGAATTCCCAGAAATACTAGAATATAAAGGCCAAGATATAGTTGTAACAGATGGAAATACTCTTTTAGGAGCAGATGATAAAGCTGGAATAGCAGAAATAGTTACAGCTATGGAATATTTAATAAATCATCCAGAAATAAAACATGGGACTATAAAAGTTGGATTTACTCCAGATGAAGAAGTGGGTAAAGGAGCAGATCACTTTGATGTTAAAAAATTTGGAGCAGATTTAGCCTATACTTTAGATGGTGGCGGTATTGGAGAGTTAGAATGTGAAACTTTTAATGCTGCAAAAGCTAAAGTTATTATAGAAGGAAGAAATGTTCATCCAGGTTCTGCAAAAAATAAAATGACAAATGCAGTATTAGTAGCTAATAAGTTTATAAGTATGCTTCCAGAAAATGAAGTGCCAGAAAGAACAGAAGGATATGAAGGATTTTTCCATCTATTATCTGTAAAGAGTGAAGTAGAAACAGCAGAACTAAATTATATTATAAGAGATTTTGATAGAAAAAAATTTGAAGAAAGAAAAGAACAAATAAAAGAAGTTGGTAAAAAAATAAATGAAGAATACAATAAAGAAATAGTATGTGTAAAAGTAGAAGACCAGTATTACAATATGAAAGAAAAAATAGATGAAGTAAAATATGTGGTAGATATAGCTCATGATGCTATGAAAGCTATTGATATTGAACCAATATTAGTGCCTATAAGAGGTGGTACAGATGGTTCAAGACTATCTTTTATGGGATTACCAACTCCAAACTTATTTGCAGGTGGACATAATTTCCACGGAAGATTTGAGTTTGTTCCAGTTCTATCAATGGAAAAAGCAGCAGAACTTGTAGTTAAAATAGCTGAACTATATGCTAATAGATAATAAGTTTTTTTAAATTTATTATTTGATTATTTAATATAAAAGTAAAGAATTATCTGATATTCAGATGAGTATGTAGGTAGATTTGTGTAAAAGCAAACTTACCTACATATTTTTTATCCCATGACTACCCGCTCTAATACTCCCATCTTCTTCAAAGTGGGAGTAAAGAGCGGATACGTCTCTGGATAACGATTTCTAAGCTTTAGAGGGAGTAAAAACTCCCTCTAAAGCCAAGAACTCTGTTTATGTTTACTTTTTATGCGTATTATGATGAGGTATATATTAATTTTGATAATTATGAAAAATGATGTTGTAATTTCAATATATTTACTTTAAAGGAGGATATTTATGTCTAATGTTAAAATAGGAATAGTTGGACTAGGAAATATATCTCAAAAAGTGTATTTGCCATTTCTCTGCAAAGAAGAAAATTGGTCCTTAATAGGTGCTTATTCACCTACTAAAAGTAAACGAAGAAAAATTTGTAATCAGTATAGAATTAATGAATTTTCAAATTTAACGGATTTACTTGAAAATTGTGATGCTGTTTTTGTTAATAGTTCAACGGATTCTCATTTTGAAGTGGTATCTGAAGCTATAAAAAAACATAAAGATGTATATGTAGACAAACCTCTTGCTTCCTCATTGGATGAAACTGAACAATTAGTAGAATTAAGTATTAAAAATAATAGAAAATTAATGGTAGGATTTAATCGCAGATTTGCGCCTATGTATGTTGAAGCTAAAAATAATATAAATTCTACTACCTCTTTAATCAGACTTGAAAAACATAGAATTGATTCTATTAGATCTGAAAATTTTAAAACAACACTATTAGATGATTATATACATTTAGTTGATACTGCTAGATGGTTAGATGAACCTAATGATTGTGTAGATGGATTTATTAATATTAATGACAAAAAAGAATTAATTTTTGCTGAGCATAGTTATAAATCAAAAGAAGATATAAAAATATTTTTTGATATGCATAGAAAATGTGGAACAAATTTAGAAAGATTAGAAATTATAACCAAAGATTCTATAATAAGGGTCAAGGACATGAATACTATGGAGATTGAAAAAGAGGGTAAAATAGAAATAAATAAACCGTCTCCTTGGGAAACTGCAATAAAAATTAAAGGCTTTGAGAATGCTATACTTCATTTTATAAATTCAATTATAGGGAATACTAAACCTATTGTTGATGGAGTTGAAGGGCTAAAAAGTCAAAAATTACTTAATGATATTATTAATGCACGCAATAATTAAAATATAGTCTAAAAAATAAATATGAAAATAATTTTTTTACTTAAAAATCAGTATAAGATTTTGTTTAGGCTGTTGATAAATATATTTTGTCAACAGCCTTTGAAATTTAAGCAGTACCTTCTTCTTTATATTTATTTTTATATTCTTCAAAATCCCAGGTTTTAATAAATTTTTCCGCGGATTTATATCCAGATTTATATAGTTTTAAAGTTTTTCCTTTGGATAAATCAAAGTCTGTGGAACTAATTCCTAGGGTAGGAATTAGTACAGTTCTATCTATATTTTTATTTGTCATCCATTCTTTAGAATCTTTTTTATTCATGGTATCAGCTATGTCAAATAGAAAGGATAGAGGATCATTTTTACCTTGTTTAGTATTACTTAATTCAATATTATCAAATTTAAAACCTATTGTAGGCACATTTTCCTTATCATTGTAACTATCAAATATAGAAATTGGATAAGCACAGCAAACACCACCATCTACTATATAACTTAAACCATCACCATGAATAAATTCTACAGGTTTAAAGAAAAATGGTATACTTATACTCATTCTAATGGCTTTAGAAACTCTAAAATTACTTAAGCTAAATCCATAAATATAAAGGTCATCAGGGAAGGTAATCATTCTTTTTTCAGTGATATCTGAAGCTATTATTTTTAGTTTACAAGTACCATTATTCATAAGGTCGCTAAAAGTATTTATTCCCTTAACTTTAAGCATATCATCAATCCATTTTTCCATAAAATCTCCAGAGTAAACTCCATTAAATTTAAAGAAATTTATTGCTTTACCAACAAATGTAGATTTTTGAATACCTTCCTTATTAAGAAGTTCCATAAAATCTGTATTTGCAGTTATATGTTTTAAATCTTTTGCAGTATATCCAGAAACTAGTAATCCTCCTATTAAAGCTCCAACAGAAGTTCCAGCAATATTATTCCAAGTAAATCCTTTACTTTCCATATGGTTTAAAGCGCCAATTGTGCCAATACCTCTAATGCCACCACTATCTAATACAGCATTACACTTCAATTACAGAAACCCCCCTTAGTTTTTAATTGCGCATAAGTTAATTCAATATAAAAACGCATACATAAATCAAATAAAATTAGTTTTTAACTATGTATAAGTTAATCTTAACAATCTTTATATAGATTATACAATAAAAATACAATATAAGGAAATTATGATTTAACACATTTAAAGGTAGAGAATTAAACCAAGAAATACTTTCGTTCAATAGATAGCTATAAAAATAAAGTACATAAGTAAAAATATATATTGTATTGAATTTAATCCTTAAAATGTATAAAATTAAATTATTATTTAGTATATATTTGTAAAAGTTTATTTGTTAATAATAGTAAAGTATTGCAAATATTATAGGAAATATATGGGGATTTAGAAAATATGCACGGAAAAAGAAATTTCAAAACGAAAAATATAAATAAACATAGGTAATTTTTATAAATATAAAATAATCATATCGCAATAAAAAATAATAAAGATAAAAAATGGGGTGAATATATGTTTAAACAATTAACTGAAAGAGTTTATTATTTAGAACATAATGAAGATACAGATAGACCTGTTTTGGGATATATTAAGGGAGATAAATTTTCTCTAATGATAGATGGAGGTAATTCAGCTAATCATGTGGCAATTTATATGGAGGAGCTGGATAAAAGGAAATTATCGCATCCTAAATTTGTGGCTAATACGCATTGGCATTGGGATCACACCTTTGGTCTTTCAGCAACAAATGCTGTTATTATTGCAAATTCATTAACAAATAAGCAGCTATGTAAGATGAGACTATGGAAATGGGATGAAGAATCCATGGACAAGCGAGTGGAGATAGGTGAAGAAATTGAATTTTGTAATAGTATGATTAAGAAAGAATATCCTGAAAAAGATAAAATTAAAGTTATTAGTGCAGATATAGTATTTAATGATTATCTTATGCTTGATTTAGGTGGAATTACCTGTGAGATGATAAAAATAGGTGGATGTCATAGTGATGATTCAACAATTTTTTATTTACCAGAAGAAAAGATATTATTTATTGGAGATGCCGCATGTGAAGATTTATATCATGGAGAAGGTTATGATAAAGATAAACTAAAAAAGGTTATTAGCATTTTATCAGAAATTGAATTTGATATTGTTATAGAAGGTCATAATGAACATACAGACAAAGCTGAGTTATTAGAGTATTTACAAGGAAAGCTTACAGAAATTTAAAATTGAGTATATGGGTATATTTATAGTTGCATTTATAGAATAGAATGGAAAGCTTGATATATAGAACATACTTTAAAGATTCATTCGGTTTATGAAGAAACAATATTTAATGAAACTCTACTTTTTTACATCGGTGGAGTAAGCAACTAACACAAAATCAAAGATTTTGCTTCTCTGTTTAAATATGAAAAAATTATAGATTATCATAAAATATTATTTATATAAAGGGGAAATTTATATGGAATTTAAATTGGCATTATTAGCAGTTAAAAATGTTAATGTTTCTAAACAGTTCTATGAAGAATTGTTTGACCAAAAAGTTATTCTTGATTTAGGTAAAAATGTAACATTTAGTGGTGGATTTGCAATACAAGAGGATTTTGCATGGCTTACAAACTTACCTAGTGATTCTGTTATAGAGAAGTCAAATAATATGGAATTGTATTTTGAGGTAGATGACTTTGAAGCATTTATACAAAAGATAAAAGGGTATGGAAAGATTGAATACGTTCATCAGCCTAAGAAACATGAGTGGCAACAACGAGTCGTTCGTATTTATGACCCAGATCATCATATTATAGAGATAGGCGAATCTATGTCGATTATAGCAAAGCGTTATCTTGATGAGGGGTATTCCATAGAGGAAACATCAAAAATTATTCAACATCCTATTGAATTTGTTGAAATGTGTAAATAAGGATAATGAGTATTAGTATGATATTGTATAATAAAAGGAAGGTAATTAAATGAGGAATGTATATCATATTTTAATTAATCCTAAAATTCTAAATCATGAGGTTCCAAACCTCCGTCAATCAGTAGGGTGGGAGCGGAGAGATAACGATTATCCAGCTTTGTTTAAGCACTGTTTGTTTTGGGCAGGTTTACGCGATAAGAATGGTAGTTTGATTGCATTTGGGTATATTGTAGGCCCGGGTATAGAGCATGGATATATGGAGGATATTATTGTACATCCAAATTATCAAGGGGAAGGCATCGGAAGGGCTTTAGTACAAAAGTTATTAAACGAATCTCAGAAGCGAGGTATGTCTATTGTAACAGTAACATTTGAGGAAAAAAATATGTCTTTTTATATGAGTTGTGGCTTTAATCCATGCCATGGTGGAGTATGGAGAAAGAAATAAAAACAGCAATCTCTTGTTTATGTGGAGTAAGTATAATTATATATTTTTTTATATTGTTCAATAGTTTTAAAAGGTATAATTGAAAGTTTAAGGGGGTAATAATTTTGAATTTTTCAAATAACAGTAGCAATAATGAAGATAAAGAAGTATTAGAAAAACTTGAAGAATTAGAGAATAAATTTGATGAAGATGATGAGAAAAAATGTGTAATTAAAAAATTAATAGATAATTTAAAAGCATTAGAAGTTAGTGGACCTGAAACTGATATTAAGAAGATAAAAAAAGATTTAATTCCAGCAATAATGGAGTTATTATCTTGGTTATAAATTTAATGCAATACCAAATAAGAGACTTTTAGATTTGAAATCTAAAGGTCTTTTTAATTTAATATCATTTCAATATATAATATTGTTTATATTAATGTAATGTATATATTGCATTAAGAAATATATAATCGACTATAAGGTATATATATTATACAATATGGGTAATTAAACTTAGAGGTGGTTATTTATGTATAAAAAATTAAAAGATGAACGTATTATAAAAGAAACTAATAAAATTATTGCTCCTATGTATGTGTTAATACTTGCTTTAGCATGCATAGTTGCAATAATTAAGTACATATTTCTTACCCAGGAAATTTCTAACTATATTTTAGAATTAGTAGCAACAATAGGGGCTATGGGGTATTTGATTTTTATATCTATAATCAATCATATTCCTATTTTTTCTTCAGAAGATCAATGTATAAAAGAATTGCAAAATAAATATCGTACACATAGCTTCAATGTTTGCTTTTGGGTATATGTTGTTGGCGAATTTATTTTATTATTAATACAAGGAGAAGAATTTTATAAAATAGTAAGTTTCTATTTTTTGATTTGGTTCATACCAAGTATTATTATAACTAGAAAATTAATAAAAAAAGGACTTTTTGTTTGGGGGAGTAAAAAGAGGGAAAAAAATGGAATAAAATCATTTAGAAAACACTGCATATTAGGTAGTTTATTTTATGGAATTTTTATGAAATGGGATTCAGTATGGAAAGATGGAACTTTTAATCCAAAGGGAATATTATACATTCTTGGAATGGCTGCATTTTGGGGAATACCTTTTTATTTTATTATGAAACTTCTGATATCTAATTCAGAAAAGAATTCTGATAAGGAATTAGAAAAGGCTGAAAAGTATGATGGATAAAGGGGAAAGGTTAGACAAATGAAAAATAAAAAAATGAAAATTGACCGCATTGAGTGTGATATGTCGCAAGAGCAACTAGCGGATGCTGTTGGTGTGGCTAGACAAACTATTGGATTAATTGAAGCAGGTAAATATAACCCATCTCTTAATTTGTGTATATCAATTTGTAAGGCATTAAATAAAACATTAAATGATTTATTTTGGGAAGAGTCTTAAATTTTTTACCAAAAAACTTACAAACATATATAACAAAAATAATTCCTCTTCTATTTAATAATCAAAAAAATATATATTGTAATTAATATATTTAAATAGGCATAGTAATTATAGTGATTATAGATAGAGGAGATAACTATGAAAAAAAGATTGTTAAATATTACTTCTGCTGTAGTTGCATCTTGTGTGATGTTTTTTTCGTCAAATGTTGTAAGTGCAGCAGCGCTACAAGAGAGGCTGTGTGGAAATAATAGGTATGAAACTAACTCTAAAATTGTAGACTCAGGCTGGACAGAATCGGAGTATGCAGTAATAGTAAGTGGAGAAGATTTTGCAGATGCATTATGTGCTTCTCCTTTAGCTGAACAAAACAAAGCACCTATACTTTTAACTAATAAAGATAATTTAAGTATAGAAAACAAAAAACAATTATCAAAGCTCAAAGTAAAAAAAGTATTTATTATTGGTGGAACAGGAGTTGTATCTGATAGCGTAAAATCTCAAATAGAAAGTATGGGTATTAAGACTAATAGAATATATGGACAAAATAGATTTGAAACATCTATAGAAGTAGCAAAAAATCTAAAAAATGTAAGAGGAATAGTGGTAACTAATGGTCATGGGTTTGCAGATGCATTATCTATAGCTCCAGTTGCAGCACAAAATGATATGCCAATATTGCTTACTGATAAAGAGGATTTACCTAAAGTCACTAAAGAGTTTTTGGCAAGTAAAACACTTACTGAAAGTTATGTAGTTGGTGGAACAGGAGTTGTAAGTGATAAGATTTCTTCACAATTAAATAATAACACAAGACTTGGAGGAAAAAATAGATACGAAACAAATTCAATTGTATTAAATCATTTTGCGGATAAATTTAATTATGATAAAGTTTATGTTGCATCAGGTGAGAATTATCCAGATGCACTATCTGGTAGTGTATTAGCAGCAGCAACCAAATCACCTTTAATTTTAGTAGGAGATTCTGTTGACTCATCAGTAATGACTTCAGTAAAAACTCAACATGATAAATATAATAATGTAATAGTCTTAGGTGGCACTGGAGTAGTTTCAGATGTATCAGCCAATAGTATTGTATATGGCATTAAATATTTAAATGATACAGAAGCGCTAACTCTTATAAATAATGCTAATAAGTTAGGATATCCAGTAGTAGAAGCTAATGGTATGCCTGAAATATATATTGGAGATAAGTCATATCAAAAATTCCAAGATGAATTTAATAGTCCTGAAAAGCTTTATGCCTATTTGAATAAATATTATACAAAATCTGCCATAAATAAGATTATGAGTATGCTTGAAATAAAGGAAATAGATGGAGCATATTGTAAAATAATTGGTCAATTAGGTACTTATTCTCCTGATATATTAAATGCTAAAATTAAAAGCGAAGCAATTTCTAATAATAAGATGGATTTAGTTATATCAGTTAGGCATTTACAGGATGGTTATGCTGGTACGTATAAAGCTACATTAATGTATGAAGATGGAAAATGGCGAGTAGATCATTGGGATGGTTTAATGCAGGGATAGTGAAGTGTATTAAAATAAGAAATACTTTTATAGAAAAGAGATATCTAGAAAAATAATAAGAATACTTTATTTGTGAATTAATATTTAAGCGTGAAGTAAACAGGATGTTTACTTAGCTCTGTTGCCATAGGACGTGGCATTAGATCGTTAGCTTAAATATTAAGGCACAAATATTAGTATTCTTTATTTTTATAGCTATCTATTGACTAAAAGTATTTCTTGCTTTAATTTTCAAACTTTCAAGGTTGTTAATTGATCATTGTCTTAGTATGCATATTTTTTTTCTAAAGTTCTAAATATGAGTACTAAAAATGCTGTTATTAATAAATATATACCTGCAGCTATAAAGAAAGGTGTTATGGTGAAATCTCTAGTTACTACTTCCTTTGCAGCTCTTAGCATATCTCCTATTCCTATGGCAGCTACTAGAGCAGAATCTTTAATTAAATTTATACTTTCGTTACATATTGGCGGTATAACGTTTCTTATAGCCTGTGGTACAATTATTTTAAACATAGTTTGATTGTAGGTAAAACCTAATACTTTAGCAGCTTCAACTTGTCCTTTATCAATAGATTCTATACCTGCTCTAAAGGTTTCTGCAAGATACGCTCCATAGTTAATTATAAATGTTAAATAAGCTGCGGTTAATGGTTCCAATCTTATGCCTATTACGGGAAGTCCGAAATAGGCAAAGAATAATTGTAGCATTAGAGGGGTTCCTCTAAATATCCAAGTATAAGCACTTAAGATAATTTTTAAAGGTTTAATTTTAGAATTTTTCCCCATTGCTATTAAAATACCTAGTGGAATAGAAAATATTATTGTTACTATGAATAATTTAAAAGAAATAATACTACCTTTTAATATAAATATAGTTATATCTGAAAGATTAGACACATTTATCACATCCTATTTTTAAAAAATTCCTTTACCAAACCATTTTTCAGATATTTTATCTGCGGTTCCATCTTTTATAACCTCATCTAAGGCTTTATCCACTGCTTCTCTAAAACTATTGTCAGTTTTTCTAAAACCTACTCCATAAGATTCTCCTCCAAAGTCTTCATCTAATACTTTGAATACATTAGGTTTTTTGCTAATATAATATCTACCAACTACTTCGTCTACAACAACGGCATCAACTCTTTTTGCCTGTAAATCCATAAGTGCTTCAGTGTTATTTGAGTATTTTTTTAATTCTTTTAATGATTTTACAAAGTCTTTATCTGAGTCTAAAGCAACTTCACTACTACTACCTAATTGTATAGCTACAGTTTTTTTATTTAAATCTTTTTTTGACTTTATATTAGAGCCATTATTAACAACTATTATTTGTTTATTTTCTACATAAGGTTTTGAAAAATTTATTTGTTCTTTTCTTTTTTCAGTTATAGTAAGTCCATTCCAAATAACATCAATATCTTTATTATTTAAACTAAGAACTACACCATCCCATTGAACGGGCTTAAATACCACTTTAACTCCCATTTTTTTAGCTACTTCTTTAGCTAAATCAATATCAAATCCAACTATTTCACCTTTATCATTTTTAAATCCCATAGGAGGGAAGCTATCATCTAAACCTACAACAAATTCACCTTTGTTTTTGATATCCTTAAGGGAAGTATCTTCTTTTGATTTGTTACCACAGCCTGTTAGCATAAAGATTAACCCCATTATTAAAATTGAAAATAATATATTCTTTTTCTTCATATAAAAAATCCCCCTTGTTTTATTTTATTACATTATACTTTAGCATGATGAATTTGTAAAGTGATAAAATTAAAGATTGTAACATAATTTATAGTTTTTCATATATATAATAGTTGTAACAGAAATAAACTAAAAATTTTTTCTTGAAAAATTTTTTTATTAATGATAAAATCTACAATTATCAATGGGAGAAAATTAAGAAGGGAGTGTTATATAATATGAAGAAATATACAAAGCCATATTATGGCCCAAATAATTATTTTAGTGCTATTAAGTTTTTCTCTGCAGGAATTCTAGGTTTGATAACTTTTATGTTTCTTCTTCAACATAAAGAAATAAAAAGTTATATAGCTTATTTTATATTATTCATATCCATATTATTTATAGTTAATGGTTTAAGAATAATAAATTTTATATTTATAGGAAGATTTAAACACATAAATAGAATAATTTCTAAGGTTAATTGGACAGGGAATGAAAATGTATTAGATGTAGGTATTGGAAAAGGGATTTTGGCTATAGCGGTGGCTAAAAAACTAAAGAATGGATCAGGAAAAGTAACTGGCATAGATATATGGAATAGTGAAGGTATACTGGATAAAACTAAATATTATGTGAATCAAAATATAGAATTAGAAGGTGTAGCAGATAAGGTTAAAACAAAAACCCAAAATGCCTCAGCCTTATCCTTTAAAAGTGAAACTTTTGATGTAATTGTAAGCAAACAATGTATTCACAATATAGAAGATGTACAAGAGAGAAAAATGGCTATAGAAGAAATGTTAAGAGTTTTAAAATCAGGTGGGAAATTAATAATTTCAGATTCTATGTATATAGATGAATATGAAAAAATATTGTTGGACAAAGGATTGAAGGTAAATATATCTCCAAAGTATTTTTTAGATACCTACCCTGCCTCAAGTATATTAGAAGTTACTAAAAAGTAACTATTAATTTAATTATTATAATTTAAAATTTATTTTAAAAATAGGGTTAATGTTAATTTATATAAAACAGTATAATAGATTAATATAAAAAAGTATAAGATAAAAATTTTATTACAAAGATTCTATCTTATACTTTTTATTTATAAAATCAAATTATATAGATTATTTAAAGATTGAATTTATTTGTCCAATTTAGAGCATTTATATAAATAGTAGTTAATTCATTAGGAGATAAATTCAGATGTTTACATATAGCATTAACTTTTTTCCATTCACCTTTTTCATAGTTTAATACAAGATTAAGTATATAATTTAGCTTATTTTTTTTACCAAGAAGAGCGGATTTGGTATCTTCAGATATAGGAAGATCATGTAAAATATCTTTTAAGGGTTTATTTAGAAAGTTTTCTATTCCATAAAATAATCCCATAAAAAATAATTCATCTGATTTGTTTATATAATTTGTTTTCTTAGATAGAAGATCTAGAAATTTTGCTCTTACTAAGGTTGTCTTTGCATATTCTTTGTTGTTACTTGTTATATCATATACTAATATAAATGAAATAAATCTTATAGTTTGTTTTTCACCAATTAAAGCTATAGCTTTTTTTACAGAGGTTATATTTTTCTTAAAAGAAAAAGAAGAATTTATAAATTTAAGTAGTTTGTAATATAAGGATAAGTCTGTTTTAATTAATTCTTCTAGATAGTTAAAATCTATACTTTCCTTATTTATTTCTTTTAAGATTTTATATTTAGTAGTGCTATGTATAGGAATATCCTTTTCGTTAAATATGGTAGGCTTGCTAAAGAAATATCCTTGAAATAAAGAATATCCCATAGAGGCAGCGGTAGTAAATTCTTCTCTAGTCTCAATCTTTTCAGCTAGAAATTTTATTTTGTTATTTATTTTAAGTATCTTATCTATAATTTCTTTTCTTTCAGCACCTTTAGTAATAGTAAAATCTATTTTTATAATATCTGATAATTTTATTAGTTCTTTTAAATTATCCATTAAAACAAAATCATCTAATGCTATAGTATATCCTTCTTGCTTTAATTTTTTACAGGAGCATATTATAGCTTCAGAGGGAGTTACATTTTCTAGAACTTCTATTGTTACGTATTCTTTTGGGAGAAGTGAGGCTATATCATTTAAAATAAGATTTTCTGTAAAATTGATAAAAGCTTTTTTGCCATCAGTTAAGTTTTTTATTCCTATTAATAGAAAACTGTTAATTATTACTTTAGAGGTTGCTATATCTCCATCTATATTATTAAATTTATTATCTTCATTATTAGTTCTAAATAATAACTCATAGGCTACTACATTTTCATTTATGTCAAAAATAGGTTGTCTAGCAACAAATGTATCCAAAAAAATTCCCCCAATAAAAGTTTATTTTAAGTATATTCTAATATATATAATAAACATAAGTCTACTAAATTACATAAATACTGGGCAAGAATTTTAACTTCTATGTAAAATATTAGAATTCCATAGTAAAGTAATAAAATAGGTGGCTTAAAATAGAATAGATTTAATTTTAGGACTGTAAAGATAAAAAATACACTGATATTTTTTATCTTTGCTATATTAAAATTAAATCTATTTTAAGTTAAAGTATTAAATTAAAAAAATTATCTATTCATTAAAAGATTATTAGCAGCAAGTTTTATGTCATCTTCATCTAATATGGCTGAAATTACAGAAATTCCTTCTATACCAGTGTTTAAAACATCTCTGAAGTTAGCTTTATTTATGCCACCTATGGCTACAGAAGGGATAGATATCTTGTTTTTTATTTTTGATAATCCATCAATGCCAATAATTTCTTTTACATCTTTCTTACTACCTGTAGGGAATATAGTTCCTATTCCTAGATAATCTGCACCATTATTTTCAGCTTCTAAGGCTTCTTTAACATTTCCTACAGATATGCCTATTATTTTATCCTTACCTAAAATTTTTCTAGCTATATTAAGGTGCATGTCCTTTTGACCTAAATGAACACCATGAGCATCTATAGCTTGAGCAATATCTAATCTATCATTTATAATTATAGGCACTTTGTAATGGTCTGTTACTTCTTTTACTTCTTTAGCTATATTATAAAATTCTCTAGTAGATACATCTTTTTCTCTAACTTGTACTATAGTTACTCCTCCTAGGATAGCGTCTTCCACTACTTTTTTTAATTGACGCCCTCTTAAAAATCTTCTATCTGTAATTAAATAAAGTTCATAATTTATTTCCATTCTACATTACCTCTTTCCCAAATTTCTTCATCAGATATCATATATATATTATCTATTAAAGCAATTCTAAAACTACCAGGTAGTTGTGCTTTTTCGTATGCTTTTTCTCCAGCAATGTTCATAGATAATATGGCGGCTGTAGTAGATACTAATTTATCTTCAAAATTTGCGCAGGTAGCGGCACATAGGGCACCTAGCATACAACCAGCTCCAGTTACTTTAGTTAACATCTCTGTACCATTTTTTATTACAGAACCTCTTTTCCCATCGGATACAAAATCTTTTTCGCCGGTAGCGGCCACAATGCAATTATATTTTTTTGCTAATTGCATGCAAGCATCTAAAGCATTTTCACCATTATCTAGAGAATCCACCCCTCTAGTTTCAGAATCCATTCCTGCTAAAAACTTAATTTCTCCTATGTTTCCTTTGATAATATCTATTCTTCCAACTTCAGCGATTCTATTTATAACTTCAGCTTTTCTTTTTATAGCAGGGCATCCTACAGGGTCTATAACTACAGGTACATTATGATTTTTGGCAGAGATAGAAGCAAGTATTGCTGCAGTCTCCTGCTCTTTAGTTAAAGTTCCTAAATTTATATATAAAGCAGAAGATATAGATACAAAATCATAAACCTCGTCATAGGCTTCACACATAGCAGGAGAAGCACCAAAGGAAAGAAGTATATTAGCACAATCGTTTATAGTAACATAGTTAGTTATGCAGTGAATAAGTGGAGTTTTTTCTCTCATTTTTTGTATAACATTTTTATTTCCCATATAAATCGCTCCTTTTATTTAAATTATATATAGTTTTAGTAAAAGAGATTGTTTATGTTTTTTTGCTTAATTAATAAATTTTATAAAATTTTTATTTTCTAAACAAATTGCGTCCTTTATTCTAATTTTAAATTTCATGTAGTTTTACCATAATAATGATTGTCCATATTTTTAAGTTTAATTTATATATTCTTATTAATTAAACTTAAATAGTATCACAGAAGGAATTCTTAAAAATCTAAATGTGCTTTTTTATAAAGCTCTATAAAATGTCCAACAGGACCTACGCCTTCACCAATAGGGAAGGAATTCTCGATAGCTTTTGTAATATATTCTTTAGATAAAGATACTGATTTTTCTATGCTAAAGCCTTTAGCTAAATAAGAAGCTATAGCAGAGGATAATGTACAGCCAGTACCATGAGTATTTTTTGTTTCTATTCTGTTACCAGGGATTGTTATAAATTTATCTTCATAAAGAAGTATGTCATTTGCATCACTGCATCTATGGCCACCTTTAACTAAAACGTTTTTGACTCCCATAGCTTGGATTATAGTAGCAGCTTTCTTCATATCATCTTCTGAATTGATTTCTATTTTACTCAGAACTTCAGCCTCTGGTATATTAGGGGTTACAATGTTAGTTATAGAAATTAATTTTTTTAGTTCTTCTATAGCCTCTGGCTTAAGAAGAAAATAACCACTTTTAGAGACCATAACAGGATCTAAAACTATATTTTTAGCTTTATATTTTTCTAAGCATTCTTTTATAGATTTTATAGTTTCAGAATTGGACAGCATACCTATTTTTACAGCATCTACATCTATATCATCAAATATAGATTTGATTTGGGATTCAACCATGTTCTTTGGCACTTCATGAACATCTTGTACACCTATGGAATTTTGAGCGGTTACAGCAGTTATTATGCTCATAGCATATACTCCTAAAGAGCTCATAGTTTTAATGTCTGCTTGAATACCAGCTCCCCCACAACTATCAGAGCCAGCTATAGTTAAAACTTTTTTCATTATAAAAACCTCCTATGTAATAAATAAAAAAAGATGCATTGAAAAGCAATACATCTTTTTAATAAATTTTATAAAAATCTATTATTAGATAAGTTGCTTCCCTACGCCAGTATTATCTGGATCAGGTTATTAGAGTTAGATGTTTAAATCTTCTCAGCCCAAAGGGGCACCCCCACAACATAAGGTATATTTTATTTTATAGTTTCATTTTATACTTAATAGATTTAATTTTCAATATTTAAATGTTAATACTAGGATAAAAATGGCTCTTTCCAATATTTGTTGATTTAATACTAAATCTATAATAAAATTATAATTGATTTTATATTATTTATTAGGAGAAATTATAAAAAATGAGAAAAAAAAGATTGCTATAAGTTTATTTGATGAATATATAAATAATATGAGAACGAACTGGCAGTATGTTAAAAATAATGGGGGAGGTACAGTTGTACTAACCCTTACTGATTATAGGATAACAGAGGCAAAGTTTGAAAAACAAGAAGGAAATAGATTCACATTTTTAATGACATATGATATTAAATGTACAGATGAAAGTAATTATTGGCGTGCAGGTAATGGAAAAGATGGAGAAGATAATTGGATAATAGGTAAGTTTCAATACATTGATATAGTAAAATATAAAGATAAGTATTATATAGATAATATTTATACAGGTTAATTAAAAAGTTAGGGACTGTTATAGGGTGTTTTTAATCACTATGTAACAGTCCCAAACTTTTTAATATAATAATATGCGAATTAATTAAATTATTAAATGTAATTGCTTTATTAGACATTACATTCTTGTTGGTGTGGATAGCATAGACAGTAATTTGAGAGTGAAAGTTTGTTAAGGACTTGTAGTGGGAATCACTGCTTAACGGCAAGGTGTTCATCCGAGAGGCTATTTGTATACCACTTGTAAAGTGAAAAACAAGTTAGGTGGTACTTTATTATACTTAAAAAATGTATAGAATATAGTAAGAGGGTAAATAAAATCTGTGGTAATATATAATAAAAGTTTATTATATATTGCATATACTTTTAATTAATAAGGTTAGGATGACAGGATTTATTATAAATAAAGAAATAGTACACATAAAAAATATTTATCTTAAAGTTAATATCAATAACATTAATATATAGATATTGGAGGAGTAAATAATGAAAATTGGAGTTATAATGGGTGGAATATCTACAGAGAGAGAGGTTTCCTTGAATTCTGGTAGAGAAGTTATAAAATATTTAGAGCTTTTAGAACATGAAATTATTCCTATTATTATAGATAAAAAAGAAGATGTTATGGAAAAAGCTAAGGGCATAGATTTTGCTTTCCTAGCATTGCATGGTGAATTTGGTGAAGATGGAACAGTTCAATCAGTTCTTCAAACTTTAGATATACCTTATTCAGGATGTGGTCCTTTAACAAGTGCTATATGTATGGATAAGGATATGACTAAAAAAATATTAAAATATGCTAATATAAATACAGCAGATTGGGTAAATGTATCTAGTGTAGAGAATATAGATTACGAAGCTATAGAAAAAATAGGGTATCCAGTGTTCGTAAAACCTAATAGTGGTGGATCAAGTGTAGCTACTAATTTGGTAAAAGATAAAGAGGGCATAAAAGAAGCAGTAGAGCTTGCATTAAAATATGATAAAGAAGTTATGATAGAAAATTATACAAAAGGTGAAGAGATAACTTGCTGTATGCTAAATGGCAAAATGTTACCAGTATTAGCTATAAGACCACATGCAGAATTCTTTGACTACACAGCAAAATATGCAGATGGTGGATCAGATGAAGTGGTTATAGAATTAGAAGAAAATCTTCATAAAAAGGTAGAGGAAATGGCCTTAGCTTGTTGGAAGGAATTGAAATGTGAAGTATATGTAAGGGTAGATATGATAGTTAAAGAGGGAGTACCTTATGTATTAGAATTAAATACATTACCTGGTATGACAAAAAATAGTTTGTTCCCTAAGAGTGCTAATGCAGTAGGAATATCCTTTGCAGAATTATTAGATTTAATAGTTAAATATTCACTAGAAGTAGAAAGATAATAAAATAAATTAGGATAAAAAATACTTATAGATGGTAAGTGATCTATAAGTATTTTTTATTTGAATGAAGTTTTTTTCCATGATATTCTGTTAAAGAATAATTAAAGAATAATTAAAAAATAGTTAAAAAATAATAAAAAGGGGAGATAATTATAGTGAAATTTGCAAAATTTAAGAAAAAATCTTTAATTGCATTATCTAGCATACTAGTATTAGGTAGTTTAGTTGGTTGCCAATCAAATTCAAGCGAGAAAGAGGGAACTATAAAAGTTGGATTAGTAGCACCATTATCTGGATCTATGGCACAGGATGGTAAAAGTATATTAAATGCAGCTCAATTAGCAGTTGATGAAGTTAATAAAGAAGGCGGAATTAACAAGAAAAAAATAGAATTAGTTTACGAAGATGATAAGGGAGAGCCAAAGGAGGCTGCATCCATTGCAAATAAATATTCATCAGATAAAGATATTATGGCGGTTATGGGAAGCTTTTCTGCACCATGTACTTTAGCTGGAATACCTATTTATACTAAAGCTAAAATTCCAATGATGGGACCTTGTGGTTCAGCACCAGCTTTAAGTGGTAGCAGTGAATATTATAGAAAAGTAACTCCATCAGATTTAACAACAGGAAAAGAATTATCAAAATGGATGTTAAAAGATATGAATTATAAAAAAGTTGCTATTATATATGTAAACAACGATTATGGTAAAGGCGTTGCGGAAAGTGTAGATGATTTTTATAAAGAAAATGGAGGACAAGTTGTAGCTAAAGAAAGTTACATGCCTAAAACTCAAGACTTTGGAAGTATAATAACAAAAGTAAAAAGCAAAAGTCCAGATATAATTATAATGGGATCTTTTTATGGTGATGCAGGTGCCTTTCTTAAACAAGCTCATAATGTAGGATATAATCCTAAAGTAGCTGGACCTACTCCATTGCTTTCAAAATCATTAGTAGATTTAGCAGGAAAAGATGCAGAAGGTATATTTACTATAGGGTCTTTTTCTACTAACCTTGAAAATGAAAAAGTAAAAGAGTTTGCAGAAAAATATAAAAAGAAATACAACCAAGATCCAAGTAGTTTTGCAGCTTATTCCTATGATGCAACTAAGATATTAATAGAAGGAATTAAAAAGGGTGGAAATGATAGAGAAAAAATCAATGAGGCATTAAAAAATATGGGAACTTATACTGGAGTGACAGGAAATACTAAGTTTGAAAAAAGTGGAGATGCAGAAAAGAATCTAATAAGATTCATAGTTAAAGATGGAAAATTTGTTGAATGGAAGAAATAACATATGATTATAGAAGTATTAGTAAATGGAATTACCCTAGGCAGCATATATTGTTTGGCTGCCCTGGGCTTTAATATGATTTTTGGTGTATTAAAAATGTTAAACTTTGCTCATGGTGAAATATTAATGTTTGGAACTTTTGTTTTTTTTACCATGGTAAGCATATTTAAAATACCATTAATTTTAGCTATTGTTTTAACTATAGTTATTACTGGACTTATAGGGGTTTTATTATATTTAATAGCTTATAAACCAGTATTAAAAGGAGATGCAATGGCTCCTCTTTTAAGTTCATTAGGAGTTTCTATAATGTTAGAAGCTTTAGGACAACTTATATGGGGAACAGAAATAATACCTTTTCCAATAAATATACCTAAAGGAACATATTCTATTGCTTCAATAAAGCTGTCTAATATACAAATATTTATTTTCTTATTTTCTATAACTTTAATGATAATTTTATACAAATTTATAATGAAAAGTAATATTGGATTACAGATAAGAGCATTGTCTTATAATAGAAAATATGCAGAACTTATGGGAATAGAAACAGATAAAATTACTATGATAGTTTTTTCTTTAGCTACTATATTAGCTATGGTTTCAGGAATATTAAGTAGTATGTATTACGATGCCCTTTATGTCACTATGGGAAGTGGCGTAATGATTAAGGCTTTTGCTGCTGCTATTTTAGGTGGTATTGGAAGTATTCCAGGAGCGTTGGTTGGAGGATATATATTAGGAGTATCTGAGAGTTTAGTTGGAGCTTATATTTCTACATCCTATGTGGATGGGATAGCCTTTATAATATTAGTTCTAGTATTAATTATTAAACCTAATGGAATATTTGGTGAAGAAATTAAGGAGAAAGTATAGATGAAGTTATTTAAAAATAACAAAATTATGTTTTTAATAATTTTGGCAGTATTGCTTGTAGCACCTTTTATGATTACAAATCAATATATTCTACATATTATTATAACTATACTTTTATATAGCATATTAAGTATGAGTCTTAATTTTGTTAGCGGTAATGCAGGGCAAATTTCTGTAGGACATGCTGCTTTCTATGGTATAGGGGCTTATACAACTAGTATACTTATGATTAATGCTCATTTGTCTTTTATAACTGCTATGTTATTAGGGGGATTGTTAGCAGGCATATGTGGAATATTTTTAGGTATACCATCTTTACGTGTAAAAGGGAACTACCTTTGCATAATAACTCTTGGATTTGGAGAAATAGTAAAATTAATATTGTTAAATTGGAATAAAGTAACCGGTGGACCTATGGGTATTTCCTCTATACCTAATCCAGAATTTTTAAACATATTTAAGGATAAAAACTTAGGATTTTATTATCTAATATTATTTTTATTTGTGATTTTCTTTGTTATATTATATAAATTAACTTATTCCAATTATGGATTGCTTATGTTAGCTGTTAGAGAAAATGAAATAGCAGCTACATCATTGGGAGTAAATATAGCTAGCATAAAACTTTTTGCTTTTATAATAAGTTCGTTTATAGCAGGCATAGCTGGAGGATTTTATGCAACTTATGTTTCCTTTATAAGTCCAGAGTCTTTTATGTTTAAAGAATCTATAACTATTTTAGCTATGGTTATAATAGGGGGAAAAGGAAATATAGTTGGAGCAATTATTGGGGCTATAGTGCTAGCTATTATTCCAGAGCTTTTAAGGGAATTTAATGATTATAGAATGTTATTTTATGGGTTAGGTTTAGTATTAATGATTGTATTTAGACCTGATGGAATTTATGGATTGAAATATAGAAAGAAATTTACGTATAAATCGTAGAAGGGGTATATATGAACATATTAGAAGTAAAAGATTTAAATATAAATTTTGGTGGAATAACTGCAATAGATAATCTGAATTTTTCAGTGAAAAAAGGAGAGATATTAGGGGTTATAGGCCCAAATGGAGCTGGTAAAACTACATTATATAATGCTATTACAGGAATATATAGACCTAGCAAGGGAGATATATTTTTAAATAACAAAAAAATAACGGGAACGAAACCTTATAAGATAAGTAGATTAGGTATTGCAAGAACCTTTCAAAATATAAGATTATTTAATTCTTTAACAGTTCTTGAAAATATTTTAGTAGGTAGGGTAAGTGAATTAAAAAAACTTGTTAACTTAAATCCTTATATGGAAGAAACCTTTGATATTTTAAAAGTTGTAGGATTGGAAAAAGTAATTAACAATATGGCCTCTGATTTACCCTATGGACAGCAAAGAAAGGTAGAAATAGCTAGGGCTTTGGCTATCTCACCTAAGGTATTACTTTTAGATGAACCAGCGGCAGGTATGAATAATTATGAAAAACGGGATTTGAAAAATTTAATCAATATACTTAGAGAAGATTTCAATATAACAGTACTTATCATAGAGCATGACATGGGAGTTATAATGGAGTTATGTGACAGAATTCTAGTATTAGATTACGGAAAAAAAATTGCTGAAGGTAGCCCAGAGGAAATAAGCAATGATGATAATGTAATAAAAGCTTATATGGGTAAGGGTATAAAGGAGATTTAACATGTTAATAGTTAAAGATATTAATGTAAATTATGGGGTTATTCCTGCTCTAAAGCAAATATCTATAAATGTTAATGAAGGGGAAATAGTAACTATAATAGGTAATAATGGTTCTGGAAAATCTACATTATTAAAAGCATTAACAGCACAATTAAAATATACTGGAGATATTTCTTTTTATGGAGAGTCTTTAAAGGGAATGAGCACTCATAAAATAGCTCAAAGGGGGATATGTTTAGTTCCGGAAGGTAGAGGAATATTTCCTTTGATTACAGTAGAGGAAAATTTACTTTTGGCCTTTTGTAACAAGATAAATAAAGGTACTAAAGATGAAAAATTACAAGAGGTTTATACAAGATTTCCAAGATTAAAAGAAAGAAGAACCCAATTGGCAGGTAGTTTAAGTGGAGGAGAACAACAAATGCTTGCTATAGGACGAGCTATCTTATCTAGCGCTAAGTTAATATTACTAGATGAACCTTCTATGGGATTAGCTCCTATTATGGTGGAGGAAGTTTTTGAAACTATAAAATCTATAAATAAGGGAGGAACATCTATACTTTTAATTGAGCAAAATGCTTCTATGGCTCTAAAAGTATGTAATAGAGGATATGCTTTAGAAAACGGCAAAATAGTATTAGAGGGTAGCACAGAAGAATTGATTAAAAGTAATTTTATTAAAAAAATTTATCTTGGAAGGTAGAGTTCATATTAAAAGAGAGGTTAGTTTTATGGATATAAAAAATATATGCCAGAATTTATATGCTACATTAAATTTAGAGAGAAAAATGGTAGGGGTTAAATTTATATTTACAAAAGAGCATTTTGAAAAGTTGGATATTCCTAAATTAAATAGCAAAGTAAATTATTGTTATATGGTGAAGATGGCTTCTAATGGAAGAGAATTTAAAGCTAATGAAGAAAATTTTAATTGTTTAGCTTCTGCGAGAGCTTTAGGTATAATTTCTAGTAATAATTATGTAGACTCAGGACAACATTATGGAAAACACGGTTTATATGATAGCCTAGCTACGGCTAAAAAGGTACAAAAAGATATTACTTTTATAAATCATTCGATATATGGTATAGAAATTAGACCTTTAGAAAATTTTATAGAAGAGCCAGATGTAGTTGTTATTATAACTAATCCATATAGTGTAATGAGAATAGTTCAGGCATATACTTATAAATATGGAGTACATAAAAATATAACTTTAGGTGGGAATCAAGGAATATGTTCTGAATGTACAGCTGTTCCTTATGAAAATAATGATCTTAATATATCAACCTTGTGCTCTGGAACAAGATTTTTTTGTAAATGGGATGAAAGTGATATGGGAGTAGGATTTCCATTTAATAAGCTTAAAGACATTGAAAATGGAATATTAAAAACATTAAATCCAACAGAGCCAAATCACAAGAAAAAAGAGATAGAATCAAAGTATAAGAATATGGAAAGTAATATTGATATAAAGTATAATGAAAACTATTTTGTTAATTATAAATAATGCTAGAATTAAACTTAAAAAATAAATTTTCATTATATTAGCTTTATTTTAAAATTTTTATTAAAGAATTAGTATTGCATAATATAAAGCACTATGTAGATTATTTTAGAGTGAATAATTTATATAGTGCTTATTTTATATTTATTATAGATTATAATAAGTATAATTAAGGTTTTATTGTTTTTATTTTATAATATTTTATTATAATTAAATACTAAAAATCTCATTATTTTTAATCATAATAATTAAAATTTCTATAATATTTAATGTGATTAATAATTATTTAATTAAAGACATTACAATTATATAAAAAATTTGATATATTATTTATAAATAGAATGTGGTATTAAATACATTATTTATTTGAAGTGGGTGTGTAAAATAAATAGGTGAAGGGGTATAAATATGGAAGCTAAGCAGGTTTTAGAAATTTCACTTTCTGTAGGAAAAATGCTTTTAAGCAATGGGGCAGAATCCTATAGAGTTGAAGAAACAATTGAGAGAATTTGTAGGGCATATAATTTGCAGTGTGAATGTATGGTTACCGCTAAAGGTGTTTTTTTATCTATTATAGATGATAATAATGAAAAGGTAACTTCACTTAAAAAAGTAAAAACAAGAGGAGTAGACTTAGCTAGAATAGATCGCCTTAATTCTTTTTCTAGAAGCCTTCAAGATAATCCTATTTCCTATGATGAAGCTAAAGAAACTTTAAGAGAAATAGATTCCCTGCCATTTTTTAGTTTACCAGTAAGGATTGTGGCTGCAGGTATGACTTCCTTTGTTTACTCCTTATTTTTTAATGGTACAATTTATGATGCCATTGTTTCAACTTTTATCAGTATGGGAATTTATTATATGTTAGATAAGGTATCTAAGATAGGATTTTTTCAATTTTTTCAATTTTTCTTTGCAGGCTTTATCATAGGAATATTGAGTTTAGTTGCGGAAAATGTATCCCCACTTGTAAGTAGAGCAAATGTTATAACAGGAGGAATAATGATATTAGTTCCAGGAGTACCACTTACAAATGGTATAAAAGATATTATCTATGATGATTTTATGTCTGGTATAGTAAAGTTTGGAGAGGCAATGCTAGTGGTAACTGCTATGGGAGCAGGAATTGCTACAGCATTGACATTGGGAGTAGGTGTTAAGTGGTGATAAAACAAATTATATTAGCGTTTTTCGGAAGTGTGTTTCCCGTTGTACTCTTTAATATTGATAGAAAAAAAATAGTATGGACTGGTTTTGCAGGTTCTATTGGTTGGACGGCATATCTTATAGTATATAATTATATATATAGTCCTGTTATGGCATCCTTTGTTGGGGCCTTTATGGTAGGAATATACAGTGAAGTTATGGCAAGAAAGCTTAAAACACCTGCTATGCAATTTTCTATACCAGGTATATTTCCTCTAGTACCAGGAATTACTGCTTATTATGCCATAAATTCTATAGTTGAACAAAATTATGCTTTAGCCTATTCTAAGGGATTTCAAACTGTAGCTGTAGGTGGAGCAATTGCTTTTGGTATAATGCTCTCTTCCACCACTGTTAGGTTTATTACAAAAATAACACAAACTAAAAGAGAGAAATAAAGTATATTTAATTTTAATGTAGCCCAATTTAGAATTTCTTAGCGAAATGAGTTGATTTATAAGGTGATTTTTATATTTGTGGAATTAAAATTAAATATATCTTCAGATTTGATTTGTACAATGAGCTTTTGGGAGGAATTTTATGTTATTTGATATAAAATTAGATAAAAATTCACCAGTATATATTCAGATAAGTGATTATATAAAATCTATGATATTAAAGGGAATGATAAGAAAAGATGAAAAATTACCATCCACTAGAGAGCTAGCTTCTATGCTTAAGGTTAGTAGGAATACTATTATATCTGCTTATGAGTTTTTAGAGGATGATGGATTTATATATATAAAAAAAGGTAAGGGAGCCTTTGTTTCTAATGTGAATATTCATGTTGAAGAAAAATGGACAGTTAATTGGGAAAAGAATATAAATGACTATGCTAAGAAAGCCGAAAATTTAGATATTATAAAACATGAAATACCTTGGGAAAAGGGCATGATATCTTTTAAAAGTATTTCTCCAGATGAGAATTTATTTGATTTAGAGGAATTTAAAAAAGCTTTTTTAAATAGATTTTCCTTAGAAGGAGAAAAAATATTAAATTACGGTTATGCTATAGGATATAGGGATTTAATAAATCATATTATGAAATATATGAAAAATAAAGGAGTGGATACATCAAATAAAAAGATATTGATAACTAATGGTTTTACAGAAGGCTTTGATATCGTATTATCTTCTCTAATACAAAAAGGAGATAAAGTATTATGTGAAAATCCTACTCATAATACAGCTATAAAAATAATGAAAATGCATGATATTGAAATTGTAGGTATTGATATGGACGAAGACGGTATAAATATAGATAAATTAAAAGAGACTATAGGTAAAAACAATATAAAATTAGCTTATTTGGTACCTTCTTATCATAACCCTACAGGTATAGTTATGAGTCCAGAAAAAAGAATAAAAATATACAATATATTAAAAGATAATAACATACCTATAGTAGAGGATGGTTTTAACGAAGAACTAAGGTATTCTGGTGATCATGTATCTCCTATGATTGCTTTTTCTGGTAAGGGTAATAGTATTATCTATATAGGAAGCTTTTCAAAGGTACTTTTCCCTGGAATAAGAATAGGTTGGGTATTAGGAGATAAAAAGCTCATAGACTATTTAGAAAGTGTAAAAAGAAGCAGAAATATTCACACATCCTTTTTAGATCAGGCTATATTGTATGAATATTTAAAGAGTGGAAATTTTGAAAAATATATTAAAAAAGCTAGGAAAATATATAAAGAAAAATATGAGTTTGCTTTAGAATGTGCTAAAAAATATATACCTGCAGAATATATTACAGGAGAAGGTGGGCTTCATATATTTATAAAATTAAAAAATATAAAATCAAGAGAATTATTAAAAGAGTGTTGCAAAAATGGAGTAATTTTTACTCCAGGGGATATATTTTATGTAGATAACAAAGGAGGAGACACTTTTAGATTAGGTATATCTAGAGTTTCTTTAGAAGAAATAGAAAAAGGCTTTAAAATTATAGGAAATTCAGCAAAAAAACTTATAAATAATTATATTTAGTGAAAATTTTGTTAAATTAATGTATAATATTAATAAAAATATTAAAATGGTGGTGAGTTTATGAAAAAAGGATTGAGAAATACCCTTATAGTAGTAGGGATAATTTTATTAATACTATTTCCTTTAATAGGAACATATAACAAATTAGTGTCTATGGAGCAAAATGTTAATAGAGCAGCTTCTAATATTGAAACTAATCTTCAAAGAAGATCTGATCTTATATCAAATTTAGTAGAAACAGTTAAAGGTTATGCTGCACAGGAAAAAGATATTTTTAAAGGTGTAGCAGATGCAAGATCAAAATTGGCAGGAGCTCAAAAAATAGATGAAAAAGCTCAGGCTAATGAAGAGCTATCAGGAGCTTTATCAAGATTATTAGTGGTAGTGGAAAGATATCCAGACTTAAAATCTAGTCAAAATTTTAAAGATTTATCAGTAGCTATAGAAGGAACTGAAAATAGAATAGCTATTGCAAGACAAGATTATAATGAATCAGTAAATAATTATAATACAGGTATAAGAAAGTTTCCAAATTCTATTATAGCTGGTATGTTTAGATTTAGTGAAAAACCATATTTTAAAGCACAAGCAGGAGCAGGTACAGCACCTAAAGTAGATTTTTCAAAGTAGATGAAAATGTGGGAAAATATTCAAAAATCTAAATAAATTGAGGGTGGATAGTTTAATTAGGGTTTTTGTTCTTACAAAAACTCTTTAATTTTATCCGATGGCTACCTGCTCTAATGCTCCCATCTTCTTCAAAATGGCAGTAAAGAGCAGTTACGTCCCCGGATAATCATTTTCTAAGCTTTAGCGGGAGTAAAACTTCCTCTGAAGCCAAGAACCCTGTTTATAGGATAGGCACCTAAAATATGTTTTTAAAGTAGGTGAAAATATGAAAAAAGTTATAAATAAAAATTTGAGCAAAATAGGTTTAACTTTTATATTAGTAATGGCCCTAATTATGGTTTGTCCAGTATTAACAAAGGCAGAAAAAAATTTCCCTAAACCTACAAATTTAAAATATGTAAATGATTATGTCGGAGTTATAGATGATAAAACTAAAGAGTATATTGTTTCAGTAGGAAATGAGTTAGAGAAAAAAACAGGAGCACAAATGTCAGTGGTTGTAATAGATTCACTGGAAGGATCTGATGTAGAATCCTATGCTAATACTTTGTTTAGACAGTGGGGACTAGGACAAAAAGGTAAAGATAATGGAGTTATGATACTTCTATCTGTAAAGGATAAAAAATGGAGAGTAGAAGTAGGAAGAGGCTTAGAAGGAAGAATAACAGATATTTATTCTTCTAGGGTGATGGAAGAAATAGCTAAACCTTTACTTAAAGAAGAAAAATATGGTGAAGCCATGAAGAAGGTCTATTCTGTATTTGCAGATGATGTAGCTAAAGAATATAATGTTACTTTAGAAAAGAATGAAAAAGTTAAAGTGCCACAAAAGAAGAAGAGCGGAGGAGGCGTTATACCCGCTATAATTTTCATTATAATTTTATTAAGTATTTTTGGTGGAAGAGGTGGAAGACGAGGAAGAAGAAGAACCTCTATTTGGGATCTTATATTCCTAAATTCACTTTTCTCTAATAGAAGAAATAGATGGGATGACGATGATGATGATCCCTTTGGTGGCGGAGGCTTTGGAGGTTTCGGCGGTGGAGGATCCTCTGGTGGCGGAGGTTTTGGCGGCTTTGGCGGCGGAAGTTCCGGTGGAGGAGGTTCTTCTGGCGGATGGTAGCTTAAATTTTATAGATTACAAAAGTATAGTTTTAATAAGGAGTTTTTGCTTTAGGGCAAAGACTCTTTAATTTTATAATAAAGAATAATACTAATTTTTTAGAAAAATAGGAGATGATAATATGCTTAAAAGAGATACTAGAGTTCAAATCGTTATTGTGGAGAATGGTAAGTATATATTAATAAAACACTGGGTTAAATTAGAAAATAGATATTTTTGGGCTTTACCTGGTGGCGGAAGAGAAAAGGGTGAAAGCTTAGAAGAAGCAGCTATAAGGGAAGCTAAAGAAGAAACAGGATTAGATATAGAGCTTTTACCTTTGACATATGAATCATTACCACCAATAAAAAATTCTATGTATAAAAATATGGTAACTTTTATTGGATATCCAGTAAATGGAGAAGCAAAGGTAGGATATGATCCGGAGGAAGAGCTAAAAAATCTTTATGGATTAGTAGATATAGAGTGGCTAGACTTAAGAGATAAGGAAGGATTAACAGATGTAACCATAAGAGATGTAGAGGGGATATTAGATGAGTTTGAAATAGAAGATATAGAAGAGGAAAAAATTTTTTTAATATATAGAGAGAAGGATAGTATAAGAGAGTATTTAGTTTTAAATAATATTAATAGTATAAAGGAGCAGTGTATCTCATCCAATATAAATAAAAGTGTAAGTGATAATAAAATAAAATTCTTATGTTTAAATAAAGACAATGAATATACTTTCTGTGGAGATAATTGTAGTTTAAATTCAAAAAGCTGTAGCCCAGAAGTATATTTACAAGAAATATTAGGTATTAAATTAAAAAATGTAATAGGGCAAAAAAAATTAGGTATATTTTTGTATAAAAAAAATAATAATTTTTTTAAAAGAAATATTACCCTAATTCCGTTGAAAAAAGAAGAAAAAATTTATAAAGAACACAGTTTTATAAAAGAAGAAGATGTATTAAAAGAAAAAATTTCAGAAGATCTAGTTAGAATATTTACATTTATCAAGGATAATATATAAATAAGTTTGTAAAACTAATATTAATGATGGGGAAAAACACATATTAAAGATTCTATTCCATAAAAAGGAAAAAGCTTTTTTTTATAGAAGAATTTAAGGGAAAGCAATTTAAAGTAATTAGGAGGTAATTAAATGGATGTGTTAGAAGGGATATTATTAATATTAGTAGGGGTAACTTTTATATTTTGGATTGTGTTAACTTTTATAAATCTTTGGTATAAGAGTAAAGAAGGTGGAAAAGTTGTTTTAAATATAAAACGAGGTATAGAGCGAAATATTATGATACTTATGTCTTTAATAATAATATTATTTTCTCTTTTAAATGATAATCCTAATACTTATATAGAAATAATAATAGGTATAGTTATATTATATAATGGTGTAGAAAGATTTGAAATAATGGAAAATGGAATTTTTGTAGAGGGAAACTTTAAAAAATGGGAAGATATAGAATCATGTAAATGGCATGAGAGACTAGATCATACTTTAATAATAAGGGGAAAGGAAGATGTGGATTATTTAAGAAGATTTAATACTATAAAACTAAAGCTTAAAAAAGAAGAACAAGAACTAGTTTTTAAAATAATAAATAAAAAGATAGCTCAGGTTTCTTAAGTAGTATAGACTTTACAAGATAGTATTAATTTGAGATTAGGTTTCAAAATAAAACATTAATATGTATAAATTTGAGAATTTTAACTTAAGGGATGTATATTTTCTTACCTTAAAGCCATGGCATACTTCTTGCTATTATTTAATAATAGGCATTATTTTTAGCAGGAGGTATTTATATGGTACAATCAAAAAATAAACAATTAGTTAGAGGTGCATTATTAATAGCGATAGGGTTATTATTGCCTTATTTATTTCATGGAATAAAAAATGCAGGATCAATATTTTTACCAATGCATATTCCTATTCTTATAGGAGGTTTTATATTAAGTCCTTATTTTGCTTTAGCAGTAGGAGTATTAACTCCTTTATTGAGTCATTTATTTACAGGTATGCCACCATTCCCATTTGTCTATGTAATGGTAGTTGAATTATTAACTTATGGAGTGGTTATATCAATCTTATATAATAAAAAGAAAATGGGAATATACCCATCATTAATAATTGGAATGTTAAGTGGAAGATTGGCTAATATATTATGTAATTATTTAGTTTTACATTTAATAATGACAAAACCTTTTAAATTTCCAGTTGTATTAGCAGGGTTATTTGTAAAAGGTTTGCCGGGTATAATTATTCAATTAATACTTATACCTATATTAGTTAAATCACTAGGAAAAGTAGAATTAGGAAAGGCTGTATAATATGGATGATAAAGAGTTTTTTAATAATCTAGCAGATAAGTGGGACGATATGTGTTTTCATTCAAAAGAGAAAATAGAATATATTCTTTCAAAAGCAAATTTGAAAGAAGGAGATAAAGTTTTAGATATAGGTAGTGGTACAGGGGTACTTATACCTTATTTAGAAAATATAATTTGTAATATTGGGCATATAACTGCTATGGATATAGCAGAAAATATGTTAAAGGTATCAAAAGGAAAAAATACATACTCTAATTTAGATTTTATAGTAGGAGATTTTTTAGGGTATAAATCTAAAAAAACTTTTGATTGTATAACAGCATATTCCTGTTATCCTCATTTTAAGGACAAGGATAAGTTAGCAGATAGAGCTTATGAACTACTTGAAGAAGGTGGTAGATTAGTTATAGCTCATAGTGAAAGTAAAGAGAAGATAAACTCTAGACATAAAGATGTAGATCATAAGATAAAGTCACATATATTGCCTAAGGTGAAATATACCGCAGAATTAATGGAAAAACATAATTTTAAAACTATATATACAGAGGATAATGAAGAATGTTATATTTATATAGGTGCAAGAAACAAATAATTTGATTAGATAAATTTTATGCATGATTAACCAAAATAAGAGTGTGGAGTAAATTTTATATTTTTACTCTACGCTCTTATTTTATTTAATTTAATTCATCCTCCTTTTCATTTCCATTTTGATCTTCTTTGTATTCTAAAATATCTCCAGGTTGACAATTCAATTCCTTGCATATTGCTTCTAAAGTGGAAAATCTTATAGCCTTTGCTTTATTATTTTTTAGAATTGATAAATTAGCATTAGTTAAATTAATTTTTTCAGCTAATTCTTTAAGAGAAATCTTTCGTTTTGCCATCATAACATCTAAATTAACTACAATTCCCATATTAAAGCTCCTATCCTATGTTATATTGTTAAATCATTTTCATTTTTTATCTGGACAGCTTTTTTTAAAATTTCAGCTAAAACTAAGGCCATAAGACCTACTATTAAATATAAAATACAACTTCCCTTAATGGAACCATATCCTATACCTATAATTTTATAATTAAGGTTTTTAAAAAGACAATTTTAAATATATGTAATGTTGAATATATTTCCATAATAATTTCATTTCATCTACAAGTAGTGAGTGTTTACGTTATAATATAAATAATAATATAATTTGTATATAGAGTTTGTGGATATAATGAATAAAATGAGATACCGAAGCGCAGCATTAACTAGATATAAAAGGGAGATGAAAATCATGAGAATATTGCATACCTCCGATTGGCATTTAGGAAAGAACCTTGAAGGCTTTAGTAGAATGGATGAACAGGAAAGATTTATAGAGGATTTTATTAACATTGTGGATAAAAATAATATAGATATGGTGATAATAGCTGGAGATATATATGACAATGGGAATCCGCCAGCTAGAGCAGAAAAAATGTTTTATGATTGTATAAAAAAAGTAAGCAATAAGGGAGAAAGATTAGTTTTAATTATAGCAGGTAACCATGATAATCCAGAAAGATTAGTTGCTGCAAGTCCTTTAGCTTATGATGAGGGGATAATACTTATGGGTACACCTAAGACTATAGTTCCAAAGGGAAAGTATGGGGATTTTAAGGTAATAAATTCAGATTTAGCCTGTTTAGAAATAGAGGTAAAGGGAGAGAGGGCAGTAATTATATCTTTACCCTATCCTAGCGAGAAAAGATTAAATGAAATATTGTCTAAAGAAATGGATAATGATGAGGATAGAAGAAGAACTTATTCAGAAAGGATAGGAGATATATTTTTTAATTTACAGGAAAAATATTATAAAGATGACACCGTTAATTTAGCTATTTCTCATATATTTGTAAATGGATCAGAGGAAACAGACTCTGAAAGACCAATACAGCTTGGAGGAAGTCTAGCAGTAGATGCAGACAAGTTACCTAAAAAAGCTCAATATATAGGCCTTGGACATCTTCATAAACCACAAAAGGTAAGGGGGATAGATAATGCCTATTATTCTGGTTCACCATTGCCTTATAGTAAAAGTGAAAAAGGATATAGTAAAGGATGCAAGATAATAGATGTACATCCAGGAGAAAAAGCTGTTATTGAAGAGGTTTATTTTAATAACTATAAACCTATAGAGGTGTGGCATTGCAATGGTATAAAAGAAGCTATAAATAAATGTGAAGAAAATAAAGAAAAGGATATGTGGCTATATTTACATATAAAAACAAAAGAATATATAAGTACGGAAGATATAAAAACTTTAAAAGAAATAAAAAAAGATATAGTGGAGATAGTACCAGAGATAGAGGAAAAAAGAGAAGAAACTTTTAATGGAAATATAAAAGAAAAGTCTATGGCAGAATTATTTAAATCCTTTTATTTAAATCAAAGGGGAATAGAGGCTAGTGAAGAGTTAATGGATTTATTTTTAGGTATAGCTCAAGAGGGGGATGAACATGAAACCGAAGAAACTTGTGATTAAAGGGCTAAACAGTTTTATAGAAAAACAAGAAATAGATTTTGAAACTTTAGTTGAAAGAGGTTTGTTTGGCATATTTGGTCCTACAGGCAGTGGGAAATCCAGTATATTAGATGCTATAACTATGGCTTTATATGGAGATATAGCAAGGGATAGTACTCAGTTTATAAACTTAGATACGGATTCCTTATTTGTAAGCTATGAGTTTGACATAGCTTCAGGGAACAAAAGAGAAGACTATATTGTTTCTAGAACAGTAAAAAGAGATAAAAAAGGTGGTTATAAGACTACTGCAGCTAGGTTAGCTAAAAATAGTGAAGGTGAAGAAGAAATAATAGCAGATAAGCCTAGAGATATACAAAAAAATATAGAATCTATAATAGGTTTAACCGCAGAAGATTTTACTCGTTCGGTAGTGTTACCTCAAGGTAAATTTAGTGAATTTTTAAAGCTAAGTGGGAAAAGTAGAAGAGATATGTTAGAGAGAATATTTGGACTAGAAAAGTATGGTAAAAAACTTTCAGAAAGAATAAGAAAAGCAAGAAACAAGCAACTATCATCTTTAACATTAATAGAAGGAAGATTAGAACAGTATAAAGATATATCTAAAGAAAAATTACAGGAACTAAAAATACAATATGAAAATTTATTAAAAGAAAAATCTAAAATAGCAAAAGAAAAAGAGGAAATAGATAAGCTTTATGAAAAGTATAAAAATATATGGGAACTTCAAGAAGAGTTAGATGTTTATTTAAATAAATTAGAAAATCTTAAAAAAGGGTTATTGAATATTGAAAGGAAAAAAGTAAAAGTAGAAAAAGGAAAGAATGCCTTAAATGTTAAACCCTATATGGATGAGATTAACAAAATTGAAGAAGATAAAAATATAAATGAAAAAGAACTAAATACTGCAATAGAGCAGTTAAAAAATATAGATTTAAATTTAAAAAATTTAGAGGATGAATATAAGAAAGCATCAAAGGGTAAAGAAGAAAAAATCCCTTTATTAATGCAAAAAGAAAATAATTTACTACAGGCTATAGAGATAAAGAAAAAGGTTGAAACTATAAAGAGAGAAAAAGCAACTTTAGCACAAAAATATAAGGAAAAAGATGCTTCAATAAAAAATAAAAATATAGAGAAGAGAAGTATAGAAAATAATATAAATAAAATTTCTGAGGAAATAAAATTAAAAGAGGAAGAAATAAATTTCTTAAAAATAGATGGGGACAAAAGAGAAAAGATACAAAAACTATATGAAATAGATAAAGAATATAAAAGATTAGATTTAGAAGTTTATAATATAACAGAAAAAATAAATAAAAAAATAAAAAGTTTAAAAGAGTATGAATTAAAGTATAAAGACACATTAGAAGCACAGAAGGATATAAATAAAAAATTAGAATATGTTTTAGATAAAAAAGAGAAATTAATAAAAAACTCTCCTGGGAATAATGATATTTTGCTTGATAAAAAAGATTATATAAATAAATTAGGTGAAACTTTTAATAATTTAAATAAAATAAATGATAAAAAACAGGAATTAGAAAAAAATCTAAAAGAAAAACAAGTAGTAAAATTAAATTTAGAAAAACAGCATAAAGAAATATTAGAAATATTAAAGCTTAAAGAAGAAACAGTTGTGAGTCTAGAGGAAAAAATAAAAGATATAGAAAAAATGGATATGGCCTCTATATTAGCTGCTAATTTAAAGGAGCAGGAGCCATGCCCTGTTTGTGGATCTATGCATCATATTAAATTAGCTAAAAAGGTTGATATAAAAGAATTAGAAATTTTAAAAGAAGAACATAGTACTATTTTTAAAGAATTAGAAAATATAAAAATAGAAGAAAATGAAAAAAATATACTTTTAATTTCTATGGGAAAAGAAAAAGAATTAATATTAAAGGAATTAGAAAATTTAAAAGAGCAATTAAAAGATAGAAACTTAGAGTATTTAAGAGAAGAACTACAAAAAGAAAAAAATGATTTTCAAGAATTAAATAAAAATATAAAGTCCTGGGAAGAAGAAAAACTAATATTAGAAGAAAATATAAGCAAGCTTCAAAAAGAAAAAAATAATATAGATAAAGAGGAAGCTAAAAATCATGAAGCTATATCAAAGGAAAAAGAATTAATAGTTTCTATAAAAAAGGATAGGGAAGAAAGAGAAATATTATTTAAGGAAAAAGAAAAAGAATATTTAAATTTAAAAGAAGAAATTAAAGTATCTAATGTGGAAGAAGAAATAAGTAGAATTAGAGCTTCTGATAAAAAAGTAGAGGAATATAATAAGGTTATAAAAAGTAAAAGAGAAACTTTAGATACTGAAAACAATAAAAGAGAAGAGATAATTAAACAGATAAATATTATGGAAATAGAACTAGGCAAAATAATAGAATCTGGAAAAGAAAAGAAAAATTTTATAGACAAAGAAGAAGTGGAAATAAAAAAATTAAATGTAGGAGAGATTTCTAAGGAACATTTAGATGAGGTAAAAAAATCTATAGAGAATATAAAGGGAAAAGAAGAAACTTTAAAATCTAAGTTAGAGTTAGAAGGTAAAAATAGAGAAGTATTATGGGAAAATAAAATAAGTAAGGAACAAATAAAAATTAATCTAGAAAAACTTTATAATGAAAAATTTATTCAGTTAAATAGAGCATTAGAGGAAAATAAATTCCATACTTTAGAAGATGCAAAATTAATGCTAATATGTAAAGAAGAAATAAAGAAATTGGAAAAAGAAATAGAAGAATTTGAAAAAGAGTATAATAATTTAAATATGAATATAGAAAGAATAAATAAAAAATTGAAGGGGGAAAGGATAGAGGAAGAAAGCTGGAAAGATATAAGGCTTAAAAAAGAAAATAAGGAAAAAGAACTAGAGGATATAATTAAAAACATTGTAATAGAAGAAAAGCTTATAAGTGATATGGAAAATAATATAAAGGCACTAAAGGATCTATTAGATGAAAAAGAAAAGGTGTCTCATAAAAAAGCTTTGTTAGAAGATATAGATAAATTAGTTCAAGGAAACAAATTTGTGGAGTTTGTAGCTATGAATCAGTTAGAGTATATTGTTTTTGAAGCTTCTAAAAGACTTAAGGATATAACTAGAGGAAGATATGCATTAGAATTAGATTGTAATGGAAACTTTACTATGAGGGATGACTTTAATGGAGGAGGTATAAGACCTACCAATACCTTATCTGGTGGGGAAACCTTCTTAACATCATTGGCGCTAGCTTTGGCGCTGTCTTCACAGATACAACTAAAAGGAAGTTCACCTTTAGAATTTTTCTTTTTAGATGAGGGTTTTGGAACTTTAGATAGTGAGCTTTTAGATACAGTTATGACTTCTTTAGAAAATTTAAGAAGTGATAGATTAAGTGTAGGAATAATAAGTCATGTAGAGGAACTTAAAAATAGAGTACCAATAAAACTTATAGTAGATCCTGCGGTGCCAGGAGAGGGTGGAAGTAAAATAAAAATAGAGTATAGCTAATAGTATACAAAATATGGAGGTAATTAGATGAAGAAATTAGAAGAGAAAATATTATACAAGGGTAAATGGATAAGTTTTAAGGAAATAAGTTATTTAAATAATGAAGAAAAGCTTTTAAAATGGGAGGCAGTAGAGAGAACTAATACAACTAAAGCTGTGGTTATTGTGGCAAAATTAGTTCCTTCAGAAAGATATGTATTTATAAAACAATATAGACCAGCTATAGATAATTATGTTATAGGATTTCCTGCGGGATTATTAGAACAGGAAGATATTGAGCTAGAGGCTAAAAGAGAATTAAAAGAAGAAACAGGTTATATAGGTAAGGTTGTGGATATAAGTCCAGAGATAAGACCTAATCCAGTTTTATTAACAGATTATGCTATATTAGTTCAAATGGAAATTGATGAAAATGATGAATTGAATAAAAATCCTAAACAAGAACTAGAACCTTCAGAGGATATAGAAGTTATATTAATGTCTAAAGAAGAAAGTAGAGACTTTTTAATAGAACAAAAAAATAAGGGTGTAGATGTGGGGATAGGTCCTTGGTACATATTTGGATTTAAATTATAATTAACCATTTATTAAGTGAATATAGTTTTATTTTTTAATTTAAATATAAAAAATAAGGTGTTTCAAAATAGATTTTATTATATGTATTAAAATTAAATCTGTTTTATTATGAAACATCTTCTTTTTTTGATTCATCAAGTGAGCAAAAGGGACTTAAAAAATTTTATCTATAGTTTAATTAAATTATAAAGTATTTTTATAGAGTTAACTTATATAAAATATATATATGAAACTTTCATAGTTAATGAAAAATATATAGAAATTAAAAAAATATATAACATTTGCATAATTTCCATCAAAAAAGAAATGAAATAAAAAATTCACTAGTGTATAATTGGGATATAATTAAATATAGTAACATATTATTAACGAAACTAGAATCCATTGATAAATAAGAGGTTGACACATCATGAAAATATTTATATATTAAATAAAAAGAAGGTTTTTATTCATTTGTTTAAAATATTTGCAAAATAAAATTTTAGTTTATATATTTTTAAAAAAATAAATAAAATTTTTTCGATAAAAATGCAAGTTTTCATTCAATGCATTTCATAGCTGCTACTAATAATATAAAAACTTAGTACAATATACTTTATAAAAATAAAAAAATTTAAAGAAAATATAAATATAATTGCTGCGCAATACAAAGTAGCTTAATAAAAAAAATAAATGGGGTGTTAAGATTATGTTTGACAGTGGGTAATATATTAAATTTCCCAATAAATGAATATCTAAAAATTAATTATTCATTTACCTAAAAATAATTACTAATAAAAATATTTTTTAAAAGAATAAACATATAAATATGTATGTTATAGTAAAAAATAAGTTTAATTTTATTTTGGAGGTTTTTATTTATTATGCATCTTAAAAAGGAAAATGTAAAAAGATTGCTTTTAGTAATGATGGGAAGTTTAATATATGCCATAGGAGTTAATATGTTTCTTATTCCTCATAGATTACTAAGTGGGGGAGTTGCTGGTATTGCAATAATGCTTCAATATTTAACTAGTATACAATCAGGATATTATATCCTTCTTATAAATATACCTATATTCCTTATAGCTTTTAAGGAAGTAGATTTAGACTTTGGTATTTTCAGCTTTGTTGGAATGATAAGCATGTCTTCATTTTTAATTTTAAGTAGAAATTATATGGACTTTTACGTTATGAATGATATTTTACTTTCTTGTATATGCGGGGGCGTCCTAAGTGGAGCTGGTATGGGACTAATATTTAGAAACAGAGCTTCACAAGGAGGAACAGATGTAATATCTGTTTTAGCAAAAAGGAAACTTGGAATAAAGATATCAACTATAGATTTTATGATAAATTGTGTTGTAGTTACTATCGGTGCTTTACTAGGAAGTTTTGAAGTAGCTATTTATACAATGATATCTATGTTTGTAAAGTCACAGGTTATGGGAAAAGTTATAGAAGGCTTTGATGGTAAGAAAATACTATTTGTTGTGACAGATCATGATGAAGAAATAAAGAAACAATTATTAGAAAAATTAGGAGTAGGTGCAACTATTATGTATGGTGAGGGTGCTTACTCTGGAGCAAAAAGAAAAATAATATATTGTATCATGACTAACCAACAAATAGTAAAAGCAAAAAAAATAATAGAAGATTTTGATGAACATGCATTAATATCTGTATCTAATACTACGGAATGTCAAGGTGGAGGTTTTAAAGCAGCGGCCTTTTAAAAATAAAAAAATAATAAGATTAATTATTAATTGAGAAAATAATGAGGGTTTATATTAAAATATTTTTAATATAAACCCTCATTTTTATCTTTAATTAGTGGCTAGCTTCAAAGCTTCCACAATCTGTGGATTCAACACTTGCAGCCTCATGTGTATGCTTAGTTACTTGGATTTTGTTAAGTGTACAATAGTCTGTGTTTTGAGCGTGATATTTACATTCGTGAACATTACATCCTATACTATCATTATGATTCATATTAAATTACCTCCTACAAATTGAAATGTTTTTTTATTTCTCTATTATTATTTGATTATAGATTTTTTTTATGTGTAGAAAAAATAGTAAATTATTTTTAAAATAATATTGTAATTTAAAAATAAATGTGATACATTATACTTAAACATATGAACAATTATTCATATGTTCACATATAATATTAATTAAGATATAGATAGAGGAGAGGTAAATATGGATAAAGAAAAACAGATAGATACTTGCACATGCAATGTAATTCACCATGATGTAGTAGATAAAGTTAAAGATAATATGATAGAAGAGGATAAAGCACAGGATTTAGGGGATTTTTTTAAGGTTCTATCAGAACCAACTAGAATAAAAATTTTATATGCATTATCATCATCGGAAATGTGTGTATGTGATATTTCAAATCTTCTTAATATGACACAATCAGCGGTGTCTCATCAGCTTAAAGTTTTAAGAACAGCTAGACTCATAAAATTTAGAAAAGAGGGTAAAGTTGTTTATTATTCATTAGATGACTCACATGTAGAGAATGTATTTAAGCAAGGATTAGAACACATAATGCATAGATAAAATTAAGTTTAATATTTTATTGTAATTTGAAAAATCTTGATTTTTTAATAACTATTTTAGAAGGATGGTGGGAGTATGATTATAAAAAAGAAATTGCTTTTAAAAGGCTTACATTGTGCCAATTGTGCAGCAAAAATAGAACGAGCTGTGCAAAAGCTAAATATAATAGAGGAAGCTAGTTATAATTTTAATAATTCAACTTTAATTATTAACTTAGAAGAAACTCATAAAGACAGCATTATAAAAACAATACAAGAAATAGTAGATAGAATAGAACCCGGGGTAAAGGTAATAGATAAAGAAAGCTTAAAAAGAACGGTAGTGAACGCCCCTGTTAAAAATAGTAATAATTTGAACGTGCAGAATAATAAAGAGAAAAATTTAAAATTAGATAAAAAAGAAAATAGTTATGAGCATAATCATGATCATAGTCATGGACACATTCATGATGGAGAAGATAGTGAAGAGTTAGAAAAGAAGACTCTTATAAGAATTATTTCAGGAGTGGTTTTATTAATTTTAGCTACTGCATTGAAATCTAAAGAAACTTTGTCTATAGGTCTATATTTAGCTTCATATGTATTAATTGGAGGTAAGGTAATACTAAGTTCCATAAGAAATATATCTAAAGGACAAGTATTTGATGAAAATTTTTTAATGGCTGTTGCAACTGTAGCAGCTATAGCAGTAAAACAGTATCCAGAAGCAGTAGCGGTTATGTTGTTTTATGAAGTAGGAGAGTTCTTGCAGGATAAAGCTGTTAACAAATCTAGAAAATCTATAACAGCACTTATGAATATAAGACCTGACTATGCTAATTTAGTTAAAGGTGAAGATATAGAAGTAGTTTCTCCAGAAGATATTAATATAGATGATATTATAATGGTAAAACCAGGAGAAAAAATTCCGCTAGATGGTATAGTGATAGAGGGACAATCTTCTGTGGACACATCAGCTATAACAGGTGAATCTTTAATAAGTGAAGTTGCAAAAGATAGCAATGTATTAAGTGGATATATAAATAAAAATGGAGTTATAAAAATAAAAGTTACAAAAACCTTTGAAGAATCTACAGTTTCAAAAATATTGGAATTAACAGAAAATGCATCAGCTACTAAAGCAAATACAGAAAAATTCATAACAAAGTTTGCCAGATATTATACTCCTGTAGTTGTTTTTGCGGCTTTAGCTTTAGCATTAATCCCTACACTAGTACTGAAAGATCCAGATATATCTAAGTGGGTTTATAGAGCAGCTGTATTTTTAGTAGTATCTTGTCCCTGTGCTTTAGTAATATCAATACCTTTAAGTTTCTTTGCTGGTATTGGAGGTGCATCTAAAAAAGGTGTTTTAATAAAAACAGGAACAGCATTAGAAGCTCTAAATGATGCAGATACAATAGTATTTGATAAAACAGGAACTCTAACTAAAGGTGTATTTAAAGTATCAAAAATTGAGCCAGAAGAAGGAGTAAATACAGAAGAATTAATAGAATATGCTGCTTATGTAGAAAGTTATTCTAATCACCCTATTGCAAAATCTATACTAAAATATTATGAAAAAACCATAGATAACAAAAGAATAGAAGATTATGAAGAAATAGTTGCAAGAGGTGTAACTGCTTATATTGATGGCAAAAAAGTTTATGCTGGTAATAATAAATTAATGGAAGAATTGAATATTAACTATAAAAAATCTCCAGAGGATGGAGTAATCCTTTATATAGCATTAGAAGATAAGTATACAGGTTATATAGTTATAAATGACGAAATAAAGAAAGATTCAAAAGAAACAATAAAATCATTAAAAGATATAGGCATAAAAAAAGCAGCTATGCTTACAGGAGATAGAAAATCTACAGCTAATAATATAGGAACATTCCTAGGAATGGATGAAATATATTCAGAACTTTTACCACAGGAAAAGGTAGAAAAGATGCAGTCTTTAAAATCCGAAACATCTAAAGAGGGAAAAATTGTTTTTGTAGGTGATGGAGTAAATGATGCTCCAGTATTAGCTATGTCAGATATAGGGGTATCTATGGGAGGATTAGGATCTGATGCAGCTATAGAAGCATCTGATTTAGTTTTAATGTCTGATGAACCATCAAAATTAGTAGATGCTATAAAAATAGCTAGAAAAACTCATAAAATAGTATGGCAAAATATAATTATAGTTTTAATAATTAAGTTTGCAGTACTAACTTTAGCTATAATGGGAAGAAGTACTATGTGGATGGCTGTTTTCGCAGATGTAGGTGTGGCTTTAATAGCGGTAATAAATGCTTTAAGAATACTAAAATAAAAATTTACTAAAATTATAACTTTCTAAAGAACAATAGAAGTGAATGATTTTAAATAAAGATATTTATATAATCATATTTAGATTTATATGGTTTTAATTAAGTAATTTTTGGGTTCAGATGGAGTTTCCTTAGAATAATTACTTTTCTCCATCTGGACATTATTATTTATTGGAGAGCAATAAATATAGAAGATTAATTTTTATGAAAACATAAAAATATCAAATTGTATAAATAAAAGTACACTTATGAGAAATTATAAGATAAGCATTGTGTGTTTTTATATATTTTTCAATGGATGTTATGTAAGAATAAAAGGTTTAATAATTTAATAAGAAAATTAAAAATAAATGAAAATATTTCTAAAAAATATTGACTTAAAATTTAGGCTGTAATATAATTATAAATGTTGAAAGAAAATAATTGAGGCTTCTTGGTCAAGCGGTTAAGACGCCACCCTCTCACGGTGGAATCAGGGGTTCGACTCCCCTAGGAGCTACCAAATTGTAAAAAATGCTGTAAACACTAGTGTTTGCAGTGTTTTTTTTATTTTAAATTTTAAAAATAAGCACTGTAATTTATTATATAAATATATATTTATATATTTATTTGTTTTCAAGATTTTGTTTTTGAGCTGCTATAGTTAATAAAATAGTTCCTACTGCGGCAACGAGATTTCCAAGTACATTTAATTCGTTGGCATTTTTGCCTCTAGATAATTCTAAGGCTATTAAATTAGCAAGGAGAGCCAATTCTTCAGGGCTTATACAATTTAGGTCCTTCATATATATAACTCCTTTTATAGTATATACTATATTAAATGATATAACAGAAAATTTGGTTAATGAAATATCCTCATTAATAATAAAAAGTCGACTATTTAGTATATAAGGATTATAAATATATAATAAAATTAGAATTTGGAGTAATTAGGAAGTGATTATTAATTTAGACGTTTTTAATTATTTGTAAAAAATAAATATTAGGAAAATTTAGAAAAAATTATTGACAACCCTTAGGATGTGATATATAGTTTTATTAAGCGGTATAATTTACTACTTAATAAAACTATTTTTACTATTTATTATTACATTATATAGGGCACATTCTTATTTATGCCTCTTTATTTTATTTTTTATTTAAAGGATTTCTATTAATATAGAGATCTTTTTTTTTATTTAAAGGATTTTTATTAATGTAGAAATCTTTTTTATTTCAAATTATATAAAAAGAGTATTAGATAGTTTAGAAAGTATAGTATTACAAGAATATAATATTTTTCATTTAATAAAATGAAGAATTTAATAAAGTTATAACTTTAGTTGAATATAATAATATAAAGAGAGGAGGAGTAGACTTGAAACTAACTTATGTATTAGATACTAATGTTATTTTATATTCACCAGGAGCTATATTTTCTTTTGCTGATAACGATGTAGTTATACCTGAAGTAGTTTTAGAAGAATTAGATAGCTTTAAAAAGAATAATAATGATTTAGGGGCTAATGCTAGGCATGCGGCAAGAATAATAGATAAATTAAGAAAAAATGGAAGTTTAATAGATGGTGTAGTGTTACCTGGTGGAGGAACTTTAAGGGTGGAAATGAATCATTATGATGTAAAATTGCCTCCATCTTGGGATAAGAGTAAGCCAGATAATAGAATAATACAAGTTTGTAAAGGATTAAAAGAAAAAGGGGAAGAGGTAGTATTAATTACAAAGGATACTTTTGAGAGGATAAAGGCAGACACTATTAATATAGATGTAGAAGATTTTTATGAAAAGGTAGTACCAGAATATGAAAGTCAATATAAAGGAAGATGTGAAGTTTTTGTATCTCACAGTACTTTAGAAAATTTTTATAAGAATAAATATATAAATGTAGAAAATCTATTTTTTTATTCAGAGGAAAAGAATGATTACTATAAAGCAGAAATTAATATAAATGAATTTATATTAATTAAGTCTATGGAAAATCTAAAACAAACAGCGCTGGGAAGATATAATGGAGAAAAAGTTGTTCCTCTTTTTTATAAAGATATCAAGCCTTTAGGAATAAGTCCTAGAAACATAGGACAAAAGTTTATGTTAGAAGCTCTTTTAACAGATTCTAAAAATGCACCATTAGTTATAGTAAAGGGACCTGCAGGTACAGCTAAAACTTTATTTTCTCTAGCTACAGGACTTCATAAAGTTATGGAAGAGGGAGAAGAGGGATATAGAAAGCTTTTAGTCTGTAGGCCTAATGTAACTATGGATGAAGATATAGGTTTTTTACCTGGAACAGAGGAAGAAAAAATAATGCCTTTTATGCGACCTATTTTTGATAATTTAGAGATTTTAGTGGATTCTGATGAAAAGGAAAGATATAAAAATGAAAAGGAATTATATGATAAAATAAAAGAGTTATTTGATAGGAGAATTATAACTACAGAAGCAGTAGCCTATTTGAGAGGTAGATCTATAGTAAAAAATTGGGTTATAATAGATGAAGCTCAAAATTTAACACCTAAGCAAGTTAAGGCGGTTATAACTAGAGTAGGACAAGGAACGAAACTTATATTGGTAGGTGATCCAGACCAAATAGACCAACCATTTTTAGACTCTAGATCAAATGGTTTATGTTATGCATCAGAAAAAATGAAAGGAAGTAAACTTTGTTATCAGGTAACATTAAAGGATCATGAATGTGAAAGATCACCATTAGCCTATGAAGGAGCAAAGCGATTATAAATAGAGTTCTTGACTTCAGAGGGAGTTTTTACTCCCATTGAAGCTTAGAAATCGTTATCCAGGGACATAGCCGCTCTTTACTCTCAACTTTAAGAAGATGGGAGTATTAGAGCGGGTAGTCATCGGATAAATTTTATAATATAGATAAGTAAAGGGTGTCTCAAAGTTAAATATATTTTGAGACGCTCTTTATATTTTATGTAATATAATCTATTTTAATGAAAATTATGGTTATTACTATATAAATAGCTTTAATTTGGAAAATATATTGTGGCTTAAAGAAAAATAAAATGAATTTTAGAAAGTTTTACAATATTTCATAAAGCTTACTATTTAAAAAAATTTATATTTAGTGTACAATAATGAAAGATGTAAAATAAAGAGAAAGGAATTTTTAAATGGAAAGTAAAGAGAAAAAGTCGAAAAATAAGAAATTTTCTTTTAAAATATTTTTATATTTTATAATTTTTGAGTTGTTTTTTACAACAGCTACAGCGCCCTTTATAATATTTCATGGGCCTTTTAAAAATGTTAAGAAAACTATGGTGGGAGCAGCTATGACTACTTTAAGCCATCAATATATAGCTAAGACATTTTTGTCAGATGCTGAAATAAAAGAGATACTAGGTGAAGATTCTATACAAACTATAAAACAAGATAAAAATTCTGTACTAAAATTTGAAAATAAACATGATAGTACAATAGAAAGATATGATATAAGTTACGGTAAAAAGTTTAAGGGATATATGTTAGTAGTTCATGATCCAACTAGAGTAAAGGTTGGATATAGTTCAAAATTAGGGGTACAAGGAGAACTTACAAGTCAGATAGCAAGAAACAAAAGAGCTGTTGCAGCTATTAATGCTGGTGGTTTTACAGATAAATCAGCTAATAGCAAGTGGACAGGTACCGGTGGAAATGTTGAAGGGGTAATAATTAATAAAGGTGAAGTTAAATACAATAGTGATAAGCAAGGAAATTTTACAGGAGATGTAGCAGCCATAACTAAAAAGGGAGCTTTAATTGTAGGTAATCATAGTTTACAAGAATTAAAAAATTTAAATGTACAAGAAGCTATAACTTTCGGACCAGCTTTAGTAGTAAATGGGCAAGGTACCATAACTTCTGGAGATGGTGGATGGGGAATGGCACCTAGAACCGCTATTGGACAAAGAAAAGACGGAGCTATACTTATGCTGGTTATAGATGGTAGACAAGCATCTAGCTTAGGCGCTACCTTAAAAGATGTACAAGATATCATGCTACAATATGATGCATATACTGCTACAAATTTAGACGGTGGATCTTCAACTACAATGTATCATGAAGGTGAAGTTATAAATAATCCTGCCAATTCTTTAGGCGAAAGATCAGTACCATCTATTTTGTATGTTGAACCTTAGGAGGAAAATATGAAAGTTGCAAAAAAAATAATATTATGGGTAATGATTTCATTAACGTTACAATTTGCAGGATTGTTTTATATTGATAAATATTTTTTAGCATCAGGAGGAACTAAGATAAAGGCTAAAAAAGTTACAAATACAGGAACGGAAAATAAAGATTATGATGTAAATATACCAGAAAACGTAGAGGAGTTAGATGTATCCTTTAATGGAAAATATATTTCTTATTTTAAAGATAATAAATTGAATGTAATCAACACTAAAAATGGTGAAAAAAAGAATATTGAGTTTGAAAGTAAAAAAGATAAATTAGAATATATATGGCTTTCAGATAGAAATAGAATTATATATACGGAAAATAAAGAAGGACAAGTATTGCTAAATTCTTATGATGTAGATAAAGATCAAAAGGATAAAATATGTGAATTCAATTTTGAAAGTTCAAGCGCTAAAATTGAGGATATAAAAGCAGCACCACTTATGAATTTAATATATGTTAAAGTAAATGTAGGTGGAAATAATAATAGATTATATAGTGTTAATATAATGAAAGAAAAAGATAGAATAGATATAATGACAGAGGCGGTTGGAGAAATGAATATAGTTCCTCATGAAGATATATTGATTTATGAGGATAAAATAAATAAAAAGATTTTTGCTACACATAATGAATCATCTATAAATATAGAAGGTGTAAAATCACCAAAATTGTTATCTATAGATGATAACGATAATGCATATATAGGAGAATTGCAGGAAGATAAAGTAGTAAAAGTTTATTATGGTAATGTAAAAAATAACACATCTACTTGGAAATCATTAGATATACCTAATGGAGCTAAAGTAAAAGATATTTATGTTTCACCACTAGGAAGCGTATATGTAAATGATGACTTAAGGGGTGTTATAAAAGAGATAAGCACAGGAAAAGAAACAAAGTATTCTGGAGTTATGATGAAGATGTATATAGATGGAGTAGCTTCTATTAGTGATGGTAAATTAGTAAAAACTAAATTTAAATAATAATATAAAATTCAAATGTATATGAAAATAATTACAAAAGATTGTTGGGTATAATAAATTTGAGGTTGTCTCAAAATAAAATATATTTTGAGACAACCTTTTTTTGTATAATTCTATTGATAAGATGAATTTACTAATATAAATAATAGGATAGAGCCAATCTTTTTATAAAATATATAACAATTTGGTTATTTTTTTTACAAAATTGTTAAAAAGTATAAATTATATATAAAGCTATTCGATACTATAAATATAAAGAAGTATTAAACTAAATATTAAATGTCATTTAATTTAATATTTAATAGTAAGGGGTGAAAGATATGTTAAAATTTAATGAACACGTACTGACAACTACTAATAACAATAATAATAAGGTTACTGTGGCTCCAGGAAGTTGTTGCTGCTGCTCTTGTTGTTGTTGCGTTAGTGTTAGTGTAGGTGGCGGTTCAGCATCAACAGGTGGCGGAGCAGCTGCTGGACAAGGTGGAAATTAATAATTTTATCTTGTACAAGCATCTTTCACAATTCAATTATTTAATAATAATTTAAACCCAGGCAGCCAGGTGATTATAATTTAATATTATTTTATCACCTGGCTAATATCATTTAAATATTTAATTTCTACTTAACATTTAAAAATATACACAAGGAGCTAAAAATGTTATTAAAAAACTTGAAGAAACAAAAAGTAAAAAAGCAAAAAAATACTGATGTAGAGAATAGAATGCTTATTCATTTTAATACTCAGTATTCTAGTATATCACCCTATGCTGATAGTACTGTGGTTAAAACCCCAGATACAGTAATAAAGGGTAGCTTATATTCTAAACATAACAGATTCGTAAGTGAAGAATATCTTTTAAATTATAGATCTAACAATAATAATTTAGGATTTAGAACAGGAGTAGCAAGTTTTTTCCAAAGGGATGCTGCTTTAACTTCTGTGAATTTAAATATGGAAGAGGACAGGGAAGGTACTATAGAACTTCCATCTTCTAAAAATATAAGAGTGGGTTTGAGTACAGCTATAAAATCCAGACGTAGTATAAGAAGATATTCTAATAAATATATGTCTTTAAATGATGTGGCAAATATACTTTATTATACCCAAGGGATATGTGATGAAATAGAACCATATAATCTCGAAAGTAATGAAAAGAAAATTAAACTACGAGCTAATCCATCTGCAGGAGGGTTATACCCTATACAATTATATGTATATATGAAAAATATAAAAGACCTAGAGGATGGCATATATACATATTATCCTTATTCCCATAGTCTAAAACTTATTAAAGTGAATAAAGAAGGTTTAAAGATAGATAAGTTCGCAGAATTTGGAATTTTGAATGCTGAAAATGTAAATATAATTGTTTTTTATGTATATAATTTCTTAAAAAATTCAAGAAAATATGGGGATGGAGGCTTTGCTTATGCATTAATTGAAACAGGAGAAATGGCTCAAAATCTGCAACTAGTGTCTACGGCTTTAGGTTATGGAGCTTGTGACATAGGTGGATATGAAAAACAATACATAGAAGAGCTTTTAAATATAGATGGAGTATTAAAGCATGTAGTACATATGACTGTTGTAGGTTCGGAACAGGAGGATTAATTATGGAAAATAATACTATATATAAATTAAGCAATAATTTAAGAATATATGATAACGGTGAAAATGAAATAAGATTTAGAAGTGGATTATGGAACTATAATGAGGCGGTATTAGACTTAAGATCAGAGACACCAAATTTTATAAAAGCTTTTAGAATTATTATAAATGATTTGAAAAATAATAAAGATTTCTCAATGAAAAATTTAGATAAACATAATCTAAATGACCAAGAGAAGAATAATTTAATTAATGTTATAAGCTCTTTAAGTGAAGCAGGTATGTTATGTAGTGAAAATGAAAAAGACAATGAATTTGAAATGTTAAAGGTATTATTAGGAGATTTTAGATATAATCTTAACAAAACAGAGGGGGAACTCCAAAAAGTATTATTTATATCAGATAATGATTATGCTAAAGAAACTGCTAAAAGTTTATCTGATGGAATGAATATGAAATTAGATTTATGTTCAAAAGAAACTATAAATAATATAATTTCTATGGATTTAACTTCTAATTTGGATGCTTTAGAAAAAAAATCAAACACAGAAAATCTAAAAAATAAATTAAAGAATTATTCTAGTATATTAATATGTATGGGTCACATTAATATGAATTTATTTAGAAATATAAATAGAGCCTCTATAGAACTTAAAAAACCTATTATTATGTCCTTTATTGATGGGCCATTTATAACTATTTTAAGTACATTACCACCTAAAACGGGATGTCTAGAGTGTTTTGAACAAAGAATACTATCAAGACTTGAAGATCATGTTTTATATCATAAATTTATAGAAAGCGACTTCAAAACTAGTGAGAAACGTCATAAATCCATAATTCCTTTATTAAATATTATGACTAATATGTTGGTATCTGAAGGTTTTTTAATAAATAACTTTAATACTTGTAAAATTGAAGGTAGGGTACTTAGTATATTTGTGCCTACCTTAGAAATACAAACTCAAGATTTATTAAGAGTACCATTTTGTCCTGCTTGTGGAAATATATCAAAGGCTAAGTTAAGTGAAATAAATATATCCACTAGAAATATTGTGGATGAAATTTTAGAAGATATTAATTTTTAACTAGGAGGCTTTAAGATGATAAAATTTTACCCAAGTTTTAATAATATATTAGAGAACTTTAAAGCTTTATCAGGAAATCAAAGTGGTATATTAGAAGCATCCTGTATGCCTGTAGTTAATTTTAATGGTGATGTAGTTTTAAAAAGTATAACAGGAAACATGCCAGATTATCATAAACAAGTATTTAATAAGGATGTATCTATGCAATATCACATAATAGGTTATGGATCCCATCATGAGGAAGCTTTAATTAAATATACCGGTGAAAGTATTGAAAGGTATTCTAGTATTATGGGACCTACACTATTAAAGGATAAAATTACATATAAAAGTTATAAGGAATTAAGCAAAAATAATAAAGTGATGCCTTTAAAATATATAGATGTATTTACAGAAAAACAAATAAAAAAAGCTAAAGAATTAAATGTGGCTATTTGTGATAAAAAAGTAAAGGAAGATGACATAATAGGATGGATTAAATGCCCTTCTTTATTAAACAAAGGTGAAGAAATATATGTGCCAGCAAAAATGATGTTTGTAGGCTATGAAGAGGATAAAAGTAAAGGAGAAATAAATTATATACCATCCTTTAGTACAGGTACTGCAGCTCATAAAAGTCTTAAAAAAGCTTTTTTAAATGCTCTAATTGAATATATTCAAATTGATTCTTTTATGATTACCTGGTATACAAAAGGAAAGTGTTCTTTAGTTAAAATAGATGATGAAAATGTAAATAAAGTTTTAGAAGAGGTAAATCTAGGAGAAAATTCTCCCTATGAGATAATACCCTTATACATGGCTTTAGAGGAATGTCCTATCCATAATTTTGGAGTTTTTTTAAGAAGAAAGGATAATAAACTGCCTTATTTATTATTTGGTGTACAAGGAGGATTAGATGCTTCTCATGCTTTAACTAGAGGAATAATGGAAGCAGCTTCAATATCCTATGGAGCATATTTTAATACGATTTATAATAAAAATATGCTAAATAATGTGATGAAAGATGATCATAAATTTTTAGATTTAGATTCAAATGTGCTATATTATTCTCTTCCAAATAAAATTGAAGAAAAAAATAAACTGGTAGAAGAGTTTATAGAAAATGAAATTACTTTAAGTTCTTTAAATAAATTAAATATAGAAGATGTAGATGATCAAATAAAGACTTTATTAAATTATTTAAAAAATATAAGTGAATATGCAGTATATTTAGATTTAACGCCGCCAGAAACTAGGGACAAGGGTTGGTATGTTATGAGAGTTATGATTCCAGAATTAATTGAAATGTGTATACCAGAGTTTCCCTTTGAAAACCATCCAAGAATGAAAAAATATGGAGGGGTAATTAATGAATATCCGCATCCAATGCCTTAATTTATTAATACTATTAGTTACCTTTAATCCAATAGTATTAGTTCAGTTATTTTTAAATAGTGAAAAATCTTATAATGAATCCTTAGAAAAAAGTCTTAAGATACTAGCTATAATTTATATAACAATACTTATAGGTATATTTGCTATTTCCCAGGAAAAATTTTATATAAATATAGATAATAATTACCATTGGTATATTATTGCTGTTATATTTGTACCATTAACTATAATTTTGGAAATAATTGTAGGATATATTGTATTAGGTATCTCTAATAAAATTGTTCCAAAATTTAAAATATCCTTAGCATTTACAAAAACCAATATTAATGTGATTATATTATCTGTTTTTATAGGTATTTTTGAAGAAGTTGTATATAGACAATTATGGTTTAATATTTTATTTAAAGATTTTAAGTTACATATAGTGGTAGTTTTCATTATTACATCCGTTGTATATGCCTTAAATCATATATTTTTAGGTAAACAGGTATTCTTTCAAAAAATACTAGCAGGGGTTGTTTATGGAGGGTTATTTTATTTTAGTGGATTTAATATATTAATTCCTATAATAACTCATTGCTTAGAAAATACAGTCATTCTCTTGAAAGGTTGATAAGCTTATGAGTTTATATTTTAAAATTTTAGTATTTATCTTAATGAGTATATACATAGTACTGCTTTATTTACCTATTAATATTAATTGTAAAAAATTTAAATCTATAAAAAAACTATGTTTAAATTTAGGTGGATTTATAGGAATATCACCAACTAATTGTTGGAACTTAATAAAATATGTACATTTATTAATTATAGGTGTAATGTCTATGGCATACTTTTTTTACAAAGGTTTTGTTAAAAGTTATAACATATGTACCCAAACAAATATAATTAAGTCTTTTATTTTGATAATATTGTCTTTTATAGGGGTTTTAGAAATAAGCTTTTTTATAATTATAGTTATTGTTTCATATTTAATGAAAAAGGATAGTAGAAAAGAAATGAGTAAGGTATCTTGGATAAAGTTTAATAAAGAATATCCCTTTTATACAGGAATAGTTAAACCAATAATATATGCTTTTTTTGAAGTGATTCTTTATTATTATGTAATGTTATATATATTTAATGATTTTTTAGAATTACCTCTTATATATTCTATTACTGGCATAGCAATATTATATTCTATAAGTAAATTAGTTCTCATAAAAAATAAAGAACAAGCTTTAATATATGGAAGTTGGGCCTTTGTTTTAAATTTTATTGGGTCTTGTATAATGATTTACAGTAATTCCATCATTCTTACTCTTATTCTATATTTATTTTATTCATTTATAATAGCTTTTAAAGAATAAGAAAGGAACATAGTGTAGAGAATTAGATGATAGTTATTGTATAAATATAGCCATGGCAAGGGGCATTACACCTTGTACAGGAGATATTACAAAGGAGATGATCTTATGAATATTGTAGAAATAAAAAATCTTGAAAAAAAATTCGGACATAGTACTGCTGTTAATAATATAAATTTAGCTGTTAAAGAAGGACAAGTCTTTGGATTTTTAGGACCTAATGGAGCTGGAAAAAGTACTACTATAAATATGATTTGTGGACTCTTAACTCCAACTAAGGGTGAAATATTTATTTTAGGTAAGAAAATGGACAATAAAGCTAAGGATTTAAAAAATAATATTGGCATTGTTCCTCAAGATATAGCTATATATGAGGATTTAACTGCCTATGAAAATGTAGCTTTCTTTGGAGGTCTTTATGGCATAAGAGGACAAGAACTAAAAGAAAGAGTAAAGGAAACTTTAGAATTTGTTGGTTTATTAGATAGAGCAAAGGATTTTCCATATAAATTTTCTGGTGGTATGAAGCGTAGATTAAACATTGCTTGTGCTTTAGTACACCAACCTAAGCTTATTATAATGGACGAGCCTACCGTGGGCATTGATCCCCAATCAAGAAATCATATCTTAGAGTCTATAAAAAAGCTAAATGAAAGAGGTTGTACAATAATATATACAAGTCATTATATAGATGAGGTAGAACAATTATGTACAGATATAGCCATTATTGATAAAGGAACTATCATTGCTAATGGGAAAAAAGATGAACTAGTAGAAAAATATTCGGACTTAAATATGGTTGTAATTAATACTGAAAATTCAATTAAAGTAGATATAAAAGAATTAAAGTCTATAGATGGTGTAATGGAGGTTAATATCAAAGAAAATACTATTGAGATTACAAACAAGTCCTCTGATAATTTGGATGATATAATCATGTACTTTTTAAAGAATAAAATTAAAATAAAAAATATAGAAAATAAACATAGCGATTTAGAAACAATATTCCTTAAATTAACTGGCAAAAAATTAAGAGATTAGAGGTGACCTCTATGAAAATATTAAATATATTAAAAAAAGAAATACTTGAAAATTTGAGAGATAAAAAATCCATGTTTTTAATGACCTTGTTTCCTATGCTTTTAATTACTATATTGGGAACGGTCTTTTCAGGAAATTTTGCATCTACAATTAATATTCCAGAGATTAATGTTATGTATTTTATAAATAAGGATGTAAAAATAGATAAAAACTTTAGGGATTTTACTAAAGAAATTGAAAAGACTATGAAAGTTAATTTTAAAGAAACTAAAGATGAAAAGGATGCTTTAGAAAAAATAAGTAATGGGAAAACTGATGTATATATAAAGATTCCAAATGATAAAAAAATATATATTTATGAAAATAATTTGCGAGCATTTAACTCCCAATTAGTTAGTACTTTAATGGATACTCTTGTGGATAAAGTGAATATGACAAAAGAAGTAATTTCAAAAAACCCAAGGGCTTTGTCTAAAATAAAAGTTAATACTTCCCCTAATTTTATAAATATAAAAACCATAGAGGGGAAAGATTCTCCAAGGGGAATAGATTATTATGCTGTTACTATGCTTACTATGACTATTTTATATGGAACAGCAGTGGGAGCTATGAGTATTGCTAGTGAAATAAAAAGAAGAACTTACAGAAGATTAATTTGTAGTAATACTTCACCTTTAAAAATATTATTTTCAAAGATAGTGGCTTCTTTTTTGGTTATAGCCTTTCAAAGTTTTTTAATATATTTGTTTAGTAAATATATTTTAGGAACAAATTGGGGGAATAATAAATTAGCTTTGGTTTCTGTGGTGGCCTCTTTAATATTTATGGCAGTATCTGCAGGGGTGTGTATAGCTAATACTATAAAAAATGAAGGGGTTATGTCCATAATTATATATATGTTCGTACCTATTTTAACTTTCCTTGGAGGAGGTTATGTACCTTTAGAACCAATAGGAAATAAAATGCTAAATTCTATATCCAATATATCACCATTAAAATGGAGTAATGATGCTATATTTAAAATTATTTTTGGCAATAATCTAAGTATATTTGGCACAACTATATTAATTAATATAGGGGCTGGAGTTTTATTTTTATTAATAGCTATATTATTTCCAAGAAAGGATGTGATATAAAATGAAACAAGTATTTTTATTAACCAAAAGTATTTTAAAAAGAACCTTTAGAAAAAAGTCTAATATAATAACCTTTATATTACTTCCTTTATTGGCTGTATTTATAGCTTTATTTTTAAATGCCTCTGGAACTTCTTATAGCAAAATAGGAGTGGTAGATTTAAATGAATCTTATTTATCTAAAGATATGATAAAATCAATAGATTCTAAGAAAAATTTTGTTGTAGTTAAAGTTTCAAAAAATAATATGAATAAACAATTATTAGATAAAAAGGTAGATTGTGTAGTAGTTATTCCTAAGGATTTTCATAAGGAAATAATGGAGGGGAATTTTAAAAAATTAGATATAATATCTGTTAGGGGAGAAGATATTACTTCTTGGATAAAAAATTGCTTAAATTATTATATAGATAATCTTACTAATATAAGCTTAGTTTCTAATAAGGATGAAAAAACCTTTAAAGATATGTATGATGGGTTTAAAAAACAAGATTTAAAGCTTAATTATAAAACTATAGGGGACAAAACTAAAAGTAAATCCGTAACAAAGCAAAGTATAGGTTTATTACTTGTATTTATGCTTATAGCTTCTAGTACAGCCTCATCTTTTATATTAAAGGATAAAGCTAATAAAACATATTATAGAATATTTTGTTCTAATATTAGTAAAAGTAAATATATAATAGCTAATGTAATAGCTAATTTTATAATTTTTTTAATACAGATATTTGTAATTTTGTTTATGTCATTATATGTTCTGAAACTTAATTTTTATATAGATACAAAGATAATGTTTATAATATTATGTTCCTTTGGATTTGTATCTATTGGTTTTGGAATAATTATTGCAGCTTTTTCTAAAAGTCTTAATCAATCATCCTATTTATCAAATATACTAATAACTCCAACGTGTATGCTATCAGGATGCTTTTGGCCTTTAGATATGATGCCAAATTTTATGCAAAAATTAGCTAATATATTTCCTCAAACTTGGATACTTAAAGCTATAGATTCCCTTCAACAAGGGAAGAGTTTTAATGAGGCTATTTTATATATTGGTATAGTAATTTTATTTGCAGTAAGTTTTTTTATTATAGGAATATTAAAATTAACTAAGGATGAAAACTTAAAAAGCATTTTTTAGGATATAAAAAATAAATGTAGATAAAAATCTTTTAATAGAGTTTTTATTAAAATTAGTGAGCTAAAATAAAATTAGTATGTTAATATTTGTAAAGTCATAAAAGCATTTTTAGAATTTTAAAGTTGATATTATGTAAATATATGAATGTTCATTTATTTTATATTAATATTTATTTAATTGTTGTATTTATTTAAATTTGCTATAATTGTTTTGAAGTTTCAATTTTAGGAGAGGATGAGTTTTTTGGACTTAAACTATAGAATACTTTCAAAAATACTAATAATACCAGCTATATTAGTAGGACTTACAGTACATGAATTTGCTCATGCCTATGTAGCAGACAAATTAGGAGATAAAACTCCAAAATTTCAAGGAAGATTAACATTAAACCCTTTTTCACATATAGACATTATAGGTTTTGTAATGATATTATTGATTGGATTTGGATGGGCTAAACCAGTACAAATTAATCCAAGTGCATTAAAAAGAGGATATAAAGATGAGATAAAAGTTTCTGTAGCAGGGGTAACTGCAAATGTAATTACAGCATTTTTATTTGCATTATTAACAGCTTTCTTGTTAAAGTTAAATTTAGTGAACTTTGGAGATATAACTTCCTTAGGTGGTATAATAGGTTTAATATTGAACTATATAGTTAGAATAAATTGTATGCTAGCAATATTTAATTTAATGCCTATACCAGGACTTGATGGCTTTGACATATTGAGAGATTTATGGCCTAAGACTTTTTATAAAATATCTGATGTAATTTATAGATATCAAATGATTATTCTATTGATATTTGTGGTAACTCCTATTTCATCATTTTTAGTAGGAATTCCAACTAATTTTTTACATTATTCTTTTATGAAAATAGCTATGACTATATTTTAGAATTTAAAAAAGAGTTCCTCAAAATTAAATCCATTTTGAGGAACTTTTTTAGTTAGTAGAAATTATAGATAATTTACATAAAATAAAAGTAATTGTAAAACTGATTTATTGCTTAAAAATAAAAAGATTGTTGATTCAATTGCAAATAATGAATAGAATTAATGATATAAATATATTTTATGTTTTGTGATATATAAATTTAAAACTATATTTTTTATTAATATGCTTAGCGTATTAAATGGGAGAATTTTATGAGAGAATACATAATTTATAATAAAATGATAATATTTTTATATTGTGCATATACGTATACAGAACAAAGAGTTTATACTTGGACTATTTTATATTTTCTTTTATATATAATATTTAACTTTTCTATAGAAATTTCAAAAAACAATAAGGCAAAACTTATTTTAAATTTGTGTTCTATAATTTTGTGGTTATTATTTATAAGCAAGGGTGAATTTAATATATTTTTAATAATAGTTAATATATATGATATAAATTATTATTTTAATGAGAAAAATTACATAGCATTAATTATAATTTTTATATTAAGTTGTTTTATTCCTTATGAAATAGCTAAGGAATTTTTAGTAATAGCCCTACTAAGTTTTATGAATTTTTTATTGTATAAAAAATGTTATAAAAGAATAATTGAATTGACGGAAAAAAATTATAATATTACACAAAAAAATCATAACTTAGATAATCAAATAGTTCTAAATGAAAAGCAAGAAAATTATAACTTATATTTGTCACAATTGGAGGAAAGAAATAAAATTTCTCAGGAAATACACGATAAAATAGGACATGTGTTAGCAGGGAATATAATGCAGTTGGAAGCTTGTAAAATATTAATGGAGAAGGATAAAGAAAAAAGTAAAAAATTAATAGAAAAATCCATATCATCTTTAAGAGAGGGATTAGAAGAAGTAAGGTTAACAGTTAGAAATTTAAAACCCCCAAGGGAACAATTAGGTTTGACAAAGATAGAAACTGTTATAAATAATTTTATGTTAAAAACAGATATAGATACAAAATTGGTTACTAAAGGGGATTTAAGTTTAGTAGGCTACAAGCAGTGGAAAATAATTCAGGAAAGCCTTCAGGAATGTCTTACAAATATAATAAAATACTCTAAAGCTACTAAAGTTTCTATAATTATAGAAGAGTTAAATAAATTCATAAAGTTTAATATAAAGGATAATGGAATAGGGTGTATAAATATAGAAAAAGGGATAGGGATTAGAGGAATAGAGGAAAGATGCGAAAATGAAAATGGTAAATTAATAATAGATGGAGGAGATGGTTTTTCACTTATAATACTTTTACCTAAATAAAAGATTATTTTGGGTGAATATATTGCAAATTGCTCATTCTTTAGTAATAACACTTAAGGTTAAGAAATAATTTGTTTTCTATATATTTGAAGATTGTATGTATTTAAAATAGTAATGTAATTAGAAAGTGTATTTAAAATATAATTAATGTATAAAAAAGGGGGGAATAGAGTGATTAAGGTTTTAATTGCAGATGACGATGTTTTTATAAGAGAAAGCTTAAGTATAATATTAGATATGGATGAAGATATAAAAATAGAGAAAACCGTAGAAAATGGATTACAAGCATTAGAATATTGTAGAAATAATAAAATAGATATAGCACTTTTAGATATAAGAATGCCTGTAATGAATGGAGTAGAAGCTACAAAAATAATAAGCAAAGAAAGTTATGGGAAGGTTTTGATACTAACTACTTTTGATGAGGATGATTACATAAGAGAAGCTCTTCATTTTGGGGCTAAGGGATATATTTTAAAAAACAATACTCCAGATACTATAATAGACACTATAAAAATGGTTTATAAAGGTAACTCTGTTATACAGGATGTGATTATGGATAAAGTACTTAATTCCTGTAATTCCAATATTAAAAATATTGATAAAGATATGTTTTCAAGAAGGGAAATAGATGTAATAGAGGCTATATCAGAAGGCCTATCTAATAAAGAAATATCAGCAAAATTATTTATTTCAGAGGGAACTGTAAAAAATTATATAAGTTCTATTTTATCTAAGACTGGCTTAGAACATAGGACTCAAATAGCCATATACCATTTGAAGGGGGAACTAAGTGATTCTTAGGTTTAGATAGAATTTGCTTACAAGGATACCCGTTCCAGTTAAATATATTACTTTCGTCATACATATAAAATGACCTTTTACACTGATGTGAAGGGTCATTTTTTTATAGAATTAAGTTATAAACTAAGTTCTAATTTAGTTTAATTAAAACATTATATAAGTAAAGTTTTGCTTAAGAATATACTTTACTAGATCTGATAATCACTAACAGAGTTTCTAGGAGCTTGTTTCTTATTAATAAAGGATATAGATATATGAATAGCAGGTAAAAAGTATTTGATAATTATAATTTTGTTAAGCTATTTGTTAAATATATGAAATAGTATAGAAAGGAAGTGAATATTTAGTGAGGGGTATAGATTCAATACATTGTCTCACTAAAGATAATTTATGAATATTGTTAAAATAGATAATTTGAGTAAGAATTTTAAGAAAGTTACAGCTTTAGATAATGTAAGTTTAGAAATAAAAGAAGGAGAGATATATGGACTTTTGGGCCCAAATGGTGCAGGGAAAAGTACCATGATAAATATAATTAGTGGACTATTAAATTTTAATAAGGGAAATATTGAAATTTTAGGTAAGGACATAAAAAATAATATGAGGGAAATTAAAAAAAATATAGGTGTAGTTCCTCAGGATATAGCTTTATATAAAGAACTTACTGCCTATGAAAATATTAAATTTTTTACTTCTCTTTATGGTTTTAAGGGAGAAGAGTTAAAAAATAGAGTGGAAAAAGCATTGGAATTTGTTGGACTAAAGGATAAGGCTAAGGGACATCCTAATGAATTTTCTGGGGGAATGAAAAGAAGATTGAATATTGCTTGTGCTATTTCTCACACACCTAAATTAATAATAATGGATGAACCTACAGTAGGTATAGATCCACAATCAAGAAATCACATATTACAATCAGTAAAAAAACTTAATAAGATGGGATCAACCATAATATATACTAGTCATTACATGGAGGAAGTTGAAGAAATATGTACTAATATAGGAATAATAGATCATGGTAAATTGGTTGCAGAGGGTACAAAAGAAGAGTTAAAAGCAATAGTTAGAGATAAAAACACAGTATATATAACAGTTGGTGGAATAGAAAATATTGATGAAAAAGAAATAAAAAATATAAATGGAGTTACTGATGTATATGTGAAAGATAATTTAATAAAAATAGATAGTTATAAAGAGGTAAATAATTTAGATAAAATAATTTTGTTTTTTACTAATAAAAATATCCCTATTAAAAATGTTGAAACTAAAAATCCGGATTTAGAAACTGTATTTTTAAGTTTAACAGGAAGAAAATTAAGAGATTAAAGGTGAGGAAAATGAAATTTTTAAATATAGCTATTAATGAAATAAAAATTAATTTTAGAGATAAAAAAAGTATGATAATGTTTATAATTTGGCCTATGATGCTTATTACAGTGTTAGGATTTTCTTTAAATAGTGCTTTTAATAAAATTGATTTATTCAAGGATACTAAAGTTATATATACTATGGGAGAAGATACAAAGAATAAACAAGCATTTGAAGAATTTTTAGATATAATAAAAAAACAAGGAATAGAAATTTATAAAGAAAATAATACAAAAATAGCTAAGGAGAAAGTTCAAAATAAAGAGTATATTTGTTATTTGAATTTTTATAAAGAGGGTAATAAAATTGATTTTTATAAAAATGATAAATATAGTTCGCAGGCTTCAGTAGTAGAAGTAATAGCAAATAGCTTTATTAAAAAATATAATACGGTGGTAGAGGTAATAAAAATAAATCCCACACTTATTAAGAAAGATAATATAAATAAAATAAATAAATATGTGGAAATAGTATCATTAGAAAATAAAAAAACTCCTAGTTCTTTGGAATATTATGCTGTGGCTATGATAGTAATGATAATTCTATATATATCCTTAGCAGCAGTGAATTCTTTTGGCAATGAATATACTAGAAATACTATAATTAAGTTAACTTCTTCTCCTGCCTCAAAGCATGAGATATTCATAGGAAAAGTATTAGGGCTAACTTTTGTATCTGTAATACAAATCATATTGGTATTTTTATTTAGCAAATATGCATTAAAAGTGTATTGGGGAAAAAGTGAAGGAATAATACTTTTAGTTTTACTATCAGAAATAATTATGGCTATATTTGCAGGAATATCTATAATATATTTATTCAAAAAACAAAGTGTAGCAGAATCATTTTTAAATGGTATATTGCCCTTTATAACATTTTTGGGAGGGGGATATACACCTATGGATTTTCAGGAGAGTAAAGTATTAGGATTGATTTATGATTTTAATATATTTAGCAAGATTAAGGATGCTATATTTAATAGTATGTTTTTTAATAATAATGATTTAAGTTATAAAATTATTATTATAGATTTATCTATAGCATTTATATTTTTAATTATCTCCTCTTTAAATTTTAGTAGAAGGGAGGCAATATAATGAGGGAAAGTTTATTAATAGTTTTTAATACGATAAAAGTAGCTATGAAGAAGAAAAGTACCATATGGATAACTTTTGTACTACCAATTATATTAGCAGTATTTATGATAATAATGAATACTAGTGGTGGAAGAGATATAAAAATTGGTATAAATAATAAAGATACAGGAATAATATCTAAAAAATTAATAAAGTACGTAGAAAAAAGAGATAGATTTAAAATAGTAAACGTAGAGGAAAAAGAAATAAATAATTTTATTTCAAAGGAAAAGGTAGATTGTGTAATAGTTATACCACAGGATTTTTCAGAAGAAGTATACAATAATAATATAAAAAAAATAAAAATAATATCTATAAAAGGAGCCGAAGTTACGGGTTTATTAGAAAATTATTTAAATATATATATAGATAATTTAAAAATTATAGGTAACCTCCATAAGGGTGATAAAAAAAGTTTTGATGAATTTTATAATAAGACTGAAAACGGAATACTTAAACTTAATGTAGAAAAAGTTAAAGATAAATCTAGAGAAAAAGAATTAAGCTATATAACTATAGGAATGTTATTGATGTTTGTATTAACTTCCTCTTCTAATATAAGTAAGTTTATATTAGAAGAAAGAAAAAATAAAACCTATAATAGAATTGCAGCAACTCCTGTAAGTCCTAAGCAATATATTTTGGGAAATATACTCTGCAATTTTATGTTTAGTTTAATTCAAATAATTATAGTTATGATTATAGTAGACAAATATGTATTGAAAGAAAATCTTATGGGAAGTAGAAATCTTATAATACTTTTAATATTAATTATGTTTTCTATAGTTGCTATTTCTCTTAGTATATTTATAGTAACTATTTGTAAATCTTCATCAGAAGCCTCTAATTTAAGTGTAATAGTTACAGTATTAAGCACCATGATAGGAGGAGGCTTTTGGGAGATAAAAATAATGCCAAAATTTATGCAGAATTTAGCTAGCTTTACACCACAAAAATGGGCTATTGAAGCTATCTTTAAGATAAATACGGGAGCTAATTTTAAAAATATAGGTATAAATATGTTAATTTTAATATTGTTTGCAAGTACATTTTTCATCATTACAGTATATAAGCTAAAAATGGAAAATAAGACAGAGGAGTTTATATAATTTAAAGAAAAAAAGTCTAGGACCATATATTTTAAAAATAGGTTCCTAGACTTTAATAGTTTATTAGTATTATAATTTTATACATTATAAATTATTTTTTGTTTTATTCATCTTCAGTTATTTTGTAGGCTTATCATAAACCACATCAGCTTTAGTAGATACTTCTTCTAACTTTTCTTTTAGGCTTTCTATATTTTGCTGTATATCGGCTAAATCATATTTTGAAACATTATAGTGTAAATAAAGATCTTCAAAAGATTTAACTATATCAACAAAATCTTTCCCAGTATTAATAAATTTATTAAATTTATTACTATTTTTTGCATTTTCAAACTTAGATATATCTATTTTTATGGTGTTTATTACATCTTCTTCTTTCTCAAACTGTCCAATAGCTACATTGTAGGGAGAAATTCTTTCTAAGAAGTATTTATTTTTTTTATCTAAGTGATACATATATTTTATAATGACAGAGTGTATGGTGAATTCAACATAGCATACTATTCCTGTGATTCTATGAATTTTAGCTCCCATTTGTTCTAATAAAAAAGTTAGCATTGAATTTTTAACTTTCATATAATTATCCATTTAAAAGCCCCCCTATAAACTAAGTGAGTTATCCTTTGTTTATATTATATCATTAAGCAAGCATTAATATCCACAATTTTCAAAATATTATAAAATAATTTTAGAATCATTCCAAAATTATTTCAAAAAAAACATTAAAAGATAAGCAGTACATATTATTATTGACACTAACATTACAGGAAATCCAAGTTTAAAGTAGTCTTTAAAAGAAATTTTATAGCCACTTTTTTCTGCTATGCCAATTACTACTAGGTTAGCAGAAGCTCCGATCATAGTTCCATTTCCACCAAGACAAGCACCCAAAGATAATGCCCACCAAAGTGGAGTTATATTCATACCACCCATGGTGCCCATAGCTTTTATTAAAGGTATCATAGTAGCTACAAAAGGAATATTATCTATAAATGCAGAGGCAATAGCAGATATCCAAAGCACAAATATTCCCGTCATAACTAGGTTGCCTTTTGTTAGTGACAACGTTTTTTGTGCTAAGACTTCCATGATGCCAACATCTTCTAAAACCCCAGTCATTATAAATAAACCTATGAAAAAGAATATAGTACCCCATTCTGTTTCTTGTAGTATTTCATCTGGTTCTACCTTGCTTATAGCTAATAATATAGCAGAACCAGCTATGGCGATAGTTGCAGATTCAAAACCCAAATAACTATGAGTTAGGAATCCTACTAAAGTCAAAAATAGTACTGTTAGACATTTTTTCATAAGAGACCTATCACGAATAGCTTTACTTTCATCTAAAGCCATAATTTTTTTCTTATCCTCTTCAGAAGTTTTCATAGAATTTTTATATAATTGGTTTATTCCTAATAATGTAACTACAAGTATTATTATAATTACAGGAGCTAAGTTTTTAACAAAATCTAAAAAGCTTAATCCCGCAGCACTTCCTATCATTAAGTTTGGTGGATCTCCTATTAAAGTAGCAGTGCCTCCTATGTTAGATGCAAATATTTCACACATTAAAAAAGGAATTGGATCTATTTCTAATGTTTTAGTTATAACTAAAGTTACAGGTACTATTAAAAGCACAGTAGTAACGTTGTCTAATACTCCAGATAAAACAGCAGTTATTATAGAAAATAGTATTAATATTTTAATAGGATTCCCCTTAGAAAATTTAGCTGCTTTTATAGCTATATATTCAAAGACACCTGTTCTTTTAGTTATATTTACTATAATCATCATCCCAATTAATAAGCCTATAGTATTAAAATCAATTTTTAAGAAAGCTTTTTCTTGGGTAATTAATTTTAATATGAGCATAATAGCAGCTCCACTTAGAGAAGCAACAACCCTGTTCACCCTTTCCGAAATAATTAATGCATAAACTATTATAAATATAATTGCTGGAAGCATCATGTTAAAATTATTAAGTATTTTAATCATCCCCCTATAAAAAATTTTAGTATGTACCTCTAGATTTTAATACTAATTTGGAAATAAATAAACCCCTTTTCAATTAATTATATATTTAACAAAGATTTCTTATTTTACCGCTTTTTCTAATTCATTAAATAAGGATTTAACACCCTTCCACCAATTAACATCTTCAGCATATGTATTGTTCACCCATTTAAAAGGATCTTGTCCTTTAGGCATAGTTTTTAATAAATTAAATACAGTTCTTCCTGCTATTCTAGATGAATCTTTAATATCAGAATTATACTCCTCCCAACTATGAAAAACGTTGAATGGATTATTTCCTATTTTTTTAGCAGACTTATTGTTTTTAGGGACAAAGCCTTGCTCTTGTCCAGTTATTGCAAACAATATTAAAGGATTTATATCAAATTCCTCTGCAGATGCTATTATAGATGAAAAATAAGGTTCGTCTGCTAATAAAGAGTTTTTGGTATATAAATATTTCTTCAGTTTTTTATTATTTAAAGTTTTATATTTAACATATTGGGGTAGATGCTTATTTTTATCAAGAGTATTATTTTTTTTAGTTTTAACATTTTTATTTTCATAAACAATAATATTTTTACTATTAGTTTTAATGCTAGTATTTATATTTAATAAATATATAGATATTAAAGAAATAAATAATATAGTTAATGCAAAAGCAATAGAGTTATTATAAAGTTTAAATATATTATTTTTATATAAAAGATCTATATTGAGTTTTTTAGTAATATTTTTAGGATTATATTTATCATTTATTATATTTGCTGGATTTTGTTTAATATTAATAATATTATTATTAAATTCTGTATGGATATTTTGTAGATAAATAGAATCATTCTTTTTAATTTTTATATCAGGTTGTTCATTTGAGAGCTTAGTGCTAGAATCTTTAGAACTAGAACTAGAACTAGAACTAGAACTAGAACTAGAACTAGAACTAGAACTAGAACTAGAACTAGAACTAGAAGTATCTTTAATTTTAGTATTTTTTTCATCATATTTTAGTAAATTATTTGTATATAAATAATTTACTAAAGATTCCTTATCAGTTTTATTTTTTATATTAATATTAGTCCAATTTAATAATATTTCTAGGTTTTCTTTTTTAAAATCTGCATAATCTATATAAGAATAAAAGATATCCCATAAATAAATGGAATCTTTATTATTTAAAAAAGTATTTTTTAAAATAGTATTTTTTAAATCTTTCTGTATTGATTTTGGAAAGAAATCTATTTTACTTTCAATAATATTATGAATAGTAGAAGATACCATATAAGCTTTTTCTTTGCTATCTTCATCTTTAAACTTAATATTTATAAATTTCTTGATTTTTTCAATATCATTTTTGCTTATAACTTTAGTGGTTTTTAATTCTTCTAAAAAATTACTCATAATATATGTTCCTATATAATCCTTCCAATAATAATTCTACTAAATAGTATAATTATCGCCATATAATGAGCTTACTTAAATTATTATAGTAAATAATATACATAATGTGAGGGAAGTACTAGTCTTGTAGTTAATTGTTAAAATAATTACAGCATGGTGAAGTTGTATTTTAAAATATAATTAAATTATAGATTACTAATAATAATAGATGTTATGATATAATATTTCAGTAGTAGATTAAAAATATCTGGAGGTTAAAAGATGAGACTTAGAAAGAAATGGTGGGCAAGACCAGAGATAGAAGCTAGTGATAAATTTGCAGACGAACCTAAAGAATTAAAAGGAAGATGGAATAAGGAATTTAATAATAATAATGAAATACATTTAGAATTAGGTTGCGGAAGAGGAGGATTTATATCACAATTAGTAGAAAAAAATAAAGATATAAATTATGTAGGAATAGATTTAAAAGATGAAGTTATAGTTTATGCTATAAGAAAAGTTGAAGAAAAAGAAGAAGAAGTTAAGAGAGAACTTAAAAATATAAAATTTATTACAATGAATATAATGGGAATAGCAGAAGTATTTGATAAAGATGAAATAAGTAAAATATATATAAACTTTTGCAACCCTTGGCCAAAAGAAAGACATAATAAAAGAAGATTAACTCATACAAAATTACTAACAGAATATAAAAAATTTTTAAAACCAAATACAGAAATATGGTTTAAAACTGATGATAAAGAACTTTTTGAGGATTCACAGGAATATTTTAAGGAAAGTGGATTTAATATAGAATACATCACATATGATCTTCATAATAGTGACTTTAAAGAGAATATAAAAACAGAATATGAAACAAAATTTGAATCTATGGGAATGAAAATAATGTTTTTAAGAGCTAGATTATTATAAAAGAATTTATATGTAATGAGCTATAGTATAAATTATTTTCCATAGGATAGATGTTAGATTTTGTGAAAACCATTTTAGAAAAGTAAAGAGGGTTAATACATAAATTAAAAAATAATACTAAAAATTAATTTAGAGAATTTTAAAAAATATATTTATAAAATATATAAATATATTTTTATTGGGAAACATAATAACATATCCTTAATTGGAGGTGTTATTATGATTGGTGGTAACAATAATTTTGGTAAAGATATTGTAGCTCTAGTAAAAGATGGAAAAGGCGCTGTAACTGGTTATAAATTAAATAATGGTGAATTATTAACTAAAGAACAGGCCATAGAAAGAGCGGCAGAGGGAGAAATAAATAATGTAGTTATAGGTACAGCTCAAAATGGAGAACAATATTTACATGGTATACCAGAAAAAACTGGCGGAATAGATCTTCAAACATTACCAACTATAAAACAAAACTCATTTGAATAAATTTTAGTATTCTTTTAAATAATATTAAAACAGGTATTTCTACAAATTAAGAAATACCTGTTTTAATATATATGTTTAAATAAGTTTTATTTTATATTATTGGGAAGCTTTTGCAGCTTCTAATACTTTATCAAAATTTGGTTGACTTGTAACTTCTGGTACATATTCAACAAAAGTTATTTTATTATTACTATCTATTACAAAAACAGCTCTTGTTAATAAACCTAATTCTTTTATATATGTGCCATAATTTCTACCTACTAATCTATCTTTGAAATCAGATAAAGTTATAACTTTATCTACACCATGAGCTCCACACCATCTAGCCTGTGCAAAGGGTAGATCCATAGATATGGTATAAATAGTTACATTTGGAATTTCAGCAGCTTTTGAATTAAATGTTCTTGTCTCAAGATCACAAACTTCAGTATCTAAAGAAGGTACTACGGAAAGTATTCGCACACCTTTGGTATCCTTTAAAGAAACTGGTTTCATATTATTGTCTATAGCAGTAAAGTCTGGTGCTATGTCTCCAACTTTTAATTCATTTCCTTCAAGGGTTATTGGATTTCCCATAAATTTTATTTCCATTCAAATTACCTCCTGATAATACATATTAAAAAACAATTAATATTTATTAAAAGCATATCATAAAATTTTTCATTATGCAATGAATTTTATAAGATTTTAAAATAATCAGAAAACTATTACAATATAATATAGTTTTTACTAATAAACTTATATTACATTATAAATAAGTTTGTCAGTAAAAGAACTTAATGTTAATATAAATTTGATAAATATTGTAATTAATAAGTCAAATTAGAAATGCTCTTAGTATTATAAGTTATATAAAAGTATTTATGAAAATACGGTATAAATATAATAAAAAAAATTTTAATTAAATTAAAAATTACACTAAAGAATTAATGGTTTTAATAGATAATTAAAGGGAGAGATAAAAATGGTAAATTTAATAGGAAAAGTTGCAATAGTTACAGGTGGTTCTAGAGGAATTGGTAGAAGTATAGCTTTAGAGCTTACAAAGGCTGGTGCTAATGTAATTATAAATTATAACAAAAACAAAGAAGATGCCCTAGAAACTTTAAGTTCAATTAAAGACCTAGGGGGATATGGATATGTATGTAAGGCAGATGTTTCAAATTATAATAGTTCAAAGGAATTAGTAGAATTTGCAATAAATAAATTTGGTAAAATAGATATTTTAGTCAATAATGCCGGTATAGCTAAAATAGGACTATTTATAGATATGGATGAGAATGATTGGAATAACATAATAAATACTAATTTAAAAGGAGTATTTAACTGCAGCCACAATGTAGTTAAATATATGTTAGATAAAGGGGAAGGAACTATTATAAATGTGTCATCTATGTGGGGAAATATAGGGGCATCTTGTGAAGTTATTTATTCAGCTTCAAAAGGGGGGATAAATGCTTTTACAAAGGCATTAGCTAAGGAACTTGGTCCTAACAACATAAGAGTAAATGCCGTAGCGCCTGGAGTTATAAATACAGATATGAATAGTTCTTTATGTGAGGAAGATTTAAATGATCTTAAAGATGAAATTCCACTTATGAGATTGGGAGAAGGAGAAGAAGTAGGGAAGGTTGTTGCATTTTTAAGTAGTAAAGATTCTTCTTATGTAAATGGACAAATCATAACAATAGATGGAGCTATGTGTTAATCAATATTAAATATAAAAATTCCAAAGTATAAAAAAATAATTTAAATATGAGAGTGATAAGTGTGCAAAATATTATAATATTAGATGATATGAGTTATATGAGATACAGAGTTAAAGATCTTTTAGAGGAAAAAGACATAAAAGTTTATGAGACTTCTACTTCCTTTGAATTTTTTAATAAGCTTTATGAAAAAAAGGATAATATAGATTTGATAATACTAGAGTTAGGTTTGACTAGGGAAGATGGATTTGAGGTAGTTGAAAAGATAAGAGAAAAAAATGTGGACATTCCTATAGTTATATTAACTAAGGTAAACACTAGAGATGCCTTTGCAAAGGTAATAAGAGAAGGTATTTCAGATTATATATTAAAACCTTTTGATAATAAAGTTCTATTAGATAGAATAGTTAAAACTATAAAAGAAAGTAAAGGTAGTAAAGAACAAGTATCAACAGAAAAGGAATCTAAAGTTCAAAAAATATATATTAATGAAGATAATGAAAACACTAATGAAGTTAAAGAAGAAGTTGTTAAAGAAAAAGAAATTATAGATCCCAATGTTAAGGAAGAAGAATTACCGGAAGAGTTTAAAATTTATTTCGTTGATGAATTAAATAAAGCTAAAACAGATAACACAAAAGTTTCTTCAGTTATATTTACTCTTATAAAAAATACAGATGAGGAAGAAAAAATAGATGTAAAAGAAAGTTATATAACATTAACAGATGTTTTTTATAAAGGAATAAAGGATATTTTTAAAGGTCCAAATTTTATAACAAAGCATGGTTTATTAACTTTTGTAGGTGTATTGCCAAATTGTGATGAAGATAAAGTTGAAGATATGAAAAATAAAATACAAGAAAAATATAAAATGCTTTCTTTAATTTATCCTCAATTATCACAATATCATGTAGGATATGGAAATGTAACTTATCCTGTAGATGGAGATACTGTAGAGGCACTTTTGGATAAACTTATGGATAAGATGAGGGAAAATATAAAATTAAAATAATAATAATTAGGAAAAATTTTATTGTTATTTTAAAATAGGGAGTAATCAAAAGAAGCAAAGGCCCCCAGCAATTATTTTGCAGGTAGGCCTTTTATTCATACTAAAATCCTTTTATAGTTTTTAAATTTATATAAAGATTTGTTAATTATTTTATTCTTACTCCTGCATAAAATGCCCATACTGATGAAATTTTTACTACATCACCTGGTTTTGAAGCATGTATCATTTGTCCTCCACCTATATATATGCCTACATGACCTGCATCTGGGAATACTAAATCACCAGGTTGTAATTGATCTTGTGAAACTCTAGAACCTGCTCCAATTTGTCCATAAGTATCCCTTGGTAATTCTATACCTGCAGCATTTCTATACACATATTGTACAAATCCTGAACAGTCAAATCCACTTGGTGAAGTTCCACCCCAAACATAAGGAGTACCTAGATATTGTCTAGCATATGATATTACGTCTCCATGTGTTGCTGGTGCTTTCTCTGATACACTGCTTTCTCCTCTTGATTGAGATTTGGAAGCTTCAGCTTCAGCTGCTTTTCTTTGAGCTTCTTCAGTTGCTTTTCTTTGAGCTTCTTCAGTTGCTTTTCTTTGAGCCTCTTCAGCTGCTTTTCTTTGAGCTTCTTCAGTTGCTTTTCTTTGAGCCTCTTCAGCTACTTTTCTTTGAGCTTCTTCGATTGATTTTCTTTGAGCCTCTTCAGCTGCTTTTCTTTGAGTTTCTTCAGTTGATTTTGTCTGTACAGGTTCAGATGCTTTTCTTCTTTCTTGTTCTTTTTCTGATTTCATTGTAACTAATTTTTTTTCATTTTCTGTATTAGACTTTACTACTTCAGCATCTTTATTATTTACAGTAACATTATCTTCATTAGCTCCATATTTTTTGTCTTGTGTAGCACTTTGATTAAACGCCACAACTTTTTGAGCTGTATCTTTTATGTATTTGCTATATACATAACCTGTAGTATTTTTAAAGTTAATTTTATACCATTCACCGCTAGAAGATAGTATTTCTACTTTACTTCCATAGGCTAATGATGAAATTACACTGCTATTTGTTCCAGCATTTTTTCTTACATTTAAAGTAGAATATTTATTGGATAGATATACAGTTCCAAATCTTTGGTTTGTTACGGAAGATCCGCTACTATTTGAAGAGTTGGAAGTAGTTATAAATTGGCTGCTTACATAACCAATTTTAGAACCATATTTAATTTTATACCAAGAACCAGTTTTACCTAGTATATCAACAGAAGAGCCATGTGAAAGTCCACCTAATATTTTAGAGGGTAGACTTGGATTCTCTCTAAGGTTTAATGAAGAGCTTGTACTAGATAATTTTACAGTTCCTTTACCAGTTGAAGTACTAGAATTATTATCAGAACTAGAGTTAGAATTGTTGCTTGATGAAATATAATTTGAACTTACATAAGCAACTTTAGAACCATATTTAATCTTATACCAAGAACCGGTTTTACCTAATATTGATACAGAGGATCCATTTTTAAGGGAACCTATTATACTAGAAGATAAATTGGCTGAACTTCTAACATTCAATAATGAACTACTACTAGATAGCTTAACAAAACCAGGTTGTACACTTTCATTACTAGAAGAACCACCATTACCAGAACTGATAGTATTATTTCCATCATATAAATATTGGGAGCTTACATAACCAATTCCAGAGCCATATTTTATTTTTGACCATCCATTACTCTCACTGATAATAGAGACAGTTTGATTTTTTGAAACACCACCTATAACCGCTGATGATAGAGAAGGATTGTTTCTAACATTAAGGCTTGAACAAGAAACCTTAGATGTTTTTATTATAGTATAGTCATTATTGCTATTATTGTTAGAGCTATTTGAACTACCATTTAAATAGATATATCCTTTTAAAAATAAGTTACCTCTATTTTTTATAGCTTGTTTAGATATAGTTTTTACATAACCATCATAATAGCCTCTTCTTTCAACATTTCCTTCGTTGTAATAAATGGTATCGCCTACAACTTTTTCTACAAAACCAACATGTCCATATCCTTTTGAACCTCCACTCCAAACTACTATAGAATTAGCTTGAGGTTCTGAACCATAGGAGAATGTATTGGATCTAATATTAGAATACCACCAATCTATAGCATTACCATAAAATTGACTTGGAAGTTTCATGTTTAATTTTTCTAAAGCCCTTCCATAGGTAAACCAAGTACATTGTCCTTTAAATCCGCATTGAGTAAATATATTGTTAGAATTATATGCACTACTATTAACATTAGGGTACATGCTATCACTAGCGGCTAGAACGTTTTGAGAAAATAAAAAATTTTGTCCTAATAAAGCAGCGGATATGGCACAAGTAGCAAAAGCCTTTCTTGATTTATTCAAAGAAAATCCTCCCTTCATATTTAAAATAAGTATTTATTAATATTTATCGTTAATTTTAACAATTTTATTATACCATAGAGAAGAAATAACAAAAGTTTTAACAATAATATACCATATTTTGGTATAAAATTCAAAATACAGTTAATTCATTATTAAATTTTTATAAATTAGGTATTTTTAAGTAGTATTTTTTTTATAAATTTAATAATATATCTTTATAGGACAATTTTCAAAATTATATTGAAGAAATTTCACAAACATTAATAGAATTTAATAAAAAAGTAATCTGATAGAAGGGAGACCCATATGAAAAGTAGTTGTTTTTCATTTAAAGGTAGAGAAGATACAAAAATAAATGTTTATAAGTGGGAGCCAGATAATAAACAAGACATAAAGGCAGTCATACAGATATCCCATGGCATGGCTGAAGCTGCTAATAGATATGAAGGCTTAGCTTCCTATTTAAATAAAGCTGGATATATAGTTTATGCAAATGACCATAGAGGACATGGTAAAAGTGCATTAAGTTTAGATAAATTAGGATACTTAGGAGAAGAAGATGGCTTTATGTCCATGGTAGAAGATGTACATACATTAAATACTATAATAAAAGAGGAAAATGAAGGATTACCTGTATTTTTATTAGGTCATAGTATGGGTTCTTTTATAAGTCAAAGATACATACAATTATATGGACAAGAATTAAATGGAGTTATATTAGTAGGAACTAACGGCAATCAAGGCTCCTTAATAAATATAGGGATTTTAGTAGCTAAATTAGAAATGAGATTTAAAGGAAGAAAACATAAAAGTAATCTTTTAAATAATCTATCCTTTGGAGGATATAATAAAAAATTTCAACCTAATAGAACAGAATTTGATTGGTTAACTAGAGATGAAAGGGAGGTTGATAAATATATAAAGGATGAATACTGTGGGACGATTTTCCCAACCTCCTTTTATCATGATTTTTTAAGAGGATTAAAGTCTATATGGAAAGAAGAAAACAAGAATAAGATACCTATAAATTTACCTATATTTATAATAGCAGGAGATAAAGATCCAGTAGGAAATTTTGGTAAAGGGATACTAAATTTATATAATTTTTATAAAAGTATAGGTGTAGTGGATGTAAACTATAAACTATATAAAGAAGGAAGACATGAAATTTTAAATGAGATAAATAGAGAAGAAGTGTTCCAAGATGTGTTAAATTGGATTAATAGTAAATATAATAATACTATTGAATAAAAGGCGCTTATTAAGTGGATATCAAAGAATATATCTGTGATTAGAAAGGCATTTTGATGTTTTTCTAACCACAGATATATTTTTTGATAATATATGAATTTTTAAATATAATTTTCTAAGTATATTTTTATATAAAATAAAATTAAAAGATTGAAGAAGTTATTATAATTTATAAGGGAATAGTTCTTTTATAATATATGAATATGTATAAGTTTTCCGTAAAAACTTCGAAGATTATAGTAGTATATTTAAAATTATAATATGTGTAGGGAAGGATAAAATTTATGGTAAAGTATGGGGATATAAATGCTTTGAATTTATTTGTGGGGGAGTTAAATAATGTTTCCATATTCATTTTGGATAAAGATTTTCATTATATAAAATTAAATAATAGTCATAAAAAATTTATGAAAAAATTGTTAGGCATTCATGTAGAAGTGGGTATGAATATATTAGAAATAATTGAAGAATATTGTCCTCTAAATATTAGTGATAATTTGATATTAAGAATAAAAGAAAAAATGAAGATTGCATTAAAGGGAAATAAGATTATAACAAATGAGGAAGTTTTAATTAATGGTAGTAAAGTAGAATTTTATGAGATAGAAATAATTCCTTTGAAGGATGAAAATAACAATATATTAGGGGTAGGTGCATGTTGCCTAAATATAACAGAGAATGTAAATACAATGATAAAAGTATTAAAGACTAAATTAGATTTAACCTATAAAGAACATTTGAAAAATAGCAAATTATTAAATGAGAATAATGGTAGCAAAAAGATATTTAAGATATTGATAGCAGAAGATAATAATGTAAATCAAATAGTAATGAGTAAATTAATTGAATTGAATGGATGGATGGCAAAAACAGTTTCTAATGGGAAAGATTCTATAGTAGCTTTAGAAAAGGATAGCTATGATTTAATTTTTATGGATATATCAATGCCTATAATGAATGGATTAGATGCAGCAAATATAATTAAAAAAAATCCTAAATGGAGTAAAATACCTATAGTAGCTTTAACAGCATATGATTCTTTAGAACAACAGAAGAAATTTAAATCATTAGGTATGGATGATTATTTAAGTAAACCTATAGATTCAGATAAGTTACTATATATAATAGATAAGCATTTAAATAACAATAGGCAAATTAATAATAGTAAAATCAAGCTAAAGAAAAAAGAAATATATAGTAGTTTTGAGCGGTTAGAAAAAAATTTAGATGGTAATAAAGAGTTAGTAATAGAATTGGCTCATAAAATAATAGAGTTATTTTCCAAAGAACAAATGGATGAAATTATAAGGTTATCAAGAGATGGAGATATAGAAAATTTAAGAAATTTAATACATAAATTAAAGGGAGCCTCTTCAAATTTTGATTTATATAAGGTTAAAAGATTACTAAATGAAATTAAAGAAAGAGCTATATTAGGTGATATTGAACATATTTATAAATTAGTAGAAAAAATAACAATAAATATGAATATATTAGAGAAAGATTTGATGTATTATAGGAAAAATAAATAAATTTATAAAAAATATTTTTAATTTAGTTGAAATTTGGGAATTAATGATATAAAATTAAAATATAAGGTAACATTAACAATATATATGGAGAATAAGTATTTATTTTGCCACATATAGGTTAATATAAAAATAAAAAATAATATTTACTTAATAATTTAATAAGTGATTGGTGTAATAGATAGAAAATAAGGAGTTATTTAGCTAGATATAGCCAACATAATTAGTTTACATATGTGGACTAATTATGTTGGCTTTTGTTTTTATAAATTTATAGGGATGGGGAGGAGCAATAATATGTATAAATTAAGTAGTTTATCAACAAACACCTTGAAAATATCAAAGGATGAAAAATTAGATTTAGAAATATTTTTACATAGTAAGAGAGTTGCTATCTATGTGAAAAAAATTGCAAGGTTGATGAAGCTTAGTTCAAAACAAAGTAATAATTTAGTTCTATTAGCATTGAACCACGATATAGGAAAGGCTAGAATACCTTCTAATATACTAAACAAAAAAGATAAATTAAATCATAGTGAGTTTGAAATTGTAAAAGAACATACCCAGTTTGGTTCTGATATACTAAGGGAATATGGATATTGTTTAGAAATTTGTAATGTTGTAAAATTTCATCATGAAAATTTTGATGGTAGTGGTTATTATGCGTTAAAGGGAAAGTCTATTCCTATGGCAGCTAGAATACTTCGTATAGCAGATGTATATGAAGCTTTAACTTCAGATAGATGTTATAGAAGAGCTTATACAAGAGAAGCAGCTTTAGAGATTATGGTAAAAGAAGAAAATATATATGATCCTGAAATATTAGAATTATTTATTAAAAAAATATATACAGATTCTTTCAACTTACAATTATGTATATAACTAGCCAGTAACTATATAAAACGAGGAGGAAATTTATGAAGTCTAAATTTAAAAGTACTAAGGATAAAAATTTTATAAGTGTAAAAAGTGTTATAAATATACAAATATTAGGTTTGATTATTTTGATTTGTGGAATTTTAGGAATTGTATCCTATAAGAGTGCCTCTAAAGCTCTAACTAAAAATATTAAAATGGAACTTGAAAATAAGGCTAAAAATGGATCAACTATCTTGGCTAATAGAATGAATGAAGTAAAGGAGAGATTACAAATAATAGCCAATTGGCCAGAAATAAAATCTATGGATTTAAAAAATCAAAAGGACCAATTGGAAGATGAAGCTAAATCCTGGGGATTTAAAGATTTTAAAATAGTAAATTTACAGGGTAATCAATATACTATGAATAGTAATGAAATAGAAAATATTTCTGGAAAGAAATACTTTAATAAAATATTAAAAGGAGATACATTTATAATAGATAGTGATATAGATAAGAACACTAATGTTCCTTTAATAAAAGTAGTTACACCTATTAAATCCAATGATGAAAAAGTAGTAGGTGCTTTAATAGGTTCTTTAGATATAAAAGATATAAATAAGTTAGTAAATGATGCACAATCAAATAATAAAGAAGAAATTGGTTTTGTAATTAATAAAGAAGGATATTATATAGCAGATGATGATATTAACTTAGTTTTGAAGAGAGGCAATGATTTAAAAAATTACAGTAATGATTCAAAGTTTGAAGAACTTTTAAATTTTCAGAAAAAAATGATTAATGGTGAAAATGGTTTTGGGGAATATAAATACAATAATGTTAGAAGATTTATGGCCTATGAACCAGTTCCAGGCACAGAATGGTCTATGGCTATAGCTGTTGAAAAAAATTATTTATTTAAAGATATTTACACATTAAGAATAGTAATATTAATTTCAACTATTTTATTTATAATTTTAGGTATGATAATATCAAATGTTATTTCTAAAAATATTAAAGATCCCCTTGTTAAAATGAAAGAGCATGCGGAGCAATTAGAAAAATGTAATTTAACATATAAAAATTCTATTAATAGAAAAGATGAATTTGGGGAAACAGCCAGGGCTTTAAATGAAGCTAGCAATATATTAAATCAAACCATAAATTCTGTAAAGAATGAAAGTGAAAATATATTACAAAGCAGTAATTGTGCAAAAGAAACTTTTAATAAGGTAAATGCTGAGGTACAACAAATAACTGCATTTACTGAAGAGATTTCTGCTAATATGGAGGAATCTTCAGCGGGAATAGAAGAGATGGCATCTATGACTGCCTCTGTCAAAGAAGATATGAATATTACTAAGGAAAAAGCAAAAGAAGGACTTGATTTAGCAATAAACATTAAGGAAAAGGCAGAAAGTGTAAATGAAGATGCTTGTAGTTCAATGAGTGAAGTGGAAAAAATATATGAAAATTCAAAGGAAAAATTAGAAAAAGCTATTCATGAAGCTCAAGTGGTAGAAAATATATCTGAAATGGCTGAGAGTATTTTAGGTATATCTGAAAAGACAAACTTATTAGCTTTAAATGCGGCTATTGAAGCTGCTAGAGCAGGAGAACAGGGCAGGGGCTTTGCAGTGGTAGCAGAAGAAGTAAGAAAATTAGCAGAGCAATCCTCTAATGCAGTTGAAAATATTCAAGTTAATGTTAAGACTGTATTGAAAGCAGTAAGTGAACTTTCATCTTCTTCCGAATTTGTTTTAGAACTTATAGAAGAGAATGTATTAAGAGATTATAAAAAGCTTATAGATATGAGTGTACAGTATAAAAATGATGGAAATATTGTTAAAGAGCTAATTGAGAATTTTTCAAATTTATCGGAAAAAACTTCTAAAGCTATTGAACAAATAGCAAGAGGCATGGAAGAGATGTCTGGATCTGTAATAGAAGTAGCAGAATCTTCAGGTGAAATTGCAGAAAAAATAAGTAATGTGAATCAGCAAAATGAGTTAATATTGAGAGAAAATGAAAAGAATTTAGAAATATCTAAAGAATTAGTGGATACAATGGATGAATTTGAAAGTATTTAGATATATTTAGAAGTATATAATATAAAATTAAAATAAAGTTATAAACAATATTTAACTTATTGTTTATAACTTTATTTTTACAAAAAAATTGAATAATATATATATATTTGATAGAATTAATTTGATATTCTTATAGCACAAAGCAGGGGTTACTATATGCTAGAAATCTATTTAAAATATGTTTAAATAAGGAGCTTGTTAAATAATGGATGCTATTGAACGAGTAATGAATAATGTTAAAATATTATATGTTGAAGATGAGGCCATAACTCAAATTATTGTAAAAAAAATATTAAAAAAAATTTCAGGTAAATTATATATTGCTGAAAATGGCCAAGAAGGCTTTGAATTATTTAAGGTATATAGACCAGATATAGTAATTACTGATTTAAGAATGCCTATTATGAATGGCATAGATATGATCAAAAAGATAAGAGATCATGATCAAGAATGTGGAATTATTATTAATACTGAAGTAGATGATATAGAATATATAATAAAAAGTGTAGACATTGGTATTGATAAATACCTTGTAAAACCTATAGAAAAAGAAGAAATTATAGAAGCTATAAAAAATGTATTAAAAAAAGTTATAAAAAGAAAAAATGACAAAGGAAGTCTATGTGAATTTGTGAATTTTAGTAAAGAACATAAGCTAAAAATAACAGAAGAAATAAAAACAAAAATCTCTTTTTTAGTAAAAAAATATACGAGAAAAGGGCCTAAAGATGTTCAGGTATTTTGGGGTGGCAGTACTATAGAGATTAATACTTATGATATATTAACTCCTATGGAAAAAGCAGTTATAAAAAATAACAATAACTTGGCTTTGATTGAATATTATAGGGAAGTATTTTATGAGCAGGTATCAAAAGAATTTAATGATTTGATTAGTGATATTATTGGATTTACTGTTGAAATTTCAGAAATAAATATAAATATAATAGAAAACACGGAAAGAATTATAATGAAATTAAATTTAAATAATATGTTTAAGTAATATAATAAGAAAATTACCGCTTAATAACTTTTAAAGGTTGAGAATTAAAACAAGAAATACTTTTGTTCAATAGATAGCTATAAAAACAAAGAATATATTTTCTCTAAAAGTATTTCTTGTTTTAATACCCCTAAGGATTGTTATAATAATTTCTACTGAGGGAAAACTCATAAGATAATGATTTTGTTGCATTTCTATATACAAAATCTTTAATTATAATATTTCTACTAAGCCAATTGTTAGCTTAAAGATTATAAAATTGGGGAAGAACTCAAACATATCACATAGAACTTGTGTTATTTTATGGAAATAAATACATTGAAAGAAAAATTTACAAGTCAAAATAAGTTTTTACTTGTAAAAAAGCATAGAGGAATATATAATTAATCTATAATTGATAAAGATTAAAAATAGTGTTGATAAAAGCTACGATTTATAAATTTCTTCAGAGAGCCGATGTTTGGTGAGAATCGGTGAAAGGTTAAATCTTTCCACTTTTGGAGCTGTTAGTGATAAACTAAAAGGTTAGTATCCTTTATCTTACTATTGTCGAGTGGCTGGTTCTTATGGTAGACTGGCAATTTGGGTGGCAACGCGGATACTTCCGTCCCATATTTATATATGAGATGGAAGTTTTTTATTTTATAGTTTGAAAATTATTATATTACTTATATTTATGTAGGAGGGAAAACTATGTTAGATTTAAAATTTGTAAGAGAAAATCCAGAAGTTGTTAAGGAAAACATGAGGAAAAAATTTCAGCATAATAAGCTGGAGTTAGTAGATGAAGTAATTGCTTTAGATATTGAATTGAGAAATATAAAACCAGAAGCAGATACTTTAAGAGCTAAGCGAAATAAGATTTCAAAACAAATCGGTGGATTAATGGCTCAGGGAAAAAAAGGAGAAGCAGAAGAATTAAAGAAACAGGTTACAGCAGCCTCAGATCATTTAGCTGAATTAGAAAAAAAAGAAGGTGAACTGGAAGAAAAAATAAAGAGAATTATGATTACTATTCCAAATATTATTGATCCAAGTGTTCCCATTGGTAAAGATGATAGTGAGAATGTGGAAATTCAACGATATGGCGAACCAATTGTGCCAGATTTCGAAGTTCCCTATCATACTGAAATTATGGAAAAATTTAATGGAATTGATTTGGATAGTGCTAGAAAAGTTGCCGGTAATGGTTTTTATTATTTGATGGGGGATATTGCCAGACTACATTCTGCAGTGATTTCTTATGCCAGAGACTTTATGATTAACCGTGGTTTTACATATTGTATTCCACCTTTTATGATTCGTAGTGAAGTGGTGACTGGTGTTATGAGCTTTGCAGAAATGGATTCTATGATGTACAAAATAGAAGGTGAAGATTTATACCTGATTGGAACCAGTGAACATTCTATGATTGGTAAATTTATTGATACAATATTACCGGAAGCTTCTTTACCACAAACATTAACTAGTTATTCACCTTGTTTTAGAAAGGAAAAAGGAGCACATGGGATTGAAGAAAGGGGAGTATATCGAATTCATCAATTTGAAAAGCAAGAAATGATTGTTGTATGTAAACCGGAAGATAGTGTAATGTGGTATGATAAGCTATGGCAAAATACAGTAGATTTTTTCCGCTCTTTGGATATTCCTGTAAGAACTTTGGAATGCTGTTCTGGTGACTTGGCAGATTTAAAAGTAAAATCAGTTGATGTAGAAGCTTGGTCTCCTAGGCAGAAAAAATACTTTGAGGTTGGAAGTTGCTCTAATTTGGGTGATGCACAAGCACGCCGTCTTAAAATTCGTGTAGCTGGTGAGAATGGTAAATATTTTGCCCACACATTAAACAATACCGTAGTTGCACCTCCAAGAATGTTAATTGCTTTTTTAGAGAATAACTTAAATGCAGATGGTTCTGTCAATATTCCAGTTGCATTACAACCATATATGGGTGGAATGACTGTCATTAAATAATTAATATTTGTTTTTTCTTAGAATATATGGTTCCAAATTAAACTTAATGAACGCTGGGAGAGTAATTTGGAATATAAGGAAATTATAACTTAACAGCTTTTAAAGATTGAGAATTAAAACAAGAAATACTTTTGTTCAATAGATAGCTATAAAAGTAAAGAATACTAATATTTGTGTCCTAATATTTAAGCTAACGCCCTAATGCCACGTCCTGCGTTTACTTCACGCTTAAATATTAGTTCACAAATAAAGTATTCTTATTATTTTCTAGATATATATTTTCTCTAAAAGTATTTCTTGTTTTAATACCCCTAAGGATTGTTATAATAATTCCCAACTGAAAGGGAAAACTGCAAAATGATGATTTTGTTCTGCTTTTTTATACAAAATCTTTAATTATAATATTACCGCTAATTTAGTTGTAATTCTAAAGACTATAAAATCAAATATAGATTTAGTTAACAATATTTTTATTTAAAATAATAACATGCAAATTTGTTATAAAAAAATAATTTATATAAACTTATGATATAATTTGTATTAATAAACTATATTGAAAAGGTTGATTTATATGGAATGCAAGGGTGAAGTGAATATATCCGTTAGAAATTTAGTGGAATTTATATTAAGAAACGGAGATATTGACATTGGATATCTAGGGGGAAGCAGAGCTCAAGAAGGAATAAAAGCGCATAAGAAGTTGCAAAAAATTAGAATGGAAAGTTCTACCCCTTTACTCATGATGGAGTATCAAAAAGAAGTTTTATTAAAATATTCTATAGAATATAAAAATTTTTTATTTAATGTAGAGGGAAGAGCAGATGGTATTATTATAGAGAATGAATCTATTACCATAGAAGAGATTAAAACTACAACTAGAAATTTGGATGAACTTAAAGATGATTTATTGCACTGGGCTCAAGCTAAGTGCTATGCTTTTATTTATTCAAAAGATAAAAATCTTGAAAAAATTAATATTAAATTAACTTATTATAATATTAAAAATGAAAACATTAAAAGTATAGATAAAACTTTTAACATACAGGAATTAGAAGAGTTTTTTTATGATATTATACATAAATATTATGTTTGGATAGAGTTTAATTATAAATTTAAACAGGAAAGAAATAGGGACATTAAATTATTAAAATTTCCCTTTAAAGAATACAGAGAAGGTCAAAGAAAATTAGCTGTATCTGTTTATAAAACTATAAGTGAGAGTAAAAATATATTTATAGAAGCCCCTACAGGTATAGGAAAAACTATTTCTACAATATTTCCTAGTATTAAGGCTATTGGAGAAGGTGAAGTAGATAAAATTTTTTATTTAACAGCTAAGAATACTACAAGAGATTTTGTTTTGAGTAATTTTAAAAACATGATAGATGAGGGCATTGCTTTTAAAGTTATCACTTTAATTTCCAAGGAAAAGATTTGTCTTAAAGAGGAATTTAAATGTACACCAGAGAAGTGTGAGTTTGCTAAAGGTCATTTTGATAGAATAAATGAAGCTATATTAGATATTTTAAATAATGAAAATGTTATAGATGAAGCTGTTATTAAAGAATATGCCTTAAAACATAGAGTTTGCCCCTTTGAGTTTTCTTTAGATATAAGTTTATGGTGTGATGGAATAATTTGTGATTATAATTATGCTTTTGACCCTAGGGTATATTTAAGAAGATTCTTTTCTGAGGGAAAAGATGACTTTGTATTACTAATAGATGAAGCTCATAATTTATTAGATAGATCTAGAGAAATGTTTTCTTCAACTATATCTAAAAATAATGTTTTAAATTTAAGAAAGTCTATTAAAGATAAAAGTAAAGTTTTATATAGAATTTTAGGAAAAATAAATAATGAACTTTTAGACATAAAAAAAATTTATGAAGTAGATAATTATTATATAGAAAAAGAGAAACCAGAAAAATTACAAATATTATTAAATAATTTCACATCAGAGATTGAAGTACTTATGATGAAAGGAAACTTTCAAATAAATGATGAATTGCTTAATTTTTATTTTGAGACTTTATATTTTTTAAAGATATGTGAATTATATGGAGACAATTATATAACCTATGGAGAAGAATATAATGGGGATTTTATAATTAAAATTTTTGCTATAGATACTTCAAGTTTATTAAATGAAACTTTAAAAAAATCAAAGGCAAGCATATTTTTTTCAGGAACATTATCTCCTATAAAATATTTTAGGGAAGTTTTAGGAGGAGGGGATGAAGATTATGTTTTAAAATTAAATTCCCCTTTTCCAATAGAAAACCATAAGATTTTAATAGGTTACAATGTTTCAACAAAATACAAAAATAGATGCAAAAGCTATGAGAATATATGTGATTATATAAATATGGCCTGCAAAATAAAAAAAGGAAACTATATGGTTTTTTTCCCATCTTATAAATATATGAAAGAAGTTTTTTCATTATATAAAGAAAAATATCTAGAAGAAAATATTATAGTTCAAAATTCTTCTATGAGTGATGAAGAAAGAGAAGAATTTATAAATAAATTTGAAAAAGGAACAGAAAATGTAATAGGCTTTTGTGTATTAGGGGGTATTTTTTCAGAAGGAATTGATTTAACAGGAGATAAAATGATAGGAGCTATAATAATAGGAGTAGGATTACCACAAATATGTGTGGAAAGAAATCTAATAAAGAATTATTATGATGATAAATTACAGTCTGGCTTCCAGTACTCATATATTTATCCAGGGATGACTAAAGTTATGCAGGCTGCTGGTAGGGTAATAAGAACAGAGATAGATAAAGGAATAATATTACTTATTGATGAACGATTTAATAGTTATTCCTATAAGAAGCTATTTCCTAAACACTGGTATCCTAATATTAGTGTAAAGAATAAGAGAGAGTTAGAAACGGCTTTAAAGGAGTTTTGGAATTAATATAATAAATGTATGACTTTAATAGTGACATAAGATGTATTTGAACTATATTCCTTTTAGAATTAATATAGTAAATAGATAGTAGTGAATAGATAGGTTAGTAGTTTTTTTTATGAAAAGGATATAATTAAGATTTCTTAAATATACATTATGAAATGAAATGTTCCAAATTTAATTTTTGGAGCATTTTTATTTTTTGGAGGAGATATTGATAACAATAATCATTTAGTATTGTATTAAGACATATATAAGTAAGAGATAAATAAAATTATATATATCAGCAATTTTTTATATGTTTAATTAAAGGAGAGGTACATTTATGAATAAGAATAAAGAGGAATTGCTTCACAAAGAACCTAAAGAGTTGATGTTTAAATTATGCATTCCAGCAATTATAGGAATGGTAGTAATAGGTTTATATTCATTTATGGATGGGGTTTTTGCTGGACAATTAATAGGAAAGAATGCTATGGGTGCTGTAGCAGTTGCATATCCAATTACATTTTTAAATAGTGCTATAGCTACTTTGATAGGAATTGGGTCTTCATCTATTTTATCAAGAGCCATAGGGAAAAATGATCAAGAAACAGTAAGTAAAATTATGGGGAACTTATTATGCTTAGTATTGATATTTTCCACCATTATCATGGTTGTAGGAATTGTATTTGCAAAAGAACTTTTACTTTTAACTGGGGCCGAAGGAGAAATTTTAGAGTTAGCTGTAAGATATCTTCGTATTATTTTCATAGGGTCAATTTTTGTTAATTTTGCTCAAAGTGCAAATATGGTAATGCGTGGAGAAGGAATTATGAAGAAAGCTATGCTTTTTATGACAATAGGAGCTGTTTTAAACATAATATTAGACCCTATTTTAATAACAGCTTTTGGAGAATATGGAATTGAAGGTGCAGCAACAGCTACTATAATATCTCAAGTTATACAAGCTGTTATTACAATGGTTTACTTTATAAGAAAAAGTAAAAATGTTAGATTTCATAAAATACAAATTGAAAAAACACTTCTTCCAGAGATATTTTCAGTAGGATTACCTGCTATGATGATGCAACTTATGAGTATGATACAACAGACATTAATGTATAGAATGGCAGCAAAGTATGGTGGTAATAATCAATTAATATTAATGGGAGCAACATTAAGAATTCAAGCCCTATCTTTTATCCCTCTTTGGGGAATGAGCCAAGGATTACAGCCAGTAGTTGGAACAAATTATGGAGCAAAATTATTTCCAAGAGTAAAAAAATGCATGAACACATTTGTACTAGGAGCTACTATTCTTGCTTGTATATTTTGGATACCTATTGAACTGTTTCCTCAAAAGGTGTTATCACTAATGATAACAGATGTGGAGATAGTTAACGAAGGAATTACTAATTTTAGAATAATGTACAGCTTCTTCCCAGCACTAGGAACTTTTATTATGGGAGTAACATTTTTTCAATCAATAGGTAGTGCTAAAAATGCTGGCCTTTTGGTTTTGTTAAGACAGGTCATATTGTTTGTGCCAGCAATTATAGTATTTCCTTCTATAGTAGGAATTAGTGCTGTATGGTTTGTAAGTCCATTAATAGATGGAATAGTATTTATTATATTAGTATATTTAATTTTAAAGGAATATAAAAAGATGAATACAGTAAATTTATCTGAAGCTATATAAAAATAAAATTTTTTAAAATAGATATGCAAATTAATTTTTATTAAATTTAAAGATTTATATTAAAAAATCAAAAAATAATTAGAATACTTCATTTGTGTACTAATATATAAGTGTAAAAGGAACAGGATGTTTATTTAGCACGGGGGACATCAGTGCCTTAGCTTAGATATTAGGACACAAATATTAGTATTCTTTATTTTTATAGATGTTTATTTTTACTAAAGGTACTTTTTATTTTAATTATGAATATTTTAAGGCTGTTAAGTTATAATTTTTTTAATTTTATGTTTAATAAGAGTCATATTTATCTAATACATTACGAAGTTTTTTTGCTTGAATAGCTTCATTCTCTGCAAATTCTCCAAAAAGATCAGCTACAACTTTATCATCTATTTTATGAGAGTACATTTGATAGTCTCTCACGTTTTCTTGAGCATCTAATATTTTCTTTTTAATAATGTCTTTAGTTGTTAAATCCATGTTCATTCCTCCTTTTTTTTATTAGTTTTCTCTTTTTAAAATTTATTATGCAAAGCTTTAAATAGTAATAATAAAAAATAATTTTTACAAGAAATTATATAAATAAAAAACATTGAATTTAAAAATAAAAAAATTTAATTTTAATACTGCAAAGATAAAAAATACACTTAATAATTTTATTAAGTGTATTTTTTATCTTTGCTATATTTAAATTAAACTTATTTTAAAATAATCTTTTTGAAGTTTCTAATATATTTAACATTAAAAATTGTTCATATTAAATATTATTTATATAATAATTTAATTATTAATACAAAATATAATAAAAATAGTATTTTATATGTATAAATAATTAAGGACGTTTATTTTTCATATAAGAAGTTATAAACTTTTTTGTAAACATTATGAGTTCCTATTACAACTATAATATCACCTTCTGTAAATATATAATTTGGACCAGGAGATATTATAATTTCTTTTCCTCTTCTATAGGCTACCATAGTTGTACCAGTTTGTTGCCAAAATTTAACTTCATTAACTTTTTTGCCGATAAATTTACAATTCTCCTCAACAGCTACTTCTATTAAAGTAAAAGGGGAAATGTTTTCAAACCGATCCATTAAGTCTAGTATCTTATTAAAATTCTCTTGCAATTCTTCATCTAATCTTTTTTTTCTAAGAAGAATATCCTCTATATTTTCTTTAACTGTAGCCAGATATACATTAGACTTATTTCTTTCTATAAATTTTTCAGCGGCAGATATAGATAATATTTCTATTCCACTACCCTTGGTAGATTTTACCACACTCATATCCTCTAATAGTGCAACAGCTCTCCTTATAGTTTCAGGAGATACATTATACATACTAGCTAAGGTAGATCTACCACTTATTTTTTCGTCACTTTTTAATTTTCCCCTAACTATACGATTAGCTATATCTAAGGCTATATTTTTATATAAAGGACCAGTACTATTTTTCATAAATGATTCCTCCTAATATGCATAATTAAAAATATGAGTACTATATAGGGTATCCCTATAACATCTTACTATATTTTGAATATTAATGCTACTAGTACTAAGTTTAAATTTAACATTTTTTATATTTTTGACACAAAAATCCGTATAGTGTATAATATTATTGATATTTAACAACTTTATATATGCCATAAAGTTGTAACTATAATAAATATTATTAAATATTATAGTTATTGTAAAAATGAATAAAGGAGGTAATATATGAAATTAGGATTTTTGATACCAAACCATCCAAATGAAAAAAGAGTTGCTTTATTACCAGAACATGTTAAGGATTTTAACAATGAGCTAGTTGTAGAGACAGGTTTTGGTGAAACTCTAGGAATTTCAGATGAAGAATATGTAAAGGTAGGTTGCACTATAGCTTCTCGAGAAGATATATTTAAAATTTGTGAAGGCGTATTTTCATTAAAGGTTTTAAAGCCTCAGGACTACCAGCATATAAGAGAAGGTCAAATTATAGTGGGCTGGACCCATCCAGAGGGCTCAGGAAAGACATTTATGGAAGAACAGGGCATACCTAAAAATTTAATTATAGTAGATTTAGATAATATTCATCCTTCAATTTATTATAAAAATTATGTAATACCAATGGATTGGATTCCATCTAACTTTGTAAGAAAAAATAGCTATATAGCAGGTTATGCATCTACTATGCATGCAGTTATGAATTATGGAAGCATACCAACTTCAGAAACTAAAGTTGCTATATTAGGATCAGGCAATGTATCTCAAGGTGCTTTTTCAGCAATATCTAAATTTAATCCAGATATAAGAATGTTTTATAGAAAAACTATGAATCAATTAAAAGATGAATTGGAAGAATTTGATATAATAATAAATGGAATAGAAATGGATAATCCTAATAAGCATATACTAACTTTAGAAGATCAAATGAAATTAAAGAAAAATTGTTTAATTATAGATGCAGCAGCTAATCTTGGGAAAGCTATAGAAGGTGCAAGACATACTACAGCCTCTGATCCTATATACAATAAAGATGGAAAATACTATTATGCAGTTAATAATTCACCATCTATATTTTATAGACAATCTAGTAAGGCTATAAGTGAAGCCTTCAGCAAATATGTATACAGCAAAGAATTAGAATTTTATTTAGATGTTGTTGCAGAAGCAGAGGAAATGATAGTATAAAAAATTTTATTATAAATAATAAACTGAAAAAACCTATAATTAAGTGTAGTATTTAATTAATGTAAAAACTATACACTATAAAATAAAAAGGTAGGTAATGTTTTATCGGTTATTTACGGAGCATAAAGATATAAAAGACCACTTGATTTTATAAAAAAGCAAGCGGTCTTTTTTATTATATTATAAACAGAGTTCTTGGTTTCAGAAGGAGTTTTTACTCCCATTGAAGCTTAGAAATCGTTATCCAGGGACGTAACCGCTCTTTATTCCCACTTTGAAGAAGATGGGAGTATTAGAGCGGGTAGTCATCGGATAAAAGTTGTAATTTACTTAAAATCTTATATTTACTTCATTTTCTTCTTTTATAAGACCTTTTCTGTAAGCAACTAATAGCATTTCTAAATCATGTATCTGTTTTTTTATTTCATTACCACTATCTGTATCTAATACTCTTTTTCGTGAGGATACATGTTCTAATATTATAGTAGATGATAGTATATCATTTCCTTCTACTATAGCTTTGTGTATAGAACTAAAAGGCTCATGAGAGGTTAGAAGTAATCCATAGGAATTATATATTAATGTATATCCTGCAATGCCTGTCTGTGGCTGATAGGCTTTACAAAAACCACCATCTATAACTAATAGTTTACCATTAGCTTTTATAGGATTTTCGCCTTCTTTAGTTTTCACAGGAATATGACCATTTATTATATGCGAATTATCAGCATCTAGTTCAAATTCTTGAAATATCATTGTGCACATTTTTTCATCATTTCTATATTTGTAATAAGGATTTTTTTCTTCTTTATGTGTATTCTTATCATCTAAGAAATATCTTTCAAAGGTGGTCATCTTTTTCTTACCAAATAGAGGAGAATTAGGACCACACCATAAATACCACATCATGTCCATACCATATAGTTTTGATTCTGGATCTTTCTTAAAAAAGTAAGCTTCTCTTGCTAGGTGATCTAATTTGTCTAGAAGGGATTTACCCTTTAAGGTTTCCTTGCATAGAGTTACTTCTTTTAAGGAGCCATCCTCATTTAAAGGTATACAACCATGATATAGTAAATTAGAGTTGTATTTTAAGTAAAGACCTCCATTACTATATAAAAATTTTATATGTCTTTGTAACTTCTCACTATTAATAAACGAATTTGTAAGTTTTTCTACTAAATCTCTTTCTCGTTCATTTAATTCATAAGGATTTTCTTTATCTAATGTAGGGAAGTTAGTATCAATTAATTTATAAATTTTCTCGTTTAGGTTCAAAGTACCTTCTTTTATATTTATTTTATCTAATAATAATCGTTCTTCCATTTTAAATTCAGGTCTTCTTTTGATTATTTGACCTTCTAACTTAAATTGAATTATTGATATAGCTTTATGCATTTTTGATAAAAGTTTAATATCTGTTTCACTTAAATTTTTATCTATAGTTCTAGGTTTAAAATTTTCACAACTATCTTCTTTATAAAAATCCATAGCAAAAGTAGCTAATGGCAATAAATTTATACCATATCCATCTTCTAATGTGGATAAATTAGCATAACGAAGAGATACTCTTATTACATTAGCAATACAAGCTTCACATCCTGCAGCAGCTCCCATCCATACAATGTCATGATTACCCCATTGTATGTCTATAGAGTGGTGTTTACTTAAAGCCTCAATTATAATTTCAGCTCCAGGACCTCTATCATAAATATCTCCTATTATATGAAGTCTATCTACTACTAATCTTTGAATAACTTTTGATATAGCAACTATAAATTCAGAGGCTCTATCAATGTCTATAATAGTTTCAATTATACCATTATAGTATTCTTGTTTATCAACTCTATCGCCCTGTTCATTTAATAATTCTTCAATAATATAGGCAAAATCAGAAGGTAGAGATTTTCTAACCTTAGATCTAGTATATTTGGAAGAAACTATTTGACATAATCTTATTAATCTATATAAAGTTATTTTGTACCAATCCTCTAAGTTAGTTTCAGATTTTTTTATTAAGTCCAATTTTTGTTCAGGATAGTATATTAGTGTGGCTAAATTTTTTTTGTCACATTCCCTTAAGGAAGTTCCAAAAACATCATCTATCTTTCTTTTAATAACTCCTGAAGCATTTTTCAGCATATGAGTAAAAGATTCATATTCTCCATGAACATCGCTTATAAAATGTTCTGTGCCCTTAGGAAGGTTTAATATTGCTTGAAGATTTATAATTTCTGAACTAGCACTTGAAATACTAGGGTACTGTTTGGACAATAATTTTAAATATCTTAAATTATCTTTTATTATATGTAAGTTGTTCTCATCATATAAAGTCATAGTTTTTCTCCTTTTTTATTAATATACAATTAAATATAATATATTACTAATTATATAAATATGCTATATATACAATAATGTGTACATTAAATTGCTGAAAATGTATTAAATAGTATATACTTTATAATATAAGAAAACATATATTTATACAAGTCATGAAAATATTCAATATAAAGTTAAAATACAGTTTAATAATGAAAATCTTTTCATTATAATAATTATATATAGTTTTTAAACAAAAATCATCAAATTTTAATTAATAAATTATAAATAGGAGGTTTGTATGAATAAATTAAGTAATTTTATAAAGTCTACGGGAAATCTTTTAGGAAATAGTATTGAAGATATATGTGAAAATACAGGTGAAGTTTTACATAAAAATTTTAAAAAAAATAATCATAATAGTATGGCTAAAGGGGCAAAAGCCAGCGGAAAATTATTAGGAAAAGTAGGATCATTAACAACTAAGTCTATTTTTAATATAGCTGGAATAACCTTAGAGGGTGGAGTGAAATTTAGTAAGTTTACTGGAAAGGTTATAAAGCAGAAGGCAGTGAAAAGAGAAGTGAGAATATATGGGGAATCAAAGGAATTTTACAAAGGTAAATTTGTAGAGGCAGATTATAAGGTTATAGATAAAAAATAAATTTATTTAGTATCTTAAATCTGAAAAATTTAAGGGGATGTGTTATAATTATTTATAAATAATGAATATTATATAATAATAAAACGGCATTTAAAATACATATAATTAATATAAAGATTTATTTTTTAAAAGTAGTGTAATATTTATTTTTAACAATTAATATATAAATTTTAAATATAATATTAAAGAGGGGGATATTAATGTTTGAATGGAAAAAATGTTATAGTTGTAACATAAGTAAAATTGATAATCAGCATAAAAGATTATTTGAATTAGCAGATGAAATTTATACTATAGTTTCCGTAAATGATGGATATGATCATTTTGATGAAATTATGGAAACTATAAGAACCTTAAAAGAATATACAGTATATCATTTTTCTTATGAAGAAGATGTTATGAGAAAATATGAGTATAATGATTTAGAGAATCATAAAATAGAGCATGAAGCTTTTATAAAAAAAATTAGTTCTATAAATGAAGAAGAAATAGATGAAAAACAAAAAAACTTCTTAATGGATTTGCTGGCGTTTATTGTTAATTGGATAGAGAACCATATATTAAAGTCAGATTTAAAATATAAAGAATATTTAAATGGATTGGGAGTATATTAGCAAAAATTATATATTTTATATAAAGATTAATTAAAATAGCATATATATTTTTAGGTATTTATAAATAAAGAAAACACTATCAAAGTCATAAAAATAAGTAAATTTGATAGTGTTTTCTTTATAAAATAATTTTTTGAATTATTTATTGGAGTAACATAATATACAAGATATTTATACAGCTAGGCTATAGTAAAAATTATATTATATATTTATTTTTTTTTGTTTTTTTTATGGTAATAATTATTATTTCCTTTATGAAAAAATAATAGATATATGCATAAAGCTATAAAAAAAGTATCAAAATCATTATGCCCTTTATATTTATTATTTTTTCTAGGAATTTCAGTACTGATTTTTTTATATGCTTTTAAAGAATTAATACCAATATATTCTGCAAAACTTTCAACCTTTATATATTTAATTATGTTATTTTCTACATCTATGTTTAATTCAGAAAGATTACTATAACCTTTTTCATCACACCAATTTTTTTTACCTTCAATAACTTTTAATACATTCTCCTTTGAATCCAATGCAGTTATTTTAACAGGGAAAAATGAGAAATATGTTAGAGAAAAAGAACAAATAGTATTTTCAAAAACAATGTACCTATAATTGTCTGAAAAATTCTTTTCTTTAATCCAAGTAGCTATACTATGCTCAGAATGAGATGGATCTAAATTTTTAGACTCCTTTAAAGTTAGCCAGCCTGGAAATTTTATCTTACCTAAATTAGTTTCAATATCTAAAATAGTGTTAAAATCTTTACCATTTCTAAAATTTATAATAGAGCCTTCTAAGTTATCTTTTTTTATATCTTTTGTATAAGATAAACTTTCTTTAGCACTTTTTATATTTTTTATAGCATCTTTTAAAATTATCTTTTTATATTTATCCATTATATTCCCCCAAAAATATTACTATATATAGTTTATGAAATATAAGGGGATTTTGTGAATATACTTATTTCAAGGCTATATTGTCTATACTGTTTCTGCATTTTAATACTATTTTTAAAACTAAAGAGCCTTTATTTATATAGGTTTATTCTTGCTACACTAATTGACTCTCCTATATTGGAGAGATAATTTTACATAATATATAGCAGCTCTGTATATTTTTTATACAAGGCTGCTTTTATAATATAAGTATATTAAAGAATAAAATTTTTAATTTTAAAAATAAGGGTTTTGCTAACATTAAGACTACAAGGAGATTATACCTAAAAAACTCCCACTTATATAAGTGGGAGTATAAGTTCACTTTTACTACCAGAAGAAAGAGCGGCGTTGACAACTACAGATTATTGCTAGTATTATAATAAGCGCTATTATCCAACATATCCAACCACAACCCCACATAAATATACCCTCCTTTGTGTACAAAATTAGCCTGTCAATATATAATATTCAATTAGTAAAATTTTGTTTACGTTTAAAGGTATTTTTTTTATTAAAATTAGAATATTAGAATAGTTTCATATTAATGTATAAAAATCATGGATAATAGTAATATTAAGAGTGAACTAGTAACACTTTTTAATAAACAATAATATAATATGCATAAAACAAAGAAAAATAAAGTGGACAACCTTTGGGATTTTAAGGAAAGGTGATAAAAATATGAGCATATTTCATTTACTCCCCATAAGTATATCTTATTTTGAAATTAGTGATATAGAAGAGCAACAATTAAAAGAAGAATATAAAAAATTTATATTTAATATAGAAAGTATGGATTGTACAGATCTAAAGGAGGAAAATTTTACGGCCAAAATTATATTAGACTTATTTTCTATAGGTTTTAAAACAGATAAGGAAATTAGTGTATTTTTTAAATATAAAAATTATATTTTAGAAAAAGAAAAAATGGATCCATATGATCCATTAAAAAAAATTTGTCTAGATACAGGAAATGAAAAACTAAATTTAACATTAGAGTTGGTAAGTTTAAAGCCATATAAAATAAAAATAAGTGGAGATTTATATGAAAAATGTGATAAAAAGTGGAAAGTAAAAAAGTTTAATCAAATTATAGTCTTATAATTTAAATAAATTGTTTTTATACTGCTGATAAAATCTTTTGTCAGCAGTTTTTTATATTATAATAAAGAAATAATTACTATAGGTTTAAATTTTATCTTAGTTTTAATAAATTTTAATAAAACATATTTCTGTGCTTCATTTTGTTAATTAAAAGTATATTATGTTTTAAAGCATTTATTAGGGTATAGTACATACCTAATCTGTGATTTATTAAATTCCAGTTTATATTTTGAAGAAAAGCATTCATATATTTCTCTTTATCTGTTCCAAAATCCATAAAATAAGCATGCTCATACACATCCATTACGAGTAATGGATAGGAAAGCCATAGGGCACCATTATCGTGAGAATCAGAGCCAAAAATGTGAAGTTTATTATCTAAAGGATCTATACCTAGTACAACCCATCCTCTCATAGACTTACCAGTTTCTTTAAGTAGTTCCGTGAAGTTTTCTACGGAATTAAAATCTTCTAGGATCTTATCTAGTATAGGTCCATTTATAGGAATATATCCAGAAGTCATATTTTGAAAATATAGTTCATGTAATTTAACTCCATCTAAAGCATAGCTTTCTCCTAATTTTATGCATCTTAATTTGCTAAAAGTGGCATTACTATCTTTAAAATCTTCAGAGTTGTTAGGTATACTCCAAATTTCATTTAGTTTATTTACATAACCATCATATAATTTATAATGTTCCTTCAGTTGTTTCAAACTTATTCCTTTTACATTATTAAAAGGATAATCTTTAGCAATAATCATTCAAATATCTCCTAAAAAATTTTTTATCAATATTATTATATTTATATAAATAAATTTTGGTACTTATATAATGAAAAATGAATACTTTATTAAAAAATAATATAAATATATTTCAAAAATATAAATTTGTGGTAAAATTATAATATGTTTGTAATTAATTGACAATCATGACCTATTAGGGGGGAAAGGGATATGAGTATTAAGATAACTACTCTGATAGAAGATTCTAAAAATGAAGAAAGTGAATTGATAGAAGAGCACGGCCTTTCTATGTACATAAATACTCCTAGATGTAATATAATATTTGATACTGGTTCTTCTGGAAATTTTATAAAGAATGCTGACAAATTAAATATTGATTTACATGAGACTAATTATATGATACTAAGTCATGCTCATTATGATCATTGTGGAGGAGTAAGAAGTTTTATAGAAAATATAAAATGTTATCCAGAATTATATGTAAGTGAAAATTTTTTTGAAAATAGCAATAAATTTAAAATAGGGAAAGAGATAGAAAATAAATATTTAGGTATAGATTTTGATGAGAAATATTTAACAGATAATGGCATACCTATAAATTATGTGGAGGAAGATATTTTAGAAATAGAACCTAATATATTTATAGTTGCAAATTTTAAAGAGGATAATAGTTTTGAAGAGTTTACATCTAATATGGTAATAAAAAAAGGAGAAGGATATATATTAGATAATTTTAAAGAAGAAGTAGCATTGGTTATAGACACCCACGAAGGATTAGTAGTTTTAGTTGGGTGTAGTCATGTGGGAATTATTAATATATTAAATAGTATAAGTAAAAGATTAAATAGAAGAATATATGCTGTATTAGGAGGAACTCACTTGATTAAATGTGATGAAAATAGAATAAATAAAACCATAGAAGCTTTTAATGAATTAGATATTAGCATTATAGGCCTTTCTCATTGTACAGGAGAATTTGCTACAATAAAATTGAAAGAATCAAAGGATAGATTCTTCTTAAATAATACAGGGAATATATTAGAAATATAAAGCTATAGGAATAGATATTAAGTTTTTAATTTATCTATTCCTATAGCTTATTTTTATACTTTTAAATTTAAAGTATAAAAGTATATTTAAATCATTATTAAACTTCTTTATAATCTACATCAATTACATGTTCTTCGGAAATATCAGGTATATCATTAGGACCTAAATTATCGAATTTCTCAAAGGTTTTTTCTTTATTTTTTCTATTATTAAAGCCTTTTTTATTTATTTTCCATGATTTTATATAATTAACTAATTTATATAACCCGAACAATACTAAACCTGCTACTATAACCACAGGAAGTACAGAAAAAATTAAAAAATTGGCTAAAAATAAGATTAGTATAAACAACAAAACTCCACTTATTTTCCAAGAATTATTGCTTGTAAATGGCATAAAAACATTATCTCCTTTTATACAAAATTTAATTTATAACTTATTATATCATAATAGAAAAAACAAATAATATAATTTATCTTAAGATTGTATTAACAAAGTATTAATAAAAAATATGCTTTAAATACGGTGAAAATCATATAAATAATCATTAAATTTCTACATCGGTATCTTCTAAATGGTATGGATAGGTTGATACTATAACATTCTTATTTCTTAGTAGACTTTCTCTAATTATAAAACCAGTGTGATTATGTAGGACTTCTCCTAAACCTTCATGAGTTATAAATTGAGGTATCATAACAGTGATTTTCTCAGTTTCATTTGTAGCATTAGCTATCTGATTAATATAACCTAATAAAGGGGTAACCACTGTTCTATAGGTAGAATACTTTGCTACAAGTATTATATCTGTATCAAGTTTTGCCCATCTATTTTTAAGTTTATCGATTTCTTTATTATCTGTAGAAACATTAAGTGCTATAACATAGGATGATAAACTTCTAGCATATTGTAGTGTCGCTAAGGCAGCTTTATTTAAGCTTGCTATTGGAACTACAATAATTTGTGTAAAGGATTTATTTAAGTTATAATTCTTTAGATCTTCAGTTTTAACTCTAAGTTGAATTGCAACACTATTATAATGTTTTTTTATAGATAACATTGAAAAAACTAGGATAGGTATTATGATAATAACCATCCATGCTCCGTGTCGAAATTTTTCATAAGCTATGATTAAAGTTGTTGCGGCAGCTAAAAAAGCACCGAAGGCATTAATAATAGCTCGTTTTCTCCATCCTTTTTCTTTAGTTTTACTCCAATGTTTTACCATACCTGCTTGAGCTAATGTAAATGAAAGAAATACACCAACTGCATATAAAGGTAAGAGACTGTGAGTTTCTGCATTGAATGTAATAACTAATAAACAAGCCACAAAAGATAGAGAAACTATTCCATTTGAAAAGCCTAATCTTTTGCCTCTTACAGTAAATTGTCTTGGTACAAATCCATCTTTCCCTACAGTATACATAAGCATTGGGAAGCCAGTAAAAGCTGTATTACATGCCATAATAAGTATCATTGCGGTTGTAAATTGAATTACATAAAACATAAAGCTTTGACCAAAAATGCCGTAGGCCAGTTGTGCTATTACAGTAGGATATCCCACAGGAATAGTTCGATAAAATCTAGCAAGTATTGAAGTTCCTCCAAATATAAATAGTATTAAACAAGATAAAAGTATCATAACAGTTCTTGCATTTTTCTGAGATGGTTCTTTAAAATTTGGTACAGAGTTGCTTACCGCTTCAAGGCCAGTTAATGCAGAACAACCCGAGGAAAATGCCTTTAAAATAAGGAAAATGCTTAATTCTCCAGTGGCTTTTATTTGCCTATGTACCATAGGTTCAGGTGCACCATACATAGAGTATTTTATAAGTCCATAAATTATCATAAAAATCATACTTAATATAAAAAGATAAGCAGGTAAACTAAATATTTTAGCTGACTCACTAACACCCCTTAGATTTAAAATTGTTAGTATTATTATAATACTGACTGCTAATATAATCTTATGTTTACCTAAGTTAGGAAAGGCAGAGATTATTGCAGCAACCCCAGCACTGGCGCTAACCGCAACGGTCAATATATAATCAACTAATAATGCAGAAGCAGCCACTAACCCTGATTTTAAACTAATATTCTCCTTAGCAACTATGTACGCACCACCACCATGGGGATATGCATGTATTATCTGTATGTAGGAGATAGTTAGAATCAGTAGTAATATTATAATCATTAATGAAACCCAACCAAGCCATTTATAAGATGCTAACCCTATTACAGCAATCAATACACCAAGTATTTCTTCAGCAGCATAGGAAACAGATGAAACAGCATCGCTGGCCATAATAGCTAATCCAAAAGGGACATTATATCTTTCGTGTGAACTTTTTTCGTTTGGCAAAGGTTGGCCAATAAGTATATCTAAGAATTTCTTTATCATTTCAAATACCTCCATTGCGTCTAAAAAAATAAAATCCTCCTTTTGAATATATATAATATATTATAAGAAGACCCATACAATCTATTTTCCCCATTTATATGTCGCATTTATACCTAAAATTATATATTATATATTAGCACTTATGAACAACACTTAATATATGCTTTATATATTTTTAACATTAACTTAACATAGAAATATAATAATAAATTTTAAATCCATAGTACCTCCTTATGATATATGGAATTGTAATAAGTGGTTCATTGGAGTAGTTTTGTTTGTAATTGGATTGGTGTTAAAGTTATAACTATTAGAGTATAAAAATAGTAGTTTAGAGTATAGAACTTTAGAGAAGATAGGTTGCAATATAAAGAAATTACGACTTAAGAACCTTTAAAGAGTGAGAATTAAAACAAGAAATACTTTTAGTCAATAAATAGCTACAAAAATAAAGAATACTAATATTTGTGAGCTAATATTTAAGCTAACGCTCTAATGCCACGTCCTGTGGCAACAGAGCTAAGTAAACGTCCTGTTTACTTTACGCTTAAATATTAGCTCAAAAATAAAGTATTCTAATTATTTTTCTAGATATCTATTTTCTCTAAAAGTATTTCTTGTTTTAATAACTTTAGAAGCTGTTATAGTAATTTCCTGTTGATAGGAAAAGGTGCTAAGGGTAGATTTTATTCCGCTCCTCTACACAAAATCTTTAATTTAAATATTTCTACTAAGATTATTTAGTAATTTTAATTATATATAGCTGCCTTCAAAAAAGCGATAGCGCAGCCGGAGGCTTCCTATAATAATTAATATTTAGGTTTATATAAGAAATTTTTAGTAGATATTTTATATAGTTCAAAATTATTTTTCATTATAAATATTAAACTAGAAATAAGTTGTTATAAATAGAAGTTGCAAACTAAGTAGGAATAGTAATGACTTCAATAAGCTATACAAAATAAAACTTGCTAAAGTCATTATTTTTATTTTATTAAATTTGTTTGCTAGCACAAATGCTTTAAATATAATTTAAATTTCTATAAAATCCATGGAAAATATAGTTTTTTGACATGCTCCGCATCAATTTTCTAACAAAATTTTTTTGAAGTCCTTACTGAAAACAATATAAATATTTTAAATTTATTTATATTCTTATAATGATACAAATATATTAAAAGAGAAAATACATTTGTGGATTTTACAGAGCGAAGTGGAGTAAAATCTTCCTTTTGTACCTATCTTGCTACACTGGAAATTATCTTTAAAGAGTTATACTAACTTCAGCCTATTAAAAAGAGGGATATGTGGCGTAAAAGGCATTCGAAAAAGCTTAGAGATTCTTATTTGTTTTTTGAAAATATATTAGGAAAAAAATGATTGTTTGAGCGGTCAGCGAGTTTCATTTTTTTTAATATATTTTATGGAAAAACAAATTAGAATCTCTTAGGGAATTGAGACGCATTTGTAGCCACATATCCCTTTTTAATAGGCTGTGGTATAACTTACTTTAAGTCGTAATTTCCTTATTATATGTTAATGTTTCTGTCTATTAGTTGGGATAAAGATATGAATGTATCCGTTCTTTGTATGCCCTCAACCCTTTGTATTTTATTCATTAATAAATCTTGTAAATGAGTTATGCTCTGACATATTACTTTTACAAATATAGAATATTGGCCTGTTGTGTAATGGAGTTCTGTTATTTCTTTAATTTCGTTTAATTCTTTTAATACGGAATTAAAGTAAGAGGCTTTATCTAAATAAATTCCTATGAAACAGCAAACATCATAGCCCAATTTAGAATTATCTATTATAAGTTTTGTACCTTTTATTATGCCTATGTCATGCATTTTTTTCATTCTAACATGTATAGTACCACCACTAACATGACATTTTCTAGCTATTTCTAAAAAAGGGGTTCTGGAATCTTTAATCAAAATTTCAAGAATTTGTAAGTCTAGTTCGTCTAAACCATCTATATCTAAATCCATATGAGCACCTCCAAGTTATGGTTAGTTTAATTAAGCACATAGACTTTTATCTTATTACATTATAAATATTATACCAGAAAAAATTATGAATTTGTTAAAATTTGAAACTTTATCTTATTAATAATTTTATTAATTGAGAAATAAATGAAATTTTTAGTCCATATTATAGTGATAATAATAGTATAAAACTATTAAAATAACTAAGGTTTTAACAATAAAAAAATTATAAAATAAAAGATAATTAGGAATAGAAGGGTTATTTAAAAGTAAAACTTTATCTCTAATAATATTTGAAATAATAGGATAAGAGTACATATTAAAAGAGATTGTAAATTTAGAGGGGGAATTATCTACAATCTCTTTTATGTTAAAGTTTTTATTCTTTAATATAATATGTTATTATATTTTATATTGTTACATATTTATAATATAAAATTAATAAATTAATATAAACATTTTGAAATAAGAGTATTTATATTAATATCTTGATATATTATATGAAATATATAATAATGGTATAGTATCAAATTTTTAAGGAGGGAATGTTATGCCAGTTTGGTTAAAATTTGCATTACAAATACTTTTCTTTTCTATTATTGTTATAATTGGTTATACAGCTCTTAAAGTTTATGTTTTAGACAAAATCAATATTAATAAATGGGTGGTATTTGCATTATCTATATTTATATTAATTTTTCCTGCATTAATAAAATTCAATATTAATGGCACTATATGGCAGTATGTTCAATCTGCTATAGTAATAATTCTTACATTATGGTTTTTAGATTTAATGGGTATAGGAGCAGGGAGTAGGCCAAAAAAGAAAAAGAATGATATGGTTATTAGACCTAAAGCTAAGCCAAATCGAGCAAAAAATATTAAAAAAGAAAATAATAAAAAAGAAAATAATAAAAAAAAGTAAAGATTGTTTAGTTTCATATAAAAACACACTAAAATCTAGTTTTAGAGGTTAGTGTGTTTTTTAGTTTTTATATGTATATAATTAATTTTTAAATTTAGTATTTATTATTATAAATACTTTTTAATATACTTATATTTTAAAGGTAGTATTTAGTTGTAAATTATAGATTTATTACAATGATATAACAATAAAAGCCATTATTGTGAATTTCCGATACTTATAATAATACATAATAATGTATAAAAATAAATTATAGTAACAATAAATAAAATTTATAACTGATTTTAGAAGTTGACTAAAGTTAATCTTTAATCTAGAAAGAAATAGAAAGAATTATAAAAATAAATTAAGCAAAATAAGAAAAAAAGTAATGTAATTTTATTAAAAGGCTGTATTTTTATAAATTTACTAATCCAAATGAAAATATGGAGATTTTCAAAAAATATTTTTCGTTTCAAAAAAAATTATAAAAACATAGTATATAGATTTTATTGTTCACCTTCATTTTTTAATTAAATTAAAAGGATTGACAAAATTATAACCCAATATAAAATATAAAGTAACAAAGCTTCTTATTATGAAGTTGGAGGTTGGGGGGAACTTGAAAAATGGAGAATGAAGTTCATAGTCACAAGAAAATAGGTCTATTTGGAGCTACCTGTGTAGTTGCAGGAAATATGATTGGGTCTGGCGTATTTATGCTACCAGCTAGTTTGGCAGCAGTATCTAGTCCAGGAACTACTTTAATAGCTTGGTTAGTTACAGGTATAGGAGCTATATTTATGGCTTTATCCTGCGCTAGATTAGGAAGTAGAATTCCCAAGACAGGGGGACCTTATGAATTTGGTAAATTAGCTTTTGGAGATTTTATAGGATTTTTAAATGCTTGGCTTTACTGGAGCGCTACGTGGATATCTAATGCAGCAATTATAATAGCTATAGGAAGCTATGCATCTTATTTGATACCAGCTTTAAATAATGGATTTAATGCACTCTTATTTAACAGCGCTATATTATGGATATTTACTTTTTTAAATATTAAGGGCGCTAAGGAAGCCGCAAGTTTTGAAACAGTTATTACAGTATTTAAATTTTTAGTATTTATATTTTTCATAATATTCGCAGCTATTCACTTTAATGTTGCAAATATTACACCGATGATGCCAAAGGGAAAAGGAATGAATACTTTACCTTTAGCAGCAGCTACCACATTATGGGCCTTTACAGGTTTTGAATCTTCCACAGTAGGTGCTGGGACAATTAAAGATCCAGAAAAAAATATAAGTAGAAGTACTATATTAGGTTTGGTTATAACAATTCTTTTTTATATTGCAATAAGCTTTTTCGCTATGGGGGCTATACCCAAAGATGTTTTAGCTAGTAGTCCTTCACCAATGACAGATATATTGGCTCAATTCTTTGGTAGTGGAGTAGTAAAAGTATTTAATTTAGCTATAGTTATAACTATATTGGGAACTATAGCGGGATGGATTATGATTGCAGGTCAGATGAGCTATGCAGTAGCTAAGGATGGATTATTTCCAGCAGTATTTGCAAAATTACATCATAAGTATAAAACTCCTTATAAGGGATTAATAATAAATGCTATATTAACTAATATATTATTAATATTAAATTCATCAAAGGGAATGGTATCTGCCTATAATTTTATGATACTTTTAGCTACATTATCATATTTACCGGTTTACGCTACTACATCTGCATCAGATATATTATTATTATTTAAATGTAGGGGACAATTAACTGTAGGGAAATTTATAAAGATAGCTATTATACCATTAATAGGATTTACCTATGCTTGTTGGGCAATATACGGTTCAGGAGCTGAAACAGTACTATACGGATTTATGTTAATGTTAGCAGGAGTTCCATTTTATATATATATGAAGTTGAAAAATAAAAAAGATATTTCTAAAGCTGATATAGATATAGATAATATTGTTCAATGCTCTAATGAGTAAGATGTAGATGAAAGACTATATCTATTTAATAATATAAAGAAAAATTTTAAAGATTAAATTTATTAAAGTACATTTATTAAAATAGATTTTAAATGAAATATTTTATATATTTACTTAAAATTTAATAATCAAGGAATAAAAAGCTATGAATTTTGAAATATAATATTTTGAATTCATAGCTTTTTACTTTAAAAACCACATTTGTATTTTATAGATTTTATATACAATATACAGGGTTTTTTTATATTGATAGTTAATTGAATATATTAGATTAAGAGATAATAATTAAAATTAAAAAAGATATTTTATAATATTGAATGCTTTTAAATAATACGTATTTAGATAATAAAGGAAGATATTTAAGTTTCTTAAAAATGTATTTATTTTAAAGTAATAATTTTTGCATAAGGAATAAATAATAGTATTAATACAATTTAAATAATTATATGAAAATTTTTTTATTATAGTATAGTTTATAGATTTTTACTAAAGATGAGATGAAAGGAGTATTAATATGGAGGGAAATGATAAATTAAAAAAAGAAATAGGACTTTTTGTTGCTACATTTATAGTGGCTGGTAATATAATTGGATCAGGAATATTTATGCTTCCAGCTACTTTAGCGGCAGTGTCAGGACCAGGCGCTACTATGGCAGCTTGGATTATAACTGGTATAGGTTCTATATTTTTAGCATTATCCTTTGCAAGATTAGGATCCAAAATTCCAAAAACAGGAGGTCCTTATCAATATGCTAAAATAGCCTTTGGAGATTTTGTAGGCTTTACTAATGCATGGCTTTATTGGAGTGCTACATGCATATCCAATGCGGCTATAATAACGGCTATAGGAAGTTATTCTTCAAGTTTAGTTCCAGCTTTAAAAACTAATGGATTATACGCTTTTTTATATACCTCTGCTATATTGTGGGCATTTAATATATTGAATATTATAGGGGTAAAACAAGCTAGTGCCTTTGAAACAGTTATAACTATATTTAAACTAGGAGTATTTTTAATTTTTGTAATAATAGGCTTTGCCAATTTTAATCCACAATACATTACTCCTGCTTTTCCAAAGGGCAAAGGGTTTAGTACGGTGCCTTTAGCAGCAGCAACTACATTATGGGCATTCTCTGGATTTGAGTCCGCTAGTATAGCAGCAGGAGAAATAAAAAGTGCTGAAAAAAATGTCAAATTGAGTACTATTTATGGACTTCTAATAGCAGTGCTTGTATATTTAGTAATAAGCTTTGTGGCTATGGGTGGATTACCACAGGATATGTTAGCAAAAAGTAATTCTCCTATGAGTGATATATTAGCTTTACATTTAAGCAGTAGAGCTGTAAATCTGTTTTTATTAGCTATCGTTATAACCATTTTTGGAACTATAGCAGGATGGATAATGTTAACAGCCAGAATTTCCTATGCAGCAGCTGTAGATGGAATGTTTCCACAAGCTTTCGCTAAGATTCATCCTAAATATAGAACTCCTCACGTAGGGATTATAATAAATGGAATATTAACTAACATTGTTCTTTTGATGAACTATACAGGTTCTATGACTTCTGCTTATAATTTTATGATTTTATTAGCTACATTAGCATATTTACCTGTATATGCTATAACTAATGCTGCAGATATATTACTTTTATCTAAAAGGGAAGAAAAATTTAATTTAGGAAATTTTATTACAAATTCCATTGTTCCATTAATAGGATTTATTTATGCTATTTGGGCGGTTTATGGAACAGGTGCTGAATCTGCCTTATATGGCTTAATATTAGGTTTTATGGGTATACCATTTTATATTTATATGAAAATGAAGGACAAAAAACAGTTAGAAAAATTAAGAAAAGAACAATAAATTTTGTAGTATAATAATATTTTTAATAAAAAAGTGTCATATACTTCATTGTAATGATATAATAATGTTATTAAAAGCCCTGTGCAAGAGTACAGGGCTTTAGAATCTATAATTTTATTTTTAAATATAAACTTACTTAAAACATACTAATGAAATTACAAAATACATATATAAATTCACAAAGCAGGAGGTGAATAACCTTAGTAAAACTTAGATAGTTATATTAGATATACATATTATAGCTAATGATATAAATGTAAATAAAAGAGAAATGTAAAAAAATACATAGTTTTACTTAAGGGTTAAGAATGATTTACGAATATAATGGGAAAAAACCTATAATAAAGAAAAATGTTTTTTTAGCTAAAAGTGCAGATTTAATGGGAGATGTGGTATTAGAAGAAAATTGTACTGTATTGTTTGGGGCGGTTTTAAGAGGAGATATAAATAGTATATATGTTGGTAATGGATCTAATATACAAGATAATTGCGTTTTGCATGTAGATGAAGGAGATTTAAATATACATATAGGAAACAATGTAACAGTAGGTCATGGAACTATATTACATGGATGTAAAATAAATGATAATTCCTTAATAGGTATGGGATCAATTATACTAAATGGGGTAGAAATAGGATCAAACACTATAATTGGAGCAGGAAGTTTAGTAACTTCCAATAAAAAAATACCATCAGGAGTTTTATGTATGGGATCACCTGCAAAAGTAATAAGAAAACTTAATGAGGAAGAAATAGCCAGTATAAAAGAGTCAGCAGAGGATTATATATCCTTAAATAAAAATTTTAATAGGGAATAAAATATAACTTACTACAAAAAATAAATACAATAAGGAGGTGGATTATGAAGATAAAAACACCCAGAACTTTCTTAGTGTTTATTGTTGTAGTAAGTTTTTTTTGTATAAAAGTTTTTGCAAAGGATAGAAATCCAGAGGTACATTTTATAGATACAGGTCAAAGTGATTGTATATTAATTAAAACAGGAAAAGAAAATTATTTAATAGATACTGGTTGGGAATATTATAGTGGGAAAATATTAAGCTACTTAAATTCCAATAATGTAGATAAAATAGATGGAGTTATATTAACCCATTATCATGATGATCATTATGGTGGGTTAGAGATGCTTTTAAAAACATCTAAAGTAAAAAAGATTTTTTTACCTAAACATGATAGTGATGATAAGAAAAAAGTAATTAATATGGTAAAAAAACATAAGGTTAAGTATGAATGGATAGAAGATGGGTGGGAAGTTAAAGGAAGAAAATTAAATTTAAAGGCTATAGTGCCTATGAATATAGATAGTAAGAATGAAAACAATAACTCCATAGTATTATTTGGTAAAATAGATGGAATTAAATATTTATTTTTAGGGGATTGTGAAAAGAAGGAAGAAATAGATATGATATCTAATAAAAAAATTAAAAAATGCGATGTTTTAAAAGTTTCTCATCACGGATTTAAAACTAGTAATAGTAATGAACTTCTAGATATAGCAAAACCTAAAATTGCTATTGTTACTTGTGATGGAATCTATAGTCCAGATAAGATTATAATAGATAGATTGGAGAACAAAGGTATAGAAGTTTTTACAACAAGCAACAAAGGGAATTTAATAATTAGGGATCAAGAAATAATTTGGAATAGATATTCTTACTATATAAACAAGGGGAAGAATTTCATGGGAAATACTTATTTAAAATTCATATCTTAAAATTGGGGATTTATAAAAATAGATTGAATCTTAATAAACAAATATAAAAAAATGTACTTCATAAACATATGAATTAGTTTATCCGATGACTACCCGCTCTAATACTCCCATCTTCTTAAAAGTGGGAGTAAAGAGCGGATACGTCCCTGGATAACGATTTCTAAGCTTTAGTGGGAGTAAAGACTCCCTCTAAAGCTTAGAACTCTGTTTATGAAGTATTTTTTTATCTAGGTAGTGCTAAATTTCAATCTATTTAAGTAATATTTACTTATTTATCTTTTAGTCTTTTGAAAAATTTAACTATTTCATTTATTATTAAAGGTATTATTGATAACACACATACAAATATCCAGTCCTGCATTGTTAGATCAAAAACCTTAAAAATAGATGCTAAAAATGGAATTGTTATAACCATATCCTGTAGGAATATTCCGAATATCACAGAAGCAAACAAATATTTATTTGTAAACAATCCTAATTGAAATATAGACTTTTTAGGGTGTCTCATATTAAAGGAATGGAACAATTGAGATACACTTAATACAACAAAGGCCATAGTCTGAGCATGCATTAATGAATCAGAGTATCTTATTCTTCCAACCTCAAAGGCTACTAATGTAAGTACACCTATTAATAAGCCATTTAGTATAAGTGAAATACCTGCACCACCTGCAAATAAGCTTTCCTTAGGATCTCTTGGATCTTCATCCATAATATCAGGATCACCAGGATCTATACCTAAAGATAAAGCTGGTAAGCTATCTGTTATTAAGTTAACCCATAAAAGGTGTATAGGTCTTAATGGAGCAGGCCAACCAAGAAGTATACCTATAAATAGAGCCAAAATTTCTCCAAGATTACAGGATAAAAGAAATACAATAGATTTTTTTATATTGTTATATATATTTCTTCCTTCTTTTATTGCAGATACTATAGTAGAGAAATTATCATCTGTCAATACCATATCAGAAGCACCTTTAGCAACGTCTGTACCTGTTATACCCATAGCAACACCTATATCTGCAGCTTTTAGTGAAGGAGCATCATTAACACCATCACCAGTCATAGAAACTATATTGCCTTTAGATTTTAAGGCTTTTACTATTTTAACTTTATGTTCTGGAGATACTCTAGCAAAAACTCTTAAATTTTCAATTTTAGAGCTTAATTCTGAATCTGGCATATCATCTAGCTCATATCCAAATATAGCTTGAGACTCATCTTCTGCTATACCTAATTCCTTTGCAATAGCAAAAGCAGTTACTTTATGGTCACCTGTAATCATTATAGTTTTTATACCAGAATTTTTACATTCAAAAATAGAACCTTTTACAGATTCACGAGGTGGATCTATCATACCTACTAGACCGATAAAAGTTAAATCCATTTCTAAATTTTCTTTATTGTAGTTAGTATCTTCTAATGTTTTGTAAGCAGCTCCTAAAACCCTAAGAGCATTTTTAGACATCTCATTAGATGCATTCATTATATTTTCTTTTATTTCATCTGTTAAAGGAACTATTTCTCCATTTATATAAGCATTAGTACTTATTTTTAATAAATTATCTATAGCACCTTTAGTCATTACATAATTTTTATCATCAAAATTATTTACAGTAGTCATTAATTTTCTATCAGAATCAAAAGGAATCTCATCTATTCTTTTATGTTCATTTTCTATGTTGTTCTTAACAATATTATACTTAGCTCCTGCCTCTAATAAAGCTATTTCAGTAGGATCACCAGTACTTGAATCCTTAGAGAAAGTGGCATCATTACATAAAACTAAATTTTCAAGGAGCATTTTATGAATATTATCTTCAATATTTAACTTATCTATATCTTGTATTTCATTATTAGTATAAAATTTGATTACGGTCATTTTATTTTGAGTTAAAGTACCAGTTTTATCTGAGCATATAATATTAACAGCGCCTAAAGTTTCTACAGCAGGGAGTTTTCTAATTATTGCATTTTCTTTTATCATTCTTTGAACTCCCATGGCTAAGACTATAGTAACTATAGCAGGAAGCCCTTCAGGAATAGCAGCAACAGCAAGGCTTATAGCAGTTAGAAACATTTCTAAAATATCTCTTTTTTGAAGTAAGCCCACAAAAAACATCAAAGCACATATACCTAAAGCAGCAAAACCCAAGATTTTACCTAATTCAGCTAACTTTTTTTGTAGAGGAGTGAGTTCTTTATCTTCTCCCTCAAGCATCTTAGCTATTTTACCTATTTCAGTATTCATACCTGTGCCTACAGCAATACCAATACCTCTTCCATAAGTAGCTAGGGTAGACATAAAGGCCATATTTTTTTGATCACCTAAAGGTGTTTTAGGATCTTCAAGCTTTTCTTCAGCGTGTTTTTCAACAGGAACAGACTCACCTGTAAGAGCAGATTCCTCTATTTTAAGATTAGCAGTTTCTATAAGTCGTAAATCACAAGGAACATATCTACCGGCATCTAAAACTATTACATCTCCTGGAACTACGTCTTCTGATGGAATTTCTATGTTTTCTCCATTTCTTTTTACTAAGGCTTTTGGGGTGGAAAGCTGTTTCAAAGCTTCCAAAGCTTTTTCAGCCTTTGATTCTTGCACAACCCCTATAACTGTGTTAATAATAACAACTATAGCTATTATTATTGCATCACTAACTTCACCTAAAACCCCAGAAATTATAGCTGCAGCCAATAGTATATAAATTAGGATGTCATTTAGTTGTTCAAAAAACATTTTTAATAAAGATTTTTGTTTTTTAGAATTTAATTTATTCAGGCCATACTTTTCTTTTCTCTTTTCTACTTCCTCAGAACTCAAACCTTTGGAAGGATCTACAGTAAGTTCTTCTAATATTTCCTGAGAAGTTTTGTTAAACCACATAATATTCACCTCGCTATTATTGTTTGTAAAATTTTATATATTATAAAATAAATCTATAATATTTGAAATTAATAAAAAATATTTTAAATTCATTAAGAGGTTATCTACAAGAATATTATAAAGTTATTATATAGATATAAAATATAATTATAAAAAATATTTATAATTATATTTTTATAAATAAAAAGACCTTTGTCCTATATTTATATAGGACAAAGGTCTTGCAATCTCTTAAAGAGCAAACTATCCGGGATCTTAATCCGTAATGACGAATAGTTTAAAGTACTTAACTTTTGCTACTCCCCTTTGTCTTCATGACATTTCAAATTATAGCATAATGTTCTATTAAGTACAATATTTATTAAAGCATTTTAAAGGGGAATAAATCCATAAAAAATTATTCCTAAAAGTCCAGAGATTACTATGATTACAATAGGGTGTATTTTTTTAGAGAGCAAAAGTATAAAGGTTATTATCCCTATTATTATACTCTTTAAATCTATATAGGATTGAGAGGCTAAGTTTAAAAAAGCGTATATTATAAGACCTATAAGAGCAGGTCTCATTCCCATTAGAGCAGATTTTAAAGCATTTGATTCTTTAAACTTTATAATAAAATGGGTTGCTACTGTTACCAAAATAAAAGAGAAGGTTATAACCCCTAGAGTAGCCATTAAGCTTCCCTTGAATCCAGCTACATTATATCCTACAAAGGTGGCAGAGTTTATAGCTATAGGACCAGGTGTCATTTGAGATATACCTATAATGTCTATAAAGGATTTGTAACTTATCCAATGCTTATTGTGTACAATCTCTCTTTCTATAAGTGGAAGCATAGCATAACCACCACCAAAACTAAACATACCTATTTTAAAGAAAGAAAAAAATAATTCTAGTAATGTTTTCATTACTGCACCTTCTTTCTAAGAAAAATATAACCATATACTCCAGAAAGAAGTATAATTATAACAGGGTGCATATTAAAGAATTTTAAAAGTACCACTGTTAATATAATTATGGTATAATTAATGTAATTTTTTTTAATAGATTTAGAAAGGCTTATTACCGCTACTAACACTAGTACAGGAACGGCTCCATTTATACCTTTGAATATTAAATCTACATAATAATTATTTCTAAATTGCATAAAAAAGCTTGCAATACATAATATTATAAAGAAGGATGGTAATATGGTTCCTAAAAGAGCAAGTATAGCTCCAGGTAAATTTCCTATTTTATATCCGATAAAGGTAGAACAATTTACCGCTAAAGCACCAGGAAAAGATTGAGATATTACAAGTATATCTAAGAAATCTTCTTTAGATATCCAAGAGTTTTTATTTACAACCTCTTCCTCTATAAGTGGAATCATTGCATAGCCTCCACCAAAGGTAAAAGCACCTATTTTAAAGAAACTCCAAAACATTTTTAAATATTTAAGCATTAATATCACCTCATAAAAAAATAAAAGACAAATTAATTATAACCTATGAATACTATATTTTCTAATAGAATAATATAAATAATGTAGGTAAATGATAGATAAATAGATTATTAATAAATTTTATTTCTCTTTCAAATTTTGGTATTATATAATTGTTATAGGGGGAAAGAGCAATGAAAAACTTAAATGATATGAACAGTGAAGAATTAGGAAAATACATAAAAGATACAGAAAGTCAAATACATAAGTTATTAGATGAATACATAAATAGGGTTAACAATAAAATAGATAAAAATAAGAATGCTAAAACTTTAAAAGAGAAATCATACGCATTAAGTAAACTATATAAATATGTAGAATGGGTAAATGATGGTATAGAAATGAATAATAATGTCAAGAATAGAATTAGGATAGTTCCTAAACGAGGTGAAGTTTGGACCTGTGAATTAGGTCAAAATATAGGATCAGAAGAAAATAAAATTAGACCAGTTATTATTATACAAAATGACACAGGGAACCAAAATGCACCTACAACCATAGTAGTACCCATTTCTAATAGGCCAAAGAAGATAGCTGTACATATTTCCATAAGAAATGGAGATTTTGAATTAGTTAAGGGAGAAAAAATGGAAATAACAGGAACAGTGTTAGCGGAACAAATAAGAATTGTGTCAAAAGCTAGACTTGGAAGACACGTAGCTACTTTATCAGACAAATTCATGCAACTTTTAGATTCTAAAATAAAAATTTCGCTAGATTTGTAGTTAAAACAAAAATTATAAAGAATTTAATAAAAAAATATTAAATTTTTATAAATTTATGTTGTATAATTTTTTGTTTAATGGTATAATAACAATTGTGTTCAAGAGAAACATACCTAGCAGAGGTTAGGAGATTATATCTCATATATCCTTTCTTTAAATTGAATAACATACTCGGCATAGGTCGAGAGATTATATAACATATCATAGGACTGATTCTAAATCAGTCTTTTTTGGTTTATAATGTTAAAGTTATACAAAGTAATTTTTTTGTAAGTATTAAATTTATAGTGCATATTTAATACTTTTTTTATATTTTATAAAAATAAAAAAGCATTAAATGAAAAATATAGTTGTTTTACAAACAAAACATATTATATTTATCTATATTTTTAAAAGAAATTTAGCTATAATATATATAACATAAAAATATTTAATGGAGTGATTTTATTTGGAAATCAAAAGAGTAGGAACCAATTCACCTATACAAACAGAAAATAAAAGAACAATAGAAAATAAAAAAGGATTCTCTCAAAATTTTAATTTTGCTCGTCAGCAAAAATCAGAGCAAGAATTAAAAAAAATGTTGGAGGATATAAACAAAAAAGGAAATAGGTTAGCTATAACTAAATGTTATGCTGATGTTAAAGCATATAAAAGAATGATAAAAGAATATTTAAAATCAGTTTTAGAATATATGTATTCCGTAAAAAAGGATATAAGTTTTTGGCAAACTCAATACTTTATTACAGTAGAAACAGTAGATGAAAAACTTGAGGAATTGACAGAAATGTTACTAAGTGCGGAAAAAGAAAATTTAGATATAGCCAAAACTATAGATGATATAACAGGACTTATTGTAGACATATATAAGTAATTTTATTGTGCTTTAATATTTTTTATAAAAAGTATTTTTAGTTTAAAACTAGCCATAAAAATCATTAAAACACATGATTTTTATGGCTAGTTATTTTTTATATATGAATTATAAAAACATAGTATGCTTCAAAATAAAACAGATTTAATTTTAAAGACGGAAATATAAAAATTAAAATTATTTTTGTTTCCAAAGGTTAAAACTTGCGTCTGATGGCATTCTCCAATCTCCTCTAGGGGATAAACTTATAGTTCCAACTTTAGGACCATCTGGTACCGCGGAACGTTTAAATTGTTGAGTAAAGAACCTTCTTATAAAATAAGAGAACCATTTATCAATAGTTTCCTTATCATAGGAATCTTTAAAAGCTATCTTAGCTAATTGTTTTATTTTATCTGGAGTAGCTCCTTGACGAATAAAATAATAAAGGAAGAAATCATGTAACTCATAAGGGCCTACTATATCTTCAGTTTTTTGAGTAATGTTACCTTCCTTATCCTTTGGTAGTAGTTCAGGACTTACAGGGGTATCTAATATATCTATAAGTATTTCTGATATTTCTTTTGATACTTCATTTTCAGCTACATATCTTACTAAATATCTTACTAAGGTTTTAGGAATAGAACAATTTACACTGTACATGGACATATGATCTCCATTGTAAGTACACCAGCCTAAAGCTAATTCAGATAAATCACCAGTTCCTATAACTAAGCCACCTTCTTTATTGGCTATATCCATAAGTATTTGAGTTCGCTCTCTTGCTTGAACATTTTCGTAGGTAACATCATGTATATCCTTGTCATGGCCTATATCTTTAAAATGTTGCAATGCTGCATCCACTATATTTATTTCTTTTAAGGTTGTATTTAAGTGTTTGCATAGACTTACAGCATTATTATAGGTTCTATCCGTAGTCCCGAAACCAGGCATTGTTATAGTTATTATATTTTCTCTAGGAATATTTAATTTATCAAAGGTTTTAGCTATAACTAATAAAGCTAAGGTAGAATCTAATCCACCAGAGATCCCCATAACTGCTTTTTTCATATTAGTATGATCAAGTCTTTTAGCTAGAGCTGAGGTTTGTATATTAAATATTTCTTTGCATCTTATTGCTCTTTCTTCTTCATTAGAAGGAACAAAAGGGTATTTATCTATAGGTCTATCAAAGTCACCAACATCGTTAATTGCAAATTTAAATGTTATCTCTTCTAATTCCAAATTCATATTCATTGAGTTATCTGTAAAGCTTACATTTTTAAGCCTTTCACTATTAATTTTATCTATATCTATAATACTTGTAATAACTTCATTTTCTCTTTGGAATCTTTTATTTTCTTTTAATATAGAGCCATTTTCTCCAATTAATAAATGACCGCTAAATACTAAGTCCGTAGAAGATTCATATACACCTGATGAGGAATATACATAGGAGGCTAAACATCTACCACTTTGAGATGCAACTAAATTTCGTCTATAATCTGATTTGCTAACTATTTCATTAGAGGCAGATAAATTTCCAATAATATTAGCTCCCATTAATGCAAGATAACTACTAGGTGGAATTGTAACCCAAAGATCTTCACATACTTCAAAAGCAAATTTGAAAATTTTATCGGAGAAAATAAGGTTAATTCCAAAAGGAATGTTTTTTTGGAAAGGTAAATTAATTCTTTCACTTTTTATTTTATACCCTTCTGTGAACCATCTTTTTTCATAGAACTCTGAATAATTAGGTAAATAACTTTTAGGGACAATACCTAGTATTTTTCCTCCAAATATTATAACAGCACAATTATAAAGACTATTTTTATATAATAAAGGTGCTCCTACAGCTATTAAAACATCTTTGTCTATAGAATATTTACATATATTATGTATTCCATCTAGAGTTTTGGATATTAATAAGCTTTGTGAAAAAAGTTCTCCACAAGTATAAGAGGTTATACAAAGTTCTGGAAAAACTATTAATTTTGATTTTTTTTCTATACACATATCTATACATTTTTTTATGTTTTCTATATTAAAATCTATATCTGCTACATTAGTTACAGGACAAGCAGTAGATACTCTTATGTAATATTGCGAATTATTCATATAAAATCCTCCATTTAAAATATTATTACCCTATAATTATATCAAATTAAAGGTAAATAATTAAACTTTAATATAAAATATTAATAAAAAATTATGCAAAGCACATTTTATTATAAAACTATATCATAATAATATAAATAGTTTATTAAGTTAAAAACTATTTATTTATATTATTTATAAGATTATAATGTATAATAATAGTAATAATTCAAGAGGGAGGGAGAGTATGTGGAGTAATTTTAGCATTATTCTTTGGATAATAATTGGGACTGCCGCTTTGCTGTTGGATCTTGCTACTAGTTCTTTTTTATTTGTTTGGTTCACTTTAGGGGCTATAGCTGCACTTATAGTTCAAATATTAGGATATTCTATGTCTACACAAATTATTGCTTTTGTATTAATTAGTATTTTATGTATGGTATTAGGTTATCCAATGGTAAAGAAGATTATTAAAAAACAGGAGAACTCTACATTATCTATTGAAAGAAATTATGTTGGAGAAATTTTTATTGCAGATAAAGATATAAAAGATGAGGGGGTGCTAAAATTCCAAGGTGTATATTGGAGAGTCACGAATAGTGGGAATTATATAAAAAAGGGAGATAAGGTAAAAATAATCTCAGTAAAAGGTAACAAAATTTTTGTTGAAAAGGTAGAGGAGGAATAAGTATGGCGATACTTACAATTGTATTATTAGTTATTATATTAGTAACATTTTTACTGTCTATAAAAGTTGTAAATACAGGTTATGTTTCTATTGTAGAAAGATTTGGTAAATATCATAGAACTTTAGAGCCAGGTTGGCATATAATTGTGCCCTTTGGGGATTTTGTAAGGAAAAAAATTTCTACAAAGCAGCAAATAATAGATATAGATCCACAGAGTGTTATTACACAAGATAATGTAAAAATATCTATAGATAATGTTATATTTTACAAAATAATGAATTCTAAAGATGCGGTTTATAATATTGAAGACTATAAAGCAGGTATAACATATTCTACTATAACAAATATGAGAAATATAGTAGGTAATATGACTTTAGACGAAGTTTTATCAGGAAGAGATAAAATAAATTCAAAATTACTTGAACAAATAGATGAAATTACAGATGCTTATGGTATTAAAATTTTATCTGTAGAAATAAAAAATATAGATCCACCAAGAGAAATACAAGAAGCTATGGAAAAACAAATGAGAGCAGAAAGAGATAAAAGAGCTGCTATACTTCAAGCAGAAGGGCAAAAACAAGCAGAAATAGCAAGAGCAGAAGGGGATAAACAAGCTAAAATATTACAATCAGAAGCAGAGAAGGAAGCTAACATAAGAAGAGCAGAAGGACTAAGAGAATCTCAATTATTAGAAGCGGAAGGTAAAGCTAGAGCTATAGAGCAAATAGCTAATGCAGAGTCAGAAGCTATAAGAAAGGTTAATGCTTCTATAATAGAATCAGGTACAAATGAAGTAGTTATTGCTCTAAAACAAGTAGATGCACTAAAAGAAATGGCTAAAAACCCAGCTAATAAATTAATATTACCAAATGAAACATTGTCTTCATTAGGTAGCATTGCTGCAATAGGTGATTTGTTAAACAAAGATAATAAATAAAGGAGATCCATAGATTTGATTTACACAAATCTATGGATGTTTTTTTAGAGAAATGTAGGCGATTATTTGTATAAAAATGAAGTAATTGAGAGTAATTTTGAATTGTCTGTGTTAGGTGCCTTGGCAATAGCAATGTTTATTGTTGCAGCATTTTATTTTTTCCCTATTCCTTTTAATATGATGTTAGAAACTACTTATGTTAATTCGAATAAAGTTTTAGAATTAGTTTTAAGCGTGTTAAGCGATTTAATTTCAAAGGGATTAATTATAATATTTATCTTAAAGATAATAAGAGCAGATATTGAACCTAGTTTTAAGATAAAATATATTGAAAAATTTAATTTTAAAATATTATTATGCACAGCTTTTTTTATATTAGGATTTTTTATGTGGTTTCAAAATTCAATTGGTATAATGCTAATAAAAGTCCTATTATCTAAAGAGGCTATAGAGGCATTAGCAAAAGATACACAAAATCTATATCAAATATTTATTTTAGAGGTAATAATAGCACCTATTTTTGAAGAAATAGTTTTCAGAGGAATTATTTTAGAAGGGCTTTTAAATAAGTATAAACCAATAACTAGTATAATTGTTTCATCAGTTGTATTTGCATTATGCCATATATACATTCCTCAAATTATTAATGCCATAATTTTCGGAATACTTCTTGGGATAATATATTATAAAACAAGATCTGTAGTATTATGTATGGTTTCCCATATGTTAACTAATGGATTCAATTTTTTATATATTAATTCTAATATTAGAACTTTTTTTATAGGGGTAGTAATTTTTATAATATCAGGAATTTTGCTTGAAAAATATATTAGGGAGTTGAAATATGATGGTACTAATATAAGTAGTGCGGGGTAAGAAGATTATAATGTGTATAAGTAGAAAGTTAAAAAATGAATAAATCAAAAACTATAGGGATATAGCGGCTAAACATACAATAATTAATTTAAAATGTGTAGTTTATAATATATAAGATTGAAATAAATTACATTTTATGGTATTAGTATTAATATAATTATACTCAATTTTTATTAAACTTTAATAAGATATTTAAATAAATTAATTAGGGGGATTTTTGTGAATAAAGAATTTTTTATGAGAAACAGAAAAAAATTAGGGGAGAGTATAGAAGAGGGAATAATTGTTATATTTGCAGGCAAGGCACCTTATAAGTCAGCAGACGAAACCTATCCATTTACACCTAACAGAAACTTTTATTATTTAACTGGAATAGAAGAAGAGCAGATAATATTAATCATAGCTAAGAAAAATAGAAAAATAAAAGAACAGTTATATATACAAAGACCAGATCCAGTAATGGCAAGATGGGTAGGAGCGACTATTAATGAAGAGAAAGCTAAAGAAGTAAGTGGAATAAAAAATATAGAGTATGTGGATAAATTCTTTGATGATTTTCCGATCTTTATAAATAGAAGTGGATTTAATAAAGTATACTTAGATTTAGAGAGAAGAGAGTGGGAAGAAAATTTTACACCAGCTCAAATTTTTGCTAAAGAATTAAGAGAAAAATATCCTTATGTAAAAATAGAAAATATCTATAAAAATATATGCTATTTAAGAACAACAAAAAGTGAAGAGGAAATAGAATTAATCAAAAAAGCTATAGATATAACTAAAGAAGGTATATATAATATGATGAAAAATATAAAGCCAAATATGATGGAATATGAAGTGGAAGCATATTTTGACTTTTCCTTAAAGAAAAATGGTGTTACAGATTATGCCTTTGAAACTATAGCAGCAGCTGGAAAAAACGCTACAGTGCTACATTATAGCGAAAATAATTGTAAAATAGAAAATAACTCTTTAATCCTTTGTGATTTAGGAGCTCAATATAAATATTATAATGGTGATATAACAAGAACTTTTCCTGCTAATGGAAAGTTTACAGAAAGACAAAAGGAAGTATATAAAGTAGTTTTAGAAGCTAATAAAGCTATAATTAAAAATGCAAAACCAGGGGTTACCTTTAAGGAAATAGAAGATATAACTAAAAAGACATTATCAGAAGGATGCAAAAAATTAGGAATATTACAAGATGAAAAAGAATTAAGAAAATATTATTTCCATAGTTTTGGACATTATTTAGGATTAGATACCCATGATGTAGGAAGTTATGAAGTAGAATTAAAACCAGGCATGGTTATAACTAATGAACCAGGTCTTTATATAGAAGAAGAAAGTATTGGAATCAGAATAGAGGATGATCTCTTAATAACAGAAGATGGTTGTGAGGTTTTAAGTAAGGATATAATTAAAAGCATAGAAGAAATAGAAAAGTTCATGAAATAAGGAAAGTGCGACGCACTTTCCTTATATGATATATTATTAATATATTTATTGTATGTTTTGTAAGGTTAACTTGACATCAGAATGGTTAGCTGATATATTTGCAATGTAAGGTTAACATTACAGGAGTGATTATTAATGAAAAATAGAATAAAAGAATTTCGTGAGGTTTTTGGATTAACACAAGAACAATTAGGAAAACTTGTAGGTGTGTCAAGACAAGCAATTAATGCTATTGAAACAGAAAAGTTTGAACCATCTATATGGTTGGCTTATGATATTTGCAAAATATTTCATCGTTCTATAGAAGAGGTTTTTCTCTTTGAGGAAAGTGAAAGAAAATCCAGGGCACGGCAAAGTAGAGGTGTATTTTAAATGGCATTAAGACAAATTAGGATGTTTGATGATGAAATATTAAGAAAAAAGAGCAAAGTAGTTGAAGTAGTAGATGATAAAATAAGACAAATATTAAATGATATGGCAGATACTATGTATAATACAGAAAATGGTGGAGGTCTGGCTGCACCACAAGTTGGTATATTAAAACGATTGGTTGTAATTGATATGGGGCAAGGGCTTATAAAATTAGTTAATCCAAAGATAATTAACAAAGAAGGAACTCAAGAAGTTATAGAGGGTTGTTTAAGTATTCCTAATACATGGGGAAAACTAAAAAGACCTAAAAAGGTAACCATACAAGCATTAAATGAATATGGTAAGAAGATTATGCTAACAGGTACAGGAGATTTAGCGAAATGTTTCTGTCATGAAATAGATCATTTAGAAGGTATTCTTTTTACCAATTTAGTTACTGAATATATAAAATAGATTACTTGTACTTTTTATTTTAATTTTTAACTTTTGGGGAGTTATACTGTATTCTCTTTTTTAGGAAAGGTAGTATAACTCCCTTTTAAGTGCTGATTTTTTACATTATTAAGTATCATAAGAGGTTAAGTAAGTTAATTAAATATCTTCATTTTTTTCAGTTGTATATAAAACCAGTAGTTTATTAAGTAGGGTAGTAAGTAACTAATAAAAGTAAAGCCTAAATTCCAACCATTTGAATATAGTACTTTCCCACTTAATATGCCAAGCCATTCAAGAAATGTTGTAAAAATTGTTACAATCATTATAAGTAGGTAAGGATTAAGTTTTGTTTTATTAATATAATGTATTAAGTAAACTGAAAGTATTGGGTATATACCTAAATCATAGGACATACTAGCGAACTTACCATATTCATGAGGATATATACTCCAGAATTTATAAAAAAATCCAAATGAGTTTACTGTAAATGCTACAACACTTTGAAAAGGTGCTATAGTAAAAAGAACTTTTCTATCTGTAAAATAAAATACTATACCGGATATCCAAGGAATTATAAAAGCAACTATTATATTAAAAATCATTAAATCACCTAATTATTATTTTTATATTATTTTATCCATTATTTTAATAAATATATATAAGTTGTTTTGCAATATTTTTTATTACGTATACCATATATAATTAGTTGATTTTAATATTTCTGGGATTAGTTTATTTTATATAATTTCGATTATAAAGTTTTACTTATCATAATCAAAATTAATCTTCAAACTTAAACAATTCTTCAACGGTAGTATTAAATACCTTAGCAATATCCATAGCTATTTTTAAGTAAGGAATGAAAAAAGTTAATTATTTCTAACTTTAATTATATAATCTTTATTTGTCATTAAAAATAAATCTTTGACATGGATACCCAAATTCCATAATTAGTTCATCTTCAATAAATCCTAATTTTTTATATAATGCTCTTGCAGATTTTCCTTTAGTATCATTTTCTCTATATGTAGTTACTGTAATTTCTGTGCCTTTTGGAAATTGATTATACATTTTATTAAATAGGCCAGTAGCTATACCTTTTTCATCTTCAAACATACCTCTCATAATAATATTTGTTATATTTTCCAAATGTATACTAGATTATATTTTAAGTTTATACATTATAAATGTTAATTTTAATATATTATATATGCTAGCATAAAAATATTTTAAATAAATTTAATAGCACAAAAATTTTTTGTATACTGGTGTGTATATGCTAACTGTTCAGAAGTAAATAGATAATTTCAGACATATTTTATAAAAAAGAATAGATAAAATTTATATAAACATTGTATTTTGTTTATTATAATATAGAGTGTCAATAAGTGATGGATGTCATGCTTGTATTATTATGTACTGGATTTTAATATAAAAATAGTTTATAATATTTATTATTAATAAATAATAAATATTATGTAGGGATAGGAGATAATAATGGATAATAACGTAAATGAACAAATAATGGATAAATTGAAGAAAGTATGTATATGTAAAAATATAAATAGATTAACTATAAAAAATGCGATAAAATCAGGAGCTAGAACAGTGGAAGAAGTTAGAAAAGCTACTGGAGCAGGCACTGGAGCTTGCAGGGGCAACAGATGTACTTATACTATAGAAAAATTATTAGAAGAGTACTCAAAATAAAGTATATTTAACTATAAGGTTTAAAATTAAATATGAGCATTATCGGAATTGTTTATTTTAGTAAATTCTGATAATGCTTTTATTATTTTACAGATAGGAAAAGTTAATTCACCCAAACTATTACAATTATTAAACTAATAATATATATTAAATAATTTAAATGAGATATAATATTAAAAGTATTATGTATTTGATATTTTGGTTTATATGGAATAAAATGTGGGTATATTAAAAATAGCAATTATTAGTTTTGTAGTTAGGGGGATAATATGAAAGTAATATTATTGATTTTATTAATATTATTATTGGTTATAGTTTTTGTTGTATCTTGGAGATTAATAGATGCAGTTATTTATCCAATAGTAAGAAAGGCAGAATTTACTTATCAAAAGGAAATAGAACAGGGTGGATTTGTAGAAGAAGAATTTAATAAATTAGAAAGACAAGAAATTACTATAAAATCCCCCTTTGGATATGATTTAAAGGGAATGTATTTCCCAGGAAAAAATTCGAAGAAAACTGTAATAATATGCCATGGGATTAAGTGTAATTTGTATAATTCCGTGAAATATATGAAAATATTCATGGATAAAGGTTTTAATGGAGTAATATATGATCATAGAAATCATGGAAGTAGTGGTGGAGAAAATACTACTTTTGGTTATTATGAAAAACAAGATTTAAAAGCTGTTGCGGATTGGGTGTTTGAAAGAAACGGCCAAGATTCTATAGTTGGCATTCATGGAGAATCTATGGGAGCAGGTACTATACTTCAAAATGCAGCTATTGATGATAGAATAGCATTTTATGTTGCAGATTGCCCATACTCCAGTATGAAAGATATATTACAGTTGAGGCTAAAAGAAGATTATAAATTGCCTAGCTTTCCATTTACAACCGTAGCAAGTTTTATAAGCAAATTAAGGATTGGATTATTTTTTTCACAAGTATCACCTATAAAAGATATAGAAAAAGTAGAAACACCTATACTTTTTATACATGGTATGGAAGATAAATATATACCAAAGGAAATGAGCATAGATATGTACAAAAATAAAAAAATAGGAGTAAAAGATATATATTTAGCTCCCAATGCAGATCATGCAGAGTCTTATATGAAAAATAAAGAAGAGTATAAAGAACGTATATATAAATTTTTAGAAAAAATAAATTTATAATAATAGATTTGATTTTAATCTAGAAAAAATACATTTTATAAACCTATTAATGAGCTTTATTAGTTTTTAAGCAGTAGGGGGATTTAACTCAATTATTTATAGTGTGAAAAGCTATAAGTAATTATAGTGTTTTCATCTGGAAGAAAATTTTTAATAAAGCTATATTTAGAACTTTTTAGAGAAATAAAGTGGTTTATGAAGTGTATTTTTTATTTTAGAAGTGTTAAAATTAAATCTATTTTATTTTTATAATGGCACCCTTTTGTTAAAATTTACATAAAATATTAATATTCCCAGATAATTTTTAATATTGAAAAATATACAGACAAATTTTAACATAAATAAAGATATATGAAGTTTGATTAGTATTTATCAAAGTGTTATGCTTTATTTAAAGTAGGGGGTAGGGAATTTATGGATGGAGAATTATATATTAGTAAGTTAGAAAATTCATACAGATCCCATTTTAAAATAAAGAAAGATACTTATTTTTTAGAAAATCATTTAGATATTTTAGCTCATTGTAAATTAATTAATGTTAGAACAATGATTACAGAAAAAGATATTATTGATAGCTTTGAAACAAATGAATTTTGTTTTGTAAAACGTTTAGATAACATTTCAAAAGAAACATTAGATAACCATATAGATATGCTCATAGAAGCAGAGAAACTATGTGTAACACCTCATAAAGATCATAAAAGTTCCTATTTAACAGGCATATTAATAAGTGAAAATTCCATTGATTATAATATAAAACAATATGTTAAAAAGTTTAAATTTGCAAAGGCTTATAAATTTTATTGGTTTGGATGGTGCGATATAAGATTAATTTTGATAGATTTAAAAAATAAAGAAGTTATAACTAATAAAGCTGGTAAATTTGTTAAAAAGGTGTATCAAAAACACTTTAATAAAAATTAGGAGGGGTTTTTATGAACTCAGTAGTGTTACTTTTAACTGGTATCATTTTATTCTTGATTGCTTATTTAACCTACGGTAGATGGCTTGCTAAACACTGGGGCATAGATATAAGTAAGCAAACACCAGCTCATACTAAATTTGATAATGTGGATTATTGTCCAGCAGATGCTAAAATTTTATTAGGTCACCATTTCTCATCTATAGCAGGGGCAGGGCCTATAGCAGGGCCTATACAAGCAGCTATATTTGGATGGGTTCCTGTAATGTTATGGATTGTTATAGGAAGTATCTTTATAGGTGGTGTTCATGATTTTGGTTCTTTATTTGCATCTATAAGACATGGAGGAAACTCTATAGGAGAGATAATTCGTGTTAATATAGGTGAAAAGGGTAAAAAATTATTTAATGTTTTTGCTTGGGTTACATTAGTTCTAGTTGTAGCAGCCTTTACAGATATTTGTGCTTCTACTTTTGCATATAATCCACAAACACCAGAACTTTTAACAGGAGCACGTTCTGGGACAGCATCAATTCTCTTTATATTTTTAGCTATGGGTTTTGGATTTTTTGTATATAGAAGAAATGCTCCAGTAGGGTTGTCTACAGTAGTGGGCGTTGCTTTATTATTTTTCTGCATATATATAGGATATAGATTTCCAGTATTAAAATTAAGTAAGTTTCAATGGCAAATAATACTTTTAATATATATTACTGCAGCATCTACTATGCCAGTTTGGTTACTTCTTCAACCAAGAGATTATCTTTGCTCATTTTTGTTGTATGCTATGCTTATAGGAGCTTTTATAGGTATATTAGTTCTTCATCCAACTATGCAATTGGCACCAACCACATCATTTACGGTAAAAGGTCAAACTTTATTCCCATTCTTATTTGTAACAGTAGCTTGTGGAGCAGTTTCAGGATTTCACTCTTTAGTAAGTTCAGGAACATCTTCAAAACAATTAAATAGTGAAAAGGATACTCAACTTATAGGATATGGTTCCATGTTAATTGAAGGAGTTGTAGCTATTATAGCTTTAATTGCTGTAGGATATGTTGCTAAAGCTAAAGGTACACCAGCAGAAATTTTTGCTAACAGTTGTGCAGCCTTTATGAATTCCTTTGGAATACCATTAGCTATAGGTAAAGTATTCGTAACATTATCCTTCTCTGCCTTTGCTTTAACAAGTTTGGATACAGCTACAAGAATAGGAAGATATATATTCCAAGAGTTTTTCCAAGGCTCTAATGAAAAAGAGGGGGAAAAGAAATCAGTATTTACTAATATGTATGTGTCAACATTAATAACAGTATTTTGTGCATTAGGACTAATATTATATGGATATGAAAAAATATGGCCAATATTTGGTTCAGCAAATCAATTATTAGCTGCATTAGCATTATTGTCATTAACAGCATGGCTTTCAAGAAGAGGAAAGAAGACAATAATGATAATAATACCAATGATTTTCATGTTTGCAGTAACACTATCTGCACTATTCTTAATAATAAAATCCTATTTATTTGGAGCAAAACCCAATTATATATTAGGAGTAATGGCAGTAATATTACTTGTATTAGCTGTAGTACTTGCAGTAGAGGCTTACAATACTTTAAATAAAAATAAAAAGGCTAACACAAATTTAGGAGCCTAGTAAATATATAACTTCAATAAAATAATAATTAAATTATCCCTATAAAAAATATAAGACTTCAGTAAAATATTAGGTCAAAATTATGACAATTTACCTAAGTTTTGCTGAAGTTTTGTTTTTTATTATATAAAGTTATAACTTTATTATAAAGCTATGCTAATTAAAACTTAGATAGTAAAGATATTATTTAAAAGTAATACAGACTTAATAAATTTTAGCACTCTTAAAATTTAAAAGCACTTAATGAGGTGAACTACTATTTTTGTTAATATATAATTTTCCTTTACGATATAATAAATAATTACTTTTGTCATAGTGAAAAATTACCTTAGATACTAACATATAATTCATTTTTCTTATATAATAAGATTAATAATAATTAACTGCTTTATTATATTAATATGAGATTGAGGATTTAGTAAATAAAAAAATAATTTTATAAATGGAGGGATAAAAAGTGAAGGGTAAAAGTAGTTTAGGTATTATATTTCTTGTTATAGGCTTAGGAATATTTTTAGAAGCATTAAATTTATGGGATTTTGGAAATATTATAAGTAATTATTGGCCAATTATATTAATAGTTATTGGTGTCAAAAAACTTCTAGAAAAATCAGTTTCATATGTAAATGGAATTGTATTAATATTGTTAGGAGTAATGTTTCAATTAAGGAATTTAAATATATTATATAATGTATCTAAATTCTTTTGGGCAGGAATTTTTCTTTTAATAGGTTTTTATTTATTATCTTATAAGGAAAGCTTTAGAGCGAAAGATAGAACTTTTTTCGGAGGACAAAATTCAGAGGATTTTGTAAAAACAGGAGCAATATTTTCAGGAGCTAGAACTAAGAATAATTCAAAAGCTTTTAAGGGTGGAAGTATAACAACTATATTTGCAGGAGTAGATTTAGATTTATTAGATGCCCAGTTGGGTTTTGACGGCGCTTATATAGATGTATTCGTAGCTTTTGGAGGAGTAGATATAGTAGTTCCTGAAAATTGGAATGTGGTTATAACTGGTATACCAATATTTGGTGGATGGAGTAATAAAACTAGAAATAGAAATATGAATAATGGAGGACCAACTCTAAAAGTTAATTGTATAGCAGCTTTTGGTGGATTAGATGTAAAACATTATTTTGATTAAAATTTTAAATTATAATATACTATGTTTAATTTTAATATAGTAGAGATAAAAAAATGCACGTAATAAACATGTGAATAAGCTCTAGTAGTTCTTAATGAATCCAGATTTAGAACTTATGAGAGAAATTAACTAGTTTATTAAGTGTATTTTTTATATTGGTGGTTTTAAAATTAAATTTATTTTGAGACCTCCTTTTTTTATTGCTTAAAATTTAATTGTGTATAATTACTAATTATTAAAATAAATAATTATAAAGATTACGGGACAAAATATAGAAGAAGGGAATTAATAATTATAGTAAAGTGTTCTTATACTATAGGGATATTAAAAAAATTTTTTAATATTAGAATTTAAATGATTTAATTTTATAATAAAAATATTATTTTAATATCTTTATAAACGGATATCTTTTTAAAGCTATATTAAGTTTTATAGAATACAGCTAAATTAAATTAATAGTTTTAGCATATAGCTTTAAAAAGTTAGATGAAGTTTTGTATATTGAGCTTTAGTGTATTATTAATATCCCTTTTAATTTTATATTTGTGAAAAATTAAAAAAGTTTACATTACTAAAAAATCTCTTTTTATTTTTCTTTTCTTATAAGCTATTCATTAAAGCTGCATGAATTCCTAAAAATATCTATATTTAATTAATATTTTACCCTTAATAGCTTTTAGTTTTTTATAGATTTTATTATAATTAACTTATAATAGGGTTTATTAGAATGCATTACAATATAGTTTAATTAAGGTATATTACAAATAAATTAACAATAGTATTAAAAATTATATTTAACTGTTAATATTTGTAGTATAATATAATATAAATTATCAGAATTTTTTATAAAACGGGGGGCATTTTATGAAAAACAAAAGTATAAAACGTATAATTTCGACTTTACTTATATTTGTAGCTTTAATTCCTATATTAATTGTTGGTATATATACTAATTATTCACAAACTAAAAGTCTAAAAAGTAATTTTGAATCAACAACAAAGAATTCCGTACTTAGTTTCCAAGCTATGATAGCACAAAAAAATAAAAATAATATGGAATCAATTAACACTTTGGTTAATGATGGTAATGCTAAAAATTTACTCAAAAATAAGGATAATGCTAATTGGCTTTTCTATGCATTAGAGGCCTTTAGAAGTTCTCATTCTGAAATTACAAATGTTTATCTAGGAACAGTTAAAGGAAATACTATATTTTCACCTAAAACTGATGTAGTTAATAGCATTGATCCAAGAACAAGGCCTTGGTATAAGAAGGCAGTTGAAATGAAAGGAGACCCTATTATTACAGAACCATACAAAGATACAGCAGGTACCAATAGTTTAATGGTAACTATAGCTAAAGCTGTTATGGATGAGAAGGATTCTTTAGTTGGAGTAATTGGTATGGACATAAAATTAGATGATTTATCTGCCATTGCTAAAAATACTAAGATTGGTAAAGAAGGCTTTGTGGTATTAGTTGATAAAAATGGTTCAATTATAGGGCATAAAGACAAAGAAAAATTAAATAAAAATATAAAAGATTTAAATTGGCCTAAAGAAATAGTAAATAAGGGAATTATAGATAAAGTAAAAATTAATGGAAAAGAGTATAAAGTCATAACAGAAAAAGATGGAGCAACATCCTGGAGCATTGTAGGATTTTTACCTTATAGTGAGATACAATCTGAACTTAATAAATATTATAGAATGATAGTTACAATATCCCTTTTATCTTTAGCAGGAGCGTTAGCAATAGGAGCAGTATTCTCTAAAAAAATAATAAATCCTATAAGAAAAATAGAGGATGCATTAGCCTGTATGAAGAATGGAGATTTTACCCAGAGCATAGATAAGGGTGAAACTTCAATTTATGAGATGGAATTAATAATGGATGGAATTAATATAGTGAGAGAAGAAACAGTAAAAATTTTAGATAGTCTTAAAAGTGTTTCTTCTGATGTAAAAGAGTCTTCAGATATTTTAAAAGATATAACAGAGCAATCAGAAATGGCAGGAAATGAAATAGTACAAGTAGTACAAAATATAGCAGATGCAACTTCAGATCAAGCTCAGTCTATGGAAGGAAGTTTAAATTCTATAAGTGATTTATCAGATAAAGTAGAAAATTCTATGGAAAATTCTAAGGAAATGGTCAAAGAATCTGATATAGTTAGAAATATTATAAAGGATAGTGGACAAGCTGTAAAAGGGTTAAAAAATAAATTTGAATTAAATTCTAAATCAAACCAGGAATTAGCTAATAAAATTGATACATTAGCAGAAAGTTCAAATCAAATAAGTATGATAACAGAGACAATACAATCTATAACAGAACAAACCTCTTTATTAGCACTTAATGCTAGTATAGAATCTGCAAGGGCAGGAGAAGCAGGAAAAGGATTTGCAGTAGTTGCAGAAGAGGTAAGGAAGCTTGCAGAACAATCTTCAACTTCAGCTTCAGAAATAGAAAGGGTTATTTCTAACATAAATAAAGAAGTAAAAGATATACTAGATAAAATGTATGAAACTATAGAACTTGAAAAGGATACTAAGGACAAAATTAATATTACAGATAATGCATTTAATACTATAAGAGAATCTATAGATAAATTAGAAGAAAGCATAAGAAATGTTAATGAATCACAAAAAATTATATATAATAATAAAAATGATATATTAAATAAAATAAATGAGGCATCCTCTGTTTCTGAGGAAATAGCAGCAACTACTGAAGAAATAACTGCATCAGCAGAGGAACAGGCAGCAGGACTTAAAGAGGTAGTAGGATCTGCAGAAAAATTAAATTCTTATTCAGATACATTAAATTCACTAGTAAAACAATTTAAGATATAAACAGAGTTCTTGGCTTTAGAGGGAGTTTTTACTCCATCTAAAGCTTAGAAATCGTTATCCGATGACTACCCGCTCTTTATTCCCACTTTGAAGAAGATGGGAGTATTAGAGCGGGTAGTCATCGGATAGATAAAAAAGGGTTGTCTCAAAATAAAAATAGATTTAATTTTAATATGCACTCTTTTTTATAATAGGAATTTAGTTGTTTTTTATAATTTAATTTGATTACTTTTTTAATAATTTGATGTCGTTTAATAATTTAATATATTCCTCATTTAACTTCTCTTTAATCGTCAAATCTTTTTCCAAAGATATCTCTGAAATTATTTTTGAAAGTCTATTTTCTAAGATTAATAAGTTTCCCTTTTTTTCACGCTCACTATGGTTCTCCTGTTTTTTAGTTTCATAGTTTACCTTTTCTTCAGTGAAATCAGTATAAGTACCTGAAAAACAATTTAGCTTAGTATCTTTTATTTCAATTATATAATTACATATACTAGAAATAAAAGATCTATCATGAGATATCATTACAATTGTTTTGTCTGTATTAATAAGTGCCTTTTCTAAAGCTTCAATAGATTTTATATCTAAATAATTGGTAGGTTCATCTAAAATCAAAGTATTAGTATCACTTAAAATTATTTTGCAAAGTGCAACTTTAACCCTTTCTCCTCCACTTAATATAGAAACATTTTTGTATATAGTGTCTCCTTTAAACCCAAATCCAGCTAATTGTATTCTCATAAAGCTTTCATCATAAGAACTAGTTGATTTTATATTATCTAATATTGTTTTGTCTTTATCTAAAATGTCTTGGTCTTGATCAAAATATCCTATAGAAATATACTTTGATAATCTAATGTTTTCTGTATCTCTTCTTAATATTTCTTTTATTAAAGTTGTTTTACCACAGCCATTTTCACCGATAATAGCTGCTTTTTTACCGTTTTTTATTTTAAAATTTCCATCTTTTATAAGAAGTTTATCACCTATATATAAATCTAAATTTTTTACTTCTATTACTGTTTTGGAAGGTATTTTATTACCTTCAGTAATTTTTATCTTAATATCTTTGCTAGAAATAGGTTTTTCTTTTACTTCAAGATGATTAATTCTACTTTTTAAAGATTTTATATTTCCATCTAAGTGTTTTTTTGATTTCTGATCTCCCATTTTAAAAAGTCTTGCTTCCGAATTTCCCATTCTTTTAGGTGCTTTTCTAATAGAATCTCGTTGATTTTCTTTCACCATCATAGCTTTTTCAAGTCGCTTTTTTTCAGTTATATATTCTTCATATTCTCTTTTTTCAATTTCTCTTTCTTCAGCTTTTAGCTTAAGATATTTTGAATAACCACACTTATATAATTTAACTTTTCCATTTTCTATTTCTAATATATTATCACAAAGATTATTTAAAAAATCTCTATCATGAGAAACTAATAAAAGTCCTCCTTTATATTCACTTATAAGTTTTTCAATGCTTTTTATAGTATTAGTGTCAAGATTAGCTGTTGGCTCATCTGCTATAAGAAAGTTGCTATTAGAACTAAGAGCTTGATTAATACTAATTTTCACCTTTTCTCCACCGGATAAAAATTCATTATAATTATCTGGTGCGCCTAATATACTCTTGATTCTGCCATCATCGCAGGAGCCAGCATAATTTTCACTTTGGCTTATATATGAATAATTAGCATGAGAAAATACTTTTCCCTCATCAATATCTAGTTCACCTAAAATAACTTTAATAAGAGTTGTTTTACCAGCACCATTTTCTCCAACAATTCCGATTCTGCTATTTTCTTTTATTTCTAAATTGTCTATATCTAAAATTAATTTATCTTCATAATATTTTTTTACTTTATCTAATTTTATTAATACCATAAAAAAAATCCCTCCTTAAATTTAGGAGAGAGTATATAATAATTCCGTAAAAAGGTATAAGTATCCCCTAGAATAATTTACTCTCTCAAGTTTTAAGTACAACAAAAAAATCCTAATTTCATAGAAGCTTTTAAAATTAATTTGATTTGTCATACTTAATAAAATAAAAGTGTAAATTAAATTCTCATTGGTGAAACTACCTCGTTCTTTCTTTAATTTATTTTATTATATCATAAAATTTTGTATTATTGAAAATAAATTCATGTTTTTACTAACATAATAAGTCGCATATAGTTAGAAAATTTGCTAAACAAAATAAAATAACTAATTATCTAAAGATAAGGAGCAAACAATAATTTTGAATTTAATAATATGAGTAACAATTGATGAATATTTTACCAGAATAAAATTCTTGAAAATAAATCATCTTTATTATAATATACATAATAGTTTATAGTTAAATATGGAGGTTTTAATTTTGAAAAATATAATTGAAGAATTTAAAGACTTTGCAGTAAAAGGAAATGCTGTGGAATTAGCAGTAGGTGTGGTTATAGGTGGAGCTTTCGGTAAAATAGTAACTTCCTTAGTAGAGGATATTATAATGCCTTTAGTAGGATTGTTAATAGGTGGCATAGATTTTACTAATTTAAAATTTACAATGAGCTTTTCAGAAAAAACAGTAGTTTCTGTAAAATACGGTAATTTTATACAAGCGGCAGTAAACTTTTTAATAATCTCATTTTCTATTTTTTTGTTTATTAAATTAATAAATAAATTCAAGAAAAAGGAAGAGGAAGTAAAAGAAGAACCTAAAATAAGTAATGAAGAAATATTATTAACAGAAATAAGAGATTTGTTAAAGGAAAATAGATCCTAATAATTTATTTATGATGTGAAGGTTTTCTTTGTTGACACTTATAATTATTAGTAATAAAATTATTATATAAATAAAATTAAGTGCTAGGGGTGCCAAAAGTTATGGCTGAGAAATGATAGATTCATTAACCCTCTAACCTGATCTGGCTAATACCAGCGTAGGAAAGCTTGAGTGTTAATAAAATTAAACATTTTTAAACTCAAACTTCCTTATAGCACAATATAGGAGGTTTTTTATGCAATCATTAGAATGGGGAAAAAGATTTTTTGAAACTTTTTCTGGATTTTCTGGCAAAATGGCAGAGATGTTAAAAAGTCCATTATCAATTTTAGCAATAATAGCTTTTTTAGTTATATTTATTGCTGTCTTTAAACTGAAAAAAATTAAATTAAACCCAAGAACAATAACTCAAATTGGAATTGCGCTTGCTCTTTCTACTATTCTCAATATTTTTAGAATATATAGGTTTCCACAAGGTGGCAGTGTGACTTTAGGCTGCATGGTTCCTATTTTATTACTTACATTTGCATATGGAAAAGAAATTGGATTTTTAACAGGATTTTTATATGGATTAATTTCCCTTATAACGGATCCTTTTATATTACATCCAATCCAAATGTTGTTTGATTATCCATTACCATATTTAGCTATAGGACTTGCAGGGTATTTTAGAAATAATAAAACTTTCAGTATATTTTTTGCTTTTTTTGTTAAATTTTTGTGTCACTTTATATCTGGTGTGGTATTCTTTGGTTCCTTTGCTCCACAGGGGATGGGACCTATTATATACTCATTATCAGTAAATGTACCTATAATAGGAGCTGAAGCTATAATTTGTATAGTAATATTTAAATTAATTCCAATTCATAGGCTATTAAAAAGTATAAATCCTAAATATTTATTAGCAGTTCAAGAGTAAAAATTAAAAAATGGGGTATTTCAAATTTATTTTGAAATACCCCTTCTTATATTTTTATAACTTTTGACAGGCTATATAATCTATTTAGTTTATTTTAGCGGTTGCAGAACAGACCTAATAATACTAAAAGTATTAAAGGATTACTGCAACCACCACCAAAGCTGTTACCGCAACAACCTCCAAATAAATTGCTGAAGCCATTGCATCCACAACCACAGTTGTTACTGCAGCAACCATCGAATAAATTGTTGCATCCGCAGCTAGGTCCGCAGCATTCGTATTTTTCGTAATTGCAACATTTGTGTTTATGATGTTTGTGTCCCATGTTATCACCTCTACTTATAACGTTAGAGTTGTGTACCAAGATATTATCTTTAGTTATAATAGTAATATATGAAAAAACTAAAAAAATGTTACTTTATATTATTATTATAGTCTGTGGTAAGTGTTGAAAAAAAGTTATTATTTATATACAATTAAAATTGTGTCATTATACAAAATAAAATATACAGAATAGGAGAATGGTTGTGAATTGTAATAACATGTCGAAATTAAATGAAAAAAACAATTTAGAAACATTATTAAATAATTTAACTAAAAATGATTTAACAGATATAAGAAAATCCTTAGATGTAAAAGGAGCAAGTAAATTAAATAAAAAGGAACTAATTGAGGTTTTAGAAAATAAGTTGAAAAATAATTTAAATGAAGTAATAAGTAATATTGGCTTCTATGAATATATTTTTTTAGATAGATATTTTGATGAGATAGAATATATAAATAAAAATACAAATAAATTTGATAATGCAATTACTGATTTAAAGAAAAAAGGCATAATATTTCAAATAGATGAGGACAAAGATAAAGTTGTTATACCAGAAGAATTAAAAGATAATATAAAAGAAAACTTCATAAAAGAGGAAGAATTTAACTTAGGATTTTATATATCAAAGGATATACTTAAAGTAGTTCAAGTTTTGCTTCATTATTATGGAGCCCTAAGTTTAGAAGAATTATATAAAATTATACATAGTATGTCTTCCAACTTAAATTATGGAAAAGATAAAAATATAGAAATAGAATTTGATAGAAGCTACTTAACTAATCTATTAAGTGATAATAATAGAAGTTATTATGGAATAAAGAAACAAGATAATATTTATTATGTGGAAGATATGATTAATTTATCTTATGTGCTACAAGGACATAAAGCAATACAATATTTAGATTACAAAGAGTTAAGTATTAATTATATAAGAAAATTTAATAAAGAAGAATTTTACATAAAGCCACTAGAAAAACTAAAAAAATATATGAAAGAAAATCTAAATATTAAGGAAGAAAAGTTAAATGAACTAATGTATTCTACAAGTTGCCTTATGAAAAATGCTTTTTCTGTAGATTATATATTTGAAGATATAAAAGGAAGAATATATTTGAAGAATGAGGAAATAGAAAGAGACATAAAAGATATTATAACTGAAATAAATAATAATATTGAAAAATGGTGTTTAAGAGGTCACAGTATAACTGAAATAAAATTAAAAGAAGATAAAATGTATGAAAAAGTGGAAAAAGTTAATTATAAGGGTAAAATAGGTAGAAATGATCCATGTCCTTGTGGTAGTGGTAAAAAGTATAAAAAATGTTGTTTAAATAAGTAGTAAAATTAAAATAAAGAGTACCATTAGAATTTTTAATAAAATGTACTATAGAGTAGTTAAATAAAAAAAGATTATATGCTCCCATTAAGGTAGATAGATTAAAAAATAAAGATCTGTATACCGTAATGGGAGCATTTTTATATACAATAAAATATTAATTTATATAGAATTAGAAATAAATATTTCTTATATAAGTACTCGCCATAGAACTTTAAACAATATAAAAAGAGAAAAAAATGATTATTTTTAAAATAAATTTTATAATTATATTGACAATACTATAACACTAGTGTACTATTTAGATAGTACAGTAGAACTTTGGAGGTGAAGTTTTGAAAATTAAATTCGATGATAAAATAGCAATATATATTCAGATAATGAATTATGTAAAACAAAATATAGTTAATGGTAGCTTTCATTTGGGAGATAAACTTCCATCTGTTAGAGAATTTTCTAAAGAGCTTACTGTTAATCCAAATACATTACAAAGAGCTTATCAGGAATTAGAACGAGAAGGTATAATTTTTACTCAACGGGGAATGGGATCCTTTATTAGTAAAGATAAAAAAATAATAGAAAGGCTAAAAGAGGAAATGAGTAGAGAAATAGTGCAAAATTTTTTAGAAGGTATAAAGAAAATAGGTTTTAAAAAAGAAGAAATATTAAATTTAGTGAGAAAGGAATTAGAAAAGGAGGATATAAATAATGGATAAGATATTGACTTGTTCTAATTTAAAGAAAGGTTATTTTAATAAAAATGCATTAAATGGACTTGCGATGGAAGTAAAGAAGGGAAAAATAGTAGGATTATTAGGACCTAACGGCAGTGGAAAAACCACATTTTTAAAAATAGCAGCAGGAATATTAAGATATAGTTCAGGAGAAATATTAATAGATGGAGAGGCTCCAGGGGTAAGCACAAAGGCTAAAGTTGCATATTTACCAGATAAGAACTTTTTGTATAAATGGATGAAAATAAAAGATGCTGTAGGGTTTTATAAAGATTTTTACAAAGATTTTGATGAGAAAAAATGTAACGAACTTTTAGAATTTATGAATTTAGATAAAGAAAGTAAGGTTACTTCACTATCTAAAGGTATGCTTGAAAAATTACTTCTTACATTAACCTTATCTAGAAAAGCAAAATTATATTTATTAGATGAACCTTTAGGTGGAGTAGATCCAGTAAGCAGAGATAAAATATTAGATGCTATAGTAAATAATTATAGTGAAGATAGCACTATTATAGTTACTACTCATTTAGTTAATGATATAGAAAGAATTTTTGATGAGGTTTTCTTTATATCTGAGGGAGAGATAGCATTAAGCGGTATAGCAGAAGAACTTAGAATGGAAAAAGGAATGTCTATAGATGAATTATATAAGGAGGTATTTCAATAATGGGGAAGCTTATAAAATATAATTTGAAATGTTATTATAAAGAAATTTTGATATTATTAAGTTTAGTAGTTTTATCTAATTTAGGTCTTTTTTATAAAATAAATAAATGGCCAAGAGAAATAATATTTCTATTATCAATAATGATATTTTCTTTTGCCTGTTTAGTAGTTTTAATATGGAATATAAATATGTTTAGTAAGGATCTTTATTCAGATACTTCTTATTTAATATTTACACTACCAGTGAAGGGAAGAAGTATACTGGGGGCTAAATTAATAACATCAGTTATTCAAATTATATTAGTAAATATAGTAGCAGGAATATTTATATATATGAATTTTATGAATAGTTCTTTAATACATCAACATATTGTATCATACTTAACTTTTAAAAACATTTCCCTTGTAACCATTGTAGGAATATTTGAGTATGTAAGTTTATTATTAACTATATATGTATCCATAGCATTATCTAGAGTTGCTATTAGAAAGAAGAAACTTGGGAAATTAGGATCATTCGGTATATTTGTTGGTATATGTATAATTGTAGGTAAGTTATCCATATGGTTAGCAAAAATTTTTCCTCAAACTATACAATTAGCTATAAGACCTAGTATAGTTATATCAAATACAGTTAATAGTGCTAAGGCTTCTTTAGATTTTGTAAATGTTAATATAGCTTCTACAATATTTGATGTAGTGTTTGCAGTGGCATTATTTATTGTAGTATCATATTTGTTACAAGAGAAAGTTGAATTTTGATGAAATAAAAACTTCATTTTAAATTTAAAAGGCTATGAATTTGGAATATTATACTTCTGAATTCATAGCCTTTATATATTTAATTTACGAGTATTGTATATGTGAAAAACTCTAAAGAACTAATTCCATATATTAATGAATTTAAAAAAATATGTATAAAAATATAAAATAAAAAACAAGAAATTATAACATTAAGAAAATAAAGGAAATATATCAATAAATGTCGAATTAATTAATATAAGGAATATTTAATAGAGATAATATTATTCTAAGAGAAATTTACAGAATCTAAAATATATTTAAAAAATTAAAAAAAATTTTTGTAGAGGTGATAAAATGAAAATTTCAAAATTTTTAAAAATCATGGGTGCAATATTTACTGTTATAATTTTAGCTAATATTTTTAGTGTATATTCTCTAAGGCAAAGTTTTAAAAATGAAAGACTAACTATTGAAAGGCAAAAGGAATTTAAACAATTAGGAATAGATCTTAGAAATGCATCAGACTATTTAACAAATCAAGCGAGAAGATATGTACAATTCGGAGAACAAAAGTTTTATGATAATTATTGGAAAGAGGTAAAAGAGACAAAAACAAGGGATCACGTGGTAGAACGATTGAAGGAATTAGGGTCACCACAAGAAGAATTAAATTTAATTGAAGAGTCAAAAAATAATTCGGATGAGTTAGTAAAGATAGAAGATGAAGCCATGAAATCTGTTGAGAAAAAGGATTTTGATAAGGCAAGGCAGTTAATGTTTGATTCGAATTATGATAATAATAAAGCAAAAATAGAGGAACCAATTCTAGAATTTCAAAAAAAAATGAATTCTAGAACTGAATCTGAAGTACAAGCAGAAAGAAAAAAATCTAATATGCTATTTAATATTACAATAGGGCTAATTATTATACTTATAGGATTAATTATATTTACTTTTATAGTATTAGTAAAAAAAATATCTAACCTAGCTGAAATATCAGATAAATTAAAAGAACTTTCTAATAATGAGGGGGATTTAACTTCTAGGATACAAAGCAACAGTAAGGATGAAGTAGGGGAAATAGCTTCTTCGTTCAATAATCTTCTAGAAAGTTTACAAAATTTAATAATTCAAATAATAAATACAACTTTAGATATCAAGAAACAAAGTGATGAATTTATTAGAATTTCCCAAGGAATAAAAGAAGGAAGCGAGCAAATAGCAGTTACAATGGAGGAAATGTCAGAAGGGGTAGAAGAACAAGCGGTATCTGCTAGTGAAGTTGCTAGTTCCTCACAAAATTTAAACAATATCATTGAAGAGGCAAATGAAAGTGAGAAATCTCTTAAAATATCATCAAAGGAAGTACTACGTATAACTAAAGAGGGAAAAAATGAAATGGAGAGTTCTGTTAATCAAATTATTTCCATAAATGATATTGTTAAAGAATCAGTACAAAAAGTAAATAGATTAGACTTCCAATCTCAAGAGATATCTAAATTGGTTCAGGTTATTAAAAGTATATCTGAGCAGACTAATCTATTAGCTTTAAATGCTGCAATTGAAGCTGCAAGAGCAGGAGAATCAGGAAAGGGATTTGCTGTAGTAGCAGATGAAATTAGAAAATTAGCTGAAGAAGTTGGTCATTCGGTTAATGAAATAACCGAATTAGTTATATCTATTCAAAATGAATCTAAAACTGTAGCAAGCTCTTTAGAAAAAGGTTATGAGGAAGTAGAAAAAGGAACAAATCAAATTAAAGTGACAGGAGAAACCTTTAGAATTATAGATGTAAATATTTCAGAAATAGTAGACAAAATTGATTATGTATCTAGTAAGTTCGATAATATACAGCAAAATAGTAAAAAGATAGAAGAAGAAATTCAAAAAGTAGCATCAGTATCGGAAGAAACCTCCGCAGGTATTGAGGAAACTACAGCTTCTGTTCAGGAAGAAAGTAATTCTATAGAAATTGTATTTCAAAATGCACTTAAGGTATCAGAGTTATCCGATAATTTAAGTAATATGGTTAAAAAGTTTAAAGTAAAATAATATTATAAAAAACTGTGTAAATTTTTAAATTGCACAGTTTTTCTTTAATATAGCTCATTATTGTCATAATAGACAGGTTAAGCATAGTATTAATTACTATAAAGGAATTTTTCTCATAATTATTTCAATTTATATGAAATAAATTGTAGAATTTTCTTTATAGCTTTGCTATAATCTAATCTGATAGATTTAAAAAATAATTCATAAATTTATGAATTTAACTTTGTAAATAATAAAAAAATTGTTAAGAGGGATGTTATGATTACGGACAAGTTGCTAAGTAGGAATTTTATATTAGCAAAAAATAAAGAAAAAACAGGGGCGGATGGATAAAAAAATACTTCAGTTTTCATGTATATATGAAAAACTGTATTAAGGAATTATTTATGACTTTTTTTAGGACTTAAATTAACTCCAAATCCATATAAAAAGATTGTTTACTTATGCTATAAATTATTATTGCAAAATCTTTACCCCTGTGATTCTTACACAGGGGTTATTTATTTATAAATTTCTATTTGATCAACTTAATTTTATAAAAGTAGTAATAAATTTTACATAATTTGTATTTATAGAATTGAATGTAGCTAAAATAAAGCAATGAATTTAGAAAATAATTAACTTAAATCTATATAAATAAATATTATAAGGTAGAGGTGATTTTCTTGATTGAGGTAATGGTTCAATTAAAAAATGTTAGTAAAAAATTCTTGGAGAATAATTCTTTAGCTGTTGATAAAGTTTCTCTAGATATAAACAAAGGAGAATTTTTGACTATTTTAGGTCCAAGTGGATGTGGTAAAACAACAACATTAAGAATGATAGCAGGTTTTGAAGACCAAAGTGATGGATTAATTTTCATAGATGGTGAAGAAGTTTCAAAGATGCCTGCATATAAGAGATGTGTTAACACTGTATTTCAAAGTTATGCATTATTTCCACATATGAATATTTTTGAAAATGTAGCTTTTGGGTTAAAGGTTAAAAATGTACCAGAAAGTCAAATTAAAGAAAGAGTAACAGAAATGTTAAAGATGGTGCAACTTGAAGGGTATGAAAATAGAATGCCAAGTGAACTTTCCGGTGGGCAGAAGCAAAGAGTGGCTATAGCAAGGGCTGTTATAAATAATCCTAAGGTGCTTTTATTAGATGAGCCTTTAGGAGCATTAGATTTAAAACTTAGAAAACAAATGCAACTAGAGCTAAAACAACTTCAAAGAAAGTTAGGGATAACTTTTATTTATGTAACCCATGATCAAGAGGAGGCATTAACTATGTCAGATAGGATTGTGGTTATGAATAAAGGTGTTATAGAACATGTCGGAACCCCAGCGGATATATATGAAAGACCAAAAACTAAGTTTGTTGCAAACTTTATTGGAGAAACTAACTTATTTGAAGGGAAAATTTTGGAAAAGGATAATAATAGATATCTATTAGATGAAGATGATGGAGAAGAAATTTTAATAACAGGATCTCCTACATCTATGACACAGGAAGTATGCCTTGCTATTAGACCAGAGAGAATTAAACTTTCAAATAATGTGGATAATGGAATGGTAGGAATAAGAGTAAGTGTTAAAGAAAGAATTTATAACGGATCTGTAATTAAAACCGTTGTTGTTACTCAAAATGGCAGAGAGTTTGTGGTATCAGAGCCTATAAGTGATGTGTATTCTCTAGACACCCATAATAAAAACTACGTGTTTGCCACATGGAATCCTAAACATGCAGTGGTGATGCATTAATGTGGGGGAAATTTAGCAATGCTTTTTCAAATATTTTTAAAAAGCAATTGCATAATAAAAATACAGATATTAGTTTAGAAAACAAAGAAGGAATAAGAGGTAAACTAAAAAAATCTACCCCTATATTTAAAACAGTGGGGCCCGTTGCCCTATGGCTCATTACATTTTTTATTGTTCCTTTACTTCTTGTATTAGTGGTTAGCTTTTTATCAAGAGGTGAATATGGAGATGTAAGATTACCTTTTACACTAAAAAATTATAAAAGACTCATAGATCCTATGTACGGACAAATTTTAATTAAAACTTTAATGATTTCTATTAGTACTACTTTAGGGTGTTTGATTATAGGTTATCCCTTTGCATATTTTATTGGAAAATCAAACAAAAAATATAGAGGAATATTATTGTTATTAGTTATATTACCTTTTTGGACTAATTCTTTAGTTCGAACTTATGCATGGATAATACTTTTAAAAACAGAGGGAGTAATTAACACATATCTTATAAAATTTGGATTAATTCACTCTCCATTGCAAATGCTTTATACGGATGGTGCTGTATTTATAGGAATGCTTTATATAATGTTACCTTTTATGGTGCTACCTATTTATACATCTATAGAAAAATTAGATATGAGTTATATAGAAGCTGCCAATGATCTTGGAGCATCACCTTATAAGACCTTTAAAGAAATAACATTACCTTTAACTCTACCGGGTATTATAGCAGGTTGTATGCTAGTATTTATACCAACCTTAGGTTATTTCTTTATATCTGACTTAATGGGTGGAAGTAAAACTATGTTAATTTCAAATCTAATTAAAAACCAATTTTTAACCTCTAGAGATTGGCCCTTTGGTTCAGCTATAGCAGTAATATTAATTATTTTAATGCTTATAGCTATAGGTTTCTATTTTAAAGGAAATAAGCCAAAGAAGGGAATAAAGGAGGTTAACTAAAGATGAAAAAGAATAAAAGTTTATTGAGTAAAATATATGCAACTTTAGTTTATGTTTTTTTATATTTGCCAATCCTTGTTTTAGTAGTATTTTCTTTTAATAAGTCTAAACTAAATGCTACTTTTACAGGATTTACATTAGATTGGTATAAAAATTTAATAAATAATACTCAAATATTAGAAGCATTAAAAAATAGTTTAATAATAGCTTTTATAAGTACTTTCTTCGCAGTAATTATAGGAACTTTAGCTGCTATAGGAATGTATAGATATAAATTTAAGGGAAAAGGAGCTATGGAAGGATTGCTTTATATTCCAGTAGTTATTCCTGAAATAGTTATGGGGATATCCATGCTTGCTTTTTTCTCTTCTCTTAATTTGCCTGCAGGACTTATAACTTTAATACTTGCTCACATAACTTTTTGTATTTCCTACGTTATTATAGTAGTTAGAGCTAGGTTAGATGGATTTGATGCTGCACTAGAAGAAGCAGCTCAAGATTTAGGTGCTACACCTTGGCAAACTTTAACTAAGGTTACGCTACCTGTAATATCACCAGGAATTATATCAGGAGCACTGCTTGCCTTTACACTATCTTTAGACGATGTTATCATAAGTTTTTTTGCGGCAGGACCAGATAGCAATACTTTGCCACTTAAAATATTTTCTATGGTTAAGTTTGGTGTAACCCCTGAAATAAATGCACTATCTACTGTGATGATGGTATTTACTTTAAGCATGGTAGTTATAGCTGAAGGCATAAGAAGAAATGTGCTTAAGAATAAAAAAGTAAAAAAGGCGCTATCCTTTATAGTAATATTATTAATGGTTACTGGGATGGGTTTCACTATTTTTGGTAATACAGCTAAAACAGAAAAGCAAGTGTTAAATATATTTAACTGGTCAGAATTTTTACCACAGTCTGTTATTGAACAGTTTGAAAAAGAATACAATGTAAAGGTAAATTATTCTACTTTTTCCTCTAATGAAGAAATGCTTGCAAAGTTAATGGGGGGCAATGTGCCTTATGACTTGGTAGTTACCAGTGATTATGCTATTGAAATAATGACTAAACAAAAATTAGTTCAACCAATAGACAAAAATAATGTTCCAAACTTAGCTAATATAGATAAAGATGTACTTGATTTAGCCTTTGATCCTAAAAATACTTATAGCTTACCTTATATGTGGGGAGGTAACAATATAGTAATAGATAAGACTAAAATAACTAAAAAAATTACTTCTTTTGATGATCTATGGGATAGTGAATTTAAAAATTCTATGGTAATTTTGGATGATCCAAGGGTTATGATAGGGCTAGCTCTACAAAAGAATGGATATTCTATAAATTCAAAAAATCCAAAGGAACTTCAAAAGGCTAAAGAGGATTTAATAAAATTAATGCCAAATGTAAAAGCCTTTGATAGTGAATCTCCAAAGACTTTACTTATAAATGGAGAGGCTTCTATAGGATATGTATGGGGAACGGAAGCATATCTTGCTAAACTTGAAAATCCTAATTTAGAAGTAGTTTTAACAAAAGAGGGTGTAATTCCTCAATATGATAACTTTGTAATACCTAAAAAGGCTAAAAATAAAAAATTAGCAGAGGAATTTATAAACTTCATATATAAACCTGAAATAAGTGCTCAAGTGTCTGAGGAATTTCCTTATGCAAATCCAAATAAGGCAGCATATCCTTTAATGGATAAAGATAAACTAAATGATATAGCTGTTTATCCACCAAGAGAAGCGGTAGAAGGAAATGAGCTTATTAAAGATGTAGGGGAAACTACAAAATTGTATGATGATATATGGACTGAAATTAAAAACAGTAAAAAATAAAATAAAAAATTTCACCAGGTAAAGGATTATTTTTAATTCTTTACTTGGTTTTTTTATATATTTATGTTTGCTGATAGATTCATAAAATTTTAGATCTAATAATTCTTAAAGTTTTTATAGTAATCCTTAGGGGATACACCATAGGCTCTTTTAAATGCACGTATAAAGCTTGAATAGTCTCCAAATCCACATTTTAAATATATTTCTGTAATCTTCTGTCCTTTTATTATAAAAGACTCGGAAAAAGCTAAACGTTTTTGTTGTATATATTTATGAAGAGTATAACCAGTCTGAGATTTAAATTTGTGCATAAGATAATATTTATTTATAAAAAATTTAGAGGATAAAGTATCTATAGACAGGTCCTCTTGAAGATTTTCCTTTATATAATTTATAATTTCTTCTATTTGCTTATCATATTCTATATCTTTTTTGCCTATATGGTTATTACTGCTTATAAATAATCTATTTAGATATACCATTAACTGAATGAATAAAGAATTTTTTAATACAATATTGCCAAATTCCTTATCTTTTGTGGCAGATTCAAGAGAAAATAAAGTATGTTTTATTAAGGATATATTATGTTCTTCCATACGAAAAAGATTAATTTTATGTTTAGATGATAGTTGAAAGCAAGTAAGTAAGTTGCTGTTATTTTTATTATGCATTTCTAGAAATTTTGAATTAACCCATATTATTATCCTTTCATAAGGTTCATCATTATTTATTATAACTTTATGTAGATCATTACTGCTTACAAAAAGTATATCCCAGGGTTTCAGTTTATAAGCTTTTCCTTCTATAAGATAACTAACATTACCAGACATAAAAACAATTATTTTGTTAAAGTCATGATAATGAAGCTCAAATTCCATATCTTTTTTATCTTTTAGGTGAAAAAATCTAAAATCCTCTTTTAAATATCCTCTTTTTATGTTTGATGAAGAGTTTTTTATGTTCATTATTATCCCGTCCTTAAAAGTTTATATATACATTATAGCATTTTTTGCAATATTAATAGCAGTTTTAACAATAAAAATAGTAAAAATTATATATATAATATATTATAGATTTGGAGGGGATAGAATGAAACTATGGGAAAATTATAAATGGTCTATAATATTACTGATTTCTGTAATTATAGGAGGGATAGTTGGATTAATTATAGGACCAAGAGCTGAAGTAGTGGAACCTTTAGGTAACTTATTTTTAAATTTAATGTTTACTGCAATTGTACCCTTAGTATTTTTTAGTGTGGCTTCAGCCATTGCTAATATGGCTAACATGAAAAGACTAGGAAAGATTTTATTAAGTGTATTTATAGTATTTACTTTTACCGCATTAATTGCAGCAGTAATTGGTGTTATAGGAACCTTAATAATAAACCCTACAAAGGGTGTAGATCCTTCCACTATGCAAAAGATAATGGCAAATACAGTTAATGAAGTCCAAAATAAAGAGAAGGTAAGTATGTTACAACAAATTGTAAATACAGTTACAGTATCGGATTTTGCATTATTATTTTCTAGAAAAAATATGCTACAAATTATTATATTTTCAATAATCTTTGGTGTTTCTACAGCTATGGTTGGAGAAAAGGGTAAACCTGTTGCTAAGTTTTTAGAAGCTGGTTCAGCTGTAATGATAAAAATGATAGATATAATAATGTATACAGCACCAATAGGACTTGGTTGTTATTTTGCTTCAGTAATAGGACAGCTTGGACCACAAATAATTGAAGGATATGTGAGAGTATTTATATTATATTTGGTACTTACTTTGGTATATTATTTTATTATGTTTACTATATATGCATATATGGCAGCAGGAAAAACAGGAGTACAACTATTTTGGAAAAATGCATTAGCACCTTCAATAACATCTCTTGCTACTTGTTCTAGTGCAGCATCTATTCCTGTTAATTTAGAAAGCACAAAAAACATGGGAGTACCAAAGGATATTAGAGAAACAGTTATACCCTTAGGAGCAAACACTCATAAAGATGGCTCTGTTATAGGAGGGGTTTTAAAAATAACTTTTTTGCTTGGACTGTTTGGTCATGATATGACTAGTTTTAAAGCAATAATTACAATAATTGTAGTGTCTTATTTAATAGGAGCTGTTATGGGAGCTATTCCTGGTGGAGGACTTATAGGTGCTATGTTAATCATAAGCATATATGGTTTTGCCCCTGAAGTTTTAGGAATAGTGGCAGTTATAAGCACTATAATAGATGCTCCAGCAACCTTGTTAAATTCCACAGGAAATACGGTGTGCGCTATGATGATAACAAGGCTTGTGGAAGGGAAAGATTGGGTTAAGAGAATTACAGATTGAAAACATTCCTTTAATTCTTTTGTATAACTTTTGCCCTTCATAAGTTACCTCCAATCATTTTTTTATATTACATCTAATTTAAAAGTAATTGTACAAGTATTTTCAGGGAATTAAGAGAAATCACTTAATGAAAGATAGTTAGATACTTCAAGTCCTGCTGGAGAGTTGATGTTAACTATATTTGCAGGTATAGCACAATTTGAAAGAAAGATAATGTTACAGCGTTGTAATGAGGGTAGGATTATAGCTATTTATAAAGGTGTTAAGATGGGTAGACCTAGAACTGGAGGTACACAGTTAGAATATGCTCTATAGCTATATACAACTAATGAAATGTCAATCAGAAAAATCTGTGAAGTAACAGGAGTAGCTAAGGCTACATTATGCAGAAGGATACGAGAAATTAAAGAAGAACCATTTAAGTCTTTGTTTGAATGTATATAAATAACAAAAAAAGATAATATTTAATTAAAGATAAAAAAGGTAGGAACTTTGGATTAATCCATCATACTTACCCTTTTTATCTTTCTTATTTAATATTTATATGTTTAAATTAGTATTTATTTTATATTAAAATTTATCTCTTGTATTTATGTTCCTTAATAACTTTAACTTAATCTTGCTACTGAAGAACTTATCCAAGCATAGCCTCCGCCAAACCTAATTTTATACCAACCGTTTTTACTTTGTCCTGCATATTGTAATTCTGCTCCATAATTAGCTGTGCCAACTTTAGAATAGTTAGTTCCAGGACCAGACCTAACATTTGCTCCTGATTTAGCTGTTACCCTAACTATTCCTGCTATCCTTTGAATAGGTGGTGTTTCTTCACCCTTATTAGTTGTTACCACAGGAACAACTTTATCATTTGTAGCCGCCTTTACATTACTTGTAAATAACATACTGCTTGTACCTAAGACGCAAAGTGACATTACTAATGAAAGAATTTTTTTGCTTTTCATATAAATACACCCGTATTTAAACAATTTTTGGAGTATATTGTCAACTGATTTTTACAAAATTCTATATATTAATATTTTCCTTTCTTATAACGCATTTTTTGCATCATTTTTTGAACATTACTCCATTATTTGTTTCTACAAAATCAACTACAACATTTGCAATCTTATCTATTTGTTCGTAATTTAAAGTGTCTGGGGTATCAGTAGGTTTATGAACTAAGTCCTCTATATTTTCCTGTACAAAGAAAAAATTAGGTATATTTTTATCTTCAAAACTCATGTGGTCACTTGCCCCTTTTACCTCTGTATCTGCAAATTCAATATTATTCTTCTTAAGAGTAGTTTTCATAGAAGCATATAGTTTATCAGATACTTTACTTTTATTCTTTAAAGCCAACTTTCCGCCCTTTTTAGAACATATAGCGTCTATATTAATGTTATATAAGTTCTCATATAATGATTTAGATGTAATCTCATTAACAAAAGCACGGCTTCCTGCTAATCCTTCTTCTTCTCCATTAAAGGCACATATAACTATGTCCATATCAAAAGGTTCTTCCTTTGATTTTTCCTTTAAATCATTGGTTAACTTTATTAAAGCTGATATACCAGAAGCATTGTCTAACGCTCCTCTAATAAGCTTTCCATCTTGATATCCTATATGGTCAAAATGTGCTGATATTACTACTGTCTTTTTACTGTCTTTACCTTTTATAACACCTACAACATTATCAACTGTTCCTACTTTAGTATCTTCATCACCTCCATAAACTTTTATAATATCCTGAGAATATTTATGATAGTAACTATTACCAAACAAAGGAGTTAATCCTATATCTTTAAAAATATTACTAACATATTCTTTAGCTTTTTCATTTCCTTTTGAGCCAATTAGTCTACCTTCAAACTCATCAGAACATAATTTATTTACAACTTCTTTAGTAGTTGGTATTTTTACAGTTTCTTTATCCTGTGTTGCCTTAGATGATTGTTCATTGGTAATGGTCTTTTCTTTACCCTCTGTAGATTTCATATTAGTTGTGTTAGACGCACAAGCTGTAAGAGTTACAGCTATAGTAAGAATAGCACATAATTTTCTTAAATTCTTAATAATAATCCCCTCCTATATACATATTTTTGATAATATTAATGACTTTATTGAACTCACAATATTACCTGCACCTTCTTTTACTTAATTATCGCACACCTAGCATATCACATATTTTACATTTTATGTATATAATATTACGGTAATAACTATGTATCAAAAATTAATACATAACTTATATAAATAAATATATACAGTATATATAGTATATGTTAGGTATCAATTATTGACACATAAGAAACAGTACATAGCTGTAAACATTGATATTACTGGATTGTCTTTGTCTTAAAAATTAATACATAATAAATATAGTCACAATCTGTAATCTTTTCCTACATAATATATAGAGGAAGAAACAGACCCACTGCTCTAACAGCCTATAAGTTGTTGGTTCAGATAAGGTCAGTTATTATATTACTTGCAGTAAGACGTTATTGTATGTATCTGGAAAGCTGAACAGGCTGCTATCTAATCCTCTGGATTGAGTGTTTTATTTTTTAAAGTCCTAAAGCTACATCTTCTGAACTTAAAGTGGAGCTAACTGAGGAAAAAAATAAATCTAAAGAGTTACAAAGAGAATTGAGATTAAAGGAAAGCCATTGGTTTTACATTCTAATATTGGATCCCCTATGAAATCTCATATTCTTAAATCAAGGCTTGAATTTCTTGGAGCATTGTATTCTTATTCAAGACCAAGGGGAAGTAATGATAATTCTTTTTCTAAAGCTCAATTTAAGGCATTAAAGTATAGACCAGGTTATCCACAAGATAGATTTAAAACAATTGAAGATGCAAGAGAATGGGTTTTAAATTTTGTTAACTGGTATAATAACAAGCATTATCATAGTGGATTAGATTTCCTTACTTCTAATAGTAGGCATAATGGACAAGATAATAAAATAATAGAAAAAAGAAAGAAAGTATATGAGTCAGCACGTAAGCTTAATCCGCAAATAAAGTATTTTTATTATTGCTATAAGTAAAAACATACATTATATTGAAAATAGTATTTATTATGGATGTAATTAGATTATTATTAAGTAGGAGCTTGTAAGACATTATAATACAATAAATTGGAGGTAAATATGAAAAGGAGTAAATTACTTGGAATAATAAATTTTTTATTATTTTTTTAGTATTTTTTATATCATATGAAATTATAAAAGTAAAAAATAATTTAATTAATAGTGCTGCAATTGGCTTAATCATTGGAATTTTACTATATTTATATCCTAAATTATTGGATAGAAAAATGTAATTTATAAATATATTTATTTAACTAAAGCATATAAGGGGGATTAATTATGAATTTTGAGGGGATGACAATATCAGATATAAAATAGGTTGTAGATATATATCAATCAAATAATGAAATGGTTGTTATGGGAAAAGAACTTTAATTACATTTTTATATATTTTATGAGGGGGGTAAAAAATGTCTGAGCACAGTGCTTCAAATAAAGAGCTTATTTTATTTTTGGTAGTAACCTTTGGTTTTACTGCGGTTATGGGAATTGCTATGGCATTTACATATCCTAAAAAGGTAGATGCTTTTCCACTGGCACAGATGTGTTATCCAGCTACAGGTGTTATGATAGCTTTATTGCTAAACAAGAAGAGACGTAAAGAGTTGCCAATAAAATTTTATGGAGCCTATTTGTTTTTTACTATTACTTTAGTTTTATATATTTTGGTACAGATATTTATATTTCATAAAAATCCAGGTTGGTATGTGCAATACTGGACTATTATAGGAAGCTTTGCTTTAATAATTATGTATTTCTCAGATGAAAAAGACAAGATAGATGCTTTTGGATTGAAGGTTGGTAAAAATTCTAGAGAATCCATTGGGTATACTTTGTTATTTGTTATTTTGTATCTATGTGCAAATTTTTTAGGTCAACTTATTTTGGTAACGTTAAAGATTTTATTGCTCCTTTCAAAGATCCAAAAAGATTGGTAGGAATGTTTTTATTACCATTTTCATTTCCACTTACTTTTATTGTATTTTTGGGAGAAGAATATGGGTGGAGATATTTTCTCCAGACAGCCCTTCAGGAGAGATTAGGGAAACGAAAAGGAATAATTCTTTTAGGGGTTATTTGGGGGATATGGCATTTGCCATTGAACTTATTTTATTATAGTCCAAAAACTTCTTTTTATTCTGTTATAAATCAGCTTATTATTTGCATTGGTTATAGTGTATTCTTTGGATTTGTATATATGAAGACGAAAAACATATGGGCTGTTTCTATGATTCATTTTATCAATAATAATCTTGGTTTTATTCTTTACGGTAGTATAGGCGCAGATGTTGTTCTTAGTGGGAAATTAGTCTTAGGAAATTTGTTTTGTATTTTTGTAGTATATTTACCTTTCTTATTTACTAAAGAATATAATAAAAAAGAAGCTGAAGTTTCTAACTATAGTGCTTAGTTAGAAATTTTTAGCTACCTTAAGAAAGTAAATCGACTGTATATAATAAACTAGAAACAATCATTCAGTAGACATTGTAAAATTATATAGATTAAAGACTATTTAAATTGATTTTATTATTTAATATCTTGAAATAGTAAGTAAAAACACCGTAAAATTCAGGCTTTATATGCTCCCTTTTTCAGTAACAGATTTTTATTTTTTTATCTGTCCACTTTAAGGGGAGTATATCAGATTTGAATAATATGGTGTTTTAGTGAATTATTCGTTTTTCAGTTATAATGTTAAATAAGAAGATTATTCATAAATATTTAATCACACCAATGTTCTGGACGACTTAATGATATTGGTAATTGTGTGTTTATATCACCTTTGGCAGAGTTTAGTTGTAGTTGTGTAAGATAAATACTTTTTGATAAATCTGCACCTCTTAAGTCAGTATCTCTTAAATCAGCGCCTAAGAAATCTACTCCACTTAAGTTTATTCCTTTGAGGTCTGCTGCAATTAAAAGTGCACCACTTAAATTCTCTCCTACTAATCTTTTCTTTTTTAAATCTGCCCCAATTAAATTTAATCGTCCTGCTATTAATTTCTTATGATTTATATTAGAACTTTTATCTTTTTTATATTTATTTCTTATAAATTTACTTGTTTCTAAAAGTAGTGCATTTACTTTACTTCTATATACAACTAAATCTAATCTTATTAATGAAACCGCATCTAAATTAGAGATTTTAACTATTTCCATAATCATATTATTTATTTTATATTTAATATTTAAATCATCTTGCATTCTTGAAGCCTCTGATAAATACCATAACATTTCATGAATTTGTCTCATAACCAAAAATACATCAAACATCTGCTGAGAAATTCCAGGATTCTCTCTCCAATTTTCATCTTTGTAAGTAACTTTAGCAACTTTTTGTCCTGCTCCAAAACAATCATATGCAGTACATCCTTTTAACCCTTTTTTTCTAAGCTCTTTATGGACTTTGCATTTAAATTCTCCATCTAAATTTATACATGGCTTCCCTGCTTCCTTATCATTTGGAAATCCATCTGACTTAGAAAAATATAATGCAGTACAACAAAACCCAAAACAATTTTTACAATCAATTTTTAAACTCTCTTGTATTTCTCTATCTTTATCTTTATGTATCATAATTATTATCACTCCATTTATATCAGCCTTTATTTTCTTAATTAATTTGTGATATGATTTATTAGTATTTATTTAGATAATTTAGTTTGCAATTACCACTTAATTAACACTAAAATTATATCATGTTTTCTATAAATCTTATAGTTAAGTAGAAAACATGCAAATTTAAAACACCGTATTATTGAATTCTCAAAGAATATTATTCGTATCTTCAATTTAAATAGTTGTGTCGTCTAAATTTCAAGTTGTGATTTATTTAAAGGTTAAATGCAAAAAAGCAGTTTTAGTCAATAAATTTTCAAGTTTAATCAGAAGCTATTTAAATTAAGATAACAGAAAACAAATTATAATGAATAGAGAAAAAATAAATTTAATAAAAGAGAGAAGAGTTTATATTATGGTATAATTAGTTAAAATAGGATGTAAAGGAGGAAACAATATGGTTGCGCCAGTTAAAGCAAATATCAATATGGATGTACTTGACAAGACTGATATTAGAGTGGGAACAATTAAATTAGTTGAAGATGTTGAGAAATCAGATAAATTAGTTAAGTTATCTGTTGATTTCGGTGAATTCAACAGAACTATATTAGTAGGAATGAAGGGGGAAAGAGATAACCCTAAAGAAATTGAAGGTAAACAGGCATTATTTGTAGTTAATTTGGCTCCAAAGAAAATGGCAGGTGAAGTTTCTGAAGGGATGCTTTTTGATATAGGATATGCTGATGGTATTATACCTGTTTTAGCACAACCTGAAAAACCAATACCTAATGGCACAAGAGTTGGATAGATACTTAATAGTACGTAACATTCTCAAAGTGCAAAGTAAATTTTATTAGTTAATAATTGACAATATATCTATACAATGATAATATGAAGTAAACTTCACATGAAGTTGGCTTCATATTTTTTGTTTTTGGGAGGTGTATAGGTGAAAAATAAAGTAAAAGAATTACGAACAGCATCTAATATGACACAACAGCAACTTGCCGATTTAGTTTCAGTTTCTTCCAGAACCATTATTTCACTTGAAAAAGGACAATACAATCCCTCAATTATGTTGGCATATAAAATAGCCCGCCTTTTTAACACCACTATTGAAGAGTTATATTGTTTAAAGGAGAATTTAGAAAATGAAGATTAAAATATATAATAAAAAGAAGTTTTTAAGTGGTATGGCATTTTTATTATTAGCAGCAATTAGTATTCCATTTATAATTACACGCTTTAGCAATTTAGACAACTTAAGAATTGTCAAATCTATTATAATAGATACATTTTGTATCTTATTTGGAGTAACAGAAGTATATAGAAGCTTAAATAGCAAATGCGCAAAAGAAGATGAGCAAAATGATGATGAACGAGAAAAGTTTATTACTATTAAATCCAAAAGTAGGGCTTTTGATATTACATTTTTAATTTGTGCTATTATTGCAATACTATCTGGAATTGCATTTAAAGTAACAAAAAATAATATGTTCATTGGTATTTTTATTGGTATAGGAATTGTTCCTACGATCATGATAATTATTGAAATGATTAGTTATTTTTATTATGATAAGAGAAATTAATTTTATAATTGCCTTTTGTATAATTCTTTTTCTTTTAAGTGAAATTCTTAAAATTAAAGTTATATTTTATATTGGACTTATATTATTTTTTATTGTAATAATATTTACTTTAATTTATTCAAATACATGTAACAGATTTAAAAAATAAAAAGTTAAATATATTGTAAAGTCGATATATTATTAATTGTCTAAATTAATTACTATCATAACAGTGTGATTTAATTTTTGAATTAAAGGGGGAAAATATTATGGATAAGAGAAAAGTTAAAAAAGAGATTGAAAGTTGGATTTTTTCTATTTTAGGGGCTATTCTTATTGCAGGTTTAGTTAATAGTAAGGTTTTTGCAAAGGTTCGAGTACAACAAAGCTCTATGGAGAATACTTTGCTTACTAATGAACAATTAGTAGTAGATAAATTAAGTTATAATTTTGTAGAACCTAAAAAAGGAGATATAATTATTTTTCATGAAAATAAAGAAAAGGGAACTATAGCTGAGGATACTTTAGAAATGGTAGATAATATAATATCCATATTTAATAATAACAATAATTATATAGAAAAAGATGATAGATTAATTAAAAGAGTAATTGGTATTCCAGGGGATGAAATTGATATTAAAGATGGGTATTTATATTTAAACGGCAAAAAACTTGAAGAACCCTATGTAAAAGGGGAGACTATTCAAAGAGAATTTAAACTTCCTATTCAGGTTCCAGAAAACAGATTGTTTGTTTTAGGTGATAACAGAATGATAAGTAAAGATAGTAGAATTTTTGGGCTTATTGATTATAAACAAGTAGAAGGTAAGGCAATATACAGGGTATATCCTTTCGATCACATAGGAAAGATAAAGTAAAATTGACTATAAATATTGTGCTTAGATAACTTTGTTATTATAATAATTTAAAAACTAAATTAAAATTACAAAAAATTAAAGTGGTATTTATTTTTAGCAAATACCACTTTAATTTTTTATAGATATTATTTATGAATTTAAGATCTATACATTTTATATATTTATAGGCTAATTGTGTAATAATTGTTAACATAAAATTATTTTTGTTTTAAAATTAGGTATTATACAAAAATTAAACATAATTTTTATGATATAATAAAACCTAAATTAATATAGGGATGATTTTGTGTTTAGGTTAGAATTTTTAATTTATCTAAAACTTAAAAGTAACTACCCAGAGATATAGTCTTTATTTAATACCACTTTGAATAAGAGTGAATTATTATAGGTATGCATTGTATAAAAGGCTAGAAATTTAATTCTTTTTATGGATTAAATTATAATGTGTTTTACTAAATAAAATTATAATCATAGTGGTTATCATTAATTCGTATATTTAAATATTTAATTAAATATTTTTCAGTTCTTCTTAAAAGGTTTACATTATGTGGTTTTAATATATAGTAATAAATAACAGATTCTAAAAATATATCAGATTTAATTTATTAATCCCAGAAAGTTTTAAAAATAAATTTTGTTTCAAAATTTATTTTTATTTATGTACTTTTTTAGGTTTATATTACAGAAAAATACAAATGATGAAAATTTTTTTGCTTATTTTATATTAAATACTGTCATCACCTTTTTTATTAGATTCTAGAATTTGCTTGCCCATGAATGCTAAAAAACTAATAAAAGGGAGGACATTGTATATGCGCATAGGAATCTGTGGAAACGATGTTGAACAAAGAAACTATTTGAAAGATCATCTAATAAAAATTATTAAAGAAACGGAATTAGAATGTGAATTATTAGAATTTGATTGTGGAGAAGAGCTTCTACAAAATTATAAAAAAATGAACATTATATTTTTAGATATAAATATGGGAAAAATAAATGGAATAGAAATAGCTAAAAAAATAAGAGAGTTTGATTCAGTAGTAGAAATAATATTTGTAACAAAGCTTGTCAATTATATTCATCAGGCGTATGAAGTAAGAGCATATAGGTATTTGCTGAGACCTATAAATTATGAAATTATAAAATATGTTACGTTGAACTGTATTAAGAGTATTGAAGCACAAAAGAATTTAGTTATTAAATATAAAGGTGAAATTATAATTTTGAATATAGATGAAATTACATATATTGAGGTTATGCAAAAGATGTTAACTATACATACTAAAGAGAAAGAATATATATTTAAAATGACCTTATCAAAATTTGAAAAAAAATTATCTCAACATGATTTCTTTAGATGCCACAAAAGTTTTTTAGTTAATCTTAACAAAGTAAAAGAATTTAAGGACAACATAATCAATGTTAATGATACCTATATACCAATAAGTAAATATAGGTCTAAAGAATTTAGACATAAATTAACAAAAATATTAAAAAATTCAATATGGCTTTAAAGAAAGAATCTATTTATTCTAGTACAGGTGTTATTCATGCCAATCATATTGAAAAAAGAATCAAAGGATAGTAGAATTTCTTTAAAGTTAAATTAAAACACATGGGACAAGCCGATTAGAATAAATTAAAATCTATTATTAAAACTAAGAAGTTTATTTTAGGTGATGGATTGTTAATATTTTCTCATACTTTAATGATATTAAATTTAGAATGTATATATACCATATTTTAAGCTTAATATCGATTAATAGAATCTGTTAAACCACTATAATTATATTTATTCTTTTAATTATATTATCTTTGAAAACTATATAACTTTGGAATTTTTTTAGATTTTAATTAAGCCCCTATAAAATAGGGCATCTATTTTATCTATGATATAAAAATAAAAAATTTATACTAAATGCATCCATTAAATAATTTATAAGATTCAATAAGACTATATTAAAAAGATAAAAAATTTAATCAACCCTATAGAAACTAACCAAATTAAATCTATAATATAATTTAGTTTTGTACATTATTCTCTTTTTCTTTAGAAATTTATTTGTTTTTTAAAGAAAATAAGAGCTAATGTTCATATAATTTAAAAATTAAAGGGGGGAAAAGATTATGAGATTTATAAAAAAGCCATCTAAAAAATTTCAATTAGGATTCTGTGTAGCTTGTTCTACAAACTGTGATAACAGATGCGCAGATCAATGCGTAGTTGTACAACCTAATAGTAACTAATAGAGAATTTAGAAGAATAATTAATGGGGGGTGGATCAAATGAAATTTATAAAAAAACCATCATCAAAATATGTATTAGGATTTTGTAATGCGTGTTCAGAAAATTGTCATAATGATTGTTCTAAGCAATCAGGATGTGGATATTGCGCATCATATGGTGTTTAAAAATAGGAAATGAAGAATAGAATACTCCTAAGTCTATCTATACTAAGAGTCTTAATTATTTTAATTTAAAAATAATAGGTAGCTATATTTAAGAAGAATAGTTATATGTATTAAGATGAGAATTAATTTAAATTCTATTACAGCTTTGTAAATTCCTCGAAATTATCATTCATATATATAACATCAATTATCTTTAATATATTTAACTATTCAATATTAGTATAGGTAGACTAGGACCAAAATTATAATAATTTGGGGTATTAATATTATGAAATTTATAGTAAAACCTAAAAGTTTTAGAATAGGCTTATGTTATTGTGATCAGTGTGACTATTGTTCTTTAAAATGTAATAGCAGATGTGGCATTTATACGTAATATAAAAAAGTTTATTAAGATACTATTTAATATTAACATAATACGATTAATTTAGGGGGAGAGGAGGAAAGTCATGAAATATATAAAAGAGCCTGCTAAAAAATTTTCACAAGGATATTGTGTTGTATGCTCTGGAAATTGCGTAAATAACTGTGTAGGCCAAAGTGTGTGGGGATAGAAGCTTACTAAAGTTAGATATTAAAAATTTAAAATAATTATTCAGAAAATTCAAACTATATTTTGGGAAATAGTCAAATTTTAGTATGGTTAATATAATATACCTTACAATTTAAGGAGAAATGGGAAGGAGGGATTAGATGAGATATATTATTAAAAGAGTAAATTTTAAAGATGGATATTGTGTTGTAGGCTGTGGAGAAAACGGGTGTAGTAGTGTTTGCGTAAATAATTGTTTAAGAGTATGTGTAGTAGATTGTGCACTTAATGGAGGAGAAGCATCATAAAAATAATTTTAAATGAATTAAATTTTAGATTGGAGTTTTATCATGAAATATATAATTTATAGAAAGAAAGAATGGGAATATGTTTCTGGATATTGTCACTGTAGTAATTGCGATAATTGTCATGAAAATTGTGGAACCCAATGTAAGACCTATTACCACTAATATTATATTTACTTTCATAATACTTAGTTCATAACTATAAATTCCCAAAATGATTTTAAAATTATTAATTTGATTTCTCTTTTCTTCTAAGAAAAATGTTTTAAAATCAAATCATTATAATAGGGAGAAAAGAGAAATCAATTTTAATATAGTTTTACAGAATGTTGAGAATAAATAGGGGGAATAATATGAAATATATAATCAAGCCATCGTCAAATAAAAATTGGTATTGTTATTGTTCTGATTGCAACGTATGTGTGAATTGTAATAACTGTGAAGTATATCACTCAAGGATATAAATATTTCAATGGATATATAAGTGTGAGAGAAAGACAGTTAAGGGAATAACTAAATGATATGGGAACAAATAATGTAATTAATAAAATAAATTTAGACTGTTATACATTGGATTATTAAAAATTTAACAAAGTAGGGGGCAAAATTTATGAAAAAATCTAAATACAATAAAATAATCAAATTAGAAGATGGAAAAACTATAGCTTTTAATAGTGTCACTTGTGCATTAGCAGAGGTAGATCAGGATTTCTTAGATGTATTAGGAAACATAGAAAATATAGATATAGAAAATTTAGATGAAAAAAAGAGAGAGTTAGTTGAAAACATGTCAGAGGGTAATTATATAGTTCATGATGATATGGATGAATTAAAGTTATTAAAATATAGAAATTACAATGGGAAGTTTTCAAGTGGCGCATTAGGACTAGTTATTGCTCCTACACTAGCTTGTAATTTTGCTTGTCCTTATTGTTATGAAACTCCTAAGGCGGGACTTATGGACAAAAAAGTTCAAGATAGTTTAATAGAAATGATAGAAGAAAATGCTAAAAATAAAAATAATATAAGTATAACCTGGTATGGTGGAGAACCCTTATTAGCAAAGGAGATGATATTTGACTTTTCTCAAAGGGCTATAGAAATATGTGAAAGAGAAAATGTTAAATATAGTGCATATATTGTAACCAATGGATACTTGATAGATGAAGAAACTATAGAAAATATGAAAAAAGCTAAAATAACAGGGGCGCAAATTACAGTGGATGGCCCTCCAAGTATTCATAATAAAAGAAGAATATTAAAGAATTCAGATGAGGAAACTTTTACTACAATAATGGCTAATGTAAAAAAACTTATAGATGGTGGAATTAAAAACATAGCTATTAGAATAAATGTAGATAAAACAAATGTTGATCATGTGGAGGAGTTATTAGATATATTAGAAGAAAATAGATTGAAAGATGTTGTTGTTAATCTAGGACATGTTACTGCATATACAGATAGTTGTAACGGAATTGCAAATAATTGTTTAAATACAAAAGAATATGCAAAAAGTGATACTAAATATCAGAAAGTACTTTTTGAAAGAGGATATAAGGTGGCAGGAGCATATCCTTTCTATCCAAGCGTAAAAGCAAATTATTGTTGTGCTGATAATGTTGGAGCTTATGTAATTGATTCTGAAGGATATATGTATAAATGTTGGAATGATGTTGGAAATGTTGATAGGGCGGTTGGAAATGTTACTACAATTAAAGACAAAGTAGATGAAAAAATGTATGCAAGAAATATGGAATATATATTATGGTCTCCATTTGAGTATGAAGAATGTAAGGAGTGTAGCATATTACCAATATGCATGGGGGGATGTCCATATAAAGGAACTATGAAGGAGAAGCCTGAATGTGAAAAATGGATATATAACCTTGAAGAAACAATAATATCAACATATAATCAAAAAAATGGGGCTGAATGTAGTCAGCAAGGATGTTGCTGTGAATAATCTTAATTTTCATATTAAAGATTTAAGAGTATTAAGGGATATTGAAAGTTATTTGGATTTTTATAATAGAGCAATGAACATAAAAAATGTATTTAATTTTAATGATAAAGTCATTGTAGATGTAATAGATAGTTTAGAAGAATTATCAGAAATACTAGAAGTTAAAGTACCTAAATGGGTTATTGGGACAAGCTTTGAAAATGTAATTTTAATATTAGATCATGAGAAATGGAAAAAATCAAATAATGAAAGTGTTGAGAATTTAATATTACATGAATTTGTTCATGTAGTATTAAATTTAAAGGCACAATCACCATTGCCTATATGGTTAAATGAAGGGCTAGCTGTTTATCTTTCAGATCAGTATGGTAATTATAAGAAGAAAAAGCCTAATATAAACGAAGACTTTGATTTTTATAATGTTAATTATAACAATGAAAAACTTTATGATATATCCATTTATATTATTATGAAATTGATTGATAAGTACAGCATAAATAAAGTTATTGATAAAACATTAAAAACTAAAAATTTTAAACAAAGCAAAATGTTTAGTAATGAAAGCTTGTTAGAATTGTTATGATTTATCCGATGACTACCTGCTCTAATACTCCCATTTTCTTCAAAGAGGGAGTGAAGAGCGGCTACGTCCCTGGATAACGATTTCTAAGCTTTAGCTGGAGTAAAAACTCCCTCTGAAGCCAAGAACTCTGTTTATACATTTTTAGTGATTTAAAGGAGAGGTGATTATGAGAGAAGACATAGAAATATATAAAGCAGGAATAAGTGATATGGACAAGATAGCCGATCTCATAGTATCTATAAATGAAGAAAAGACAAAAATTACAAAATATGATGATTTTAATTTTTATCATTCTAAAAATTCTTTAAAGGAAGTTTTAAATGGTGAGAATAAAAATGAAATAATATTTATAGCCATGGATAAAGAAAGCGTTGTAGGTATGATAAATTTGTCATTTAGTGATTCAGATTATATGTTTTTTATTGATAAGTTTTTATATATAAAGTATTTATATGTGGATAAAAATAAATTCATAGATACACAAGAGTATAAAGATGTTGCTAAAAAATTATTTGCAGCATCAATAGGTGAAGCTAAGAAACATGGATTTAAGTATATATGTGGAGATGTACTAAGTGAAGAAAATGAATTAAGAGAATTATTCGAAATAAATGATATGAAAAACTATAAAAATAGATTGTACAAAAAAATAAATACTATGTAGATCTTTTATTCATAGTTTAATTTAGGGAGAAATTATGAAGAAAATATTAAACAATGTATGGGAAGTAGCAAAAAAATATAAAGGCAAAGAATTAATCGGGTTAATTTTTACTATTTTATATACGGTTGCTATATTTATATCTCCAATGGTGTCTAGGTATTTAATTGATAGTGTTATTCCAAGTAATTCAATTTATAAGCTAAAAACAGGCATATTAATATTTTTCGGTGGATGCATATGCCAACCTATATTTGGATATCTAAAAAATAGGGTTTTCATGGGAATAAGTGAAAATATAACAATAATGTTTAGAGAAAAAATGTTTAATAAAGTAATGGATGCACCTATGGAATTTTTCGATGGATGTAGTAATGGAGCCATTGTATCTAGAATAAGTAATGATGGAAGAAGTGTAAGTGAATTTATTACCAACTTTTTTGTTGTTGTCGTGAAAAATATAGTGCTAATAATCATGATTATCATTGGGATGCTAATGTTATCTAAGGAAATTACATTAATGGTTATTTTTTTATATGCAATATATTTTTTTATTAACTGGAAAATATCACGTAAATTTAATCCTATGTCTAAGAGTATCCAAGAAAGTTATGACCAAATATGTATAAAAATTAATCGAAGCGTTGAATCAATTAATACTATTAAAGCATTTAATCAAGAGGAGAAAGTAAAGAAAGAATTCAAAGAAATAATAGAAAAAAATTATACAAATAATTTAAAGTTTAGAAAATTGAGCATGTTAATGAATAGCATTAGTAATGGAATAATGATAGCATCATTATCTATTGTATATGGAATGGGAAGTTTACTTGTTATGGATGGAAAAATAACAATAGGAACAGTTGTGGCCATGGGGTTGTATTTTCAACTATTAGTACAACCAATATATGAGCTACTAAATAGCAATATAGATATACACACAATAGTTCCCATATTTAATAGAATTAATGAGTATATTAATTTAAAAACTGAAAGAGTTAATAAAGAAAATAGTGAACTTAGTTTTCTTAAAGAAATAGAATTTAAAAATGTTAGTTTTAAATATAATAATGGAAGCCAGGCTATAGATAATATTAACTTTAAGTTACCATCAAAAGGAATCTTTGCAATAGTTGGGGATTCTGGAGCAGGGAAAAGTTCTTTAATAAAATTATTGAGTGCTTTTTACGATTCATATCAAGGAGAAATAAAAATTAATGAAAAAGAGTTAAAAGAATATGGAGCAAAAGATATAAGAAAAGTTATAAGCCTAGTATCACAGGATATAGAGCTTGTGAATGAATCTATTAAAAATAATATAAAGATGGGTAGAGGTATAAAGGATTCAAAAATAAAAGAAGTTGTAAAGTCACTAAACCTAGAAAAAACTATAGAAAAATTAGAATTAGGCTATGACACTATAGTTAATGAAAGAGCAAATTTATCAGGTGGCGAAAAACAAAGATTATCCATTGCTAGAGCTTTAGTAAAAGAATCATTAATTTATATTTTTGATGAGCCTACAGCAGCCCTTGATACTATAAATGAAAAAAGAGTAAAAGATATACTAGAAGAGTTATCAAAAGAAAGACTGGTAATTATAATAACCCATAATTTGAGTTTATTAAATAAAGCTCAGTGTATTTATACAATTAAGCAAGGAGAAATAGTTGAAGAGGGTGATTATGAATATTTAACAAAAAAAGACTCATATTTTTCTAAGCTTATGAAGGAGCTGTCTAAAAAATAGTACAAGCAGTTAGGTTATGGAAAGGAGGAAGAAATGAATAAAATCATTATAGGATTTGCTCTGATTATTATAGCCGCTTTAACATTAACCTCATGTTCTAAGAAGAATAAGATAAAATTTGACGATGAAATAGCCCCATATACCAAAAAAGAAACTAATGAGTTTAGTTATAAAATCAATAGTGACACAGTAAGAATAAAAAGCAATTGTGGAAATCTAAAGATTAAAAAAGGTAATGTTGATGAAGTTAAAGTTACCATAGAAAAACTTGTTGGTGGAAAAAGTGAGGATAAATTACAAGAAGCATTAAATTCTATTAGTTGCACTTTAGAGGATGGGACTATTAATATAAGTTTATCTAGTAAAGGCAACTCTAGCATCAGTTCTGTAAATATAGAGACCACTATAGTTATCCCTAAAAAAATTAGTTCATTAAATATACAAAATAATATTGGAAATATTGAATTAGAAGGTAATTATAAAGATTTGAAAGTTCAAATGGGAAATGGAAATATATCATACAAAGGAGAGTTAGAGAAATCTAATATAAGTTCTAAAGTAGGAAATATTAATTTAAATTTACAACAATTAGAAAGTAATTATCAGTACGAAATTAATGGAGAAGTTGTAAATGTAAATATTAAAGTACCAAACAAAAGTAAAATTAACCTAATAGGTTCTATGGCTAATAAAGTTAAAGTTAAAGATGGAGGAAATATTAGTGAAGCTGGTGCGGTATTTGATATAAATGTAAAAACAGGCAATGCAAAGATAGAAAACTAAAAGAAGATAAGGGGGAGCGCTTATGGACTTTATAGTTAGGGAAGCAAAATTATCTGATTTAGATAATATATTGGAACTATGGAGAGAGTTATCTGTAGATCAATTGGGAAAGGATAACTATTACAAAGGAAGTTTAGAATTTAATTGTGGAGATGGACAAATTAAAGAGTCTATAATAAATGATAATTGTGGAATGTTTGTTGTAGAGTATAATGAAGAAATTCATGGATTTGTAGAAGTATGGATAAATAGAAAGGATTTTTCCTTTGAACATAATGATTATGCTTATATATTACATTACTATATAAATGAAAAAGGTAGAAATGTAAGAAATATTTTCTCTATTATATATCATCTTTATAAGATTGCGGAAGAGTGGGCCATAAGTAAAGGGAAGCCTTATATAATTTCGGATGCTTTTGAACACAATGAGAGAATAGTTAAATTTTTAAAGAGAGTAGGAGTATCTAAATATAAAACACGAATGGTGAGAAAGATATGAGGTTGTTTTTTAAAGTTGCATTTAACAGTATAAGAAAAAATAAGATTAGATATATGTTATTAACTTGTACCTTAGTTTTATCTACAATTATTATGTTATCTACATCTATAATAAAAGATTCTGCAATTAAAATCAGAGAAGATCAGCTAAGAAAAACAACTTTAAATAGCCAACTGGTGATAACAACTGCAGATGAAAAAAATCCTTTTTTCAATCCTAAAGATATTATAAATTCTATCAAGGATATAGATGGAATAAGTCATATTGTGCCTAGAATAGGGGGTATGGCAAAGAACGCTAAAACTTTAAAAGATATAAATATTATTGGGGTTGATCTTAATAAACAGAAAGCAGCATTCCCAATAGAGTTGATAGATAAATATAAGGTTAAAGATAAAGAAAATGAGATTATAATTAATGAAAAGTATGCAAAGGAAAATTCTTTAAAAGTAGGAGCTAAGATAAAACTATTAATTGGAACTAAGAATAAAGAGTTTATTATAAGTGGAATATCAAAAAATACAGGGGTATTTGATCCTAGTATGAATACTGCAATGATTAGTATTGATAATGCCCAGTACCTTTTAGACCAAAAGGATAATGCTTATTCAATTGGAATAACAATAAAAAATTTAGATGATATAAATAATATGATTGAGAAAATAAAGCCTAAAGTATCATCAAAATTTATAATCCAACAACGATATGATATGGATTATTTTAAATCCTATGTAGGAACTATAGATATGGCATTAAAGATAATTGGTGTGTTGTCTATATTTATAACATTGTTTCTAACTTATTCAACATTTTCACTTATAATTTATGAAAGGTTGCATCAAATTGGTATATTGAGAAGTTTAGGTATATCAAAGGAGGATATTAAAGTAAGTGTTATAGTAGAAAACTTACTTATAGTATTAAGTTCAATAGCTATAGGGAGTATATTAACTATTCCTTTTGTAAAGTTAATTTTAAACTATATAGTGCAGGATGGATATTTTACTTTAGATTTGAGAAAATTTTTATTCATTGATTTAATAATTATAATTTTTAGTGTACTAGTAATATTAGTTTCTTTAAGGAAGATATTAAATATGTCTGTCATAAATCTTTTAAAAGGTATTGGGAAAAAATATTATACAAATAAAATAGGGAAAATATTTAAATTTTCTTTTGGAGTTCTGCTATTAATTGTATCTATAGTTATTTTAATTAGTGAATATAAAAGAGAAAATGGAACATTAGTATTAATTTTAGGGGCTCTTTTCTTTATTATTTCTTTTGTATTTTTAGCAAAACTACTACTTATAATGTTTAATTGGATTTACAAAAAAATATTTTCTATATTTAAAGGTTCGGTTAGCATTCTGTTTAAAGAGCTTGTAATGCAATTTTCTAATATAGTAGATATAGTAATAATTACATCAATAATTATTTGTTCAATTTATGTAAGTGTTACACTTAAAAATATGATAAACAATGGGGTAATGAATGTATACGGTAATGCAGATTTAATGCTAAGTATTGATGGGACAGTAGAGGAAGATTTTACAGATAAAATAAAGAATATAAAATATATTAATAACTCTCTACTACAATCAAGAACAACAGAGGTCATAAAAGATACAAAGGTGGATATTGCAGGAATAGATGGATCTCAGTATAAGAAAGATTTCTCAACAGAAATTATTAAAAAAGGTGAAAATAATATATTTGATAAACTTGATAATGGGAAAAATATTATAATAACAACAACATTTAGTAAGAATACTGGCGTTAATTTAAATGATTCATTAAAAATTAATGAAGTGAATTATAAGATAATTGGAGTTGTTAGTAGTTTTGAAAATATGGGAAAAGTATTATTCGTATCCAAAGATAATTTCAATAAAGACATAAAGGTAAAGGATAAGGATTTATGTCTTATAAAAGTTAATAGTAAACAAATAAAGTCTACAACAAATGAAATAGAAAAACTGTTTAAGGACAAATATGAGAATAAATATTCTATACAAGAATTAACTGCTCTTAATGAAGAAAACAATAATAATAATAATAAAACATTTACCATAGTAAATGTCTTAATATGTATCTCAACAATTATATGCATAATTAGTATGAGTAACAATGTTACTATAAATCTTTTATCTAGAAAAAAAGTATATGCGACTAAAGGAGCTTTAGGCATATCTAAAGGTTATTTGAGTAAATGTATTTTATTCGAAGCTATAATCTTAGGTTCTTATAGTGGAATATTCGGATTAGGTTTAGGAGTTACATTAAGTAATTATATTAATAAAATCTTATCTTATTACATTGGAGATATGATGTTTATTAAGGATTACAAAATAATGGTGATTTTAGTTCTGATTTCTATAGGTATTACTGTTATTAGCTATATTTATCCTATGAGAAAAATATATAGGATAAATATAATAGATGAAATAAAGTCAGATGAATAATAGGGTGATTGATTATGAGTATATTAAAAGGTATTAATATTAAAAAGAAAATTAATATAGGAGATAATTCCTATGATATATTAAATGGTATTAATTTAGGAATTAATGAGGGCGAATTTTTAAGTATAATGGGCCAATCTGGCGCTGGCAAAAGTACATTATTATATATTCTTAGTGGCTTAGACAAACCAAGTGAAGGTAGCGTATTGTTTGAAAATGATTATATTTTCAATATGAAGGACAGCAGGCTTAGTAAGTTAAGACGAGAAAATTTTGGGTTTATTTTTCAGTTTTATAATCTAATAGAAGGTTTAAATGTTGAGGATAATATATCAATTATATTTGAATATGAAGGGATTCCTAAAAAAAAGTATAAGGAAAAATTAGAATTTTTACTTAATAAAGTGGGTCTATATGAAAAAAGAAAATGCTATCCATACCAATTATCAGGAGGACAGCAGCAAAGGGTAGCTATAGCTAGAGCATTAATTACAGATCCTAAAATAATATTTGCAGATGAGCCTACAGGAAGTTTAGACTCTAACTCTGGTAACAATGTGCTGGAGATATTAAAATCATTGAATGTAAATGATAAGAAAACTATAGTAATGGTTACTCATGATAAGCATGCATCTTCATTTAGTAACAGAATTATAGAAATAAAGGATGGAAAGATTGATATAAGTAATAAATAGGGTTACCAACTTACATTGGATTATAAGGTTAATAAAATAATGATTAGTTAAAAATAAGGATTTAAAATTCTATAGTATTATGATATAAATGTTGTTTTCAGCGGATAAGAAGTATTGATTTCCATATTTCATATCTTATGCATTATAGCCCATAAAGTTTTTATTGGTATAACTTTATGGGCTATAATGTATTCTTTTTTAGTTATTAATTATAACTACTTAATATAGAAGATTTTAAGTTTATGTAGAAATCCAAAATTTTTTCCAAACCTTTACTGTAAAAAATATATATAACTAAATATTTTATATAATAATAAAAATACATTAAAATCTTGTATTTTTATGATAAAAATTACAAAAAAGTTACAATTTTATTTACATTTTTTCTTTTTTTTGATACTATTATACATGCAAATGAAAAAATTACAAAAAAAGGAGAGATGTGCATATGAAAAAAGTATTAGCTAGTATTTGTGGTTGTTTAGTTTTAGTTGGGGTTTTGTCTAATGTAGTATTTGCTGCATCTAGTACAAGCTATAGCTTTAGGTTACCAACTAATGGGAATAGGTATACTAGTAGTGTAACAAAGCCTAATAGAGGAAATGTAGGCTATAATTATGCTAGTTATGTTGGTTGGAAAGGATCAGGTATTAATTGTTGGGTAAAAGATCAGTCAACTGGAAAACAGATAACTTCTGCATCTTCTTATAAAAAAGCTGGAACAGTTAAAATATATTATGGTTCATTAGGAAGTGCTTATTATGGACATTCTGTTAGTATGGGAATTAAAACAGATTCAGGAACATGGCATGAATGTGATGTAAAGGGTAAATTCTCAGCAAGTTAACTAATTTAAAGCCTAACTATAAGTTAGGCTTTTTAATTACAAGTTTATTTTAAAGGAGGATGCTATTTGAGAAATTATATAAAAAATGAATTCAAACGAGCATTTTTTTCAAAAGGAGCATTAATATGTTTTGGAATTAGTTTAATTACATTTTTGCTGGGTTTCTTGGAAGTAGCAAGATTTGGTATATATGCTTTTAACAACGTTTATGATTTTATAGATATATTTTTGTATTGTAGGGAGGTTGGAAGATTTAGCATACTTGTATTAATAGCACCATTATTAGCTGCCATAGTTTATTCTAATTCGTATTTAAGTGATAAAAATTCAGGATATTTAAAATTTATTTATTTAAGAATGGATAAGAAAAAATATATATTAGCTAGGTTAATTGTTAATGCTGTAGTTAGTGGATTGATGATAGTATTAGCATCCTTAGTTATGCTTATAATTTTAGCTATAATTTATGGAATAAATATAAAAGGAGCATCTCCTAGTCTTAATATAGAAGGACCGCTTAGTTATGTATATTATAACAATAAATGGTTATATTGTATTATAATTTTAATGCTTTCTTTCTCTTTTTATGCGATATTTTCAACTTTAGCTTTAGGTGCTTCAACTATAATTAATAATAAATATTTTTCATTTTTAACTCCATTTTTTTATTATATAATATCAGGAACATTATTTATAATATTAAAGTTATATCCATTAAATGCTACTTGTTTATTCGAGCTAAAAGCATTTTCAATACAATGGATTGTTACTTATCAAATTATTTTGTTAGCTATTGGGGCATTATTATTTTATTTTGGAGCGTTGTATAGAAATGAAAAAGATTTATAAATATTTACTTTTGAAAATATCATCTTATAGAATATTAGGAATAATTATCATAATATTAGCATATCAATTTGGATTATTCTTCGAACTAATAGGACAATCTATTGAATATAATATATATGATTTATTAATACAACCTTTTGATTACTTACCTCTTTTTATAGTTATTTCTTTAGGATATTTATTGATAATGTATAATTTATGTGATAATTCTAATTTTTATAAGTACCTACATTTAAAATTTAAGAATCGGGTAACTTTATTTAATGTCAATGTGAGTATAATTTTCATTTTATCAATATGCTTTACCTTGTTGTTAAATATAGTAGCTATAGTTGAAAGCATTGGGAAATTAAGCTTTAAAAATTTATGGACTCCTTATTTCTTTTATAAAATGGATGGAAAAATAAATGTATTTTATGAAGGAAGTATTGTCGATTTAGTAACTAAAAAATTAACTCCATTTAGATATGTTTTATACACAAATATATTTATAATATTATATTTAGCTTTATTAGGATTGTTATTTCTTGTTATAAACAATTATATAAATAAAAGACCTTTAACATTTGTAATGGTGATAGGGATAAATGCTATTAATAGAATTATTGATTCACATTTTGGAATTTTAGGAAAAATATCTTTTACTCATAACATATATATATTAACTTCAAATAAAGATACTATATACAATAACACTTTTATTTTTTATAGGTTAATATATTGGTGCGTATTTTTGTCCATAGTTTATTTTATAGGAAGATTCTCAGTATTAAAAATTGATTGTGAATATGGTGATTAATTATGAAAAATATATTTAGATTAGTATATAGTAATATAAAAAGTATATTTTCTATTAGAGTGATATTTAGTATATTTTTGTTATTTGGGTTTATGTTTATATATAAAAAAACTATTTTGATTAATTATATATATTTAGAAGATTATATTAAATACATATTTTATGGACCCAAACAATTATTAGAAAACATACCTGAGTTATTTCTTTGGAGTTTGTGTCAATTTAGTTTTATAGGTATTCTAGCTAATTATTTTAATAAGGAATTTAAAGTTAGAAATACATATTATATAGCTAGATTAGGTACTAAATTAAAATGGCATTTTACTGTCCAATTAACAGTATTATTTTCAGCTTTATTTTATTATTTTATAGCTTTTATTGAAATATGGATACTTTCTTTTTTTATAAATATAAATATTTCAATATTAAGTTTTAATAAATTAATGTTAATGCTAATTTTACTTTCATTATCTAGTTATCTTTATATAAATGTTTATATTAACTTTATACTTTGGTGTAAGCATAGTAACTGTGCTTTATTATATATTATTTTATTAATATATTTGGCCATATATATAGGAGGAACTTTTAATATAGATTTATATAATCCTTTTACTCAAGGGATTTTTTCAAAAATGAAAGAACAAGAATCACTTATAATATCCAATGTATATCTGGTTATAATAAATATTTTTACTTCTATAGCAGCATACAGGATGATTCTCACAAAAGATATAAATACTGTAATGGATTAATTTAAAGTTAAATAGGAGGAATTTTTATGGAGAATAAAGTTGCGATAAGTATAACCAATCTTTCAAAAAAAGTTAAAGATAGAACTTTATTAGATAATATAAATATAACATTTTCTAAAGGTGAAATACATGGAATAGTTGGTAGGAATGGCTCAGGAAAAACTATGCTATTTAAAGCTATTTGTGGACTAATTAATGCTACAAAAGGGGAAATACATGTTTTTGGTCAGATTATAAAAAATGGGGCTTTCCCTAAAGATGTAGGAGTTATAATAGAAAATCCAGGTTTTCTTCCACAATATTCAGGCTTTAAAAATTTAAAATTTTTAGCCAGTATAAATAATAAAATATCTGATGAGGATATAAATCATTATATTAAATTAGTCAAATTAGATCCATTAGATAAAAGACCTGTTAAAAAGTATTCTTTAGGAATGAGGCAAAGACTTGGAATTGCACAAGCTTTAATGGAAAAACCTGGACTTCTTATATTAGACGAGCCTATGAATGGATTGGATGAAGAAGGAGTAAAAGAAATAAGAGCATTATTATTAAAATTAAAAGAAGAATCAGTAACAATTTTATTATGTAGTCATAATAGTGAAGACATTAAAGAATTATGTGATCATATTTATAAAATGGATAATGGTGTTTTAACTAAACAGAATTAAAGATTAGAGAGATGTCTTAAAGATTTACAATTAAGACAAGTGAAGTTTGTATAATTCCTTAAAGATTAAGAATTAAATATTTATAAACATAAGTTTTAATTATCAAGGATAATATATATATAATTTATACAAATTATATATGGAGATGATTATATGAAAAAAAGTTAGTTATAATAATTACTATTATGTTTCTTACTATAGCTTTTATTATGAGATCTTATTGTACTGCTTACGCTAATAGTTATCTTATAAACACATCCACTATAGTTGAAGATGAATCACAAAAAAATAGAAAATGGCTTAATACTTGCAGTCTTTTCACCATATATAGCTAAAGCAATAGAAAATTATTATGGAGAACCCCGATAATTCGATTTATGGGATGCGAAAATTATAAATATAAAAAGACTTGAACCTGGATCATTTAATTTTGAAATTAAAATTTCAGTAACAACATTTAAAGGTTCACACAATCCACCTTATGGTTTAGAGACAGTTACTATAAAGCTTGATGATTCTGGAAAACACATTGTAAACTTTAAACATGAATCTATGTAGAATATATAGAAATGTCATAGACAACCCGATTTTATTTTTTATGGCCTGTTACTATATTTATTATAATTAAAGATTTTGTGTAGAAGAGCGGAACAAAATCATCTTTTTGTAGGTTTTTCTTTCAGTAGGAAATTATCATAACAACTTTTAAAGGTATTAAAACAAGAAATACTTTTAGAGAAAATAGATATCTAAAAAAATAATCAGAATACTTTATTTGTGAACTAATATTAGTATTCTTTATTTTTATAGCTATCTATTGACTAAAAGTATTTCTTGTTTTAATTTTCAACCTTTGAAGGCTGTTAAGTCGCACTTTCCTTATTTTATGCATATAAATATGTATATATAAATATAATATATAAAGGATTCACTCATAGAAAAGGTATTTTTATAATTATTAATTCCTATATTATTAATGTACATAATTCTAAAAAAAGTACGAATTTTTTACATTATTAAAATAAAATATTCAAAAATAGATAAAAAAAGTTGACTATTGAACAGATGTTCGATACAATGGAATTGTAATAAAAATTATTATGAAATTAGGGGTTGAAAAAATGAATATTTGTGAAGTGAAAGATAATTATAATTTATTCGTTAAAATTAATTATAAATCTGGTGATGACAAAATATTAAGCAAAATAAAAACTCATTTAAACAATAAGGTATTAGGTGAAAGATATCTTATTGGAGGTGGAATTTTAAATAGAAAAGGATCAACACTAATTTTAAAAATAAATAGTATAGAAGACATAAAGGAAATAAGTAGTGAAAAAGATGTTAGCTACAAGTTGTTAGCAGTACCTAAAATATTAAATTAAGCTATAATAAAAATTTAATTTATATAAATGATTTAGTAGCCATAAAGAGGGTTTTAAGCATAAGTAAAATGCATTTAAAAGAGCAATGACAAAACTTAGTTTAAGCCTAGTTAATAGTTGATTAATATAGTGATTGATTAATATAGTTTATGTTAATTATTTTTATAATAATAAAATTAATCAAATTTTTACATAGGCTATATTTTTTATAATAAATAATAAAATAAAGAGATTAAGGTATAATAAATATATAAAATTTATTATATCTTATTTTTTTTGAATCTATTGTCATATAATATTAAAGTGTTATAATTAACCTATATTCATATATGGTTATTTAGGAGGAATTTCAATTGGAAAAAATTGCATTGATTACTGATACAACTAGTGATTTACCAGAAGATATACTAGAAAAATATAACATAAAGCAGCTAGCTTTTAGAATAATATATAAAGATAGGGAACTTAAAGATAGATTTGATATAAGCTCCAAAGAGGTTTATGAAAATTTAGAAGTAGAAGTTCCTACATCCTCACTACCATCTATGGAGGATATGGATAATCTTTTTACACAGTTAGAGGGAGAAGGATATACCCATGTAATAGCTGTAGTTTTATCCAGTGGATTATCAGGAATATATAATGGAATGAAAATAGTAAGTGAAAACCATCCAAAACTTACAACATATATATGTGATTCTAAATCTATATCCTTAGGTGAAGGCGTATTACTAATGGAATCTGCAAGAATGTTAGAAGAGGGTAAAAGTTTTAATGAAATAGTTGAAGCTATTCCTAAAATAAGAGAAAATGTTAAAACATTTTTTGTAGTAGGAACCCTTGAATATCTAAAAAAAGGTGGAAGAATAGGAAAAGTTGCTGGAACTATAGCAGAACTTTTAAATATTAAACCTATAATTTCTATAGATAATGAAGACGGTAAATATTATACATATACAAAAGTAAGAGGAAGAAAACAATCTCTAGCTAAACTTATAGATATAGCTAAAGAATTTTTGGAAAAGGGTAAATGTAAAATTTATGTTCTGCATGGAAATGCAGAAGAAGAAGCTAAGACAGTTTTTGAAGTTCTTAAAAATTTACCTAATGTTACTTTCGCTATGCTTGGAGGATGTATAAGCCCAGTTTCAGGTGCCCATAGTGGTCCAGGTTTAGTGGGTGTTGCATGTCTTAGAGATATGGATTATTGTGGAAATTAATTTAGATTTACAAATAAAAATATTAGTAAATTATCTAAGTAAATATAATGAAAAACTAAATAAATTAAAAGCCTTAATAATAAAGTAAATTTTTTTAAAAAGTACTTTATATTAAGGTTTTTTTGTGTTATAGTATAGCAGTTGGTTGGAAATATGGATTAAATTTGGTATAAAACTTGCGCTTATATACTTGTTTTAATGGTATATTGAAGCTTTTAATTCATATTTGAAATCTATATAAATTTAGTGTTTATAATAATTATTTATTTTAAATAATTAATATATATTTTTTTAAATACTATTAACAATTGATCATTTTCCATATATAATATGTTGTGGTTGATGATTAGTAATTATATTTTGTATTAAAAATAATGAGATAGGGGGACTGGTTAAATGTTATCATATTATGCATTTATATTTTTTGCTAAAATTATGGAAGTTGCACTAATGACGATTAGAACCGTTTTAATCACTCGTGGTGAAAAATTATATGGGTCAATTATAGGGTTTATAGAAGTAACTATATGGCTTTATGTAACTAGTTCTGTTTTAAGTGGAATTAAAGACGACCCTATAAGAATGGTAGTTTATGCTTTAGGTTTTACTTGTGGTAATTATATGGGCTGTGTAATAGAAGAAAAATTAGCTATAGGCCTATTAACTATAAATGTTATAACTTCAGAATCAGATGGTAAAAGATTGGCAGAAATATTAAGAGATGAAAATGTAGGAGTAACTATGGTAGATGCAGAAGGAAAAATAGATCAAAAGAAAATGCTTATAATACACGCTAAGAGAAAGAGAAGACAGGAAATTATAAGAACTATAGAAGGTAGCGACATAAATGCAATGATATCTATAAATGATATAAAAACTGTTTATGGTGGTTATGGTATAAGAAAATGAAATATATTTAGTTTTGACACTGCAAATAAAAAATACACTAATAAACTTATATGTTTATTAGTGTATTTTTTTATTTGCTATATTAGAATTAAATATATTTTCAGGTAGTTTCTTCATAAAAAACCTTATGTTTATGCATAAGGCTTTATTTATAATTTGCATAATCCATATATAAACATATATAATAATCAAGGGAGAAATATTAAAGAAATTTTAATATTTTATTTAAACCATATACATAGGGAAATTTTATACTAGTATAGGTAAGTCATAATTAATATAAAAGTTAATATGTTGATTTTATATTTGGTATACAAATTTAAAATTAATTTTTATCTTTCTATGTGAGTTAAGTAAACAACCATAATAATATTTAATTTATATTTAAAATTTTTATGGGTTTAAATTAATATAATGTTTAGTAGATAAACAGAGGACAAATAAATTTAATAATAAGTTTTATAAATATTATTAGTGAGGGATGGAAATGGAGAAGGCTTTAAAGTTGAAAAATATAGTTAAGAAAATAATTATTAGAAATTTAGATATAATATTATTTTTGATATTAGTAAGTTTAAAAGTAATGTTTTATGGGAAAGAAATATCCCCAGAATTTTTTAACTATAAGTATATATTATTACCAGTTATAGCATCTGTAGGGATATTATTAGGTATAGGGTATTTTTTACCGAAACATAAAAGAACTAAATTTTTATATGTGTTAAATATAATAATTAGTTCAATAATTTTAGCAGATTTACTATATTACAGATATTATAAAGATATTATATCTATAGGGGCCATAAGAAATGCCTTTTTATTAGGGGGAGTTGCCTCCAGTATTACAAGTTTGTTTAAAATTATGGATTGTGTGTATTTCTTAGATATACTATTGATTATACCTTTCCTAAAAGTGTATAGAAATATGCCTTATAAGGAAAATAAAAAAATTATAAGAATAGGTATGGGATCTTTAATATTAGCAGGGGCTATTTTATTAAATGGTATAAATATATATAAATTATCAGTAGATCAACCGGGACTGCTTAATACTATGAGTAATAGGATATATATAACTAAGGTTTTAGGAAATGTAAATTTTCATGTTATAGATGCTTATCAGTTTACAAAAAATAAGATAAACAATAGTAAAAAACTTCCAGAGGATAAAGAGAGGGAACTAGTAAACACTTTTGAGGGAAAATCAGAAATACAGGGAAATAAATTAAAAGGTGTAGGAGAAGGTAAAAACTTAATAGTTATACAAGTAGAAGCACTTCAGCAATTTGCTATAAATGCAAAGGTAGAAGGGCAGGAAGTAACACCTAATTTAAATAAATGGATAAATAAAAGTATGTATTTTGATAATTATTTTTATCAAGTAGCAGCAGGGAATACATCTGATGCAGAATTTTTGTCTAATAATTCATTGTATCCAGCAGCTTCAGGAGCAGCTTATTATATGTATAGTGGTAATCAATTTAAATCACTACCAAGCACACTTCAAGATAAGGGATACTATACAGCAGCTATGCATGGTTATAAGGATGGATTTTGGAATAGAAATGTAATGTATAAAGCCCAAAAATTTCAGGATTTTCATGGAGAAAGTACTTATAATATAGATGAAGAAGTAGGATTAGGACTTAGTGATAAATCTTTCTTTAATCAATCTTTGGAAAAAATGAAGACTTTTAAACAACCTTTTTATAGTTTTTTAATAAGTTTAAGCAGTCATTTCCCTTATGATGATGTAAAAGGATACGGGGAATTTAATGTAGGAAAATATGAAGGTTCATTTTTAGGAAATTATTTAAAGGGTATACATTATACAGATGCCCAACTAGGGATGTTTTTAGAGAGCCTTGAAAAAGAGGGATATTTAGATAATTCAATTGTAGTTATCTATGGAGATCATAATGCTATATCTAAAAATTATATACAAGAGTTGTATGACTTTGTAGGAGAAAAATCACCAAATGATTTAAAATGGTATGAACTTCAAAAGGTACCTATGATGATACATTTCCCACAGGATCAAAATAAAGGAGTAAATCATACTTATGGTGGTCAAATAGATTTATACCCTACATTGGCTAATTTATATAATTTGCCTAGGAAATATATGTTAGGTAACGATTTATTAAATGTAAAAGAACCTAAAGTCACTTTTAGAAATGGGTCCTTTACTGATGGGAAAGTTTTTTATGTATCCTGGACAGGAGAATATTATGATATAAAAACTGGAGAAAAGATTACTGAAACAGAAGAATTAAAGGCTAAAAAGCAGGAAAGTGCAAAGGATTTACAAAGTTCAGATGAACTATTAAATCATAATTTAATAAAGAAATTAGAAAGTGAATCAAAAGGGGAAGGGGAAAGTGAGCAAAGTAAATAGGCTCACTTCCAAATCTCAACTTAATAATAACAGGGTTATGTTAAGAAATTATTATACTAACATTATATTTTCTTAACATAACCCTATTTTTTATAATATAACTAAATTCATATTTATAAACAGAGTTCTTGGCTTTGAAGGGAGTTTTTACTCCCTATAAAGCTTAGAAATCGTTATCCAGGGAGGTAACCGCTCTTTACTCCCACTTTGAAGAAGATGGGAGTATTAGAGCGGTTAGTCATCGGATAAATAATGTTTAGTTAGTTTAATCCTGTTTATCTTCTAATATTTCATTTAAATCTATACTGTATTTATTTATTTTTCTATATATAGTTGCTCTACTTATACATAATAATTCAGAAGCCTGTACTATATTGCCTTTACAATGAATTAGAGCTTTTTCGATGGCTTTATGTTCTAAAATATCTAATGGAACTATAGGTTCTTCTTTTCCAATGCAACAGTTATGATGCTCATTTTTCATTAATTTGTTATTTAAAAATTTGTCTGTAATAATATTATCTTCGCAAATATAGTAGCTTCTTTCTACTATATTTCTAAGTTCACGTACATTTCCAGGCCAATGGTAAGCCTTAAGTTTATCCATAAATTCAGGAGCTATTTTTTTAAAGTTGCCTGGGTTTTTAATATTTAGTTTATCTACAAAACAATTAGTTAAGGCTTCAACATCCTCGGCCCTATCTTTTAAAGGAATAAGATGAACATTTATAACGTTTAACCTATAATAAAGATCTCCTCTAAAATTTTTATTAGAAACTTCTTCTGATAAAGTTCTGTTAGTAGCTGCCAGTACTCGAATATCTATTTTCTTTTCGTGAGTACCACCTACTCGCATTATTTTTAAGTTGTCTAGAACTCTTAATAGTTTAGATTGAATATCTAATGGTAATTCTCCAATCTCATCTAAAAATATAGTTCCACCATCAGCCAACTCAAATTTACCAGGATAGCCACCTTTAGAAGCTCCTGTGAAAGCACCTTTTTCATATCCAAATAATTCACTTTCCACTAATTCTCTAGGAATAGCAGCGCAATTTACTGCAACAAAGGGACCATGGCATCTATTGCTATGGTTATGAATAGCCTGAGCAAACAGCTCTTTACCAGTACCACTATTACCATCAATTAAGATACTGCAATCAGATTCAGAAGCTTTTTTGGCTAATTCTATTATACTTTTCATTTTTTGATTTTTAGTTATTATATCATCAAAGGTATAGGAAGCTTTATAGCCAACTACATTGTTAACTAATTTATGGATATGTCTTGTATCTCTTATAGATATAATAGCTCCTATAATAGAATTCTGAAACTTTACAGGCATTATATTTGTAATACATCTTATAGAGCTATTATTTATAAAAAAAGAGGAGTCTATGCTAAATTTGTAAATCCCTTTTTCTAAACAATCTTCTATAAAGTTAAAATTTCTTAGGATATCTTTTATGGAATATTTTTTTAATTTATCTTCTGTAGAATTTAATATGTTTAAACCCATAGTGTTTATTTTTAATATGTTATAATTTTTATCAATAAGAATAAGTCCCTCATAAGCTACATTAAAAGCTGTTTGAAGAACAGAAATGGATAAAAATTTTTCACCATTTTCATCAGAAAATAGATTCTCTAAACATATATCATTATCGTAATTTACCAAAAAAATCACCTCAGTATTAATCATTGGCTCTAAAAATGTGATTAATTAAGTATAACATAAAATCAAATATATATTAAGGGCACCTGAATACATATATTTATATAAGCCATTGAATTGTAACCATGGTAACTATTAATTTTTGTATCATTTTTTAAGCTATAGCTGTTCGTAAAATACTTTTAGGAACAACTAACTAATTTCATAAAAATTCTTTCAATATTAAGAGACCATTACAAAATTAAATATATTTTGCAATGGCCTCTATAATACTATTAGTAAATTATTTATTAAAAAATCTTTTATATGCTCATTAATATTATTTTTTCTGCAATATTGTTAGCAAATAATCTATTTATTCTATATTAATATTCCAGCAATACAAGCTGTTAAGAAGCTGGCTACTGTACCACCTACTAAGGCTTTTATTCCAAGCTGGGCAATTTCACTTCTTCTTTTTGGAGCAAGTTCTCCTATACCACCCAGTTGTACTGCTATGGAACTGAAATTAGCAAATCCACATAGGGCATAAGTTAGTATAGTTACTGTTCTTGGATTTAGCGTTCCTTGCTTTATAAGTGTGGATAAATTTGAATATGCTACGAACTCGTTTATAACAGTCTTTTGTCCAATAAGAGAGCCAGCTGTTAACATATCCTGAGAGGGGATACCCATTATGTAAGCAAAAGGAGCACAAATATAACCTAATATATTTTCAAAGTTTAAGCCAGTAATTCCAACTAAGTGTCCAATACCTTCTAAACCTGCATTTAACATAGCGATTATAGCAACAAAAGCTATTAACATAGCTCCAACATTAAGAGCCATATGAAGACCTTCAGAGGCACCTCTAGCCGCTGCATCAATTACGTTCTTATCTAATTTTTCTACTTCACAATTAACGTTACCCTTAGTTACAGGTTCTCCTGTTTCAGGCACTATTATTTTTGCTGCCACAAAGGCTGCTGGTGCAGACATTATAGAGGCTGATAATAAGTGAGCTGAACTTATTCCCATGCCTATGTATCCAGCCATTACACTACCGGCTACTGTAGCCATTCCACCAACCATAACAGAATGAAGTTCAGATCTTGTCATTTTTTCTATGTAAGGTTTTACTATTAAAGGAGCTTCAGTTTGTCCAACAAATATGTTTGCAGCAGCAGACAGAGATTCAGCACCGGAAGTTCCTAAAGTTTTAGCCATAAAATTAGCTATATGTTTTATTAAAAATTGCATAATACCTAAATAATATAGAACTGCCATTAAAGATGAGAAAAATATAATAGTTGGTAATACTTGAAAAGCAAATATATACCCAAAACTATCCACATTGTTAACTAATCCGCCAAATAAAAACTCTGAACCATTTTTAGTAAATCCTAAAATAGCTGTAATAAAATCAGAAAGTTTTTCAAAAGTTATTCTACCAATAGATGTCTTTAAAATTAAAAAAGCGAAAATAAATTGAATAATAATTCCTGCAAAGACTAGTTTAAACCTAACCTTTTTCTTGTTTTCTGATATTAAATAACAGATACCTAAGAAAACAAAAATACCTATGAAACTTATAAATCTTTCCATAAAATCCTCCTTATTTTTTGTAAGTGAGTGCTATTAAATTATAAAAAAATAGCAAAAATAAAAAGCCTTCACAATATAGAAGGCTTAAATATAGACACAATTCAGAAAAATCTAACATACGTATACATTTACAACCCTCATATTATTATAATAATATGAAGAAAAAATTACTTTTCTGAAAAAATATTATAAAGATTTATGTTATAAAAGTCAATGGTTAATATAGTAATTAGTGTCATAATTCAGTGCAGAAGGTGGATTATAAAGGAATTAATATATTAAAAAATATTAATTATTAATTTATATATTGGAAAGGATTTCATTTATAGCATATATTATATTTTCAAAATAATGAAATTACAAAATTTAAAGTATTTTCTGAATTTATAAAAGGTATTGTTAAATATCATTGACATATAATATTATAAATATTATAATTTTGTAATAAGTTCAATAATTATTGATATTTACTGTATAAATTTTGAGATAATCACTAATAATTGTAATAAACACTTTTATATAAGATCTATAAGGATTTTAAAGTATTTAGATTATTTGAATTAAGTTCTAATTTATATAGTATAATAAGATATTAAACCAAAAACTATGAAGAGAAGAGTAGGTATAGATAATATTTTAAAGCGAGTGGATGAGAGTGTAAGTTCCATAAATATGCTATATTGAAGAACATCTCGGAGTTTCTAACCGAAATTTTTTAAGAGTAGGCTTAGAGGTTGCCAAAGCCTTATTTTTGGATTGTATGATTATTAGCTAATCATACTTTAAAGTTGGCCTTTTGGCAATTTGGGTGGTACCGCGGAATATATACCTTTCGTCCCTGTAGGGATGAAGGGTTTTTTTATTATTATGAAATAAAATCCACAGAGGAGGAAAAAACATGGATATAACTTTAGTAAAATCACTTTACAGAGAAACTGAAAAATACATGGACAAAGAAGTTAAAATTAATGGATGGGTAAGAACTGTAAGAGATTCTAAAAACTTTGCCTTTGTAGAAGTAAATGACGGAAGTTTCTTTAAAAATGTTCAAGTAATACTTGAATCTTCTTTAGAAAACTTTAAAGAGCTATGCAAAATGCCAATAAGTACATCAGTAGAAGTAGAGGGAATAGTTCAACCTACACCAAATGCAAAGCAACCTTTTGAAATAAAGGCTACAAGAATTTCAATAGAAGGTAAATCAAGCACAGATTATCCTCTACAAAAGAAAAGACATACTTTTGAATATTTAAGAACTATAGCTCATTTAAGACCAAGAAGTAATGCTTTTTCAGCAGTATTTAGAGTACGTTCTTTAGCAGCTTATGCAGTGCATAAATTTTTCCAAGAAAAAGGATTTGTTTATACAAATACTCCAATAATAACAGGTAGTGACTGCGAAGGGGCAGGAGAAATGTTCCAATTAACTACTATGGATTTAAACAATATACCAAAAACTGAAGAAGGAAAAATAGATTTTTCAAAGGATTTCTTTGGATCACCTGCAAACCTTACGGTAAGTGGTCAGCTTTCAGCAGAAACTTTTGCTTTAGCTTTTAGAAATGTATATACTTTCGGACCAACTTTTAGAGCAGAAAACTCAAATACTGCAAGACACGCATCAGAATTTTGGATGATAGAACCTGAAATGGCTTTTGCAGAACTTACAGATTATTTAGATAATGCAGAAGATATGGTTAAGTTTGTAATAAACTATGTAATGGAAAATGCTCCAGAAGAAATGGCATTTTTCAATAGCTTCGTAGATAAAGGTTTATTTGATAGATTAGACAACGTTGTAAACTCTGACTTCAAGAGAATAACTTATACAGAAGCAGTAGAATTACTTCAAAAATCAGGAGCAAAATTTGATTATCCAGTAGAATGGGGAATAGACCTTCAAACTGAACATGAAAGATATTTAACAGAACAAATATTTAAAAAACCAGTATTCGTAACAGATTATCCAAAGGATATAAAAGCTTTCTACATGAGATTAAATGATGATGGAAAAACTGTTGCAGCAGCGGACTTACTTGTACCAGGAGTAGGAGAAATAATAGGTGGAAGTCAAAGGGAAGAAAGACTAGATGTATTAGAAAAAAGAATGGAAGAATTAAGCCTAAATAAAGAAGACTACTGGTGGTATTTAGAATTAAGAAAATATGGAGAAACTAAACACTCAGGATATGGTTTAGGTTTCGAGAGAATATTAATGTACATTACAGGAATGACTAATATAAGAGACGTAATACCATTCCCAAGAACTCCAGGTTCAGCTGAGTTTTAAAAGAAATAAACTTTTTAAAGATAATTTTATAAAAAAGTAGCCTCATTTTTTATTGGGGCTACTTTTTACATTTTTGTAATTATATATATTTATTGACTTTTTTTAAACTACAATCGTTACAGTGTATGAGACGTCTCGGAGGTGATAATAGTGGAAGACTCTAAATTGATACTAGAAATTAAAAACGGAAAGATTCATTTGTTTGATGAATTAATAAAAAAATATTATGGGAAAGTATACTACTATTGTTACCGACATTTAAACAATAAGCAGGCTGCCCAAGATCTAACTCAAGAAGTATTCATGAAAGTAATAAAAACTATTGGAGGGTATAAGCATTATGGAAAATTTGAAAACTATCTTTACGTAGTTGCAGGAAATGCATGTAAAGATTTTTATAAGAAAGAATCTAGGTATGTTTTAAAAGAAATAGAACAGGGTTCTTCTGAAGAAGAAATTTCTAAATTAGAAAATAAAGTAATGGTTGAACAGATGCTAAGCAAACTTTCGGATAAGCAACGTGAAATAATAATTTTAAGATTCTATGAAGATTTAAAAATAAAAGATATTGCTAAGATTATGAATTCAGGTGTTTCTATAACTAAATATAGGTTGAAAAAGGCAATGAAATTAATTAGTGAAAATATGAAAGGAGGACAAGCATGAATAAGAAAGAGAAAGAAATAAGAGATATGTTAAATAATTATTGTATTCCTAGTTATGATGAGGATGCACCTATGAATGCAATTGAGTTTATTCATAAGAATTATTCAGGTATATCCAAATTTAGAACAAGTAATAAGCAATTTATTTTATCTCAAATTTGTTTCATTAGAAAGAGAACCTGGGTATTTGAAATTTTAATTTTAGCATTGATTTGCTCAGCTTTTTATAATATAGGAAGTGAAAGTTCTCTAAACTTTGAAACTTTTTCTTTAATATCAATTTTATCTCCTCTTTTATTGATTATAAATATTGAGGAAATATCAAGAGTTTACTATAAAAGCATGTTAGAAATTGAATTTTCTACAAAGAATCCACTAAAAAAAGTTTTAGCTACAAGAATGCTTATTTTGGGAATAACGGATTGTATTGTATTAATTATTATGATGCTATTTGTAGGGAATGTAATGAATATAAGTATACTTAGAGTTATCATGTATACATTTGTCCCCTTTAATTTAGTGTGTATAGGCTGTATGCAACTAATGAAATATTTTAAAGGACGTGAACTTAATTATGCTTGTACCACTTATAGCGTTTTATTGATGCTAATATTTATTTTAGTAAAGATTAATGACTTAGGAATTTATGCACAGAATTTTATATCAAGTTGGATTTTAATTTATATAATAACTACAATTATCTTTGCTATTGAAATGAAGAAGTTCTGGAAGAGATTAGATTTGTTTGATGATGTTATTAAGGAGGTTACTATATGAATTTATCCATAGAAAGATTGACAAAGAAATACGGAAGTAAAATTGCAGTAAATGAACTTTCTTTAGATTTACAAGAAGGAGTATATGGTCTTTTAGGGGCTAATGGCGCTGGAAAAACCACTTTGATGCGAATGATTTGTGGGGTGCTAACACCTACTTCAGGTGAAGTTACGTTAAATGGTAAAAACACTATATCTATGGGGGAAGAGTATAGAGATTTGATAGGATATCTTCCTCAAAACTTTGGATATTATCCAGATTTTACAGCAAAAGAGTTTATGTTATATATTGCATCTTTAAAGGGTTTAATGCCAAGTTTTGCAAAGAATAAAACTAAAGAGTTATTAAGCATAGTAGGGCTAGATTCTGTTTCAAATAAAAAAATTAGAACTTTTTCAGGAGGAATGAAACAAAGATTGGGAATTGCTCAGGCAGTATTAAATGATCCTAAAATTTTAGTTTTGGATGAACCTACAGCAGGTCTTGATCCAAAAGAACGAGTGAGATTTCGTAACTTAATATCAGATCTTTCCAAAAACAAAATAATAATATTGTCCACCCACATTGTATCTGATGTAGAGTATATAGCTGATGAAATACTTATAATGAAAAATGGAAATATTATTTCTCAAAATTCTGTTGATGGATTAATAAAAGAAATTGAAAATAGTGTATGGAAATGTACAATATCAGAATCAGAAGAAGATTATTTTTGTAATAAATATTGTATAGTAAATCTACAACATAATAGAAATGGTTCTTTAGATTTAAGAATAGTTAGCAATAAAAAGCCAATAGATAATGCAGTTAATGTACCTTCCTCTTTGGAAGATTTATATTTATATCATTTTCAAGATAACTTAAAAAATTAGGAAGGTGAAGTATATGTTTAGTTTAATAAAATTTGAGTTTAAAAAGTTAGCAAAAAAGAAATCAAATATTATAACCATTTTAGTTAGTATAATACTTACTATTATACTTTTTTCAATGTCTATTACAAGATTTGAATACTTTAATTTAAAAGGACATTATACAGGTCTGAAAGCAATAGAGCTTAAAAAACAAGATGCTAAAAAACTTCCAATAGAGGTAAAAGAAGATCAAGTGGAAAAAGATATTAAAAATTATCAAAGTCTATTTTTAAATCCTGCAAATACTATAAAAACCGAAACAGGACAACTTTCACTTAAAAACCATGTTTTCCTTAAATATGTACAGCCTAAATATGATTATCTATCAATGATAGCTGTGAATTACTGTAAGCCAGGTGGTGAAAGTGAAGTTTATGATCTTTCCAATTTACTTAGACTTAAATTCCAAAATGGAGCAAAGTTTTATGAAACTAGAAATAATAAAATTTCAACATTTCTAAATATGGATCATAAAGGTGGAAATTATTCTGATAAAGAAAAAAAGTTTTGGATTAATAAAATTTCTAAAGTTAAAACACCCTACACCTATGGTTACTATGTAGGCTGGGAATCGCTACTTAGAATATTCGGAACATTAGTTTTTACACTTTTGGCTATAATTATAACTGTTGCACCAATGTTTGCAGGGGAATATCAATGTGGTGCTGATTCTATTATTTTATCATCTAAATATGGAAAAACAAAAATAATTAAAGCTAAAATAATAGCAGCATTTGCATTTGCAACTATTATATTTGTATTAAATCTGATTTTTGCACTGGCTATACCTCTTTTGAGTTTTGGAACTGATGGGTGGAATTTACCTATTCAAATTCAAGATACAATGCCACCTTATAAAGTTACATTTTTGGGAGCTACTGTTATGTGTATAGGTATTGCTTATGTAGTTATACTTGGCAGTGTATCTTTTACACTTTTATTATCAGCTAAACTTAAAACACCTTTTACTGTTTTAATAGTTCAGATAATAATTTTATTCGCTTCATTATTTATGAAGGAGGGAGCTGATAATAGTTTTTATAATCATATTCTATATTTGTTGCCATCTAAAGCTATAGATTATGAATTTTCAAAGTATCTATCCTATTCATTTGGAGGGGTAATTGTTAGCTTACTTTTAATGCGTGTTATAGTCTATGGAGCTATGGGAGTTATTTCTTTACCCCTTGTAAGCAATGCTTTTAGAAAACATCAAGTACAATAGATAGCTTTAGATATTTTATAGTCTAATAATTTATTGTAAAAGACTTATTAAAAAATAAGAAATTATATGCGATATGGGTAAAATAATAGGTTTAGGGATAGTATATTATTCTTTATAGAAATATAATATATAAATCTAGTTGCTTATGAAACTGGTATTACTAAACTTTAAACTAATAAAAATTAGTAGCTTTCCAATTAAGAGTGGAGAGCTACTATTTTTTTATATCTTAATCTATAGGTAATCTATAAATGTTAATGGTGCTAGGGAAAAATCCTAAATTAATAAAAAATAATTGATAAATATATCATTTAATGATACGCTATATTTAATGATATATCATTAAATGATATAACTAATTAAATCGTATATAAAAATAGAAAGGAAAATTTTATGCCTAGAAAAGATTCTATTGATATTGGAGAACTAACAGATACAGCCTTTTATATTTTATCTAGCGTTATTGAAGAAAAACATGGATATTTAATCATGAAAGACATCGAGAAATTTACTAATGGTGAAGTGAATATTGGACCAGCATCACTGTACACAACATTAAAAAAACTTTTGAAAGCAGGACTAGTGGAATTAAATCCTAATGTAAATGAAAATAAAAAAGTATATAAGATAACAAATAAAGGACGAGAAATGCTTATAAAAGAAATTAATCGTAAAAAGCAAATGATTGAATTTGCTGAGAATTTTTTAAAGTAGAAAAGGGGGATGTTTATGAAAAGTAAATATGTAATGATTAGTGGACTCGCGTTTAGTGAAGAAAATGATATGAAAAAGCTAAGAAATTATGCAAGTGAAGGGTGGATACTAGACAGTATAGTAGGAGGTTTTTTCTACAAATTAAAAAAAGATAAACCTCAAGACATAGTATATAGCTTGGATTATCAAAAAGAGGCAGATAAAGAATATTTCAATATATTTAACGAAGCAGGATGGAACCAGGTTGTTTCTATAGGAAATCAAATGCATATTTTTTCAGCTAAAGCTGGTACTAAGCCTATTTATAGCGATTGCACGTCAGAAATAGATAAATATATAAGTGCAAAAAATGGAACAGGAAAAATATCATTTTATTCTTTAATAATAGCTATAGTAATGATCTGTTTGTTGTTTATATCTATAAAGGCTATAAGAGGCATCTTTTTAATTATATTCGGATTATTAATGATTGATATTGTTGTATTTATTTTTAACTTCATGCCATATTTAGCATACAAATCTAGAATTAATCAAATGAAAAGTAATGGAAGATATGAGGAGAATAAAGCATTATGGAAAATGTTAGATGTATTTGCGGACATTATATTTTTAGCTTTAGGAATATCATACTTAATTAGGGATAAATCTTTTGATAAATTTTTGGGGATATCTTTTATAGCTTTAGGTATTTCAAATATTATTTCAGGTCTAAATAAATATAAGAAACATAAAAAGACTCTATAAATTATACGTAATAAAGTAAAAGTTCATTAAATGCTTGAAGAAATAAAATAAGCGGGGGGATAAGGGAATGTCAGAGATTTTTAAATTTTGTGATCCTATGCTAATATTAGCTGATTATAAAAATCCAGAACAGCATAAACATCTTGCTTCACACATTATTATTTCTTTAGGTGGAGAAATGAAATGGCAGATTGAAAGTAAAAATATAAAGTGTCGTGGAATTTGTATTGATTCAAATGTAATGCATACAGGAACAATAGCTAAAGAAGGCTCAATTGTATTTTTATTTACTGAAATAAGCATATATGCTGCATCAATAAAGCAAAAATATCTTAATGGAAACCCCTATGAGGTTTTAAATGATGATGCTGTTGATAAAATGATAGAGGAATATATAAATCATCGGAATCATAAGGAAACCCTTGATGCAATATTACTACGGCAGTGTGGAATTGATAATTCAGATAATCAGAGATATGAAGAAAGAGTAGAAGAAATTTTATATTACATTAGTGAATTAAAGACAATTGAACATTCAATTGTTGATGATTTAAGCAATCATATATATGTATCGAAGAGCCGGTTGTCACATTTATTTAGGGAACAGACAGGGATGACATTACACAGTTATCTTGCCTTTGAAAAGCTTCGTAAAACTTATAAATATTTCTATGAAGGTATGAATATTACTGAAGCATGTATATTAGCAGGGTTTGATAGTTCATCTCATTGTGCATCCACTTGTAAACGAATGTTTGGCATATCTTTAAGAGATGTATATAAAACAATAAAAGAATAGCAACTAATTGAAAGTAGTTACACCTCCATTTCTTTTAAAATAAATATAAGGAAATGGAGGTATTTTTAATATGATTGGCTGGATTGAACTTAAGAAAGCTAAGGAATAAAAGTGAATAATAGTTTAAGTAAATGAATTATCAAAATACTAAAGTAGATGTTGTAATTGATGCAACCAAATCCAGTCTCATTAGTGACAAAATAATAAAGAATAATTTGGAGGTATATATGAATAAGATATATTATTTTACGGGAACTGGTAACAGTTTGCAGATTGCCAATGATTTAAGTGTAAAATTGGGTGAATGTACAGTTCATAAGATTGCAGAATATTCCGGAGAAAAAATAGACGGAAGCACACTTGGAATTGTCTTCCCTGTGTATAATTGGGGGCTACCACTAATTATCTGTGATTTCCTGCGAAATCTAGATGCCTCAGATGAAACATATATTTATGCTATTGCAAATTACGGAGGACTTCCAGGCAAAGCACTTGATCAGTGCAAAGATATACTAAAAGAGAATGGATTGAAATTATCAGCAGGGTTCTTAATTAATATGCCTGGCAACTATATTTTAGGTTACGGGGCAAAGAGCAAAAAAGTTCAGGAGAAGCTATTTGTAAAAGAAGCGAAGAAAATTATTCACATTTCTGACTATGTAAAAATAAAAAAAGAATGCGAAGTTGAAAAAAGTCATGCTATTATAGACCGAGTATGTTGTAATTTCTTTTATAAACATATTAATAAATTTCATGAAGCAGATCAATATTATACAGTAGACGATAATTGTATTGGATGTGGTTTGTGCGCCAAAAGATGTCCGGTAAATAATATTACAATGGTTAATGGTAATCCAAACTGGAATCATCATTGTGAATTATGTATGTCATGTATTCAAAGTTGTCCAAAGAAGGCAATTGATTATAAAGGTAGGACGGGAAAAAGAAAACAATATTTAAATCCTAATGTAAAATTGTAGGTGATGAGCACAATATAAATGTCATGGACGAAAAGATACGGTAATGGAAATTTATGTACCAATAGAAAAAAAGTAATTTATTATATATAAGATATCTAAGGTTTAGCTTCCATACTCTTTGGAGCTAGACCTTTTAAATTTTTCTGTAGTCTTTTCTTATCATAAAATCCCATATATTCATCACTGTATGTATGAAACTTTTTTTGCAATATATCCCAGATTTAAGAGTTACTCAAAAACCTTTCATGGGATCATTATCTATACATCTTCTTATGATTTTTTAAGAAATTATTCTCCATTTTTAAGCGTCTATTTTCTGCTTAAATAAATTTTAATTGTGTAAAAAATATGACACTATGCCAATTAAACCATTGAAAATTCAAGGATGTTAACTTTGGTTGACATATTGCTAAGCTCAATTGGTAGCCATTATTAAAGAGAAAATGTAAACTTTGTTGTAAGAAAAAGTACATTTATTTTGATATAAATAATTAGTTGGAGGACAGAGTTTATGAAAGAAATAATAATGATGATTAATCCCTTTAAGGAGAACGTAGGTGATATTTCTAAGAAAGTATATGTAATTAAAAAATTACTTGGCTTTATTGTAGTATTTATATCATCTAAGATTATTGCACAGGCTATAGCAATATTAGGATTAGCTACAGCAGGTTATGATTTTTTACATGGAGAGATGCCTAGTAACGATGTTATGATGTTAATTAAGCATTATGGGGTTTCGATTAACTTGGTAATAACAATACTATATTGCAAGTTTATAGAAAAGAGAAACTTAGAAAGTATGGGGATTGTAAAAAAGAAAATTGCAAAGTCGTATTTTTTAGGAACAGGAATAGCAGTAATACTACTTTGTATTATATTTGTTTTAAGCGTATTCAGTGGGGCTGTTGTATATTATGGGAAAAATGATGATATAAATATAATCCTTATTTTGGCATACCTAGGAGGTTTTATTATTCAAGGTGCTATGGAAGAAATTATGTGTAGAGGATTTTTGATGAATTCACTTCTATATAAAATTCCTACTAGCATAGCAATATTGATTAGTTCAATTATATTTGCATTCCCACATTTTTTTGCGCTTTTTCAGTCTAATATAATAGTTGCAATTGTAGGAATAGTTAATTTGTTATTATTTTCAACAGTAGTATCTTTGTTGATGATTAAGTATAATAATATATGGGTATCATGTGCTGTTCATAGTATTTGGAATTTTATACTATCAATTATAATTGGAATTAATCTAAGCGGTTCAAATAGTGAATCATCAGTATTAAAATTTAATGCTAATGAAAATATGGAACTGTTAAGTGGTGGCACATATGGAATAGAGGCTGGGCTAATTTGTACAATAGTATTAATTTTGTTTGCTATAGTATTAGGTAGAAAGGTTAAGAGGTAAAGAGGTAGGGCGATGGCGTTTAGTAATAAATTATATTCTTTGAGAAAGCAAAAAGGATTATCACAAGATGAATTAGGTAGCAAGTTAAATGTTTCAAGACAAACGATTTCTAAGTGGGAACTTGGCGAAACTACACCAGAACTAGAAAAATTAATAGCCTTAGGAGACTTTTTTGAAATATCCCTAGATGAATTAGTAATGGACGTAAAAGCAAAAGAGAGTACAAAGACAGAACCATTAGTAATGAATAGGTTTGAAACAATAATTGATAGCATTGATCGAGAAAATGTTAAGATGTATACAAAGAAAATATCCAAAATAGTACTAATAATTATGGTAATAATTCTTGCTATTGATTTAATTTCAATGATTGTGTACTTTATACTTAATGGTTTCCCTATATAAACTTACTATACACAAAATAAATATGAAAAAATAATGAATTAATAGCTAGTAAAATGTATTACATTTTACTAGCTATTATTATATAAAAATAAAAATGTCTAAATGGTCAAAAATAGTCTAAATGGAGAAGAAGGGCTTTTATACTTTTGTTACACTAATAGGGAACAATTAAGGGTTTAAACCATAATACAAAGAATTTATTAAAGGGATAACGCAATGGGGAATTATTTTATTATGTTAGGAAAAAAGATTAATGAAGGGTCGAGTATAAGGTTAAATGGAAAAGATCTAATTAGTTAAAAATGAATAATAGGGAGGAATAATCATTTGAAATATATATCACATTTAACGAAGGAAAAAGAACAGGATAAAGATGATGTATCTATAATTACTGAAGGGAAAGAGTGTAAGGTTTTCCAGATACAAAATGAAACAGGAGAAGGAATTATGAAATCCTATTGTGTATTTCCAGGAGTATCTTTGATGTATAATGATTTTCACATGAAAAGTTGTGAGTCAAATTTTAAGATAGATGTAGATAGTCTTTGTATTGATCATTGTCGTGAAGGGCGTATTGAACATGAAATACGTAAGGGTGTATATAGCTATTTAGGTACTGGAGATCTGAAGATAGATCCACGAATTCATCATAGTGGACATGTAGAGTTTCCTTTTAATCACTATCATGGAATTAGTATATTCTTTAATTTAGAAGAAGCTTCAAAGGCACTTCCTTTAGAAATTCGTGATTTTCCAGTGGATTTATATGAGATTCAGAAAAAATATTGTGATGATAAATCTCCATTTATAATTAAGAGCGACCCCTCTATAGAGCATATTTTTTCAGAATTATATACTGTACCACAGAAAATTAAAAAGGCTTATTTTAAAATAAAGATATTAGAGCTACTTCTTTATTTAGATGCACTGGAACTACCTTCAAATTGTGAAGAGCAACCCTATTTTTATAAAACACAGGTGGAAAAAGTTAAGGCTATTCATAGTTTAATGACTGAAAATCTTCATAAGTATTATACTTTAGACCAGTTATCTAAAGAGTTTGATATTCCATTAACATCAATGAAAATTTGTTTTAAGAATGTATACGGTAATTCCATATTTGCTTACATGCGTTTTTATAGAATAAATATGGGGGCTGTATTATTACGGCAAAACAAAGAGTGCAGTATTGCAGAAATTGCTGGAAAAGTAGGCTATGATAGTCCAAGTAAATTTTCTACTGCCTTTAAGGATGTTATGGGAGTATCTCCACTTACTTATAGAAAAAATTCAATTTAAATAGATTAAAGTAAAGTGAAAGGAGTGGTAATTATATGGAAAAAGAAAGTTGGCTAAAAACACTTTTTGCTTTTGCTTCGCCATATAAGACAAAGATGATTTTATCAGTAATTTGTGCAATTATTAGTGTAGTAGGTGGGTTTATACCTTATCTGGGAATATATCAGATTATATCTTTATTTATTAATGGAACAGTAACAACTAAGACTCTTTTATTTTGGTGTGGGGTTTGCGTTCTAAGTTATATTATCTATATTATTTTTTATGGAATTTCTACAGTATTATCTCACACTTGTGCTTATGCTATTTTAGAAGGTTTACGTTTAAAAATTGCTGAAGGTTTGATGAGAGCACCTTTAGGAGAAGTTACTTCAAAAACCATTGGGCAACTTAAAAATATTATTGTGGACAAGGTGGAGGGAATAGAAAGACCTTTAGCCCATATGATTCCTGAAATGGGATCTAACATACTATTATCTGTTGCAGTGCTTATATGTTTATTTACTATAGATTGGAGAATGGGACTAGCATCTATGGTTACTATACCTTTTGGGGTAATTCCAATGATGATTTCAATAAAAACATTTAACTTACAGTATGCAGCTTATATGAAAGCTAATGATTATGTTAACAGTGTAATTGTGGAATATGTACAAGGAATTGAAGTGGTTAAAACCTTTAATCAGACCACTAAATCCTATGAAAAATTTCAAGATGCGGTAAAATCTTTTAAAGATTTCACATTAGCTTGGTTTCAAAGTACATGGAAAACTATGAATTTTATATTCGCTATATTACCAACAACTTTATTGGGAACTCTTCCAATTGGGCTTATTTTATATAAGAATGGAAGTTTGACTCTATCAGAACTCACTATGTGTTTGATTTTATCTATTGGAATTATTGGACCAATACTAAAATCAACAAGCTTTATTAATGAATTAAAGGCTATGGAACATTGTGTAAATGGATCTAAGGAGTTATTAAATTTAAAGGAACTTAAAAGTGAGGAAAATTATGTAGATTTAAATCATTATAATGTTGAGTTCAAGGATGTTTCATTCTCATATCATGATAATGATTCCCAAATGGTATTGGATAAGTTGAATTTTAAAATACCACAAAAAAGTTTTACAGCATTGGTAGGACCTTCAGGTGGAGGAAAGTCTACAGTAGCTAAATTAATAGCTAGATTTTGGGATGTAAGTGAAGGAAGTATAACAATTGGAGGAATAGATATTCGAAATATACCACTTTCACAGTTAGCGTGCCTGGTAAGTTTTGTTACCCAAGATAACTTTTTATTTAATTGTTCAATAAAAGAAAATATTCGTTTGGGTAATTTAAAGGCTAGTGATGATGATGTTCTAAAAGCTGCAAAGGCAGCTTGCTGTGATGAATTTATTATGAATCTTGGAAGGGGTTATGACACCTTAGCAGGAGAAGCGGGAAAGAGCCTATCTGGTGGAGAAAAGCAACGTATAGCTATAGCAAGAGCTATTTTAAAGGATGCTCCTATTGTAATACTAGATGAGGCAACTGCCTTTACTGATCCAGAAAATGAGGAGAAAATACAAAGCTCTATTATGTCTTTAGCAAAAGGAAAGACATTGTTAGTTATTGCCCATAGACTATCTACTATTCAAAATGCAGACCAAATTTTAGTTTTAAAAAAGGGGAAAATTGTAGATTCAGGAAAGCAGCAGGAGTTGCTTCAAAATTGTTCACTTTACAATGAAATGTGGAAATCTCATATTGGTGCAAAAAATTGGTCTATATCAGGGGCTAGGAAGGAGAGAGAGAAAGATGTTTAAAACAATTAAACGTATTATTTTATGGGCTAAAGGATATGAAAAACGTTTGTATCTAGGTATTGTTTTCTCTTTCCTTGCTACATGCTTTACAGCAGGTCCTACTATTGTCGCTTCTTGGGCACTAAATCAAGTTTTACTTGATATGCGTGGAGAAAAAGAGATGACTATAAGTGTAATTTGGATTTCTTTTATGGCTATAATAGCCCTTATATTACTAAGGTTTTTATGCTCTTATTGGAAAGCAAAGCTTCAAGAGAGTATTGGAAATGAGGTAGCAGCAGAACAACGTATCCATATAGGAGATATTTTAAAGAGAGTTTCTTTAGGGTATTTTAACAAAAATAGTATTGGTGACATTTTATCCACTATAACAACGGAACTTTCTTCTGTAGAGTTACAAGGTATGAAGATAATAGATGCGGTAGTAAATGGATATGCTAATTTACTAGCAATAGTTCTTTGTTTGGCTTATTTTAGTTGGCAAGCAGCAATTGTATCAGTTATAGGGGCACTTTTATCTGCCTTAGCATTAAAAAATATGAATAAAAAAAGTAATAGTACAGCCTCTATTAATCATAAGGCATCAGAAGATTTAGCAAGTGCTACCATAGAATATATACAGGGATTACCTATAGTTAAATCCTTTGGACAGGAAGGAGCAGCTATGGAAAGTATAAGAAATACTTGTAAGAATAGTAAGAATATAAGTATTAAAATTCAAAGAGAATTTGTACCTTTTAATTGCTTGCATTTATTTGCACTTAAAATGGCATCCGTTGGTATAGTTCTAGTAACTGGATGGCTTACTATGAGTACAAAAATGGAACTTCCAAACTTTCTTATGATGGCAATCTTTGCATTTATGATATTTGGTGGAGTAGAAAATATCAATGAATCAGCTCATATGTTAGGGATTATTGAATCAGCATTGAACAAGTTAGAGAAAATTGAGAAGGTGGATTATATTGATTCTGATGGTAAAGATATAGAGCTTAAAGATTATAATATTAACTTTGAACATGTATCTTTTGGTTATGATGAGCGTAGGATTTTGGATAATATTTCTTTTGAAATACCAGAGAATACAACCACAGCTATTGTTGGTCCATCTGGCAGTGGAAAATCTACTTTATGTAATTTAATTTCTCGTTTTTATGATGTGAATGAGGGTAGAATTAGGGTAGGAGGACACGATGTTAGAGAATTCACTTGTGACAGCTTACTAAATAATATAAGTATGGTATTTCAAAATGTTTACCTATTTCATGATACTATTCGTAATAATATTTTATTTGGTAATCCCAATGCTACAGAAGAAGATATTGCTAAAGCAGCTAAAAAAGCATGTTGTCATGACTTTATAATAGCATTACCAGATGGTTATGACACCATAGTAGGTGAAAGAGGGTCATCACTTTCTGGTGGAGAAAAACAACGTATTTCTATAGCACGTGCTATTTTAAAGAATGCACCTATTGTAATATTAGATGAGGCCACAGCTAGCATTGACCCAGAAAATGAACATCTAATCCAACAGGCAATTTCAGCATTAACACATGGAAAAACTATTATTACTATTGCCCATAGGTTAGCAACCATTGAAAGGGCGGATCAAATTCTTGTAGTTGATGATGGCAGAATTGTTCAAAGGGGTAGACATGAAGAATTAATAAATGAAGAAGGAGTTTATAAAAGATTTATTAATATCCGTGAGAAAGCCGAGGGCTTTAGAATAATTTAGAATAAAGCAGTATTTTAAAAGGTTTAAAGAAACTTTATAAATAAACAAAAAGATATAGCTAAGGCATTTCTTAAAGGCGTTGTAACAGATAAAGTTCATGAGGTTTATGAGTTATATATATCTAATGAAAATGGTATGTTTTAATAAATATTGATGCAGAAATGGTGAAGAGAGGATAGGAAGATGGATGAGTTACCATTCTTCTTCCTTACACATTGTTAAGAAGGCCTTTAATGCAGGAGAAATCCATTTATCTTTATGTCTAACAACTTGGATAATCAAGTCTAAACTCTTACCAGCCCATTTAAGCTTTGTCAGTTGATTAATTTTAAGTTCATCATTAACTGCATACATTGGTAATAACGTTATTCCAAAACCAAATATAGCAAACTGTTTAAGAGTTTGAATACTACCAGCACTTAACATTATTTTAAATGGTTCATGTGCATCATTCATAACTTTTTTGAAAAGGTTCTGGTAGCAACAGCCTTGAGCTACTAAAAGTAAGGGATAATCTGACACATCTTTCGGATAAAGACTTTTTTTACTAGCTAAAGGATGGTCAGGTGAAACTAAGAGTGCTAAAGGTTCTTGTTGTTGCATTTCAATTTTAAGTTCAGGAACGGATATTTGTTGATCTAAAAGTATTGCTACATCAATTTGGTTTTCTTTTAATAATGTTTCTAACTCATCTGTTGATCCTAGCTTTATATTAAATTCTACATTTGGATAACGTTGGCTATATTCTTTCAAAAGTTTGGGCAATTTTACTGCACAGATCGATTCTTCTGCACCAATAGTTAGAGTGCCATGTGGAGAATCTGAAAAGGCAATAGAACCTTTGGCTTTTTCCCAAAGGAATAGCATTTGTTTTGAATAAATAAGAAAGGATTCTCCTTCAGGCGTAAGACATATTTTTTTCCCCAATCTTTCAAATAGATGTACACCTAAATCTTTTTCAAGTAATTGAATCTGAGATGTAATAGAAGATTGCGCATATCCAAGTTGATCGGCTGCTTGTGTAAAATTATTCAAGGTAGCAACGGTTATAAAGGCTTTAAGTAATCGAATATCCATAAAATACATCCTTTCAATCGAAAATGTTGATTAATCAAATAGAAACTATCTGTTTTACTAATTATAAATTCAATGCTAACATATATTTGAATAGAATAACAACGATAAGTTTAAATTTTTACTAGTAAAAGGCACTATTCTAAGAAGAAAAAAAGAAAATAAAAAAATAGTAAATAAGTTTTAAAACCATAATTGGAGGTATCAAAGATGAAAGAGATTTTTAACCGAAGAAGCATTAGAAAATATAAAGATAAGCCTGTTGAAAAAGAAAAAGTTGATAAATTACTACGTGCTGCTATGCAAGCTCCTTCATCACTCAATAAGCAGCCTTGGGAATTTATTGTCGTTGAAGACAAGAGCGCTTTAAATAAATTGTCTTTGGCAATGCCTTATTCAAAGCCTGTAGCTGGTTCGGCTGTTACACTGGTCCTTTTAGCAAACAGTAATGATTTTAAATTTCCAGATGATTGGCAGCAAGATATGAGTGCAGCAGCTCAAAATATATTGTTAGAAACGACGCACTTAGAGCTTGGAGCAGTTTGGCTTGGTATCGCGGCCCTTGATTCAGCAGTGGATTACGTTAAGAAGATGTATAGCCTTCCAGATAATATAAAACCCTTTGCCTTGATTGCAATAGGTTATCCAGATGAACATAAAAATAAATTTATTGATCGATATAAGGCTGAAAAAGTTCACTATGAAAAATGGACATAGAGAAAAAGTGCTTTCATGCGCATTTATACAAATATTTGAAATATTGTAGTAAAAATTAATGATTCGAACATTTGGAGTATTGTCTACGATAGTTGCTAAAGCTAACTACTTTTGAGATACCATAATCCTATTAAATTCTTGTGAAAAATTCATTTACAATCTCCTTTATATTTTATATGTTATTTCTGAAATAGCATTTTAACATTATACTTTACTCTTTTTCTAAGATTAATGTCTTAGGGAGAGAGTAATTTTATTATATGAAATTATAAAATTTATTGGATATAATTAAAATTATTGATATATTATAACAAATAAATTATAATCTAGCATGTATAAAAGCCTAGAGATTTTTTACTTTTAATATTTCAGGATTTAATTAAAAGTTAACAAAGTAATTTATATATAATCATAGAATAATATAAAAAATATATTCAAAATTCTCACTAGGAAACAAAATGGTAACAAATTCATTAAATTTGGTAAAAATACCATGGTAATATTTAGATATACTAAATGTGAGGAGTGAAAATTTATGAAAAAAAAGGCTATAATTCTATTACTATTACTATTAATAACTATGTTAAGTGTTTCAGGGTGTGGGAAGAAAGAAAAAACAAGTGTATTAACAAATAATGTAAAGCAACAAGAAGCTATGAAAGAAAATGAAGTAAAAAAATTTATTAAAAATGGAATTAATTTTTTAAATGCAGGAAAATATGATGATGCTAAAAGTACTTTTGAAAAAGCAGTTTCAATGGAGAAGTCTAACAAAGCATCTTATATAGAAATAAAAAATAAATATATGGAAAAGAAAAGAATAGATGATGCTTATTATTTTATAAAATTAGCCGTAAGTAATAATGTGGATACTGAAAATATGAAAAAACTATTAAATGATATAAAATCAAAATTTGAAGTTACTAAATTATATGTAAATGTTTATCAAAATAATGAATACAAATTACCAGATAAAATTAAAGCAAAAATAAACAATGAAGACAAGAAAGTTGAGGTTATTTGGAATAATAATAGTGTAGATACAAGTGAAATAGGAACTATAAAGTACCAAGGTAAAATGGAACAACATGATAGAATTGTTGAACTAAATCTTAAAGTAGTAGAGCTTAAAAAAGAGATTAAAAAAGAAGATAACACTCAAGAAGTGAAGAATGCTAAAAAAATGAAGAATTCTCAAGAAGAAAATAAGAATCAAAAATTAAAAGAAGTTAAAGATGGAAAACAGATAGGATTTATAAATGAAATATATGAACAAAATGGGAAGAGATATTTAAAATTTGATGATGTAGAATTTTTCCATAACAAGGATATTGATGATAGGACTGCAGAAAAAGAGGCTATAAAAGATGGTAAGAAGGATTGGTTACTAGATGGAAGAATGACAGATGATTATTACTTTAGAAATAAAGATAAGAGTTTAGAAGATTATGAAATATCTCCAAATGTAGAGATAGATATTTGTAAATATCATATAGATGCAAATACCAATACTGTAGATCTGCAAAGAATTAGTTATGAAAAATTTAAAACTTTAGATAATGTTTATGGACAAAACAATGCTTTATTATATATATATGTAGAAAATAACGTAATAGTAAAAATACAAGAACAATATAGACCTTAAAATTGTTATCCGGAAACAATTTGGTAACAAATTTATTAATTTTGGTAAAAATACCATGATAATATTTAAGTATACCAAATGCAGGGAGTGAAAATTCATGAGAAAAAAAGCTATAAATTCTTTACTATTAATATTAATAGTTATGCTAAGTGCTTCAGGTTGTGGAAAGAAACAAAAAACAAGTGTATTAACAAATGATGTAAAACAACAAGAGGCCATGAAAGAAAATGAAATAAAAAAATTTATTAAAGATGGAACTAATTTTCTAAATGCAGGAAAATATGATGATGCTAAAAGTTCTTTTGAAAAAGCAATTTCAATGGACAAGTCTAACAAGGGAGCTTATATAGAAATAAAAAATAAATATATGGAAAAGAAAAGAATAGATGATGCTTATTATTTTATAAAACTAGCTGTAAGCAATAATGTTGATACTGAAAACATGAAAAAATTATTAAATGATATAAAATCAAAATTTGAAGTTACTAAATTATATGTGAATGTATATGAAAACAATGAATATCAATTACCAGATAAAATTAAAGCAAAAATAAACAATGAAGACAAGGAAGTTGGAGTTGTTTGGAATAATAAGAGTGTGGATACAAGTAAAGTAGGAACTATAAAGTACGAAGGTAAAATAGAACAGTATGATAGAACTGCTGAATTATATCTTGAAATAATTGAGATTAAAAAAGAAAAAGAGATTAAAAAAGAAAATAACACTAAGAAAGTGAAAAGGACTCAAAAAGAAAATAAGGATGAAAAAGTAAAAGAAGTTAAAGAAGGAAAAAATACAGGATTTATATGTAAAGTATATGAACAAAATGGTAAAAAGTATTTAAAAGTTGATAATGTGGAATTTTTCTTAAATAAAGATATTAATGATAAAACTGCCCAAAAGGAAGCTATAAAAGATGGTAATAAAGATTTAATAATTGATAACTTGTATTATATTCGAAATAAAGATAAGAATTTAGAAACTTATGAAATATCACCAAATGCATATATATATATTTGTGGACATCGTAATAATTTAAATGCTTTAGATTTACAAAAAGTTAATTATGAAAGTTTTGAAAATTTAAGATTTGATAATGAAAGTTTCTTGGCGCATATATATTTAGAAAACAATATAGTAGTAAAAATAGAAGAACAATATAGACCTTAAAAATTAGGATATATTAAATAGTTTAAAGATATATTAGTTTGAATAATCATAAATATTAGAATATTACTGGAAGAAAAAAATCAGTAATATTCTAATATATATTTATAAAGTATCTTATAATTTAGTTTTTAATATACATTTTGTTTACATAAATGGAACAATAGGAGGATGTTATAATGGACTTGAAGGTTCTAGTAGTTGAAGATGAAATATCTATAAATGATATTTTAGTGTCTGCCCTAAGAGCAGATGGATATACAGTTAAGGGAGTATTTTTAGCTAAAGAAGCACAAGATGCTTTAGAGTTTTTTAATCCAGATTTAGTATTGTTAGATATAAATCTACCAGATGAGAATGGTTTTGAGTTATGTAGGTATATAAATAATAAATGTTGTATTCCAACAATTATGTTAACTGCCCGTAACGATATTGTGGACAAAGTTTTGGGGTTGGAACTAGGTGCAGATGATTATATTACTAAACCATTTAATATAAAAGAAGTATTAACTAGGGTAAAGGTTGCAATAAGAAGAGTTAATAAGTATAAAGAAAAATCAGAGAAAGAATTTATATATATAAATAAATTTGTTAAAGTGAATTTGGAAGGCAGGATTGTATTTAAAGATGATGAAGAAATTAAACTAAAACCTCAGGAATATGAATTGTTAGAGTTTTTTGTTAAAAATAGAAACATAGTTTTTTCAAGAGAAATCCTTTTAAATAAAGTTTGGGGATTTGATTATGAAGGTGAGGTTAGAACAGTGGACGTTCATGTTAGAAGATTAAGAAGTAAGCTTGATAAAGAAAATGCCACATCTATCATAGATACTGTTTTTGGAATAGGATATGTAATGAGGTAGCTTTATGAAAATAAGATATAAATTTATAACTGGTTTAATATTTATACTGATAGTTTCTATGATAGTAATGAATGTGGCGATAACGCATGTTTTAAAGTCTAATATGGAAAATAGTATAAATAATTTTTTAAAACAAGTAATGAATAGCACTCACGAGTATGTAAAGTATACCCTTGTAACTAATAGTTTTAAGGATAAAAAAGAATCATTGGTTGAAGAAGGGAATTACATAATAAAACATATATCTTTAAATTATGAATGTAAATGTGATATAAGAGATATAAATTATATATTGATAGAAGGAAATGTTCCAGAGGAATTCAGAAGTATGACAAAAAAAAGCAAAAAAATAGCCATGGATGGTAAAGCTGTAGTAGATTTGAAATATAGAGATAATGGAGTAGATGCAATACTAACCTATCCTATATATATAGATAATGAATATGTGGGGATCATAAGTATAGTAAAGAATTATGACTCGAAATATAGGAATTATAAAAATACTATAAATATTATAAATATTATAGAATTTGGAACATTTATAGTTATATTTATATTTTTATTTTTAAGAACAAATAAAATTACTGGGCCAATTACGGAATTAACAGATGCAATAAAAAAACTAGGATATGGTGATTATAATATTTCCATTGTTGAACATGGAAAAGATGAGGTAGCAATATTAGCAAGAGAATTTATAAATATGAGAGATAAAATAAAAGAGCAAATAGAAACTATTGAATCAGAGAAGAACAAGGTTTATAAATTAGAAAAAGGAAGAAAGGAATTTTTTAATAGTGTAACTCATGAGTTAAAAACACCATTAACAGCTATATCAGGATATGCTGAATTATTACTTACAGGAATGGTTCAGGATGAAGAATTTGATAAAAGGGCTATTGAAAGAATCTATTCCGAAAGTGATAGACTTCATAATTTAGTATTAGAGCTTATAGATGTGTCTAAAGGTATGTGTGTTATTGAAGAAGAGCTTAAGTATATTGATATAAAAGAGCTTATTATCCAAAGTTGTAATGATATGAATATAAAGGCTAACAAATATTCCTTAAAAATAATACAAAATATAAATGAAGGAACAGTTAAGGCACAACAGGATAAAATTAGGCAAGTATTAATCAATATAATCGATAATGCAATAAAATATTCCTATGGAGGAAATGAGATATACGTTAATTCTTATATATTAGATAATAAATATGTTATTGAAGTAATAAATAATGGTAATTCAATTCCAGATGAAATATTTAATAATATATTTGAACCTTTTATAAAATCTAATAATGATAATAAAGATAGTAGGGGACTCGGGTTATATTTATGCAATGAAATAATTAAAGAGCATAATGGTGAAATAACTATAGAAAATGGATTACTAATAAAAGTAAAAATTAATTTAATAATTTAAATATATGAAAAGCACATTAATCTTCGGGGGATAGGTGCTTTTTATCTTTGTGGTTAATTTCTATATTAATTACACAAAATTTAACTTTAATAATTAAGTTTAGAAATAAAAAGTATGTTGTATAAACTTAAGATTTCGTAAGGATTTTTTATAATTCTTGTAAACTCTATCTTCTACAATGAAACTACTATATTAGAAGGGAAGTAGAAGATATGAAAAAGGGATTTAAAAAGAGTTTATTATTTATTATAATAATAATAATTTGTGGATTTTGTTATATGTTAAAAAATACAGTGCTAAAATTAGAGAATTCAAGTGTTATAGGAATTAATGCTAGTTTAGCTGATAAAGATAAGTTAGTGAAAGAAAATGGTGTTAATGTAAGAGCAGAACGACTATTAGTAAATAGAGAGAATGGACTAAATAAAGATTATATACCAGAAGGGCTAAGTATACCCAACATACCATTTTCAGATAGATCAGAGGACGAAGAAAAACATGTAGCAGGAATTATTGTAAAACCATTAGAAGAATTAATAAATACAGCTAAAGAAGAAGGGATAATATTACTTGGCAATTCAGGTTATAGGTCTTATAGGTCACAAAAAAATATTTATAAGAATCGGGCGAGATCTCAGGGAAAAGAGCTTGCAGATGCATATGTAGCTAAACCAGGATTTAGTGAACATCAGACAGGATTATGTATTGATATTACTAATAAAGATAGATATTTTGTACAAGGGACAAAAGAAGCTGATTGGCTTGCAAAAAATTGTTACAGATTTGGTTTTATTATAAGATATCCAAAGAAAAAGAAAAGTATAACAAACATAGAATATGAACCTTGGCATATTAGATATGTTGGGAAAGAAGCTGCTAAATATATTTATGATAACAAAATTACGTTAGAGGAATACTTAGGTAAATAATCATATAATTGGAGGAAGATATGAATAATAATATTCTTGTGGTAGATGATGAAAAAGAAATAAGAGATTTATTAGAAATAAATCTTACAAATGAAGGATATAACGTATTTAAGGCAAGGTGTGGAAAAGAAGCTTTAGAAATATTAGAAAGAGAAGAAGTTAATTTAATGGTTTTAGATATAATGATGCCAGATATGGATGGCTTAGAAGTGTGCAAAAGAGTAAGGGAAAAGTATAGCATACCAATTCTTATGCTAAGTGCAAAGGTAGAGGATATGGATAGGATAGAAGGTATTATGACTGGTGCAGATGATTATGTATGTAAGCCTTTTAATCATTTAGAACTTACGGTTAGGATAAGAGCATTACTTAGAAGAGCATATTTTTTAAATACTAAAATGCAAATCACAGATAACATAATAAGAATTGAGTCAATGGTTATAGATAAGAAGCAGCACAAGGTGATGATAGATAATAATGAAATAGACTTAACAGCAAGGGAGTTTGAAATTTTATATTTATTAGCTAACAATAGAGGAAGGGTTTTTAGTGCAGAGGAAATTTTTGAAAAGGTTTGGAAAGAAAGATATTTTCAATCTAATAATACTGTTATGGTACATATGAGTAGACTTAGAGATAAAATAGAACAACATATGGAAGGAAGTAAGGTAATCCATACTGTGTGGGGAGTAGGTTATAAAATTGAAAAATAAAAGATTATATAAATATTTTTTATTATCATTGCTAGATATATTAGTAGCTTTAATATTAACTTATATAACAGCATATACAAGTAAGAAAATACTAAACTATTTATATGTGAAATTTGACAATAAATTTGCTCTTTATTTTTGGATGTTTTGGAAAAGGTTTAAGTATGAAATAGTTGGTCAATCTCTTAATATAATAGTTGGAATAGTTTTATTTTCAATGTTTTATTTCATGATAACTTATAGAAAAGCTAAAAATTTTGTAGCTATTATAGAAGAAACTGAAATAATGGCTAATGGTGATTTAGATAGAGTGATACAGGTTAATGCAGAAGGAGATATTAAAAATTTAGCAGAGAATATAAATAATATATCAAAGCAACTTAAAGATATAACAGTAGCAGAAAGAAATTCACAGAAAACCAAAAATGATTTGATAACTAATGTTTCACATGATTTAAGAACCCCATTAACTTCAATAATGGGTTATTTAGAACTTATTGATAATGATCAATATAAAGATGAAGTAGCACTTAGATATTATGTTAATATAGCGTACGAAAAATCTAAGGGGTTAAACTTGCTTATAAATGATTTATTTGAACTTACTAAAATGCAAAATAATACTATTAATCTAGAGAAAGTTGATATTAATTTAGTGGAATTATTAGGGCAAGTAGTTGCTTATTTTGAATATCAATTTAAAAGTGCAAATATGGAATCAAGAATTAATTTTTCAAACCATAAGCTAATAGTAAATGCGGATGCAGGAAAATTAGTAAGAGCATTTGAAAATTTATTATCTAATGCAATTAAATATGGGAAAGAGGGCTATTATGTTGATATAGTAACAAAACTTGAAGAAAATATGGCAGTAATTCAAATTATAAATTATGGTCAATTAATACCAACAGTAGATCTACCATATATATTTGACAGGTTTTATAGAATAGAGAAATCAAGAAATAGTAATATAGCAGGTTCTGGTCTTGGCCTTGCCATAACAAAAAATATTATAGAATTGCATGAAGGTACTATAAAAGCATATAGTAATGACAATAAAACTGTATTTGAAATAAAATTACCTATTAAGATTAATATAAATAGCAATTAAATAAAAATAATAATATATATTTATATGATACCAATAGATTAATAAATTATAAAGCCCCATGCAAATGCATAGGGTTTTTGAATAATCTAAGCAAATATAAAAGATATTTACTTCTTTGTTTTTTAGTTCAATTATTTAATTTTACTGTATTAAAAATATTTAAAAAGTATTACCTTTAGCATTTAATATATCAACATTAGTATCGGCAGTATCAGTAGCAATTTCTGTGGCAGTTTCACCAGCAATATTATTAATATCATTATTGGATTTATTAATTTCATTAACTAGAATTTCATCTGAATTGTAGTCTTTTTTAGCAAAACCTTTAAAAACAACTGATCCAACAAGTCCGCCTATGGAGCCGCCTATTACAGCAAAGGTAACAGCTATAAGAACTTTTTTAGGGTCATTAAATCCAAAGGGTGCCAATAATCCTGGTATAGGAGATGCTGTTCCTGGAGCATTATTTATTATATTAAAATATGCTGCTGAAAGTCCTGCTAATCCTCCACCTAGAATATTTGATCCATATATAGGAATAGGGTTTTTAGTTACTATTGGTGCTTGAGTTAATGGTTCTAACATTACTGCTATTATATTACTTTTATTACCTAATTTAAGCCTTTTAAAAATGATACCATTTGTAAAGGATCCTCCAACACAGGCTATACCTGCGATACCCATAGCTAATCCTTGTAGTCCAAGCATAGCTGTAACTGCCATTGAACTTAGTGGTGAGGTACATACAACTTTCATTATTCCACCAAGTAAGAATCCCATAACTAATGGTGATTGCTGTGCAGCTAGGGATATCATTTGTCCAATATTAACCAATGTGGCATTAACTACAGGATCTACTCCCATTGCTATAAATCTTGCTAAGGGAGCTATTAAAAGGGCTCCTACTATAGTATTTAGTCCTTCTGGTAATTTTTTATCAAATATAGGTGCTATAAGTCCTATAATATAGCCAGCTACGAATCCTGGAAGTATTCCATATCCACCTAAGGCTACACCTGCTACCACTGCATAGAGGGGATTAGCTCCCATAGATATTGGCACTAAAATAGCTGCTGCCACACCTCCCATAGATCCTGATACTGATCCAACTTTACCTAGAAAAGCAAAGTTTAAAAAATCTCCACTTATATATTTATGAATAGCTTCTACTAAAAAAGTCGCTACTGCTGCATTTGCTAGTCCTGACATAGCTTTACTTCCCTTAGGGGCTTTAAAGCTGAATAATGAAAATAATCCTAATGTAAATAACAATAGGCCCATTCCTTTAACAATTTCCACAATATGAAACCTCCCTTGATTTAAGCTTCTGATAATTTTCAGAATTAATTGATTATTTAGACTATATAGCCTAACTTTCAAAAAGTTTCGGAAAGTTTCAAAAAGTATTTTGTTATAATTATAACAATTTCAAATACACCTTATTTATTAATGTAATAAGCTATTCCCTGTAAAAATTTTTTAACATTAACGGATCCTTTTTCAGGGCTTTTTGCTCTTATATAATCCATTTCTTTTTTTACTTCTTCAAAGCTAAAAATAGAATTTGAAAATTCTACAAAGATATCATTCATGTAATCTTCTAGCCCTAAATTAGCAATATTATTTAAAGCTACAAAGGCTGTTCTTCTTATTCTTTGTTCTATGGATTTAGGCTTATCTGATATTTCTTTAAATAATTCTTTAAGAGTATAGGTATCTTTAGAATTATTTTCAATTATACATTCTATGCTTTTTATTATATCTTCGCATCCTGACTCACCTAATATTCCTAATTTATTCATTATACTTTTAATCTTAGATGTATAGTTATCCTCATCTTCTTTTTTTAATATAGAATCTATATTACCTAATTTTTTTTTCATAAGTCCACTATTAATTACTTTTTTTAAAACAGATTTGACCTCAACTGCGTTTATAGGTTTACTTATATAAAACTCAATTCCATTTTCATAGGCTTTAGCTATCATATCTTTAGAGGATACTTGAGACAGCATTATATATTGAATATGAGGATATTTAGATTTATATTCTTTAACTAAAGTTAAGCCATCCTTTCCAGGCATTAAAAGGTCTACAATCACAATATCTGGCTTTCCTTTTTCTATTAAAAATCCTCCATTTTCTCCATTTAGAGCAGCCTCTGTTATTACTTCTCCCAGGCATTCATGATTTATTATTTTATTAAGAATCTTATGAACATTTATGTCATCATCTATTATTAATACTCTCAAATTCTTTCCCCCTCTAGAACATCTTTGGGTATAAAAATCATAAATTTAGTACCTTTTCTTTTTATAGATGTTAGTTTCACAATTCCATTTAGCTTGGTTTCAACTATATCTTTTACTATACTTAATCCCAGTCCACGATTTACATCCCCTGTATCAAAATCAATTTTAGTAGAGAAGCCTGGATTAAATACATATTTCTTATCTTCTTTATCTATCCCTTGACCATTATCTATAATTTCAAAACAATGTCCACTTATATTATCAATGCTGGTATAAGCATGATTTAAATATACTAGTCCATTATTTATGTTCTCTAAAGCATCAATGCTATTCATAATTATATTTCTAAATATAGATATTAAATAATAATGATATATTGTATTAAAATTTTCTCCCTTTCCAATCTTAAAGATTATTTTTGTATTTTTAATTTCTATATTTATCATATATTTTAATATATCTAGTATCTCATAATAAGTCATACTATCTTTAAGTTCCTTTGTATTTGTTAATTCATTAACACCCCTAACTATCAAATTAAACTCTTTTTTTATTTCATGGATGTCTTTTGTAATTTCCATAGTTTTCGTTTTTAAAGTCTCATCTAAATCTTTGTGGCTTACATCCATATACAACTTATAGGATTTTCCCATGACTTTTTCTATGTTATCCATAGATTTCTCCATAAGATAAACTTCACTTTTTAAAGTAGAATTTGATGCTAATAGCTTTATATATCTTTCTGTATGCTCTTTCTTTAGCAGGGTAGTATTATATCTAATCATTAAATTTATCATAACCCATATTAATGTTGATCTTAAAAATGCAACAAACAATAATCCTATGATTATATTAAGGCTAAAATTTTCTAAATAAATAGTATGTCTAATGGACATTTCAGTGAAATTAGCAAAAAAATCGCAGATAATGAGTTTAAATAAAAGGGTATTTAAATTTTTATTTTTAATAGTAATAATAAAGTAGATAGTTATATAAACTAAATAAAATATAAATTCTGGGAAATGATTGCTTATACCTAATTTAAGAGCAGAGTTTATTTCACTATTTTCTAAGAAATAAACAAAGATTCTTATTATATATACAAGAAAAGAAGAAGTGATGGCCACCATTATTTTATCATCCATTTCAATCATATATAGTAGGATTATTAGAACTATAATACCAAAGGATATATTGAAATGATTAACAAATAATTTTATATATATTTGAGATGAAAACATAACTAAAAAGCCTATAAATATAAGTTGATTTAAATTGCTCTTAACTTTCATTATTTTCATCTCCTTATAAAGCTTCTTTAATAGTAGTATTCAATAACTTTTTTAAATAACCTTTGAAAAGTCTATTAGAATAGCTGATAGTATCTATTAATAAAACTTATTTTATATATTAAATTATTTCTTAAAGGTAGGTAAATAAATTGTGAACTTAATTTATTTCCATTTAATTTTAATAAAGTTAATGTTATAATGAATTTCATTTTGCTATAAAAATGGTTTTAATATCATTATTTTACAAATTTCTACGATTAAGTTTTTCAATTTGTTAAAAATTTAAAATTTAAATTTATAATGTAGATAGCTTATTTATGTAAGATAATGAAAAAATAGAGTTATTAAATCAAAGTGAGTTAATGAAATCTAGAAAGTTGGTGTACTATTGATTAGAAGAAAAAATATTGATTTTAAGAAAACTTTTGATTTTAGTTTTAAGAAATATTTTAATTTAAAAAGGCACATAAAATATTTTGATACTTTTTTGTTTGTTATGGTAATTCTCATATCAATTTTGGGAATTGTTATGATTAGTAGCGCAACATCCAATTTTGAAAATAGTAAAAAATATATTAGTACTCAAACTTTATCCCTTGTAATTGGATTGATTTTCATGTTTATAACAATTTATATAGATTACAGAAATATTGGACGGGCCTATAAGATTATTTATATATTTAACTTTATATTACTAACAGGTGTAATTATTCTTGGTACGGGTAAAGACCAGTGGGGTGCACAAAGGTGGATACGAATAGGAGGCATAGGAATACAACCGTCCGAAATTGCAAAAATAGGTTTTATTATTACTTTTGCAAAGTTTCTGGAATTAATAAAAGATAATTTAAATAAAATAAAATATTTATTAGCGGTTTTTTGTTACATTGGAGTGCCTATTATACTTGTAATGATCCAGCCTGATTTAGGAACTGCGCTATCTTTTGTTTTTATTTCTATTGCAATGATATATATTTGTGGTATAGATTATAGATATATTTTAGGAGGATTTTTATCTTGCATTGTTATTATACCTATTGCTTGGCAGTATGTATTTAAAGCATACCAAAAAAGTAGAATTTTAGTTTTTATTAATCCTGATTCAGATCCTATGGGAGGAGGATACCATGTTCTTCAGTCTAAAATAGCAGTAGGTTCTGGTGAACTCTTTGGTACAGGATTGTTTAAAGGAGCTCACGCACAAAATTTTCTGCCTGAAAAACATACAGACTTTATATTTGCCCTTATTGGTGAAGAATTGGGTTTTATAGGAAGTATAATTGTAGTGTTGCTTCTTTTAATAATAGTTTTAAGATGTATTTCAATAGCCAAATCTGCTAAAGACAATTTGGGTTGTTATATTTGTGTTGGAGTTGCTAGTATGATCATATTCCAGACTTTTATAAATATTGGAATGTGTATTGGTATTATGCCTGTTACGGGTATTCCTTTACCATTTATTAGTTATGGAGGTTCATCTCTTATTACTAATTTTGTAGCAATGGGATTAGTTTTAAATGTAGGGTTAAGGCATAAACCTATTAATTTTTACAAAGGTAGCATAAATGATTAACTATGTAATAAGAGGGTGTCTCAAGATAAACAGAGTTCTTGGCTTCAGAGGGAGTTTTTACTCTCCTGAAGCTTAGAAATCGTTATCCAGGGACGTATCCGCTCTTTACTCCCACTTTGAAGAAGATGGTAGTATTAGAGCGGGTAGTCATCGGATAAAAATAGCCTTAATCTTAAAACCGTAAATATAAATAATACATTCATAAAGCAATTCATTTTACCAAGTAGTTCTAAATTTGACTCCATTAAAAATTTTTTACCCAGTAGAGGCGCCATCCGTGGCTTCACTACTGGCTCCTCACGTCCTGTGAGGAATTACAAAAATTTTTAATTCCGCCAAATTAAGAACTACTAAAGTTCATTCATATGTTTATTACATGTATTATTTATATTTACTATATTAAAATTAAGGCTATTTTGAGACATCATTTTATATTTTTATTTATATAAGTAGTCTCTTGTCATAGGAATTTCATTATTTAATCCTTTTGTTAATAAAAATTGATGTAAATCTATTACTCCATAATGGAAGGAAGCAGCGCAGGCATTTAGATATAATCTCCACATTCTAATAAACTTATCATCGAAGCCTAGTTTACTAACTTCATCTAAAGAATTTTCAAAGTTTCTAGCCCAACATTCTAAGGTTTTACAGTAATGCAGGCGTAAACTTTCCAAATCGATTAAATGTAAGTCATTTTCAGCCATGTTATAAACTAGTTCTCTTGTAGAAGGGATATATCCACCAGGGAATATGTATTTTTTAATCCATTGATTGCCTTCACATTCTTTCTGAGCTGTTATACAGTGAAGTAAACATGCTCCATTTTCTTCTAATAAATCATTTATAGTATTTATATAAAGAGGGATATTTTTTCGACCTACATGTTCTATCATACCAACACTTGAAATTCTATGAAACTTTTCTCCTGTTTTTAATAGTTCTCTGTAATCCAATAATCTAACTTCTACTTTAGCTTCGAGGTGATTTTCTTTTATTCGTTCATTAACTTTATTAAATTGTTCATTGCTTAAAGTTATTCCCAGTGCTTTAACACCGTATTCTTCTGCTGCAGTTATTATAAGGTCTCCCCAACCACAGCCTATATCTAACAATCTTTGGCCATCATGTAAGTTTAATTTTTTTAAGATATAATCAACCTTATTTAATTGGGCTTGGTATAGAGAATCATCCTTTGATTTAAAGTAGGAACAAGAATAGTTCATAGTTTTATCTAACCATAATTTATAGAAATCATCACCTAGGTCATAGTGGTGCTGTATATCATTTTTACTATTTTTTATAGAGTGTGGGGTAATTTTGTATAACTTTTCAAATAGACAAGCTTTATGTAGGAAACTATCCTTATTTCTATATACTGACTCGATAATTTCTTGAATATTACCTTCAAAGTCTATACTTTTATCCATATATGCTTCACCAAAAGTTAAGAAGGGGTCTTTTAAAATATCACTTTTAGATAAATGTTCATTTATTATTATTTTAAACTTTGTATTTCCTTCACCAAATTTTTCGGTTGTTCCATCCCAGAATTTTACTTCAAAGGTATCTGAGAATATACTTTTTAAAAACTTTTTTAAAAATAATTTTTCCATTGCTATACCTCCTTAAGTACTTTTTAGAGTATAACCTTAATATTTAAATATATGCTTATAATAATATTTATTATTTGATTAAATATTTTAAACTTTTATACCTATATATGGATCAATTGTATTATATATAAATTATAACATAAATTATACAATTTTAAATGATAATGTTTATTATTTATATAAGTAGTCTCTTGTCATGGGAATTTCATTATTTAATCCTTTTGTTAATAAGAATTGATGTAAATCTATTACTCCATAATGGAAGGAAGCTGCACAGGAATTGAGGTATAATCTCCACATTCTAATAAATTTATCGTCAAAGCCTAATTTTTTTACTTTATCTAAAGAAGCTTCAAAGTTTTTAGCCCAACATTCTAAGGTTTTACAGTAATGTAGGCGTAAGCTTTCCAAATCTATTAAATGTAAGTCATTTTCGGCCATGCTATAAACTAGTTCTCTCATAGATGGTATGTATCCACCAGGGAATATGTATTTTTTAATCCATTGATTAGCTTCACTTTCTGTTTGGGCTGTGATGCAGTGAAGTAGGGATACTCCATTTTTTTCTAATAAATCACTTACAGCATTCATGTAAACAGGAATATTTTTTCTTCCAACATGTTCTAACATACCTACACTGACAACTCTATGAAATTTTTCACCCGTTTTTAATAGTTCTCTGTAATCTAATAATCTAACTTCTACTTCATCTTCAAGATGATTTTCTTTTATTCGTTCATTTACCTTATTAAATTGTTCATTGCTTAAGGTTATGCCAAGTGCTTTAACACTATATTTTTTTGCTGCAGTTATTATAAGGTCTCCCCAGCCACAGCCTATATCTAATAATTTTTGTCCCGGATGTAAATTTAATTTTTTTAAGATATGATCAACTTTATTTAGCTGAGCTTGATATAAGGAATCTTCCTTTGATTTAAAGTAGGAACAAGAATAGTTCATAGTTTTATCTAACCATAATTTATAGAAATCATTACCTAGGTCATAGTGGTGTTTTATATCATTTTTACTGTTTTTTATAGAGTGTGGGGTAATTTTGTACAATTTTTCAAATAGAGAAGCTTTATGCAGAAAGCTATCCTTATTTTTGTATACGGATTCTATAACTTCTTGAATATTACCTTGAAAGTCTATAATGTTATTCATATATGCTTCACCAAAAGTTAAGAAGGGATCTTTTAAAATATCACTTTTGGATAAATGTTCATTTATTATTATTTTAAACTTTATATCTCCTTCACCAAATTTTTCACCTGTTCCATCCCAGAATTGTACCTCAAAGGTATCTGAGAATATATTTTTAAAAAATTTTTTCAAAAATAATTTTTCCATTGTTATATCTCCTTAAATACTTTTTAGATTATAACTTTAATATTTAAATATATACTTATAGTAAATATTTAAAGTAAAATGGTCAATTAGGATCTTGGGTATAATGATTTAGAATTTTAAAGTAAATAGGAGAATAAAATAGAAAAATAAGTGGTCATACCACTGCAAAGATGAAAATAAGGCATAATAAAAATGCAAAATATTTAAAAATATCTTACATTTTTAAAGAGGTGTTATTACTTTTTAAAAACTATAAATTAACTTTAAATTTTTTTATATCATCTAATCCACGATAAATTTCTTTTCTTGGGAAATTATTTTTATTTAGATCTTCATCACTTTTTTCTAGTAATGAATTATAAAATTTAATCGCTACTTCATATACTTCAGGGGAATTATTCTTTTCTAATTCATTAAAAATTAAATCTTCTGCTTTATTATAGTTTCCCTCATGAAATAATTTATTAAATATTATTTTAAATATTTCTGTTGAACTCATCTGGTTAATATCAATCTTTTTACTACTTTCTTCTTTTTTATTAAAAATAGTTTTCCCTAATGATTTTCCCAATTCTTCGATAAGTTTTTCGATATTCATAATACTCCACCTTAATTATTTTATTAATATCTATTATAAGCTTATATCTACTATTGTCATAAATAATTGGTTAGCCTTAGATTATTAATATGTTTTAGTTATATTATAGTTTTAGATTGCGCTAATTATAACATAATTTATATAAGCTATTACAGGTTATACATATATTGGATGTTAAGGTTTTTTATAAGTTAGTTAATATAAAATAATTTATATTATATAAGTAACATGGATAAATATATTAAATTCATTTTTATGATATAATATGGATATTCTAGTAAATTAATTTATGGGAGTGAGTAATATGGAAATTGAAATACTTGATAAGTTAGATCCCATTTGTGAAATATTTGGATTGATTTATATGAGTCATAATTATGAAGAAGGTATTGATGCCTTAAAAAAAGAACTTAATAATAATGGAGTTAATGGAGAATTATTTTTAAAGAAAAATTTTAAGGCGATTGATAAATATATAAAAACTTTTGATAAATATAAGATTATTAATGAAAATGAAATATTATTCTTCGATGAAGATGATGTCCCTATTTTTATGTTAAGTACCTTTGTTTTAATTAATAATAAAGAGTTAATGTATTCATTAGATACTATAACAGATGACCAGTTTAAATCTATAATTTTAGATGTTTATAATGAGATATCTGAAGAAGAAAGGACTATAGACTCTATTAGTACATTAAATAATACAATAGAGTTTTTAAAAGAGCTAGATCTTAAAGAGGATACTAAATGGAAGTTAATGATTATTTTAAATGATCCTAAGAAGTATTATAAATCTCTAATTAAGATAATGGAGGATAACAAAAATGCATATAATCAAGCTTGCAAAGCTGTTGAAAAACCATTATCTAAATTGATAAGTAATTATATTAAATATGTTAATTCCGATAAATGTGAAGTATTAAATAGTATTATAAAAAATAATGATAGTAATATTACTATAATTCCTACCCTAGCTTTTGGTACTTCATTATTTGAGTTTAGGAATACATACTTTATGGGTTTATTATATGAAATTATAGCTAAAGAATATATTTATTCCATGGGAAATAAAGGAGAGCTTGTTTTAAAATTAAAGGCCTTAAGCGATAAAAGTAAATTAGAAATAATATCACTTTTGAAAGCTGGTCCTAAATATAGTTTAGAGATAGCCGAAGCTTTAAAGCTTACTCCAGCTACAGTCTCATATCATATGGGATCATTATTAGAATGTAGTATGGTTGCTGTAGAAAAGAAACAGGGTAAGGTATATTATCATTTAAATAAAGCCGGATTAAAAAATCTTATAGATGAACTTAATAATACATTATTATAAAAAATCTCTCAGTATAACTGGGAGATTTTTTTATTGAAATTAATTAGAAGAACATCTAAAACATTTGACAAATATCTAATTTAATAATATCATAAAAATATGAATTATATAACTATCTAATTAGTTAGATGAATATATGATTAAATTGATTTAGATTAGGAGAGTTGTTATGAGAGAATGCATCAAAAGAAATAAGATACTATTACTATTAACTATTATATTCAGTATAATATCATCAGCAGCTATGGTAGGACTATCATTATTTATTCAAACTACTATAGATTATGTTACTACTGGGAATATAGATGGCTTTAAAAGGATATTAATATATTCAATAGGTTATGGTATTCTTATAGGATTACTATATTTTATATATGATATTTTAAGTAAAATGTTTATTAGAAACTTATTGAAAATGCTAAGGAATAAAGTGTTTTTTGGTATACTTAGAAGAAACTATAAGGATTTTAATTCAAAAAATACAGCTGATTATATTTCAGTATTAACAAATGATATGAAATTAATAGAAGAGAACTATGTTGTCCCATTACTTTTAATTCTTCAATATAGTGTTATGTTTGGGGTAACGGTTATTCTTTTATTATACTTAAGTCCATTGGTTACATTAGGAATCTTTATAAGTATGTTATTAATTTTTATAGTACCAAGTATATTTGGAAAAACTTTAGAAAATAAGCAATTAGAACTTTCAAATAGATTATCATTTTTTACTTCTAAACTTAAGGATATATTTTTAGGATATGATGTTATTAGATCATATAATTTAAGAAACAATACAACTAAAGAATTCCAAGAGGAGAATAATAATTTAGCCAATGCAAAATTCACAGCGGATAAGATATTTGTAATAAATGAATCACTATCTCAAATATTAGGGCTTGGAACACAATTTGTGGCTATATTTTTATCAGCATATTTAGTTATAAAAGGTGAGCTAACTATGGGAATGCTCATTGCTATTGTTCAGCTTTCGGCTACTTTTGTACAACCTGTAATAATGATAATGAGTAATGTTCCGAAACTTAATAGTGTTAAACCTATAATTAAGAGAATTGATGATTTTTCTAACTATGAAGATACTGATTTTGTGGGGAAGGATAAACCTTATTTTAATAGTAACTTAGAGATATCAAATTTATATTTTAATTATGGCAATGAAAGACCAGCTATTGATAATATAAGTCTAAAAATAGATAAAAATAAAAAATATGCAATAGTTGGGGGAAGTGGATGTGGTAAATCTACTTTAGTAAAGTTAATGCTTGGGTACTATTCTGATTTTAGTGGAGATATAAAATTTGATGGAAACAGCATTAAGAATTTAGATATAGAACAGTTAAACAAAATGATTTCCATTATACATCAAAATGTATATATGTTTGATAAAACTATAAAAGATAATATATGTTTATATAAGGAATTCTCAAAAGAGCAGATAAATAATGTTTTAAATTTAAGTGGTGCAAATAAATTTATAGAGGAAACAACTAATGGGTTAAATTATTTAGTTGGAGAAAATGGTAGTAATCTTTCAGGAGGGCAAAGGCAAAGAATTGCAATCGCTAGAGCGTTAATTCAACAAACACCAATACTTGTATTAGATGAAGGTACTTCTGCTATAGATATGCAAACAGCTTATGATATAGAAAGTAAACTGTTAAGTATAGAAAATCTAACTCTAATTACCATTACTCATAAAATGAGTGAAGAATTATTAAGTTTATATGATAAGATAATATATATGGAAAACGGGCAAATACTTGAAAGTGGAAATTTGAGAGAGCTTTTAGATAAGAAAGATAAGTTCTTTAAATTTTATACAGTATAAAGCTTATAATATAATTTTTATTATTAACAAAGTTATAAGTTTATTGAACAAGGTTAAAAATTGAGAAGGTTATGATAATGATTTGGTTTAAAGGGGGAAAAGTATAAAAGTTTACAGCTTAGAAAATAGAGGCTCTAATAGACCCTATTTTAAAAATAAGGATTACGACAAAATAATAGAACTATTAAATGAAAAGTTACTTAACAATTTAATTGCTATTGACCATGATTTCAGTAATTAATATCATAGCATATATAATAATTTAGTATTAACTATTAAAATTTTAAGGAGGAATTAATGTTGAAATTAAAAGCATGGATATTATGGCTCATTGGTGCAATTTGTTTTATAATTGTAGGAATAATGAAGATTATTAAAAAAGAATATTCTAGTGGGATCTTGTTTATAATTTCAGGCGGAACATATATTACTTTTAGTATAGCTAGTCATAAAAGCATTAATAAAATTCGTAAAAATACATTATCTGATGAAGAATTAAAAAATATGGATAATGAATTACGAGAACTAATTACAGAGGGGGAAAGGATTAAAGCAATTAAAAAATATAGAATAGTTACTGGTGCTGGATTAATTGAAGCAAAAGAATATGTTGATTCTTTAAGTAAATAGGAAACAAAATAGATTAGATTTTTTTTCGTTATAGCACAAATTGTATTGTTTTTATCATCATAAGTAAATCAGCAGTTATACCTTTAATTATTTCGTTATTTATGCCTTTTCCAGCAACTACAGCTTTTCCCTTTCCAGAGTCATATCCTAAAAATTTTACTTTTTTATCAATGTTTTTAATTTTGTTTGTAGTTTCTTTTAGTAAGGTAGTATTATATCTAAAGTTAAAGTATTATTCAAATTTATCAATAAAGCTTTGTAATTTTTCAATATACTTACCGACATGGATACCATCTAATAGCATGTGATTTACTTGTACAGAATATGGTAACAAAACTTTATTATCTTGTTTAAAATATTTTCCAAAGGAGATTCTAGGTATAGAATCTTCTTTATTCATTACAATTTCATTTGAAATACTAGTAAAGGATATCCAAGGTATACAGGAAAAGTATATTAATTTATCTTGATCCTCGGTTATTGTAGGGAAATACTCTTTTTGATTTATTGAAGCTTCTCTTGCAGAATTTGAAAATTCTATAATATCCTTTTTAAGAGGTAAGGTAACAATTTTAAATAAATTTTTATTAGATTCCATATCTGTAAATGATGGCTGTAGAGAGTCATGCAGAATAATTTTTCCATCTCTAATTTTATAACGAAAATCTTTTATTTCATTCATTACATGTGTAGAAGCATAGATCATACTATAGTAAAATGATATTTTATTGCTTTTTACAAATCTCAAAAAATTTGTTACATTAATATTCATACATATATTAAATTGTGGATTATCAACACTTTCAAAAAACTTATAATGTTCTTTTCTTTCAAAATCATTAAAATCAATATACTTCATAATTCCTCCTAGATATAAATTTATTATTTTAATACTATTTGATAAAAAATAGTTATTTTTATTTGACAACTAATAAAGATAGCGATATATTAAATAATAACATAAAAACGACACTAATGTATAGTTAAATATATAATAAGAAATTTGAATAAGGAGAAGAGTAAATGTCACCAAAAGTAAGTGAAAATTATAAATATGAAAAAAGAAAAGAATTGTTAAATTCCGCTAGAAATGTTTTTATAAAAAATGGATATTTAAGAACGAGTATGCAAGATATTATGGATGAGGCTAAAATTTCTAGAGGAGCTTTATATTCATATTTTAAAAATATAGATGATGTATTTTTAGAAGTTCTTAAGTTAGATGATTGTAAAGATATAGAATCATTAGATTTTAGAGATAATGAAAGTATATGGAATCAACTAATGATATGGATTGAAGATATTTTAGATGATATATGTGAAGTAGATAAGACACTAACTTTTGCAAAAACAGAATTTTTTATAGCGGTAAATTATAAAGCGGATAAAGATAAGTTTACCTATATAAAAGATAGACACAATAGCTTAGAAAAGAAAATTGAAAATATAATTGAAGCTGGAATAGAAAGGAAAGAGTTTTATCCACAAATGTGTATTAATTCAATTGCTATATATTTTATATCATTTTTTGATGGATTAATGTTAAGTAGGTTTAATTTAGATATGGATAGAGGTAAGCTAGAAAAACAAGTTAATATATTTAAATATTCTCTAGAAAAAATACTTTGGATAAAAAAATAGAAGTTTTATCATAAAAATTTAGATTCTGTTAAGTAATTATAAAAAATTATTTATAACAATGGCAAAATTATAAGCTTAATCCTTATAAAGGGGGAATTTAAAATGAATTTTAGAAAAGCTAATGCAAATGATGTAAATGAATTGGTTTTATTATTTAAAAATTTGCAGGATATGCATAGCAAAAATGTAACTAATATATTCAATCAAAATATAGATGAATGTGTATTAAAGGATTATATAAACAATGTAATATTAAATGAAAATTATAATTTTTATATTGTGGAAGATAAAAAAAGATAATAGGAGCAATAGAGGTAATAACTATTATAGAAAAAGATAATCCAGTACTTAAAAATAGAGAATATGCATTAATAGATAAGCTAGTAGTGGATAATAATTATAGGGGATATGGTATTGGAAATAGGTTAATTGAATACGCTGAAAAGAATTTGAAATCTAGAGGAATTAAAGAGATAGAGATTTATGTTTGGGAATTTAATAGAGGTGCTTTAAATTTATATGAGAAAAAAGGTTATAGAACTATTTGTAGAAGAATGACTAAATCTATATAGATTTAATAAAATAGGACTTACTGTGATAAAGTAAGTCCTTGCTTTATCTATTGAGAAGATTATGTATTAACCTAACTTATCACCTTTCTTAACAGGCTGTTGTGGTTGAATTAATACCACTCCTTGTGTAGTATAAATGCCTAATACTAATACCTCTGACATAAAATCGGCAATTTGTCTTGGAGGAAAGTTTACCACTCCTAAAACTTGTTTGCCTATAAGCTCTTCTTTTTTGTAACATTCAGTAATCTGGGCACTGGATTTTTTTATACCGATTTCTGTGCCAAAATCTACTAATAGCTTATAAGCAGGCTTTTTTGCTTTTTCAAAAGATTCCACTTTGATAATTTCTCCAACTCGTATATCTAATTTCATAAAATCCTCAAAATTAACCATAAAACACCTTCCCTTTGATATTATATAGCCATAATTATTAACAATTCTAAAATAATATTACAAATTGCTTTATAATTATCTCTATTTTATTATTCATTTTTAAATCTTAAACTATTTAAAAAATAAAGAACTATTCTAAAATAGTTCTTTAAAACGATATCTATATTTTATTATAGCTTTTTGTCTAGATAAGTCTTTTCTAAAATCTAGCTAGTTTTTAGCTTATTTTTTGATTTTTTTCTAAATTCTGTAGGGGATGTTTTTTCTAAATGCTTAAATACTCTAGTAAGTGATGAATTATGTTCATAGCCCACCATTTGAGAAATTTGCAAAATTGTTAAGTCTGTATTCAAGAGAAATTCCTTTGCTTTTTTCACCCTAAGATTTTGTATATATTCAACAGGGGAGATCTTCATTTTATTTTTGAACCATTCACTATAATAACTAATATTGTAATGCTCAATAGCTGCTAATTTTTTTAAATCTATATCTTCTGTAAAATGTTCATTAATATATTTTATAGAATCAGGTATACTTTCATCCGCAATAAAATGATAGCAGTATAGGAATAAGTCATTAATGGAGTTAGAACTTTTTTTATTGTCAGCTTCATTTAATAATAAATATCTTATAGCTTTCCATTTATTATCAAACAAAAATTCCTTTCCACCTACCATCTTTTCCATATCATATTTATTAAGTATATTAGTAGGTATATCTAAAACCAAAAATTCATTACTCTTATCAGCTCCAAAGGTATGTTTACAATCGGGAGGAAGAAAAAACAAGTGCTCATCTTCTAATGGTAGTTTTTTATAATTAGTTTCTATATAAAGCACTCCATGAATGGGTAAAATTAATTGAGCATATGAATGGGAATGTGTATTAAGTTTATAATCATATATTCTACGTTCACATCTTATACTATTCAAGAGTATCCACCTTTTTCTTTTTATATACTATAACTTTAAATTGACGTAATAAACTTATTATAACATAAATTTATTATTCTCTATTAAATGGTCTATCTTATACTTGTTGTGGTGAATCGTATCATAAATGGCTTAGATTTTTTAGTTGCAAATTATAATATGTACTTAATAAAATATTTCAGGTTAGCTTATTCCTCTTATGATAAAATTAGGACATGGAAAGTGAAAATATGTTTTATATGCTGAAAATTAAATCATGTTAACAATATAAAAATGTTTTTAAAATATCCTGTCTAATTATTAGACAGGATAAAAATTTGTTATTGTAGCCTTTAAAGTTCCATTTCCATTATTAGAATATATGTGTTGATTAGATGGTGAGAAACTTATTGAATCGTTGGGACTTAGTTTATAAGTTTCATTGTTTACTTTTAATGTTAATTCCCCTTCCAACACCATAATATATTCCTCTGATTTTTTAGAATGACCTACGGATCTATATGAGCAGCCTTCATCAAGTTCAATTTGGAAAAGTTCAAAATTACGATAAGGTGTATTAGTGTAGTAGCAATAAGCCCGATAATGTCCTTCTTCAGAAATCTGAGGTTCAAGATTACTTTTCTTTATAATACAAGTATCATACTCTTTTTGTTCAAGTAATAAAGTATAAGGAACTTTTAATCCGTTAGCTATTTTCCATAAAGTGTTTATAGTTGGGTTAGTATCGCCTTTTTCAATTTGAGATAACATGACTTTACTAATATTAGATAGTTCAGCAAGTTGCCCTAAACTTAAATTTCGTTCAGTACGAAGTGTTTTTAGGTTTTCTGCGATAATAGAATTTATATTCATTAGGGTATAACCTCCTATAATTATATTGACAATTATAATTAACTAAAGTAAAATAAAAACAATGTTAAATATATTTAACGATCGTAAAATATTATAACGCAACAACTTAAAATACACAAGAAGAATGATGAAAAATATTAATGGTAATTTACAAAAACTACAATGTACATTGATATTAAAGGATAATTAGCTAAAGTATTAAAATACAGACTTATTTTAGCATTGTATTTTATAATTTTTAAAGGAGGATACTATTATGATAACAAGGGAAGAAGCATGGAATTTACTTACTAAATACAATAAGGAGGCATTCCATATTCAACATTCTTTAACAGTTGAAGGTACTATGAAGTATTTCGCAGAAAAATTGGGATATGGAGAAGAAGCAGAGTTTTGGGCTATGGTTGGGTTACTTCATGATTTAGATTTTGAAATGTATCCAGAACAACATTGTATAAAAACTCAAGAAATTATGAGAGAATATGGTCTTGATGAAAGATTAATAAGGGCAGTAGCTAGTCATGGATACGGACTTTGTGAAGGAGAATTGCCTAAACCAGAGCATGAGATGGAAAAAGTATTATTTGCAGTTGATGAACTTACAGGATTAATTGGTGCAGCTGCAAGAATGAGACCATCTAAGAGCGTTATGGATATGGAACTTTCAAGTCTTAAGAAAAAATTTAAGGATAAAAAATTCGCAGCTGGATGTTCACGCGATGTAATTAAACAGGGTGCAGAAACGCTTGGATGGGAACTAAATAAATTATTTGAAGAAGCAATTTTGGCTATGCGTTCTTGTGAAGAACATATTAATAATGAGATGGAAGCCTATACTCAAAATTAGAAGGTTTATTTTTAATATAAATAAGAAGAGCTTAGTATGATAGTACTAAGTAGTTTTTAGAATATTTATTTTGTTTTAGGAATATTGTATGAATTAAAATTAATATTTTATTCTAGGGTAGAGCACTAATCTTTATGGGATAAGTGCTTTTTCCTTTTTGCTATTAGGTTTTATAGATATGCTGAGGAGTTTACTTCTCATGATTAAATTAGGGAGTGAAAAAATTTTAATTAAGGTATTTATTAAGGGCTTTGATATAAACCGTATAGGGGTTCGAGTAGATATTTACAGAATGTCCTAAGTTGTGTTATTCCTTTTATGATAAAATAAGGATATGAAAAACGGAAGGATGTTTTATATGCTAAAAATTAAAGGTTTATACAAAGAGCAAAAAAATAATGTAATAAAAGATGTAAATATTAATATAGATAAAGGAAGTTCTATAAGTATAGAGTGCAACAATGATATAAGTGATTTATTGGTAGATTTAATTTTGGGAAGAGATATACCAGCTAAGGGTGAAATATATATAGAAGATATAAAAAATTTAGATTATCTTAAGAGTAATATTGCTAGTATTGGAGTTGTGACAAGGGAAGATGCTTTTTACGACAGAATGACCATAGGTGAGTATATGAAGTTTTTTGCAAATCTTTTATGTTCAAAGCTAGATTATAAAGAAGTAATGTTAAAGCTTGCATTGTTAGACATTGGGAATAAAAAGATAAAAAGTTTAAGTTACTCTCAAAAAAGAAGATTAAGCTTTGGGCGTGAGATACTAAAGCATCCAAAATTTCTAATATTTCAGGAACCAATTCTTAATATGGATAGAGATGGAGCTAAAGTGATAATAGAAAATATAGAGAGATTAAAATCTAATGGAACTGCAGTATTAATTACATCTGTGGTATTTAAAGATACACTTATGCTTAGTGAAAAAGCCTATAGATTAAATGATGAGGGATTGGTAGAGTTAGATAACAGCTTAGAGGAATCTAAGAATGATAGAGAAGACTTGGATAAAGAACCAGTATATAAAATAGAAAAAATTCCTGCCAAATTAGATGAAAGAATTTTATTATTTGATCCTATAGAGATTGATTACATAGAAAGCCAGCAGGGAGTTAGTAATTTAAACATTAGAGGAGACAAGTTTCCTTGCACTATTTCTCTTACTGATTTAGAAGAGAGATTAAAATATTTTGGATTTTTTAGGTGTCATAGATCCTATTTAGTAAATTTACAGAGAGTGAAGGAAGTAATTACTTGGACAAGAAATAGTTACACTTTAAGTTTAGATGATAAGGTAAAAAGTTCTGTCCCATTATCTAAAAGAAGATTAGAAGAATTGAAAAATATATTGAAGTTATAAAACTACAATGAAATTTAAATTATAATGATCATATTAAATTAAGAAGCTTAAGTATATTAAATTGAAATTATAAAAATACAATGAAATTTAGATTGAAAAGTCTATATTAAATTAAGAAGTTTAAAAATATTATATTGGAATTATAATTTTTCATAAAATATTTGCTCCGCTTAGAGTATATATAGCTCCAGTTAGCCTTTTAAAATCATATTTTAATTTTAAAAATACTCCATTGAGCCTTTTGCATGTTCCTTTCTTATATATTTTATAGCTAAAGCTTTCAATTTTTATAATAATTGAACCATAGAACATAGAAGGGAGTCAGACAGATGGAGAAAATTATTTCTATGAAAAATGTAACAAAAAATTTTAAAGAAAATAGGGCTTTAAAAAATTTAAATCTTAGTATTGAAGAAGGAGAGATCTTTGGATTTTTAGGTCCAAGTGGAGCAGGAAAAACTACTACTATTAAATTATTGACAGCTCAATTAATAGCAACTAGTGGCGAGATTAAGGTTCTTGGAAAAAATATTTATCCTAATAGAAAAGAAATAGTTAAAAATATTGGGATACTATCTGATACTAGTGGAATGTATGATAGATTGTCTGTCTTAGATAATCTTATGCTTTTTGCAAATATAAATAATATTCCTAAGAAAAATGTTTTAGAGATACTAGATAGTATAGGGATGAAAGATACTGTGAAAAAGGAAGTTAAAAAACTTTCAAAGGGTATGAAACAAAGACTTATGGTAGCTAGGGCTGTGCTTCATAGACCTAAATTATTGTTTTTGGACGAACCTACTTCTTCACTAGATCCAGATACAACTTTAGAAGTTCACAAATTACTTAGAAGGCTTAATGAAGAGGGAACCACAATATTTTTGACCACTCATAACATGTTTGAAGCTGATAAACTTTGTGATAGGGTAGCATTTTTAAATGATGGTGAAATAGTAGATATGGGAAATCCTCAAGAATTAAAATTAAAATATACTAATGATGATATTAAGGTAATCTTAAAGGATGAAAGTAAAGAAATTATGGTGAAAAATAGTTCAGAAGGTGCTTTGAAAATTAAAAGTTGGATGGAGGAAGGGCAGTTAATTGCAATTCATTCTATGGAACCAAGCTTAGAAAAAATATTTTTGGCTCTTACAGGGAGGGAACTATAATGGATTTTTCAATAAGAAGGGTAAATGCACTAGTAAAAAAAGAAATGAAGGATTTTGTAAAGAATATAAATGCTTCTATGATGTATCTTATACCAATAGCATTAAGTATTTTTTATTCAAGACTTAGCAATATATCAAATGATCCTATAGTTAAAAGAACTTTATTGATTATTTGTGTAGGCATGAATATATCATTTATATCCAGTATGGTTGTGGCTATGATGATTGCAGAAGAAAAAGAAAAAAATACTTTAAGAACTTTAATGCTTTCATCTGTATCACCTTGGGAATTTTTAACTGGAAAGGCTATTATAACTATTTTTATATCAGAAATTGTTAATATAGCAATGCTTTTTATAATAGGATTTGATGCTAATTATTTAGTGAAATATGTACTTATAACTAGTTTATTACTTTTTAGTATGATAGAGATTGGAGCCATAGTTGGTGTGTTTTGTAAAAATCAAATGGCTACGGGAATTTATAGTATACCTGTGATTATGATATTTTATGTAATACCAATGGCTGCAAAAACAAATACAATAATGGGAACAATAGCAAACTTATTACCTAATTTAATTATCATATGAATATTATGCTTTCAAGCTTATTTAAGGGGGGAAGTGTATTTAGTAAATCTGGATATGGTTTATTTGTAATTTTAGGATGGATAATAATTGCTGCCTTTGTCTTTGGTTGGATTTATAAAAAAAGGGGATTAGATAAGTAAAATTAGCATTTAATATTCAATAAATTATTTAATGTATAAATAAGAAATGAAATATATAAATTTGTTAATTATTAAGAGAAAATAGAGGAATAAATATATGTTTTATATTAAATTTTCTTGTGAAAGTTTCCTTAAGAATTTAAAATTAACTAATATAAATGTGGAATCCCAGTAACAGTTTTATTATTGCTGAGATTCCACATAAGTGAATATTTATTTTTTATCTATATCTAAAATTGTTTGTAGCAACACATTAGCTCCTTTTAAACAATTATCAAGTGGTGTTTTTTCTATTTCACAATGGCTGTGACCACCAATACTTGGAACGAAAATCATGGTTGTAGGTAACATGTCTGCTGCAAATTGGGCATCATGGCCGGGACCGCTATACATTCTCATATTAGAGTAACCGTAAAGATTAGCATTTTTCTCCACGAAATTAATCAATTTATTATTGAAACTAACAGTTTTACGTGACCATAATTTCCTGTAAGTGACTTTACAATTTGCTAATTCTTTAGGGATATTTTCGATAATTTTAACCACTTGTTGTATTACTTTTGGATCTTGATGTCTTGCATCTAATGTGAATTTAACATTATCCGGTATGATCGTATGTATATTAGGGAAGCAAATTATTCTACCGGTAGTATACACTAAATTATCATGAAGTTTATCAAGTTCTTTATGCAAATATTGAATGGCTTCAGAAGCTGCTAAAAGAGCATCCTTTCTCATTTTTTGTGGAACTGTTCCAGCATGACCAGCTTGGCCAATAAATTCAAATTCATAGTTTACCATTCCAACAACGCCTTCTACAACACCTATATCTACTTTTGAAGATTCTAGAACTGGACCTTGTTCAATATGAAGTTCTAGAAGAGCCATATAATCTTTGGGATTTATTCTGTTTTTTTCTTCACCTTTGTATCCGCTTGCATCTAGTGCTTCACCAAAGAATATACCATTTTTATCCTTAGAATCTAACATTCTTGCTTTATCAAATTTACCTGTAATAACACCTGAGGACATCATAGCAGGGTCAAAACGAGCGCCTTCTTCATTAGTCCAAATCATAACTGTAATTGGACGACGATGGGAAATTTTTTCTGTAACTATAGTTTCAGCTACTTCCATTGCTGTAAGTATCCCTAAAATACCATCATAATTCCCACCTTGTACTACGGAATCACAATGCGATCCCATTGCAATATGGGGAAGGTTTTCTTCAGATCCTTTGAAAGTAGCATACATATTTCCCATATCATCTGTTGTTATAGTTGCTCCTAGTTCATTCATTCTTTTTGAAAATTCTACTCTTGCCTGAAGGGCTGGCTTTGATAAAGATAATCTTGTTATTCCATCATTTTCTGTAGCGCCGAATTTACTGAAGGTAATAATCTTATCTTCTAATCTTTTTTTATCACAACTTAACATATAACACACCCCATTTTTTATTTTTAGTGAGAGAATGTATTCTAAGCACTAAACCCTCACTATACATTTATTCTTATATATAGTGTACAACGTACTAAAACACTTGTCATGTTCATAGTTATCCAATAAATTACCAGCTATAATACTTTCGTTTTCTTAAAATTAGGGTAAAGAATAGCTATGTTTTTTGTATAATATACTTAATAAATTTTTTATTTCTTAAATTTTATATAATTAGATTTATTATTGGCCTTTTATTTTCTTTAATATTATTGTTAGTTATTTCGAAATTAGTTAAAAGGATAATATAAAAGGAAGTAGAATTGTAGTTAATATAAAAATAATTCAATATGGAGGAGAAATTATGAATATTAAGTTCAATACAGTTACTGTGAAAGATTTAAATGAATCATTAAAATTTTATAAAGAAATTTTAGGATTTACGGAGATAAAAAGATTTAATCCTATGGAAGGGGTCACTATAGCTTTTTTAAAAGATGAAGATTCAGGACTAATTGAATTGATTGAGTATCAAAATACTTCCGAAGATGACGATATCAGAGAATCAATTGTGTCAATCGGTATAGGCGTTGTAGATTTAGAAAGAACTTTAAATGAACTAAAGGACAAAGGAGTAGAGCTTATACGTGGTCCAATAGAAGTTCCAAGTGGCGAAAAGTTTGCATTTATAAAAGATCCTAATGGTGTTGAGATAGAATTAATCCAAGGATTCGATATACTTATGTCATAGGAAAATTTAAGTTTTTAGAGCTATAATCTATTTATAAGTCAAGTAGAGAAACATTTTTTTGGAAATGACTGTTAGCTTACTTATAAAAAGCTCAATTAAAGAGAAACTGTGCATGGTGCCATAATACTAGCTGAATAATAAAAATTAAAAAGATTAGTATAACTATGTATAATAAAATTGACAATTAGACTAGATTTAATGTATATTATATTTAAGATAGATTTCAAAAGAAGAGAGGGAATTTTGTGAGTGTCTAGTATCTAAAATAGTTAAGTTAATATTAATTCTAAAAAATAGAGGGGTTATACCTTTTATTTGTCATGGAATTAATTAGTACTATTAAAGATACAAGTCCACGAATTTACTTTGAAGGGGTAATATAGTTACCTTTATTAATTGTTGAATTTTAAGCTGTGGGAGTATCCATGGCTTTTTTATTATATAAAAATAGAAATCTATCAGGATTTCGTAGACTTGTATTGTAATAAAAAATACAAGGAGAGACCATTGAGATGAATAAAGAAACATTAGAAAAATTACATTATTATGAATTAAAAGAAACGATAAAAGAATATTGCGTCAGCGGATTAGGAAAAAGATTAATAGATAAATTAGAACCTAGTAGTAATATAAAGATTGTAAATCAAAGACTAGATGAAACATCTGAGGGAAGAAGGTTATTAGATGTCTCTTATAATATACCATTAGAGGGTATTTTTAATATATTGCCCCTTATTGAAAAAGTTGAAAAAGGAGCATCTTTAGAACCCACTGATTTGACTATGATGTCAAATTTTTTAAGAGGATGTAGGAAAGTTAAGTTATTCATAAAAGACAAAGAGGGATATGCACCTACATTGAGTGCTTATGGAGAGAATATTTGTGACTTGAGCTATATTGAAGAGGAAATAAATAGATCAATTAGAGGTAGTGTGGTTGACTCAAATGCTAGTAGGGAGCTTAAAAAAATAAGAAGAAATATTGATATATGTGAAAGTAAGATAAAGGAAAAGTTAGATAAGTTCCTTAGAAATAGTTCAAATAAAGAGTATATTCAAGAATTCTTTGTTAGTCAGCGAGATGGAAAACATACCATTGCAATTAAGGCAGCACATAAAAATAAAGTTCAAGGAACTATCGTTGAAACGTCTTCAAAGGGAACAACAGTCTTTATGGAGCCAAATGTTATCTCAAAGCATACAAGTGACTTAACAGTATTAAAAGCGGAAGAAAGTGTGGAAGAATACAAAATATTAGCCACTTTAACAGGGATGCTTTTTGAAAGAATAAAAGATTTAAAGATGAATGTTGATGTTATATCTGAATATGATATGATTTGGGCAAAAGCTAAATATAGTAAAGTAATAAATGGGATTAAACCTAAACTAAATGACTATGGATATATAAAAATAATTAAAGGGAAATATCCTCTTATTAAAGATAGTATACCTTTAGACTTTCAAATTGGAAAAAACTATAGAGGATTAATAATAACAGGACCAAATGCAGGTGGTAAAACAATAGTATTAAAGACAATTGGGTTATTAACATTAGCAATACAATCTGGATTCCATATAGAAGCTGAGGAAGGAACAGAATTTTCAGTATTTAAAAAGTTATTTGTTGATATTGGAGATAATCAAAGTGTTGAAAATGCATTAAGTACATTTTCATCTCATGTAAAAAATCTAGCTGAAATAATTAGAGAAAGTACAAAATCAGCATTACTATTGTTTGATGAAATTGGTAGTGGAACAGAACCAAATGAGGGATCTGCTTTGGCTATTGCAATATTAGAAGAATTGTATCATAAGGGCTCTATAACTATATCAACTACTCATTATGGAGAAATAAAAAACTTTTCAAAAGAACATCCTGATTTTGAAAATGCAGCTATGGAATTTGAGAAAGAAACTTTAGAACCATTATATAAGCTTAGCATAGGAAAAGTAGGAGATAGTAATGCTTTATATATTTCTAGAAAGATGGGATTATATGATTCAATTATTGATAGAGCAAGAAAATATATGGATACAAAAAGTTATAATTATAATTTAATAGAAGACAGCAAGATTATAAAAAATAAAGAGTTACAAGCAGAGGAAGATTTTTATGAATACTCTGTAGGGGATAAAGTTATTCTTTTAGAAAATAATGAATCAGCTATTGTATATAAAGAAAGAGATAGATTAAATAATGTGACTATACTATATAATAAAGTATTTATTGAAGTTAACTATAAAAGAATAAAACTAGAATTAAAGGCAAGTGAACTTTATCCAGAGGGGTATGATTTAAATCAGTTATTTATAAGTTATAAGGAAAGAAAGTTAGAAAAGGATATTAAGAGAGGATCTAAAAAAGCATTAAAAAGAATAAGAAAAGAAACTTTAAAACGTTCTAAATAATATTTATTAAACCTGTAGGCAATTTAATTAAAGATATAAATGGCAATATTAGTAGTTATGTCATTGGCAGATTTATTGATATCTTTGCATCTTATACGGCAATTAAAAAAACTAAAAAACAAAAAATAATATTATTTACAATATTATTTTTTGCATTAATAGTAACTATTACAATACCAATTATGAATAATGAACTTAAATTTTCTAAATTAGTCACTGAAGCTAATGTATGTTTTGACAGTAAAAATTATAAAAAAGCTGCTGAATTATATGATGATGCATTAAGTCTTTCACCAATGTTTAAAGATATAAAAAGTGTTAGAAAAAATTTATCTAAAGCAAAAATATTAAATGAATCAAGCAATAATTTTAATGAAGGTATGGATAGTTTTAAGAATAAAAATTATGAATCTGCAATGTATCTATTTAGTAAAATACCAAAAGAAGATACACAAAATTATAAAGAAGCAATAAAGAAAATTGAAGAGAGTAAGCCACTTTTGACCAAACATATGATAGAAAAAGCTAATAAAGAAGCATCAAATAATGAATTTGGCAATGCACTTTCTTTTATAGATCAAGGTTTAAAAAATGATCCTAATAATAAAGAATTAATTAGTTTAAAAAATAAATGTGAAAAACAAAATGATGTTATGCAAGCAGCCCAAGATAAAGCTAATGCGGAAGCGGAAGCTGAAAAAGCTAAAGCTGAAGCTGAAAAATATAAGCCTAAAAGAATAACACAATCAGACAACTACAATGTTTGGTCTGTATATCTTAAAGAAGGAGTAAATACATTTAAAATAAGTGTACCAAATGAGGATGCAGAAAATGTTATAGCTAAACTGGAAGGGTCGTTACTTATAAATGAAATTGGACAAGGAACTTATGCGAATAGTATTAAAATTCCTAACGATGGATGGTATAGATTAGAAATAACGGCTATTAACGGATATAGCTGGAAGTTTGAATAGTTTATAAAAAAGACTGGATAATTAGCAGTCCTCTAATAAGGATGTTTACGAAAATCATAATTGTTTAGTCTATAGCCAAACGATGACCGATGAATTGAAATAATCTTTATTGGAGGATTTGCTTTATGGTAAAGTTTGAATTTGAATACACAGAGATTGATGGATTGCTGTACCCTAATATTGAAATTGATGGAAAAGCCTTGCTTAACAACTTAGGAAAATACGGCTTACTTGGACTAAATTATTTACATGAACAAAAGCTGGGGATGTATCGTGAGTTACTTTTGACTGGCAAGCTGGCAGAACATTGCACTACGATTGATTGGGCTGCTTTTGAGATGGCAGAACGGATTCGCGCCGATTATTTGAAATTGCATCCCATGCCGAAAGAAGATATCATGGAACGTATTCATATCTCTATACAAGCTCAGATGGTTTCAGATGAGTTTGTAGTAGCTAAACTTATCTGCATTTAGGAAAAAGCGAACGCCAGACAACGGATTTGTGTCTGGCGTTCGCTTTTGTTATTTGCTGTGCGAGGGGGAATATTTATAAAAAGAGATCATTCATAATACTTGCCCGTCAACTCAGCAATGCTGATTCGTATTACGGCAGTACCTCGGACCATATTCTCGGGAAGTGGTGCGTACGTCAGATGGGGAGTATATTTTTCCACAATTTTCTGTAGCACCATTTTTTTCTCTCCCATGTCCTCGACCAAAGCGGCGCTTCCTGTTGCAATTGCACTCTCATATTTTGTATTTGTATCACAGGGCTTACCGCTTGCATCAAGCAGGAGCTCCTGCATATCATACATGGTAAATCCTACTTTACTGTCACGAATGATATTGTCAATCTTTTGTCCCTTCGGCAGCCCATGCACATAAATACACTCATTTATATGGACAAAGTGAACCGGCGTATTATATGGGGTGCCGTCTGCATTGAGGGTTGCCAAGCTGCCCGTTTGTACTCTTGCCAATAAATCATTCAACCGTTCTTCTGATAAAGGGTGCGTTTTCATTCTGTATTGCATATCAATATCCTCCTGTAGTTAACTATTTTGTTTTAATACGAAAAAAGAAGTACCACCAGTGAAAGAGCATGACTGCAATTAGAAAACATCTCGCAAGTAAAATACGGATCGTCGCAAATGCAATCATCATAAAGGTGGACGCGAATATTAAAATTGAAAGCTTTGCTTTAAGCGTCATCGCTCTTTCCTTTATATAGTTTTCTATATACTTCTGATAAATATGGGTATTACAAAACCAGTGATGGAACCGGTAAGACCCTTTCGCAAAGCAATAAGTAGTGATTAGTAGAAATGGCGTTGTAGGAAGAACCGGCAGCACTACACCCAGCAGTCCAATTCCCAAAAATACCAGCCCCACGGCGAGGTAAATAAATTTCACTAATTTGGATCTGCGCTCATATTTAATTATTTCTTCTTCGGATTTTTCGGAAACCATCCTTTTTTCACCCTTTCCTTCTGTTGACGTAGTTCTCTGATGCTCCAAAACAGGGAAAATCCCAAAACAGCCAACAGAACAGATATCACTATATGGCCTACTGCTAGAGATACAACATTACAATCAATCCCAAGCAATAAAAATGCGGGCCGCACCTTTTTGCGAAAATAATACTCTACTTTAATCACCACTGGATCCAATACACCAATAATGAAAAACGATCCGATTCCTATTGCAATTCCATACCAGTTCATCGATTCAACTCCGCTTCCACTCTATCTCTGATTATGAAATCGTACATCTTTTCTACACTTTTAATCAGAAAGCATTTTGTTATAGTATTAAGAAATTTTTTTGTAGATAATAAATAATTATACAGTAATACCGTCCCCTTGATAAGAGACGGTATTGGTATTTTTATAGGATACAGTTTTGCATTTAGTAAGTTTTATATTTAACTAACTGATAATGTTACCCATATTATTTTTGCAACTGTATCCTAAATAAAAGTTCATTCCGGCTCTTAGCATAGGGACGGTTTTGTAATATACTTAAAAACATATGCGGTACAATTTAGAATTTATCTGTATGTAATGTAGTGTAAATATTAAAGGAGGCAATGGTATGAGACTAAAAGAAAGAGAAATAAGAGATATCAACGAGATTTTCCAAGTTATTGAAAATCGTAGTGCTGTTCATGTTGGTATGGTGGATGAAGGCAAGCCATATGTTGTAGCGCTTAACTTTGGGTATGACCGCGAAGACGATGACTTAATCTTGTATCTTCATAGTGCCATGGAAGGCAGAAAAATGGATATTTTAAGAAAAAATCCAGCAGTGTATTTTCAAATGGATTGTGTAAATGAACTGATGAAAACAACACCGGAAAACCCTTGTGCGTACAGTTGGAGGTTTGACAGCGCAATGGGCAGTGGAAATGTAGAATTTATTGAAGATGAAACAGGTAAGTCACATGCGCTCACTCGCATTCTCTAGCATCTTGACAAAACCGATGCGCAATATAATTTCCCTTCTCAAGCGCTCTCTAAGACCTGTGTTTTTCGGGTTTGCTCAAATGATTTTACAGGAAAGCGCCGTAGATAAAGGAATAGCCGTTTAATTTTCTATGGGTCTACTCATCCTTTCACAAATAATAATGCTTGTGGTATCCTAGTACAAAGGAGGATTTTAAATGATTAAAGGTGTAGCTTTTGACGCATATGCTACTGTGTTCGATGTATTTTCTGTAGCGCAAAAATGCAAAGGAGCGTACCCCGGGAAATGATAAGGCATTAGCTAATTTTGGAGAGAAAAGCAGTTAGAATATTCATGGCTGCAAACATTCACGGAGATTGTTTTCTGCCTTCCTAAATGTCATACCCAGTTTTTGAAGTTCTACTAATCCAAGAGAGCAGATAGCATCAGCATCGACAATTTCCAACCTATCCTCTAGTCTTTTCCAGATTGTCGCTTGCGCCCGAGTGGAGATTTGTTGTCCGATGATATGATGAACGACAGAAGAAAAAAGATCGCTATCGACTGCCCGGTATATATGCCCAATTCGGTCAATTGCCGCCCCCAGCAATTCATCGCGGCTTTTTAAAAATTCAGTTTCTTCGCGGCCATATTCAAAATACAAAACATCACCTCCATCCATTACAATTTTAGCATAGGCATTTGGTAACTTTCTTCTCAATTTTGGATATTCAATTCGAGGTACAGCAAGCTTCTGTCTTAAAAGTTTCAGTTATAAAAACACCGGTGTATGCGGTTCTATTCACTCTTCAAACCATGCCTTGTTTAAAAGCTCTACCGAAGGTACAATATCTTTTTCTTTTATCTTTCCATATCCCAGCACGACAGCATTGCCCGAATAACAGTCCTTTTCCAGCCAGAACGGAGATACCGGGCGCACCTGAACACCATACCGCATAGCTTTTTGTACAAGAGTGTCCTCTTGCTGTCCATCCACAAACTCAAGTAATATGTGCAATCCGGCATGATGACCGTAAACCCCAACTCGGTCGCCTATGATCTGCTGGATAGCGGCAATCAGGGTATCATGCTTTCTTTTCTGACTCAGGCAAACTCTGCGGATATGTTTTTCCCAATGCCCGTCTTGCATGAAATGCAGGAGTACCTTTTGCTCAATCAGCGGAATCGTGCATTGATACCCTCTGTATTTCTCCTGATAAGCAGCTAATAGCCAAGTTGGCAACACCAAGTAGGATATTCGCAGCCCCGGTGATAAAGCCTTAGAAAAAGTCCCAACATAGATCACGCGACCAGCTTGATCGATAGATTGCAGTGACGGAATGGGTCTTCCCTTGTACCGAAACTCGCTGTCGTAGTCATCCTCAATAATCATCATGTCTCGCTGGCGTGCAAGATTTAATACCTCCATCCGGTTATGAATAGGCATAACCGCGCCTGTTGGGAACTGGTGTGAGGGAGAGAGATAAACCATTGGAATCGATTGTGACGAAAGTTTTTGTAAATCAATGCCGTCTTCACGAACTGGAACAGGCAATATTTTAAAGCCGTTGCTTTGAAATACTGCTCTTGCACCGTCATAACATGGTTCTTCCATCGCTACGGTTTTCTTGCCCGAAAAAATTCTTATAATGATCTCCAATGCAGACTGCGTACCGCTGCAAAGGATAATCTGTTCTGTTTCGCATTGTACTCCCCGGCTGTGATAAAGATATTGCTTTATCTGCTGGCGCAACTGAGGGTCACCTTTCCCATCTCCGTAACTGTGCATTGAATGTGCCAGAGGTTCATCCAGAACGTTCGCCACATACGTCCGCCAGATCTTCTTTGGAAAATTGGTTTCATCAAGCTCGCCATATTGAAAGCTGTATTTAATTTTATCGGGGAGCGCGGCGAGATGTTCCGTCAACAGCTTGCTTTGCCGTTGCTCCTTGGGTGATTCCTGAATCAAATCAAACTCCAACTTGTTCACGATATACCCAGACCCCGGTATACTCGTGATATATCCTTCCAACCTAAGTTGATCATAGGCATTTTCTACCGAGTTTCTGGCGACCTGCAATTCGCTGGCCAGCACTCGTGTGGAGATGACACGTGATTCCACAGGTAAATTTCCGCTTATAATGTCCCGTTTCATTTGTTCATAAATTTGCTGATATATCGGTATATTGCTCCCACGGTCAATGTACAGCATCTTTCACCCTCCTCACAATTTTTTCTATTATTATAACACAATTTAAAACAACCGTATCCTATAAAATGTTCTAAATCGTCTCTATGATATAAGACACTTAATACAGTATAATGAAGTAATAAAAATAGCAAAGATACCAATAGAGTTAGACGTTGTTAACTATCAGGCGTTAATTGTTATAGGAGGTAAATTATGTTTACAGAAAAATTCTTAGAGGTATTGAAACACGAGCTGGTAAAAATAGATGGCTTTATTCGCTCTGAGCGATTTTCAAGTTTAGTAAATGAGAGAAAAATACTTAGCCTATCCGTTTGGGAAGATGAGGATGCAGTAAGCAAATGGCGTAATATTGTTGAACACTGCATGGCTTAACAACAAGGGCGTGATTCTATTTTTGAAAGCTACACCATCACGGTAGTGGCATCCCTTCGCAGCTATACCGATAAAGAGCGAGCTGAAGCTCCGAACGACTCTAATACTTTTTTCCAACAAGCCCGATAGAGTAAGGTACTCTGTTTGGTGTATCTATGACAGCAATCCCCACCGGTACAACTTGTGAGATTGCTGTCCTTTCGCTTATTTGGCGTTATGTTTTTACGAATGAGGAGGGCCTCTAAAATGAGAAGACCCGATAGAGCAATTACCGAGTTTGATGATATTGTAAAGGTAATGAAGGCTTGTAAAGTCTGTCATGTAGCATTTCATGATGATGAATATCCATATGTAGTTCCAATGACCTTTGGTTTGGAAGTAAAAGATAACGAAGAAGTAAGTATATATTTGAGCTGACACCTGAAATCGTGCGGGAGTTTGTCGAGAAGATTGTGGTGAATGAGCGTTCCAAGCCATGGAGGAAGAAAAACTATACTCAGCAGGTTTATGTTTATTTCAACTTTGTGGGCAGAGTTTAAGACAAGAGAAACGACGTAGGACTTCAAAATCCTACGGCAAATCTCAAAAACTGAAAACATCCTTATTGGCACTGGGCATTAACTCTATTCAGTTTTTTATTTGTGAGGATAATAAGAAATATGTTTTTTTCTTCCCGTTATATATATTTATACAACATAGTTTTAATAATTAGGATCAAAATACAATGTTTACGAATTAAAAGCGATATTATTAGGTTATAAAAAAGTAAAAGACCAGAATTATATAAATAACTTTTCAAAATGGTGAATAACTTTCAGGTTAATGAATTTATTTTAGATTATGGTTTGAAATTAAGTTAATAGGATATGTTATAATAATGTGTATTGTAATTTGTTAAATAGTTTAAATAATATAAATAAAACTAAAATTTGTAATTGCAAAAGATAAAGGAGAAAAAATGTTATTTGAAAATTTAGAGATAATTAAGCCTATTCAAAAGGCTTTAAAAGAAGAAGGATATAAAAAAACTACCCCAATACAAGAAAAATCTATTCCTTATATATTAGATGGAAAAGATTTGGTTGGTTGTGCACAAACTGGTACTGGAAAAACAGCAGCCTTTGCAGTTCCTGTATTACAAAATCTTTCTAAGGATAAGAAGGTTAATAAAAATCCTAGAACTATTAGAGCATTGGTATTAGCTCCTACTAGAGAACTTGCTATTCAAATAGGAGAAAGCTTTGAATGCTATGGTAAATATATAAATCTTAAAAGTGCAGTTATTTTTGGTGGAGTATCACAAAATCCTCAAACAAAGGTGCTTAGAGAAGGTGTGGATATACTAATTGCGACTCCAGGAAGAATGCTTGATTTATTTAATCAAAAGTATATTGATTTACGTAACATAGAATGTTTTGTTTTAGATGAGGCAGATCGTATGCTAGATATGGGTATGATTCATGATGTTAAAAAAATAATATCAAAGTTACCTAAGGGTAGGCAAAACTTATTATTTTCTGCAACCATGCCATCTGAAATTACAAAGCTAGTAGATTCTATTGTAAAAGATCCAATAAGAGTAGAAGTGACACCAGTTTCATCTACGGTAGATACTATTACACAAGAAGTATATCATGTTCGCAAAAAGCAAAAGAGATCTCTACTTAAACATTTGCTTAAAGATGAATCTATAGAGTCTGCTTTGGTATTTTCAACAACAAAACGTGGAGCAAATATGATTGCAAAAGATCTTGTTGAAGCAGGCATAGAAGCTGAAGCTATCCATGGCAATAAATCACAAAATGCAAGGCAACGTGCTTTAAATAATTTTAAGGAAGGTAAAATAAGAGTTTTAGTTGCAACAGATATAGCAGCAAGAGGTATAGATGTTAATGAACTATCTCATGTATTTAATTATAATCTGCCAGATATTCCTGAAACTTATGTTCATAGAATTGGACGTACTGGAAGAGCTGGAGCTAAAGGTGTTGCAATTTCTTTTTGTGATATTGAAGAAACAAAATCTCTTAAAGCTATTGAAAAACTTATTCATAAGGAGATACCAGTAGTAGAAGATCATCCTTATAAAATAAGACATATTAATGAGGATGAAGTTAAGAAGGAAAACACTAAAAATAATTCTAATAAAAGACCTTCCTCTAAAAGACAGGGTGGAAATTGGAAATATAGTAACAATAGAAGAAAGAATAATTCAACAAAACAGATTAAGAAATAAATTAATATAAATATAAAAAAAGATGATTTCTGTATTAACAGGAGTCATTTTTTTATTTTGGGCGGAAATAAAAAGTTAACAATGAAATTTAAACATGATTCAGTAAAAATTCAATTATGTTAAAAACAGTGGTATTTATTACATATAAAATCCTAGGTAGAATTTTATAGAAAAATTCAGAATATTTAGTGAAAAATAAATACATAATATGATATAATATATTCATATTAATTTTATAAGTAAAAAAATATAGAGTGTGAATTGTGTATTATTAAGGTTACATTAATTAATTATGAAAAAATAGTTTTGTAAATAATAAAATTACTCTATTATTTATTTTAGGTATTAAAAATATAAGATTTATATTTTATTGGATTTTATTGATTATAGTATGATAAATCAATAGTTTATAGTAGTTTATAAATATGCTACATATAGGTCAAAGATGGATATTTTTTTCATTATATTTGTTCATTGATTCTGCTCTCATTTCTGGTAGGTAATATTTTTGTGCTAAAACCACTATATTTCAAAAAGCTCAGAGTAATCAATGTTCATATAATTTCACAGAACTTACTATAAATATAGGAGGTAAAATTATGAATAAGGAAGAATTAAAGACTATTAAGCAGGCTATAATAAATGAAAATGAAGGTTATGAATTTTATAAAATGGTGTCAAAAGATACAAATTCAGAAGAGGCTAAAAAAGCATTCCTAGAATTGGCAGAAGAAGAATTAAAACATGTGAAATGGTTAAAAGATTTATTCACTAAACTAAAAGATAATAAAATGGATAGCATAGACTTAAAAGAGATTCAAGTAGCTTCACCAAAGATATTTGCTTGGGGAAATTTAGATAGGGAAGGTGCTTCAAAAGCAGTGTCAGTATTTGGTATAGGGATTCAAATGGAAAGAGAGTCTGTAGACTTTTATAAAAAGGCTGTTAAAGATACAGAAGTTCAAGAGGCTAAAGTAATATATGAAGAATTAGCTAAGTGGGAACAAAGTCACTTAGAACAATTTTATAAAGAATATGAAACATTAATGGAAGAATGGTGGAGTGAGCAAGGATTCGAGCCATTTTAAAGAATAAAATTACCTGCATCTTAATTTTAGATGCAGGTTTTTAAATTATAAGAGAATGTAAATAAATTGTATATAAAAGTACAAAAATTTCATCTTAGATATAGTTGACTAATCAACTATATTGTGATATATTGAAAAACGGTTGATAAGTCAACTATAGGGGGAGTATACATGAAAAAAAGAAATCTTTTAAACAAATATATAGCAATGATAGATAGAGCGTCGCAAGGTTATTTAGATGAAGCCTTAAAGAAGTATGAGTTAAGTTCAGGAACATATCCTTTTATTTTGGCATTATATGACAATGAAGGCATAAATCAAAATGCTTTAAGTGAGTATGTAAAAGTAGATAAGGCTCTTTCTGCTAGAGCTATAAAAAAGCTTATAGAACTTGGATATGTAGAAAAAATTATAAATAGTAAAGATGCAAGAGCATATAAATTATATCTTACAGAAAAGGCTAAGGCTGTTGTTCCAGAAATTAGGAAAGCCTCAGATGGTTGGTTACATATAATAACTAATGGCTTAACAGAGGAAGAGAAAGAAAATGCAGAATGTTTACTAAAAAATATGTATATGAATATTAAGGAGTCTAAAGCTAAAAACTAATAGAACTAAAGAGGAGGAAAACTACATATGGTTAATAGAACTAAAGAAGAAACTAATACATATAAAAATAATTGGATAATACTTGCTATAGTAGTTATGTCACCGTTTATGGCATGTCTTGATAGTAGCATAGTAAATGTAGCTTTACCAGTTATGGCAAAAGAACTTTATACATCTATGGCAGGTATCCAACAGGTTGTTACAAGTTATCTTATAGTAATTTCTGCAACTATACTTTTCTTTGGAAGACTAGGAGATATAAAAGGAAAAACAAGTGTATTTAAATATGGATTTATAATATTTGTTTTGGGATCTTTATTATGTGGAATATCAACCACACTTAACTTTTTGATATTTTCAAGAATAGTTCAAGCAATAGGAGCAGCAATGACTATGTCTACAAGTCAAGGAATTATAACACATGTATTTCCAGCTAATGAAAGAGGAAGAGCACTTGGAATTTCTGGAACTTCTGTTGCACTTGGAACTTTACTTGGACCTCCTTTAGGAGGATTAATAATATCAGTAGTAAATTGGAAATATATATTTTTAATAAATGTGCCTATAGGATTATTAGCATTTATAGCAGCAATGAAATATTTACCTATTGATAAAGTTAAAAAAAATCAATCTTTAGATAGTAAAGGAGCAATACTTTTTCTTATATGTATAGTTGCGTTATTTTGGGCAATGCTTAAAGGGCAACAAATAGGATATAATCATATTAATATAATTATATCATTTATAGTATCAGTAATATGTTTTATAGTATTTATTATATTAGAATCAAAAATTAAAAATCCTATGTTGGATTTATCAATATTTAAAAATAGGGTGTTTTCCGTTAATATATTTTGTGCTTTTGTGATGTTCATAGGAATAAGTTGTATAAATATAATACAACCATTTTATCTTGAAGATGTATTAAAATTATCACCATCTAAAACTGGACTTATAATGATGGCATATCCTGTGGTTTTAACTGTTGTATCACCATTAAGTGGATATTTATCAGATAAAATGGGAAGTAAAAAACTTACATTAGTGGGACTTATAGTGACAGCTATTGGACTATTTTATATGGCATTTTTAAATGAACGATCAACATTCTTAATAATTACTTTAGTATTATCTTTAGTTGCATTAGGAAGTGGCCTATTTCAATCACCTAATAATTCTTTAGTTATGTCATCAGTTGAAAAAAGCAAGTTGGGTATAGCAGGAGCTATAAATGCTCTTATAAGAAATTTAGGGTTCATATTTGGAGTATCATTTTCAACCACTATACTTTATAATAGAATGAGTTATAAAATAGGTTATAAAGTACTAAGCTATGTGGAAGGAAGAGGAGATGTATTCATCTATGGTATGAGATGGGTATATTCTATTGCAGCATTGGCATGTATTCTTGGATTTTTAATATCTCTAATTGATAAGACAAAATTAAAATCAAATAACTAAAAATAATTTTTTAGTCACATTGTTGAAAAACCTCATGCACTTGCATGAGGTTTTATGATGATTGTTTTAAACTTAAACTGTATTTGCATTTTAAAAGTATAATTTATTGATATTTAGAGTATTGCCATTCCTTGTGCACCAATTTGTGGTAATTTTGTATCTTGAAATATCTGTAATAAAACTAAATGTCCATTTTCCTCAATTTCAAATACACTTATTGAACCTTCGTTACCATTTAAAACATAAAAGTTTTGTCCACGTTTATCTATTCCACTATCAATTGGAGCTCCTGTTCTATTAGGCGTACTTGGTATACTTTCAATTGCAGTCAAAATCCCTTTATGGTTAATATCATAACGAGTTAGTGTACTACTACCAGCGTTAGACGTATAAGCATGATTCTCATTAGGATTGACTGAAACCCAACAAGTTGCCGCTTGATTATTTAGGACAGAACCACTAATAATATCGAGAATACCATTATTTGTAACTTTGTAGGATGATAATGCATTTGAAGTTACCTCAGTAACTAGCAAAATATTATTATTGAGATAAGCTGAACCAAAAGGACCTACACCATTAGAAGGATTTACAATTGGACCTGTTAAACTTCCATTAGAGTTTACTTTATAAACACTGAGATTATTTGTTATCCCTTCGCTTACAACAAGCTTATCACCGCAAACATTTGAAGAAATACATTTTGATTGAGCCGCATTTGAACTCAATGGTCTTTGAGAACCTTTTATAATTCTAAGATGTCCATCTGATTCAATATGAAAGCCAGTAACATTTGCAGGAGATTTAGGAGGGTTACCGGAATTAGTTACATAAAGATTATGGTGATTTATAGTTAAGCTATTAGGGAAAACACCACCAGATGGTACTACACAAACAAGATCAAGGCCCCATTCAGAGATCTCAAAGCTACTTATACTATTACTGCCAGCGTTAACCACAAATAGAAAGTTACCATCACATGATAAAGCAATTGATCCTTGAGATCCTAGGGGATCCACTTGTCGTAAGCCTGTCCCATTTCCTCCTGTTCTATAAACTTTTGGATAAGATAGAGTTCCCATGTTATCTCTCTTAAAAGCAACAACGCGGTTATTTAATTCATTAGTCATAGAAAATACCATGCTAATGCAATCATTTTTATCGGAAGACATTTTATCAATCCCCTTTAAAATATAGATTAATTTATATTTTAATCATAATCTATTATATGTATCATTTATGAAATGGTTAAACAACTTTTAGATACTAGAAGATTTAGAAAAATTGAAAGAGCTAATTAAAGAAAGAGAAGAATTATTAAAATAATTATAGGAATCAAGAAACTAATAGCGATTATAAACAAGACTATAATAATTTTAATACATTTTATTATTATGGAAGAGCAAAGTAGAATAAGAGGCATTATGAAGATCCTTATTATACTAATATTAATTTCTTATATATATTAATAAGATAGTAAAGGTAACCTTAATTTGGTTACCCCTTTTCATATAGATTGGTATAGTTTTTTGAAAGTATTAATCAACTTCTTAGTGTAATCCTGATGAGGATTATTATATACATCGTAATTTTTGCCTACTTCAATAATTTTACCTTTATTCATTTCCCCATCCGCGTGAGCAAAGTTGTACAAGCTTTTATGGCAGGTATCCTAACTTGAGATCATAGTTGCATCATTACCTTCCCATTAATAAATTTACATAATGAAACTTACCAATATAATTTATTTCATTCCAACATGTTTAATTTAAGGATAAGATAAAGATGTTATAAAAGTAAGCTGATGCTCTATGGCACAAAATTTAGTATATACCAAATGGATATTTCTCTAAGAAAAAGTAGGGTTTAAAAAGAATTATTGTGATGTCTATTTGGGACTAAAGTTTGTCAGAATAGAGCGGACAATGTAATTAAATACTAGTATAATAATATTAGGTTATATGAGACTAACTTTAGTATAGAGTTTTCTAATAAGATTTATGAATAGAATTTTATAGGGGGGATTTTGATGAAAATAACTGTTTTGGTAGAAAATAATACTAGTAATTCTGATTGTGAACCTAAGCATGGGCTGAGTTTACATATTCAAACAACCCATCACTGTATTCTTTTTGATTTTGGACCGGATGGGTCTACTTTATTAAAAAATGCTGATGTTTTGGGGATTGATCTATCCAATGTAGATGTTGCTTTTCTTTCACATGGGCATATGGATCATGGTGGTGGATTGAATACATTTTTGGAGCGTAATGCTAACTCTATGATTTATGCTCGTCCAGACGCTTTTTCATCACATGTAATAAAAGTGTTTGGAAAAGACTATGCTGTAGGAGTAGAGCCATCTTTGACAAATTGTCCTCAGATAGTGCTAACTAAATCATCCCAGATTATTGATGAAGAGCTACAGGTATTTAGTAGTCCTTGTGGGAATGTGCTTAAGCCTATGTTTAATAACACTCTTTATGCTGAAAAAAATGACGTGATGATGGAGGATGATTTCTCTCACGAACAGAGTTTACTTATTACTGAAGGAGAAACAACTGTATTAGTAGGTGGTTGTGCTCATGGAGGGATTGTAAACTTATTAAACAGAGCAGAGGAGTTGCTAGGTCGTCCTGTAGACTATGTAGTGTCTGGATTTCATCTATATGATCCACCTACTAAAAAGACTGAGCCTGAAAGTCGAATTGATGAACTAGCTGCAAAGCTATCTAAACATTCAACACGCTATTTTACTTGTCATTGCACAGGTGAGACAGCTTTCAATAGACTTCATTCTTTGTTAGGAGAGCAAATAGGTACAATTTCAACAGGTGAAGTAATAGAATTATAAAATTTTTTCTTGCAAAGCCATCCATTTTTATGGGTGGTTTAACTTTTTTAGATACCTAAAAATTTATTGTATGGTACAATATTGAGAAGAAAGTTAGAAATCATGTAAAATTACACAGTATTTATGTAAAATAGATGTACTAGAATAAATAGGAAAGTAGGGGATTGGTGTTGAAAGAGAGTGATATGGTACAAGATCATGAGCTTTTAAATAAAATAGCATCCATTCAAAAATGTGATAAGGACGAGTATAGAACTATATATAAAATGGATTGTCCAAATGGGGTAGGAACCATGACAGTTTATAAAGTATTTACTGGTATTGAGTTAATCATTAATGAATTTCAATCCACAACCTGTTTGTGTAATGTACCAGCCTATGACAATATTATAGAAATCAATCACTGTGAAGAAGGTCGGCAGGAATGTGAGATTTTAAATGGTTCTTATTTGTATTTGGGTGAAGGTGATCTTTCTATCAATACTATGAATAATTGTGCTCATACCATGGGATTTCCGCTGAAATATTATAAAGGAATTTCTGTTCTATTATATTTAGATGAAGTTGCAAGAGATGTGCCAGAAATTTTACAAGATATATCTATTGATATTTATGGACTTAAAGAAAAGTTTTGCATTAATAATGAATGCTTTGTCATGCGGGCAAATGATAAAATTAAAAATATTTTTTCTGAACTCTACTATGTACCGGAATCTGTTCAAAAAGCATATTTTAAGTTAAAAGTTTTAGAATTACTTATGTTCTTGAATATAATAGATGTTTCAAAAAAGAGGCAAGGAGAATATTATTCCCACCAACAGGTTGAAACCATTAAGCAAATTAAAAAGCTAATTACGGAAGATTTCAAACATAGATATACAATCCAAGAGCTTGCAAAAGAATACTGTATTAGCCAAACTACGTTGAAAACATATTTTAAAGGTATTTATGGCTCTTCAATCGCTGCATATATGAAAGAATACCGAATGAAAAAGGCTGCGGTAATGTTAAGGGAAACATCAAATAGCGTGGCTGATATTGCAATAAGTGTTGCATATCAAAGTCAAAGTAAATTTGCAGCTTCTTTTAAAGAAATTATTGGGATAAGCCCTTTTGAATATAGAAAAAAGTGCTTAGCAGAGGCAAATACTTCTCATTAAGAGTATATTTTTTTAGAATAAAATAGCTTGTATTTTTTAGATTGTCTAATTTTATCAATTTGAAAATATTTTTATAAATTTGTGCTATAATTTTTATGATGTATTTACCTTCTTTCGTTATTTTATTTCCCATTAATTTAATATAAAAATATTACAGAGTATAAAACTATGTAATATCAAATCTTAATAAATTTGTTTGCTAAATTCAAATCAAAGATATTTATTTAAAAAAGATAATAAATAGAGGTTAGTAAAATTCAAATTTTTAAAATCACCAAAATTATAAGAAATACATAAATATTTATAGAATTAGAGGTTAAGAGAATGAAGTTTTGGAAAAAAATATTTATTTATTCAATGGTTTTATTTATTATTATATTTAATGGAGCAGGAATATTTATTATTGAAAATATATATAAAAGAGGTTTAGATAGAACTATAAAAATAGCTATAGATGAGCATAGAGGAATAGAAGGAAGTATTTATTTAAATAGAGATGTAATTGAAAAAGATGGTTTTTTTAAAGATTTGCAATTAAGGCCTTTTTTGCAGATAGCCATTGCTAAATATTTTTATAGTGATAGAATAAACGAATCTGCTTTAGAATTCTATGATGAAAATAACAATCTGATATTTTCAAATTCTAATATAAAAATTAATAATGAACGTATGGAAATAAATAATGCAAAATTAGAAGAAAGACTTTTTTTAATTAGAGAAATTAATGATAAAAAATATCTATTTATAACTTCTAAAATAAAAATACAGAATAATACAGTGAAATTTGTTTTAATAAAGGATATAACATATATTAATAATGAAAGGATAGAAAATTATAAAGTTTTTATATGTTTAGACTTAATTGTTTTTATAATACTTGGCTTGGGAATGTATTTTATTTCTAAAAAGGTAACAAAACCTATATTACAGTTTAGTCAAATATCAATGGAGATAGCACAAGGAAATTATACCAAACGAATTAGAATTAAGAATAAAAAAGATGAAATTGGTGAATTAGCAAATAATTTTAATATAATGGTTCAGACAACAGAGGAAACCATAGATGAATTAAAAAATTCAAATGAAGCAAAACAACGATTTATAAATAGTTTAACCCATGAATTTAAAACACCTCTTACTTCAATTATTGGATACTCTGATTTGCTTATAAAGGGAAATGTTAATGAGAAAATTAAATTAAAAGCATTAAATTACATAAATTCAGAAGGTAAAAGATTAGAACAGCTATGTTCTACTTTAGTAAAATTAATATTGCTTAAACAGGAAAATTTAAATTTTGAAAGAGTATCCTTAAATGAATGTATTGCAAAGGCATGTGAGAGCCTAAATTTAAAGAAAGACAGTAAAAATATAATTATAAAATGTGAAGTGAATGATGTATATGTTAAAGGGGACAAGCAATTAATAAAGGCACTATTAATTAATATTTTAGATAATGCAATAAAGGCATCAAAAGATGGAGGGATTATCGAGATAAAATCTAATTCTGAGGAAGAAAAAATTCAATTAGTGGTGAAGGATTATGGTGTTGGTATGTGTAAAGATGAACTAGATAAAATTAAAGAACCTTTTTATATGGTTGATAAAGCTAGAGATAGGCAAAAGAATGGACTTGGACTCGGATTGGCAATATGTGATGATATATGTACTATAAATCATATTAAGTTTAATATTAATAGTGAACTAAATAAAGGTACTGAAGTAATAATGGAATTTAATAAGGAGAATTAATAATTATGAAAAAATTTCTGATACTAGTTTTTGCTATATTATTAGCAGTACCAACTTTAACTGGTTGTTCTATGAGAATTAATAATTATGAAAATAAATTGTACTCTGAAAAAGATATAAATAAGAATGTAAAAGCTGGTAGTATACAAGATAATACACTAACCAGAGAAAAAGCTATATCAAAAGCCTTAGATATTTTTGATAAAGGATTTAACATAAAATTAAATAGAGAAGAGTTAAATGAAAACATAATAATAATTAGAAAACCTGAAAAAGATATCCTTTACTGGGATATAACATGGACATCTATCAGTACCAAGAAAATGTATAATTGTGTAATAGATACTTCTAATGGAAAAATAAAAACCATATCACTATACAATCCAAATGGGGAAAAAAAAGGAGAAAAAGTAGAATATATATTAAAGGAAAAAGATATTCTTAGTGTAGTAAATCCTTTGTTTAAAGCGTTAAAAATTAATTCTAATAATTATCATATTAATGATGGTGGGATAGCTTATGGTTATATGGTACAAAATCAAGTATTCAATTTTAAAAATAAAAGGGAGGATAAAGAAGATATTACAATAATAGTGAATTGCAATAATAAAACAATTACTAGTTTTTTTATAAGTACATATGAGAATTAGCACTATGACAGTTAAAAATAGAACAATTGGAGGAAGATAAATGAAAAAAGTCTTAGTGGTTGAAGATCAGATTGCCATTAGGGAGTTAATAGCTATCAATCTTGAAATGGCTGGGTATGAGGTGATTGAAGCTAGTGATGGGGAAATGGCGGTTAATTATATTGAAAATACATATTTTGATATTATTCTTTTAGATATTATGTTACCTAAACTTGATGGCTTTAGCATAATTTCAAAAATTAAGGGCAAAGGAATACCAGTTATTTTTGTTACTGCTAAGGATGATGTATTAGATAGAGTAAAGGGGTTAAAGCTTGGAGCTGATGACTACATAACAAAGCCCTTTGAAAGCATAGAATTATTAGCCAGAATAGAAGCAGTTTTAAGGCGATGTGGTAAAATGGAGGAAGTTATAAAGTTGAAGCATTTGGATATTTTCCCAGAGCAAAGGTTAATAAAAAGTAAGGGAGAAATAATTGATATAACCTTAAAGGAATATGAGCTATTAATGTTGTTTATAAAGAATAAGAATATAGCCCTGTCTAGAGAGCAAATTTTAGAGAGAGTTTGGGGATATGATTATTTTGGAGAAACAAGAACTGTTGATATTCATGTATTGAGAATAAGAGAAAAATTAAATTTAAAAGATTGTATAAAAACAGTATATAAGGTTGGTTATAGGCTTGAAGATTAAATTTTAAAAAGTTGCTGGTTAGTGATTTAAGTGCACTAATCAGCAACCTTTTTTTATGGATTTTACAACTATGAAACAAGTAATAAAAATTTTTGAAACTTATTTTTGTTAAAATTATTTACAAACTGGAGGATATAAGTATGAAAAAAAATATATCTAGAGTTATTGTTTTTATAATGATTATTATTATAATTTTGTGTGTAAAAGAGGTTTTGGCAGATGGAGATAGGGATGTTGGATATGCTAATGTAGTGGTTAAATCTTGGCAAAAAGATATTGTCCAATAAAAAGAAGGTATTATTTTATAAACAGAAGTTTATTGCCAAAGATAAAGGGAGAACAAAATGAAAATTTGGAAAAGAATAATATTTTTTGTAATATTTCAACTTGTATTTACAATGTTGACCTTCCCAGTATATATGTTCTATGGACCTTTTAAAAAAGTCAGGAACGTAGTAGTTACATCTGCCATGGGTACAGGAAACCATAGGTATATAGCAAAAATGTTTTTTAGTGATAAAAAGATAAATGAAATAATAAAAGAAGATACAGAGAGTTTGAATGGCAATTCAAATGTTAATAATTTAAATAGTAAAAGTGTAGAAATTAAAAATGTAAACAATGATATTAGAAGAATGGAAATTAATAATTCTAAATTTGAAGGCGAGGCATTAATTATACATGATCCTAAGAGAGTGAAAGTAGGATATTCTTCTAAACTTGGACAAGTAGGTGAGACTACTTCTGATATGGCCAAAAGATATAAGGCTGTAGCAGCAATAAATGGTGGAGGATATTCAGATGTATCTCCCAATGGAAAAACTGGAGGAACTGGAGGAATTCCAATAGGGATTATAATATCTAAAGGCAAGGTAGTTTATCCCCTAAATAAAGAGGAATATAAAAAGAGAGAAAGTTGTGTTTTTGCAATAGATGATGAGGGGTATGTACATATACAACCGGCTTCCATAGAGGAGTTATTAAATAAAAATATAAAAGAAGCTATATCATTTGCTCCAACATTAGTTGTTGATGGTGAGCCACATATTTCAGATAATTCATTATCTGGAATTCATCCAAGAACTGCAATAGGTCAAAAAGCGGATGGAAGTATTATATTTCTTGTAATAGATGGTAGAAAAGGATTTAAACTTGGTGCATCTATTAAGGATATGCAAAATCTTATGTTACAGCTCGGTGCTGTAAATGCAATGTGTCTTGATGGTGGAGGATCTACAACTATGTATTATAATAATGAAGTTATTAATAGACCTTCTTGTGTTACTGGGGAAAGGGCTATACCTACAATTGTATATATAGAACCCTAAGGGAGAATTAAAATGAGAAAGAAAAGAATAAAGTCAAAAAGGAAGTTAAAAATTATATGGAAGTGGATAATAGTATCTTTTGTTATACAAACAGGTGTGCTATTTTATTTAAGTAATTATTATTTTACAGATAAAACTAAGGTTACATTTAAAACCATTAATCAAATTGAATTGTGTAATAAAAATGATATCACGTTTCCTAAAGGGGCAAAAAAAATTAATTTATCTCCTAGTGGAAGATATGCTACATATTATTTAGAAAATACATTACATGTAATTAATTTAGTAAATGGAAAAGATAATGTAGTAGATTTAGAGGGAAATTTTAAAAATACCTTTGTAAAATGGTATGAAGCGGAAGACAAGTTAATTATTTCGGAAAAGAAAGAAATTGATGATAAAGCTGCAATAAAAATATACACTTATGAAGCTAAAGATGATTTAAAGCAAGCTGTATTAGATTTTAATAATAAGAGTAGACTGTATAAATTGCCTACAAGTACTTCAAGAGTAGATGATATACAATTAAATACCTTAAATACAATAGTATATATTAAATCTTCTGATTACAATTCAAAGAACATAAACAGGCTTGATATTTCAGCTGGAATACACAAATTGCCAATAGATACGGATAATATAGAAGATTATTATATTATTAAACAACAAGATCAAGTTGTGTTTGATAATGTTTTAAGCAAAAAGGTTTTTCTTTTTAATTCATCAGAGGCTAAAGAAATTGAAATAGATGGTGTGGATAAATCAAAGCTTTTATATGTAGATAATAATGGTATTGTATATATTGGACAGTTAGATAATGATAAAGTAAAGGCTATTTATTATAAAAATTATTATGAGAAAGATAATAATAATTGGGAAAAGATTCAGTTAGAAAAACCTTTAGAAGTAAAAGATATTCATATATTTAGTGAAGAACATATATATTATGTTGACAATATAAATGGTATGGTTATAAATTTAAAGAATCAAAAGAAAACTAAATTTATAGGTGAATTTGTGGACATGAATTGTAATAGCGTTATGTCTTTAAAGGATCAAAAAGTTGTTTTATCAAATTTAAAATAAATTCAGGATAAAAAGTCATAATTAGATTTATGGCTTTTTATTTTTTATTAGAAATTTAAGTGATAAATAATCTTATTAAAGATTTTTATTCACACTTGCTGATATGTTTTGGATATACTAAATAATTAATTTAACAACTATGAAACAAGTAATAAAGGGTTTTGAAACTGTTCTTTGTTAGAATTATTTAAAAGAAGATCAGAAAAAATAAATTGGAGGACATAATATGAATGAAAAAACACTTGTAAAAATATTTAATAGCTTTATTTTTTTTATAGTTATTATTGCAATTTTATGTGTTATAGAGGTTTGGTCAAATAAAAAGAATAATAATGTAGGACATGCTAATACTATTGCAAAACCAGAAAATAAGCATACTCGTCAACAAAATAAAGTTAGAATTAGGGATAATAAAAAAGAAATTTTATTAGTAAATAGACAAAATAGGTTATATGAAACTTATTTACCAAAAGATCTAATTATACCAAATATAAAATTTATATCAAATGGAGATCCAAGGGTGAAAAAAATTAGAAAAGTGGCTAGTGAAGCTTTAGAGAAACTTTTTAATGCTGCTGAAACTGAGGATATAGTGTTATTAGGAGTATCAGGATATAGAAATTATAATTATCAGGTAAATGTTTATAATAATTCAGTGTATAGAAATGGAAAAGAACATGCAGATAACTATGTTGCACAACCAGGAGCAAGTGAACATCAAACCGGTTTAGCTATAGATATAGTTTCAACCGAGTATACAAACTTAGATGAAAATTTCGTTAATACTAGGGCATATAAATGGCTTAAAGAAAATTGTTATAAGTATGGATTTATAATTAGATATCCAAAGGAAAAAGAAAATATTACTGGTTATAAATTTGAGCCTTGGCATATAAGATATGTAGGAATAGATGTGGCTACAGAAATTATGAATAGAGGTATTACATTGGAGGAATATCGTAGCAATGAAAATACAAATTAATAAGCAGGATAAATGCTATAAGTTTATTTTTAAGAGGGAGCTTCAAAATTAAATTTATTTTGAGACTTCCTCTTAATTTTAATGCAGTAAATATTAAGTTATAATTTTCTCTTCATACTTTTGATAATTATTTTTGTTTCCTTATCTATGCGTAAAGACTCAGTAATTTTTTGTAGTGCTTTGTTATAAGTAAAATCATCTAAGGTATTGTTTTTCAAATACTCCATAGTTTGTTTTGAAAATTTTATATAACATATAGAAATAGTCCAAGCAACTGCCATTTTTGCATAATAGCCAGGGTGCTTTATAGCATCTAGGGATTTAATTACTTTATCTATGTACTCATCATTAATGTAAAAATCTAGTAGCATTACAACACCAAAGCGAACCTCAAATTCTTTATTAGAGGATAAAAATGGTTGTATAAAATTCCAAACACGTTCCATGTTATTTTTAGTAAATTTTAGACCAGTACAAAAGCTATCACATACAGACCAATTATCAATTTTAGGTACAAAGTCAGCAACGTATTGAAGAATTTCTTCAATGTCTGCTTTTGCATAACCTAGCACCAGCCCTTGAAGCATAATTTCCTCAAAATATTTACTGTCATAGTTCGCTATAAATTTACGCCAATCCTCTTTTGCAATTGCTTTTGCTAATTTGCGAAGTTGAGGTAATCTGACTCCTAGAATATTATCTGTATTAGGTAAAAGGGATGATGAAAATTTTTGATATTCTTCATCTGCTAATCCAAAAATCTGATCTCTAATTGTTTTATTCAAAGTTTTGCTCCTTTTTTCAATTTAAATTTGCCTTGATTTATTGTTTTAGATCACATAAAAGTCCTACTAGGCATTTTTTTATCCTATAAGATTATTCTACATATAAAGGTATTTTTATTCAAATTTATAACACTGCTTATATAAGAAGATATTGCATAAACTTTTAACCGTTCTCATATTATTATTTATTTTTTATAATTCTGCTCTTATTTAATGATATGTTCAGAAGTTTGTTTATGTCTATCATTAAAATACTGTAAAAAATAACGTAAATAAAAATATAAATATTTAATGACTGCTTTAAACTTTAATAATTTTAAAACTATATGAAATTAGCTATTCTTTAAATTTTTTGAAGGTAGAAATTAATTTCTTAGTGTAGTCCTGCTGAGGATTATTATATACATTATAATTTTTGCCTACTTCAATAATTTTACCTTTATTCATTACGGCTATTTCATCACAAAAGGCTGTAACTAAGTCTAAATCATGGGATATAAATAAATAGGTTATACCAAATTCCCTTTGAACCTTTCTTAATAACTGGATAATCTGAGCTTGTACAGAAACGTCTAGCATAGAGGTGGCTTCATCTAGAATTATAAATTTGGGTTTTAAGAGCAAAGCTCTAACAAGGGCTATTCTTTGAATTTGTCCACCACTTATTTCATGAGGATATCTACTTAAGATTTCTTCTTTTAAATTAACATAATCCAAAAATTCTTTGATTTTTACCATTGCTTCATTTCTATTCATTAAATTGTGAATTAAAATAGGTTCTAGTAAACTAAATAGTATAGTTTTACTAGGATTTAAAGAGGTATCAGGATGTTGAAATATTATTTGCATATCTTTTCTTAAGCTTATCATATCCTTTGAGGAATATTTTGTTATGTCTATATCATTAAAATAAATTTCTCCACTGTCTAAGAGAATAAGTTTAAGAATTGCTCTACCTAAAGTAGATTTACCACAGCCACTTTCTCCTATAAGCCCAAATGTAATTCCTTTTTTTATATGTAAGGATACATTATCTAAAACTAAATTTTTGTTTTTTATAAAACTATTTCTTTTAAAGGTTTTAGTTAAGTTATTTACTTTTATCAAACAAAAAGCACCTCACTTTAGATCCATTTTCCATTGTATAAAAATCCGGTTTCTTTAATGAACATATAGGCATTTTATTAGGACATCTTGGTGAAAACTTGCATCCTGTAGGAGGACTAATAAGACTAGGAGAAGAGCCTTCCATAGGTTTTAATCCTTTGTGAGGCTGAGAAAATATAAGTCCTTTTGTATAAGGATGATTAGAGTCTTCTAAAACATTATAAGCTTTTCCTATTTCAACTATATCACCAGCATACATAACTGCAATATCATCACACAAATTTTTAGAAAGCATCAAATCGTGGGTAATTAAAAGCATACCACAGTTACTAATATTAGTTATTTTATTCAAGGTTTCATATACTTGCTCACGAACTATGGCATCAAGTCCTTTTGTAGGTTCGTCTGCAATAATCCAATTAGGATTACCACATAGGCCCATAGAAGCTAAAACCCTTTGTTTCATACCACCGCTAAGCTCAAAAGGGTAGGAATCTGCAACTTTAATAGGATTAGGAAGAAGTAATTCTTTTAGTAAATTAAGCACTTTAATCTTACGAGTTTTTTTATTGGTATTCATTCCTTCACTTATTTGTTTTCCTACTTTCATTATTGGATTTAAAGCAGTACCAGGATTTTGAGGGATTAAAGCTATATCACTTCCTCTTAAATTTCTTAGAAAATTTATATCTAATGATAATAAATCTGTACCTTTATATAATATTTCCCCAGAAATAAGAGCATTACTAGATAATAAACCTAATATGGATAGGCCCAATACAGATTTACCACTACCTGTTTCTCCTATAAGACCTAATACTTTTCCCATATTTATTTTTAGAGAGATATTATCTACAGCCCTTACATTTCCTTCTTTTGTGGGAAATTCTACTTTTAAATTTTTTATGTATATATCCTTATTCATGAAAATTACCTCATTATATATATTTAGGCATATTCAAAAAATAATAGATCAATTTAATGGATAATTTTGTTTAATATATTATTTTATTTCATATGCCATATTATGAATATTTTTTTCCTTGTCCAAATAATCCCGTGCAAAATCTCCAATTATATTGATGCTTAAACTTAAGAGCATAATAGAAGAACCAGGAGCTATTATTAGTATTGGATGACTAAGATAATAGCTTTTAGCATCACTTATCATTATCCCCCAATCAGGAATAGGAGGTTTTAATCCCAATCCTAAAAAGCTAAGACTTGCTATGGATAATATAACTTTACCTATTCTTACTGTGAATAGAACTATAAAAGGACCTATTATATTTGGAATTATATGATGAATTATTATATAGAAATCCATAGCACCAATAGCCTTAGCTCCTTCGATATAATCTTCTTCACGTATACTTAAAACTTCACTTCGAACTATTCTAGAAAAACCAGCCCAAGATGTAATGACAACAGATAACAGTATGCTTTTTATACCAGAACCCATTATACCTATTATGGCAATCATAAAACTCATTGAAGGTATTGATTGCAATATATTTACTAGTATCTGTATAAAGGAATCTAGTTTTCCACCATAATAACCAGATAATATTCCAATTATAAAGCCTAAAGCCATAGTCATTATTGAAGCTGCAATAGATAAAAGAAGGGAACTTCGTCCCCCATAAAGTAATCTACTGAGTACATCTCTACCTAAAGCATCTGTACCTAATAAATGCTTTGCGCAGGGAGGAACTAAAGCATTTGTCATGTCCACTTTTACAGGATCATAAGGAGAAATTAATGGAGCGAATATACTTAAGAGTAGAATTATAGCTAAAGTAATAATAGCAAATTTATATATTTTCATGTTAGGATTCACCTCCAAGTCTTATTTTAGGATTTAAAATAAGGTAGGATAGATCTATAAGTAAGTTAAAAACTATATAGACAATGCCTGTAAACAAAACATAGCCTTGTACTACAGGGTAATCTCTATTAAATATTCCTTCAATAACAAATCTGCCCATGCCCGGAATAGCAAATATGCTTTCGATTATAGCGGTACCACCAAGTATACCAGCAAAATAATTTCCTATAAGAGTTACTACTGGTAATAAAGAATTTAAAAATGCATGTTTCATAACTATAATTTTATAGGAAAGACCTTTTGATTCTGCGGTTATAATATAATTTTGGTTAAGTTCTTTTAAAACATTGGCTCTTGTAAGTCTCATTATTACTCCTATAGTTCCTGAAGCTAATATAAAGGAGGGCATAATAAGACTTTTAAAGCTTTCTAAACCACTGGTAGGGAGTATTTTAAGTTTTTCTGAAAAGATTGTTATTGAAATAAATGCAAACCAAAATCCAGGAATTGAAATGAAAATTAAAGCTATAATTCTTCCTATATTATCAATATAACTATTGTTTTTTACCGCCATAATAACTCCTAAGGGTATACCAATTAAAATGGCTAGAATTACTGAAAATATAGCTATAGAAAAAGTTACTGGAATTCTTCTAACTAGTTCATCAAATACTGGTTCTCCGGATATATAAGATTTTCCTAAGTCACAATTAATGGCTTTTTTCACCCAATTTGCATATTGTATAGGAAGGGGATCATTTAACCCCATTTCTTCTCTAAGGTTAAAAATTTCTGTTTCAGTAGGTTGATTTATACCATCCATAGAAAGAACTTGAAGCGCCGGATCTCCCGGCGCTAATATTCCTAATGTAAAAGAAATAAGAGAAACTCCTATAAGTACAGGAATTGAATGAATTAATTTTTTAAAGAAATATTTTAAAGATTGCTTCATTTATTTGCTCCACTGAAGTTCTGGAAGAGTAGTTCCATAAATAAATGCATTGTGTCCAGTAACTTTTTTATTATAAACTACTAAATTTACTTCATTAAAAAGAGGGATTGTAGGAAGTTCTTTAGCTGATATATCTTGAAGTTCATTATATATTTCTCCTCTTTTTTTCATATCTACAGTTTTAGTGGCAGTTTGTAATAATTCATCAACATGAGAATTTTTATATCCTAAGTTATATTCTTTATTTGTATCGCCAGTACTTTTCATATGTGTTTCAAGTATAGTATATGGTTCCATATTTGGTAGTCCACGTCTGTCCATAAATAAATCAAAATTACCTTTTTTAGCAATTTCTCTAGAAGCAGCTAATTCACAATTAACTATAGATACATTTAATCCTATAGATTTTAAAGTAGCTTGTATGTATTCAGCTTCTTCCTTATAAGGATAAGCTTTTACCAAGTGGGCAGGAACTATAAGTTGAACATCCGTAGTTTTACCCTTTAATACTTTAGAAGCTAAGTCTTTTGCTTTTTCTAAATTGTGTTCTGCTTTTATGTCTTTATAAAAAGGAGAAGTATAGTTTAAAATATTTTGTGTAGATTTACCAAAGTTGTTGTAGAATTTATTAACAATCAAATCTCTATCTAGAGCAAGGCTTACTGCTTGTTTCATTCTAACATCATTAAAAGGTGCTTTATTTCCATTAGCATAAAGATAATGAGAAATTGTTGATTTTTCATATGAACTTGCAAATTTATCATCTTTTAAAAGTTCTTTAGCTAAATTAGGAGGGATTGCACCTAAGTCTAAAACTCCCATAATTTCTCCGGACTTTAAAGCTGAGAATCTTGTTTGAGGATCTGGAATGGTTTTGATTTTTATTTTTTTAGATTTAGCTTTGCCTCCCCAATAATTATCAAAAGCTTCTAGTGCACAATAAGAATCTTTTTTGTATTCAACCAATTTAAAAGGACCTGTTGCGTTAGGCTTATCCACTACAAAATTTCCATCTTTACCGAAATCCTTTGGATGGAATATAGGGCTTCCGAAGTTGACCATATTGTATGGTAGTGTAGGCACTGGATTATTAAAATTTAATTTTACGGTGTAATCATCTACTTTAACACAATCAATCAATCCAGGGTATATGTTGTTTACTTTAAAAGTATAAAAATTAGATTTACCTTTTTTAAGTTTTTTATATCTATCAAAGTTAGCAACTACTGTATCTGCATTAAACTTTTCTCCATTATGGAAGGTTACTCCCTTCTGAAGTTTAAAAGTCCATTGCTTTGCATCCTTTGACATTTCCCAAGACTTAGCTAATTTAGGAGCAGGTTCACCGTTTTTATCCATAGTAATAAGTGGTTCCCAAACGTAGGATATAATATTAGTAAAATGTATATTTTCTTTTCCAGGAGCTATATCTCTAGGAGCAGCTAGTACTATTTCTTTATTATTATCAGTTTTTGTAGTTGCTTCTTCAGCTTTATTTGTACATCCTGATAAAATAATGCACGATGCCATTATAAAAAGTAACAATTTACTGAATATGTTTTTTTTCTTAGATAATAGTTTTGTCATAATCAATCCTCCGATTTTAATTTCAAAATAAAAAAATCTTCTCTTTAAGGAGAAGATAGTTGCAGCTTAATAAATATTAATAAATATCAATATCTGTTAATAAACAAAAAACAAACACCTCCCCATCCGCGTGAGTAAAGTTCTACAAGCTTTTATGGCAGGTATCCTGACTTGAGATCATAGCAACATCATTACCTTCCCATTAATAAATAACAGTGGCATTCAATGATATACTCCCTCTTACAGTGGCGGGACCGTGTTGGATTTACACCAATCTTCCCTATTAAGCAATATAAAATAAATATATTACACCATAAAAATTCATAATATTACATTTTTATCTTAATTATACCATCACAGGATGAAGTTTATCAACAAAATCTCTTTTATTTTATTCCATTGCTATGTTATTTTTTATATAGATTTATGGTTCACTTTATACTTTTTCTTTAAAGGCTTTCATCAATGGATTAAAGTCTTTTGTTTTAATATTATTATCATAACCCAATACCCCTGATTAATTTAATTAGGGGTATTCATAATTATATAACATGTAAAGCTATAAGTTTTGTTGCATATTATATAATGAAAGAGAGGGATAATTGTGAGTATAGATGAGAATAAATACAAATTTAATATAGATAAAAATGAAATAATAAAATAGGCAGACAAAAGTTTAAGCTGTGTATGTCCAGAACCTACAGAACTGATGAAAGAATCAGCAAATCTTTTATTTAGAGTATCTGTATTTTTGAGCCAGCCAAGTATATTAAATACAGTACAACAGGAGTTTGTGGATGCCATAATAAGGGAAATGGGGGAGAACAAACTGGAATTTGGTCTTTTTGAATTGTTAGGTACCTTTATCATAGGTATATGAATTTTAAAAATAATATTTACATAAAATAACCCAGGTGATATTTATGGATTTTATAATGAAAAAATGCATAGTGGTACTGTTAATTCTTTTTGTAATAATTGGTGTAATAATTTTTTTTATCAAGGGATTTATTAAAAATTATATTATAAGATTAAATATGGATACTATTAAAGCTCCTGGAAAAGGGGAAAAAGTGATTGTTTTTGCTCCACATAATGATGACGAAGTATTAGGAGCAGGAGGGTTTATTAAGAGAACATTAGAAAATGGAGGGAAAGTAAAAGTTGTTTTGATGACAAATGGAGATGGGTTTAAAGCTGCAGTTCAATTTGATTGCTTTAATTTTAAGCCTAAGGCTAAGGATTATATAAAATTTGCATATCAGAGACAAAAAGAATCTATAAGTGCCCTTGAAAAGTTAGGGCTACTAGAAAATGATATAGTATTTTTAGGATATCCAGATGGTGGAATGAGAGTTCTTTGGGAAAAATATTGGAATAAAACTAGGGCATATACCAGTAAGAGTACTCAAAGTAACAGAACGCCTTATAACAATAGTTTTACAAAGGAAAGTAGTTATTGTGGAGAAAGTGTAGTTAGTGATATAAGTAAAATCATTGAGGAATACAAGCCAACAGAATTGGTATATCCTCATCCTAATGACAGGCATCCAGATCATTGGGCAACTAATGCTTTCATAAAATATACATTAACAACTTTAAATTATAAACCTAAAAAGGAGTTATTATATCTTGTCCATAGAGGAGATTGGCCTACACAAATGAAAAGAGAACCTAATATGTATTTAGTTCCTCCTTTAAAACTTATTGGTACGGGAACTAAATGGTATGCTTTTGATTTAAATAGTGATGACATATCTGAAAAAACTAAAGCAATTCGCACATACAAAACTCAAATTAGAATATTAGAGCCACTATTAACAGCCTTTGAAAGAAAAAATGAATTATTTGGAAGATATGATAATTTCAAAATTCCCTTTTCAAATAATAATAGTGAAGAATTTATAACCCGCAATTCTAATAAAATAATAATAGATCCATTGAAGGATAAATTGAATTTGAAAATAAGTAAAGGTGCCGACATATATGCAGTATATATTGAGAGAAATGAAGATAATAGTTTAAACATTGCAGGAGAAATGAATGATGAAATCGAGGAAAATACTAGATATGGTTTCAATATAATATTTTTTAATAATAAATGTGTTTCAAGGCTAAATTTAGAAGTGAAAAATGGGAAAATGCATGCAAAAAAAATTGGAAAACAATCCATAATGAATATAGAAGGAGTCAAGCTCAATATTAAAGGGGAAAAAATAATTCTTAATATTCCTGAAAATACAATAGGATATTTTAGCAATGTCTTTATTAATATAAGTACCCATATAGGACATAGGATGATGGATAAAACAGCATGGAGGATGTTAGATATGTAGAGCAGGTTCTTTATTATTTAGTTTATGTTAATCTTTGACCAGTTAAGGGTATTCAATATGGCAATGTCATGTAAATAGAAGGAATAAAAATTTATAAACACATTATTTTTTATTTGATAGCATAAGAAGAAGGTATCAAAATTTAAAAAATTTAGAAAATCCTAAAAACACTCCTTATTATAAAGATCTGTATTCTGGATTGTTCAAATTTTTACAATAAGGAGTGCTTTTTATTTAGTTTATATAAAATTTTTTATAGTTTTTATTTAGTATAGTTATCAAAGTAACCTTGTATAAATATTATAGGAGTACCTTTATCTCCGCTTCCAGAGGTTAAGTCAGAAAGTGAACCTATAAGGTCTGTAAGTCTTCTTGGTGTAGTTCCTTGAGACGCCATAGAACCTACAAGATCATCTTCTTTATTTTTTATATATTCAGATATAGCTTTTTTAAGTTCATCGCCTTTTAAATGAGCAAAGTCATTATCAGCAAGGTATTTTAATTTAACTTCATTTGGAGTTCCATCAAGTCCTTTTGTATAAGCAGGTGCAACTACTGGGTCAGCAAGCTCCCATATCTTACCTACAGGATCTTTGAATGCTCCGTCTCCGTAAATCATAACTTCAACATTTTTACCTGTTTTTTCTTTAAGCTTAGCTTGTATATTATCAACAACAGGTTTGCAGTTACGAGGGAATAACTTAACGGTGTCTTCAGTAGATTTATTTGATCCTAAAAGACCATAGTTTTCATTAAATCCGCCGCCATCAACAGATGAAGATAATATATTATCAAGGCTGTATATTTTTTCGCCGCCATTGTTTTTAAGTATTTTTTTAGTTCTAAATCTTGTATGTATATCACAAGTAAGAACGTTCTTTGTATAATTTAATATAGTTTTTGGATTATTTGAGAATATAACCTCACATTCAACACCATATTCTTCAATTAAAGATTTATAGTATTCAACGTAATCAACTCCAGTAAATGTATGTTTAACTTCTCCAAAGCAATCACGGAATTGTTTTTCAGTTAAAACATCACTCCAAGGGTTTATTCCTTTTTCATCTAACATGTCTATATCAACAAGATGATTACCAACTTCGTCAGATGGATAGCTAAGCATAAGAACAATTTTTTTAGCACCCTTTGAAATACCACGAAGACATATAGCAAAACGGTTACGACTTAGTATTGGGAATATTACTCCTATAGTATCATCACCAAATTTTGATTTTACATCCTTTGCGATTTGATCTATTGTAGCATAGTTACCTTGAGCACGGGCAACAACAGATTCTGTTACAGTAACAACATCTTTATCATTTATTTTAAATCCTTCAACTTCAGAAGCCTTTAATACGCTATCAACAACGATATCTTCTATACAATCTCCTTCGTTAATAATAGGGCAACGAAGACCTCTAACAACAGTTCCAACTACTCTTTCCAAATTTATCTCTCCTTAATTTCAAAAAAAATTTTGAATTAAAATTACTTCCTATACTTGTAATATACAACATTTTTATGGTATAAGTAAAATAAATAGTATATATAGTGGGTATAAGGAGGGCTTATATGATAAGCAAATTAGATTTATATAGAGTATTTGGTTGTGTAGGAAAGTGTAAAAGCTTTTCAAAAGCAGCTAAGGAGTTATATATGACACAACCGGCCGTAAGCCAATCCATAATGCAATTAGAAAAAGAACTTAGTATAAGACTTTTTACACGAACTCCTAAAGGGGTTATTTTAACTAATGAGGGTGAAATCTTATTTGAATATGTAACTTCTGCTATAAGTTTAATAGAAGCAGGAGAAAAAAAGATGCTAGATTCTAAAAATCTTATGATAGGGGATCTAAAAATAGGGGTAGGGGATACTACTTCTAAGTATTTTTTACTATCTTATTTAGAAGAATTTCATATAAAGTATCCAAATGTAAAATTAAAAATATTAAACGGAACTACTGTAGAGTTGTGTAATTTGGTTAAAACAGGGGATATTGATTTGGCTATTTGTAACTTACCAATAGAAGACTCTGCTCTAGAATTTAAAAAGTGTATGGAAATACAGGATATATTTGTTTGTGGAGAAAGGTTTAATAAAACTATATCTAAGCCTTTAAGTTTTGTAGAAATTTCAAAGATGCCCCTTATATTATTAGATGGCAAATCTAACTCAAGACAATATGTAGAAAATTATTTATTGTCAAAGGGGGTCAATATCAGCCCAGAAATTGAGCTTGGTGCTCATGATTTATTATTACAATTTGCAAAAATAAATCTAGGAATAGCCTGCGTTGTAAAGGAATTTTCACTAGAATATTTAGAACAAGAAATTTTGTTTGAGGTAAAGACTAAGGAGCCTATCCCTAAGAGGAATATAGGATTTTGTTATTTAAAAAGTGTATCACTATCTCCAGCGGCAAGAACATTTTTAGAATCACTGTAAAAAAGCTATATAAACAGAGTTCTTAGCTTCAGAGGGAGTTTTTACTCCCACTTTGAAGAAGATGGGAGTATTAGAGCGGGCAGTCATCGGATAATTTTAAAATACAATATGATTTTATTAGAAGAGATACAAGAAAAGTTATTAAAGAATGAAAAATATATATTAAAATTTAGTTGTTAATAAGATAGTATTTTAGAGCCTTTATTCAAATGATATGAAATATAGGGTATACTATAAATAAATTAAATATTGATTTAAACGCTAGAAAAAATAGATTGGCAAAGAATAGATGAAATTAAATAAGGAGTGATGGTAAATGAAAAGAATACCTTATGGGATTTCTAACTTTGAAGTTTTAAGAGAAAAGAATTATCTTTATGTGGATAAGACTTCTTATATAGAGTTATTAGATAGATATGCTCCCTATAATTTTTTTATAAGACCTAGAAGATTTGGTAAAAGTCTTTTTATATCTATGCTTGAAAATTATTATGATATAAATAAAAAGGATAAATTTGAAGAATTATTTGGTGATTTATATATAGGTAAAAATCTTACGGAAGAAAAAAATAGTTTCCTTGTGTGGAAAATAAGTTTTGCTGGAGTAGATGCAGGACATGGTGAAGAAGAATTAAGAAATAGTTTTAACTCAAAAGTTTTGTTATCTTCAATAAAATTTATAAACAAATACTCAAATTTATTAGATGTTGATACTATTCCTAAAGGAGTGGAAAGTGCAGAAGTAATAGTACAGTATATATCTTTATTAGCTAGTAAAATAAATATGCCTGTATTTGTTTTAATAGATGAATATGATAATTTTGCTAATGAATTGATTACAGGAGGAAAACAAAGTACTTATAGTGGAATACTTCATGGTGAAGGCTTTGTGAAGGTATTTTATAAAGCTATAAAAGATGCTACAGCAGATAATTTTAATAGAATATTTATGACTGGAGTAAGTCCAATAATGCTAGATGACTTAACTAGCGGATTTAACATAACAAGGAATTATACTTTAGATAAAAATCTTAATGCTATGATGGGATTTACACAAGACGAAATTTATTCTATTATGGATCAAGTTGGAGTAACAGATAAACCTATTAGAGAAAAGATATATACAGATATGAAACAATATTATAATGGATATAAATTTAATGAAGATAGCAAATCAGTTTTTAACCCAGATATGTCTATGTATTTTTTAGACAATTATTTGACTTATAATGAGTATCCTAAAGAAATGATCGATAATAATGTGAAAACTGACTACGGAAAAGTTAATCAGCTAGCTTATAATTTTAACGATAGAGAAGCTTTAGAAGAAATAATGACTACAGGGGAAACTTCCACTATGTTAGTAGATAGATTTAATATTCATACTATGTATAGTGTAAAAGAAAACTTTAAATCCTTATTATTTTATCTTGGAATGCTTACAATAAAAGAGCAAGGCCCACTTGGTACAGTTTTAAAGATACCTAACTATGTTATAAAGACAATATATTGGGAACAATATTTCCAAAGAATAAATGAAGATTATAATATACAAATACAAAAGGTAAGAATAGCTGTTAATGAAATGAGAATGAATGGTAATATTCAGCCATTAGTAGAACTGGTAGATAACACACTAGAGGATTTATCCAATAGAGATTTAATAAAAATGGATGAAAAAAATATAAAAATGATGCTTCTTACACTATTAGGTGTAGATAGTACATATTTTATAAAAAGTGAAGATGAAAATAATAAAGGTTATGTAGATATAATGCTTAAAAGAAAAATTCAGTTTAAAGATATAACTAAATTCCAGTGGATTATAGAACTAAAATATATAAAAGAAAAAGAAAGAGATACATTAGAAAAAGTAAAGGAAGAAGGACTAAAACAGCTTCAAGGATATGCTGAAAGTAAAATGGTTAAAGAGGAACTTGGAGTTGAAAATTTAAAGAAAGTATTAATTCTTGTGGTAGGGAAAAAGGATATTTATACTGTAGAGTTATAAAAGAAAAAAATTAGTAACTTAGATTATGGAAAATAAAAGTTTATTTTTATAATAAAATAATGCTCTTCCTTTATATTTTGCAGAATTCAGTAGATGAACAATTAAACTAAATTGTTCATCTACTGTTTTTTTTATAAACTATATTTTTAGTCATTGCATATAAATATTTCTATTATATTTGTAATTTTGGAGAATCTTAGAAATTAAATATGAAGGAGAATTTTTGCGCCTCTGTATTTAAAGTATTTACAAAAAAATACATGTAATTTGTAAATATTATTTTATATAACTAAATTTGCTAATTAACCCTAAATAATTTAAAATAATAGTAAATATCGATAATAAGGAATTTATAGGAATTATATTTATAAATCATTGAAATATTATGATAAAACAAGCAGAAGTTATATATAAGATTATAAAAAAATAAATCAATAAAGATAAACTTTTAGATTTATATGTTATTTCATCATTTACTTCAGTAGTTAGAGGATTTGAAAAATTAAAATTTGTGTAGGTGATAAATATGAATTACATTATTTTTGATTTAGAATGGAATAGTTTTAGAAATGTAAAAAATCATATTAATTATTATAAAAAATTTAATAAGAAGACAAGCTTTTTCAATGAAATAATAGAAATTGGTGCGATGAAGTTAAATGATAAATTAGAGTGTATAGATAGTTTTAGAGTATATATAAAGCCTACTATTTATAAAAAATTAAATCCACGAATAATAGAGCTTACAGGAATTAACAATGAAGACTTAAAATATGGATTTGATTTTAAAAAAGATTTAAAACATTTTAAAGAATGGATAGGAAAAGATTATATATTATGTTCTTGGTGTGATAGCGATATTAAAGTATTAAAGAAAAACATAGAGTATTATAATCCAAATTATAAAGTGGAGTCACTTCTTGTTCCATATATTGATATTCAAAGATATTGTTGCGAAATTTTAGAATATGGTAAACGAGTAAGTTTACATGACATAATAAGTACAGAAAATATAGTTCCTTCAACAGATACATTTCATCAAGCATTGAATGATTCTAAATTAACAGTAGATGTTTTTAGAAAAATGTTTGATAAAGGTAAAATAGAAAATTATATAATTAATGATTTGAATTCTTTTTATGATTCATTAGATTTAAAGGTTTCATTTGATATGTTAGACAAAACTAAATTAAGATCTAGATGTGCAAAGTGTGGTAAATATAGCAAGAAACTAGCATTAAGTTTTGATACTAAAAAAAGAAGAGTAAGTACTTTAAGCTATTGTAGTAGCTGTGATATATATACAAGACAAAGAATAAAGATAAAAAAGGACTCAGTGGATAATTTAGTTTATGTTTCAAGAAGAAAAAGAATTGAAAAATATTAAGGAACTATTTGTTCAATACTATTAGATAGGATGGGATCAGGTATGCAGCAGCCTAAAATATTAGATAATAAGCAATTTGGCAAAGTTGGGGAAGAACTTAAGGATAGTATAAAAAGTCATTCAAAACTGTCAATAATATCAGCTTATTTTACTATTTTTGCTTACAAAGAGTTAAGTAGGGAATTAAAAAAAGTTGATAAAATAAGATTTTTATTTACGAAGCCTACCTTTGTAAAAAAAGATAAAGAATTAGTTAGAACATATTTTATAGATAAATCGCCTGAACATAAAATATCAGGAAATGAATTTGAGATTAAAATGAGAAATGAAATGAATCAAGCAAGTATAGCCAAAGAATGTGCCCATTGGATTAAAAATAAGGTTGAATTTAAATCCCTTATAAAACCAAATCCAGCACAACAAAGGCTTATATACATAGAAAACAAAGAGGACAATATATCTATAAATGGAACAGTTGATTTTACTACAGATGGTTTAGGGTTTTCTCCATCCAATAGAATGGATATGAATACTTGTATATATGGAAAAGAAAATACAAGTCATTTTCTTACAATGTTTAATACTATATGGGAAGATGAAAATTTAGTTCAGGATGTAAAAATAAATGTTTTAGAGCAAATGCAGCTTATATATAAAGAAAATACTCCGGAGTTTATGTATTTTGTAACCTTGTACAATATATTCAAAGATTATTTAGGTAAAATAACAGAGGAGAATATAGTTAAAACAAAAATAGGATTTAAAGAAACGGAAGTTTGGAACAAGCTATATAAATTTCAAAAGGATGGAGTAATAGGTGCAATAGATAAAATAGAAAAGCAAGGTGGCTGTATAATTGCAGACTCTGTAGGACTTGGAAAAACTTTTTCAGCATTAGCAGTTATAAAATATTATGAGCTTAGAAATCATAGAGTGTTAGTATTAGCACCAAAAAAATTAAGAGAAAACTGGACAATCTATACCTTAAATGATAAGAGAAATATCTTATTAAAAGATAGATTTAGTTATGATGTGTTAAATCATACTGACTTAAGTAGAGAAAAAGGTTACTCAGGAGAAATTAATTTAGAAACTATAAATTGGAGTAATTATGATTTAGTAGTTATAGACGAATCCCATAATTTTAGAAATAATAATGCTAGAAATGAAAAGGTAACAAGATATTCTAAACTATTAAATAAGGTTATTAGAGAAGGAGCAAAAACAAAGATATTAATGTTATCAGCTACACCAGTAAATAATAGAATGACAGACCTTAAAAATCAAATTAACTTCATTACAGAGGGAATAGATAATGCCTTTGACTCAGAAGGAATACCTAGCGTTGAATTAACATTGAGAAAAGCACAATTGGTATTTAATAAATGGACAGAATTAGAAGAAAATGAAAGAACTCTAGATACTTTTATGGAAATGATGGATATGGATTATTTTAAACTTCTAGATACTGTAACGATAGCAAGGTCAAGAAAGCATATTGAAAAATATTATGATGTAGCAGAAATAGGAGAATTCCCAAAGAGATTGAAACCTATAAATATAAAATCAAATATTGATGAAATGAATGAATTCCCAAGTTTGGAACATGTAAATAAAGTTATTAGAAATCTTAAATTAAGTACCTATGCACCTCTTAAATATGTATTGCCAGAAAAAAGAGCAGAATATGATAAAAAATACGATACTTCTGTAAAAGGTGGGCAATCTGTATTTAGACAAGTTGATAGAGAGCAAAGTTTGGTTAGTTTAATGAGGGTAAATATATTAAAAAGAATGGAAAGTTCTATTAATTCCTTTGGAATTACTATGGCTAAACTTTTAAAACAAATAGATTATACTTTAGATAAAATCGAAAAAAATCAAATGCACTTTGATCCATCTTTAAATATAGCAGATATTGAATTTGATGATGATAGATTAGAGGATTCATTAATAGGAAATAAGGTTAAGGTTATTATACAAGATATGGATTTAATTAAGTGGAAACAAGACTTAGAAGAGGATAAAAATAAATTAGAAGAACTTATTTTTGAGGCAGCTAAAGTTGTTAAAAATAGAGATGCAAAACTTAATAGTTTAAAAAAAATAATAATAGATAAGATTAATAATCCTTTAAATGAAAGCAATAAGAAAATTATTATATTTTCGGCCTTTGCAGATACAGCAAACTATTTATATGAAAGTTTATCCCCATGGATTAAAGAGGAGTTTAACTTATATACAGCTTTAGTTACAGGAGCAGGGGATAATAAATGTACTCTAAAGGGAGTAAATAAAAAGGATTTAAATGCAGTACTTACAAATTTTTCACCAGAATCAAAGGAAAGAGAAAAGATTTTCCCAGATATGAAAGAGGAAATAGATATATTAATAGCTACAGATTGTATATCAGAAGGACAAAACCTACAAGATTGTGATTACCTAATAAATTATGATATACACTGGAACCCAGTTAGAATAATTCAAAGGTTTGGTAGAATAGATAGATTAGGTTCAGAAAATGAAAATATACAATTAGTAAATTTTTGGCCTAATATGGAACTGGATGAGTATATAAATCTTGAATCAAGAGTGAAGGGGAGAATGATGCTATCGGATGTATCTGGAACAGGTGAAGAAAATCCTTTTGAGGAAAATAGTAAGTCTAAAATGAATGATTTAGAGTATAGAAAAAAACAATTAAAGCAGCTACAAGAAGAAGTGGTTGACCTTGAAGATATATCAGGAGGAATCTCTATTACAGACCTTACTATGAATGACTTTAAAATGGATTTAATGGAATATATGAAAAACCATGAAGTAGAACTAGAAAAGGCACCAATGGGTATGTATGCAATTTCTACTATTGAAGATATTGAAGATGAAGAACTAAAAGAACAAATAAAACCAGGAGTTATATTTACATTAAAACAAGCTAATCACAATGTAAAACCAGAGGAAAGTAATTCTCTATATCCCTATTATATGATTTATGTTTATGAGGATGGAAATGTTAGATATAACTATATTTATACAAAGAAAATATTAGATTTTTATAGAAAATTGTGTTCAGGAAAAAATGAAGTATTAAAAGACATAGTTAAAGATTTTAATAATGAAACTAATGATGGAAAAGATATGAAAAACTATTCCGGTCTTTTAGAAGAGGCTATTGATAATATAATGGGCAAAAAGGAACAAAAAGGTGTTGCTTCTTTATTTACCAAAGGGGGAACCACTATACAAAAGAGCTTATTTAAAGGTATTGAAGATTTCGAGTTAGTATCATTTTTAGTTATTAAATAGGGGGAAACTATGGCACATAGATTATATGAAAAAATGAATATACCACAAGTATGTGAAGTAGGAAATACTATATTTAAAAAAATATTTTATGAAAACTCTAATATGAGTACCAAGGATAAGGATATATTTACAAATCATATTGATAAAATACTTTGGAAATATTCCTTTAAAGAAGAAAACTTAAATATAAAAGTATATAAAACAGAGGAATCAGACTACGAAGAAATAGCCCTTATTGAGGTTTTATTAAAGGAAGACAAAAAGTATAAAAAAATAGCTGAAATTATACAAAACAATATACCCTATCCTTTAATAATAATATTCGTTAAAGAAGATAAAATTCTTTTTAATGGGGCCTATAAAAGAATTAACAAAGTGGATATTAGCAAAAATACCGTGGAGGATTATATCTATAGCTCATGGATAAATCTTTCAAACTTAAAGGATAACGAGGAAAAATTCTTACAATCTTTAAATATAAAAGAGTTTTCCTTTGCAAATATATATAAGTTTTATTGCAGTTTTGTAGATAAGATAAATATTTTTAATGCTTCAACTATTACAGGGGATTTTGATAATTTGAAAAATAAAGATATAGAGCAGGTAAATATTTTAAATAAAGAAATAGAAAACTTAAATCTAAAAATTGAAAAGTTAAGAGTAGATTTAAAAAAAGAGCAGCATTTTAATAAAAGATTAGATATAAATATAAAAATAAAAAAGATAGAATCAAAAAGAAACAATTTAATTCAAAAATTAAAAGCAAAAACAGAGTTCGGAGTTTAGATTAAAGTGGTGTTAATACTAATGATTAATTATTGGATAAACTTTATAATATTAGGGGGAATACATAATGGAAAAAGTGGATGGATATAGCCTAAATATAGTTAAAGAAAATGTAGAAAAACTAAAAGAAATATTCCCAGAGGTATTTTGTGAAGATAAAGTTGACTTTGAAAGATTACAAGAAGTTTTAGGAGAATATGTAGAGGATAAAGAGGAAAGATATAGACTCGAATGGCATGGAAAATCAAAAGCTATAAGAATGTCTCAAGCCCCATCAAGAGGAACACTAAGACCATGCAAAGAGAAAAGTAAAAACTGGGATATTACAGAAAATCTATATATAGAAGGAGATAACCTAGAGGTTTTAAAATTACTCCAAAAAAGTTATCAAAATAAAATAAAAATGATATACATAGACCCGCCATATAATACAGGAAATGATTTTGTATATAAAGATGATTACAAAGACAATCTTTATAATTATTTAGCAATAACAGGACAAGTTGATGAAGAAGGAAATAAAACATCTACAAATTCAGATACTGGGGGAAGATATCATACAAATTGGTTAAATATGATGTATCCAAGATTAAGATTAGCTAAGAATCTTTTGGCTGATGATGGAGTTATTTTTATAAGTATAAATAATTTTGAGATAGATAACTTAAAAAAAATGTGTGGAGAAATTTTGGGTGAGGAAAGTTTTGTTGAGTGTATAACTTGGAATAAGCGTATTCCTAAAAATGATAAAGGAATAGGAAATATACATGAATATATTTTAATTTACACAAAATCAGCATTTAATAAACTTGAATTTACTATGCCTAAAGATGGATTAAATGAGATTAATGAATTATTGGATGAATTAAAAAAGAAAAAAGTTGATATAAAAAGTGCTGAACAACAAATAAAGCAATTATATAATAAAAAAGGTTATGATAGAGCAATTACTTTATATAATTCATTAGATGAGGACTATAATTTATGGGGAAAAATAAACTTGAGTTGGCCTAATGGAAATACTTTTGGACCTACTTATGATGTTTTACATCCAGCAACTCTTAAAAAAGTAAAAGTGCCTGATAGAGGATGGAGATGGACTGAATCAACATTCAAAGAGTATCTAGATTACAATAATATTAAAGTAAGACATGATGGTTCTTATGTTTGTGGGAAGATATGGTTTGCAGAAGATGAAAATACACAGCCTAGTCTAATAAAATATTTAAATGACGTAGATAGAATGCTCTTACGTTCAATAATAAGTACCAAAAGTGATGGAGGCTTAGAACTTGAAAATTTATTTGATGGTAAAAGTTATTTTTCATATCCCAAGCCTACTTCGTTAATTAAAACTTTTTTAAATTCATTATATGAAGAAAAGGATTGCTTTATTATGGATTTCTTCTCAGGGTCATCAACTACTGCAAATGCTGTCATGGAACTGAATTTAGAGGATGGTGGTAAAAGAAAATTTATTATGGTTCAATTACCAGAAATATGTGATGAAAAATCTGAAGCTGCTAAAGCTGGGTATAAAAATATATGTGAAATCGGTAAAGAGCGTATTAGAAGAGCTGGGGATAAAATTGTTGAAGAAAACAAAGATAAAGAAGGTATTGAGGATTTAGATATTGGATTTAAGGTGTTTAAGTTAGACACATCAAATATAAAGCCCTGGAATCCAAGATTTGAGGATATTGCACATAAATTAGATGAAATGGTTGATAATTTTGTGCCTGGTAGAACAGAGGAAGATGTGGTTTGCGAAATAATGCTTAAGTATGGTATTGATTTAACCTATTCTATTGAAGTTAGAGAAATTAGTGGAAAAAAAGTATTTAGTATAGGTTTTGGAGCTTTAATTATATGTTTGGATAATGAGATTACTTTAGATGTGGTTAATGGTATTGTAGATTTAAAAAATGAGCTATCCCCTGAAATTACTAGAATAGTATTTAAGGATAATGGATTTAAAAGGGATTCCGTAAAAACTAATGCTATAGAAATATTAAAGAGAAATAATATAAATGAAGTAATGAGCATATAGGAGGGAGACTTAAATGAAACTACAATTTAATAAAGATTTAGACTATCAAAAGGAAAGTATCTCTTCTATAGTTAATATTTTCAAGGGACAAACCCCAGCACAATCAAATTTTACAGTATCTTCTTTAACTGATGAAGCAGGAACAGAAGGTAAGCTTATAACTAATACAGGTATAGGTAATAAATTAGAGCTAGATGAGGAGGATATCTTAAAAAATGTAAGAGATATTCAACTTAAATATGGACTTAAACCTTCAACTTTAAAGGAGTTAGGTAAAAATAATTTTAAATTTACAGTGGAAATGGAAACAGGCACAGGAAAGACTTATGTTTATTTAAGAACCATATTTGAGCTTAATGCTAAATATGGATTTACAAAATTTGTAGTTGTAGTTCCATCCGTTGCTATTAAAGAGGGTGTTGTTAAGTCTATAGATATTATGACAGAACATTTTAAAGGTATTTATAATAATGTAATATTTAAAGCTTATGAATATAAATCTCAAAAGTTAGATATTATAAGAGATTTTGCAACCAGTGACAATATAAGAATAATGGTTATGACTATTCAATCCTTTAACAAGGATAGTAATGTAATTAATATAGACAATGAAAAAACTAATGGGGTTAAGCCTATTGAGTTTATAAAAGAAACTAATCCTATTGTAATTATAGATGAACCTCAAAGTTCAGCTAGTACAGAAAAAGCTATGGATGCCATTAATTCATTAAATCCATTATGTACAGTGGGCTATTCTGCTACACATAAACATAAACATAATTTAATGTTTAGACTAGATGCTGTAGATGCCTATGAAAGGAAATTGGTAAAACAAATAGAAGTTGCCAGTGTTATTTCAAAAAATAATAACAACGCAGCCTATATAAAGCTTATAAGTGTAAATAATAAAAAGTCACCTATTAAGGTAAAACTTGAAATAGATATTTGGGATAATAAAAAAGGAACTATAGTTAGAAAGTCAAAGGAATACAAAGTAGGAAATGATTTATATGATCTCTCTGGAGAAAGAGAGGTATATAAGGGATATCAAATTACAGAGATAAATGCTAAAGAAGGAGATGAATATGTTTCCTTTGTAGGACATGAACCTATAAGATTAGGAGAAATTTGTGGTGAAATTGATGATGATATAATGAAAAGAACTCAAATAAGAAAAACTATTGAAGAGCATTTAAACAAAGAGCTTAGACTAAAAAAAGAAGGAATAAAGGTCCTTAGTTTATTTTTTATAGATAAAGTTGCAAATTATAGAACTATGGATAAAGAAGGAAATGCACAAAAAGGAAAGTATGCCCTTTGGTTTGAAAAAGAATATAAAAAAGCTATACAAAACCCTAAGTATAAAACTCTATTTAATGATGTGGATACAGAAACAGTGGCAGAATTAGTTCATAATGGATATTTTGCTCAGGATAAAAAAGGAAGATTAAGGGATACAAAGGGTAATACTTTAGCAGATGAAAATGCCTATAGTTTAATAATGAAAGATAAAGAAAAATTATTGAGTTTTGATACAAAATTAAAGTTTATTTTTTCTCATTCAGCATTAAAAGAAGGTTGGGACAACCCAAATGTATTTCAAATATGTACTCTAAATGAAACAAAATCAGAATCAAAAAAGAGACAAGAAATAGGTAGAGGACTTAGATTGGCAGTAAATCAACAGGGGGAAAGAGTATATGGCTTTAGAGTAAATACCTTAACTATAATGGCTAATGAAAGCTACGAAGACTTTGCAAGAAAGTTACAAAATGAATATGAAGAAGATGAAGGTATTAGATTTGGAATAGTTGAAAAGCATAATTTTGCAAATATTATAGTATCAAAGGATGGCGAAAACACTTATTTAGAACAAGAAGCATCAGAAAAAATATTTAATCATTTAAAAGAAATGAAATATATAGATAATAAAGGTAAAGTAACGGATAAGCTAAAAGAAGATTTAAAAGAGCAAAGGGTAGACATACCAGAAGAGTTTAAACAGGTAGAGGACCAAATAATTACTAATCTTAAAAAAATAGCTGGTAATTTAAATTTAAAAAATGCTGGTGACAAAAAGCCTGTAAATTTAAATAAAATAAGGTATTTGAGTCCAGAATTTAAAGAATTATGGGATAGGATAAAATATAAAACTACATATTCAGTGCACTTTGATTCTGAGGATCTTATAAATAAGTGTGCAGAGCAAATAAAAAATAATCTCATAGTTAATAAGGTTAAAATGCTATATACAAAAGCAGCACTAAACAAAAGCAAAGCAGGAGTTATTGCAGAAGAAAATAATAGATATAGTATAGGTATAGATGAGTATAATTTTGTATTACCAGATATAATTACTTTTCTTCAAAATCAAACAAACTTAACAAGAAGAACTATAGTGGAGATACTAAAAAAATCACAAAGGTTAGAGGATTTTAAAAAGAACCCCCAAAAATTTATGGATGAGGTAGCCAGTATCATTAAAAGAAAAATGAGATTAATGATAGTGGATGGCATTAAATATGAAAAAATAGGGGATGAGGCTTATTATGCTCAAGAGTTGTTTGAAACTGAAGAACTAAGTGGATATTTATCAAAAAATATGATAGCTAGTGAGAGGTCTATTTATGAATATATTATTTATGATTCAGATGTAGAGGCTGAATTTGCAAAGAAATTTGAAAAAAATGATAGTATAAAATTGTATATAAAATTACCAGATTGGTTTAAAATAGAGACACCATTAGGAAGCTATAATCCAGACTGGGCTGTGTTAATAGAAAAAGATAATACAGAAAAACTATATTTTGTAGTTGAAACAAAGGGAAGCATTTTATCAGAAGACTTAAGAGCAAAGGAAGAAAAAAAGATTCAATGTGGAGAAAAGCATTTTGCTGCATTGGGTAATAATACTAGATTTGAAAAAAGAGATAATTTCAACGATTTTATTGAAAATGTATAAATGAAGGTAGTGAATTTATGGCAGATATTAAATAAGAAATCGTTGACAAATAACGTTGTAATATAGTACAATACAGATGTAAGATATGGATTGTAATAGTGATTAGCTTGCTACACAAAACCTATTTACAGATATTTTGTTATGTCTGGAAATAGGTTTTTTTGCTTTGGGGGAGGTTTTTATGGTAATAAACAAGATTTTAAATAATAATGCTATAATAACATTTGATGATAAAGGAAAAGAAATAATTATAATGGGCAAAGGAATAGCCTATGGTAAGAGGAAAGGTGATTTTATCGAAGAAAGTAAAATTACCAAGAAATTTATTTTAAGTTCTATGGAATATTCCAATCATCTTGTTGATATTTTAAGTAGTATTCCTACAGAATATATTGAACTTTGCCATGACATTGTACAATATGCAAAACAGAAATTATCTATAGAACTTGATGATTCATTGTATATTTCTTTGATGGATCATATAACTACTAGTATTGAACGATATAATAAAGGAGTTATACTAAAGAATAAGTTATTATGGGAAATAAAACATTTTTATAAAAATGAATATGAGATTGGATTATATGGAATTGATATGATTAAAAAAAATTATGGTTTGACTATGGATGAAGATGAAGCCGGTTTTATAGCACTTCATATTGTTAGTGCTGAAGTCAGCAATAATATTAAGGATGTATATGAGATAACTGGATTTATACAAAATATCACAAATATTATTAAATATTATTTTAATCGTGACTTTAATACAGATTCATATAATTATTATCGCTTTATTACTCATTTAAAATTTTTTGGATATAGAGTTTTTTCAAAAAAATCTAATAAAAATGATAGTATTAATAATAATCTGTTAGATATTATAAAAGAAGAATATAAGGAAGCTTATTTATGCAGCTTGAAGATAAAACAATTCATTGAAAAAAAGTATTATTTTTATTTAAATGAAGATGAGATTCTATATCTTACAATACATATTGCAAAGCTTATAAGTGATGAATAAATACAATTTATAGGAGTTTTATAATTAGTGATAATACTTATGTATTGCACATACTCTCTATATTTTTTTACATAAGAGTTAGATAATTTTTTAATAAATCTTTATAAAAGGGGGGATTACAAAAAAATAAAATATTTATTGTTGGGTAGTAACATTAGGTTGGCTAAACCTTCATTTTATAAAATAAGAAATGGAGGATTTTAAAATGAATTATGAAAAAATGGCTAGTGAAATTTTAAAAGCTATAGGAGGACAGGAAAATATTAATTCTCTAGTGCATTGTGCAACGAGATTAAGATTTAATATTAAGTCTGAAGAAAAGGCTAATGATGAAGAAGTTAAGTCAATAAAAGGGGTATTGTCTCTAGTAAAAAAGGGAGGACAATATCAATTAGTAATTGGTAGCGATGTAGATAAAGTCTATAAAGAAATAATGAAAATTGCTAAATTAGATTCATCAAATGACAATAATGAGAAGAAAAAGGAAGGAATTGTAGACAAAGTTTTATCAGTTATTACCGGATCCATTGCACCAATGATACCATTACTTGCTGGAGCAGGAATGGGAAAGGTATTACTTTTAATTTTAAGTTTACTTGGAATCTTAGACAAATCATCTCAAACATTTATTATATTAAAATTTATTTTTGATACAGGTTTCTACTTTATGCCAGTATTTGTAGCATTTTCAGCAGCAAAAATATTTAAATGTAATCAGTATTTAGCATCATTTGTCTGTTTATCAATGCTTCATCCAGAGTGGGTTTCTTTAGTAGCAGCAGGAAAACCTGTATACTTTTTAGGAATACCATTATCATTAGCAAAATATTCTTCTCAGCTTGTAACTGCTATATTAATTGTATGGGTAATGTCTTATATTGAGAAATATGTTTATAAGTATGTTCCAGATATGATTAAAGTGTTTATGGCACCATTGCTAGTTATATTGATTACTGCTCCATTAGGATTTGTTATAATTGGACCAGTAGGTAATTACATAGCACAATTAGTTGCAGATACTGTATTATATGTACAGCAGCATTTTGGTATTGTTGCTATTCCGATTTTAGCAGCTGTATATCCATGGTTAGTGTCAATAGGTATGCATAAAGCGTTGAGTCCAATCTGTGTTATGCTTATTGAACAAAATGGTTTTGATCCTGTTACCCGTGTTATTGCACTATGTTCTAATATTTCTCAGGCAGCGGCAGCTTTAGCAGTATCACTAAAGACTAAGAATAAAGAATTAAAACAGATTGCTTTTTCATCAAGTATTACAGCATTTTTAGGAGGAATTACTGAACCGGCAATGTATGGTGTTACTCTTAAATTGAAAAAACCAATGTATGCTTGTATGATTGGTGGAGCAGCAGCAGGTTTATTTGCAGGAATAATTAATTTAAAGGCTTTCGTTTATGTAACACCAGGGTTATTAAGTTTACCAATGTGGGTATCTGAAGGTACAAATAATTTAATACATGCTATAATTACACTAATTATAGCTGCAGTAGTAACATTTATAGCTACGTTAATTATTGGATTTGATGACCCAGTTGAACAAAATAAAGAAGAACAGAAAAAAGTTATGGAAGAAAATATATATAAAAATATTTTAACACCAGTAAAGGGAGATACTGTTCCCCTAAAAGATATTGATGATGAAACCTTCTCAAGTGGAATAATGGGGGCTGGAATAGGAATTATTCCTAGCGAAGGTAAAGTATATGCTCCCGGAGATGGCATTGTTAGTGCTTGTTTTAAAACAGGACATGCTATTGGAATAACTATAAATGATATAGAAGTGTTAATTCATGTAGGAATAGATACTGTATCTTTAGATGGAAAGTATTTTAACTTAGCTATTAAACAAGGGCAAAATGTTAAAAAAGGTGATTTACTATTGGAATTTGATATTGATAAAATAAAAGATGCAGGATATGATTTAACAACAAGTGTAATTATAACTAATAGTAATGATTATATGGATGTACTGCCAACTAATAAGAACAAAGTTGACAAAGAAGATGTTTTATTGACAGTAATTTAGGAGGAATAGATATGATATACGCTGATTTGCACGTACACACAAATCATAGTGATGGTATTTGTGAAATTGCTAATGTTCTTGATATGGCTAAAAAGAAAGGAATAAAAGCAATAGCTATTACTGATCATGATACCGTTGATCAATTTGATGAAATTAATGAATTAGGCAGAAAAATGGAGCTTGAAGTAGTAAAAGGTGTAGAAATGAGTTGTTATGATTATGATGTGTTTAAAAAGGTTCATATTGTTGGATTATGGCTTAATGAAAATGCTACACATGTAAAAAAATTATGTGATAAGACTTTAAAATGTAGAGATAATTATCATAGAGATTTAATAAAAGAATTATCCGAAAAGGGATATGATATAACATATGAAGATGCTAAAAAATATTCCAAATACAGTATTGTTTTTAAAATGAATATTTTTCAAGCTCTAAAAGAAAAATATAAACATGAGATGACAAAAGAAAGATATAATGAGCTTTTTGCTTCAAAAACATCAAAGGAAACTGATTTAAAGATGGAATATACTCCTGTAATACAAGGGATTGAAGCAATAAAAAAAGATGGTGGTATACCAATTATTGCTCATCCTTGCCAATATAATAATTATGATGAGATTGAAAAGTATGTTGAGTATGGATTACAGGGAATTGAAATAAATCATTCAAAGATGAAGAAAATAGATTACAAAAGAACCTTGAATTTTGCAGCTAAATATAACTTAGCCCAAAGTGGAGGAAGTGATTTTCATGACCCAGATTTAATTGAATTTGGGTGCTATGGTTTAACCAAAGAGCAGTATGAAGAATTAAAACATTTTAGATAGATTCAGGCAGGGCTTCTACGGAGGATAAAAATACTTACTAATAGTAAAGAAAAGCAAAATAGAACAAAACCATTTAATGATACTAATATATCAAGAAATCGTAAGCGTGAAAAACTTATCGTATAGAATTTAAAAATATTTTCTGATAAAATAAATCCAGTAACAAGCAGTAAATGCCAGGTTACTGGATTTTATTACGTTTACGAATAGAAATGATATTAAAAAAGCTGTGATAATTAAAAATTATTACAGCTTTAAATTATTTTGTATATATTAAGATATTTATAATTAAACCCTTAAACTTTGGATAAATTTAAAATATATATCTTATAATTCCGTAGATTATAACAATATAGGGTATATGTTATATATGCCATAAAGGTAAATTGAATCATAATTATAATAACAAAGGGGAATCCTTTATATGGACATAGATAAGAGTGCTATTATAAAATATAACTGATTAAATATTCATTTTAATTAAAATCTAAATGAAATGATTAAAGAAATAAATATGCTTAAAATATAATTTATTTGTAGAGCGCAATATTATATTAATGATATACTAACAGAAACTATAGTTACAAATATAAATTAGTTTTTTATATTAAATAAAGGGGATGCTTTTTATGAAAGAGTGTACTTGTGGAAGATGTCATCACAATATTTGTGCAAGGAAAGTTCCTATATTTTCTTCTTTATCAGAAGAAGAGTTAATAAAAATTGTAAATATGACAGGGCATGAGGCTTTTAAAAAGGGAGAAGCTATTTGCAATGAAGGAGATAAATCAGAAACTTTAATTATTATAAATGAAGGGAAAGTAAAACTTTGTAAGCTTACTAAGGAAGGAAAAGAACAAATAATTCATATACTTTCCAGTGGAGATTTTTTTGGAGAACTAAATCTTTTTAATGATAATAAAAGTTATAATTTTTCTGCTTATGCTATATCCGATGTAAAAATATGTACCCTTACAAAAAATAAGATGGACGAGATATTATTAAAAAATCCAGATATATCTTTAAAGATATTAAAAGAAGTTACTAGAAGACTTGCGGAAACGGAAACTCTAGCTCAAAATTTAGCTACCAATGATGCAGATATTAGAATAGCTAATATGATATTAGATTTTGGTGAAAAATATGGAGTAAATAAAGAACAATATATAGAAATAAAACTGCCTATAAATAGGGAAGAGATGGCAAACTATGTAGGGGTTACAAGAGAAACTATAAGTAGAAAATTATCTAAATTCGAGGATTTAGATATTATAAAACTTGTTGGTAATAAGGTAATTATAATTAAAGATGAAGACGCATTAAAAGAATTTATAGAATAGATTATTTTAGAGAAAAGTGCTTTGCACTTTTTTATTTTTTTGAAAATTTGATTTGAATCATATTTTTAAATTCTAATAGTTTATATAATGAAGCCATAACAAACAAGAAAATAAAGCAAACACCATAAATACTAATAAAAAACTGGGGGTAATGAATATGATGAAAAATGTAAAGATTAAAGAAAAAATTTATTTAGTAGGAAAAATTGATGATAGAGATGTACCATTTCATAGATTAACTTTAACAAAGGGAACAACTTATAATAGTTATCTTTTACTTACAGAAAAACCTACAATTATTGATACTGTAGATATAAGTTTTGGAAGAGAGTATATTCAAAGTTTAAAAAACTTAATAAACTTAGAAAAAATTCAGTATATAGTAATAAACCATACAGAGCCAGATCATTCAGGAGCTTTAGGAAGTTTGGCTTACAATGCTAAAAATGCAACTATCGTTTGCACCCAAAAAGCAGTTAATCAATTAAAAGCTATGTATAAACTTCATAATAGAACCTTTTTAGTAGTTAAAGATGGGGATACTCTTGATATAGGTGGAAAAACTCTTGAGTTTATGGAAACACCTTATCTTCATACAGAAGAAACTATGATAACTTTTGCTAAAGAAGATAAAATATTATTCCCATGCGATATATTTAGTACTCATATAGCAAATTATGAATATTTCAATGATAAGGCTAAAGAGGATATATTAGAAGATTTTAAAACATATTACAGCTTAATAATGCATCCTCACAGAAGATATGTACAAAATATGATAAAGAAAATAAGAAGCTTAGATATAGAAATTATAGCACCATCTCACGGGTTTATACTAAGAGAGAATGCTAAAAAGTTTATAGATATTTATGACGAAATGAGCAAAAATACAAATGTAGATAAAAAAGTCTTAATTTTATATTCTACAATGACAAACAATACTAAAAAGATTTCGGAATTAATCAAAGGACATTTTGAAAAAGACAATATAAATGCAGAATTAATTAATGTTAATAAGACATCAGATGAGGACATTCTGAAAAATGTTAAAACATCAGATGCAGTACTTGTTGGAACATCTACAAAATATGGAGATATGATTGGAAGATTAGAAGATGTCTTAAAAAGTTTAAAGGATATGAACTTAGAAAATAAGATAGCAGCAGCCTTTGGATCTTATGGATGGAGTGGAGAAGGTATTGAAGTTGTACAAGATTATTTAAAGGAAACAAACATGAAGGTTTTAAGCACTTCATACATTATAAAATCTACAGGAATGACAGATGTGAAATTTCCAATAAGAATTAAATTTTCACCAGAGGAAAATGATAAAGAAGAAATAAAGAAAGCAACTATATTTATAGCAGATTTATTATTAAATTCAATATAAGGATTATGCTAAGTAATTATTAGAAATAAATTAGTTGCTTTAATTTAGGAGGAATTGTTATGAAAAACACTATTAATGTAAATCAAAAGCTTGGGGAAGTCGTTTCTATATTCCCAGGATCAAGTAGAATATTCAATGATATAAAGATAGATTATTGCTGTGGTGGACATGATACTTTAGGAGAAGCCTTAAAGGAGAAAGAAATAAATTCAGATGAATTCATACAAAAACTTAATGAAGAATATGAAAAGTTTGTAGAATCTAATGAAGAGTATATAGATTGGAGAAAAGAAAAGCCAGTAAATCTTATGGAAAATATAGTAGATACTCATCATGATTATACAAAAGGAGAGCTTAAAGAAATAGATGGATTATTATCAAAAATATTAAAAGTTCATTTTGGACATCATGGAGAAGAATTATTAAAAGTTCATAGATTATTTGGACTTTTGAAAATAGAATTAGAAGAGCATTTAATAAAGGAAGAAGAAAATCTATTTCCATTAATAAAAGAATATGAATTGACTAAAGATGAAAATATAAAAAAAGAAATAGACAAATTTATAAAAGAAACAGAAAATGAACACGATAAAGCTGGAGATATATTAAAAGAATTAGAAAAAATAACAAGAGATTTCAAAGCACCAGAGGATGCATGTACAAGCTATAGATTAACTTATGATAAGATTCACAGCTTAGAAAAGGACTTATTTATCCATATATATAAAGAAAATAGCGTATTATTTGAGATGATTTAAAGCTTATATAAAGGAGATGATTTAAATGGACAATAAAAAAATCCAGGAACTAAAAGAAATTTTAAAAAATTTAAATAAAGTTGGAATTAATGATGAAATAAGAAAAGAAGCTTTAGACCTAGTAAAAGATATTGATGCTATAGATTTATCCATAGCAGAACAACAACTTATAGAAGAAGGAATGGAGCCACAGGATTTAAGACACTTGTGTGATGTACACATGGAAGTTTTAAAGGACGAATTAAGTAAAGTAAAGGCCAATATAAGGAAGGGACATGTAGTATATACTTTAATAGATGAACATGATAAGATTCTAAGATTTTTAGAAGATTTAGAAAAAGTGAATTCAGATATTCAAAAGAGTAAAAGTTATGATGAAGCTAAAGAAAAAATTCATAGTATTAATAAATTAGCAGAAAATATATTAGATGCAGAAAATCATCACCAAAGAGAAGAAAAAGTTCTATTTGTAGAGATGGAAAAAAGAGAAATAACAGGACCTACAAGAATAATGAGAATGGAACATGATGACTTAAGGGCTAGGAAAAAAGAATTAAAAAGACTTTCTGAAAATGCAGATAAAATGGAATTTGATGAATTCAAAAATAAAGTAGATGAAGTTTCAAAATATATAATTTTTAATTTAAGAGATCATATTTTTAAAGAAAACTATATTTTATATCCATCATCTTTAGAAGCCATAAAGGGAAAGGATATATGGGATGATATGAAAAAAAGATGTGATGAAATAGGATATTGTAGCTTTACATTTGAAAATTAAAAATAGCTTGATATTTATAAATAAAAAAATAAGACCGTCATTATTGACTGTCTTATTTTTTATAATTTATATTTAAGCTTTTAAATTAGTTTTATTATTTACATTAGGTTTCTTATGTACTTTAACCCTTCTTTTTGCTTTAGCTTTATTGTTTATATTTTTTTGGTTTGCATATCCTACGAATCCCAATATAATACTTGGAATAACAAAGAATATATAAGGAATAAACATAACTCCTGCAACAGTATATAATATAGATGCAGTTAAAGCAAATCCTGAACTGCTTAATCCGAATGCTAACCATCCAAACATAATACCAATAGCTAAAATTACTATATGTGGTGTTACTAGTGCAGTAGCTATTCCACTACCTATTTGTTCTGCTGTATCACCTTTACCTAGTACTCCATAAAAATATGATATTACATAAATTAAGTATATACTAGCTAAAATGAGGCCTGTAAAAAATGCTTTACTTCTTTTTTTAAACAATGATTCCACTTCCTTACTTAAATAATAATACCTTAATATATTACAATATATTACCTGAATTTTCAACTTGTTGTTACATATAATAGGTTTGATTGTCATATTTTCCTCTTAAATTATGTAAGAAATGCTATTAAACATTTCTTATTTTTTAGTATTATAGATACTGTAGTAAAGATAATCATCAAAAGAATATTTAACATTTAGTATAGGATAAATTAGCCTGTTGTGCTAAAAGATAAATTTTCATTGCAAAATTTATTAATATCTAAGTTTATTTACTCATTCGCACAAATAATTTATATAAACTCTCTTGATTTATTTTTTTTATTTTTCAAAAAAATTTAATTTTATTTTTCTTATACTGAAATTTTTCCCATTTCTCATATTTTTATGAGGTTTTTATAAAAATTTTGTATTTTAGTAGAATATTTTTAGAAAATCCTATATAATATCCATAAGAATTTTATTTATAAATATGAAATGTTTATATAAATATATATTTGAATTTTCATATTTATGAATATTTTTTTTTATTTCTATCATAAGTGATTATATAAACATAATATTCATTACATTATAAGGGGGATTTTTTATGACACTAGAGCTTGATATGATTCAAACCACTACCTTAGCTATACTTTTCTATTACATAGGTGTATTTATAAAATCTAAAGTTTCAATTTTTGAAAAATTTTGTATACCTGCTCCAGTTGTAGGTGGACTTATTTTTGCTATTTTAAATTTAATCTTTACAGAAAGTGGTTTTATATCTATATCTCTAGACACAACTCTTCAAAAGCCTTTTATGCTAGCTTTCTTTACAACTATTGGCCTTGGGGCAAGTTTTAAGATGATAAAACAGGGTGGTCTTCATGTAATAATGTTTTTTATAGCGGCTCTTCTTTTAGTAATATCACAAGATGTTCTTGGAGTAGTTATGGCTAAATTTATAGGTGAAGATCCACTTCTAGGATTAATTGTTGGATCCGTAACCATGACTGGTGGTCATGGAACAGGAGCCACTTTTGGAGCCTTATTCGAATCAGAATACGGCCTTGTAGGCGCTTCCACTACAGCTATGGCTGCCGCTACCTTTGGGCTTGTATGTGGTAGCTTAATAGGTGGTCCGATAGCTAAAAACCTAATAAGTAAAAATAACCTAAAAAATAACTCAGATGAGTTTTTTGAAGCAAATTCTGATGATTGTGAAGAAGTGAGTTATAAAACGCTATTTAATACATTTTCTCTTATATTTATATCAATGGGACTCGGTTCTATTTTAGAGATGTTTTTTACAAACCTTGGTATAGTCCTTCCTTCATACGTAGATGCTATGATAGTGGCAGCTATAATACTTAATATAGGGGAACAAACAAATAAATGGAAAATAAATTCAAAATGTGTTGATATAATTGGAAATATAAGCCTTAATGTGTTTTTATCCATGGCACTCATAGGTCTTAAATTATGGGAATTAAAAAGCACAGCAGGTCCATTATTAATTTTATTAATAGGCCAAGCTGTATTAATGTTTATATTTGCATACTTTATTACTTTTAGACTAATGGGAAAGGATTATGATGCTGCTGTTATGAGTTCTGGGCATTGTGGATTTGGAATGGGAGCTACTCCTAACGGTATAGCAAACATGGAAGCCATAACTTCTAAATATGGTGCATCACCAAAAGCATTTTTTATTCTTCCAGTTGTCGGGGCATTTTTAATAGACTTTTCTAATTCTTTAGTTATAACATTATTCGTAAATTTATTTAAATAATCCAATAAAAAATATAGCTAAGTAATATATATGGACATATTAACAGTATAACAAGTGCTGAATTTATTAAATAATCATGAAAAATGTGAGTAGTAAATTGCATGATAAACAGTGAAGTTAATAAATTTAGGGCTATTTATAAAAATAAAGAAGAGTATCTTCCGTGCTTGAAGATACTCTTTTAACGCTTATAAAATACATTGACAAAAAAAGGCGCCAATGATACAATTATCTAATATAAAGTATACTATTTTTAGTATAACATACTTTAAAGTAAAAGTCAATACTTTTAGGAGGAATTTTTAAAAATGAAAAATTCTATTGATTTATTTGAAAGTAATTTATTAGAGAAGAGAGTTTTTAATGATATAATTCAGTGCAATGAAGCTACAAGAGAATATGGATTAAAACTCTCAGAGAAAGATGTTAAAGAAATTATTGATACGAGAAATATAGCACTTCAAAAAAGCCTAAGAATAGAATTTAATGGTCAAATTATAAACAAAATTATTACAGCCTTCTGTGATTCACCATATATATCCCAATATAATTACAGTGATACGATAAATGAACTTGTAGAAATTTTTTATAATTATAAGAATGAAACTTTAGATTATATAAGTGATGATGAATTAATAGAAATAATGAAAGAAAAATTTGATAACTATTGTCAAGGTTCCTTGGAGATTTTAGAAGGAAAAGTATTATATAAAATAGCTGAGAATATAAGAAATGGTTTTAAGGATTATACAAATCTTGATAATGAAAAGGATTGATGAGTTATGGGGAATAATATTCAAAAATATGACTGTTCTGTAGAGAATAAATTCAGTGAGGAAAGTTTTTTAAAAGATGTTTTAGTAACTTGTTATGAGAAAAAGTTACTAGATGATAATACTTTAGCTAGAATATATTATGAAAGAATGGAGCTTCTAAGAGTAAAATTAAAATATTACACAAAAGATGAGAGTAGTTCAATTATGGTTGAGATGGCTGAAAGTATTTTACAATGTATTGATTATACCATAGGAATTTATTTAAAAAACTTTGAGAATATAGAGTTAATAACAGAAGAATTAAAGCATACTAGTTTATCTCATATGTTAAAAATAGGACAGGATTTAATTAAGAATAAAAAATTAGAGTGTAAGAAATTATTTAATGATATTAAGGCAAATAAACTTAAGGTTGATAACTATTCCTATAATGATACTATAGATGATGGTATTTCTCCATTTTTTAAAGAATATGATGATTTTTTTGCATCTCATGAAACTCCAGGATGTTCAATAGATTATCAGCTTTACATTGATACTATGAACTTTATAGGCATTGAGTATGTGTATAATTATTTATATGACTTAAGCTTAGAAAATGAGTTTTGTAATAAATTTGATATTGGTGAAATTAATAAATTATTAAAGGGTTATGATAAAAAATGTGAATTGTTGCTTATAAATATATTTGAACTAGTACTTATCAATTCACTAGGGTTAATCATATGTAATAAAGATTTAAGTAGCCTTAATATTAATAATTTAGATAGAGAGATTATAAAAAATAAATTGGAAAAGTTATCCATAGAGGAACTGAATGCAGAATTAATAAAAGATGCAAAAATATGCTTAGAAATTTTAGAGATTAAAAATACAGAATTGATGACTTATATAAAGAAGGGTATTTTAAATATAGCTCTACTGATAAATGAAAGGATAAAACTAAATAAATTAGAAAAAGTATTTATATCCTTTAATGAAGAGGAGTGCAATGAAATAGTTGAATATATTGATGGTATAAGAATGGCCAATTCTGAATTTAAAAAGCTAACGGAAGAAATTCGAGAGTGCTCTTTAGTGGAAGATAAAATTTTATTAATTAAAAATAATATTAAGAGCCTAGAAGATTTAGTAGATATGCTAAATGCTGATTGTTTATTTGGAGATGAATATATTACGTTTTTCAAAAGCTTATCTAAAATGGAAATAGTTCTTTTATCTAAGTATATATCAGATTTAAGTTTTGAAGATGAATATGAAAAGGATCTATATGCTGAATTTAATAAGTATATTTTTAGTTTAAGAAAAGAAGAACAGAGAGCAATAAGTGAATTAAAAGAAAGAATAAATTTATAATATAGTAGAAGATTTAATAAAATATTAAAAGAAAATAAGCTCTAATATATAAAAGCTTTTTGTTTGTAATATAGTATTTTACAGCAATTTATTCAAATGATATTAAATATAGGGTATACTATAAAATATAAAGAAAACGTAGAAAATGTACGGTATAATAATGACTAAAATAATAAAACTTTAGAAGGGGTAGTATATGAGAGAAACATATGAAAACATTTATTTAGAAGAACTTCCATTGCCAAATAATCCTTTAAAATATTTAAATTTTTATATTGTTAAGGGAAAAGATAAGTCTATGATTATTGATACAGGATTTAATCGTGAAGATACGAAAGAACGTATGATGGAAATTTTTAGAGAATTAGATTTAAAACCGGAAAACACTATTCTTTTTCTAACCCATTTGCATTCAGATCATACAGGATTAGCTACATATTTTCAAGAGATGGGCTTAACTGTATATATAAGTAAGACAGATGGGGATTTGTTAAATGGTAGCGTGGAAAAATCTGGCCCTATGTGGAAAGGTACTATTCAAAGAGCAATGTGGCAGGGATTAGAAGAAGAACAATTGGATATTGAAGATAATCCAGGATTTAAGTTTAGACCCATATCTCATATAAATTTTGTTCCTGCAATTCCCGGGGAATATATTCAAATAGGAGACTATAATTTTGAAATTATAGATTTAAAAGGTCATACTCCAGGGATGGTTGGGCTTTATGAGAAAAAACATAAAATATTATTTTGTGGAGATCATATTTTGGGAAAGATTACTCCTAATATTACATTTTGGGGTTTTGAATATGGTGATATGCTAGGAACTTATTTTAAAAGCTTAGATTTTGTTTATAATATGGATATTGATTATTTGTTTTCTTCCCATAGATTTTTGATAGAGGATCATCGCAGGCGGATTAATGAACTTTATCTTCATCATGAAAAAAGATTAAATGAGATTAGGCAAGTGTTAAAAAAATTTGGATCTTGTACAGTAAAACAAGTAACAAAAGAACTTCATTGGGATATTAAAAGTAAAAATTGGGATGAATTTCCCAAGAGCCAAAAATGGTTTGCAGCAGGAGAAGCTCATGCTCATTTAGAGTATCTTAAAGCTTTAGGGGAAGTAACAATGGAAGAAAAAAATAGGATTCTATATTATAAAATGCGCTTGACATAATCAAATTCACATGATACACTTTTATAAAAGTTTTAGGAGGAAATAATTATGGGAAAACTATTAGCATTAAAAATTAATGTAGTCTTTAATAGCCAATTTAGATAGGGTTTGTATCTTTTAAATTTAACATAGATACAAACCCCGCAATTCATGCATGTTAATGCAATTGAATGGTTTGTATCTATGTTGGCTAAGATAAGTTTTTCTATAATATATATAGAAAGCCACATAGATAATCTATGTGGCTTTTTCGATTTTTAGATATTATTTATTTGTATTTTCTAAAAGCCACATGGGTAACATGTGGTTTTTTTGTACCTAAAAATAGAGAGGAGAATTTTATGGAAGTAGTATCAAGTATATTAATGCAAAGTTTAATTTTATCAATTATGGTAATGGGGGTATACATAAGTTATAAAATACTAGATTTCCCCGATATGTCTGCAGATGGAAGCTTTACATTAGGAGCAGCTATAGTTGCTGTATTATTAACAAAAGGAGTGTCTCCAATTACTGCTAGTATAGTTGCTTTAATAGGTGGATTAGTGGCAGGATTACTCACAGGAATACTTAATGTAAAAATTAAAATATCAAATTTGCTTTCTGGAATTTTAGTAATGGGAATATTATACTCATTTAATTTAAGAATTATGGGAAAGGCTAACATTCCGATATTTAGTGAAAAAAATATATTTTATGATTTTAATCCCCTAGTGATTATGTTGTTTATTGTAATACTAATTAAAATTTTAATTGATTTATTTTTAAAAACAGGATTAGGCTATTTACTAAAAGGAGTTGGAGATAATTCTCAAATGATTAAGTCTTTGGGTATAGAAGTTGGAAAAATTAAAATACTAGGACTTATGCTATCCAATGGACTTATAGCTTTTTCAGGGGGAATTATGGCTCAATATCAAGGTTTTAGTGATGCTTCTATGGGGATAGGAACTTTGATATTGGGAATAGCTTCAATAATTATTGGAACATCTATAATTAGAAGAAAATCATTTATTAAGGAAACTAGCATGGTAATTATGGGGACGATTATTTACCAAGGAACAATATATTTGGCTATGACTTTAGGTCTTACTACAGTGGATTTGAAGATGATAACATCACTAATTATCATAGTATTTTTGGCTCTTAGAGAAATTGATAACAAATATGAAGAAAAAAGTTGGAGGTGGATTAAAAATGTTAGAAATTCAAAATTTATCAAAAAGCTTTCATAACTCTTATATGGGTGAAAATAGATTATTTTATAACTTAAATTTGACTATTAATGAAGGAGATTTTGTAAGTATAATTGGAAGTAATGGCACAGGCAAGTCTACTTTGCTAAATATATTATCAGGAGTTGTTAAAGAAACTTCCGGAAATATTATTTTGAAAGGGATGGATATAACTAAATTACCCCAACATAAAAGAACTAAAATTATAAGTAGAGTATTTCAAAATCCAGAGTTAGGTACATGCCCTTCTATGACAGTAAGAGAGAATTTATCTTTAGCCTTAAATAAAGGGAAACTTACTAATATTAAATATTGTCTTAGATATAAAGATGATTATTTGGAGTCATTATTAAATGATATATCCCTGGATTTTAAAAAAATGTTAGATATAGAAGTTAAATATCTTTCTGGAGGTCAAAGACAAGTTTTATCACTGATAATGGCTAGTGTGAATAATCCCAAAGTATTACTTTTAGATGAACATACTGCAGCATTAGACCCAAAAACATCTGGTGAAGTTATGGCGATTACTGAAAAAATTGTAACTCAAAAAAATATAACTTCATTAATGGTAACTCATAATTTAAGAGATGCTATAAACTATGGAAATAGGCTCATTATGTTACATAAGGGAAAAATCATATTGGATTTAAATGAGAAGGAAAAAAGAAATCTAAGGGTAGAAGATATATTAAAGAAATTTGAATATGCAGTTTAAAAAATATAAATATTAAAGGAGATGTATATTATGAAAAAGCTAGTAACAGGAATATTATTAACAATTAGTATTTTAACTTTAGCAGCCTGTGGAAAGACAACAAAAAAGGATAAGGTTTTGAATATAGGAATAAATCAAATAGTAGAATATGTGGCATTAGATGATAATAGAAAGGGATTTATAAAAGCTCTTGAGGAAGCTGGATATAAAGATGGAGATAATATAAAAATAGATTATAAAAATGCCCAAGGGGATATAGGGGTGTCCCAAACTATAGCTAAAAAATTTGCTTCAGATAAAAAAGATTTGGTTTTGGCTATAGGGACACCTGCTGCTCAGAGTGCATTTAATTCTACAAAGCAAACTCCTATAATAATTAGTGCGGTTACTGATCCAATAAAAGCAGGACTTGTTAATTCTTTAGAAAAACCAGGTAAGAATGTGTCAGGAACTATAGATTATTTACCTATAGAAAATCAGTTAAAATTATTAAAGAATCTTGTACCAAAAGCAAAGAAAATAGGATTTATATATAATACAAGTGAAATTAATTCAGGAGTACAATTAAATGAATTAAAAAAAGCTGCAAAGGGATATGAAATTATAGAAACAGGGGTGACAAGTACTAATGAAATAAATAATGCTATAGCTAATTTAGTAAATAAAATAGATGTCTTATATGTACCAACAGACCAACTAGTAGTATCATCTATGCCTATAATAGCAAAACATACCCTAGATGCTAAAATACCTATAATTGCAGCAGAAAAGGGAAGTGTAGAAGCTGGAGCATTGGCAACAGTGGGAATTGATTACTATCAATTAGGTTATGAAACAGGAAAAATGGCAGTATCAGTATTAAAAGGAGAAGATATTTCTAAAATGCCAATAAAGATGACAAGTAAAACAGAAATATATGTAAACAAAAATAGCTTAGAGAAATTAGGTATTGATAAAGGGAATTTAAGTAATTTAGGTAATGTTAAGTATGTAGAAAAATAAAGAACAAGCATCCCTGAGGTATGCAAATACAATTTATTTACATACCTTAGGGTGCTAAAAAGAAAACAAGGATACGCCGAAATTAAAATGTTTCAAGAGGAACTTGGAAAAGAGGATTTAAAAAAAGTATTAATTGTTGTGGTAGGAAAAAAGATTTTAATATAAAAAACTAAAATGTAGCCTTTGTCAGGGACGCTTTAAAAAAGCACTATATTATTATTTACTAAGATGATTTCTGTATTCAACGGGAGTCATCTTATTTAAGTTCCATTGATATCTATAATTATGTAAATTTTGTACATAAATTATACAAATTTTAACTTGACAATGATGATTTACAGTTGTAGACTGTTATTGTAGATCTACAATTGTAAACTTAAAATGGAGGAATAAGATATGAAAGATATGCCAAAAATCTCAGCGGCTGAGTGGGAAGTAATGAAGCTTCTTTGGAAAGAAAGTCCTTTAACATCTGAAAAAATAATTAATTCACTAACAGAAAAAATGGATTGGTCAACACAAACTGTAAAGACATTTATAACTAGACTTTTGAAAAAAGAAGCAATAGGTTTTGAAAAAATAGGTAGAGCTTATAATTATTATCCATTAATATCCGAAGATGAATGTATAAAATCTGAAAATCAATCTTTTCTTCAAAAGGTATACGATGGAGCTGTAGGGATGCTCTTTACAAGATTTTTAGAGGAAGAGACTTTGTCTGAAGAGGAAATTGAAGAGTTAGAACAGATTCTTAAAGATAAGAAAGAAGGAAAGTAAGGTTAGGCTTTTCTAGTTGAAAATGGGAGGATATTAAATATGGATATCTTAGTCAAAATTTTTTTATGGGTTCTACAGGCTTCATTAATAGCAAGTATTTCAGCCTTAGTAGTAATTTTAATTTTAAAATTATTTAATAGACATATTGGAGTAAGATTTCAGCATGCTTTGCTACTTATAATTATATTAAGACTTTTAATACCTGTGAATATTCCAAGCAATATAAATTTAATTCATATTTTATCTGATAAATATGAAAATAAACTATTAAATATTGAAAGCAAAAGTAATACTAAAGCTGCTTATGATGTTTTTACAGAAAGAGAAGGTTATTTAAATGATAAAACAAGAGATGATAAGATAATTTCAAATTCATCGTTAGAAAGTATAAGTTATAAGCAAGAAAATACAACAAAACAAAAAGTAATCACTAATACTTTAAATATAGCTTCTTGTATATGGCTAGTTGGTGTATTTAGTATAGCGCTATTTTTTTCAATAATTTTGTGGAAATTCAAGGTGAGAATTTCAAATTTAGAACAAATCAGAGACCCAGAAATTGTATCATTATTAGAAGAATGCAAAAAGAAATTAAGCATAAATAGAAGCATTCCTATTTATGCTTGTGATGACTTTAAAGCTCCCTGCATATTTGGAGTTCTAAAGCCAAAGATCTATATTCCCAAATATAAGTATAGTACAAATGACTATAAATATCTATCACATATATTTTTGCATGAACTGGTACATTATAAGAGAAAAGATTTGATCTATAATTTTCTTGGAACTATTACTATTTTGATATATTGGTTCAATCCAATAATATGGTTTATAGTAAAGAAAATGAAACTTCAAAGAGAATATGCTTGTGATGCTTATGTACTTGAAATTTTAGACAAAGAAGAATCTATAGAATATGGGATGACACTGATTAATTTTTCAAAATTGATTTCAAGTAGCAAAAAAGTACCACAGTTAGCGATTTTTTTTGAAACAAGGAATCAAATTAAAAGGAGAATAAAAATGATAAAAAACTTTAAAAAAGGATCTTATAGAATGTCAGCAGCAGCAGTTATATGTTGTGTATTAGCTGGAGGTATTGTATTTACAAGTAATGTAACTGCTAAAAATAATAGTATTGTTACAGGAGTTAACAATAAGGAATCAATAAATAAGAAGCAAGGCAACAGGTTTCTTATTGATGCGCCAGTGAAATATTATCGCGACTTGAAAAAGGTAGAAAAGGGTGCAGGATTTAAATTTAAGGTGCCAGATTTTATTTCAGAAAACTATAGAGTAGGTGATATTGGTGTCATAAAAGTTTCTAACAAAGTTAATATGTTAGAGATATTGTTTAATGAGAATAGAGAATTTAAAGTATTTAGATTCTTAGCATCTAAAGAAAATATGGAGGATGTTTTAAAACAGAATGCACAACAAATGTACAAAGATGCAAAAGTTGAAATTAGCAAAGAGGCAAAAAATTTGTCAGGAATAAATGGATTTAATATAACTGTAAAAAGTAGTGGAGCACAGGAGCAAACAGCTAAATTTTTTGTATGGCAAAATGAAGGTGTATGGTATGGAATAGAAACAGAAATGAAGTATAATAAATATTTCAGCGATGGCGAAGGTCAAGTTCATATGAATGGCATTGGGGTAGCTAAGGTAGATAATGTGGGGAAAATTGCATCTTCAATAAAACCTGTTAAAGATATAAAGAATGTAAATTATTCTGTAGATGATAATCGTTATAAATTATTTGTTTATGATAATGAAGATCTAAAAAAAGCTGAAGAACTTTTAAAGTTTGCTCCTAAATTACCATTAAATGTTGGCAAAGATATAGCTATAGAAGATTCAACAGTAGAAAGCTTAGGAAATCTTAATTGCCAGTTTAATGTATTTTATAGGTTTAAAGGAGTAAATCCAATACACTTTACTCAAAGTAAAAATTCAGATATATATAAGAATTTAAAGAAAAAGGGATATGTTGAAGTTAAAGATGCATCTGGTAAAATACAACACAAAAAAGCCCAAACATTAAAAATTGGTAATAAAGAAGTTTTTAAATATGAAACTTCTTCTGAAGATGCAATAAATGAACAAGAAAAAGTAGAAAATTATATTTGGAAGGAAAGTAATTTTTATTGCAAAGTTTCAATATCTTCATTTGATGATAGTCAAACTGGAAATCCAGAAAACCCAGATGGAATAGCTAAGGAATTTGTTAATTCAAAATCAGTAAATTAGATTTAATTATATGTTAAAAAAAGGACATCGATATAGTAAGATTATATATCGATGTCTTTTCTAACTTATTTGAAATACAGTAAAGAAATTATTTTTATTATTTAAAGGAATTTTTTAACATATGGAGAATATTAAATATAATAGTTTTCTATAAGTTACTCATAGACCTCCTTATTTCAACAAAAGAACCCTGATAAACAGGGTTCTTTTTGCATGGAATTTTCTATATTGGTGCTATGTTTTGGTCATTTTTATTATATCCAGGTATGTATTTTTTAATCAAAGTTTTTATATTTATCTAAAATATGATAGAGCAACTGCTATCTTACAAGAAAAATAATGAGGTTAGTTCGTGGTTTGTCTATTAATATTTAAAATATGTTATAATAAGTGCTATAAATATGAGTATATGTATAACTAAGTTTAAATATATAAAATGAAATTAAGGTGACCCATTTATGGAGAAAAATTTATTTGATAAGAATTATATTAAAAAGTTTATAAATATTATAGATAATAATCTTATTCCTAACTTAAAGATGAAAAGTATTAATCCTTCAGATCCAATAAAAGTAGAGTTTGTTCCAGAGCCTTGGATTTTATTAGGTTGTGGTAATTATGCAGGGGTTTTTACTCATCCAGACTTTGATGATTTAGCTATAAAGATTTATGCTCCTGGAAGAGATGGCTTAAAAGAAGAAATAGAAGTTTATAAAACTATTGGGGATCATCCTGCTTATTCTAAGCTTTTATATAGCAAAAATAATTATCTAATATTAAAAAGATTAAAGGGTATTACTTTTTATAATTCTTTATTAAAAGGAATAAAAATTCCTAAGCATATTATAAAAGATATAGATAGTGCTCTTGAATATGCTAGAAGAAAAGGGTTAAATCCTCATGATGTTCATGCAAAAAATGTTATGATAGTTAATAATAGAGGAGTAGTGGTGGATATATCAGATTTTAAACATAAGGAATATTGTTCTCTGTGGCATGATTTTAAAAAAGCTTATTATAAACTATATATTCCTTTTGTATATAAACTGGCTATACCTATTCCTAATTTTGTATTAGATACTATAAGAAGAATGTATAAAAGATATAAAAGAGTTATTACAGGTTATCTTTAGTGATTATATTATAATAGTATAACAATATAAAGTAAGTGTAGATGAAGCAGAAAGGTATATATTGCTTAAAATAGATGTGGAAAGGCTGTTGCACTAAGTGCAACAGCTTTTTATTATTTAACTTTTGGATTTAATTCTCTAGCTATTATCTTTGCTGATTCTTCTGTTACTTCTGTAGTGAAATGAATATATTGTTCAATTGCATCTTTAGGTTCAACTTTACCAAAGAGTAAAACTAATTATTATTAAAAATTAGGGACTAGGTTTTTAAGTAAAAACAGTTAAAAATTATTTAATTGTTGATGGATCAAGATCTATTTCAAAAGGACCAACTGAATAAAAAGAACACCTAATATTATTTAATTGTAATTTGTCACCTATTTTGCTTTCCTTCTTAAGAATATGTTTAATATTATTATTATATGGTTTAGTAGAACTAGAACCATTTTCCCACGGAGTAATGCTATCAAAGAAAATATTGTGAATTTGAAATTTTGCATTGCTGTCATTTATATAATTGTAAATTAATTCTACGCTATTGTTTGACAATCGCTCAATACTAATAATATTATACTTAAATCCCTTATATTCACCTGTTTTGTTTAAGATGCGTTTACCTGATTTAGGAACATCTAACTCCAACTTAAAATCATTGTCTAACTTAAAACTATTATTTTTATCCACGTAATCATTTCCAAATGAATAATTTACATTTAAAACAGTTAATTTTAATTTTTTACCAGTGAGTTTGCTTAAATCGAATAAAGATTCATTTTCTTGATCTAAATAATTAGTATTGTTATGCCCATATACTGCGTTATTATATTCATCAGAAATCATAATATTAGGAGCTTCTGTAGGATTATTATTTATTGATTTTGTATTAATTGGTTCTTTTAAACCCCATTGTTTCCCTTCTTGAAATGTTCCATAATTAAGTGTATCTATTCTTTTCCATTTAAAATCAGGTAAGGTATCTGTAAAATAATAATCTACTTTTAAAATATTTCCCTCTTTTCTTAATGAAGTCACGTTTAATGTAGTTATTCCATTAGTTGCAGTATATAAAATTTTTGTTTCAGGAGCTTCTTTAAAATGAGAATTTTTTAGTTTAAAAGTTGCTTTAGTAAGTTTTTTATCATTATCTATAATATTTAAAGTATATTTATTAGCTTTTTTTACTTCACCATAGTATTCTGCTCTGTATGAACCTATGTGATTATCTGGCATCATAGCAAGATTGTCGCTTCTATGAAGTTCGTAGGAATTACCATGTTCATCTCTAACAGTGTAATAAGATGGTGTAAGTTCTTCTGGCTCAATAGTTAAAGTAACTATAATTTTATTGTTATCTACATACATATTAGCTAAAGTTATATTACCTTTTTTAAGACTATTTTTAAGAATTCTTGGTTTATCTGAAGAAACATTTACTTCTCCAATACCAGATATGACAGTAAGTTTTTCTAGCATATTAGCTAAAACATTTTTAGGGGATATAAGTAAAGGAATACTTATCAAAAGGATAACTGCCGCTGCAATAAAATTCCTTTTACTTTTAGATTTCTTAGGTTGTACTTTACTAATAATATTTTCACAGATTTTTTTCTTTTCAATTTCATTGAGATCTACATCGCTAAATTCATTTTCGTTTATAGTAATATCATTTAAAAGCATTAAAATATCATCTTCATTTAAATTTAGTTTCATTTTGATACCTCCACTTCATCTGAAATATTTAATTTCCTTATAAGTGAGTTTTTAGTACGCCACAATCTATTGTAAACAGCGCCTTTGGATAAATTAAATTTTTTACATATGCTGTCCATATCTTCATCTAAAATGTATTTTCGTATAAATACTTCTCTATCCAGTTCATGCTCACGTTGTAAAAGCTTTATTAATTCTTCTTTTTTCTCTTTTAAAATATATTCATTTTCAACATCAATCTTTGAAATTAATACTGGCTCTTCAATCTGAAGGCTGTCCACTTTAGATAAGCTTCTTTTATAATCTATAGCCTTATATTTACTTACAGCTAAAAGCCAATTCTTAAATGAAGATTTTTCAGGATTATATAAGTGGTTTTTATTCCATATTAGAAGATATATATCATTAACACATTCCTTTACATTTTCATAGTTATCGGTTCCTAGTACGTTTAGTACAATTTTAAAAACTAAGTTGCAGTAAGTATTAATTATGAATTCTAAGGCCTTAGGATTTTTATTCTTAAGCTCTAATAAAAAGTTTTTATCGTCAATTTTCATTTTTAACTCCTTTCGTTTTGTTCTATCACTAATCAATACGGATAATATGATCAGTATTTCACAAAATTTATGCTTATATTTTAACATTTTTACTATAATAACCAAGATATTTATAATAATGAGAATTTAGTTAGAAGTTTTTATAGCACATAAATTAATATTGAGTAGATAATAAAAAAGAAGATTGATATAATATACTTTTTAGAATATTTATAAAGGGGTTATTAAATGAAATATTATTTAGCGCCAATGGAAGGGATTACAGGATACATATATAGGAATTCTTATGAAAAGTTTTTTAGCAACATTCATAAATACTTTACACCTTTTATTGTTCCAAACAAAAGTACAAGCCTTAAAACTAAAGAATTAAGAGATATTTTGCCGGAAAATAATAAAGGAATGAATATAGTACCTCAAATACTTACGAACGATTCAGAAGGTTTTATTATCACTGCTAGAAAGTTACAGCAATTAGGTTATAATGAAATTAATTTAAATTTAGGTTGTCCTGCTGGAACCGTTGTTTCAAAAAATAGAGGATCAGGATTTTTAGCTAAAAGAGAAGAACTTGATATATTTTTAGATGAAATATTTAAAATAGATGATATGAAAATCTCTATAAAAACCAGAATAGGAAAAGATAGTCCAGAAGAATTTTATGAGTTAATAAAGATTTATAATAAATATCCTATAGAAGAATTAATTATTCATCCTAGAACGCAAAAAGATTTTTATGGAAATAAACCTGATTTAGATGTATTTAAAGATGCCTTATCTTTAAGTAGCAATCCTATATGTTATAATGGTGATATCTTTACTGTTAGTGATTATAACAGATTAATAAAAACTTTTCCTAAAGTAAAAACAATAATGCTAGGAAGAGGTATATTAGCCAACCCAGGGCTAATAAATGAGATAAAAAATAATACTACTATAGACAAAGAAGTATTAAAAAAATTTCATGATGAAATTTTAAATAAATATATAGAATTATATAATGAAGATAGAAATGCACTATTTAGAATGAAAGAACTCTGGGGATATATGATTTACATATTTTCAAATAATAAAAAATATGCTAAGAAAATAAAGAAGGCGCAAAAGTTAAATTGTTATAATGCAGCTGTCTTAAGTTTATTTAGAGAGCAGGAAATTATAAAAGAGGTAGGATTATTTAGTAACTAATATTAAAATTTAAGAGAGCTCAACTTAAGGTTTTGTTACCAGAGTTATGTCCTAGTGTAGCATAATATTTCATTAGTATTTTACTATACATTGTATAATATTAACATAACATATCTTGGGGAGGATTATTTGTACATGAAAAACATATTGACAGAAGAAAATATGAATAAATTAAAAGAAGAATTAGAATATAGAATGACTAAAAAAAGAGCTGAAATAGCAAAGGAAAAATTAGAAGCAGCTGCTCATGGTGATAGGTCAGAAAATGCAGAATATAAAGAAGCTTGTGCTAATTATAGAGAAAATGACAATAGAATTCAATATTTATTAACTATGATTTCAACTGGAAGTGTAATAGATGAGAAAAATCAGGATAAGTCAGTACTAGGAGTTAATAGTAAATGTAAAATTAAATTTGTAGAAGATGAATTTGAAACAAATGTATCATTAGTAACTACCATGGATGCAGAGCCAGAAAAGATGCTTATAAGTGTAGAATCAGATTTAGGAAAAGCATTAATGGGAAAAAAAGTTGGAGATGTGGCTGAAGTGGATGCTCCAGGTGAAAAATATACAGTAGAAGTATTAGAAATTATATAAATAATTACTTGTTAACTTATCCGTTTATTTTGAGGGAAGAGATAAAGTTAAAAAGAAGAGTAAAAAAGAATTAGAAAAAATGACTATACAGGATTTATAATATTTGTATGCTTAAGAATATGAATATATATAATAACACAAAAAACATTGTAAGTCATAACTAACTTAGGTTATAATAAGCTCAATCATTAAGATTTTTTATAAATGATTGAGCTATTTTTTAAGAAAATATATTATGGGGAAATTGCTATAAAACTTAGTAAAAAGGTGGAGTATTAAATGGAAATCAACTTAATCGATCTTGTAGAACATTTTGCCCATACCGCTTTTCGAGTAGAAGGAGTATATAATTATAGTATTGAACCGGGGAGCGCTGGCATTATGAAAACTTCTCCATTTCCAGGATTTATCTTTCCCTTAGCAGGTCAGGCGAATTTCATTTTTGATGGTACTTCTTATACAGCAGGCCTTGGAAATGTGATTCATGGTGGCGCAAATATGAGGTTGAGTAAGAAGGTAATAGGTAAAAAAAAATGGAATTATATTTTGGTTCTTTACAGTATTCGTAAGCCTGAACCAGAAGAATTTTCCCTAGAGGATTCACATTTTGAAATTGTTTTAGGACAAAGTCCTAGACTTGTTGATCTGTTACAACGATTATGGAGAGTATCAAATCAACCTGGAGCAATTGCTACATTCCAAACGGAAACCATATTTCGTTGTGTATTGGATGAAATTTTTATATGTGCACGTAACCAGTCAAGTGGTGATGATCGTATATTGTTTAAACAAGTATCTGATTACATTCACGAATATTATATGGACACACTTACTATTCGATCCCTTGCCGAACTACATGGAGTAAATGAGAATAGATTATTCTATGTGTTCTCAAAATATGCAGGAATGGGTGCAGGAGATTACCTTATGATTCATAGGTTAAATCGCGCAAAGGAACTGTTGGTAACAGGTAATGCTCCTGTAGTAGCGGTAGCCAAAAGTGTGGGTTATCATGATCCATATCATTTTAGCAAGAGATTTAAAAAGCAATTTGGTATTTCTCCAAGTAAATTTAGGGATAAGTTCAGATATAAAGGGTGATGACTTTAGTCTGTTTCCCATTTTAGTAGAATTAAATCACGTTATATTACTTACTTTTAATATTGAAATAGATAAAAGAAAGTTTTTAGGTTCTTATTTTATAAGAATTTAAGAGCTTTCTTTTTGTTTAAAGTATTTTCTGCAGCTTTTAAAGGACACTTATTATTTAAGAATTTAAGAGCTTTCTTTTTTGTTTAAACTATTTTTTACAGCTTTTAAAGGACATTTATTGTTTAAGAATTTAAGAGCTTTCTTTTTTTATTCAAACTATTTTTTGTAGCTTTTAGTACTGATTTTTCTTCAAATTACAATAAAAATTGTTGTTTATTTTGTGAATTTTTTTTAATGTTATTTAACTATTAAATTCATACCTTAAAAGAAATTCAGGAATAATGCATTATGGATTCAGTAATCATCCATTTTCATATGATTTTTAATTTGCTATAGTAGTCATAGTTAAATTAGTCATGACTAACTCAGTTAATATGATCGCGATTATATATTATTCAAATTATTATATAGGGGGAATGAAAGTGAAAAAGTTTATGGGATTATTTGTCTCACTTATATTGATCATAGGTGTACTATCTGGTTGTAGTGGAAGTAATAATAAAGATACCCAAAGCAAATCAGATAATGCATCATCAGAACAAACAAAAAGTAATGAAAATTCTCAGTGGCCAAGAACTATAAAAGATGCAACAGGAAAAGAAATTAAGTTTGATAAAAAACCTGAGAGAGTAGTAATTCTTCACGCAGCATTTTTAGATTATTTTTTTGCTTTAGAAACACCACCAGCTGCTTCTGCTGGAGCAACAGTTGGTAATGCAATGAAGGCTTTGGATGAATTTGAAACCCTTAAACCATATAAGGGTACCGCAAGTGTTATGGATTTAGGTAGTGCTAGAGATTTAAATTTAGAGGCAGTTTTAAAATCAAAACCAGATGTGATTGTAACATTTAAAGGTCATGCAGATAAGGTTTATGATAAATTGGCTAAAATAGCTCCTGTAGTTCAGATAGACTTTAAGGATTCTTGGCAAAATAAAACTATGCAATGTGCAAAAATAGTTGGCAAAGAGGACTTGGCCAATAAAATTATAAATGAAACTGAGAAGGAAATACAAAATACTAAAAAGCTTTTAGAAAATCATAAGGACAAAACAGTTGCTTTACTTAGAGTTGATGGAAAAGGAAATTTTGTTGCCCTTGGTTCAAAGGATACTCTTTATTACAACAAAGAAGATGGTTTTAACTTGTCAATACCAAAGGGATATCCCGAAGATAGTAAGGTTATTTCATTAGAAGGTCTATCAAAGATGAATCCAGATTATATTATATTTAGGCATTTCCCTGAAATTGTTAATTCAGCCGTTGAAAAACAAAAAACTTCTCCTGTATGGCAGTCACTTAATGCAGTAAAGAAGGATCATATTTTATTCTTTGATGATTCTCTAAATAGTGAAAGTTCACTGGCGTTACAGATTTCCGCTAAGAACTTAACAAAAGCCATATCAAAATAACCTTTCATTAGCAAATTAAATGTAATCCAAATGGAAGTTATCCATTGGTTTGGCATAATAGAGATAGTTTACGTTAATAAGGAGGTAGCAGTTATATGAAAAAGCCAATGGAGAAGGTAAGTATAAACACAAATAAAAAAGATCATATACGGAAGATGTGGTTTATTGTATTGGGAGGATTAGGATTACTTGCTTTTATTATGATGTTTTCTACAACTAAGGGGGCAGAGAATATCCCCTTAGCTTCCCTATGGGATGCTTTATTTCATTTTAATGGGAAGGAAATGAATCATCTTGTTATAGTCAATCTACGTATTCCTCGCGTTATAGCAAGTGCCTTAGTTGGTGCAGCGCTTGCTGTTTCAGGAGCTATTATGCAAGGAACTACAGGAAATCCCCTTGCTGATTCAGGATTATTAGGGTTAAATGCTGGAGCGGCTTTTGCTCTTTCTATATGTTTTGCCTTCTTTCCTGGAATGAAATATATTCATATTATTTTATTTTCTTTTTTAGGAGCAGCCTTTGGAGCTGCATTAGTTAATGGTATTGCTTCTATGAAAAGAGGTGGACAAACACCTATTCGTCTTGTATTGGCAGGGGCAGCTGTTAGTACACTACTGGTGGCCATGAGCCAAGGGATTGCCCTTTATTTTAATGTAGCTCAAAGCATTATGTTTTGGACCGTTGGTGGTGTTGCAGGTTCCAATTGGGAACAGGTTAGGATAATGTTGCCTTGGATAATAGGAGGACTCATAGGATCGGTGGCCCTATCACCTTATATTTCTATTTTAAGCTTAGGCCAAGATGTTGCAAAGGGATTGGGAATAAATATAAAGGTAGTAAATCTACTCTCTTCCATTATAGTTCTTATATTGGTAGGAGCCTCAGTATCTGTAGTAGGTTCGGTTGGATTTGTAGGATTGATTGTTCCTCATATTGCACGTTTTTTTGTTGGCATGGATTATAAATTAATTATTCCTTCTACAGCAGTAATGGGAGCTTTGCTGGTAGTATTAGCTGATTTAGGAGCCAGAATTTTAAATCCACCCTTTGAAACTCCCATAGGAGCTATAATTTCTCTTATCGGTGTACCGTTATTCCTAAATTTGGCTCGTAGACAAAGGAGTGCAATATAATGAAAGAACAACAACAAATAATTGAAGCATATAAACGTAAGGTAGCTATTAGAAATACATTAATTGTAATTGGATGTGTTTTATTACTAGTAATTTCTTTAATTATAAGTATGGATACAGGATATATTAAAATGTCTCCATTGGATGTTTTAAGGACACTATTTGGTAGAGGTACAGATAAAGAAAAGCTGATTTTATTTGATTTTAGATTGCCTCGTATAGTTATTTCAATGTTAGTAGGAGCTGGACTTGCACTATCAGGATGCATAATACAGAGTGTATCTAAGAACCCTCTAGCTGATCCAGGAATTTTAGGCATTAATGCAGGTGCTAGTTTAATGGTGATTTTATATGTATTGATCTTTAGTGCAGAATCTTTCCTATCCGTGTTTACTCTTCCATTTTTAGCCTTAATGGGAGCCGGTGCTACAGCAGTTATAGTTTATCTTTTTTCTTATAAGCGAGATGAAGGTATCTCAACTATGAGGCTTGTTTTAACTGGTGTGGCAGTACAGGCAGGAATTTCAGCATTAACCACTTTACTAGTGGTGAAATTGGATGATACACAATATAACTTTGTGGTTGCTTGGCAGGCAGGAAGTATTTGGGGGTCTAACTGGAAATTTGTGATGACGCTGCTACCTTGGCTAGCTATATTAATTCCATATATACTAACAAAATCTTCTGTTATGGATATACTGACTCTTAGTGATGATATAGCCTATGGTCTTGGTGTTTCAGTAGAAAAGGAACGTCGTAAATTACTTGCAGCGGCAGTAGCTCTTGCTGCTTCATGTGTAGCAGTTAGTGGAAGCATTAGTTTTGTAGGTTTAATAGCACCCCATTTATCAAGACGACTTGTGGGACCACGACATGGTGTACTTTTATCCACTAGTATACTGATTGGTGCTGTATTAGTATCTTTGGCAGATACTATTGGACGTGTTATCATTCAGCCTTCTGAGATTCCAACAGGAATTGTGGTAGCTATTATTGGAGCACCATATTTTCTTTATCTTCTTTCTAATAGTAAGAGTTGATTATAGGATTGTTAATAAAAATAAATATAATATATAAAAATTTTAATGGTATTAAATGCATTTGGAGTAAATCAGGTTTGCAAAAATTTTAATAATATTAAATGCATTCTGAGTAAATCAAGTTTATAAAAATTGAAGTTTTGATAATAGATATAACAGTAGATAAAGATATATTTCGTAGATTTTATTGTGAATAAATTATGTGTTTAATATAAGGAGTAAGGCTTATGAACAGTATTACAACAACAAATTTAGCCATCGCTTATGAGGACAAACTCATAGTGGATGGTTTGAATATGAATATACCAAAAGGGAAGATAACTACCATAATTGGACCAAACGGTTGTGGAAAATCAACTGTACTTAAGACTATAGGACGTATTTTAGAACCCAAAGAAGGACTAGTTTATTTAAATGGTGATGATATTAGAAATCTTTCCACTAAGGAAGTAGCACAGAAGATGGCTATATTGCCTCAATCTCCTCAAGCCCAAGCAGGGCTTACCGTTGGTGAGCTTGTATCTTATGGTCGATTTCCACATAAGAAGGGATTTGGTAAATTGTCGCCGGAGGATAAGAAAATAATTGAATGGGCATTAGATATTACAAAGCTAACTGAACTTGAGGTTACAATGGTGGATAATCTTTCTGGTGGACAGCGTCAGAGAGTATGGATCGCAATGGCATTAGCTCAGCAGACTGATTTGATATTGCTAGATGAACCTACTACCTATTTGGATATGGCATATCAATTAGAGGTGTTGGAGCTTTTATACAACTTAAATAGGAAACAAAGTTGTACAATCGTCATGGTACTCCATGATTTGAATTTAGCCGCACGTTTTGCCGACTATATGATAGCAATACGCAGTGGAAATATCATAAAGTGTGGAACTCCAAAAGAGATTATGGCAAAAGAAGTTTTAAAGGATACTTTTAATATTGATGCAGAAATTGTGTGGGGCTCTAAAACAGGGCGTCCTACATGTATTTCTTATGAATTGATTAAGTAGTAAAAACAGTAGTAAAAGGAGATGGTTATATGAAGAAAATTGCCATTTATGGAAAAGGAGGCATTGGAAAGTCTACTACGGTATCCAATGTATCTGCAGCTATGGCAAGAATGGGTCTTACAGTAATGCAGATTGGGTGTGACCCTAAGGCGGACTCTACTCGAAATCTAACCGGCGGTAAAAATATTCCTACAGTATTGGATACTTTGAGAGAAAAGGGAGATATAGAGTTAGATGATCTTGTATTTAAAAGTAGTACTGGTGTCTTGTGTGTAGAATCAGGAGGACCAGTTCCAGGAGTGGGTTGTGCCGGACGTGGAATAATCACTGCATTTGAAAAACTGGAAGAATTAGATGCATATGAAGTATATAAACCAGACGTTATCCTCTATGATGTATTGGGTGATGTGGTATGTGGTGGATTTGCTATGCCTATTAGAGGAGGATATGCCGATGAGGTATGTATAGTTACATCCGGGGAAATGATGTCACTTTACGCAGCTACAAATATTGCACATGCTGTTAAAAGTTTTGGTAAGCGTGGATATGCATCCCTACGAGGATTGATACTAAACTCTAAAAAAATCGAAAATGAACAAGAGCTAGTTAGAAAAGTTGCAGAGGAAATTGAAACACCAGTAATTCACTCTATGGCACGAGACCCTTATGTACAGAAAGCTGAAGCTTTAGGAAAAACTGTAGTTGAAGCCTTCCCTGAATGTGATATGGCAAAGCACTACGGTACTTTGGCAAAGATTCTATTAGAGGGAGGAAAGTGATAATGGAGGAATTAAAACATCTAAAACACTTATCTTCAGTTAAGACAAATGCTGGGGTAAAGTTTTTGACTCCTGCAGCTTTTCCGGGAAATCATTGCCCTATGCATACTGCATTAGCGCTTAGTTCAAGGGTTAAAGGAATGTCTACATTGGTTGTAGGTACACCAGAATGTGGAACCTATAGTCGTAATATTGTTTCGGGTATTAAAAGTGAAGAAGGGGAGCTGCATTGGACCTATATTTTAGATTCAAATGAGGTTGTATTTGGATGCCGAAAGGGATTGATTAAAACTATCAAAGAAATGGATAAGTCTGGTGCAAAAGCTATTATGATAATTTTAACTTGTGTTCCTGAGATAATTGGTGAAGATATAGAGGGCATTGTACATGAAATGCAGCCTCAGATTTCAGCACAACTTACATTTGTATTAATGGCACATTTTAAATGTAATAGTTATCCTTCAGGTTATTGGAAAACTTTAGCAGCATTCGGAAACTTAATGAAGAAGGGAAAAAGAAGCCCTGATACAATAAATATTCTCGGTCGTAGTCCAAGAGAAAAGAATGTTCCTATGCCAGGATTATTGACAGCGTTGGAGAAAAGAGGATTTTATCTTAGGATGCTTGCTCCAAAATCTGATGTTGAGGATTTTATTGTTTCACCGAATGCAGCTCTTAATATTGTACTGTCACCTTTCATGAACCCTTTGGCTGAAATGATGTGGGAGAAGTTTAAAGTCCCATTTATAAGTCTTCATGAAATTTATGATGTATTTGAAATTGATAGTCTTTATGAAGATGTAGAAAAATCATTGAAAATTAGGTTTAATAATGAATTTGATGAATCAAGGGAAAAGGCTATTGCATTGCAGAAACAGGCAAAAGATGTGTTTAAAGGGAAAAGCTATATTTTAACTCACATTGGTGCTATGATGCCTTTACCTCTTGTGCTATATTTAGCTAAATTTGAAATGGAGCCTATGCTTTTACATATGGATGAATTTTATCCTGATGATAGAAAGTGGGCAAAAGCTATTAAAGAGCAAGGGTATGATCCTATGATATGTCATATGGTAAATGATAATGCTGATATAGAGCTTTTGGAGGGTATTAAGGAAGATTTTTCTTTAGGAAAGCTTTTAAAGGATTCATCTTTAATTCCTTGCGTCCCATATCTAGAGGATTTGTATGGACAAATAGGATATGAAAGAACCGCAGTTTTATTAAGTAGAATGTTAAAGGTTTATAGTAAAATAAATGTTAAAAAATAAGGAGGTAAAGTAAATGTTAAAAAATAAGGAGGTAAAGTTTTGGGAATTCATAAGTTTAAACCACCAATGTCAGGTAGAATGGGAGTATTATGGACTCTTGCTTCAATTCGTGATGCTACTTTAATTGAATACGGATGCATGGGACATATGCAGTATGGGAGAATGTTTTTAAATCAAGCTGGTATATCCAGAGGGTGCAAACTATATTCTACTCACATTGACGAAACAGACATTTCATTAGGAGATACTAGAAGACTCAATCGTACTATTGCTCAAATTATAGAAAGAGATAAGCCTAAAATTATTTTTTTGTTGCCATCCTCAGTGCCAACAGTTATTGGAACAGACTTAGTGGCTATATGTGAAGAGCTACAACCGGAATACCCTAATACTTTTTTACTTCCATTTGGATGTGGAGGCTTTGATATAGATGGGCATCGTGGTGTAAAGGAAGCACTTTTACTTTTAGCAAAAACATTGCCAAAGGGTATAGAAAAAACAGAAGAGCCTACATTTAACATAATTGGGTCTTGTGCTGATTTATTTCGTTTTCATGCTGATGCAGAAGAGATTATCCGCATAATGAAGGGTGCCTTTGGTATGGAGAAACTTTGTGTTATGACTTCTGATACATCTGTAGAACAAATTGAGAATATGGGTAGCGCACACATTAATTTAGTGATACGACAGGAAGGAGAACCCGCTGCAAAACAATTGAAGAAGCAATTTGGAACCCCATATTTATTTGCTAGGCCTTATGGAATTGAAGGAACTTTAGAATGTATAGATAAGATAGCTAAGATCTCTGGATTAACTTTAGATAATAGTTTTATAAAATCAGAAAAAGAAAAAAGCATGATTCAAATTTCACCTGCAATTTCTGCTTTTCAACATGTAATACGAGAACATCCTGATGAAGCAAGAATTTCATTAGGAGGTCATAGAGATGTGGTAAAAGGTATTATTTCTTATGCAGAAGAAGAATTATCCTTAATTAGAGGAACCTGTTGGTGCGACTCAGAAGGTATGGCAAGTGAAGAAATTCCCTATTTTTCAGAAAATGAATGGGCACAGGCTATATTATCCGAGGAAAAGGGAATTTTAATGGCAAGTGGAGAAGCTTTAAAATGGGGAAAAAGAAATATAGATCTTCAAATATCTAATCCCGATATAAAATGGAGACTAAATCCTTATGAATCTCCATTTATAGGCTTTCGTGGATCTGTAAATTTAGTTAACTTATGGCTCAATGGGCTTTTAGAGCAAATAAATGATTAAATATATACTCTTAATATCTTATATTATAAAAAGTTGTTGAATTTAAACACAATGCTGAAATAATTATTTAATTGAAATATTAGGACTTACTTTAAATAGTAAGTCCTTTTTATGTGTAATTGAAAAGTTGCATATAAAGATAATAGACAATTGAATATTATTTTTTATTGATAATATTTATTAATATAGCAGATAAGTGTATAATTATGATATAGTATAATAATGAGATAAGTGTTATCAATTAGAATTAGAGGATAATTGTTACTTATATAGCATTAGAAGTGTATTTTATATTTTAAGGGAGGAGAGGATTTTTATGAAATCATTAAAAACTAGACTGATAACTATATTTACGGCGGTTATATTTGTGCTAACAGTAGTACTAGGGTTCATAGTAGTAAATAGAGTTGGTAAAAATCTAACAGATGATTATTATGATGATTTGCAGAATTTGGCTGTAGAGAAGGCTAATTACATAAGATCTAAGATAGATAGTGAGATATTTTATATAGAAGCTATAGCCCAAGATGATAAGATAATTAATAAAGATATTTCTTGGGAAAAGAAGGCGGACTATTTTGAGAAAGAGGCTAAAAGAGCAGGGTATATGTACTATTCCTATGCGGATAAAAATGGAGACGCTACATTATTTAATAAAAAAAGAGATACTGTAAATATTAAGGATAGAGATTACTACAAAAAGGCTATGTCAGGTAAGGGAGCTATATCTGATGTTATTATAAGTGCTGTAACAAAGAAGCCTACGATTATTGTAGCATCACCTATTATAAAAAATGGTCAAATTCAGGGAGTTTTTTATGGGGCAAAGGAAGCAACTTTTTTAAGTGATATTGTTAGTAAAATTAAATATGGAAAAACAGGTTTTGGTATTATTATAAATGATAAGGGCACCACAGTTGGACATGCTAATAAAAAGCTTGTTTTAAGTCAAAGTAATACTGTAGAAATTGCCAAAAAGGATCCATCTTTTAAAAGTTTAGCAGATTTAATAGAGAATATAATTTCTGAAAAAAAGGTTGGTAAGGGAGAATATGAATATAAGGGAACAAAAAATGCAGCTGGTTTTTCTCCTATAGAAGGTACCAATTGGACTATGGTTTTTGGAGGAGAAATTTCTGAAGTATTAACTGATGTACATAGCATTAGAAATATTATTATAATATTATCTTTAATGACAATAGTCATTGGAGCACTAGTTACTTATTTTATTAGTGGAACAATAGCTAGTCCTATTATTGCTGTAACTAAAAGGATGAATGAACTGTCTAATTTGGATTTCACTATATATGGTAACGAAGATGCTATAAAATATCTTAATCGTGAAGATGAAATTGGTAGTATGGCAAGGGCCTTAAGAAAGATGCGAGATAACATTGCAGAGTTTATTACAAAGACCGATGAGTCAGCACAACAAATAGTAGCAACATCAGAGGAACTAACAGCTACATCACAGCAGTCAGCTACAGCCTCTGAAGAAGTAGCAAAGACTATAGAGGATATAGCAAAGGGCGCAGGTAATCAAGCACAGGATACAGAAAACTCTGCTTCAAGTGTAGAGGAAATGGGAAGTTTATTAGAACAAAACAAAGAATATGTAAAAGAGTTAAACAATGCAGCCAAAGATATAGGGGATAGAAAACAAGAAGGTTTTTCTATATTAAAAGAACTTATTGAAAAGACAAAAGAAAACAATGAGGCGGCTACAAATATATATGAGATTATATTAAGCAATAATGAAAGCGCAGAGAAAATAGATAGTGCTAGTTCAATGATCCAATCTATAGCAGATCAAACTAATTTGCTAGCTTTAAATGCTGCAATAGAAGCAGCTAGAGCAGGAGAGCATGGAAAGGGTTTTGCAGTAGTAGCAGATGAAATTAGAAAACTTGCAGAACAATCAAATAGTTTTACAGAAGAAATAAAAAAGGTTATAGGAGAATTAAAGATAAAATCTCAAAATGCAGTGGATAAAATGGAAGAAGTAAAGGAAATAAACCAGTATCAATCAGAAAGTGTAAAGGGAACAGAAGAAAAATTTAAAAAAATAGCAGACTCTATAGATGTAACCAACAATGTGATAGAAAAACTTAATAAGTCTGAAGAAAAGATGAACCAAAATAAAGAAAAGCTTATGAATTTAATGCAAAATTTATCAGCTATAGCAGAAGAAAATGCAGCAAGCACAGAAGAAGCTTCAGCCTCTATAGAACAACAAGCAGCAAGTGTAGAGGAAATAGCTAATTCCAGCGAAGGATTAGCCCATATTGCAGAAGAATTAGATAGCTTAATTAAAAAGTTTAAAGTATAAAAAGAAGCTATTATTTATCTTATGATATTAATTTAGCTAGAGAAAAGCATATTATTTATAGCAAAAAAATAAAGTTAAATAAAAAAATAAGAGTATCAGGGTTAAATATATTTAATGATAAATATATAGGTTTAAATTTAAAGCTAAAAAACAAAGGGTATCTTAATGGTATGTTCTTGAGATACCCTTTGTTTTTGTAAGCATTATAGCAATGTTTTTTACTTTTGGGTTTCAGTTTACTTATGTTACCCTTTATTTTTCTATGGGAAAAGCTTTAGCTGGTGGAATACTTAATATTGGAAGACAAGGGTTGTTCTTAATACCTATAGTCATAATTTTGACTAAATTACTAGCATTAAATGGGGTTATTTATGCTCAACCTGTGGCAGATATTATTTCTACATTAGTAACAATTCCATTAGCTATTAAAGTTAAGAATGATTTAAAAGGTGCTTGAATATTGTGTTTTATTAGATGATATTGTTATAGAAAATATGGAATTAAATTTAGGATAATGAATAGTGAACCATAACATAAGTAAATGAGGTTTTTACTAAATTTGGTTAATGAAGAGAAGTGGTGTATATAATTTATATAAGCTAAACTCACGATAGGGATTGTCGTGAGTTTTTTTTATACCTTAAATGAAATATTTTTCAATATATAGTATAATTTAAGCAATAAAATAAGCTTAGGAAGGATAAAAAATGTTTAAGATAGGTGAATTTTCAGTACTTACATCTATAAGTATCCATATGCTTAGAAACTACGATAAAATTGGATTATTAACACCTAAATATATAGATGAATCAACAGGATATCGATATTATGAAAGTGATCAATTGCCAATTGCAAATCAAATTGTGTCTTTAAAGATGATGGGATTTGGCTTAAAAGAAATAGCTGCACTACAACTAGAAGAAATGCAAATAGATAATCTGAAGGATATATTAAAAAATAAAATTGAAGATAAGGAACAAGAGGTAAAGGTAATTAGAAAACAGTTAGCGCAAATGGAAAGTGCGCTGAAGGATTTAACCAGCAAGAATGAACAGGTATTGTCTATAATAACTAAGTGTATACCATATAGAAAAGTTGCTAGTTTTAGAACGAAAATTGAACAATTCCCAGACGAGGGAGCTTTATGGAAAGCACTTAGTGATGAATGTGAAAAGTTAAATGTTCAATTTTTAGATTCAAATTATTCTATTGCTATTCAGCATGAAATAAATTTTGAGGAAAACTACATTGATGTTGAAGTTCAAAGATTAGTTGAAAATGTTTATGAAAGTACAGATAAGGTGAAGTTTTATAGTATACCATCTTGTGAGGTAGCTTCATTGGTATATCAAGGTGGCTACAGCAGACTTAAAGATATAAATATTTATCTAGCTAAATGGATAAAACAAAATGGACTTGAAATTTGTGGGCCTGTATTTAATATTTATTATGTTTCTCCAGAACATGAAGTAAATGAAGAAAAATTTATTACAGAAGTATGTTTTCCTATAAAAAAAAGATAGAGTATTGACTCTAGCATAATACGAGGGTATATGCTTTTTCTATAGAAGCTAAGATTTTATAGAAGGAGTGATAAAAATATGCCTAAGAAGGTGATTGAACTAAGACATAAAGTTTGTGATTATACTTGTATGTGGAATGGTATTGAAGATTTATATCAAACAAGATTAGGTGAAGATATACCAGATTATTTTTTCTTTTGTTTAAGTGGAATAGGAGAATTTATATACTTAAAGTTTAGTAATGGAAATATGCGAAGGATGGCTTCATGGAATGATGGAAGAACTAAAAAAATGTATACATCAATTTGTAATATTATAGGATTTAAATATAAGCATATAGAAGGTAGAAAATTTGAATATATAATAAAAAGAGCAAAGGGACAGATTGATAATGAAAGACCTGTTGTTCTTGGATGTTTAGATATGTATTATTTAAGTTATTATCCAAAGTTTTATTATAAAGAACATATACCAATTCATTATATACTAATGGTAGGATATGATTATGAGAAGAAGTATATATATGTATATGATTGTGGAATTGAAGAAATGCAAAAAATTAAATATGAAACTCTTGAAAAGGCTCTTAATATTGAAAAAACCTCTCTATCTGATAAAAATTCAATGTGTCTCATAGAGTTTGATGATGAAATTAAGAGCATTAGAGAAATTGCTATAAAAGGATTTTATGAAAAGGCAAACCAAATGCTTAATCCTAAGGTGGGATTCTGTGGAATTACTGGCATGCGAAAGCTTAGCAAAGAAATTCTTAATTGGAAAGAGGAATTAACCGCTCTAGAATATGAAACAGCTCTTAGAAACATCGTTATGTGTACAGGTACTGTTCCGATTCTTCCTAATAGATTGCTTATGATAGAGGAAAAGGATGAAATAGAACATCAAGCAGCTCGAAGAGAGTATGGAGCATTATTAATGAAACTAGGAGAAAAATATGGTTTTCAAGAGTGGAAAGAAGCTGGTAACCTTTTTAGTAAGAGCGGCATTGTTATTCAAGAGATGACGGATTTAATAGTAAAATACTTGATGAGAGAAAGTAAAGAACTTAATGGATTACCGAATATGATTAATCACATAGCAGACCTTGAAGAAAAAGCATATCAGAATATTTTGGAGGGAATAAAGTATGAAGCATGAATGGCGAAAGCATGAAAAACAACTATATGCACCTAAGGAGATACCACAGTTAATATCTGTTCCGAAGCAGAAGTTTTTTATGATTAAAGGAAAAGGAAATCCTAATGATGAAGATTTTTCAGAGAGAATAGGCGTTTTATACTCTTTATCATATGCTGTTAGAATGATGCCTAAAAATGGATTTGTGCCAGATGGATATTTTGAATACACTGTATATCCACTTGAAGGAATTTGGGAGGCGTGCGATACAAGTGACAAATCTACATTTTCCTATACAATCATGATGAGACAACCAGACTTTATTACAGAAGAAGTTGTAAATAAAGCATTTGAAATAGCAAATGTGAAGAAACCAAATTCACTTCTAAAAGAAGCTTATTATGGGGAAATTGAAGAAGGTCTTTCAGTACAAGTTCTTCATATAGGTGATTATGATGATGAACCAGAAAGCTTTGAAAAGATAATAGAATTTATGAATGAAAATAATTTACAAAAAAGAGGGGAAACCCATAGAGAAATATATTTATCAGATGCAAGAAAAGTAGAGCGTAATAAATTAAAAACAATATTACGATATAAGGTTAAGAACTAGCTACAATTTTAATAAATGAAAAAGAGTAAAGAAAAATAGCAAACCTTATTTTTAAGATTTGCTACTTTTTTATCAATTTATATAACTTAAATTAAATCATTTAAGCCATTAACTGTAGTTTGTTCATTCTCATCAATAGGAATAACTATGCATTTTTGACCATCAATTATTTGAGCTTTGATTTTAGGTATTTTTTCAGGTTTTACTTGAAGTATAACATCATAGTCAGGAGTAAGGTCATTATACTCTGAATTGGTATCCGGAGATTCTTCTAAATTATCATCTAAATCATTTTTTAGAGCATCATCTAAGGTATTATCTAAATCATCCGTTAAATGATCATCTAAAGGTACATTATCCTCATAATCCTTTTTAGAAATTTCGCCTTCCTTATCCATAGCTGCCTCTTTCTTTACTTCTTCAAGTCTATGTTGTAGAATTTCCACTTGCTTTTCAAGATGTTCTTCCTTTTTCTTTTGAGCATTTGCCTTAAGTACTTTTGAGTCAATTAAATGTTCTGCTAAAGGCAGGTCTTCACCAAAGTTTTCTACATAAGATTTTTCAATTTTATAAGTAGCTTCTTCAGGAACCCCACTTTCTATTAAAAGATTTTGTATATCCTTTTGTTTTAAGGTTATAGGTTCATCATCTTTATCATCATATATTGAATTGTATTCATCTATCATAGTATTTAGATTTTCTTGTATTTCCATAAAAGTTTTTTCGGTCTTTTTTTCATCAGTGTTAATAGAATCTTTAATAATTGTTTGAAAGGTTTCTTTTTGGATAGTGGCAGTTTGTTTTGAGAAGCAACCTAAAGCCTCTTCCATTAATTCAGGATGTGGATCCTTTGCATTTTTAGTGTAGTACATAACAGAATTAACATCTGAAGTACGATCAATAAAAGCAGGGAACACAAAGCCAATGGTTGGAGTATTCACCACCCAATCTCTAATACGTGCCTTTATTTTCTTTTCTTCTTCAAAGTATCTAAGTCCAGGATCTGAAAGTGAAACAGGACATATTGCACATAGAATATACTCATATATTTCTTCAGATTCATCTACTTTAGAATTATCAGTAGTTTTAGTAATAACATCATAAGCATCATGAAAAACTAGTATTAAAAAATTACCAGTATAATCATAACTATCTATTATAGATTTATAAAAATCTTGAAGCAGGGCATCGTCTTTTAATTGGCTTTTTTTAAGCTTAACAAGAGAAAGTTGTTTTTCATTTTCAAGATTTTCATTAAGTGGAAAGTTAAGTTCTAAAATATTATTACCAATAGTTCCAGATAGGACTTTTTTAGCAATTTCTAAGTACTTAAAATACTCATCCTCCTCTAAATTTAAAAAGGATTCTCTAAAATTTAAAATAATATTTTTTTCACCATTAACATAGCAACCACATATTTTAGTGAAGGTGCAGTGGTCTTTTTTAAAACGTTTTTTTAACTCAAGTATATCTTTTTTTCGCATATATAAACTCCCCAATCTAGTCTTTTCTATTTGTAGGTGTTAATTAATATATTATAGTATTTTTTTTGTATTAATTAAAGATTTTATTAGTTAAACTTAAAGCAGATAAGGCACATGAAAATAAATAACAAGTCAAAGATGGCAGTATATTTTGTGTCATACTGACTTGTTATTTATTTGAATGCGCCTAATAGAAAATAGCACCGTAGTTATACAAACCTACCTGAAAAGGTGAAGATGGCAACTATATTTATAGAAGATGGTTTCAAGCAAGTTTGGGATGAAGAAAAATATATTAAGGAAGTGAATTGGGTATAATTTTCCATGTAAAAGATTTACAAACAAATAAGAAAAGGTTATTATAATATAAAGGAAGGTTTTGGAATTAAATAAACTTTACAACTTGGTTTTACACTAAATTATTTTCATAATTTTACTAAAAAATATATATAAATGTTTATAGGTAAATAATTTTAATTGGGGGTAAAGCACATGGAAGGTTTAAAAGCTACGCCTTTAAGAGGTGTGTATGAAGAGTATGGTGGGAAAATTGTAGATTTTGCAGGATATGAACTTCCAACACAATTTAAAGGTTTTTTACATGAGCATCATACAGTAAGAGAAAAAGCAGGTCTTTTTGATGTTTCTCATATGGGAGAAGCGATGGTAACAGGAAAAGATGCTGGAAAATTCATTCAATACTTAATGACTAATGACATAAATGTTCTTAAGGATAATGAGGTCTTGTACACATTTATGTGCAATGAAGATGGTGGAGTGATAGATGATTTATTGGTTTATAAATTTGCAGAGGATGAGTTTTTCTTAGTTATTAATGCAAGTAATAAAGATAAAGATGTTAAATGGATAATGGATCATAAAGGGGATTTTAATGTTGAAATTGTTGATGAATCAGATAGTATTGCTCAACTTGCATTACAAGGACCCTTGGCAGAGAAAATACTTCAAAAAATAGTAGATATAGATTTACAAGAAATAAAATTTTTTAAATTTAAAAGAGATGTTTCAGTTGATGGGAAAAAATGCTTAGTATCACGAACTGGTTATACTGGAGAAGATGGTTTTGAAATTTATTGTAAACCAGAGGATGCAAAGGTACTATGGCATGCTATATTAAATGCAGGAAAAGAAGAAGGAGCAGAACCAATAGGATTAGGTGCTAGGGATACTTTAAGATTTGAAGCTAGTCTTCTTTTATATGGAAATGAAATGGACGAAACAATTACACCATTAGAAGTAGGTATGGGATTCTTTGTAAAATTAAAAGTTGGAGAAGATTTTATAGGAAAAGATGCTTTAATAAGACAAAAAGCAGAAGGTGTAAGTAGAAAATTGGTAGGGTTTGAACTTTTAGATAAGGGTATTCCAAGACATGGTTATGAGGTTATTAAAGATGGAAAAGTTATTGGATATGTTACAACTGGATATAAATCTCCTACATTAAACAAAGCAATTGGATTAGCTTTAGTAGAAGAACAATATGCTAAAATAGGAACAGAATTTAATATAAAGGTTAGAAAAAAAGAATTAAAAGCTGTTGCTATAGATAAAAGATTTTATACTAAAAAAACAAAAACTAAATAATATATATAATAATTTAAAAATTGGGGGTTAGTAGAATGAAGGTTTTAAATAATTTACTTTACACTGGTGATCATGAATGGGTAAGGGTAGAAGATAACAAAGCATATATAGGAATCAGCGATTGTGCACAACGTATGTTAAGTGATATAGTTTTTGTTGAATTACCAGAGGTTGATGATGAAATAGCAAAAGGTGAAACTTTTGCAACTATAGAATCTGTTAAAGCAGCATCAGACAGTTACATGCCTGTTAGTGGAACAATTGTAGAAATTAATGAAGAACTAGAAGATAATCCAGCAGCATTAAACGAAGACCCATATGGAAGCTGGATTGCTGCAATAGAGATGTCAGATAAAAATGAATTAGAAGAATTAATAAAACCAGAAGTTTATGAGAAAATATGTGAAGAGTTAGACAAGGAGGCATAATTATGTTTCCATATATTCCAAACACAGAAAAAGAAACAAAAGAAATTTTAGATTTTCTTTCAATAAAATCTGTAGATGAATTATTTAGTGATATACCAGATAATGTGAAGTTAAATAGGGAGTTAGACCTAGAGAGTTCTTTATCAGAACTAGAGGTTGAAAAAAGATTAAAAGCCTTAGCTTTAAAAAATAAATCTATGGAAGATATGACATGTTTCTTAGGGGCTGGAATTTATGATCATTATATACCTTCTGCAATTAAGCATATAACAGGAAGATCAGAATTTTATACAGCATATACACCTTACCAACCAGAGGTAAGTCAAGGAACACTCCAAGCTATATTTGAATATCAAAGTATGATTTGCGCTTTAACAGGCATGGAAGTTTCAAACGCTTCTATGTATGATGGAGCAACAGCAACAGCTGAGGCAGCTATACTTGCTATTGCTAGTACTAAAAGAAATACTATTATAGTTTCTAGATCAGTAAATCCTGACACAAGAAAAGTGCTTAAAACTTACTTAAAGTATAGAGGCTACAATATGGTAGAGGTTGATTTAGAAGAGGGTACTACAGATGTAGATAAAGTCATTAATAGCTTAGATAAAAATGTAGCGGCAGTTATAATTCAAAGTCCAAACTTCCTTGGCCTAGTTGAAGATGTAGAGAATATGGTAGAGGCTATTCATAAAAATAAGTCACTATTAATAATGAATGTAGACCCAATATCATTAGGTATATTAAAAAGTCCGGGAGAATTAGGTGCAGATATTGTTGTTGGCGATGGGCAATGTTTAGGTGCCAACATGAGCTATGGCGGCCCAGGTTTTGGATTTATGAATACTACAAAAAAACTTATGAGAAAAATGCCAGGTAGGATAGTTGGTGAAACTGAAGATGTTGAAGGAAAAAGAGGGTTTGTTTTAACACTTCAAGCCAGAGAACAACATATAAGGAGAGAAAAAGCAACTTCTAATATTTGTTCAGACCAAACAGCAGTAGCAATAGGTGCAGCTGTTTATATGGCTACTTTAGGAAAAGAGGGAATAAAGGAAGTAGCAAAACAATGTCTAGCTAAATCACACTATGCATATAATGAGTTAATTAAATCTGGAAGATATAAGCCTGTATTTAATAAACCATTCTTCAAGGAGTTTGTAGTAAAGGCAGAAACTTCACCTTGTGAAATTAATAATAAATTATTAGAAAATAATATTTTAGGTGGATATGATTTAGGGAAAGTTTACTCAGAGTATGAAAATTCTATGTTACTTTGTGTCACAGAGAAAAGGACAAGGGAAGATATAGATAATTTAGTGAAAGTGATGGAGGCGATATAATGAAAGATTATAATAAAGTTATATTTGAGCTGTCATCAGAAGGTAGAAAAGGCTATAGACTTCCTAATTTAGATGTACCAGAAGTAGAACTTTCAAAATTACTACCTAAAAACTTATTAAGAGAAGATGAAATAGATCTTCCAGAGGTAAGTGAAGTTGATGTTGTAAGGCACTATACAGCTCTTTCAAATAAAAATTATACTGTTGATAACGGATTTTATCCATTAGGATCATGCACTATGAAATATAATCCTAAAATAAATGAAGATATGGCTGCATTGAGCGGATTTTCAAAAATACATCCACTTCAAGATGAAAATATTTCACAAGGTGCATTAGAATTAATGTATGATCTAAAGGTTAGATTATGTGAAATTACAGGACTGGATGATTTTACTCTTCAACCAGCAGCAGGTGCACATGGTGAGTATACTGGTCTTTTAGTTATAAAAGCTTACCATGAAAAAAGAGGAGATACAAAAAGAACAAAAATTATAGTTCCTGATTCAGCACATGGTACAAATCCTGCTAGTGCATCAGTAGCTGGATTTGACATTGTAGAAATAAAATCTGGTGAGGATGGTAGAGTTTCTATTGAAGAACTTAAAAAGGTTTTAAATGATGAAATAGCAGGGTTAATGCTTACAAATCCAAGTACTTTAGGATTATTTGAAAAAGATATAAAACTTATAAGTGAGTTAGTTCATGAAGCCGGTGGATTATTATATTATGATGGAGCTAACCTAAATGCAGTAATGGGAATTGCAAGGCCAGGGGATATGGGATTCG